>NZ_AP017569.1:0-1417797 GCF_002355655.1 Halorubrum trapanicum | reverse complement strand
TCCCGCCGGCGACGTCGCTGTACGGGAGCGTGACGTAGTTCACGTTCCGGGTTACGAGCGGTCGCGTCGTCGTGCCGTCGACGCCATCGACGCGTTCCCCGTCGACCGCCGTCCGCGGGAGGTACCCCGGCGACCCCTCCGGCGCGAACGTGACGGCGCCGCCCGGCCCCTCGTCGCCGACGCTGTAGGTCCCCGGGTCGCGGGCGGCCTCGCGGCTGGCGATCACCTCGCCGACGGGTGGCCCGCCGAACGCGTCGTTCACGCGGTCGAGCACGCCCTCGGTCGCCGCCTCTCTGTCTTCGGAGGCCGCTTCGAGCTCCGCGATCACGGCGTCGAGGTACGCGACGCGGGCGGCGACGCGTCCCCGGTCGACCGCGCCGTCGTACCTCGGCGGAGCGTCGCGGAGCGCGTTCCGGCGGTCCCGCACGGTCGCGGCGAGGTCGCGGTACGGCGTCGACTCGCCGACGGCGGCGTCCGCCATCGACGCCTCGGTCTCGATCTCGCGGACGCGCTCCGACAGCTCCGAGACGTCCCTCGCGATCCGGTCCAGGTCGGCGTCCGACCGCTCGCCGTACACGACCGTCGACCGCGTCTCGTCGCCCCGTTCGACCGCCTCGCGCGCCAGCCGGTCGATGTCGCCGTCGGTCTCGACGTCGAGTTCCGCCCGCGCGGCCGCCGGAGTGTCCGCGAGGTCCGGGCCGTCGACGCCCTCGGCGGCGCCGAACGTCCCCGTCGGCCTGTCGGGCGCGCCGGTGCGCGGCGCGTACGTCCCGGTCACCGACACGCGGACGCGGTACCGGTCCGTCGCCTCGTCGGTCGTCACGGCGCGGTCGACGCTCACGTTCTGTACCGTCCCGTTCGGCCCCCGCTCGACGACTCGCCGCTCCCACGTCGCGGTCGCGGCGCGCTCGACGACGACCTCCCGGGTCGCGCCGCCGAACGACACGGATTCACCGGCCGACACCGTCTCGCCGTCGGTCCCCGTTCGGAGGTCGCTCCCGTCGACCACGCGGACGCGCTCCGTCCGCGACGCGTCGACCCGTTCCCACGGTTCGTCGAGCAGCGATCGGGGGCGGTCCGGCGTCACGGGGCCGCCGTCGGCCACCCGGGTCGTCTCCGTCTCCGCGGTCGCCTCGACGCGGTGGCTCGCCCGAACGATCGATTCGAGGCCGTCGTGGACGCGCGTAGCGGCCCGGTCGGCCGCGTGCCCGACCTCGACCGACGCGGTCTCGCTCGTCGCGTCCGCGGCCGGGTCGAAGGCGGCGTCCTCGCTCGCCGTCGCGTCCCCGGTCGAGGCCGTGTTTCCCCCCTCGCCGTCCCCCGTCCCCGTCGGCGTCGGCGCTCCGAGGACGGCGTCCGTCCAGGCGGCCTCGGGGACGCCGGTCGGCGACAGCAGGTCGGTCACGCCGGTCCGCGCGGCCGCCCGCGCGACGCCGCCGCGCGCGTCGGGGTCGCTGGTCCCGAACACGTCCCGCTGGACGCGGACGATCCCGGCGTTCGTCGACAGCTCGACGTGGCGGTTCGCGACGACGTTCTCGACGGGAGCGCCGGCGTACTGGCCGTACCCCCGGGCCCATGCCATCGCGTAGAGGCTGGCGGTGACCTGTCGACCGAGCCCGGGCCCCTCGACGGGTCCGCGGTCGAGTCGACGCTCGAACCGCTCGGTCCGTTCGTGGGCGGCCAGGGTCGGCACGGCGACCGTGACCGTCCGCGACCGCGTCCGGTTCACGACCGTTCGGCCCTCCCGCGTCGCGGTCGTCGCGACGCCCGCGAAGGTGACCCGCGTCGCGGTCCCGTTCGCGGTCGGTTCGACGCTGACCCGCTCGCGCGCCGCGACGAGGTCGGCGGCCGAGTCGACCGCCGGCAGCGACGCGTTCGCCTCGGCGCCGCCGACGTCGCTCTCGACCGCGCGCAGCGCCTCCGCCCCCGCGATAGCGAGCCGGACTCGGAACGCGTCCTCGAAGGCGGACCCCTCGCGGACCGCCCGGGTTCCGGGCCCCGATCCGTTCGGCGCGCGCGTCACTGGCTCTCTCGCCGCGTCGTGGGCGGCCTCGCGGGCCGCGCTCCTGAGCGCGGCGGTGGCGTCGGCGTCGACGCGCTCGACCGCGCGTTCGACGCGGCGGTCCTCGCCGACGAGCCCCTGCTCAGCGAGCCCCGCGGCGTACGCCGAACTCGTCACGAGCAACAGCACGCCGACGAGCGCGAAGGGGACGCGCGCCCGTTCGTCGACGGTGAACGTCCGTGCGCGACCCGTGTCCGCGGACTGGCCGCAATCTCGATCCCCCACGCTCACCACCTCCGGACGACGATCCGAACGACGCCTTCCGCCGAGCGATGCGATCCCTGTTCGCCGTCGAACCGGTCCGGAACCGGTTGTCGGACCACGGCGACGGCGACGTCGGCGTTTCGCGGCGGTTCGGGGCCGACAGCGACTGCTACCCCGGATTCGGTCGCGTCGGCCGCTCGGCCCCGCCCGCCGCTCCTCCGCAACGGAACCGCCTCGCCGGCGATCGAGTGCGGAGACACCGCCGCCACGCCCCGGGCCCTCGGAGCGCCGGGCGGTCCCTGCGATCCGCCGTGTCCCGGGCCGACGACGATGTCGTCTGCGTCGCTCTCGCCGCCGCGTCGGACCGTTACGTCGACGCGCGTCCGCGGACCGACTCCCGCGCGGACTGCCTCGACGGCCCTGCGGTCGAACGCGCCCTCCGCGTCCCGGACGGCGACCAGTGCGAGCAGCTCCGCGCGGGTCGCGTGGACGCGACGCGTGCCGTTCGGCGCGTCCTCGTCGGAGTACGAAACGGTCGCGGTCTCGGTGACGAGCCGGTCCGCGGCGTCGGTCGCGGTCGGGCCGTCGGGGCCGCCGGCGTCGCTCGCGCCGAGCCCGACGACGCTCGCGGAGACGCAAAGCAGCAGCACGGTCACGTCGAGGACGGTGCTGGTCACCGCCACACCACCGCCCGGAGCGTCCCGCGGACGTTTCGGCCCGGCGCCACGCGGACCGTCACCCGCCGCTCGGCGACCGCGACCGCGTCCGGCGACCGGACCTCCGGCGGTCCGGGAGCGTCCGGGCCCGACGCCGCCAGCCACCGCTCGCCGCCCGCCTCCAGTTCGATCGCGGTCGCGGTCCCCGGCGCTTCCACTCGTCGCATCCGCGCGGGGTCGACGACGCCGCCGACGGTGATCGCCTCCTCGACGCGGTCGAGCGCCGCCCTCGCGGCCGACCGATCGTCGTCGGGCGCCGCGTCCGCGAACGCGCCGGCGTACAGCCCCAGCGCGAGTCCGACGACCACTACCGCGACGAGCGCGGCGGTCGGTTCGACGGCGGCGCGGTCGGCGGTCGAGAGCGCCGCAGCAGGCCGCTTCGACGCCCCCGACGTTTCCGGTCCGTCTGGTTTCACGGAGTCGTGTGACACGCGAGATCACCCCACGAGCGTGACGCGGACGCCTCCGTAGTGGACCCGTCGAACCGTGACCCGCTCCGGTGCGGGCATCCACGCCGCGTCCGCCGCTCGCGCGCGCTCGGCCGCCGCCGCGAACGCCGCCGGATCGTCGAACGCGGCGTCCGGGGGAGCGCCGTCGAGGACGCGCCGAAGCCGCGGGTCGGTCGTCGCGTTCGGCGTCATCCCCGCGTCCGGCCGGATCACCGGCGTAATCCGCGGGGCGTCGAGCGTCGCCCGCGCCGTCTCCCGATCGTCGCCGAGCGAGACGGATCCCTCCGCGAGCCGGAGCCTCTCCGCGGTGATGCCGTGTTCGGCCGTCGCCGGGTACTCCCCGTCCGCGACCGAATCGATCGTGCGCGCCACGCCGTCGGCGTCCGGCGGCGGCGAGGCCGGAAACGATGCGGCCACGCCGACGGCCGCGACGCTCACGACGGCCAGACCGAGCCACGCGTACGTGGCGTCGAGGTGCGTCTCGAACATGGCGCGGCTGGGCGCGGCTTGGTATATAAATGATCGGCGCGGAGGTCGGGTCCGAACGGGACCTCGTTCCCCCGCCGTCCGATTTCAAAACAGGAGCCCGGCGCCGGCGAACGCGACGAGGAACGTCGCGGTGGCCGTCGGCAGCGCGATGCCGATCCGATACGCCACCAGCGTCCGGTCGAACCCTCGCTCCAGGCCGGTCGCGAGCCCGGTGAGGAGTGCGGCGAGCAGCAGCACGTACGTCCCGACGATCCGTCCGAGGACCGGGACCGACAGGGTTCCCGCACCGCCGTTCGTCCCGGCCGCGCCGCTCCCGCCGGCCGCACCGCCGGCGCCGGCGGTCGCTCCGCCCTCCGCGCCGACTCCGCCGCCGGCGAGGGCGTCGGCGCCCGCGGCCGCCCCGGCGCCGAGACCGCCGACGTCGACGGCGTCGATCCCCGTCGCGAGCGCGACGGTCGCCCCGCCGACGAGCGGCGCGAACACCGCGGCGGTGTTCGAGAGCGTCCCCGTGACGGTCGCCAGCTGGCGGCGCGCGTCGCGTTCGAGCTCGCGCAGCGACTCCAGCTGGTCCGCGAGCTCCAGCAGGACGTCGCCGGCCGGCCGACCCTCACGCGCGGCGACGGCGAGCAGCGCTATCGCGCCACGGAGGCGGGGCGACGGGACGGCGGTCGCCGGTCCGCCCTGTCCTAAGAACGCCTCGCGGACGCCGACCCGCAGCGTGTCGCTCCGCCGTCCGGCGCGCTCGAACAGCTCGCCGGTCGCGCCGTCCAGCCGCTCGCCGGCGTTCGCGACCGCGGTCTCGACCGCCACGCCCTCCGCCACGTCGCCGCCGATCACGGTCATCGCGTCCGGGAGCCCTCGCTCGACGTCGCGCACGTCCGATAACACCGCCCGACGAGGTCGCGCGAGGACGAACAGCGCGCTCCCGACGCCGACGCCGACCCCCGCGACCGGCCGCGCCCACGGCGCGACCGTCCGCGCGGCGACGACGGCCGCCGCCGCTCCGAGGGCGCACCCGACGACGAGCGCGCGGCCGCGCCGGTCCGGCACGTCCGGGTGGTCGCCGCCGATTTCCGGCGGCGGGAACGCGACCGGTCGCCGGAAGAGCAGCCACGCCGAGGCGGCCAGCAGTCCGGCGGGAAGCGCGACGAGGTACAGGCCGGCGACGAGCCCGGGACCGATGGCGACGCCGGCGGCGGCGCCCGCGGGAAGCAGCGCGATGAGCGCCAGCGGGAGCAGCACGCCGAACGCGTACAGCGCGGAGACCGGTCCCCGAACCGCCCCGACGAACGACGCGAGTCGGTCCGTCGTTCCGGAGAGCGTCGCGTCGAGCGCGCGGTCCAGACACCGCCCGCGACGCTCCGGCGGCGCGGTCGCCGCCGTCCGGACCAGCGCCGCGGCGCGGTCGATCGCCGGGAACCAGGGCCGCCACTCGCGGGCGAACGCCCGGAGGCCGCTCGTCGGTCCGTCCGCGCTCCCCCGCTCGTGGCGGGCGAGCGCCGCGGCCAGCGGTCCGTCCCCCGTCCGGCCGGCGAACCGCACCGCCCGCTCGGTCGAGGGGTCCAGCCGCATTCGCAACACGAGCCGCCCGACGAGTCCCGGCGCTGCGCCGAGCGCCCGCGTCCGCCGGAGCGACGCGAGCCACACCGGCGCACGGTGGACCGCGTGTGCTCCGCCGACGAAGGCGGCCAGTCCCGCGGGCGCGGCGGCGACCGCGCCGGCGACGAGCGCCGAGACGACGGTGACGACCGCACCCGTGACGATCCCGACCCGATACCCGACGGCCACGACGCGCTCTGCGGAGGCGTCCCACCCGAGGAACGCGACCGCCCGGCGCAGCTCCTCCGAAACGTCTGATTCGTCGTCGCCGGCGGAGCGGAGGGGCCCGTCGGACGCGGTCGGCCGACGCTCCGTCATCGGTCGCCTCCCGCGTACCGCGTCGGCGCGGTCCGTCCCGTTCGAACCGCGTCGCGGATTCGGTCGCTCCGCCGGTCGACGGCCTCTCGAACCGCGGCGTACGACTCGCTCGCCTCCGCGAGGTCCTCGATCAGTCGGCTCTCGCCGCGGTCGATCCGCCCCGTCGCGACGAGCCCCTGTTCGGTCCGCTCGAAGAGGGGATCGAAGCTCACCCCGTCGTCGCGGTCGCCGACCTCCACGATCGATTCGACGCGGTGGTCGTCGAGAACCGCGATCAGGTCGGTCGCGGCGAACGACGAGCGGGCGACCCCGAGGTCGGTGACGACGCGCTCTTCGACGGCCGCCGGGTCCTCGCCGTGGATCGTCCCGAGGACCGTCTCGCCGGCGGCCCCGACCCGCATCGCCTCGTACAGCGCCTGCGCCTCCTCGCCGCGCACCTCGCCGACGCACATCGCGCCGCCGCCCATGCGGAGCGCGGTCCGCACGGCGTCCGCCGGCGCGAGCTCGGCGCCGTCGCCGACGCGGAGCCGCTGGGCGTCCCGCCCGGCGTCGGCGAGCGCGTCCACCGGGAGTTCCGGCGTGTCCTCGACCGCGATCGTCCGCGTTTCGGAGGGAAGTTCCCACAGCAGGGCCCCGAGCGCGGTCGTCTTCCCGGCCGCTCGACCCCCCGCGACGAGCCCGGTCACGCCGCGCTCGACGGCGACCGACAACAGGCCGGCCGCCGCGGGCGTGAGCGTGTCGACGGACACCAGCCGAGCGAGCGTCCACGCCTCCGGGTCGCCGCGCCGGAAGGTGAACGAGAGGCCGTCGCTCGCCGGTGCCGTGGCGGCGGCGACCCTGACCCGTCCGGTCTCGGACTCGATCGTCGCGTCGAGCGTCGGCGTCGCCCGCGAGAACGCCCGCCCGCTCGCCCGTCGAAGCCTGGACGCGAGCGTGGCGGCTCCCTCAGGCGGAAGCCGCACGTTCGTCCGACACCGTTCGCCGTCGAGGACCACTCGCAGGGGGTTCTCCGCGACCGGCGCCGTCACCGTCGCGTCGCTCACGCGGTCGTCCGCGAAGACGTGTTCGAACGCGCCGTAGCCGTGCGTGTGCCGCCGCAGGACCTCGGTCAGGTCCGCGACCGGGTCGACGTCGTCCGCCACGGCCCGCACCGCTCGTCCGGGCGCCCTGTCGCCGCCGCGGGGATCGCCGAGCAGCCGGTCCCGCGCGGCGGCCAGCGTCGCCACGCTCTCGGCGTCCAGGTCGGCGCTCGGCGGCGTGAGGTGATACGTCCTGAGGGATTCGTCGCCCTCGTAGAGCCGGACGGTCGCCCCGGTCGAGACCGTCCAGCGGTCGGCCAGCGTCGCGCCCGGCGGCGGCGCGGCCGCGACGCGCGCGGTCGCGGCCGTCGGCCCGACGTGCGCCCGTAGCCGCTCGTTCAGGTCGCGGTCGCTCTCCGCTCCGTCCGCGTCTCCCGCGAGTTCCTCGGCGGCCGACAGCAGTCCCGTCTCGGTCGCGATCCGCTTCGCGGGACTCGCGCGTCCGGCCGCCTCCGCCGCCGCGCCGAGCGGATCGCGGGCGACCCGATCGACGAGCCGCTCTTCGTGGAAGCCGATCCGCTCGCGGAACCGTCCCGCGGCGATCAGGAGGTCGGCCGCCCGGTCGGCGTAGGAGCGCTCTCGTCCGCGGTGTCGAGTCCTTATCACGTCCGCGTCCCGGTCGGTGAGCGCCGCGATAACGGTCGCGAGGCAGTCCGGGCTCGCGGCGAGGTCGCCGCGTCCGGGGCAGCCGTCGGCGTCGACATCGAGGACGACCCGGTCCTCGACGCCAGTCCCCACGGGCTCGCGGAACGCCGGTTCGCACCGGCACCTGCCGCCGCCGTCTTCGACCCACGGAAGCCGTCCGATAAGCGTCTCGCCGTCGTCGCCGGCGATCCGCTCGCTGAGACCGAGGTTCATGGCGGGCGTGGCCGCGGTTTGATATATAAACGATCGGCCGATCGTCCGCTCTCGGTTCCCTCTGTCGAACGGGGCTGTCCGACACGACGGATCCCGACCGGTCGGATCTATCCAATTCGACGGATCCGGACCGTCGGCCCTCCGTCGTCGACGTATTTGATCCGAATCCGGTTCGCCCCGCCCGGCCGGAGTTCGACCGGTCCGCCGGCGAGGTCGACCGCCGTCTCCGCGGGCCCCGTGCCGACGCGGAGCGTGCGCTCCGGGCGGTCGTCGATCCGATACGTGAGGGCGACGCCGTCTGGTCGGTCCGGCGGCTCGACGAGCGCGACGCGGTCGACGTCCGCCGCGGCGAACCCCGTCGGAACCCGGAGGAGGACCGTCGTCTGCGCCGCCATCGCGGGGTCGCTCACGGGCGTCGACCCGGCGACGACGCCGCCGATCGCCCGCTCCAGCCGGTCCGCCTCCGCGCCGATCCGCTCCGCCGTCGTCGCGGTTCGGGCCGTCTCGACCGCGGGCATCGACGCCGCCAGCAGCGCGACCGCCACGAGGACGGTGAGGACCACCCGGATCACGGCCCGCTCACAGCGACTCCCGGAGCCGGTCCAGCGCGTCCGTCGCCCACGCGCCGTCGTCGCCGTCTCCGCCGTCCTCGGCGCGCTCGCTGTCGCCGGTACGCGGTCCGGACGTCGGCCGGTCGTCCGGCAGGGCGGCGTCGAGAGCGCTCTCCGACGGAACCGCACCGTCGGGGCCGTCCCCGTCTCGCGCGCCTCGGTCGGGCGCGGCGCTCTCGCCGTCTCGACCGGTCCCGTCGCCGGCGCCTCGATCTCCCCCGTCGCTGGCGCCTCGACCGATCCCGTCGCCACCGCCGTCCCGTCCGCTTCCTCGCCCGGCCTCGGTCGCCCGCGCGAGCGCGAGGTCGGCCCGCCGCTCGACCTCGCGGTTGACGGCTCTGACCGCCCCCGCGTAGCCGCGGACCGCCTGCGTCGCCGACTCCAGCTCCGCGACGCGCTCCTCGAGGTCGTCGAGCCGCGATTCGAGCCGCTCGCGCTCGGCGGTCGCCTCCGCCTCCGAGGCGGCGTCCGCCGGGCGCGCGTCGCTCCCGGTCACCGCGCGCTCGACCGCGCTGAGCCGGGCCTCGATCCGATCCCTCGGATCGTTCCCTTCGTTCTCTCTCGCCCTCGCCTCGGGTTCCGCCCCCGTCGGCGCCGCCTCCGTTCCCGTTCTCGACGGCTCGGCCCCCTTCGCGTGGTCGGTCATGCGACCCGTTGCCCGCGGTTTCACTCTTAAACCTCGGGGAAAGGGTATTGTTCCGGGGAGTGGTACGTCCCCGCATGAAGGCAGTCCTCCTCGGCGTCGGACAGGCGGGCGGCAAGCTGGCGACCGCCCTCGCGGAGTTCGACGCCGACGCCGGCTACGGCGCGGTCCTCGACGCGCTCGCCGTCAACACGGCCGCGGCCGACCTCGACCCGCTCCCGCTCGAAACGGTCCTCGTCGGGCAGTCGCGCGTCAGCGGCCACGGCGTCGGCGGCGACAACGAACTGGGCGCGGAAGTGATGGACGAGGACGCCGTCGAGGTGTTGGACGCGCTCGCGCCGAAGGTCACCGCGGAGGCCGAGGCGATACTCGTCGTCGCCGGCCTCGGCGGCGGGACGGGATCCGGCGGCGCGCCGGTCCTCGTCCGCGAGCTGAACCGCGTGTACGACGTCCCCGTCTACGCGGTCGGAATCCTCCCCGGCCGCGACGAGGGGACGATGTATCAGGTGAACGCCGGCCGCTCGCTGAAGACGCTGGTCCGCGAGGCGGACGCGACGATCCTGTTGGACAACGACGCGTGGCGCTCCTCGGGGGAGTCCATGGAGGGCGGCTACGAGGCGATCAACGCCTCGATGGCGAAGCGGATCGGGCTCATCCTGGCCGCCGGCGAGGCGGTCGAGGGCGTCGGTGAGTCCGTCGTCGACACGAGCGAGGTGATCAACACGCTCCGCGCGGGCGGGATGGCCGCGGTCGGGTTCGCGTCGGCGCCCGCGGCCGAGGACGCGGAGGAGAACGTCACCACGGTGACGAGCGCGGTCCGCAGCGCGGTGATGACCGGGCTCTCGCTACCGAATGCCACCGACGCCGATGCGGCCCTCGTCGCGGTCGCGGGCGATCCGGACCGGATCTCGCGGAAGGGCGCGGAGAAGGCCCGGAAGTGGCTTCAAGAGGAGACGGGGTCGATGCAGGTGCGCGGCGGGGACTTCCCGCTCGACTCCGAGCGGATCGCCGCCCTAGTCCTCCTCGCGGGCGTCGAGCGCTCGCAGCGGGTGGAGGCGTTCCTAGAGCGCGCCAGGCAGGCGGTCCGCGACGAGCGCGAGGAGAAGCCCGACCCGGCGGCCGCGTTCGACAACGACGAGATAGACGACCTGCTCTGAGCGCGCTCCGCCGTCCGGAACCGGGCGACGCGCCCGGTCGACGGGACAGGTTCCGCACCTTTTTGTTCTCGCCCGGTGGAGTCTCGGCCGATGACCAATCCGTGGGACGACTGGGACCACGTGCTGAAGGTCGACCCCGACAAGGACCTCCGGTCGGGCGAGACCTTCGAGGACGTCTGCCGGACCGGGACGGACGCGATCGAGATCGGCGGGACCCTCGACGTCACCGCGGAGAAGATGACGCGCGTCGTCGACGCCGCAGCGGAGTACGACGTGCCGCTGTATCAGGAGCCGTCGAACCCGGGCGTCGTGATCGACTCGCCGGCGCTCGACGGCTACCTGATCCCCACCGTGTTCAACGCCGGCGGCCCCTTCTGGATCACGGGCGCGCACAAGGAGTGGGTCCGGATCGACGACCTCGACTGGAGCCGGACCCACACCGAGGCGTACATCGTGATGAACCCCGAGGCGTCGGTCGCCCAGCTGACGGAGGCCGACTGCGACCTCACCGCCGACGACGTGGGGGCGTACGCCAAGGTGGCCGAGCGCATGTTCGGCCAGGAGATCGTCTACGTCGAGTACTCCGGCACGTTCGGGGACACCGAGAAGGTCGCGGCCGCCCACGACGCCTTGGACGACGCCACCCTCTTTTACGGCGGCGGGATCGGCGACTACGAGTCGGCCAACGAGATGGCCGCCCACAGCGACGTGATCGTCGTCGGCGACCTGCTCCACGACGAGGGCGTCGACGCCGTCCGCGAGACGGTGAAGGGCGCGAAGGACGCGCACGACGACTGACCACCTTTTTCGAGGAGCGGTTCCTTCGCTCACTTCGTTCGCTTCTGGAACCGCTCCTCGAAAAACCCGGAGGAAAAACCCGACGGCTCGGCGTTCGCCTCGCCGTCGGTGAACCGCTCGCTTCGCTCGCGGATGCGCTGTGCGGGGGACAGTCAATCCGCCGGACTGGGTGGACCTCCGATGCGGCCGGCGCGTGCCTCCGAGCGCCCAGCGGGCGCGAGGAGCACGCGCGAGGGAGTCGGTGGTCCGGAGCGAAGCGGAGGACCACCGACGAGGCTGGGGAGGCGTGAGGTGCGGTGCGGGGTGGGACTCAAAGGGGCAGCCGCGAGGGCGAAGGCGCGCGACGCAAGGACCGCAGGCGCGAACGGAGTGAGCGCCGAGGACCGTGGTTCGAGACGCCTCCGGCGTCTCGTCATCACGAAAGCCGCTCCGCGTCTTTTCGAACGACAGCGAGCGCACCGAGCCCTCGCGGCTGGGGCTTTGGTGGCAGTCACCGCAGTCTCGTCTCCGGAGTTACACGACCAAACTGTTCGGCAGTTCGAACCACCGTCTTCCCGTAACGCTTCTCAGGCGTACCCGTCCAGCATGTTCTCGACGTACTTCGCGATCACGTCCACCTCCAGGTGGACCGGGTCGCCGACCGACTTCTCCGAGAGCGTCGTCAGGTCGTAGGTGGTCGGGATGATCGCGACGTCGAATTCCCCCTCGCGCTTCTCGGCGACCGTCAGCGAGATGCCGTCGAGCGTCACGGAGCCCTTGTCGACGAGGTAGTCGCCGTGCCCCTCGGGGATCGCGAAGGTGAACCGCCAGTCTTCGCCGACGCGCTCGATCCCCGTCACCTCGGCGACGGTGTCGACGTGGCCCTGAACGACGTGGCCGTCGAACCGCCCGTCCGCGGGCATCGCGCGCTCGACGTTGACCGCGTCGCCCTCGCGCACGTCGCCGAGGTACGTCTTCGCGACCGTCTCGCTCGCGAGGAACACAGAGAACCAGCCGGACTCGTCGCCGTCCCGCTCTCCGTCGCTCGACTCCCCGTACTCCTCGACGGTGAGGCAGACGCCGCTCACGCTGATCGACTGGCCGTGATGGAGGTCGTCGAACCCGTCGACGCCGATCCGCAGCCGCAGTCCGTCGTCGGTCTCGGTCCGCGACCGGACCGCGCCGGTGCCCTCGACGATGCCGGTGAACATACCGGAACTGGGGGCGGGCGACGGTTATCGGTTCTGGGTCCGCGCGGTCGCGTCGGGCGACGGACCGGCTCCGCGACCTCGCGGCCCGCCGCCGCGTCCCTTTTCTCCCCCGGGGATCAACGGGGCCGCAATGCGACTGGGACTGCTGGACATGATCGGGCTGGCGGCGTCGCTCGTCTTCGCGCTGCCGCTCGCGAACTACGCCGTGGTCCGGCTGGTCGCCGGCGAGGTCGCGCTCGGCGCCGGCCTCCTCGTCGTCGCCGTCGCGATGGTCGTCCTCCCGCAGTACTTCCTCGATCCGGCCCGAATCGCCCGCAGGCTCCTCTCCGGGCTGTTACCCCGGCAGCTGCGCGGCGATACCGACAGCGCGGACGCCGGCCGCGAAAGCGGCGCGGACGAGTCCGAGTCACCGGACGCCGCCGCGGTCGACGGCGACGACGCGACGGGTCGGTAGGTCGGCTCCTCAGCGCGCGTCCGACCGCTTCTCCGGGACAATTCCGAACGGGTACTCGGCCAGTATCTCGTACCCGTCGTCGGTGACGACGATCAGGTCTTCCAGCCTGATCCCCCCGATTTCGGGGTCGTAGACGCCGGGCTCGACCGTCACGACGTGCCCCGGGCGGAGCTCGCCCGCCCCCGACAGCGACGGCCCCTCGTGGAGGCTCACGCCGACGCCGTGGCCGGTGCCGTGCGTGAAGCCGGCCTCGCCCTCGGCCGCGTTCGGGTCGAAGCCGTACGCGGCCAGCTCCGCGGCGGCCTCGCCGTGGACCGTCTTCGCCGGGACGCCCGGTTCGACCTCGTCGAGCGCGGCCTCGCGGGCGGCCTCGACCGCGACGTACGCGCGGCGCTCCCAGCCGCCGTCGCCGCGTACGACGAACGTCCGCGTCGCGTCGCCGTAGTAGCCGTCCGGGCCGCGCGGGGAGACGTCCAGCAGCACCGTCTCGCCGGGTCGAATCGGGTCGTCGCCGACGTAGTGGAGGTCGGCCGCCGACGGCCCGGCGCCGATCACGGTGTTGCCGGCGTCGCGGACCCCGCGAGTGGTGAGGACGCGGTTCACCTCGCGGCGGAGCCGCTCGGTCGTGAGGGGTTCGTCGTCCCAGCGGAGCGGCGGGCGGCGGCCGTCGCCGGAGCGGTCGTCCGCTTCGCGCTCGTCGTCCCCCGCTCCGACGACCTCGCTCTCGGCGAGCACCGCCTCGGCGCGGGCGAGCCCGGCGACCGTCGCGCGCTGGACGCGCCGGAGCCGGTCGACCTCCGCCGGCGTCTTCCGCTCCCGGGCGGCCGCGACCGCGTCCGTCGACGCGAGATCGACGCCCGCCCGTTCGAGGTACACCGCGGCGTCGTGGGGGATCGAGGCGGGCGCGAGGACGGTCGGGTCGTCCGTGTCGCTCCCGTCGGTCAGGTCGTCGACGACCGCGGCCGCGCGCTCGCCGGCGTGGTCGCCGACGCGGTCGGTCCGGACCTCGCGAGCGATCCCGTCGTGGAACTCTCCGTCGGCGTCGCCGGTCGGTCCCGAGTCGGCGTCGTCCGCCGAGTCGGCGGCCGGATCGCGGGCGGCCGCGACGAACTCCCGCTCCGCCTGCTCGCGGAAGAGCGCGGGGGCACAGCAGACGGCGCGCCCGACGCGGTCGGCACTCTCGCCGTCCGGGGAGACGACCAGCGCGTAGGGGCGGTCGGGTCCAGAAAACCGCGTCAGGTAGCGCAGGTCGTCGTCGAAGCGGTCGCCGACGGCGACGAACGCGGCCGCGTCCGCCTCGCGGACCGCCTCGACGATCGGTCGGAGATCGGTCCGGAGGGGAGCGGCCTCTCCCTCGGCGGCTTCCGGCGTCGCGTCCTCTCCGCTCACGGCTCCGGTTCGGGCACCGCCAGCTCGGCCTGGACCTCCTCGACGAGCTCCTGGGCCGGCTCCTCGCGGAGCTCGTTGAACAGCAGGACGCTGATCGGGAGCGTCGGCGCGCCGCCGATGAGGCTCTCCATGATCACGAGCCGCTCGCGGGCGCGGGACATCCCGACGTAGAAGACGCGGCGCTCGTTGTCGGTGAGGACGGGCACGGGGCTCGTCGCCTTCGTGAACTCCTCGACGCCGTCGACGTCGGTCGGGTCGTCGATGGAGGCCGCCATCTGCTCGACCACCTTCTCCGTGAGGTCGGTGGCGACGAACACGTGGTCGGCCTCGCGGCCCTTCGCGGAGTGGATGGTGCCGACGCGGACGCGGGTCGGGTCGGCCCCCTGGTACTCGCCCTCGAAGTACGCGCCCATCGACTTGCGCTGGAAGCTCGTCACCTTCCGCACCATGTCGTCGGCGCTGGCGGTGTCCGGCATGAACGGGATGTACTCGTCGAGCGTGTCGGCCGGGATCTCGATCAGGGAGACGTCGTCGGCGTCGGCCGCCTCCTCGCGGTCGTCGAGGTAGTCGTAGAACTCCTCGCGGTCGTGGGTGCCGAACGCCGACTCCTGGAGCATGTCGGCGAGCCGCCGCGCCTCCAGTCCGGTGACGGGCTCGTCGGCCTCGGCCTTCTCGATCGCGCTCACGTAGTCTTGAACACGGTCGGTCCACATCCGCCCGTCGGTGAGCATCGTGAACGGGATGCCGTGGTCGATGAACTCGTCGATGAAGTCGAACATCTGGTAGCGCGCCCGGAACAGGCACATGATGTCGCCCTCGTCGTCCTCGACGGTGTACCGGACGTTCCGGACCAGCTCGATCATCGACGGCGACTCGATCGCCTCGACGGTGCCGCCCTCCTTGCGCGGGTGGAGGTCCTTCTCCTGGCGCTTGTCGATGTGCCGGATCTCGGCGTTGACGACGTTGAGGATCTCCGAGGGGAGCCGGTAGGAGTTCGGGAGGACGACGTCCTCGTCGACGTCGGTGTCGAGGAGGAGGTCGGGGTCGGCGCCCTGCCACGCGTAGACGACCTGGTCGTCGTCGCCGGCGATCAGCACCCGGTCCATGTGCGGGCGCCACTCCTCGAAGACGTTGTACTGGAGCGTCGTGATGTCCTGGAACTCGTCGATGATCAGGTAGTCGACGCTCGGGACGAGCGAGCGCTGCGCGACGCGTTCGAGCATGTCCGCGAAGCCGACGAGGTCGTTGTCGCCCTTGTACGCGCGCCACGCACGGATCGTCTCGGGGATGTCGATCCGGTCGTCGTCGGAGGGCCACGTCGGCGTGTACTTGTTCCCCTGCTGGGCGTTGGGGTCCTCCTCCGGCGGGAGCCGGACCTCCTCGACGTTCCACTGGAAGGGGACGTCGTACCAGTCGGCCACGTCGCGCTCGGTGCGCTGGAGCCACTGCGAGGTGGCGATGACCTTGTTGCCGATGGTCGTCGAGCGCGCGGTTCGGCGGCCGGCGCCGCCGTGCTGGTCCTCGAACTCGATGCCGTACTCCTCGCAGAACGCCTCCTTGTCGTCCTCGCCGACCACGTCGCCCCGCGAGAGGTCGAGCAGCTCGTACGCCTTCGCGTGCATCGTACTCACGTTCCCCTGGAGGCTGCGCGGCGAGACGTCGAGGCGCTCGGCGAGCCGCTCGCGGATCTCCGCCGCGGCCGCGCGCGTGTACGAAACGACGAGTACGTCGCGGACGTCGGCGTCCTCCGCCTCGAGGATCTCCTCGACGCGGTCTAGGAGCGCGGTCGTCTTCCCGCTCCCGGGGCCCCCGAACAGCCGCGTCACCGTGGTATCAGTCATTATTACCCCCAGATTCCGACTCTCCTTAAACGCCGTGGCTCGGCGATCGTCGACCCCGGTCCCGGTTCGGCCCCGCCGGTGCGGCGTCTCGTCGCTCGGTCGGCTCGTCGCTCGGTCGGCTCGTCAGCTGCTCCGCGTCGCGCGCGCTTCGCGGACGTCGGCGCCGTCGCGGACCATGTCCTCGCAGGCCGGACAGACGCGGGGCCGATCGACCTCGTTCGGGGTGAACACCCGAACGTAATCCGTCGTCACGAACGAACCGCAGTTCTGACACGTCGGCATGGTAGTCACTATCGAGTAATTCCACATAATACTACCGGGGAGTATGACGGAAAGAAAATTCGCGGAACCGGGCGTCGACCCGGGCGTCAGTTCGGCCGCCAGTCGCAGACGGAACACCGCGCGGACCCTTCCTCGTGGAGCGCACCGCACTCGGGACACTGGAGCTTGTTATAGGACCGCTCCCAGTCGACGATCTCTGTCTCGTGGCCGTGGTCGGAGAGGAACTCGTCGAACACGTCGTCGTCCGAGCTGGGTGCACTACTGGACATGCGTGATATGGTATGCCACACCAGCATATATATCTTTCTGCCGTTCTCGTCGCTGCGAATTTCATCGATAAACGGTCGGTTATTCGGAGAATAACCGACGATACGAAACTTCCGACGGCACTGGGCTACGAACGACGGCTACGCCCCGCTCACCACGGTTCGTCCTTCAGCCCGAGCGCGTACGCGCCGACGTTCGTGACGACGTGGAGGACGGGCGTCATCACGAGGACGACGGCGAGGACGCGCGGCGTGAACACCGCGAGCGCCCAGTCGGCGTCGACGAGGAAGACGAGTCCCAGCGCGCCGACGACGAAGTCCAGCTGGTCGAGCCCGGGGAACGCGGCGCCGCGCTCGCGCCCGGACCGGCGCTTGAGGAACGAGGCGCCGATGTCGCCGCACATCGCGCCGAACGCGAGCGCGAACGCCGCCGGGAGCGCGAACGTCGGCAGGTCGGCGCCGAGCGCGGCGCCCGCGGGGTCGCTGAGGCGATTGAGCCCGAGCGCGAGCAGGACGCCGACCAGGGTCCCGACCGCGGTGCCGCGCCACGTCTTCCCGTCGCCGAGCAGCCGCGCGCCGCGCCACTCGCGCCCGCCGTCGATGGGGCGTCCGCCGCCGGCCAGCACCGCGGCGTTGTTGGGGACGTACGCCGGGAGCATCGCCCAGAACGCGGTCGCGACGAGCGAACCGATCATGTCCCCACCGGCGGCGCGCGGCGTGTTATAAACCCCGGATCCGTTTCCGTCGCGACGCCCTTTCCCCCTCCTCCCGGTCGCCCTTCCCGACGCGGACTCGCGGTCACGGCCGCCGGGTCGGCAACAGTAAAGTTCGCGCCGACCGGAACCGTACGTATGATCCCCCCGATCGCCCGGCGGTTCGTCGCCGGCGAGAGCGTTCCGGCGGCCCTCGACCACGCCCGCGCCGCGAACGAGGACGGCGTCGCGGTCATCCTGAACCTGCTCGGCGAGCATTACGACGACGTTGCGGGCGCCCGCGCGGACGCGGACGCCTACCTCCAACTGCTCGACGACATCGCCGACAGCGGCCTCGACGCCTGCGTCTCCGTGAAGCCCTCCCAGATCGGGATGGACGTCTCGGTGGACCTGTTCGAGGAGCACTACCGCGAGATCGTCGCGCGCGCCGCCGAGCTCGACGCGTTCGTCTGGTGCGACATGGAGGACGCCGACACCACCGACGCCACCCTCGACGCCTTCGAGTCCATCGCCGCCGACTACCCGTGGAGCGTCGGCCAGTGCGTCCAGTCGAACCTCAGGCGGACCGCGGACGACCTCGACCGCCTCGTCGACCTCCCGGGCGAGATCCGGCTCGTGAAGGGCGCGTACGACGAGCCGTCGTCGATCGCGTACACGGACAAGGCGCGCGTCGACGAGGCGTACCGCGACGACCTCCGCTTCCTCTTCGAGCGCCGCGACCGGGGGATCGCGGTCGGCAGCCACGACCCCGAGATGATCTCGTTGGCGGACCGGCTCGCGCGCGAGCACGGCGCCGACTACGAGGTCCAGATGCTGATGGGGGTCCGCGAGGACGCGCAGCGCGACCTCGCCGCGCAGGGGGTCGACGTGTACCAGTACGCGCCGTACGGCGACAAGTGGCTCTCGTACTTCTATCGGCGCGTCCGCGAGCGCAAGGAGAACCTGACGTTCGCGGCGCGTGCGGTGCTGGGGCGGTAGTCGGGGCGAATCCGGGCGGGTCGACCGCGGGCCGTCGACGCGTAGAAGCCCCTTTAAGGATTGCCGACACATACCTATCCGATAGATGTCCACGTGGAAACGCGACTTCGCCAGCGGGCTCATCGTGCTGTCGCCGCTCCTCGTTTTACTCTTAGTCCTCCGTTGGATCTACCAGTACATCGCCTCGATCCCGCTCATCGAGGGGCTCCAGCCCGAGGTCATCCCGGCGCCGTTAGAGCCCGTCTCCCGGGTGGTGATCGCGTTCGCGGTGTTCGCGACCGTCGTCCTCGCGGTCGGCTACTTCATGCGGACCACCCTCGGACGCTTAGCGGAGTCGGCGGTGGACGACGCGATAAACCGTATCCCGGCGCTGCGGGTGGTGTACAACGCCTCGAAGCTCGCGATCGAGACGGCCGTCTCCGGCACCGACGAGCTGCAGAGCCCGGTGTACATCGAGACGTGGCCCGGGATCCGGATGACCGCGTTCCGCACCGGGAAGAAGACCCGCGACGGCAAGATCGTCTTATTCATGCCGACCGCGCCGAACATCACCACCGGCTTCGTCATCGAGGTCGAGCCCGAGAAGATCGAGGAGACCGGCGAGACCGTCGAGGAGGGGATGACCCGCGTCCTCTCCGCCGGGTTCGCGGAGTCGGCCCATCAGGTCCCCGTCCACGAGGAGAACCCGGGCGAGGGCGACGGCGCGGACACCGCCGACGGGTTCGGACACGTCCGGACCGACGGGACCCCCGGCGACGGGGAGGGGTCGGCGGCGGAGGGAAGCAGTTCGGCCGAGTGAGGCGATTCGGGGCGTCCGCCCGTGGTCAGACGTCCCGGCTTAGAGGTAGGTGAACCACTCGTCGTGGTCGTCCGTCCGCCGCTCGACCAGGTCGAAGAAGGCCTGCTGGAGCTCCTCGGTGACCGGCCCGCGGGTGCCCGCGCCGATCTCGGTGTCGTCGACCGAGCGGATCGGGGTGACCTCCGCGGCGGAGCCCGTGAAGAACAGCTCGTCGGCGGTGTACAGCTGGCCGCGGGAGATGACCGCCTCGTCGTGGACCTCGTAGCCGCGCTCCTCGGCGAGGGCGATCACGGTGTCGCGGGTGATCCCTTCGAGGATGGACTGGGCGGGCCCGGTGGTGTAGATCTCGCCGTCGTTGACCATGAAGATGTTCTCGCCGGGGCCCTCCGCGACGTTGCCCTCCTTGTTGAGGACGATGGCCTCGACGTAGCCGTTCCGGCGCGCCTCCTCGCCCGCCAGCATGGAGTTGACGTAGAGGCCGGTCGTCTTCACGTTCGTCGGCACCTGCGAGGAGGCGTGTTTCCGCCACGAGGAGACCATCACGTCGACGCCGTCTTCGAGGGCCTCCTCGCCGAGGTACGCGCCCCACGGCCACGCCGCGAGGACGAGGTCGGTCGGGCAGTCCTTCGGGGAGACGCCCAGCGAGTCGTAGCCGTAGTAGGCGATCGGCCGGATGTACGCGGAGTCGAGGTCCTGCCGGTCGAGCAGTTCGAGGGTCGCCTCGGTGATCTCCTCGCGGGAGTGTTCGATGTCCATGTCGTACATCTTCGCGGAGTCGAACAGCCGGTCGAGGTGTTCCTCCCAGCGGAAGATCGCCGGTCCCTGCTCCGTGTCGTAACAGCGGACGCCTTCGAACACGCCGCTCCCGTAGTGGAGCGCGTGGGTCAGAACGTGGGTCGTCGCGTCCTCCCAGTCGAGGAACTCCCCGTTCTTCCAGATCGTGTCGACGTCCATCTCGTCGAATCCCATGGTACGTGGTTGCGGCCGGCGGGCTTAAAACTGTAACAACCGGCCGGGGCTGTCGCGAGGAAGCGAGATCAGACTCCGGTGACGGAGCGACGGCGAACCGCTCCGAAGCTCCAGCCGCTCATTTATAAATAACAGACTGCGGATCGGCGGCAAACACTTCCAAAGCCCCAGTCGCTCGGTTATAAATAGCAGACTGCGGATCGACGGCAAACACTTCCAAAGCCCCAGTCGCTCGGTTATAAATAGCTGACAACGGATCGGCGGAGAATACTTCCAAAGCCCCAGTCGCGAGGACAGCGCACGCTCGCTGCGCGCTTCAGTCGCTCACTTCGTTCGCTCCTTCCAGTGCTTGCGTCGCCTGCGCTGTCCTCGCGACTGCCCCTTTGAGTCCCACCCCGCACCGCACAGCACCGCAGCCTCACACCTCCCCAGCCTCGCGGCTCACGACTCGCGGCTTCGCCGCTCGCGTTCGCCGCGTCCCTCGCGCGTGCTGGCTCGCGGTCGCCGGGGGCGACCGCTCGCAGGCGCGCGCCGCCGCACAGCACGGTGGTCGGTTACTTCAGCGCTTCGACGAGCGCCGCGCCCTCGACGTACGGGATGTCGCGGCGGGCCGCGTAGGCGGCGGCGTCGGCGGGCGCGAGCGCGTCGCCCGTCTCGTCGTCGAGCATCTCGCAGACGACGGCGGCGGGCGCGGCGCCCACGGCCTCGGCCATCGCGAGGCCGAGTTCGGTGTGGCCCGTCCGCCCGGAGAGGCCGTCGCGGTCGCCGCGCAGGACGTGGACGTGGCCGGGCGCGCGGAACTCCGCCGCGAAGTCCTCCGGCCCGTAGCCGGTCGGGTCCTTCCGGACGCGGCCGGCGGCGTTCGCCACCTCGACGATGGTCTTCGCGCGGTCGGCGTCGGTGATCCCGGTGAACGTCTCGCGGTGGTTCACCGGCAGCGAAAAGGAGGAGCGGTCGTCGTAGTCGGGGTCGTCGTCGACCGCGGGGTGGTCGAGCGCGTCCGCGAGGAACGGCAGGTCGAACGCGTCGCCGACCGCGTCGCTCACGGCCACGCAGATCAGGCCCCCCGCGTCGTTGCGCATGTGCGCGACCGCGGCCTCGTCGACGGCGCCGGCCGGGTAGACGATGTCCGTCTCCCCCTCGCGGTCCGCGAAGTCGTGGACGCAGACCGGGTCGCCGGCGCGGAAGGCGTCGAGCGCGCGCTCGACGGGGTCGGTCGCGTCCGCGGACTCGGCGGCGTCGGTCGACTCGCCGGCGCCCGGGCTCGCCTCCGGGTCGGCGTCGACGTCGGCGCGCATCAGGCGGCCTCCGTCTCGACCGCGGTCGCTCCCGGCTCGTCGGCGCGGCTCGTCGGCTCGACGCGGACCTCCACGCTGTCGCCGTCAGTGAGGTCGAGCGCGTCGCGCAGGCGGTCCGGCGCGATCAGCTCGAGCTGGTCGTCGTCGTGGTGGGTCCGGTCGGGGACGATGGCGTGGACCTCCTCGTACCGCTCGTCGCCCGCGACGAGGGTGACCCCGTAGCAGGTGGCGGCGCCGTAGGTGCGGTCCTCGCCCTCCCACGCGTCGATGGGGACGGCGTCGATGCCGGCCATCTCGCCGCGCCGGCGGACGCTCTCCTCGGTGAGGTCGACGTTGAGCGTGCCCGGGAACGGGTCGTAGCCGAGCCGCTCGCGGAACTGCTCGGCGTACCCCGGCAGCGTGATGTAGTGCCGCCCCTCGCCCATCCCGCCGGTGACCGAGCCGCGGAGCGAGAGCTCGACGTCCGACTCGAACAGCCGGCGGTAGTCGGCGTACTCCGCGCGGAGCGCGGCCTCGCCCGCGTCGGTCACCCGAACCCACTGCCCGTCGCTGACCACGTCGCGCTCGACGTAGCCCGCGGATTCGAGCGTCTGGAGGCGTCGGGAGGCGGTCTGCGTGGAGGCGTCGAGCCGGTCCCCCAGCGCCGCACACGACACCTTCGTCTCGGAGAGGCCGCCGACCAGCCCGACGTGTTTGAGGGCCGCGAGCGCAGCCGGGTCCACGTCGGCCGCCGCGTCGGTCGCCGTCGCGTCTGTCATACCCGGAGTTCGGTCGTCCGCGGGCAAAAGGGTAACGAATATGGAGCGCATCTCAAAAACGTTAATCAGTCGGCGGAACCGACCGGTGACTGCTGGACGAGATGGTTCCCGCGCTGGATATGTAATCCCGTCGGTGCCGGTCGGCTTCGCGGCGACTCCGGTGATCCACCGAATCTGTTCGGTTCTCGGATGTGAGCGTCTCCCGCACCGGTCAGCGAAAGGTAAGGTACAAATACGAACGGGGATTGATTCGTGATGAGGGCTCGTAGATCAGTGGCAGATCGCTTCCTTCGCAAGGAAGAGGCCCGGGGTTCAAATCCCCGCGAGTCCACTTCTTCACTCTCTTCGTTCGCTTAGTCGTTCCCTCGCTTGGTCCCACTCGCTCACTCCGTTCGCTCGCGGGACCCCCGCGAGTCCACTTCCCGCAGACTGCTACGTCGATAGCGCGTTCTCAGCGGCGGCTCGGTCCGGGAAACCCTCACCGAGGGCCAAGAAATCGACCAGCCTGTCGGTCGCCAGCGGACGGTAGTCCAGCAGTTCGATCGAGATGTTCACGCGGCGGGCGTCGTGGTCGATGAAGGGGAACCGATCCGGCCAGTTGTTGTGGTGGTGGCCGTGGAGTACCCAGCCCTTCGGGTTCGACGGTCCGTCCGCCGGGTCGTGGACGGCGTGGAACGGGACCCCCCGCCGCTCGAAGCGGAACTCCTCGACGAACTGAACCCCGTCCAACCGCTCCAGTATCGTCCCGTCGTGGTTTCCGATGAGGAAGACGAGCTCGCCGTTGAGTTCGTCGAGCCAGTCCAACAGGGCTCCCGCTGAACTGCGGATCGTCAGGTCGCCGCCGTACAACACCTCGTCGGTCGGATCGACGACGCGATTCCACCGCTCGACCAGCGTCTCGTTCATCTCTTCGACCGAGCCGAACGGTCTATCGCAGTAGTCGATGATATTGTCGTGGTCGAGGTGGAGATCTGAGACCAGGTACTCCATCGAATACGAGTGCTTTCGATTAATCGGGCTTTAGCGTGACGACCACCGGCCGATCGGTCGACGTTCCGCTGGTACCTCCCCGACCCAGACCGCTTATATATCCCGAGTAAGTTGAGCGTCGTATGGGCGTCTCCGAGATACTCGAAGGAACGAACCTCACGCACCGACAGATGGGGATCATCATGGTCGGGTGGATTCTGCTCGTCACCATCATCTCTGTCGGGCTGCTGCTGTACACCTCGTCGCTGTAGCGCCGGCGCCCTCGACTCTCGGCAACCGCGGCGGCTACCCCCGAGGTTATCACCCGACCCGACGAACCCCGGATCCACATGGACGCCGCCGAGCGCCGGATCGTCAAATTCACCGCGGGGTCGCACGGGCTCGTCCACACCTACGAGCTGTCGATCCCGATTCTGTTGACGGTGTGGGTCGGGGAGTTCTCGACGACCGCGGCCGCGCTCGGCGTCGTCGTCACGCTCGGCTACGGGCTGTTCGGCCTCGGTGCGCTGCCGGGCGGCATCTTGGTCGACCGCTTCGGGTCGAAGCCGCTGATCCTCGCCTGCCTCGCGGGCATGGGGGGATCGTTCCTCCTGGTGAGCGCCGCGCCGACGCTGCCCGTCCTCGCCGCGGCCATCGCGGTGTGGGGACTCACCGCCAGCGTCTATCACCCCGCGGGGCTGTCGCTGCTCTCGAAGTCGGTCGACCAGCGCGGGACCGCGCTCGGCTACCACGGGATCGGCGGGAACCTCGGCATCGCGCTCGGCCCCCTCGCGACCGCGCTGCTGCTCTTGGCGTTCGACTGGCGGCTGGTCACCGCGGCGCTCGCGCTCCCCGCGGTCGCCGTCGCCGCGTACGGGGTCACCGTCGACGTCGACGCGGCGCTCTCGTCCGCGGCCGCCGACGGTGCCGGCTCGGACGACGAGACGAACCCGCCCGGCGACTCGTCCGGCGGCGCGAAGGGCGAGGTCTCGCTGTCGTCGATCGCGACGGACACGCGGCTGCTGATCGCCGGCGGCTTCCTGATCGTGTTCGCGTTCGTCACGTTCAGCGGGCTCTACTACCGGACGTTCCTCACGTTCCTCCCGGACCTCCTCGGCGACGTGCTCGGCGGCCTCGTCGACGTCCGGCTCGTCGACCCGTCGAGCCCGTACGCCGACCAGTTCGACGTGGGCCGGTACCTCTACGTCGCGGTCCTCACGGTCGGCGTGTTCGGTCAGTACCTCGGCGGCCGGATCGCCGACCGCGTCCCGCCGGAGTGGGGGCTGATGGCGCTGATGGGCGTCCTGTCGGCGCTCGCGCTGCTTTTCATCCCCGCGACGGGCGCGGTCGCCACCTTCGTCGCGGTGTCGCTCGCGCTCGGCGTCGCACTGTTCACGGTCCAGCCGCTCTCGCAGGCGACGGTGGCGGCGTACTCGCCGAGCGAGGCGCGCGGCCTCTCGTTCGGCTACACGTACGTCGGGATCTTCGGGATCGGCGCGCTCGGCTCCACGCTGGCCGGGACGGTCCTCACCCGGGCCGGGCCCCGGGAGCTGTTCCTCGTCTTAGCTGTCATCGCGGCGCTCGGCGCGCTGTCGGCGACCGCGGTCACGCGGTTCGCGACGCGACGGGACTGAGCGTCGGCTGACGGCCGCTCAGACGGCGTGTTTCGCCTCTTCGGGGTCCTCGACGACCTCGACGCCGCGGTTGTTGACCGCGTACGGGTCGAGCCCCTGCTCCTGGAGGAACTGCTTATAAAGGCGCTCGGCGGTCTCGCCGTCCTTCTGCTTGTCGCTGGCGTGGTCGCAGAGCTCCACGAGGGTCTCCGGCACGTCGTTCTCGTGGACGATCCAGTGGTTGATCGTGTCCGACAGGCGGCGGATGGGCGAGGTGAAGTGGCCGTAGATGTCGAAGTTGAGCGCGTGGTGGCCGCCGAACGGGTCGTTCATGTACTTCGCCCGGGGCATCACCTTCAGCACGGCGCGCTGGATCTTGTTGAGCTGGCGCTCCGGCGACTCTTCGAGGGCGGCGTTGACCGCCTTCCGCGGGTCGTCGCCCCACGCGTCGCCGGGGATGGAGACGCCGTCGAGTTCCTGGATCTCTTTTAAGGCCTCGTTCCACTGGTCGGGGGTCGGCTGCGGGTGGACGCGGTACATCGCCTCGACGCCGCGGTCCCACATCAGGGTGTGCGTCACCGCCTTGTTCGCCTTCAGCATCGACTCCTCGATGATGGTGTGCGCGCGGTCGCGCCGGGGGTTCAAGACGAGCGAGCCGTCCTCCTTGCGCTGCTCGTGCATTCGGTCCGCGAGCTCGAAGGCGAGCTGGTTCTCCTCGCTCAGTGGCAGGTCGGGGTCCTCCAGCCGGTTCTCGCACTCCTTGTAGGTGAGCCGCTCGTCGGAGTTGATGACGGACTTGTAGATGTCGATGTCCTCGAAGGATAGCGTCTCCTCGTCGATCTCCATTTCGACGGTGTGCGCGAGCCGGTCCTCGTTCGGCACGAGCGAGCAGACGGTCTCCGCCAGCACCGGCGGGAGCATGTGGATCGTGTAGTCGGGCAGGTAGACGGTGTTGGCGCGCTCGACCGCCTCCTCCCACATCGCGGTGTCCGGGGTGACGTAGTGGGTCACGTCGGCGATGTGGACCCACAGGCGGTAGGCGCCCTCCTCGCGCTCGATGGAGATCGCGTCGTCGAAGTCCTGCGCGTCGACCGGGTCGGTGGTCCAGGTGGTGAGGTCGCGGAGGTCCTCGCGCTCGTCGACCTCGGCTTCGATCTCCTCGTAGACGCCCTCGGTCCGGGCCTCCGCCTCGCGGAGGACCTCGCTCGGGAACTCGTCGCGGATCTCGAACTCCTCGAACAGCTCCTCGCGCTTCTCGGCGAGTCGGTCCGCGAGCGCCGGCGTGATCGTCACGGGGCCCTGGTCCTCGGCGGACCCTTGCTTCGGCTCGTCGTCTGACATACCTCCACCAACGCGGGTCCGTTAGAAAGGCCTGTCGGGCGGGTGGAACGGGCGCGCGACGCCTCAGACGAGCGTCGTGAGGATCGGCGACAGCAGCAGGGCCCCGATGCCGAGCGCGAGGGCGCCGAGGGCGATCGGAATCGCCGACGAGCCGACAAGCCGGAGCGCGGTTCGCCGCGCGCTCGCGTCCGAGACGACGAACGGCGAGCCGCCGGCGAGCCGCGATTTCACCTCGCCGACGGGCGCGTCCGGGAACGCCTCGGTGTCGCCGACGACGGTCACCTCGTCGCCCGGGCGGAGGGTCCGCTGGACGTACCGGCGCCGCGGGTCGTCGCCGATCGTGAGCGGGCCGACCTCGTAGCCCGTCTCCGTGTCGTCGACCTCGTCGACCGCCTCGATGAACCCCCGGACGCGCTCGGGCGGCTCCTCGCCGGCGTCGATCTTGACCTTCTCGTCGACGGCGAGCGAGAAGGTCGCCGCCCCGGGGTCGACCCGGACGCCGGTCCCGCCGTCGTCGACGCGGAAGGGGACGCCCGCCTCGCCCGCCTCGATCGTGACCCACGACTGTCCGTTCCCCTGACTGCGGAGCTCGGAGACGTCGTACTCGACGCAGAGGCCGGGGTCGCCGCCGAACGGCGCCGGTAGGGTCTCGTCGTCGACCGCGGCGGCGCGGCCCGTGACCCGTATCCGCCGCTCCGCGCCGTCGAGCCCGGCCGGGCTCGTCGCCGTCGTTCGGAGGACCCGGGCCGCGTCGGCGGCGCCGCTCGCGCCGCGCGCGAGGAACGCGAGTCCGAGGACAAACGCGCCGACGCCGATGACGGTCGTGACGGGGTCGACGGCGCCGATGACGGTCGTGACGGGGTCGACGGCGCCGATGACGGTCGGGACGGATTCGACGGTGCCGACGGCGATCGGAAGGGATTCGACGGCGCCGATGACGGTCGAGAGGAAGTCAGCGGTCGCGGCCGCTACGTGGAGGGCGCACATGCGTACGGTCGCGGTACCGAGCCGCGACGGGTAGAATTATCGGTCGCGGTCGCGATCGGAGCGCGTGCGGTCCGAGCGGTCGCGGTCCGAGCGGCTTCCCGCGCCGCCCTCGCCGGTCCGGTCGTCGGCGTCGTCCGCGACCGCGTCGGCGTAGCGGTTGAGGAACTCCTCGGTGGTGAGGCCGTCCGACTCGATCGAGAGGATCAGCGATTCGAGGCCGTCGCGCGGCTGGTGAGAGATCTCGTCGTCGCAGTCGACACAGAGGTACTCGAACTCCTTGTCGCGCCGGTTCCAGCGGTCGCCCTCCTTGTCGTACTCGCGCGCGTCCTCCCGCAACACCGAGTCCCCGCACGCGATGCACACCACCGTCCGCCGGTCCCGACTCCCTCGGGAGCGCCACATACGAATCCCCTCGGTCCCGCCCCACTTAGCGTTTGGTGCGGCGGCTGACGCCCGTCGGACGGGACTGCTGAACGGTCGCCTCCCGCGGCTCTCGGGAGCCGACGTACAGACATATTACGGTGGGCGCGCTGGAGCCCGTATGACGATCACCGAGTCCGACCTCCCGGGGGTCGGGAAGAAGTTCGAGATCGAGTTAGGCGACGGCGAAGAGATGATCGTCGTCATCCACAACACCGGGAAACGAGAGGTGTTCCGCCGCAGCGACCCCGAGGCCGACTCCGAGAAGGCGTTCGAGTTCTCCGACGACCTCGCGCGGACGATCGGCTCGATCATCGAGGGGGCGCACTTCCAGCCGGTCGAGCCGGACACGCAGGAGACGACCCTGCCGGGCGGGGTCCTCTTAGAGTGGTACGAGCTTCCGCCCGGGTCGCCGCTCGTCGGCGAGACGCTGGCGAGCGCCGACATCGGCAACCGGACCGGGCTCGCCGTCGTCGCGATCCAGCGCGGCGACGAGGTGCTCGACAGTCCGGGCGCCGAGACCACCCTCCGCGAGGGCGACACCCTGATCGGGGTCGGGACCCGCGAGAACTGCGAGGCGTTCGAGGAGATCCTCACGGAATGAGCGGCCGGTACGGCGCCGCCTGTTTCGGCGTTACGGTCCGCTCTCCCGGGGGTGACAGGTAGTGGCGCTGCTCGACGTCGGCGTCATGTTCGTCGCGGTCGCGGTCGCCGGCGCGCTCGCGAACCGCCTCGGGCAGTCGGTGATCCCCTTCTACATCGTCACCGGGATGCTGCTCGGGGAGTACGTCCTCGGCCGCCTCGCGCTCCCGGCGATCGGGACCGCCTACGTCCCCGAGACGGAGTTCATCTCGCTCGGGGCGGAGCTGGGGATCGTCTTCCTCCTCTTCTTCCTCGGGTTGGAGTTCAACCTCGATCGACTGCTCGCCCGGCGGGGGCCGATCGGGACGGCGGGCACGATCGACCTCGCGAACTTCGGGGTCGGGCTCGTCCTCGGCTGGCTCGTCTTCGGGGCGTTCCTCCCGGCGTTCCTGGTCGCGGGGATCGTCTACATCTCCTCGTCGGCGGTGATCACGAAGTCGCTCATCGACCTCGGCTGGATCGCCAACGACGAGGCGGAGCCGATGCTCGGGACCCTGGTGTACGAGGACCTGTTCATCGCGGTGTACCTCTCCGTCGCGTCCGCCCTGGTGCTCGGCGGCGGCGACGTCGCCGCGGCCGCGGTCGACGTGGGGATCGCGCTCGGGTTCATCGCCGGGCTGTTCGCGGTCGTCAGGTTCGGCACGCCGCTCTTCGACCGGCTCGTCGCGACGGACAACCGGGAGTTCGTGGCGCTGCGCTCGGTGGCCGCGGTCGTGTTCGTCGCCGGCGCGGCGCTCGCGCTCGGCGTCAGCGAGGCGGTCGCCGCGTTCTTCGTCGGGATGGCGTTCGCCCCGACCGATCGGGCCCACACGATCGAGACGATCCTGGAGCCGGTCCGGGACCTGTTCGCCGCGGTGTTCTTCTTCTGGATCGGGCTCGTCACGGACCCCGCGCTGTTCGCGGACGTGGCGGCGTTCGTCGCGCTCGCCGTCGTCGTGACCACGCCGCCGAAGGTCGTCACCGGCTACCTCGCGGGGCGCGCGTTCGACCTCGACGTCCGCCGGTCGACGCGGGTCGGCCTCGGGATGACCACCCGCGGCGAGTTCTCGCTGATCATCGCGACGGTCGCGGTCTCCGGCGCGAACGCCGGCTCGTTCGACCCGGCGCTCGCGGGGACGATCAACGCGTTCGCGGTCGGCTACGTCCTCGTGATGGCGGTGCTGGGGACGACGCTGATGGGCTACTCCGCGCCGTTCGAGTCCGTCGCGACCTCGTGGCTGGACCGTGGTGAAGCGGACGGCAGCGGGGCGAGCGGGTAGGATTTCGGTGCGCGGGTCGTTTACTTATAAGGAGTTGTCAGCGTGTCGACGGTGAACACGGCCGACGCCTCAGGCGCTCGTTTATAAATAGCTGTTAACTGATCGACGGCGGACACCACTAAAGCCCCAGCCGCTCGCTTATAAACGGTTGACCGCAGATCGGCGACGAACACCTCCAAAGCCCCAGCCGCGACGGCTCGGTGCGCTCGCTGTCGCCCGAAAATCGGATATTTTCGGGATGACGAGAGAGCTTCGCTCTCTCGAACCACGCTCCTCGTCACTCGCTTCGCTCGCTCCTGCGGTCCTTGCGTCGCGCGCCTTCGCCCTCGCGGCAGCGTGGCGCTACGCGCCACGGGCAGCCGGCGGCTTCGCCGCCGGCGACTGCCCCTTTGAGTCCCACCCGACCACCCCGCACAGCACCTCACACCTCCCCAGCCTCGTCGCTGGCCCCTCCGCTTCGCTCCGGCGCCAGCGACTCCCTCGCGCGTGCTCCTCGCGGCCTCCGCTTCGCTCCGGCCGCTCGGAGGCGCGCGCCGATCGCTGTTTTATAAATATCTCTCGTCGTCTCGGCTGCTGTTTATAAATAGAATCGTCGCGCTCGACGCCTACTCGGTCGCGACCGGGCCGCGGCCGACGACCTCCTCGACTTCTTGGACGAAGTCGCTCCGGCTCTCGAACAGCGGGACCTCGGACTCCGCGAGCACGTCGTCGAGCGTCTGCGGGCCGTCGGGCGTTCGGATCTCGGCGTCGCCCTCCTGTTCGCGGACGTCGCTGCGCGTCGCGGGCCAGGTGAGCCGCGACGCGACGCGGGCGACCGGCTCGCCGGCCACGTCCGGCCCGTCGCCGAGTTCGACGGCCGGCTCCGCTTCAGCCTCCTCGTCCCCCTCGTCCGCGTCTGTGTCGCTCATGCCCCGCGGTTCCGCTCGGGCGACACTAATGGTTTCGATGCCGCTCGGGGGGTCGCGGGGACGCACCCGTGAGAACGCACTCGCGAGGACGCACCCCGAGGCCGCCGTCGGCTCGGTCCGACTCCGCGAATACACCCGAAATAATTCGGTAATACTGTTATATTATCCGGCCGTAATCTCCGGTTGGGGGCACGGCACACGACTCCCGCATTCGCGTGTCGGGCGCCGACACGCCGGTCTCCGCGTTTTCCTCTCGCGCCGCTCCGGCGACGAGCGGCACGTCTCGCTCGCCGAGGAGCGGTGCTGCTCGCGCTCGTCACGCCCAGCCGCGGTCGGTGCGGTTCAGTCGCTCGCAGCCGTCCTCGGTGACGACCACGAGGTCCTCGATCCGACAGCCGAACCGCCCGTCGAGGTAGATCCCGGGCTCGACGGAGCAGACCATCCCCGGCTCCAGCGCGCGGTCGTTGCCCGCGACGAGGTAGGGCTCCTCGTGGACGTCGAGGCCGACGCCGTGGCCGGTCCGGTGGACGAACGCGTCGCCGTACCCCGCCGCTTCGATGACCTCGCGCGCGGCGCGGTCGACGGCCGACGCGGGGACGCCCGGTTCGACCGCCTCCACGCCGGCCGCCTGCGCCTCGCGCACGACCTCGTGGACCTCCCGGTACGCCTCGCTCGGCTCGCCGCCGAAGGCGAGCGTCCGCGTCTGGTCGGAGGGGTAGCCGTCGACGCGCGTCCCGAAGTCTAAGACGACCGGCTCGCCCGCGCGGATCTCGCGGTCCCCGTGGCCGTGGTGGGGCTTCGCGCCGTTCTCGCCCGCCGCGACCACCGTCTCGAAGCTGACGCCGCGCCCGCCGCGCTCCGCGAGTCGGTCCGAAATCCGATCGGCGAGTTCGGCCTCGGTCATCCCGACCGCGTCGGCGCCCAGCTCGCGGAGGTCGCCGACGACCGCGTCCGCGACCGCGGCCGCCTCGCGGAGCGCCGCCAGCTCGGCCTCGTCCTTCCGGACCCGCAGGTCGGCGAGCGCCTCGCTCGCGAGCCCCCACGTCGCGTCGGGCGCCGCCGCGCGGAGGTCCTGCGTGAACCGCGCCCACATCGTGTCGTCGACGAGCAGCCGCCCCGCGTCGAGCCCGCGGTCCGCGAGCAGGTCGCGCGTCGCCGCGACCGGGTCGTCGCCGTCGCTCCACGTCCGTATCTCGGCGATACCCGTCGCCTCCCGGACCTGCGTCTCGTACAGCGCCGGCACGAGCAGCGCGGGCTCCGGGTCGGCCGCGCTCGCGGCCGGGAGCACGAGGAAGAAGTGCCGCTCGCCGGGCTCCTCGGCGAAGCCGGTGAGGTACTGGAGGTTGCGGCTCGGGAACGCGACCAGCCCCGCCGCGTCGACCTCGTCCAGCCGCCGCGCGGCCCGTTCGCGTCGTCGCTCGTGCGCGTCGGTCAGTCGCTCTCCCCCCGACCGGTCCGCGTGTGCGTCGTCGGTCACGCGCCGGAGTTCGGACGCGGTATATAAGTAGGGTGGCGTTGACCGGGCAGCAAGCGGCGCATAACTACGGCGGATCGGTCGCTACGCGATAGCATGTCAACCGAGAACGCCGCGACGTTCGACTGCCCCGAGTGCGACGTGAGCGCCCCCTCGACGTCGGTGCCGTACGACTCGCTCGGCTACGTCGTCTGCCCGGTGTGCGGCTACGCCGCCACGCCGGCCCCGGAGCGGTCGTCGAGCGCCGAGCGGTCGCCGAGCGCGGGCGACTGACTCGGCCGCGACCCGCCCCGCCGAACCCGGCGCCGCGCCGCGACCGCGGAACCGCACCGCTTTAGCCGCGGGGCGCGTCCGCCCGGATATGAGCTGGTCGCTGGAGCGCGACGACGGCACGGTCACCGAGTGGGAGCGGTCGGACGGGTACGCGACCGTCAGGCTCCGCGAGCGCGCGGCGGGGGCTTCGTCGTCCGCCTCGACGTGATGGAGCAGGCGGCCGACGAGTCGGCCTACGAGCGGGAGCGGTTCGACGACCGCGAGGCCGCCGAGGAGCGCGCGGCCGCGTGGCGCGACGAGCGCACGCTCGACGAGTAGCCGTCTCGAACGCCGTTCTCTCCGGCCTACTCGATGTCGACGCTGTCGTCCAAGAAGACCTGACACTCGACGGTCCGGCCCTCCGGGTCCTCGGCGAAACACTGGTAAATGCCGTACGTCTCGTTCTCTCTCGGCTCTTTCACGACCGCGTCGCCCAGCCGACCGGCGGCGGCGTCGACCCCCTCTCGGTCCGGGTAGACGAAGGTGAGTATCCCGCAGTCGTCGGCCTCGTCGCGCTCGCAGAAGCCGAACAGGAACCCGTCGAACGCCAGGATCGTGCAGTCGGGCTGTTCGAGCCGCACGGTCGCGCCGAGCCGCTCGCGGTAGAACTCGACGACCGCGTCGCGCCGCTCCGTCGCGTGGAAGACGATACCGGTCACAGCGGTCGCTCGCGGCCGAGGCACTTCATCGGTTCGGGTGGGCCGGTCGCGGGAGTGACGGGCCCGCCTCACCGCTCCGGGTGCGTCGGCGCGTCGAACCCGCCGCGGACGAGGGGCTTCGCGACGTGGCGGCGCGCGCTCGGCGGCACCTCGTACCACCCGGCTTCGAGGTCGCGCTCGATCGGTTCCGCGGCCTTCCCCGGCGCGCTCGTCCCGCAGTCGCGACACCGGTACCCCTGCCCGCTCCCCGCCGAGGACATCGACCGCCCGCAGTCGGGACACGTCGGCACCGCGGGCGCCGTTCGGACGAGGTCGCGGACGGCGAACTTCTCCAGCTTCAGCGTGTTCTCGGACCCGTCCGCGTCGTCTCGCACCTCGTGTTCCCGCACCTCGTGTTCTCGTACCTCGTGTTCGCCGCAGAGGGTAACGCGGTCGCCCGGCCGGAGCGCGCGCACCCGGTCGCGGAACCGCCCCGTGGGCGCGAACGCGACGGCGCGGAGGGTGTCGCGGTCCGCGGCCGGACCGCCCTCGCTCGCCCCGTCCCCGGGGGCGTCGCTCGCGACCTCTACGTGGACGTGCCCCCCCTGTCTCGTCTCCGGCGCGCTCGCCACCACGCCCGCGACGCGGTAGCCGGCGCCGTCGCGGAGGTCGCCGATCCGACCGGGCGCGAGGTGCGCGTCGGTGCCCTGGTTCGTCAGGAACGTCGCGGCGCGGTCGACCGTCTCGCCGTCGATACCGGCCGCGGCCTCGCGACACGCGGCCGGGTCGTCGCCGCGGATCCCGTGGAGGATCGGGCCGGGGGCGTTCGGGACGCAGACGGTCGCGCCGGTCTCGCGGTCGACGGTGTCCCAGACGGTCGGGTACCCCTCGTCGGCGGCGGCGAAGACGCTCTCGGCGTCGATGTCGCGGGGCGTCCCGCAGCGGTCGAGCTCGCGGTAGGAGATGCGCTCGAAGGTCCAGTCGTCGAACGCGGCCGGCGCGCCGACCGCCGCGAGCGCGCCGATCCGCCCCCGTCCCGCGACGGCGTCGGCGTCGTCCGCTCCGTCCGCCCCGCCCGCCGAGCCCACCGCGGCGTGTCGGAACCCGTGTTCCTCGGCCAACTCGACCGCCTCCCCGACGGAGAGCCGCTCGCGGAGCGCGCGGCGGGCGAACCCGGAAATCTCGTCGGGGATCGGCGATCCGGTCGGGTCGAAGGGGTCGCCGTCGACGTCGCGGTCGGCGACGACGACGCCGGGGGAAGTCCGCGGGTCCGCGGCCGCGGCGAACTCCTCGACCGTCTCGACTGCGACGGTCGCGGCCCGCTCCGCGTCGACGCCGGCGACGTGGAGCGCGACCGCGGCGTTCCCGCGCGTCTTGTGCTTCACGGCCGGGTTCAGGCGCACGAGCAGCCGTCGGCGGACTCGCCCCCCGTCGTCCGCGAGCCGCTCCGCGATCCGCGTCGCGACGTACGTCGTGCACATCCCGCGCTCGCGGGAGTCGGTGTCGTCGACGGCGACGATCGGCATGCGACGCGGTTCGTGGCGGCGCGTCAAGCCCCTTTCGAGGGCGGCCGGGAGGTGTCCGCCGACCGCGAAGGCGCTCTCGGCCCCGGTCGAGTATTTAACCGTTTCCCGTGCCGAACGCGGAAAATCGCAGGCGGGCGGCAGTTTCGTCGGGAGCGGGACGACACAACGCATATATACGCCGAGCCGCTTGTTTCGGCTATGTCCCGGACTGCGCTCATCGGGAACGTCACCGCGATGCTGGAGGACGCGGGGTTCCTCGTCAGCGACCGGTGTGCGGTCCGGCCCAAGAGCTTCGACGTGGCGGCCCGCCGCGACGAGGACCTCCTCCTCCTGAAAATCCTGGGTAACGTCGACGCGCTCGACGCGGAGACCGGCGCGGAGATGCGCCGGCTCGGCGAGTACCTCAGGGGGACGCCGATGGTGATCGGGGTCCGCACCCGCGACGAGGAGCTGAAGCCCGGCGTCGTCTACTTCAGGCACGGCGTCCCGGTGATCAACCCGGACACCGCCTACGACCTGTTCGTCGAGGGGATGCCGCCGCTCATCTACGCCGCCCCCGGCGGGCTGTACGTCAGCCTCGACGGCGACCTGCTCGCCGACGAGCGCGAGGAGCGCGGCTGGTCGCTCGGCCGCCTCGCGACCGAGCTGGGCGTCTCCCGGCGCACGGTCTCGAAGTACGAGGACGGGATGAACGCCTCCATCGAGGTGGCGATCCAGCTGGAGGAGCTGTTCGACCAGCCGTTCTCTAGCCCCGTCGACGTGCTCGACGGCGCGGACGAGGTCCGCGACTCGGAGCCGACGCCCTCGGCGCCCGACGCCGACCCGGACGACGAACACGTCCTCGGCGTGCTCACGAGCGCCGGCTTCACCGTCCACCCGACCGCCCGCGCCCCCTTCAAGGCCGTCTCGGAGGACGAGGACAGCCCCGCGACGCGCGTGCTCACCGGCCACTCGGCGTTCACCGCCGCGGCCGAGAAGCGCGCCCGGATCATGTCCTCCATCGGCGAGGTGGCACGGACCCGCTCGGTGTACTTCACCGAGGAGGACGAGAAGCGCGAGTCCGTCGACGGCACCGCCCTCGTCTCCTGTGAAGAGCTCGCGGCGGTCACCGACCCAGAGGAGATCCGCGAGCTGATCCGCGACCGCGCCCGCGCCCCCTCGGAGGCCTGACCGCGCCGCCGCGGTCCGAACGGCTCTCGCGTCCGTTCTCTCCAGCTGAAAACCCTCCCTCTTCAGCCGGCCTCACCGGCCGAGGAGCCGGCTGAAGAACCCGCCGTCCTTCTCCGGCTCCTCGTCGTCGACATCGGCAGACGACTCTTCCTCGTCCGCCGTTTTCCCGTCGTTCGCCCCACTGTCGTCGTCCGCCGCCTGCTCGCCGTCCGCGTCCGCCTCGCTCTCGCCGTCCTCCTCCGACAGCACGGTGTTCATCGTCCCGGAGTCGTCGTCGCGGAACGGGATGCTGCCGGCGAGCTCGTCGTCGATGTCGTCGTCCGCCGCCGTCGGTTCCTCGCCCGCTCGCCCCTCGTCGACGGCGCCGTCGCTCGCGGGTTCGTCCTCGTCGGTCGACTCGCGCGCCGTCTCGTCCGCGTCGGGAATCGCGCCCGAGCCCGCCTCCTCCTCGGCGGCGCTCTCGTCCTCGTCGCTATCGACTTCGTCATCACCGTCGGTCTCGTCGTCGGCACCGCCCTCGTCGCCGGCGGTCGCCTCGTCTTCGGTGACGGCGTTGTCGCCGGTGTCGGTCGTGACGGCGTCGTCGAGGCCGGTCTCGTCTCCGTCGCCGTCGTCGGAGTCCAGCTCCTCGTCGCCGGCGTCGTCCGCATCGGCGTCCGCCGCCTCGTCCTCGCTCGCGACGATGATGTCGTCGCCGTCGCCCGGCTCCGTCACCCCGGTCGCGTCGGGGTCCGCGACGATGATATCCTCGTCGTCTCCGCGTTCGACACCGTCCCGCTCGTCCGCTTCCGCTCGGTCGTCGCCGTCCCCGTCGTCGGCCGGCGCGTCGTCGTCGGCCGGCTCATCGTCGTCGACGATCACCGCGTCGTCCTGTGTCGCGTCCGGTTCGACCTCGTCTTCGTCGTCGCTTTCGGTCTCTTCGACGACTTCGTCCGCGTCCGCGGCGCCGTCTTCCGCGGCGCCGGAGTCCGCGATGTCGCCCGCGCGCGCTCCGGCGACGGTCGCCGCGTCGGCCGCGGGCTCGTCGAGGCCCGCGCCGTCGACGTCCGCGCCGGTCAGCGCTCGGGCCAGGTCTCTGTACGCCCGCGTCGCCGGCGCGTCGGGCGCGGCGTCGAGCAGCGGGCGGTTCGCCGCCGCGGCCCGGGCCACGGCCTCGTCGTCCGGGACCCGCCCGAGGACGGGGGCGTCGAGCAGGGTCGTGACCACCTCGTCGGCGTCGTCCGTCACGCGGGTGATCGCGGCGCCCGCGACGGTCCCGCCGAGCCGCTCGGTCAGCTGTCGCGTCTTCTCGGTGTCGCCGAGGGCGCTCCGCTCCGGGGTCGAGACGAGCAGCGTCTCGTCGGCGATCGCGAGCGGCATCGTGGAGTCGTGCGAGAGCCCGGCGCCCGCGTCGACGAACACGTAGTCGGCGTCGTCGAACGCCTCGATTGCCCGGCGGAGCCCCGAGGGGTCCGCGGCCGCGTACGCGTCGAGGTCGGTCGCGCCGGGGACGACCCGGAGGCCGGACTGCCCCTCGCGGACCGCCGCCTCCGGGTCCGCCTCGCCGGCGAGGACGTCGTGGAGGGTGGTCTCGCCGGGGGTCACCCCGACGGCGCCCGCGAGGTTCGCCATGCCGAGGTCGGCGTCGATCGCGACGACGTCGGCGCCCGAGTCCGCCAGAATCGTCGCCAGCGCGGCGGTCGTGGTGGTCTTCCCGACGCCACCCTTCGCCGACGCGACCGCATACACCGTTGCCATACGGTGTGGGTCCGGCGACTGCTACTTAAATGTAGGCGGCGGCGCCCGGATCCGGACGACGCGTCGGCCGCGTTCGGTCCGTAACTCGTCCGGAATCTCCTCGGAATCGGCGCGCGACCCCGCGGGCTTTCGCAAACACCTTATACGTCGCTTGTAGAGTTTCAGGCGATTAGTAGCATGGCGAGACCAGAGGTGCTCAACTCGATCAAGGAGGCCGAACGGGAGGCGGACGAGATCATCGCGGACGCGGAGTCGGACGCCGAGGAGCGCCTCGCCGAAGCTCGAGAGCGCGCGGACGAGATCCGCGCCGAGGCCGAGGAGGAGGCGGAGGCCGAGGCCCAAGAGCGGCTCGAAGCGGCCCGCGAGGAGATCGAGGAGCGGCGCGAGGAGATCCTCGAATCGGGGCGCGAAGACCGCGACGAGCTCGAACGCGAGGCCCGCGACCGGGTGGAATCGGCCGTCGACTACGCCGTCGAGCGGTTCGAGGCGGCGGTTCACGACCAGGCCGAGGAGGCGGTGGATGCTCAGGCCTGAGCAGATGAGCCGGGTGTCGGTGACGGGCTCGAAGCGCGTCATCGACGACGTCATCGAGGCGGCGTACGCCCACCACTCCCTGCACGTCACGGACTACGACGACCGGTACGAGGGGTTCGAGCCGGGGACCTCGCTCGACGGCGCCGAGGCCGTTAACGAGCGCCTCGTGACGGTCCGCTCGCTGGAGAGCATCCTCGACGTCGACGCCGAGGACGCCGACGTCGCCCGGTCGCTGGACGACGACGAGCTCGTCGACGAGCTGGAGCGCGTCCGCGAGCGGGTCAACGAGCTCAACGACGAGCGCGACGAGCTCCAGACCGCGATCCGGGACCGGCAGGAGGAGATCGACCGGCTGGAGCCGTTCGCGGAGCTCGGGATCGACCTCGAGTACCTGCGCGGCTACGACTCGGTCGAGGTCGTCGTCGGCGAGGCCAAGCCCGCGGCCGTCGAGGCCGCGCTCGAAGACGCCGACTCGATCGACGTCTTCGACGTCTTCGTCGGCGGCGACGTGGTCGCCATCGTCGCGCGGCCGACCGACCCGGACGCCGAGGGCGTCGTTCAGGACGCGCTCGTCGGCGTCGACATCGCGCTGCTCGACGTCCCCGACGCGGACGCGAGCCCCGAGGAGTACGTCGCGGAGCTGGAGGCCGAGCAGGCCGACCTCCGCGACGAGCTCGACGCCGTCGAGAGCGAGCTCGAATCGGTGAAGGAGGAGGCGGCCGGCTTCCTGCTTCGCGCCGAGGAGGAGCTCACTATCGAGGCCGAAAAGAAGGAGGCGCCGCTCTCCTTTGCGACCACCGAGAACGCGTTCGTCGCCGAGGGGTGGGTGCCGACCGAGACGTACCCCGACTTCGAGGCGGCGGTCGTCGACGCCGTCGGCGACCACGTCGAGGTCGAGGAGCTCGAGCGCGCCTCGTTCACCCCCGACGGCGACCACCACACCGAGTCGGTCGACGGCGAGGGTGACGGATCCGCGAACGAGGGCGTCGCGGACGCGGAACGCGAGACGGAAACGGCGGTCGCCACCGACGGCGGCCACGCGGCCCACGGCTCCGACGACCCGCCGGTCGTCCAGGACAACGGGAGCGCGGCCGGTCCGTTCGAACTGCTCGTTCAGGCGTTCGGGCGGCCGAAGTACTCGGAGTTCGACCCGACGCTTCTGGTCTTCCTCACGTTCCCGGCGATGTTCGGGTTCATGATCGGCGACGTCGGCTACGGCGTCCTCTACGCCGCCATCGGGCTCTTCATGTACTCGAAGTTCGACGGCGCGTTCCGCGAACTCGGCTCCGTCGCGATGTGGGCCGGCGGCTTCACGATACTGTTCGGCATCTACTACGGTATCGACCTGTTCGGCTACCACGCCTACCAGCTGCTCGGGATCCACTGGCCGGTCGAGGGGAAGGGCCTCTCGCCCGCCGACCTCGACTGGGGGCTCTCGTTCCTCGTCGTGAGCGTGGTGTTCGGCATCGTCCACCTCAACATCGGCCACGTCCTCTCGTTCGTGAGTACCGCCCAGCAGCACGACGTGAAACACGCCGTCTACGAGGCCGGCTCGTGGCTGCTGATCCTCAACGGCGCGTGGATCTGGATCTTCAGCCAAGTGTTCCCCAACTCGAAGCCCGACTTCCTGTTCGAGGCCGTCTCGACCCTGACGTTCGGCGCCGTCTCGTTCAGCGGGTTCCCGGTCCTGGTCGGCTGGGCCGGCGCGGCCGCCGCGGTGCTCGGACTCGTCCTGCTCGGGATCGGCGAGCCGCCGGAGCTGGCCGAGTTCCTCTCGCCCGTCGTCAACGTCATCTCGTACGCCCGGCTCATGGCCGTCCTGCTCGCGAAGGGCGGGATGGCGCTGGCGGTCAACCTGCTCGCGTTCGGCGCGTACATCGACGACGGCGGCGACGGGAGCTTCCACTTCATCTTCAGCGCGGACTACCTCGCCGAGGTGCAAAACACCGCGGACTACGAGCTCGTCTTCGCGGGGATCACCACGGCGTTCGACCCCGCCTCGATCGGTCTCGTCGGGGTCGTCGCGCTCGTCGGCGGCGTCGTCGTCGCGCTCGTCGGCCACCTCGTCGTCCTCCTGCTCGGGGTCACCTCCGCCGGCATCCAGGCGGTCCGCCTCGAGTACGTGGAGTTCTTCGGGAACTTCTACGAGGGCGGCGGCCGCGCGTACCTGCCGTTCGGCCGCGACCGGAAGTACACCCGCGACGACTGACGACCCGACCGGTCGTCGGTCGCCGCTCGGTCTCGTCGCTTCGCGTGCGGTCGAACCCGGCAATTCCGTCGGGTATCTGACCGCAGCAGCCGCCGCTTTCCCCGCCGTTCTCCCGGATTCCGTTCGGTCGTTTTGGGAAGCTTTATGACTCCTGTAGGGGCAAATAGCAACCGTTCGGAGACGAGCAACAGCAACTACTACCAATGTTTGAAGCTACCAACGAACTCGGGAACCTCGTACTGTCGACCGGTGGAACGCTGACTGACCCCAACGCCGCGGCGGCGCTCGCCGTCGGGCTCGCGGCGCTGGGCGCAGGCTACGCGGAGCGCGGTATCGGGTCGGCCGCCGTCGGCGCGATGGCCGAGGACGACGACCTCTTCGTCAACGGGCTCATCCTGACGGTCCTTCCCGAGACGATCGTCATTCTCGCGCTCGTCGTCGTCTTCATCGTCGGGTAACTCTCCAGCGTTTTTCAACCAATGAGTTTGGAAACCGTCGTTGAGGACGTTGAAGATGAGGCCCGCGCGCGTGCGGAGGAGATCCGCGAACAGGCCGAGGCGGAGGCCGACGAGATCCTCGCCGACGCCGAGGCCGACGCGGAGCGGATCCGCGAGGAGCGGCTCGCCGAGGTCGAGAGCCAGATCGACCAGGAGCGCGAACAGACGCTCTCCTCGGCGAAGCTCGAGGCCAAACAGGAGCGGCTGGGCGCCCGCCGCGACGTCTTAGAGGACGTCCGCGACGACGTCGAGGCGGCGATCGCCGGCCTCGACGGCGACGACCGCCGCGAGCTCACCGAGGCCTTACTCGACGCGAGCCTCGCGGAGTTCGACGACGACGAGGACGTCGCCGTCTACACCCGCGCCGAGGACGTCGAGCTGCTCGAGGAGCTCGTCGCGGACCGCAACGCCGAGGTCGACGGCGAGATCGACTGTCTCGGCGGCGTCGTCGCCGAGAGCGACACCTCCCGCGTTCGCGTGAACAACACGTTCGACTCGGTCCTGGAGTCCGTCTGGGACGACGAGTTGAAGAACATCTCGGAGCGGCTGTTCGACCAATGAGCGCCGCCGGTAGCTCGAACCCCGAGTACGTCGTCGCGCGGGTTCGTGCCCGCCGCGGCAGCCTCTACGGGGACGAGGAGTACCGCAAGCTCACCCGGATGGGGCCGGCCGAGATCGCCCGGTTCATGGAGGAGTCGAGCTACGGCGCGGAGATCAACGCCCTCGGCAGCCGCCACGGCGGCGTGGACCTGATCGAGTACGCGTTGAACCGCAACCTCGCCGAGCAGTTCGACGCGATCCTCGACTGGAGCGAGGGGCCGCTGTACGACCTCATCGCCCGGTACCTCCGGAAGTTCGACGCCTGGAACGTGAAGACGGTCATCCGCGGCGTCTACACCGACGCGGACCAGTCGGCCGTCGAGGTCGACCTGATCCGCGCCGGCGAGTTCGACGACCGCCGGATCCGCCGGCTGCTGGAGGCGGACTCGATCGACGCCGTGATCGAGGTCCTCGAGGACACGATCTACGGGGAGCCGCTCCGGGCGGCGTACGCGGAGTACGAGGAGACGGACGTGCTGGTGCCCTTGGAGAACGCGGTCGACCGCGCGTTCTACGAGCGGCTCCTCTCCGGGCTCGGCGGCGACGAGCCGACCCGGCAGTACGAGGCGTTCCTCAAGGCTGAGGTGGACTTCCGGAACGCGACGAACGCGCTCCGGCTCGCCCGCTCGGGCGCGGACATCGATCCCGCGGCGTACTTCATCGAGGGCGGCGACCTGTTCACCCGGTCGTCGCTCGCGCGGCTGGCGCAGAACCTCGACGAGCTGGTCGAGTACATCGGCGACAGCCAGTACGGCGACGAGCTCGGGCCCGCGTTACGCGAGCTCGAGGAGGCGGACAGCCTCATCGCGTTCGAACACGCGATCGACGGCGCCCTGCTCGCGTACGGCGACCGGCTCGGCACGATCCACCCGGTGTCGGTCACCCCGGTGATCTCCTACATCCTCGCGAAGGAGCGCGAGACGGAGAACATCCGGGCGATAGCCCGCGGGAAGGAGGCCGGCCTCTCGCCCGACGAGATCGAATCGGAGCTGGTGATAACATGAGCCAGGAGATAGCGGTCGTCGGCAGCCCGGAGTTCACGACCGGATTCCGTCTCGCCGGCGTCCGGGAGTTCGAGAACGTGCCGGACGACGAGAAGGACGAGAAGCTCGACGACGCCGTCGAGCGGACGCTCGACGACGAGGGCGTCGGCATCATCGTGATGCACGACGACGACCTCGACCACCTCTCGCGGGGGACCCGCGAGGCGGTGGAGGGGAGCATCGAGCCGGTCCTCGTGACGCTGGGCGGCTCCGGCGCCGGCAGCGGCGGGCTGCGCGACCAGATCAAACGCGCCATCGGCATCGACCTGATGGAGGAAGACGACTAATATGAGCAAAGCAGACACAACCGACGCCGAGACGGACAACGGCGTCATTCAGAGCGTGAGCGGTCCGGTCGTGACCGCCCGCGATCTCAACGCCCGCATGAACGACGTCGTCTACGTCGGCGACGAAGGGCTCATGGGGGAAGTGATCGAGATCGAGGGCGACCTCACGACCGTTCAGGTGTACGAGGAGACCTCCGGCGTCGGCCCCGGCGAACCCGTCGAGAACACGGGCGAGCCGCTGTCGGTCGACCTCGGCCCGGGGATGCTGGACGCCATCTACGACGGCGTTCAGCGCCCCCTGGACGTGCTGGAGGGCAAGATGGGGAGCCCCTACCTCGACCGCGGGGTCGACGCGCCCGGCATCGACCTCGAGGAGGAGTGGGAGTTCGAGCCCGAGGTCGAGGAAGGCGACGTCGTCGAGCCCGGCGACATCGTCGGGGTCGTCGAGGAGACGGTCACCATCGACCACAAGGTCATGGTGCCGCCGGACTACGAGGGCGGCGAGGTCGTCGCCGCCGAGGCCGGCAGCTTCGACGTGACCGAGACGGTCGTCGAGCTCGACAACGGCGAGGAGGTCTCGATGCACCAAGAGTGGCCGGTGCGCGAGGCCCGCCCCGCGGAGGACAAGAAGACGCCCCGGACGCCGCTGGTGTCCGGGCAGCGCATCCTCGACGGGCTGTTCCCCATCGCGAAGGGCGGGACGGCCGCGATTCCCGGCCCGTTCGGCTCCGGGAAGACGGTCACTCAGCACCAGCTCGCGAAGTACGCCGACGCGGACATCATCGTCTACGTCGGCTGCGGCGAGCGCGGCAACGAGATGACCGAGGTCATCGAGGACTTCCCGGAGCTCGAGGACCCGGCCAACGGCAACCCGCTGATGGCCCGCACCTCGCTCATCGCGAACACCTCGAACATGCCCGTCGCGGCGCGTGAATCCTGTATCTACACGGGGATCACGATCGCCGAGTACTACCGCGACATGGGGTACGACGTGGCGCTGATGGCCGACTCCACCTCGCGGTGGGCGGAGGCGATGCGCGAGATCTCCTCCCGGCTGGAGGAGATGCCCGGCGAGGAGGGGTACCCCGCGTACCTCGCCGCCCGGCTCGCGCAGTTCTACGAGCGCGCCGGCTACTTCGAGAACATCAACGGGACGGAGGGCTCCGTCTCGGCGATCGGCGCGGTGTCGCCGCCCGGCGGCGACTTCTCCGAGCCGGTCACCCAGAACACGCTGCGGATCGTGAAGACGTTCTGGGCGCTCGACGCGGACCTGGCGGAGCGCCGCCACTTCCCGTCGATCAACTGGAACGAGTCCTACTCGCTGTACAAGGACCAGCTGGACCCCTGGTTCGAAGAGGAGGTCGCCGACGACTGGGCCGAGCGGCGCCAGTGGGCGGTCGACGTGCTCGACGAGGAGACGGAGCTGCAGGAGATCGTCCAGCTCGTCGGGAAGGACGCCCTGCCCGACGACCAGCAGCTCACCCTGGAGGTCGCGCGCTACCTGCGCGAGGCGTACCTCCAGCAGAACGCGTTCCACCCGGTCGACACGTACTGTCCCCCGGAGAAGACGTACCTCATGCTGACGACGATCCAGACGTTCAACGACGAGGCGTTCGACGCGCTCGACGCCGGCGTCCCGGTCGAGGAGATCATCGACATCGAGTCGGCCCCGCGGATTAACCGCATCGGCGTGCAAGAGGACTACGAGGAGTACGTCGAGGATCTCAAAGCCGAGATCACCGAGGAGCTCCGGAGCCTCTACTGACCATGAAAGAGTATCAAACCATCACCGAGATCAGCGGTCCCCTCGTGTACGCCGAGGTCGACGAGGCGATCGGCTACGACGAGATCGTCGAGATCGAGACGGCACAGGGGGAGACGCTGCGCGGGCAGGTGCTCGAATCCTCGGAGGACGTGGTCGCGATCCAGGTCTTCGAGGGCACCTCAGGCATCGACAGAGACGCGTCCGTCCGCTTCCTGGGCGAGACGATGAAGATGCCCGTCACCGAGGACCTCCTCGGGCGGGTGCTGGACGGCTCGGGCCGCCCCATCGACGACGGCCCGGAGATCGTCCCCGAGGAGCGACAGGACATCGTCGGCGCGGCGATCAACCCCTACTCCCGGGAGTACCCCGAGGAGTTCATCGAGACGGGCGTCTCCGCGATCGACGGGATGAACACGCTCGTCCGGGGGCAGAAGCTCCCGATCTTCTCCAGCTCCGGCCAGCCGCACAGCGAGCTGGCGATGCAGATCGCGCGACAGGCCAGCGTGCCCGAAGAGGAGGAGGGCGGTGACGACGAGGAGGGCTCCGAGTTCGCCGTCATCTTCGGCGCGATGGGGATCACCCAGGAGGAGGCCAACGAGTTCATGGAGGACTTCGAGCGCACCGGCGCCCTGGAGCGCTCGGTGGTCTTCATGAACCTCGCGGACGACCCCGCCGTCGAGCGGACGGTCACGCCGCGGATGGTCCTGACGACGGCCGAGTACCTCGCCTTCGAGAAGGACTACCACGTCCTCGTCATCCTGACGGACATGACCAACTACTGCGAGGCGCTCCGCGAGATCGGGGCGGCCCGCGAGGAGGTGCCCGGCCGCCGCGGGTACCCCGGGTACATGTACACTGACCTGGCGCAGCTGTACGAGCGCGCCGGCCGGATCAAGGGCCGCGACGGCTCGGTCACGCAGATCCCGATCCTCACGATGCCGGGCGACGACGACACCCACCCGATCCCGGACCTGACCGGGTACATCACGGAAGGGCAGATCTACGTCGACCCCGACCTGAACAGCCAGGGCCTCCAGCCGCCGATCAACGTCCTCCCCAGCCTGTCGCGGCTGATGGACGACGGGATCGGCGAGGGGCTCACCCGCGCCGACCACGCCGACGTGAAAGACCAGATGTTCGCGGCGTACGCGGAGGGCGAGGACCTCCGCGACCTCGTGAACATCGTCGGTCGCGAGGCGCTGTCGGAGCTGGACAACCAGTACCTCGACTTCGCGGACGCGTTCGAGTCGGAGTTCATCGACCAGGGCTTCGAGACGAACCGCGACATCGAGGAGACGCTGGAGATCGGCTGGGACCTCCTCTCGATGCTGCCGAAGGACGCCCTCAACCGGATCGACGAGGAGTTCATCGAGGAGCACTACCGCGAGGACGACGCCGAGCGCGAAGTCGTCGAAGCGGCCGACTAACGTCTCGGCTCACTTTTTGACGCCCGTCGCACGCTCGCTCGGTAGCGACGGCGTCGCCGGAAATCGCCCGTCGACGAGGCCGGATCGATCCCCCCTCGCCGGCCCGCCGAACCGACGCGTCTGAAAAGAATTATCCGCCTCGGAGCGGAACCTTCCCCCAAGATGGCCAAGGACGTCAAACCGACGCGGAAGAACCTGATGGCGATCGAGGACCGCATCGAGCTCTCCGAGCGCGGCCACGACACGCTCGAACAGAAGCGCGACGGGCTCATCATGGAGTTCATGGACATCCTCGACCAGGCGCAGGACGTCCGGTCCGAGGTCTCCGAGAACTACGAGACGGCCCAGCGCAAGATCGACATGGCCCGCGCGATGGAGGGCGACGTGGCCGTCCGCGGCGCGGCCGCGGCGCTGAAAGAGCACCCCGAGATCACGACCCAGTCGAAGAACATCATGGGCGTCGTGGTCCCGCAGATCGAGTCCTCGAAGGTGAAAAAGAGCCTCGACGAGCGCGGCTACGGCCTGCTCGGCTCCTCGGCGCGCATCGACGAGGCGGCCGATGCCTACGAGGAGCTGTTAGAGAAGATCATCCTCGCGGCCGAGGTCGAAACGGCGATGAAGAAAATGCTCACGGAGATCGAGACCACGAAGCGCCGCGTGAACGCCCTGGAGTTCACCCTGCTCCCGACCCTCTACGAGAACCAGGAGTACATCGAGCAGAAGCTCGAAGAGCAGGAGCGCGAGGAGATCTTCCGCATGAAGAAGATCAAGGCGAAAAAGGAGGAAGAGGAGAAGGAAGAGGCCGAAGAGGACGCCGCGGTCGCGGCCGCGGAGACCGAAGAGCCCGAGCCCGCCGACTGACGGCTCCCCGACCGATAGCCCGTCGCGCGTCGGCTCCCGAACCGCCATCACCGCTCCCGCGTCGGTCGCCGCTTCTCTCTCTCTGCCGTCGACTTTTACTCGGACCCGCTCGTAGCGACGAGCGTGTCCTGTCCACACTGCGACGCCGACGTCGTCGCGTTCGCCGTGCCGTCCGCGCTCCGCGAGTACGCCCCGGCCGACGCGGCCGCGATCTGTACGCGCTGTCTGCGAGTCGTCGCCGCGGACGAGGCGGGCTTCGAGGGCGCGGCCGACGAGGCGGGGGTCGCGGACGGAGTGCCCGACGATCCCGACCTGTCGGCGGTCGACCCCGCGTTCCCGTCCGGCGAGGCGGGCGTCGCGCTGGCGCTCTGCTGCGGGAAGCTGGAGTCGTTCGCGCTGAATCGGGCGTCGATCGAGGCGCTGATCGGCCACGCCGAGGGAGCGGGCGCCGACGCGTTCGCCTTCTTCGACCGGCTCGACGCGCCCGAGGCCGCGTTCGACTTAGACAGGCGGCGGGCGGCGCTTTACGATGCGATTTAGGACTGATCGGGTTTCAATAAAGGCGATGTTGCCAGTTGTCATTTATAAATAGCTGATTGCGGACCGACGGACGATACCGCCAAAGCCCCAGCCGCTCGCTTATAAATGGCTGCTGATGAATCGATTATGAACAGCTCCAAAGCCCCAGCCGCGAGGACGGCGCACACTCGTTGCGCTCCTCGCTCGTTCGCTCCGCTCACTCGCTGCGGTGCTCACGTCGTCTGCGCCGTCCTCGCGGCAGCGTGGCGCTACGCGCCACGGGCAGCCGGCGGCGAAGCCGCCGGCGACTGCCCCTTTGAGTCCCGCCCCGCACGGCACCGCACCTCACCCTCCCCAGCCTCGTCGGCCTCCCTACGGTCGGCCGACTCCCTCGCGCGTGCGATTCGCGCCCTTCGGGCGCTCATCGGCACGCAGGGAGGCGCGTAGCGCCTCTAGCAGCCGGCGGCAGAGCCGCCGGCGACGCCATCCCGGCAGGCGCGCTTTTTAAACCACGGCGGCGCCGACGGTCGGTATGCTCGTCGTCGTCTCCGACACGCACGCACGCGAGGAGTCGAAGCTCCAGGGACGGACCGCGGAGGCGGTCCGCGAGGCGGAGCTGGTGATCCACGCCGGCGACTTCTACCGCGAGCCGGTCCTGGACGCGTTTGGGTCGGCCGCCGCGAGCCTCCGGGCCGTCTACGGCAACAACGACGACGCGGCGATCCGCGACCGGGTCCCCGAGGTGCGGACCGTCGAGTACGCGGGCGTCCGGTTCGCGGTCACGCACCGCCACCGCAGCGGCGACACCGGGCTCGTCATGCTCGGTCGCGGCCGCGACGCGGACGCCGTGATCTGCGGCCACAGCCACCGCCCGCGGTTCGACGACTCGGGCGGGCTTCCGATACTGAACCCGGGCAGCCACGCGCAGCCGCGCGGCAACCGGCCGGCGCACGCGGAGCTGATCGCGTCGGAAGACGGGAGCGGACTTGACGGGAGGCTGGTGACGCCGGACGGCGAGGTCTTCGAGACGTTCCGGATCGCGGGAGGGGGCGAGGAGTAGCGGGAGGGTCGAACGCGGCGGGGACCGATCGCGACGCCCCGCGTGCGGCCGGACCGGTCGACGATCGTGTGCACGGTGGCGGACCCGAATCGACGCGGGTGTGGGCGCGGACGCCGGCGGTCGGGCGGAGCGGCCGGGGAGGGGTTCCGGGCAGGGGAGGGAGCGGCCGCGAGTCCGACCGGCCGGCGGGTCGACCGGGGTGTTCGAGCGTGTGAGGGCCGAAGCGGGGGTCGCGACTACACGTAGTGCGGGTACCGACATATACGTGGCCGAGGGACAAAGACGCGTTTTAGTCATCGCTCCGAGCGCCCGCGGGCGGCCGCGGCTCGGAGGGGCGCGACCGGCTAGCTCGAAAGTTATAACCGCGTGCCGACGGATTCGAGCGTATGCTCCCGGTCCAACCGCTGTTCGTGCTCTTATTGGTGGGTCTTCTCGGGCTGTTCTTCTTCGGGTTCCTCCTCGTCCGGCGCACGGTGACCGGGCTGAACGAGGGGTACAACGACGGGCGGAACTGATGGTCGTCGTCACCGTTGCGACCCTGTTCGTCGCCGCCGCGGCCAGCCTCTTCATGGCGTGGTCGATCGGCGCCGGCTCCTCCGGCTCGACCCCGTTCGCCCCCGCGGTCGGCGCGAACGCCATCTCCGTGATGCGCGCCGGCCTGATCGTCGGCGTCCTCGGGCTGCTCGGCGCGATACTCCAGGGCGCGAACGTGACGGAGGCGGTCGGCACCGAACTGATCGGCGGCGTGACGCTCACGGCGGCGGCGGCCATCGTCGCGCTCGTCACGGCCGCCGCGCTAGTCGCGATCGGCGTGTTCGCGGGGTACCCGATCGCGACGGCGTTCACCGTGACCGGGGCGGTCGTCGGCGTCGGCCTCGCGCTGGGCGGCGACCCGGCGTGGCCGAAGTACGCCGAGATCGCGACGCTGTGGGTGCTCACCCCGTTCGTCGGCGGCGGCGTCGCCTACGGCGTCGCCCGGATGCTCACCGGCGAGTCGCTGCCCGAACGGCCGCTCACGGCCGTCCTCGCCGGACTCGTCGGCGCGATCCTCGCGAACGTCGGGTTCGCGCTGCTCGGTCCCGCCGGCGAGCAGGCCTCGGTCGCGAGCGTCCTCGGGTCGGGGCTCGGGATCGGCGGCGCGGGGGCGCCCGCGGTGAGCCTCGCGATCGCCGCCTTGGTCGCGGTCGCCGTGTACGCCGACCTCGGCCGCGACCGCGAGGGCGCCCAGCGGCGGTTCCTGCTCGCGATGGGGGGCCTCGTCGCGTTCTCGGCGGGGGGCTCGCAGGTCGGCCTCGCGATCGGCCCGCTCGTCCCGATCTTCAGCGAGGTCGGGGTCCCGCTGTGGGCGCTGCTCGTCGGCGGGGGCGCTGGGCTGCTGGCCGGGTCGTGGACGGGCGCGCCACGGATGATCAAGGCGCTCGCGCAGGACTACGCCTCGATGGGGCCGCGGCGGTCGATCTCGGCGCTCATCCCCTCGTTCGCGATCGCGCAGACCGCCGTCGCCTTCGGGATCCCCGTGTCGTTCAACGAGATCATCGTCTCCGCGATCGTCGGCGCGGGCTACGCCGCCGGCGACGCGGGCGTGAGCCGGAGGAAGATGGGGTACACGGTGCTCGCGTGGGTCGGCTCGCTCGCCGGCGCGTTCTCGCTCGGGTTCGTCCTCTACTCGGCGGTCGACTTCGTCGTGTGAGTGGATTCGACGGCCTCGCGGCCGCTCTCGTCCGTCTCAGGCGCGCAGCTCAGGGTACGTCGGCAGTCGGGCGGACCCCGCGCTCCCGTCGACGAACGGGAGGTCGACGGCGGTCACCGGGACCTCGTCGCCGTCGACGCGGACGGTGACCCCGTCGCGGTCGGCGTCGAACCCGACGAGCGCGAGGGCAATCGGGACGTCGGTCGCGGGGCCGACCGCGGCCCGGGTGACCTCGCCGATCGCCTCGTCGCCGTCGAAGACGGCTGCGCCGGGCGCGGGGAGCGCGTCGTCGATCCCCCGCGGGTCCGCGTTCGCGTCGAGGTCGGCGACCGCCTCGGCGACGCCGTCGAGTTCGAGGCCGACGAGCCGGCGGCTCGGTCGCCCCTGGTTCTCCACGCGCGAGACGACCTCCTGCCCGACGTAACACCCCTTCTCGAAGTCGAGCGCGTTCCGGAGGCCGAGGACGTTGGGGACAGTCCCCGCCAGCTCGTGCTCGAAGAGGGGCGTCCCGGCCTCGGTCGCGAGAGCGTCCCACGTGCGGTAGCCGAACGGGGCGGCGTTGAGTCCGCGGTTGATCAGGGTGTCGAACACGTCTCCCGCGTCGGCGGCGGCGCAGACGATTTCGTACCCCTCCTCGCCGAGCGGCGCGTCCGTCGCGATCACGGTGACACCGGCGTCGACCATCGACCCGCGGACGAACGAGAGCGGCTCCTCGGGGGCGCCCGGCCCGCCGAGGACGGAGGCGACCTTCTCGGTCGACTTGGGGCCGTGGACGCCGAACACGCCGAACTCGTCGGAGACGTCGTCGATCTCGACGTCTTGAATGAACACGTTCTCCGCCCAGTCGGCGGCGACCGACTCGGCGCGCTCCGGGGGAGGAAGACGAGCAGTCGCTCGTCGGCGTTGTACACGTACATGTCCGCCTCGATCCCGCCCTGCGGGTCGAGCAGGAGGGCGTACGTCCCCTCCCCGTCCTCGGTCGGGACGCGGTTGGAGACGGCGTTGTCGACGAACTCGACGCGGTCGGCGCCCCTGACGGCGAGGACGCCGTACCCCATCTCGATCACGCCGGCGATGTTGCGGATCGCCTTGCCGACGCGGACGGGCTTCCCGTAGTGGTCGACGACCTCGCGGCCGCCGCGGTCGCGGTACGCGGCGCCGTGCGCGTCGTGGGTGCCGGAGACGAGCGTCATGGTCGGAGAGACGCGATCGAGGGCCAAAAGGCCGCCGTCTCCGGCGGCTACAGTCCGAGGCGGTCGCGGATCGCGTCAACGAGGCTCTCCGAGGGGTCGTCGTCCGGGGCGTCCGGGTCCGGGACGACCCGCTCGTGGGCGTACACCCGGACGCGTTCCTCGGACTCCACGGTGATGAGCGAGTCGTCCTTCAGCGCCGAGAGGGCCTCCTCGACGGCGTCGATGTCGGCGTCGACGGCCGCGCGAAGCTCGAGGACGGTCATCCCCTCGTCGCCGCGGTCGACGAGCGCGTCGAGCAGCGCGACCTCGACGTCCGGCCGGTCGCGGTATTCCGGCTTTGCGGCCATACGTGTCCCTTACGCGGGGCGGACTTTACGTCTACCGGCGAGGAGGAGCGAACGCGACCCGAGCGAGCGGCGCGTCAGCGAACGATCCGAGAACAGGTGCCACAGAGGTTCTCCTCTTTCACGTCGACCTCGCGGACGGTGGGGGAAAACGACATCACGCACTTGCTGTTGTCGCAGTGTTCCAAGCCGAGCGTGTGGCCGATCTCGTGAACGACCTCCTTGCGGACGCGGTCGCCGAAGACGTCGACCGCGGGCTTCGTGGAGACGCCGCCGTCCGAGGAGGTGCGGAGTCGGTGAGTCGAGATGACGGAGCCGCTGCCGTTGAGGTACGCGAGGCCGAACACGTAGTTCCGGCGGCGGTAGTAGAGGTCCTCGGACGTAATTCCGATGTTCTTCTCGCCGCCGCCGACCCGCGTGACCGTCTCGATGAGGTCCTCGGCGCGGTACTGGTCGCGGTCGGCGTCGAACGCGGAGTCGGGGATCGCCTGATCGTCGTGGACCGTCACGTCGCAGTCGTACACGGAACGCAGCGCACCGGAGGCCTCCCGCTTCACTCGGGGGGTGACCTCTCCGACCGGGACGATGTCCACGAGCATGGAACCGCTTTTGACCGCCGCGGCCATAAAGGCCGCGCCGTGGGCCAACCACCGCCGTCGGAACGGGCGCTGGTCGCCGCGCTCGACCGATACGAGCGACTGATCGAGGTCGGCGTCGGGCGGCGCCCGGACGTCGCTCGCGCGCTCGCCGACCGCGGTCGCGAGGTCGTCGCGATCGACGTCGAGGTGAGCGAGGCGGCGCGAGACGCGTCGACGGAGCCCCGGCCGTCGAGCGCGGGGTCGCTCCGCGTCGTCGCCGCGGACGTGACGGCGCTGGCGACGGCTGACGACGACCGATCGACACGGGACGCGCTCGGTCCCGACGCGAACGCCGAGGGCGGCGCGGACGCCTCGAAGGCGGCCGCCGGCGTCGACGCCGTGTACGCGCGGAACCTCCCCGCCGAGCTCCAGCGCCCGACCGTGGCGCTGGCGGAGCGGCTCGACGCCGCCTGTCTGTTCACCACGCTCGGCTTCGAGGAGCCGGTCGTCGACGTCCGCCGGCGGTCGGGGGAGTCGGGGACCGTCGTGTACGTGGCGCGATGACGGAACGAACCGGCGACGTCGGCCGCGAACCCGAACGTTCATTCCGCCGCCAGCCGGGGTAGCGGTATGCAGGTCGACGCAGTCGTCCTCGACATCGACGGGGTGTTGGTCGACGTGGCGGACTCCTACCGGCGGGCGATCCTCGAGTCGGTCGACCGCGTCTGCGGCAAGCCGATCGACCGGGACGCGGTCCAGGCGTTCAAGGACGCCGGCGGGTTCAACAACGACTGGGAACTGACGGACGCGGCCGCGCTGTTCGTGTTGGCCCGCCGCGAGGGGCTCCGGATGGACGTCGACGAGTTCACCGACCGCGTCCGCGAGCTCGGCGGCGGCCTCGACGCCGCCAAGGAGGTCGTCGGCGACCTCCCGCGGGTCGCGCAGGCTCGCGTCCGCGACCAGTGGGACCGGGACGCGCTCCGCGAGACGTTCCAGGCGCTGTACCTCGGCGCGGAGCTGTACCGCGAGCTGGAGGGCGGCGAGCCGCCGATCGAGGCGGAGGGGTACATCCACGACGAGCCGACGCTCGTCGACCCCGAGACGATCGCCGACCTCACCGAGCGGTTCGACGTCGGCGTCCTCACCGGGCGCCCGGCCGCGGAGGCCGACATCGCCTTGGAGCGCGTCGGCCTCGACGTGCCCGACGACCGCCGGTTCACGATGGACGACTGGGAGGAGGGAAAGCCCCACCCGCGGGCGCTCGTCGAACTCGCCGAGCGGTTCGACGCCGAGCGCGTCGCGTTCGCGGGCGACACCCTCGACGACGTGCGGACCGCGCGTAACGCCGACGAGACAGACGAGACGCGCGTCTACTACGGTATCGGCGTGCTCACCGGCGGACTGACGGGCGAGGCGGGCCGCGAGAAGTTCGCCGAGAACGGCGCCGACGCGGTGGTCGAGGACGTGAACGAACTGGTGGAGTTGTTGGAGTAGTCGGCCGCGCGCTCGCGGCCGCGGCTCCCTGACGGTCGAGCGGTCCGAGATCGTTCCGGGGGCGCGCTCGCAAAAATCTCCGGTGTCCGTGACGCGTCGTGGTGGCGTCAGACGACGAGCGAAGCGGAATCAACGTTCTCAGCGCTTCGAGGCTGCTTCTGCGCGAGGCGGCGGCGTCACGGTCACCGGCACGAACCGGACCGGCTTCGACGGTTTATGCGCCCTCGTCCGCTAACGCAGTCGATGAGTGACGCCAACGCGACGCAGCGGATGGAGGTCAGCGGCGAGAGCGACGGCGAGTCGAAGTTCGTCGCCCGGGCCCGCGACCACGAACTGGTGATGGACGACCCGGAGGCGATGGGCGGCGACGACGAGGGCGCGATGCCCGTCGAGTACCTGCTCGCCGCCTGGACCGGCTGCCTCAACGCGACCGTCCGCGCGGTGGCGCCGGACTTCGACCTCGACGTCGAGGGCGTCGCGGTCGAGGTCGCCGGCGGGTTCGACCCCCGCAAGCACCTCGGCCGCGCCGAGGAGCCCCGGGCGGGCTACCAGGGCGTGGAGGCGTCCGTCGACGTGGACTTCGCCGGCGACGTGGACGACGAGACGTTAGCCGAGTTCACCGCCGCCGTCGAGGCGCGCTGTCCGGTGAGCGACAACCTGGCGAACGAGACCGCGACCGACGTGACGCTTCGACGGGAGTAAACGGCGTCGTGCGCCGCGTTTTCGGCGACCGGACGATCTGATCCGCGGAGGGACCGTCCGGTAACGGGTATACCGTGGATGGGCCCTGCCGGATTCGAACCGGCGATCAACTCGTTATGAGCGAGTCGCTTTAACCGGACTAAGCTAAGGGCCCGTACTCGTCGGTACGTCCGAGACGTTTTTGAGCGTACCGACTCGCGGCGAAGCGGGTGAAACAGAAGGCGCCGAAGCCAGGACTCGAACCTGGGACCGCCTCGTTAACAGCGAGGCGCTCTACCAACTGAGCTACTTCGGCTCACTTCCGGGTACTCGCGTCGTTTTGATAGGGCTTTCGTTTCCGCCCGACGGAGCGGGATCCGCCCGACGAGAGCGGAGAGAAACGCTACCGCGAGCGCGCTCAGCGCGGCCCCGATCCGACCGACACGTTTTCGGCCGGACCGCGAGACCGTTCGGTATGGACGAGTTGGAGGCGGTGCTGTCGCGGGTGCGCGAGCGCGTCCTCCCGGAACCCGAGGAGCGCGAGCGGCTGCGCGCGACGGCCGCGGAGCTGACCGAGCGGACCCGCGAGGCGATCGCCGACCTCCCGGTCGAGGCCGACGTGGTTCAGGTCGGGTCGACCGCGCGCGGCACGTGGGTCGCGGGCGACCGCGACATCGACCTCTTCGTCCGGTTCGACGCGGACCTCGACCGCGCCGAGCTGGAGGAGTACGGGCTCGAAATCGGCCACGCGGTCCTCCCCGACGGCCACGAGGAGTTCGCCGAACACCCGTACGTGAAGGGGAGCTACGAGGGGTTCGACGTCGACCTGGTTCCCTGTCACGACGTGGAGCGGGCGGCCGAGCTGGTCTCCGCGGTCGACCGCACGCCGTTCCACGACGCGTACCTCTCCGCGCGGCTCGACGACGACCTCGCGGCGGACGTTGTGCTGGCGAAGGCGTTCCTGAAGGGGATCGGCGCGTACGGGAGCGACCTCCGCACCGAGGGCTTCTCGGGGTATCTGACGGAGCTGCTCGTGTTGGAGCTCGGCGGGTTCGTCCCGCTGGTCGAGTCGGCCCGGAGCTGGCACCCGCCGGTGGAGTTCGACCCGGAGGGACACGCCGAGCGGACGTTCGAGGATCCCCTCGTCGTCGTCGACCCCACGGACCCGACGCGGAACGTCGCGGCAGTCCTGTCGGCGGCGAACCTCGCGCGGTTCCAGCACTACGCGCGGGAGCTGCTCGCGGCCCCGAGCGAGGCGCTCTTCGAGCCCGACGACCCCGAGCCGCTCGACTCCGAGGAGGTTCGCGCCCACCTCGACCGGCGGGGGACGACGCCGGTCGCGGTCGTCTTCGACGCCCCCGACGTGGTCGACGACCAGCTGTGGCCGCAGCTTCGGCGCTCGCTGGACGGGGTCGTCGGCGGCCTCAACGAGCGCGGCTTCGACGTCCTCCGGGCGCGGGCGATGACGGACGCCGCGGGAGCGGCGGGCATCCCTGGGACGAGCGACGCCGCGGAGACGGCCGATCGCGACGGATCCGACGAGGCGACGCGGGCCGCGCTGTACGCCGAGCTGGAGGTGACCGAGCGGCCGACCGTCGAGCGCCACGAGGGGCCGCCGGTCGCGGTCCGGAAGCACGCCGCGAGCTTCTACGAGTCGTACGTCGACGACGTCGACCCGGACACGTACGGGCCCTTCATCGACGGCGATCGGTACGTCGTCGAGCGGGAGCGAGAGTTCGCCACCGTCCGGGAGTACCTGGAGAGCGAGGCCGCGAGCGACGTGGCGCTCGGCGCGCGGGTGGAGCCGGCGTTCGCCGACCGCGACGTGCTGGTCGGCGAGGCGGTCGCGACGCTCGCGCCCGCGTTCGGCCGGCCGCTCAGGGAGTTCTACGAGCCGCGGCCGTGAGCGCCGTCGGCGGGAACGTCGATCGTCAGCCGGAGACGCCGTCGAGGAGCCGGTAGACGAGCGCGGCGACGGCGGCGACGATCAGCGCGACCGCCGAGAGGAGGCCGGCGGCGCGGGGGAACGACAGCCAGAACGCGGCGTAGAAGGCGAGCGCGAACGCGAACAGACCGACGACCAGCAGTCCGCGAGAGGGGTTCTGCGCGGCGGCGACGAACGCGCGCTGGGGGATCGAGAGGTCGCCGAACTCGGGGACGTCTTCGGGGTCCGGCTGGTCGGAGAGCGGGCCCGAGTCGGCCGGATCCCCCGACTCGGCGTCGACGGAGCGGTCGGTGTCGGTCACGGGCCCGGATACGGGCCGGAGGATGCTGTACCTATCGCTTGCCGAGCCGGCAGCTGGCAGGCGGAAGGGAACTCTCGATCAGGCGAAGACTCCGGCCACGAGGACCGACCCGAGGAGGAATGCGACCAGCGCGGCCGCGAGGTTCGACGCCGCGACGACCGCGGCCGCACGGCCGCCCGTCTCGCTCGTCGCCCGAACGGTCCCGACCGCGAACGAGGAGAACGTCGTGAACGCGCCGCAGAAGCCGACGCCGAGGAGCAGCGCCGCCGTCGACCCGATCGGCGCGGCGGAGACGGCGCCGAGGGCGAAGCTCCCGAGCGCGTTGACGACGAGGACCGATCGGCGTCCCTCGACGCGGAGCCCGACCGCGTGCCGGGAGACGGCGCCGAGCGCGCCGCCGACGCCGACGAGCGCCGTCGCGAGGAGCGGTGCGGCGGTCATCGGCGATTTCGCCCTCCGAGCGCGAGTCCGAGCGCGGCCGCGGCGAACCCGGTCGCGTAGCTGACGGCGACGTACCACGCGCCGGCGGGCGTTCCGAGCGCGACCGCGTCGGCGACGAACGTGCTGTACGTCGTGAACGACGAGAGCGCGCCGGTTCCGACGAACAGGCGGATCCGGTCGCTCGACGCGCGGGTCAACAGGAGCCCGAGCGCGAACGACCCGGCGACGTTCGCGACGAGCGTCCCCGCGCCGGTCGGCGGTCCGTCGAGGACCGCGAGACCGGTCCCGGCGGCGCCCGCGGCGAGGGCCAGACCGACCCCGACGTCGACGGCGTGTCTGGCGACCGCGCCGAGGAACCCGCCGAGCGCGACGAGCATGAACCCGTACGGCGTCCGTTCCATGCGCGTGAGTGAGGCCGAGACGGCTTGTGCGTTCTGAACCGCGTCACTGGAACGTCGCGTCCGACAGCCGACTCGCTCGGGGGCTCTCCCCCTCGTGTGGCGTCCGCCGCTCTCGGATCCGAACCGTGTGGGCCGTCTCGGTGGCGTCGTCGACCACGAGCGCCTCGCCGACACCCTCGGGGAGCCGCGAGGCGAGGTCGCCGGCGAGGTAGGTCGCCTCCGCCTCCGCCAAGCGGTCGACGTCGCGCGCGGCCGTGAGGCGGTGGGAGACGAGGAGGTCGGACTGGGAGACGGCGACGCTCGGCAGCGCGGCCGGTCGCTGGGTCGCACAGACCAGCGAGACGCCGGGCGCGCGGCCGCGGGTGAGGAGCGTTCGGAGCGCCGGCTCGGCGATCCCGTCGAAGAAGGCGTGCGCCTCGTCGACGAGGAGCCACGGGAGCCGAGGGAGGTCGCCGTCGATCCGCGCGTCGTAGAGGCCGCGAGCGACGGCGCGGACGACGGCCGCCGCGGCGGCGTCGGCCACGCCGGCGAGGTCGAGGACAGTCGGGTTCCCGTCGGCCGCGAGCGACGCGACCGGCGGCGCGTCGGCGTCGAAGACGCCCCACGAGTCCGCCAACCGGAGGTGGTTCGCCGCGGCGCGCCGCGTCTCCGCCGGCGCGTCGGCCGCGTCGACCGCCTCCCGAAGCGTCGCGAGCGAGGGCGAGGAGCCGCCGTCGACCGCGTCCGCGACGACGCGCCAGACGAGGCTCCCGGGGCCGCTCGCCGGGTCGAGCCCGAGCAGGTCCGGCCACGTCGACGGCGGTATCGAGGCGGGACGGACCGCGGGGTCGACGGCGCGACCGCCGGCCGCCTCGAGGCCGCCGAAGACGCCCATCGGGTCGGCGACGATCGGAACGACGCCGTCAGCGTCGGCTATTTCCTCCGCGAGGACGCCGAGCGTGTACGACTTCCCGGTTCCGCGTTTCCCGAACACGACCCCCGCGTGCGGCCGGTCGAGGTCGACCCCCACGGGAGCGCCGGCGCTCCCGTCGCGAGCGAGGAAGGATCCGATCCGTGCGGTGTGCTGGAGACGGTCGGCGTCGCGGTCGCTCTCCCCGCCGAGGGCGGTTTCGGCGTCGCGGTCGCTCACGCTGTCGCGGCTGGTCTCTCCGTCGCTGTCGGAGCCCGTCCCGTCGCGGCCGAGTACGTACACGCGGCCGGGTGGCCGCGGCATCGGATAAAAACGGTCGGGGGCAGTCCGAACTCCTCGACGCCGATCGCGTCTCGCGGACGCCCGGGCCGGCGCCGTCGGGTCCGTCCGACTCTTTATAAGTCATACCGCGGCCAGCGGGCCGTATGTCCGATCGAACACACGACTCGCGCACCGCGAACCGCCGGACGTTCAGCACCGACACCCGCGCGATCGAGGGGCTCCCGGTCCGGCTCGTCATCGCGCTCGTCGTCGGCGTCGCCAGCCTCAGCGTGATGATGGGGATGATCGGCGACATCGACGGGCTGGCCGCGACCGAACTCGACGCGCAGCCGCAGCCGGAGGTGACCACGCCCGGCGACCAGTCGATCGACGTCGCGGTCGTCGATCCCGACGGCTCCCGCGTCGCGGACGCGACGGTCATCGTCCGCGGCGGCTCCGCGCAGATCGACGGCGTCGTCACCGCGAAGACGGACGGCGAGGGGATCGCGACCGTCGACGTCGACCCCGAACTCGGACCGAACCAGGCCGACGGGACGCTCACGATCGACATCAAGCCGCCGGCGGAGGGCGACTACGTCGACGAGCGCGGGAACACCGAGGTGCTCGTCGTCGAGGAGTGACGCCGCGAGCGACGCGGGCGAGAGGGGCTTTCAGAGGTGGTCGTCCCAGTCGATCCAGTCCTGCTCCCACCCGTGCCGGCGCTGACGCCCGCGTTCGGCGCGTTCGGCGTCCTCCCGACGGGTCCGGTTCCGTTCCGCCCCGGGCTGCTCGCCGTCGACGAGCATCGGTTGGAGCCGCGCCGGCCCGTGCGTCTCGACCGTCTCGAACCCCGCGGGCGCCGGGTCGTCGTCCGCGTCGGAGTCAGATTCGGACGGAGCAGTCAGGTCGGTTTCGGCGGTGGGCGACGGTTCGATCGCCGCGACCGTCTGGACGCCCGCGCCGCGCGGGTAGACGATCCGGCCGCCGGACGCCAGCTGTTCGCGGAGGGAACGCGGCGGCTCGACGACGGCGGTTTCGAGGAGGATCCGGTCGTAGGGCGCGTACGCGGGGAGGCCGTCGGCGCCGTCCGCGCGGTCGACGAGGACCGCCCCGTAGCCGGCCGCGTCGAGGTTCGACCGCGCGGCGTGGACCGCGGACCGGTCGATGTCGATCGCGTGGACGCGCCGCGCGCCGGCGATCTCGGCGAGCATCGCGACCGAGTAGCCGACCCCCGCGCCGACGACGAGGACCGAGTCGCCCTCCGCGGCGTCGAGCGCGGTGACTAACCGGACCAGCGTCGGGAGGGAAAGCGAGTGCGGGTCGTCGCCGTCGACGCCGCCGCGGGGCGAGTCGTCGACGAAGGGGTCGCGCGGGACGCGCTGGAGGGCGGTCAGCACGGGCGGCTCGATCGGCTCGCCGATCTGGTGTTCGAGCCCCTCGATCATGTCCGCCCTGAGCGACGCGTCGTCCATGACCGGTCTCGGGGCTCGGTCCTCTAAAACCGTGCGTTCGGCGGGCCGGGGGCGGACACCCGGGCGGCGCACCCGGTTACCGCATCGGAACGAACCGCACCCCGCCGTGGTCCTCGCGGTCGATCCCGTCCTCGCGGACCGTGAGCCGGACGAGCCGCTGGCGGCCCCCCTCGCGGACGGGGGCGACGACGCGGCCGCCCGTTCGGACGCGGTCGACGATCGCGTCCGGGACCGACTCGGGCGCCGCGCAGGTGAGGTAGGCGGCGTCGAACGGGGCCTCGTCGGCGAACGCCTCCCGGCCGTCCGCGGCCGCGACGGTCACGTCGTAACCGAGGCGATCGAGCCGGTCGCGGGCGTCCGCGGCCAGTTCCGGGACGCGCTCGGCCGAGAAGACGTTGCCCGGGCCGACGATCTCAGCGACGACGGCGGCGTGGTAGCCGCAGCCGGTTCCCACCTCGAAGACGCGGTCACCGCGCTCGATTTCGAGCAGGTCGGTCATCAGCGCCACCATGTGCGGCGCGCTGACCGTCTGGTCGTGGCCGATCGGGAGCGGTCGGTCGGCGTACGCCGACGCGCGCTGTGGTTCCGGGACGAACTCGTGGCGCGGGACGGCGCCGATCGCCGACAGCGTCCGCTCGCTCGCGTCGAGGCGGTCGCGGAGCGCGCGCACCAGCTCCTCCCTGGCGGCCGCGTGGTCGGCGTCGTTCATGCGGGTAGTTAGCACTGGGAGCGTGGAGAAAGCACCGGCCGGAGAGGAAGGGGAATTAGTTCACGTCGATCCGGTGACCCTCGTCGGCGTCGACCGCGTCGAGCGGGACCGTCACGGTGAGGACGCCGTGTCGGTACGTCGCGGACGCGTCCTCGGTGCGGGCGGTCGCGGGGAGGTCGATAGTGCGCGTGACGGACTCGTGGCGCCGCTCGCGTCGGAGGTACCGTCGCTCGGTGTCCTCGCGCTCCGCGTCGCGCTCGGCGGCGATGGTGAGCCGGTCGCCGTCGACCCGGACGTCGATGCCGTCGCGGTCGAACCCCGGCAGGTCGGCGGTGACGACGAACTCGTCGTCGTACTCGGCGACGTCGACGTCGGCGGTCCGGAGGTCGCGGCCCCAGGCCCGCTCGCCCGCGAAGGGGGTGCGGCCGAGGAACTGCTCGATCTCGTCGAAGGGATTCGTCGTGTTCATACCAACAGGAAGGCGCCGTGAGGTATTAAACAGCGAGTGACGCGTGCTATCTCGCGATCGCGGCGGCGGGCGAAATCGATACCGACGGCGCGATCGAGGCTCAGCTGACGTCGATCGTGTGTCCGCGGTCGTCGTCGGGCGAGCGCTTGGGGAGCGTGACCGTGAGCACGCCGGCGTCGAAGGTCGCCGTCGCCGCGTCGGCCTCGACCGGTTCGGGGATCGGAACCCGGCGGGAGACGGACCTGAGGCGGCGTTCGCGTCGGTGGTAGCGGACCTCGTCGTCGGCCTCGTGTGCGCCGGCGGCGGCGTCGTCCGCGTCGGTCTCACCGGCCTCGCCGTCGTCGTCCGCGTCGGCGACGTCGAACTCGGTCGCCTCCTCGCGGGATCCGGAGATCACGAGCGCGTCGTCGCGGAACTCGACGTCGATGTCGTCGGCGTCGAACCCGGGGAGGTCGGCGACGACCGTGACCGCCTCGTCGTCCTCGATCACGTCGACGTCGACGTTGCGGGCGCCGGGGAACCGCGGGACGTCGGGACCGGTCCCCTCCAGCGTGCCGCCGAGCTCCTCGAACTCGCGGCCCATCCGTTCGAGCAGGTCCTCGATCTCGTCGAAGGGATCGCGTCGGGTCATACGGGACAGGATTCGGGGCGGAGCGTCTTGAACGTACTGGCGGGACGCGGCGCGGAGCCGCGGGGCCGCGGGGCCGACGAGGGTCCAAACGACGACCGCCGACAGACACTATCCGCTCGCGCCCCAGGCGATCGTATGCGCCTGTACTGGCACCGAGGCGACGCGCGGACGCGGGACAACGCCGGCCTCGCGGCCGCGGCTCGGGAAGGTGAGGTCGTCCCGACGTTCGTGTACGACGCCGACCTGCTCGCGACGGTCGGCGCGCGCCAGCGCGCCTTCTTCCTCCGCAACGTGAAGCGGCTGGAGGAACGGTACCGCGAGCTCGGGAGCGACCTGGTCGTCCGCGCGGGCGACCCGGACGAGGTCCTCGTCGACCTCGCCGCGGAGCACGACGCGGAGGCGGTGTACTACAACGACCACTACCGGCCGGCCCGCCGGAACCGGCAGCGCGCGGTCGAGGCCGCGCTCGCCGACGCGGGCGTTGGGGCGGACTCGCGGACCGACCTCGTGCTGGTCGATCCCGGCCGGCTAGAGACGCGCTACCCGAACCACAGCCGGTTCCACGACGACTGGGAGGTCGTGCCGAAACGCGGGCCGTTCGCCGAGCCGGAGCCCGACGATCTCGCCGACGTCCGCGACGGGAAGACCGTCCCCGAGCCCGACGCGGACATCGACCTCCCCGAGGCGGGGTACGAGGCCGCGCGCGAGCGGTTCGACGAGTTCCTCGACGACGGGATCGCCTCCTACAACGACACCCGCGACGACCTCGCGCGAGCCGTCGAGGCGCCGACGCACGCCGTCTCCCGGATGTCCCCGTACCTCGCGACGGGCGCGATCGGGATCCGGGAGGTGTGGGCGGACGCGGGCGACGCGTACGACGCCGCGACCGGCGGCGAGCGGCGCAACGTCGACAAGTACCGGTACGAGCTGTCGTGGCGCGAGCAGATGTACCACCTGTTGTACTACAACCCGGACTTGGCGGTGTCGAACTACGTGTCGTTCCCGAACGAGATCGCGTGGCGCGACGACGACGACGCCTTCGAGGCGTGGACGCGCGGCGAGACCGGCTATCCGCTCGTCGACGCCGGGATGCGGCAGCTGAACGCGGAGGGGTACGTCCACAACCGCCCGCGGCAGGTGGTCGCGAGCTTCCTGACGAAACACCTCCTGATCGACTGGCGGCGCGGCGCGCGCTACTTCACCAAGCAGCTGATCGACCACGACTACGCCTCGAACCACGGCGCGTGGCAGTGGACCGCCTCGACCGGCACCGACTCCGTCGACGTGCGCATCTTCGACCCGGTGAGCCAGATGTCGAAGTACGACGAGAGCGCGCGCTTCGTGACGGCGTACGTTCCCGAACTGGCGGACGTGCCGGCCGACAAGGTCGTCGACTGGCCGACCCTCTCGCGGGCGGAGCGCGAGGAGCTGGCGCCCGACTACCCGCACCCGATCGTCGACCGAGACGAGGGGTACGAGCGCGCCCAGCGCGTCTTCGAGGAGGCGCTCGGGAAGCGGTGAGGCCGGGAGGTCAGCGCGCCTGTACCGCCGTTCCGAAACCGAGTTCTTTTGCGGGGACCGGGCGAACACCGCGCTCATGTCCCCCGTCACGATCGACGACGTCGAGGCCGCCGCAGCGCGGCTCGCCGGCACCGACATCGTCCAGCGGACGCCCGTCGAGCGGAGCCGGTCGCTGAGCGAGCGGTGCGGCGCCGACGTGCGCCTGAAGATGGAACACCTCCAGCGAACGGGCTCGTTCAAGACGCGCGGCGCGTACAACGCGATCTCGCTGGCGATCGGCGAGTCCGGAGAGGGGTCCGAGGGGGAGACCGACGGGCCGGCGATCGAGCGCGTGGTGGCCGCGAGCGCGGGCAACCACGCGCAGGGGGTGGCGCTGGCGGCGGCGGACGCCGGGATCGACGCGACGATCGTGATGCCGGAGTCGGCGCCCGCGGCGAAGATCGAGGCGACGCGCGCGTACGGCGCCGAGGTGGTCCTCCGCGGGAGCGCGTTCCCGGAGGCGATGTCGCACGCGCGGACGCTGACCGACGACCCCGGGACGCGGTTCGTCCACGCGTTCGACGACCCGGACGTGGTCGCCGGGCAGGGGACGCTCGGCTTAGAGGTGCTCGACCAGGTGCCCGACGCCGACACGGTCCTCGTCCCCGTGGGCGGCGGCGGGCTCGCTGGCGGCGTCGCGACCGCGATCAAGGCGCGCTCGCCCGAGACGCGGGTGGTCGGGGTCCAGACCGAGGGCGCCTCCACGCTCTCGGAGAGCCTCGCGGCCGGGGAGCTGGTGACGCGCGACGAGCCGGACACCATCGCGGACGGGATCGCGACCGGCGGGCTGAGCGATCTCACGTTCGACCTCCTCGACGAGCATCTCGACGACGCCGTCGTCGTGAGCGACGACGACGTGGCGAGCGCGATCCTGCTGCTCTTGGAGCGCGCGAAACAGATGGTGGAGGGCGCGGGCGCGACCGCCGCGGCCGCCCTCTTAAACGACGACGCGGTCGACGAGCTCGACCTCGCCGGCGAGACGGTCGTCCCGCTGCTCTGCGGCGGCAACATCGACGTGACGACGCTGAAGGAGGTGGTGACCCACGCCCTCGTCGACCGCGACCAGCTGATCGAGCTCTTCGTCCGGATCGACGACACGCCCGGGACGATGGGCGAGATCGCGACCCTGATCGGCGGCGAGCGCGCGAACATCCGGACGGTGCGCCACGAGCGCAGCCGCCCCGATCTGCCGGTGGGCGACGCCGACCTCGTGTTCGAGGTGGAGACGAACGGCCCGGCCCACGTCGACCGCGTCCTGTCGGCGGTCCGCGAGGCGGGGTACGAGGTGGCGTGGACGACGCGGGAGGCGTGAGGATAGGCAATCGTCTATTTATAAATAGAATCGCGGTGGCGCGTGCCTGCGAGCGGCCGCCCCCGGCGGCCGCGAGGAGCACGCGCGAGGGACGCGGTGAGCGCTCGAAGAGCGCGAACCGCGAGGCTGGGGAGGCGTGAGGTGCGGTTGCTGTGCGGTGCGGGGCGGGACTCAAAGGGGCAGTCACCGGCGGCTTTGCCGCCGGTTGCCCGTGGCGCGTAGCGCCACGCTGCCGCGAGGGCGACGTAGGGGACGCAAGCACTGGAACGAGGGAGCGAACGCAGTGAGCGACCGAGTGAAGCGCGCAGCGAGCGTACGTCGCCCTCGCGGCTGGGGCTTTGGCGGTGTTCGCCGCCGATCCGTTATCAACCATTTATAAGTGGGCGACTGGAGATTCGGCGGAGTTAGTCACCGATCCGGCATCGACACCGACGATTCACTCTCGAACGGTCGAACCGACAGAGAACACGTCTGCCTCGTCTCGCCCGATCCGACGATTTAAAAGGCTCACCTCGGCAACCACGTCGTAATGAGTCTCGTCGTCACCGACACCCTGGAAGACGAGCGCGTCGAGTTCACCGCGGACGGCGACGTCACGCTGTACGTCTGCGGCCTGACGGTGTCGGACGACCCCCACCTCGGCCACGCCCGGCTGTGGTTCCACGCCGACGTCCTCCACCGGTGGCTCGAACACGAGGGGTACGACGTGCGCCACGTCGAGAACGTCACCGACGTCAACGAGAAGATCACGGCCCGCGTCGGCGAGCGCGACGAGTGGACCGCGGAGCGCGACGTGGCCGAGACGTTCACGGCGAGCGTCTTCGATTCGATGCGCGGGCTGAACCTCAAGCGCGCCGAGGTGTACCCCCGCGTCACCGAACACGTCCCGGAGATCGTCGACCTCACCGAGACCCTGATCGAGAAGGGGTACGCCTACGAGTCGAACGGCTCGGTCTACTTCGACGTGACGCGTTTCGACGACTACGGGAAGCTCTCGAACCAGGACCTCGACGCGCTCGAGGCGCAGGGCGAGCCGGACGAGCGCTCGGAGAAGCGCAACCCCGCGGACTTCGCCCTCTGGAAGGCGGACGGCGTGAGCGAGTCCGCGGCGCGCGAGCACGCGAAACACGACCACGGCGCCGAGACGCCGAGCGGCGAGACGTGGGACTCACCGTGGAGCGAGGGGCGCCCCGGGTGGCACGTCGAGTGCTCGGCGATGTCGACGACGCACCTCGGCGACACCCTCGATATCCACATGGGCGGCCGCGACCTCGTCTTCCCGCATCACGAAAACGAGATCGCGCAGTCGGAGGCCGCCACTGACGAGGCGTTCGCGCGCCACTGGCTCCACGTCGGCTTACTGGAGATGGACGGCGAGAAGATGTCCTCCTCGATCGGCAACTTCTGGACGGTACCGGACGCCTTAGACGAGCTCGGCGTCAACGTGATCCGCACCTTCTACGCCGGCGCCGCCTACCGCTCCGAGCAGGCGCTCACCGAGGAGACGATGGCGGAGGCGGAGGAGCGCTGGGAGCGCCTCTCACGCACCTACGACCGCGCGGTCGAGGCGCTCGACTCGACCGACGCCCGCGCGAAGGCCGCGGACGCGGCCCTCCGTGAGGCGGTCGCGACCGCGCGCGAGGAGTTCGCGGCCGCGATGAACGACGACCTCAACCTCCGGGAGGCGACCGCGGCCCTGCTGGACCTCACCGACGCGGTGAACCGGCACGTGGACGCCAACAGCGACTCGGCATACGACTACCGCGGCCTCCGCGAGGCCGTCGAAGCGTTCGAGGCGCTCGGCGGCGACGTGCTCGGCCTCCAGTTCGAGTCGCCGAGCGAGGGCGACGTCGACCTGGCCGGCGAACTGGTCGAGCTCGTCCTCGACGTGCGCGAGGCCGAGCGCGAGGCCGGCAACTACGAGCGCGCCGACGAGCTCCGCGACGCGCTCCGCGAGGTCGGCGTCGAGATCGAGGACGGCCCGGACGGCGCGACGTACCGGTTCGAATAGGACGCGTACACAAATTTTTCCGAGGCGGCCGGTAGTTAGGTGACGAGTGCCGGTGTTCGTGCGCGGCGTTTTGTTGTTCGCAGTGGCACGGAGAACACCTCCAAAGCCCCAGCCGCGAGGACTCGATGCGCTCGCTGCGGTCCTCGTCACTCGTTTCACTCGTTCCTGCGGTCCTTACGTCGCGCGTCTTCGTCCTCGCGGCTGCCCCTTTGAGTCCCGCCCCGCACAGCACCGCACCTCACACCTCCCCAGCCTCGTCGGGCGGCCTCCGCTTCGCTCCGGCCGCCCGACTCCCTCGCACGCGCTCCTCACGGCCGCCGACGGCGGCCGCTCGGAGGCGCGCGCCACCGCACCGCTGCGTTCATCTATAAATAGTCGTCATCGTCGGATCTGATCATATAAATATCTGATCGGCGGCGTTGAATCGTAATCTCCCGAAGTCGAGCCCTCAGTCCAATACGTGCTCGGTATCGTACGAGCCGAGCACCTTCACCCACCCGTTGTCCGCGATGGCCTCCACGTCTTCGACCGCCTTCGCCATGTGGTCCTCGTAGAGGCCGGCGTCCACGTCGAAGTGGAAGAGGTAGTCGCCGAGGCGCTCGCCGCTCGGGCGCGACTCGATCCGCGAGAGGTTGAGGTTGCGGTCGGCGAACGCCTCCAGCAGTTCCAGGAGGAGGCCGGGGTAGTTCGCGTTCGGGTAGACGATCAGCGTGGTCTTCCCGCCGGCGTCCGAGCGCGCGGACTCGGGCGCGACGACGAGGAACCGGGTCGCGTTCGAGGTTCGGTCCTGGATGTCCGCGGCGAGGATGTCGAGGTCGTCGCCGGCGTTGTCCGGGTGGCCGATGCCGGCGACGCGGGCGTCCTCGCGGGCGCGCTCGACCCCGCGGGCCGTGGAGGCGACCGCTTCGAGGCCGGCGTCCGGGTAGTTCGCCTCCAGCCAGTTGCGGCACTGCGCGAGCGCCTGCGAGTGGCTGGCGACGACCTCGAACGCGTCGTCCTGCGCGAGGAGGGCGTGGCGGATCGGCGTGACGACCTCGCGGGTCACCGACACGTCGTAGTCGGCGAGCGCGTCGAGGCTCTCCGTGACGGACCCCTCGATGCTGTTCTCGATGGGGACGACCCCCCGCTCGAACTCGCCGCTCGCGACGGCGTCGACGATCGCGGTGACCGACTCCCGGAACGACACCTCGGCGGCGACGGAGCGCGCGGCGCGGTGCGAGTACGTGCCGGCGGGGCCCAGCGTGACGGCGTTCATTACCCCACCGTACCGGGGGCGGCGAGAAAAGCCTGCGGGGCGCGGCGATGTTTCCGGGGCGGGGGGTCGGGTCGGACCCCCTCAGCAAGTCACTCCTCGTCCGGGTCGGTCGGCACGCCGCCGAGGTTCCCCTCGTCGTCGAACAGCTTCGCCCGGAGGAAGCGCGTCCGGTAGCGGTTCGCCCCCTCCTTCGTGTCGGCCTCGCGGATCTCGTCGATCCGGCCGTCGGCGACCGCGTCGATGATATCTTCGACCTGCTCCTTCTCGCTCGGCGTCAGCTCGAACTCGTAGGTCCGGGGCTGCTCGCTCTCCAGCCGCGTCCACTTGCGCGCGGCCGACACCACGACCGAGCAGGGCTCGCGACAGGGGAAGACGCCGTCGCCGCCGTCGACGTCGAGGTCGGTCTCGTCGTCGTACTGCCACTCCCGGCGCTTGAGACACTGCGAGTCGTCGCAGCACGCCTCCGCGACCCAGTCGACGTGCTCGTGCCCCTCGCCGCGGTCCCACGTCTTCACGACGCCGTAGATACCCGACTGACGCTCCATCGTCTCGCGCCAGTGAGTCACGTCGAGCTCGCCCTCGCGCTCGCGGTGCCAGTTGGCGACCGTCGCGGGGTAGATCGTCTCGACCGCCTCGTAGAGCTCGCGCGGACCGAGGTCGGGGAAGACCCACCCGCCCGCGAGCGACGGCGCCGTCTTGAGCGGCCGGTACCGCCCCTTCTCGTCGTACGTGACGAGTTCGCGCGCGTCGAGCGGGTCCTCGTACGCGTCGAGGTCGTCGACCGGAACGCCGGCGTCGTCGGCGTGGCGCACGTCGTAGCGGCGCTCCCCGCGGTCGGTGACCGTCGCCGTGATCTTCAGTTCGCCCCAGGCGCGCTCGATCCCCTCGGCGAGCGCCGCGTACCGGGTCGCCACGGTCTCGCCGTCGGCGTCCTCGATCCAGCGGACGAAGGCGCGGCGCGGCCCGAACTCGCCGACGACGCGCTCGAAGGCGTACCAGTCGGTGACGGCTGCGGCGCGCTCGGACAGCGCCTCGTGGAGCTCGCGCTCGTCCATCGGCTGCGGGGGCGTGTCCGCAACGAGGGCGTACGCCCCCTCGCCGTCGCGCGCGACGCTGAACCCCTCGAACCGGAGGGGCTTGCCCGGGTCGCGGTCGTCGAGCGCGTCGAGGACCGCGTCGAACGCGTCGCCCGGGAGATCGATTTCGGGGACTGCGGGCGCGTCGTCGCCCGCCTCGTTGCCATTGCCCGCCTCGTTGCCGTCGCCCGCCTCGTCGTCGTCGGTCGCGGAGGTGGAGTCGACCACGGTCAGTCCCCCGTGGCGACGCGGGTCGTCTCGCGCACGTCGTCGAGCGCGGTCCCGAGGTCGGCGCCGGCGTCGGCGGCGCGCTCCAAGACCACGTCGGCCATCAGGGGCTCCGTCCCCACGGCGCCGGCGTACCAGATCCGGGTGCCGTCGACCGTCTCGGGGACGTCGTACCCCTCGGTGTGGTCCTCGCAGAGCCCCACATCCTCCGGGATGTCCTCCTGCGTGTGGTAGCCGTCGGCGATGAAGAGGGGGACGAGGACGACGTCGTCGCTCTCGAAGTGCTCGGGGAGGTCGTCGACCTCGGGCTCCTCGTCCATGTACAGCGCCTTCACCTCGTCGAAGCGGTCGCGCTCGGCGATCCGGTCGGCGTGGTACTCGATCGCCTTCGCCGAGTTCTCGTTGCGCTCGGTGCCGTGGCCGACGACCGCCAGCCCGAACCCGTCGCCCACGTCGGGGTCGTCCGTCACGGACTCCGCGCGCCGGACGATCACGTCGGTCATCGCGCGGTGGGTCCCCACCGGCCCGCAGTAGTGGACCTCGCGGCCGATGTCCTCGGCGACGAGGGTGGCCTGGTCGGCGGAGAGGCCGTCGGAGTCCCACTCGGAGACGTCCCAGCCGGCGAGGCGCAGCTCGCGGGGATCACCTGCTCCGTGAAGTAGCCCTCCGAGACGAACAGCGGGACGACGTATATCTCGTCGCCCTCGACGGTGCGGAGCACCTCTCGGAAGTGCGGTTCCTCCTTCCAGAACCCGGTGCGGACCTCGTCGAAGGCACCGGTGGCGCGGATCGTGTCGGCGTGGTCGTACGTCGGCGCGCTCGACTCGGGGTTGAGGTGGGAGCCGTGCGCGACGATGACGAGCGACTGCATACCCACACTGGGGCCGCGCCGCTCTTAGGGACTTCGGAGGCTGCGAGGCGACGAGAACGGCGAGCCGTCGCCGGCGAACGATCCGCGCGTTCCGCCGGGCGATGCGCGCGCCCCGGCGGGGCCCCGGACCGAAACGATCTTGCCCGCCCGACTCACAGCCTCGCGCATGTCGCTGGCAGCCGAGACGCGCGAGGCGGTCAGGGCGCGCCCGTTCGTCCGCGACGCGCTCCGCGCCGGACTGGTGAACCACAGCGCCGCGGCGACCTGGCTCGCCGAGCGGGCCGACCTCGACGGCGACCCGGACGCGATCGCGGCCGCGCTCCGCCGCTTCCGGGAGGACCTGCCGGCGTACGAGACCGAGTCCCGGACCGCGAGCGTCACCATGCGGAGCGGGGTGGGCGTGGTCGACGACGCGGGCGACGGCGACTCCGGCGCGGGCGACGCGGACGACCTCCCGCTCCTCCGCGTCGGCGACGCGGCGGTCGTCGACGGCGGCGACCGCACGGCGATCCTGGCGACCGGCGACGTCGACGCCGCGGCGCTGGCGGACGCGCTCGGCCGACTCGCCGCCGCGGACGTCGAGATCGCCGCCGCGGGGGTGGCGGGCGACGCGCTCGTCTGCGTCGTTCCCCGGCGCGACGGCGCGAGCGCGGTGCGGGTCGTCGAGGCGGCGCTGGGGGCGGTGCCGGTCGACGAGGGCTAACCGGCCGGCGAAGCGCTACCCGATCCTGTCCGGGACGGTCTTTTTCCCGCTCTCGTGCCCACCCGATCCCGTGCTGCTCACGACCGCCTTCGTCCTCCACGTGCTCTCCGGCGCGCTGTGGACCGGCGCGACGCTGTACGTCGTCTACGCGACGCTGCCGCGGGCGACCGACGGGACGCTCGGCCGCGCCGCGTTCGTCGACGCCGCCCACCGCCTCCTCACGGTCACGCGCTGGACCGGCGTGGTCCTCCCGGTCACCGGCGCGTACATGGTCTGGCGGCTGTACACGCCGCTGGAGCTGCTCGCGACGACCCCGAGAGGATGGGCCGTCCTCGCGATGCTGTCGCTGTGGGGCGCGATGAACGGGCTCGTCGAACTCGGCGTCCTCCGGATGCGCCGCGAGATCGATCCCGACCTCGGGTGGGCTCGGTACATGGCCGAGGGGTTCCCGGTCGACGCGCTCGCCGGAGTCGGGGGCGTCCCCGGGTCCGCTCGGTTGGCGTCGGTCGCGCGCCCCTACCTGCTGGCGAGCGCCGGCCTCGCCGTCCTGCTGCTCGTCGACGCCGCGCTCCTCGCCGGCGGGGTACCCGGGTGAGGTTGAAATAAACGGAGTATATAAACGGCGTCGGATCGCCGTTCTCACGGCGACAGAGATCAATGCTAACTCCCCGCATGAAATGGAGGCGAACACCGCCGTGTCAGGTGGTTTTTCGCGAACGACCTCGTCGCGGGGGGTCTGCGCCTGACGGCCCCTCACCGAGAGGTTTATATAGAATCACAATCAATCAAACGCTGTATGAGTCAGCGAATGCAGCAGGGCCAGCCGATGATCATCATGGGCGAGGACGCCCAGCGCGTCCAGGACAAGGACGCTCAGGAGTACAACATCTCCGCGGCGCGCGGCGTCGCCGAGTCGGTCCGCTCGACGCTCGGACCGAAGGGGATGGACAAGATGCTCGTCAACTCGATGGGCGACGTCACCATCACCAACGACGGGGTCACCATCCTCCAGGAGATGGACATCGACAACCCGACCGCCGAGATGGTCGTCGAGGTCGCCGAGACCCAGGAGGACGAGGCCGGCGACGGGACGACCAGCGCGGTCGCCATCGCGGGCGAGCTGCTGAAGAACGCCGAGGACCTCCTCGAACAGGACATCCACCCGACCGCGGTGATCAAGGGGTTCAACCTCGCGAGCGAGTACGCCCGCGAGCAGGTCGACGAGGTCGCGACGGCCGTCGACCCCGACGACACGGAGACGCTGCGTAACGTCGCCGAGACGTCGATGACCGGCAAGGGCGCGGAGCTGGACAAGGAGACGCTCGCCGACCTCGTCGTCCGCGCGGTACAGGGCGTCACCGTCGAGGCCGACGACGGCTCCCACGTGGTCGACCTCGCGAACCTCAACATCGAGACGCGCACCGGCCGCGCGGCGGGCGAGTCCCGCCTCCTCTCCGGCGCCGCGATCGACAAGGACCCCGTCCACGAGGACATGCCGACCGACTTCGAGTCGGCGAACGTCCTCCTCCTCAACGACCCGATCGAGGTCGAGGAGGCGGACGTCGACACCTCCGTCAACGTCGACTCCCCGGACCAGCTCCAGAAGTTCCTCGATCAGGAGGAAGAGCAGCTCCGCGAGAAGGTCGATCAGATCGTCGAGAGCGGCGCCGACGTCGTCTTCTGTCAGAAGGGCATCGACGACCTCGCGCAGCACTACCTCGCGAAGGAGGGCGTCCTCGCGGTCCGGCGCACGAAGAAGTCCGACCTGACGTTCCTGAAGAACGTCCTCGGCGCGCCGATCGTCACCGACCTCGACTCGCTTTCCGCCGACGACCTCGCGGTCGGCTCCGTCACGCGCGACGACGACGAGGAGCTGTTCTACGTCGAGGGCGAGGACGCCCACGGCGTCACGCTCCTCCTGTACGGCACCACCGACCACGTCGTCGACGAGCTCGAACGCGGCATTCAGGACGCGCTCGACGTGGTCTCGACGACCGTCTCCGACGGCCGGACGCTGCCCGGCGGCGGCGCGGTCGAGGTCGAGATCGCGCGTCGCCTGCGCGACTACGCCGACTCCGTCGAGGGCCGCGAGCAGCTCGCCGTCGAGGCGTTCGCCGACTCCCTCGAACTGATCCCGCGCGTGCTCGCCGAGAACGCGGGCCTCGACGCCATCGACCTGCTGGTCGACCTCCGCGCGGCCCACGAGGCCGGCGACCAGAACGCCGGGCTCGACGTGTTCGCCGGCGAGGTCGTCGACACGGCCGACGCGGGCGTCGTCGAGACGGCCCACGCGAAGGAGCAGGCGATCGCCTCCGCGGCCGAGGCGGCGAACCTCGTGCTGAAAATCGACGACATCATCTCGGCGGGCGACCTCTCGACGTCGGGCGGCGACGACGAGGGCGGCGCCCCCGGCGGCGGCATGGGCGGCATGGGTGGCATGGGCGGCGCGATGTAAGCGAGGTTCTGAAAGAACCTCGAACGGCGAGCGGGGAGCGAGAGCGACCCGCGAGCCGGAAATCTGTCGGAGACAGATTTCCATAGACCGTCAGGCTCCGCCTGACGCAGTCGATGTAGGCGAGGTTCCGACGGAACCACCACACCCACGCCGACCGCGATCGCCCCGACGACTTCCCCCGTTCGAACGCTCCGATTTTCCCCCGTTTTCGCGCACTACCCGGGAGGCTCCCTTATCCCCGAATTCACGGCCGAGACGGGACGATCGTCGACGCGCCCGCCCCGACCGCCCGTGCGCGTCCGACGCATCCGCGGCCGCACCTCTTTACGGATCCGAGCCGTACGCGACGGTGATGGCGAACCTAACGCTCTACGAACTGGAAGGCTGTCCGTTCTGCGCGAAAGTCAAGACGAAGCTGTCGGAGCTCGACTTGGAGTACGAGTCGGTGATGGTGCCGCGTTCGCACGGCGACCGGACGGAGGTGGAGGAGGTCTCCGGGCAGACCGGCGTCCCGGTCCTCGTCGACGAGGAGCACGGGATCGAGGGGATGCCCGAGAGCGACGACATCGTCGAGTACCTCGAAGAGACGTACGGCGGCGCGAGCTGAGCCCGGCGCGCTCGGCCCGCGTCGGAGCCGGCGGACCGCGGCCCCGCAACGAGAGGCTATTTATCCGCCCGCGGCGAGGTAGCGGGCGTGCGACTCGTTCATCGCCCCGCGCCGGGGAGCGACCGGACCGAGACCGTCCTCGCGAGCGACGTCGACGTCGCGCGCTCGACGCTCGAACAGGCGCGAGGCCTGATGTTCCGACGCTCTATCCCGGACGACTACGCGCTGGTCTTCCCCTTCGACGAGCCCGACACGCGGTGGCTCCACATGCTGTTCGTGCCGTTCGCGATCGACGCGGCCTGGCTCGTCGACGGCGAGGTGACGGCGACGAAGCGGCTCGCGCCGTTCGTCGGGCTGGGTCGCGGCCGCGCGGACACGGTCGTCGAACTGCCGGCGGGCGCGGCCGAGTCGGTGGCGGTCGGTGACGAACTGCGACTCGACGAGTGAGAGTTCCTCGACCGACCTACGCCCCGTCCCCGAACTCGTCGGGATCGAACAGGTCCGCGTCCTCCGGCGGTTCCTCCGCGGCGCGCAGCGACAGCTCGATCCGGCTGCCGCCGGCCTTGCTCTCGGCGATGTCGAGGCTCCCGCCGCCCGCGGTGACGATCCAGTTCACGTACCAGAGGCCGAGCCCGCTCGCGTGTTCGAGCGGCGTCTCCTCGCCGGTGAGCACGGCGCGCTCGGCCGGCGGGATCCCCGGCCCGTCGTCCGCGACGACGAGCGAGACCCACGACTCGCTGGGCAGCTCCGCGGCCGAGATCCGGACTCGGGGGGCGTCCGCGTCGCTGTGGCGGACCGCGTTGTCGACGAGCTCGGTGATCGCCTCGGGAAGGAACGCGACCGCAGAGACGGCGAGCCCCTCGGGAACGTCGACATCGACGGTCGCCCGGGCGCGGACCTCCTCGTCGAGCGATTCGAGCGCCGCGTCCACCGCGGGCGCGAGCGCGACCGGCCGCGGCGAGGGCCGATAGGAGAGCAGCCGCTCCACCTTCCGGGAGGTCTCGCCGAGCCGGAGCAGTCGTTCGGCGGTGTCGACGACGCGTTCGAGCTCGGCGACCAGGTCGGGGTCGTCGACCGCCTCGATGGCCCGCCCGGTGAACCCCGTGACCACGTTGAGGTCGTTCCGGAAGTTGTGCCGCAGGACGCGCGTCAACACCGCGAGCCGCTCCTCCCTGAGCGACGCCTCGGTGAGATCCTCGCCGACGCCGACCGCGCCCACGACCCGATCGCCGTCGGTGACGGGCCCGAGCGAGAGCCGGTACGGGACGCGCTCGCCGGAGCGGGTGAGCAGCTGCGCCTCGCAGGAGGCGGGTTCCCCCTCGCGGTACACCCTAGAGAGGGAGTCGCTCACGAGGCCGCTCGTCTCCTCGTCGAACAGCGAGGTGAGCGCACGCCCCGACAGCGACTCGGGGTCGTATCCCGAGTCGGCCGCGAGCCGCTCGTTCCACCGCGAGAGCGTCCCCTCCTCGGTACAGCGGAACAGCGCGAGCGGGACGGTCTCGGCGACGGCGTCGACCAGTCGGCGCTCGGCGGCGCGCTCGGCCTCGGCGGCGACGCGGGCGGTGGCGTCGGAGAGGCCGACGACGAGCCACTCGTCGCCGGCGATCGTCGCCGCGCGGAGCGCCGCGTCGACCCGCAGTCCCGGATTCCCGAGCCGGAGGTCCCACTCGAACTGCTCGACCGCGGCGCCCGAGTCGGCGGAAGCGGGGGATCCCGCGGCCGGCGCGGCGGCAGCGACGTCGGCGATCGACTCGCCGGAAACGGTGACCTCGTTCTCGCCGACGTCCGGGAGACCCATCAGCGTCAGCGTGCCGCGGTCGTGCCCGAGGAGGTCGGCCGCGGGCGCGTTCGCGGCCCGGATCGTCAGCGTCTCCGGATCGCAGACGAGCGTCGGGGTGGGGACCGCCTCGACGAACGCCCGGAGGATCCCGGTCGGGGCGGCGTCGCCGCTCGGCGACGGTCGGTCGTCGGCCGACGGATCTCCCCTGCGGTCCCCCATCTGTCGATGATCGAGACACTCCGTCCATATGTGTTTATGGTTTTATGAGTCCTGTCGGTCCGGAAACAGCTGTCGGCCCGAAACCGGTCAGTCCGCTTTGGCCTGCCAGTCGCGGACGGTGTCGGCGCCCACGCCGTCGACGTCGCTCGCGAGGGCGTCCGGGTCGGCCGACTTGAGCTCGTCGACGCCGTCGACGCCGGCGTCCTTCAGCTTCGCGGCGGTCTTCTCGCCGATCCCCTCGACCGCCTGGAGCTCCGACCCCTCCTGGCGGGCCGTGAACTCGCGGTAGTTACAGATCGGACAGCCGAGCTCCCACGGCTCGTCGCCGGAGTGGACGCGGAGGTGGGGGAGGTCGTGGTCCTCGCAGGTCTCGTCGGTGATTTCGATCTCGCCGCGGCGGGGGAGCGGCAGCGAGTAGTCGCAGTCGGGGTAGCGCGTACAGCCGACGAGCCGGGAGCCGGAGCGGAGGCGCTTGATCGCGAGCTCCCCGCCGTGTTCCGCACCGCAGTCCGGACAGACGCCGATCACCTCGTCCTCCTGCTCGTCGGCCTCGTCCGCCTTACACTGCGGGCAGCCGTGGACGAACGTCTTCCGGCCGGCGAGCATCTTCACGTGGCGGAGCCCGTGCTCCTCGCAGGTCTCGTCGAGGATGAGCGGCTTCCCGGTCGAGGGGAGCGGGAGGGTGTACTCGCAGTCGGGGTAGCCGTCGCAGCCGACGAAGTACGACCCCTGTCGCGACTTCCGGACGAGGAGGTCCGCGCCGCACTCGGGACACGGACCGAGCGTCTTGTCCGCCTTCAGCGAGTTCTGGAGGTGGTCGCCGACCGCCTCGCGCGACTCGGTGAGGTCGTCGAACACGCGCGAGAGCAGCTCGCGGGAGGCCTCGGTCACCTCGTCGTACTCCTTCTCGCCGGCCGCGATGGCCGCCATGTCCTGTTCGAGCTGGGCGGTCATCTCCTCGCTCACGATCCGGTCGGCGAACTCCTCGGCGGCCTCGACGACCGCCTCCGCGAGCCGCGTCGGCCGCGGCGGGTCGCTCTCGACGTAGTTGCGGTCGTACAGCTTCTCGATGGTCCGGTGGCGGGTCGCCTTCGTGCCCAGCTGCCGCTTCTCCATCTCCTCGATGAGCCGCGACTGGCCGTAGCGGCGGGGCGGCTGCGTCTCCTTGCCCTCGGTAACCCGGTTCGACAGCGACAGCGTCTCGCCGACCTCGACGTCCGGGACGATCCGCTCGTCGCTGGAGCGGTACGGGTAGACGTCGTGGTAGCCGGCCTCCAGGAGCCGCTTCCCGTTGGCCTTCAGCCGCAGGCCGCCGTCCGCGACGAGGTCGGCCGGCTTCGACGCGTCGTCCGGATCGCGGAGCGCGGCGAGCCCGTCGGCGCCCTCGGCGATCGGCGTCGCCTCGCCGTTCGCGAGCGCCACGACGCGCAGGCGCTCCCACGTCGCGGGGTCGGCGCAGGTCGCGAGGAACCGGCGAACGATCAGCTCGTACACCTCCCACTCGTCGTCGGAGAGGTCGGAGGCCGAGGGGAGCTCGCCGGTCGGGTGGATCGGCGGGTGGTCCGTCGTCTCCTCGTCGCCCTCGGTCGGCTCGATCTCGCGGTCCTCGGCGAGCAGGCTCGCGGCGTCTTTTCCGAACGTCGAGGCCGCCGAAAGCTCCTCGATCAGCTCCTCGGGCTCCAAGTCGTCGGGGTACACCGTGTTGTCGGTCCGGGGATAGGTGACGTAGCCGGCGGTGTAGAGGTCCTCCGCGAGCGACATGGCGCGCTGCGCGGAGTAGCCGAGCGACCCCGCCGCGCGGATGAACGCGGTGGTGTTGAACGGCGTCGGCGGGTCGTCGGTCTGCGTCCGGCGGGTGACGTCGTCGACGGTCGCTCCCTCGGCCGCGGCGAGCGCCTCGGTGAGCGTCTCGGCGACCGCCTCGTCCCAGACGCGCTCGCGCTCGTTGCCCTCGTCGTTTAAATAGAAGTAGCGCGCCTCGAACGGGTCGCCGCCCGACTTCGCCAGCTCGCCCGTCAGCTCCCAGTAGGACTCGGGGTCGAACGCCTGGATCTCGCGCTCGCGGTCGACGATGAGCTTGAGCGTCGGCCCCTGGACCCTGCCGACGGAGATGAAGTCGTCGCCCATCTGTCGGGCCGAGAGGGAGAGGAACCGCGTGAGCGCCGCGCCCCACGTGAGGTCGATCGTCTGTCGGGCCTCGCCGGCGGCCGCCAGCTCGAAGTCGAGGTCGTCGGGGTTCGCGAACGCCTCCTGGACCTCGTTTTCGGTGATCGACGAGAAGCGCACGCGGTCGACGGGGACGTCCTCGTTCACCTCGCGGACCAGCTCGTACGCCTCCTTGCCGATGAGCTCGCCCTCGCGGTCGTAGTCTGTCGCGATGACGACACGGGAGGCGTTGCGCGCGAGTCGGCGCAGCGCGGCAACGATCCCCTCCTGCGTCGGGGTCTTGGTGACGGGCGCGTCGATCAGCTCGACGGGCTCGACGTCGCGCCAGTCGTTGTACTCGGCGGGGAAGTCCACGCCGACGACGTGGCCGGAGAGCCCGATACACCGCTTGCCGCCCCACTCGTAGACGTTGACGTCGTTCATCCGCTCCGCGGTCGCGGACTCGCCGCTCAGGATGTCGGCGATGCGCCGCGCCGCGTTGTCCTTCTCCGTGATTATCAGCTCGGGGCCGCGACTCATTGCGCCGAGATACGCCGCTCCCGGGTCTAAAGCTTTCGCGACGCGAGATTGCGGGCAGGCTCGGGGACGGATGGCCTCAAAGAACGAATCGGCGCGCGACCGTCACCGGGCCGCGTCGTCGGACTCGGCGAGGAACTCCGCGTCGGTGGCCTCGCGGTACGGTTCCGGCGGTTCGTCGTCCGCGTCGAGTTCGCGCCGTGCGAGGTGGTTCTCGAGTTGGCGGCGCTTGTTCCTCCCTTTCCGCTCGCGGCCCGATTTCGTGTCTGGCATCGTCACCCGTGTCAACTACACCCATACTTATGAGTCTTGTGTCGGTGTGCGGACGTATCCCCAAGCGGCGGGAGCGGACGCCGTCGAAGTAGCGCAGCCCGACAACAGCGACTGGATATTTAAATATCGACAGCCGGCAGCGACGATTACTTATAAATGAACGAGGCGGTGGCGCGTGCCTGCGAGGCCGCTCCGCGGCCGAGCAGCACCGCGCGAGGGAGTCAGTCGCCGGAGCAAAGCGGAGGCGACTGACGAGGCTGGGGAGGCGTGAGGCTGCGGTGCGGTCGCGGTCGGGGTGGGACTCAAAGGGGCAACCGTGAGGAGTTCGGAGGCGACGCAAGCACCGCAGCGAAGGAGCGGAGCGACTGAGCGAGGAGCACAGCGAGCGTCCGAACTCCTCACGGTTGGGGCTTTGGCGGTGTTCGCCGCCGATCCGTAGTCAACTGTTTATAAATAATCACCAGCGACATCGCTCGGTCTCTTATAAATAGGCAGTTAGACAGGAGCGTCGACGCCGAACTCGCTCGTCGCTGTCGCTCCTCGCTCGTATTCGGCGTCGGCAGAACGCCAGGAGAGGGATTTGAACCTCAGTCGTTCCGCTCGCTGCTCGCGGCTTCGCCGCTCGCAATCGAGGTGCTCGCTTCGCTCGCACCTCGCACCGCTCGCTTCACTCCCTGGTTCAAATCTCAGTCTCGGTTTTCGACGAACGGCTCGCTACGCTCGCCGTGTCGTTCGTCGAAAACGCCAGGAGAGGGATTTGAACCGAAATCAGACGTGCTCGCTCACTGCGTTCGCTGCGCGCGACTGATAGGGTTCAAATCCGTCCGCACTTCGCTGTCGCGGTACTCGCTCGTCGCTGTCGCTCCTCGCTCGTTGTTGCGACAGCGAAGCGCCAGGAGAGGGATTTGAACCCCCGATCCCGGATGGGAACACGCTTTCCAGGCGTGCGCCTTACCACTCGGCCATCCTGGCTCACGCGGAGATAATCCGGTGCGACTGTTAAGTCCTTCTTTTCGCACGCACCCGGGCTTCGGCGAGGTACGTAAGACCGGCCGACGCGACCGCCACCGCGACCGCGACGAGCGCCAACCCGCCGAAGCCGACCGGCAGCGATCCGGGACCGAGGAGCCGGTACCCCTGCGCGAGGACAAGGAAGGCGAACCCGCCGACGATCCCCCACAGCGCCGCGGAGCGCGCTCTGGCGCGCGGCGTGGCCGCCGCGCCGGGCGCGGGGACGGACCCATCGGTCGCGGCGTCCGCCTCGCTCTCCGACCCCTCCTCGCCGTCGACCATCTACTCGACGACGGCGACCGCCTCGATCTCGACGCCGGCCCCCTTCGGGAGCGCGCCCGCCTCGACCGCGGAGCGGGCCGGCGGGGACTCGTCGAAGTAGTCGGCGTACGTCTCGTTCATCTCGTCGAAGTCGTCGATGTCGGCCATGAACACCGTCGTCTTCAGCACGTCCTCGGCCCCGGCGCCCGCCTCCTCCAGCACCGCGAGGAGGTTGTCGAGCGCCTGCTCCGTCTGGTCCGCGATCGGCGCGTCGTCGAGCAGGTCGCCCGCGGGCGTCAGCGGAATCTGCCCGGCCGTGAAGACGAGGTCGCCGTCGGTCGTCGCCTGGCTGTACGCGCCCACCGCCGCCGGGGCGTCGTCCGTGTGAATGGTCTCTTTCATGCGGGTGTGCCTTCGACCGGCGGCCTCAAGAGTACTCTGGAGCGGAACCGCCGAACCGGCCGAGCGGAACCGCCGAACCGGCCAATCGAGATCGCCGAACCGGCCGAGCGACCCCACCGCACCGCGCCGACCGACCGGTCCCACCGTCAGACACAAAACGCTGGGATGGTAACATTACGCATATGACGGGTGATCAGCTCCTCCCGCTCGCCGCGATCTTCGCCGGCGTGGCCGCGCTCAACCTCGCGGTGACGTGGCTGCTCGTCCGGCGGAACCGCGACCCCGCGGAGCTGTTCGGCTCGGTCGCGACCCGGTCGTCGGACGGCGACGGCGAGGGCGCCGATGTCGGGCCGACGCTCGCGCTCGACGGCGACTCGGACGCCGATCCGACTGGCGAGGCGGGCGACGGAGGCGGTGGGGACGACCCCCCGCCGCTCGACGCCGACGGGGAGACCGTCGTCTGCCGCCACTGCGGCGCCGAAAACCGGGCGGGATATCAGTACTGCCGGTGGTGCGTCCGGTCGGGGTTCGTCGACGAGGACGCCGGCGTCACCGCGGGGAGCGCGATGGCCGACCGGCCGCTGTGAGCGTTCGCGGCGGGTCGGCGAGGACGCCGGCCCGACCCAATCAGGCCGCGTCGATCTGGCAGCCGGCCGCGTAGTCGATCCCGTCGATGCTGTCGATTCCGTCGTCGCCGCACACCGGGCAGTCGGGGTTGCGCGCGTACGGCACCGTCTCGAACGAGAGGTCCATCGCGTCGTAGAACAGCATCCGCCCGACGAGCGGCTCGCCCACGTCCATGATCACCTTCACCGCCTCCGTCGCCTGGAGGCAGCCGACCGTCCCGGGGAGGACGCCGAGGACGCCCGTGCTGGCGCAGTCCGGTACCGTCCCCGGCTCGGGCGGCTCGGGGAACAGACAGCGGTAGCAGGGGCCGTCGGGCGAGAGCGTCGTCACCTGCCCCTCGAACTTGTAGATCGCGCCGTGCGAGACCGGAACCCCCTCGATCCGGGCGGCGTCGTTCACCACGTAGCGGGTGGCGAAGTTGTCCGAGCAGTCGACGACGACGTCGTGATCTGCGATCAGCTCGCGGGCGTTGCCCGCGTCGAGGCGCAGCTCGTGGCGCTCGACGTCGACGTCGGGGTTGAGGTCGGCGACGAACTCCGCCGCCGAGTCGACCTTCTTGCGACCCACGTCGCCGTCGCCGTGGATCACCTGCCGCTGGAGGTTCGACCGCTCGACGACGTCGTCGTCGACGATCCCGATCGTCCCGACGCCCGCGGCCGCGAGGTACTGGATCGCCGGCGCGCCGAGCCCGCCCGCGCCGACGACGAGGACGCGGGCGTCGAGCAGCCGCTTTTGCCCCTCCGGGCCGACGTCGTCGAGGATGACGTGTCGAGAGTAGCGGTCGAGCTGGGTCGCGTCGAGCGAGAGGCTCATGTCCGCAACCAGTGCCGGCGCGGATATAATCGTGTTCCCGATCGCCGGTCGGGACGCCGCGGCCGGCGCTTCCCGGGGGGCACCGACCGGTCGGCGCTTCCCGAGCCGCCGCCGCGCGGACCGCGTTCACTCCGTCGACGCCGCCACGGCGTCGGTCATCCAGCAGTCGTCCACGTCGCCGAGGGAGCTGTCCGTGTCCCCGCTCCCGCCGCCGACGCGGACGAGCCGGAACTCGTAGCGGCCGGTGACGCTGCCGTTCTCCCGGGTGACGACCTCGACAGAGGCGGCGCCGTCGGCGATCTCGGGAACCGAGTACTCGGCGGTGTCGTACGTGAGCATCGGCGCGTACAGCGGCGTCTCGAACAGCTCGACGTACTCTCCGGTGGAACCGACCAGATCCTTGTTCCGCGGCGACGCGAACGCCCGCAGGGTCCGGATACCGTCGTTCGTCGCGTTGTCGTTGTACCGGAGCGCGTTCATCTGGATCTGGACGACCTGAAGCGCGGACCGCTCGCAGGTGGGCGCGAGGGCGGTGTTCCGCTCGGCCTCGCCTGTCGGGTCGCCGTCCGCGACCGAGACGGTGTTCGCGCCGTCGTCGTCGCCTCCGAGCGACCCCTCGCTCCCGTCGTCGCTTCCGTTTGCCGGCCCGGTCGCGCCCGACTCGGTCGGTTCGGGGTCGGTCGTTCCGTCGTCCCCGACGCCGGCGACGCCGCCGAGGCCGCCGATCCCGGCGGTGCCGGCGGCGAACCCGGCCCCGGCCGCCGCGACGAGGAGCGCGACGACGGCGACCGCCGCGAGGACGGTCCGGGGAGACCGCCGATCGCTCGGCGCGTCGGCGGTGACGGACTCGGTCGCCGCCGGCTCGCCGCTCGGATCGGACGCGGCGGCGTCGCTCGGTCGGTCGTGAGCCCGCGAATCGTCGGCCGATTCGGCGGCGGGCCGGTCGGTGGGTGAGGGAGCGGTATCGCCTCTAGTCGCGTCCGACGCGACGGCGTCCATCGCCGTTCCGTCGTCGGCCGCCGTTCCGTCGCCGTCGACATCGGTCTCACCGCCGCCTCCGTCGTCCACCGCGTCGGTGTCGGAAGCGGCCGCGCAGTCGTACGCTTCGGACCGGACCGAGACGCCGAGGAGCCGGTCGGCGAGCGCGTTCGCTTCCGCCGGCGGGACGGCGTAGAGGAGCCGTTCGCGGAGGTCCGCCGGCGTCACCAGGTCGGCGTCGAGTTCGGAACCGAGGTCGTCGAGCGAGTCGCTCGCGACGACGACCGCGTCGACGGCGTCGTCGGGGGCGGCGTGACCATCGGGGACGCCTCGGTCCGCGGCCGCGACGGCGAGCAGTTCGGTCCGGCGGTCCCCCTCCCACACCGCGATGCGCGGCGGGTCGACCTCCACCTCGTCGGCGGTCGCCGCGTACGCCTCGGCGACGAGCGCCGCGAAGGCGTCGCTGTCGAGCGACTCGAGTTCGGTCGCGAACGCGTCGAGGGGGATGGGGCTGCTCGCGGTCACTTGGCGATCGCCACGTACTATTGGTAGTATGTGACGCGGTCTCTTTGCTCTTGCGTCGAGGAGAGACGGAGCGGCCGCTCGCCGTGAGAGCGGACCGCGAGTAAAACGTCGGAGCGGTCGAGGGCGCTACTTGCCCTGCCGGTCGTTCGAGGTGACGCTCGGGCGCGTCTTCTCGGTGCCCTTGCCGCGCTTGCGCTGGCCGCGGCCCTTGGTGCCGGCGGAGGTGAGGCCGCGGTACGCGCGGCCCTTGTGGTCGTCCGAGCAGATCCAGTTCAGCTCGTCGTCGTTCTCGATCGCGGGGTGGGCGGGGTCCACGAGGATGACCTCGTGCCACTTCTGGGAGCCGTCCTCACCGACCCAGTAGGAGTTGAGCACGCGGAGGTTGCGGTACTTCCGCGAGGCGCGCTCCTCGGCGATGCGCTGGATCGACTTGCGCCGCGAGACGCGGTTGACGCCCTGGCGCTTCGAGCGGCGGCCCGCCTTGAAGCGCTGCTTGCGCGAGCCGCCCTTCCGGACGCTCACGCGGGCGACGATGACGCCCTGCTTGGCCTTGTAGCCCAGTTCGCGGGCCTTGTCCAGCCGGGTGGGGCGCTCGATGCGCTCGATGGCGCCCTGGTCGCGCCACTCCTGTTTGCGCTGCCACTGCAGCTCAGCCAGTTTCCCCTCCTTGGGGGACCGCCACGCCTCCTTGATGTGCGAGTAGAAGCTTCGTGCCATTGTGTGTCCGCGGACGGTTGCGATTCAGCCGCGAGGGGCCACATTTCGTCTCGTCCCGGGGCGCGCGGCGGTCGGTCCGACCGCGTCCCGGCGGCGAGTGCCCGCTGTGTCCGCACCAGCGAGTTGGCGGAGATACCCGCGGTTCGCCCTTAACCGCTTCGCTCCGCGGGTCGCGTGAGAGCTGATGACAATGGAACGCCCCGCCGACTCCGGACCGCCGTGCGTCGATCGATTAAAGTTCACTTGTATCGATGAACCGCCAGTGGTACACATCGACGCCGCGCCGGGAGACCGCGGGCTCGACGGAGGGGGTTCCGGATGGGCGAGGTGAGGCTCGTCGTCGTCGCCGGAACGACCGAGACGGCCGCGATCGACGGGATCAGCGCCGCGGGCGCCGACCCGGAGCTGCGCGTCCACACGCCGAGCGCCGACCTCGAAATCGTCGAGGCGGGGCGCCCCGCGCCGGACTCCCCCGTGCCGGTGAGCCCGAACGGCTGTCCGACGCCCGCGGTCGTCACCCGCGCGGTCCGCGAGCTGCTCGGCCCCGAGTCGCTCCCCGTCGAGTTCCTCGACGCCGGGCTCGGCGCGCCGACCGCGGCGACGGCCCGCGACGTCGGCGCCGCACCGGGCGGCGACGTCCGCGACCCGGAGCCGGTCCCGGAGGCGGCGACCGTCTTCGAGCGCGCCCGAGAGTTAGCTCCCGAACTGGCCGCGTCCGGTGAGGAGGGCGGCTCCGACAGCGGCGACGAACCGGCCGAACTGCTCGTCGCCGAGACGATCCCCGGCGGGACGACGACCGCGCTCGGCGCGCTGACCGCGCTCGGCGAGCGAGCCGCGGTCTCCTCGTCGCTGCCGGCGAACCCGATCGAGCGCAAGCGCCGCGTCGTCGCCGAGGGACTGGACGCGAGCGGCGTCGACCCGGGCGGCGCGGCCGGCGAGCCGATCGAGGCGGTCCGGCTGGCCGGGGACCCGGTCCTCGCCGCGGTCGCCGGCCTGATCGTCGGCTGCGCGGAGACCGGGATCGGCGTCACACTCGCCGGCGGCACGCAGCTCGCCGCTGCGGCGGCGCTCGCCCGGCACGCCGGCGTCGACCGCCCGCTCCCGCTGGCGACCACGTCGCTCGTCGCCGACGACCCGACCGCGGACCTCCCCGCCCTCGCCGAGGACCTCGACCTGCGGCTGGCGGCCGCCGACCCCGGGTTCGCCGAGGGCGACCACCCCGCGATGGCGGCGTACGCCCGCGGCGAGGCGAAGGAGGGCGTCGGCATGGGCGGGGCGCTCGCGCTCGCCGACCGCGCCGGCGTCGCCGACGCCGCCGTCCGCGACCGGATCGCCGCCGTGACCGACCGACTGCTCGCCGACCGCGCTGGAACCGGCAAGGGTGACGGACGCCCCGCCGCGAACGGAGGCGACGCGCGGTGAGGGGGCTCGTCCTCGCCGGCACGGCCTCCGGCGTCGGCAAGACGGTCGCGACGCTCGCGACGCTGCGCGCGATCGAGGGCACCGGGCGGACCGTCCAACCGGCGAAGGCGGGCCCGGACTTCATCGACCCGAGCCACCACGCGGTGGTCGCCGACCGCCCGTCGCGGACCCTCGACCCGTGGCTTCAGGGGACCGAGGGGCTCCGACGCAACTACGCCCGCGGCGACGGCGACGTCTGCGTCGTCGAGGGGATGATGGGGCTGTACGACGGCGGCGCCGCCAGCACGGCCGGCGTCGCGGCCGCGCTCGACCTCCCGGTCGTCCTCGTCGCCGACGCGAGCGCCGGCATGGAGAGCGTCGCGGCGACCGCGCTCGGCTTCGCGACCTACGCCGACCGGACGGACCACGACCTCGACGTGGCCGGCGTGATCGCCCAGCGGGCCCACGGCGGGCGCCACGAGGAGGGGGTCCGGGAGGCGCTCCCCGACGAACTCGCCTACTGCGGCCGGATCCCGCCCCGCGAGGACCTGGAGATCCCCGACCGGCATCTCGGACTCCAGATGGGCGAGGAGACGCCGCTCGACGAGGCGGCGCTCGACGCGGCCGCCGAGACGCTCCGGACCGACCGGCTGCTCGACCTCGCCCGGGAGCCGACGCCGGCCGCGGAGGCGGCGACCGAGCCGTCTCCCGGGAACCCCCCGGAGGGCGGCGATCCTCCGCGGATCGCGGTCGCCGACGACGAGGCCTTCCGGTTCGTCTACCCGGCGACCCGCGAGCGCCTGAGCGAGCGCGCGACCGTGGTCCCGTTCGCGCCCGCGGCCGGCGACGACCTCCCGCCCTGCGACGGCGTCTACCTCCCCGGCGGCTACCCGGAGCTCCACGCCGCGGCGCTCGCCGAGGGCCCCGCGCTCGGCTCGATCGCGGACGCCGCGGCCGAGGGGACCCCCGTCCTCGGCGAGTGCGGCGGGCTGATGGCGCTCGCGGAGACGCTGACGACGGTCGACGGCGACACCCACGAGATGGCGGGCGTCCTCCCCGCGAGCGTCGAGCGCCGCGAGCGGTACCAAGCGCTCGACCACGTCGAGCTTCGCGCCCGACGGAACGCGCTCACGGCGAGCGCCGGCGAGCGGCTCCGCGGCCACGAGTTCCACTACTCCGCGGCCGACGCCGCGTCCGACGCGCGGTTCGCCTTCGACGTGGAGCGCGGGACTGGGATCGACGGCGACCGCGAGGGGCTCGTCGAACACCGAACGCTGGGCACGTACTGTCACCTCCACGCCGCGAGCGGGGCGTTCGACGCGTTCCTCGACGAGGTGGAACGGTGACGGGGGTCGGCCCCCTCCCGGCCCCGGCCGTCACGCTCGTCGCGCCGCTTCTCCTCGCCGTCGCGCTGGACCTCGCGGTCGCGGAGCCGCCCCGCCGGGTCCACCCGGTCGCGCTGTTCGGGAGCGTCGTCGAGCCGTTCGACCGGGAGTGGGCCCGTCCGGGGCTCGTCGGCGTCGCGGTCGCGGTCGCGCTCCCGCTCGCCGCGGCCGCCGTTGCGGGCGGAGCCGTCGCGCTCGCGGCCGAGTACGGACCGCAAGTGGGGGACGTGCCGGTCCTCGCCGTGGCGGTCGCGGCCGGCGTCCTCTTCTCGGCCGCGAGCCTGCGGATGCTGTGCGACGCGACCCGCGAGGTCGTCGCCGAGAGCGAGGCGGACCCCGACGCGGCCCGCGAGTCGGTCCGGGCGCTCGTCGGGCGCGACCCCGCCGACCTCTCGCCGGCCGACCTCCGGAGCGCCGCGGTCGAGAGCGCGGCCGAGAACCTGGCGGACGGGTTCGTCGCGCCGCTGCTCTGGTACGCGCTCGGGGCGACCGGCGGCGCGGCGCTGGGCGTGATTTCCGGAGGCACCGCGGGAGTCGCCGAGACCGCCCTCGCCGCGGGAATCGCCGCCGCGGCCTGGGCGAAGGCCGTGAACACGCTCGACTCGATGCTCGGCTACCGCTCGAAGCCCGTCGGCCGGGCGAGTGCCCGCCTCGACGACGCGGTCATGTTCCTCCCGGCGCGGGCCGCGGCGTGCTGCCTCGCCGTCGCCGCTCGGTCGCCGGCCAGCCTGCGGCGCGCACGGTCGCTGGCCCGCGAGCCCGCCTCGCCGAACTCGGGGTGGCCGATGGCGACGGCCGCGGTCGCGCTCGGCGTCCGCTTAGAGAAGCCGGGCGCGTACGCGCTCACCGGAGGCCCCGAGCCGCCGACGCCCGCGGCCGCCCGCGACGCCGTGCGGCTCGTCGGCGCCGCCGGCGGCGTCGCAGTCGCGGTCGCGGCGGGATCGCTCCTCGCGCTCGCGGGGGTGATCGCGTGGTCCTGACGGCCGCCGCGCTCCGGGGCGCGCTCGGGTTCCTCTCGCGGATCCCCGTCGGCCGCGACGACGCGGACTGGGAGGCGTTCCGGCGGACGCCCGCGGCGCTGCCGGCGGTCGCGTACGCGCTCGGCGCCCTGATCGCGCTCCCGGTCGCCGCGGCGGCGCTGGCGCCCGTCCCGGTGCCCTCGCCGACGATCGCGGCCGCGTTCCCCGCGTGGCTCTACCTCGTCACCGGGATCACGCACCTCGACGGCGTCGCCGACCTCGGCGACGCGGCGGTGGTCCACGGCGACGTCGACCGCCGGCGCGAGGTGCTGAAGGACGCCGCTCTCGGCGTCGGCGGCGCGGCCGCGCTCGCGCTCGCGCTGTTCGGCCTCGCGACCGCGGGGACGGTGGCGGTCGACCTCGCCCGCCTCTCGCTCGTCGACGCCGTCGCCCTCGTCATCGCCGCCGAGGTGGGCGCGAAGGCCGCGACGGCGACGCTCGTTTGCGTCGGCGACGCGCCCCACGAGGGGCTCGGATCCGCACTGACCGAGGAGTCCGGGCCGCGCGCGCTCGTCGGCGTCGCGCTCGCGACGGCCCCCGCGGCGCTGCTCGGCTTCCCGTCGCTCCGCCCCGAGGCCCTCGCGTTCGGGAGCGCCTACTACCCGGCCGCCGCGCTCGCCGCCGCGCTCACCGTCGCCGGGGTCACGTACGCCTGGGCGAACGCGCGGCTCGGCGGCGTCAGCGGCGACGTCCTCGGCGCGACGAACGAACTCGCCCGCGTCGTCGGGCTCCACGCGGGGGTGATCGCGTGGACGCTCTCGTGATGTGCGGCGGCCGGGGGACGCGACTCGGCGACGGCGAGAAGCCGCTCGCGACGGTCGCCGGGCGGTCGATGGTCGACCGCGCGCTCGACGCGCTCGCGGCGAGCCGGGTCGAGACCGCGTACGCGGCCGTCTCGCCGCACACCCCGCGAACGCGAGAACGACTGGTCGAGCGCCAGAGCGGTGGCGGGACCGAGCCGGAACCGGAGCCGCCCGAACTCGCCGTCGTCGACACGCCGGGCGATGGCTACGTCGCGGACCTTCAAGCGGCGCTCGCCGAGGGACCGGCGGCGCCGACGCTCGCCCTCGCGGTCGACCTCCCGCTGCTCGACGGGGCGGCCGTCGACGCGGTCCTCGACGCCCACGCCGCGGCGGCCGCCGACGCGCTGTCGGTCCGCGTGCCCGCGGCGCGCAAGCGGGAGCTGGGCGCGAGCGCCGACGCCGCGACCCGGTACGAGGAAACGCCCGCCGATCGCGTCCCCGCCGGCGTCAACGTCGTCGGCGCGCTCGACGGCGCCGGCGACGAGGCCGCCCGGGTCACCCGCGACGCCCGCCTCGCCGTCAACGTCAACCGCCCGGGAGACCGCCGACTCGCCGAACGGATCCTCGCCGGCGACCCGGACGCGCCCGCGCTCCCGAGCGGCGGGGTCGACTGGCTCGACGCGGGCGACGCGGGCGAGGGGTCGGCGGGAGGTGAGTCGCGATGAACCGGGAGCGCGCGGCGGCGCTCGACCGCGAGCCGCACGGCAGCATCGACGACCCCGACCTGCTCGACTTCAGCGCGAACGCGAACCCCGAGGTCCCCGAGGGGGTCGAGCGCGCCTACCGGGCGGCCTTCGAGCGGGCGCGGGCGTACCCGCCCGAGCCGCCGGCGGCGTTCCGGCGGGCGGCCGCCGACTACGTCGACTGTGACCCCGAGTCGGTCGTTCCGACGCCCGGCGGGCTGGCGGCGATCCGGCTCGGGGTCGCGCTCGCGGTCGACGACGGCGACCGCGCACTCCTGCCGGCGCCGAGCTTCGGCGAGTACGCCCGCGAGGTCCGGCTCCAGGGGGGCGAGCCGTCGTTCGTCGACGCCGACAGCGTCCTCGACGCCGACCCGAGCGGCCACGCGCTCGCGGTCGTCTGCACGCCGAACAACCCCACCGGGACCGGCTACGACCGCGACGCGCTGCTGGGGTTCGCGGAGCGGTGCCGGGCGGCCGGGACCGTCCTGCTCGTCGACGAGGCGTTCCTCGGGTTCACCGAGCGCGCGTCGCTCGCGGGGACCGACGGCGTCGTCGTCGCGCGGGCGCTCACCAAGCTGTTCGGCCTCCCCGGGATCCGGGCCGGCTTCGCGGTCGCGACGGGCGGCCTCGGCGCGGCGCTGCGGGGCGCCCGCCGGACGTGGAACCTGGGCGCCCCGGCGCTCGCGACGGGCGAGTACTGTCTCCGGCAGGAGGAGTTCGTTCGCGAGACCCGCGAGCGCGTGCGGCGGGAGCGCGAGCGGCTGCGGGCCGCGCTCGCCGAGCGGTACGACGTGGCCCCCTCCGAGGCGCCGTTCCTCCTCCTCGACGTCGGCGACCGCGACGTCGACCGCGTCATCGAGCGCGCCCGCGACCGGGGCGTCGCCGTCCGCGACGCGCGCTCCTTCCGCGGGCTCGGCTCGCACGTCCGCGTTGCGGTGCGCCGCCCGGCGGAGAACGACCGCCTGCTGGCGGCGCTCGGCGTCGGCGGTGGCGGGGCCGGGGAGGGCGGGTCGGACGGTGACGGAGGGGTGGAGAGCGATGTTTGAGGCGACAGTTCGCGAGGGCGTCCTCCGGCTCCGGCGGCCGGGGACGCGCTGGCTCTCGACCGGGTGGGACGGCGGGCGGTCGCGGGCGGCGACCGCGTACAACGTGACCGTCCCGGAGGGGTTCGACCGGACCGACCTCGCGGCCTACCGCGACGAGCGGCTGGCGCGGGCGGAGTTCGATGCCGAGGGGAACGTCGAGGGGGACCGCGACGCCGCCCCGACGCTGTTCACGGGCGTCTCGATGGCCCACGCCCGGGGCGCGCGGCTCGGCTCGGTCGTCGCGTACGCGACGGTCGGCCTCTCGAACCCCGCGACGCTGCCGATGGTGTCCGGGGCGGAGAGCGCGGCGGCCGCGGGAACGGCGGGCGGGGCCGAGCCGCGCGAGTCGACGGGGCACACCGAGGGTCCCCCAGATCCCGGAACGGTCAACCTGATCGTCGGCACCACGCGGCGGCTCGCGCCCGGGGCCGCGGCGAACCTCGTCGCGGTCGCGGCCGAGGCGAAGGCGGCGACGCTGCTCGCGGCGGCGGGCGTCCCGGGGACGACGAGCGACGCCGTCGTCGTCGGCGACGACCCAGGCGGGGAGCCGGCCGAGTTCTCGGGCAGCGCCACGGCGGTCGGCGGCGCGGCCCGCGCCTGCGTCCGGGACGCGGTCCGTGCGAGCCTGCGGTCGCGGTACCCGGACGGCGACGTGCCCGGTCCGGCGGCCGACGCCGAACACGGCGTCGTCACCGACGAGCGGGCGGAGGTTTTCGACCCATGACAACGAACCACGACGACGACGCTGACGCACCGGAACCGAGCGAGGACCAGCGGCGCGCCGCCACGCCCGGCGGGGGCACGGCGCCCGAGCCGCAACCGATCGAGCCGGCGGCGCCCGAGGAGTTCGGGCTCGTTCAGGCCTGGTGGGGCGACGGCAAGGGGAAGACCACGGCGGCGATGGGAATGGGCTTCCGGGCCGCGGGCCACGGCTACCGCGTCCATATGCTCCAGTTCATGAAGGGGGGCGCGGACAGCGTCGAGGGGGTCCGCGGCGAGTACAACGCGATCGCCGCGGTGCCGGGGTTCTCCTACGAGAACGCCGGCCACTACGGCTGGCACGGCCTGCTCGACGGCTCGGCGGACGACGAACACGAGGCGAAGGCGGCGGCCGCCTTCGAGCGCGCGGAGGCGCTCGTCGCGGGCGCCGCCGACGCGGACCTGACCGAACCGCTCCCGCTCGACGGCGACCCGGAGGCCGGCGTCCACGTGCTGATACTCGACGAACTGCTGTACGCGGCCGACCGCGGCCTCGTCGACCCGGACGACGTCGTCGCGCTCGCCGAGTCGAAACCCGAGGGGCTCGAACTCGTCCTCACCGGGAGCCACGCCGAGCCCGACTACCTCGACGGCGTCGCCGACCTGATAACGAACGTCCGCAAGGTCGCGCACCCGTTCGACGACGGGCAGCGCGCTCGGCGGGGCACGGAGTACTGAGGGGGAAGCCCGAGAGATGTCCGGCTCCGACGCCGACACCGTCCTGATCGCGGGCACCGCGAGCCACGTCGGCAAGAGCACGCTCGCGGCGGGGCTCTGTCGCCTGCTCGCGCGGCGAGGCGTCTCGGTCGCCCCGTACAAGGCCCAGAACATGAGCAACAACGCGCGCGTCGCGCTGACGCCGGACGGCGAGTGGGGCGAAATCGGCGTCTCCCAGCACGTCCAGGCGCGGGCGGCCGAGATCCCGGCGACGACCGACATGAACCCCGTGCTGCTCAAGCCCCGCGGCGGCGGCGAGAGCCAAGTGATCGTCGACGGCGAGGCGGTCGCGAACGCCCCGGCGTCGGCGTACTACGACGACCACTGGGACGACGCCCGCGCGGCCGCCGTGGCGGCTCACGAGCGACTCGCGGCCGACCACGACGTGATCGTGGCGGAGGGCGCCGGCAGCGTCGCCGAGATTAACCTCCGCGACCGCGACCTCGCGAACGTCGAGTGCGCGCGGTTCGCGGACGCGGCGATCCTGATCGCGGTCGACATCGAGCGCGGCGGCGCGTTCGCGAGCCTCTACGGGACCCTCGAACTGCTCCCCGACGACCTCCGCGAGCGCGTGTGCGGCGCCGTGATCACGAAGTTCCGGGGCGACCCGGACCTCCTCGAACCCGGCATCGAGGAGATAGAGGCGCGGACGGGGGTGCCGGTCGTCGGCGTCGTCCCGCACGACGATCCGGGGCTCCCCGCGGAGGACAGCCTCTCGCTGCCGGGCGGGGCGACCTCCGGGGGCGGAGACGGGAGCGGGAGCGAGAGCGGTGACGGCTCCGAGAGCGGAGGCGGCCTCGGCGGCGACGACGGCGTCCCCGACGACGCGAGCGTCCGGGTCGGGGTCCCGCGGCTCCCCCGGATCTCGAACTTCACCGACCTGGAGCCGCTGGCGCGCGAACCGGGCGTCCGGGTCGCCTACCTGCCGCTCGACGCCGCGCTCGACGGGGTCGACGCGGTCGTCCTCCCCGGGTCGAAGAACACCGTCGACGACCTCCTAGCGCTCCGCGAGGCGGGTTTCGACGCGGCGCTGCGCGCGTTCGACGGCCCCGTGGTCGGCGTCTGCGGCGGCTACCAGCTGCTCGGCGAGCGGCTCGTCGGCGCCGACGTCGAGGGCGTCGGCGACCGCGAGACGGTGCCGGGGGTCGGGCTCCTTCCCGTCGAGACCGAGTTCTCGACTGACAAGCGCGTCGAGCGCGTGACGTGCGCCGTCGACGGCGTCGGACCGATCGCCGGCGCGGCGGGGCGGGCGACCGGGTACGAGATCCGTGCGGGGCGGACGCGACTCCTCGATGACGCCGCGAGCGACGGCCTAGCGACGGCGCCCCTCGGCGCGGAGAGTGTCGCCACCGACCGAGTCCTCGGCACGTACCTCCACGGGCTCTTCGAAACGGCGGCGCTGCGAGACGCCTTCGTTGAGGCCGTCTTCGCGAGCGCGGGCCGGACGCGCCCGGACGCGGGGAGGGCAGAGCGTTCCCCGTACGAGCGGGCGGCGGACCTCGTCGCGGACCACGTGGACCTGGCCGCGGCCGGTCTCGACGGCCTCGGCGAGTCGGCGGAGTGAGGCGTCGAGCGGATCCGGAGGCGGAAGGTATATTGTTCTAAGCACCCAATACTGGTGTATGAGCGACGCAGCCGACGCGAACGATTCGGCGGGGGACGACGCGAAGACGGAGCGCGAGCGCATCCGCGAACGGAAGCGGCGGGAGCTCGAAGCGCGCCTCGGCGACGGCGAGGCGGTCGACGGGAGCGCCGGAACCGATGCCGGCGACGACGGCGGAGCGGCGACTCCGAGCGAGCCGATCCACGTGAACGGAACGGAGGAGCTTCAGCGCACGATCGACGACCACGACGTCGTCCTCGTGGACTGTTACGCGGACTGGTGCGGCCCCTGTCAGGTGATGGAGCCGACGATCGAGGCACTCGCGGCCGAGACCGACGCCGCCGTCGCGAAGGTCGACGTGGACGCCAATCAGGCGGTCGCCCAGCAGCTGGGGGCGCGCAGCATCCCGACGCTCGTCCTGTACGCGGACGGCGAGGCCGTCGACCGGTTCGTCGGCGCGCAGGACCGCGCGACGCTCGAATCCGCGATCGACGAGCACGCCGCCTGAGACGGTGTGGAGCGGAGCGGTCAGTTCTCCGCGAGCGTCTCTTCGAGGAGCTTCCGCTGGGCCGTCGCGAGGTGCTCGGCGAACGTCGAGGGGGAGATGTCGAGCGCGTCGGCGACCGAGCTCGCGTTGGCGTCGCGGGGGCGCTCGAAGTAGCCCATGCGGTAGGCGGTCCGCAGCACCTCGCACTGGCGGTCGGTGAGCCGGCCGCGGTCGACGAGCGTGCGGTCGGAGACGTCGTCACCCCGCGACGCGCCGTGGACGAGGTAGCGGACCTCGACGCGCTCCGCGGTCCCGTCGAGCGCCGAGACGATGTCGCGCAGGCGTTCGAGGTCGGGCAAGTGGAGCGTTAAGAGGAGGACGCCGTCCTCGGCGCGCGCGTCGGCGATCGGGCAGTCGAGCCCCTCGATGATTCGACAGGCGCACTCCCCGTCGCTGGGGCGATCGTACCGGTACACCCGCTCGTCGCCGAGGTCGACGACCGACGCGGGCGACCGGACCCCCTCGGCGGCGTCGACCGCGTCGGGGTCGCGGGCGCGGAACTCCTCGGTGTGCGTGTCGCCCGCGTGCGTCCAGTTGACGCCCGTGATCGGACCGTCGTGAGCGGTCGACGCGGCGACGACCGGACAGTTCCCGGTCCCGTGGATCGCGACGCCCGCCCGGACGCCGTTCGGCGCGGCTTCCACGCCGTCATCCGCCGACTTCCCTCCGGATTCCATCGATTCGGGCTTAGAGCGACGGGTACAAAGGCCTGATCCCCGACGGACGGGGGCGCTGTGTCGGGGTACCCGAGAAGGCCCGCAGTACTGAGGGTCGATCGGTATCGGTAGGCGCCACGGAGCCACGGGCGTGAAACGAGCGATACACGCCCTCGGGGCGACCGCCCTGGCCGGCGCCGGGGGCGCGATGAGCGTCGCGGCGACGGCCGGTCTGATCGCCGACGGCGGAGCGGGAACCGGGACGGACGACGGCGTCGCGCTGCTAGTCTTCGCCCTCGCCGCCGCGGTCGCGGCGACGAGCCTCGGATACACCGTCGCGAAGGAGACTCGATACGCGCTGCGGACGGACGGCTTCCGCGTCACGCGAACCGACATCGGCAACGCGACCGCCGTGGCCGCGGCGGCCCCGGTCACCTACGCGCTCTCCGTCGAGGTGGGCGTGGGGCCGGTCGTGGCGTCGGCGCTCGTCGGACTCTGTGCGTACCTCCTCTCGAAGACGTACGGCGCCCCCGCGTACTGCGGCTCGTTCGTCGGGATGGTCACCCCGGCGGCCGGCGCCGACATCGGAGCGGTCGTCGCCGCGGGGCTCGCGGCCGCCGTCGCGTTCGTGGCCGCCAAGCGCGCGTTCAACGGGTTCGGCGGCAAGCTCGGGACGACGGCGTTCGTCGGCTGCCTGTCGGTGGCGGCGTTCGGCGGGCTGGCCCCCGGGACGGGGACGGTCCCGGAGCCGCGCGTCGCGGCGGGACTCGTCGTCGCGGCCGCCCTCGCCGCCGTCGCCACGTTCCTCGTGAGCGTCCGGCTCGACCACGGTCCGGTCGTCGCGAGCGCGGTCGTCGGGCTCGTCGCCGGGGTCGTCTGTCCGCCGCTGTCCGCCGCGGGCGACGCGGTCGCGGCGGTCGCCTTCTGCGCGTCGTTCGCCGGGATGGCGACGCCGGAGCGGATCCCCGGCCCCGGCGCGATGCTGCTGGCCGGCGGGACCGCGGGCGTCGCGTTCGTCGGCGCGACGCCGTACTTCGTCGGCTTCGGCGGGAAGCTCGGCACCATCGCGTTCGCCGCCTGCCTCGTGACCTCGGGAGTCCTGTCGCTCGGCAGCCGCGTGGCGCCGGTCGGCGGCGACACCGTGACGGGGTGATCGGTCGGCGGCGACACCGTGACGGGGTGATCGGTCGCCGGGCAGCGTGACTGGGTGATCGGTCGCCGGGCGGGCGGCCGCGGCGAGCGCGCGGCGGCTTAAAACACCACGCAACTCCGGTGGCACGGGGAGGGTCGTGGAGCCCCTACCGACAGGCGATGACCGACCCGACCGAGACGACTGACCGGAGCTTCGAGTCGAACCCCACCGTCTGTCCGTTCTGCGGCGTCGGCTGTAGCGTCGAGTACGCCGGGGGCGGCGCCGCGACCGGCGTCGAGGGACCGGTGAACGGGCGCGGCGAGATCTGCCCGAAGGGGGCGGCCGCGTTCGACGTGGTCGACAGCGACGACCGCCTGACGGAGCCGCTCGTCCGGCACGACGGGCGCTTCGTCACGGCGCCGTGGGACGAGGCGCTCGACCGCGTCGCCGAGGGGATCGGGCGCGTCGTCGACGAGCACGGCCCGGACGCCGTCCAGTTCTTCGCGTCGTCGAACTGTACGAACGAGGAGAACTACGTCCTCCAGAAGCTCGCGCGCGTCCTCGGGACGAACAACGTGGACAACTGCGCGCGGCTCTGCCACGCCTCGACGGTCGCAGCGATGAGCGAGCGGCTCGGGGCGGGCGCGATGACGAACACCTTAGACGACCTCGGGGAGGCCGACTGTCTCTTCGTCAACGGCGCCAACCCGGCCGAGCAACACCCCGTCGCGTTCCGGTCGTACCTCCTCCCGGCGATCCGCGACGGCGCGACGCTGGTCCACGTCGATCCGCGCGCGAACGACACGACCGAGGCGGCCGACGTCCACCTCCCGCTGCGGCCCGGCACCGACATCGAGGTCGCGAACGCGGTCGCCGCGGTGCTCGTCGAGGAGGACCTCGTGGACGAGGAATTTCTCGCGGAGCGGACGACCGGGTTCGACCGGCTGCGCGAACACTTCGCCGAGGTGGACGTCGCCGCGAGCGCCGAGGCGGCCGGGGTCGACCCGGAGACGGTCCGCGAGGCCGCGCGGGCGTACGGCGAGGCCGACCGCGCCGCGATCGTGACGGGAATGGGGACGAGCCAGCACCGCTGCGGCACCGACAACGTCCACGCCCTGCTCAACCTCGCGCTCCTGACCGGCAACGTCGGCCGCCCCGGGACCGGCGTGAACCCCCTGCGCGGCCAGAACAACGTCCAGGGCGCGAGCGACGTGGGCGGGCTCCCGAGCGTGCTCCCCGGCTACGAGCCCGTGACCGACCCGGACGCCCGCGAGCGCGTCGCCGCGGAGTGGGGCGTCGAGCCGCCGGCGGAGCCCGGGTTGACCGAGGTCGAGGCCACGCACCGCTTCGGCGACGACGTGCGCGCCGCGGTCGTCTTCGGGGAGAACCCGGCGGTCACCGAGCCGAACGCGACCGCGGTCGCGTCGGCGTTCGACGACCTCGATTACTGCGTCGTCGTCGACCTGTTCGAGACGCGGACGGCGGCGCACGCGGACGTGGTCCTCCCCGGGAGCGCGTGGGCCGAGAAGGCCGGTACGGTGACGAACACCGACCGCCGCGTGATGCGGATGCGTCCCAACGCCGACCTGCCGGGGAACGCGCGGCGCGACTTCGCGATCCTGACCGCGCTCGGCCGGCGGCTGACCGACCGCTCGAAGGCGTTCGACTACGACGGCCCCGAGGACGCGTTCGACGAGCTGACGCGCGTCGCGCCCATCTACGAGGGGATGAGCTACGATGGCATCGGCGACGGCTACCAGCGGTGGCCGTTCGACGCCGACGCGGGGCGCGGTACGGAGGTGTTACACGACGAGACGTTCGCGACGGGCGAGCGCACCGCGCCGCTCGCGGTCGTCGACCCCGTCCCGCCCGCGGACGACCTCGCCGCCGGCGAGCTGACGCTGACGACCGGCCGCGTGCTCCAGCACTTCAACAGCGGGGCGCTCAGCCGGCGCTCGGACCGCCTGATGGCGATGCGCGGCGAGGACGCGCTCCAGATCCACCCGGACGACGCGGCCGAGCGCGGGATCGAGGACGGGGACCGGGTGACCGTCTCGAACGAACGCGGGACCGTCGAGGTCGCGGCCGACGTCACCCCGGCGGTCCGCGAGGGCGTGACGTTCTGTACGTTCCACTACGCGGAGCCGCTCGCGAACGCCCTGACGGGTGACGCGCTCGATCCCGAGGCCGGAATCCCGGAGTTCAAGCACTCGGCGGTCACCGTCGAACCGGCCGCCGCCGGCGAGGCGGGCGACAGAAGCGAGGCGGCCGGCGACGACTGACCAGTCGTCGACCCGGCGTGACCGGTCGCCCGTCCCGGAGCGACGCCGCACGACCTCGGTATCACTCGTGAGACGCGGGAGTTTCCGTTTATATAATCCAAGCGGAGAGGGACCGGTATGGCTACATCTGGAGAGTACGGCCGGAAGGACTTCGGCCAAGGCGGCTTGAATGACGGGCTCGACGCGTCAGCCCTGGTCGACGAGATCGGGCTCGACGACGACGAGATCGCGTGGCGGAAGGAGTTCGTCGGCTTCGACGAGGAGGACGAGCGGCGGCTGAGTCGGTACGAGGACGCGTTCGCGGACAACGCGGACCAGATCGCCGATGACTTCTACGAGAACCTCACCGGCCACCAGCAGACGGTCGACGTGATCGGCCGGTCGGAGAAGGGGCTCGAACAGCTCAAGCGGACGCAGTCGGCGTACCTGGTGACCCTCGCGGAGGGCGACTACGGCGAGGAGTACTTCGAGGACCGGGCGCGGATCGGCAAGATCCACGACATGCTGGAGATGCCGATGAAACACTACCTCGGGCAGTACGGCGTGTACTACGACCTCATCCTCCCGATCATCGGCGACCGCCTTGCCGACTCGCTCACCGATCGGCTGGCCCCCGACGCCGCCGATGCGACGGTTGACGACGCGACCGCGGCGGCGGTCGAGGAGGAGGTCGACGACGCGATCGAGGACCTGCTCTCCGTCCTCCGGATCGTCAACCTCGACATGCAGGTCGTCACGGACACGTACATCCACTCGTACAGCGAGAAGCTCTCGAAGGTCGTCGAGGAGAACGAGCGGCTGATGGCGGAGGTGGAAGACGAGGTCGAAGAGCCGATCGCCGACCTGCGCGAGTCGGCGAGCGACGTCGCCGACAGCGCCGCCGAGGTCGGCGACGCGGCCGAAGACCAGTCAGAGCGGGTCGCCGAGGTCTCCTCGGAGGTGGCGAACCTCTCGGCGACGGTCGAAGAGGTTGCGTCGACCGCCGACGAGGTCGAGCGGACGAGCAGCCGGGCGGAGACGCTCGCGGAGGACGGCCGGGACGCGGCCGACGACGCCGCGGCGGCCATGGACGACATCGGCGACGCCGTCGACGAGGTGGCAGAGGACGTCGAGGCGCTCCAAGAGCGCGTCGAGGAGATCGACGAGTTCGTCGACGCGATCAACGGGATCGCCGACCAGACGAACCTGCTCGCCCTGAACGCCTCGATCGAGGCGGCGCGGGCCGGCGAGGCCGGCGCCGGGTTCGGCGTCGTCGCCGACGAGATCAAGTCGCTCGCGGAGGAGTCGCAGGAACACGCGAGCGACATCGAGTCGATGGTCGACGGGATCCGCACCGACACCGAGGAGACGGTCGAGAGCCTCTCGGAGACGACGGTGCGGGTCGACGAGGGGAGCGAGCGCGTCGACGACGCGACGGAGAGCCTCACGGCCATCGCCGAGGCGGTGACGGAGACGGCGGACGGGATCGACGAGGTCTCCGACGTGACCGACGAGCAGGCCGCCGCAGCCGAGGAGATCGCCGCGACGATCGACGGGGTGGTCGAGCAGTCGAGCCGGATCAGCGAGCGGATGCAGGAGTTAGCGGCCGAAAGCGAGCGCCAGTCCGCGGCGGTCGAGGAGGTGGAACGGACCGTGCGCCGGTTGACCCTTGAAAGCGGGACCGATAGCGGTGTCGGCAGGGCGTCTCTGACGGACGGCGGAACGCGGGTGAAGCGGGCGGACGCGGAGGTGCCTACGGAGGCGGAGAAAAGTCGGTCGCTGCCGGCCGGGCTTCCCGAAGGGACGCCCCAGTTCGTGATCGACCGCCTCTCTGACGAGGAACTGCGTGCGATCGCCGACGGAGAGCTAGAGATGGACGATCTGCGGTGAGTCGACGGGGCTGACCGCTCGACCCGCAATCGGGGGACGCGGACAGAGCTCAGGGTGCGAAGTACGCGTCCGGTCCCCGAATCTCGGGGAGTTCGCGGAGCGCCCGGGCGCCACACCGGCCGCAGACGGTCGGCTCATCGGGGTCGGCGGGCTGCGCGAACACCGTCTCGCAGGCGTCGCAGGCGACGTACCGGAGCGCGAGCGACGGAGTCTCGGCCATGGGTCGGGTAGGAGGCCGACGCACTTGAACCGACGCTTCGCGCGTCCTACTGCCCGGAACCGGGGTCGCCCGACGACGCGATCCGCGACTCGTACTTCGCCAGCGCCTCGTCGAGCGCGTCGTCGGCGTCGACGCCGGCCGCCTCGGCGAGCGCGAGCAGCGCGAACAGCGCGTCCCCGATCTCGTCGGTCGCGATCGACGCGGCGGCGGGGTTGCGTCCGTAGTCGGTCGAGGTGGTCACCTCCTTCGCGATCTCGCCGACCTCGCTCTCCAAGTCGAGCGCGTGGTACGCGAGGTCGGTCTCTAACCCGTACTCGTCGACGAACGCCGCGACGCGGTCCTGCTCGTCCATGGGCGTCGCCTCCGCACGTTCCGTCAAAAGTGCCCCGCTCTACGGTCGCCTTCGACCGTGGCGAGGACGGCCGGTCACGCAACCCATAAGCCGCGAGCGACCCCACGGATCGTATGAAAATCGCCATCTTGGGCGGCACCGGTGACATCGGCGAGGGGCTCGCGCTCCGGCTGGCGGCGGACACGCCCCATCGGGTCGCAGTCGGGTCACGGGAGGCCGAGAAGGCCGAGACCAAGGCGGAGGAGTACACCACCGAGCTGGAGAGCCGCGGGCTCGACGCGACCGTCGCGGGCGGCGAGAACGCCGCGGTCGCGGCCGACGCGCGGATCGTCGTCCTCGCGGTCCCGCCGTACCACGTCGGCGACACCGTCGAGGCGGTGGCGGCGTCGCTGGACGACGGCGACGTGCTCGTCTCGCCGGCGACGGGGATGAAACGCGACGACGAGGGGTTCCACTACCACAGGCCCGGCGCGGGCTCGGTGACGAAGATCGTCGCCGACGCGGCGCCCGAGGGCGTCGCCGTCGTCGGCGCGTTCCACAACCTCGCGGCCGCGCGCCTCGCGAACCTCGACGCCGACCTCGGGGTCGACACCCTCGTCATCGGCGACGACGAGGACGCGAAGCGGACGGTCGCGGACGTCGCCGAGGGGATCGAGGGGCTGCGCGCGCTCGACGCGGGCGGCATCGCCAACGCACCCGAAATCGAGGGGTTGACGCCACTTCTCATCAACGTCGCCTCGAACAACGACGGCCTCCACAATCTGGGCGTGCGGTTCGAGTAGACGGTCGTTCTGAGCGGGAGTTGCTTATAAATGAACAGCCGGGCGTTCAGCGTGGCTTATAAACGGGACCGGGCGGCGGGGACGGTCGCCGCTCCGGTGATCGATCACTTATAAATAACTGAACCCAGATCGACATCTGACACCGCCAAATCTTCATCCGCTCGCTTATAAATAACTGATTGTAGCTCGACGGTGAACACCGCCAAAGCCCCAGTCGCGAGGACGCCGCACACTCGTTGCGCTCCTCGGTCGCTCACTGCGTTCGCTCCCTGCGGTGCTTACGTCGTCTGCGGCGTCCTCGCGACTGCCCCTTTGAGCCCCGCCCCGCACGGCACCGCCCCGCCCCTCACGCCTCCCCAGCCTCGTCGCTGGCGCCGTCGGCGCCAGCGACTCCCTCGCGCTTGCTGTCTCGCGGCCGCCGAGGGCGGCCGCTCGCAGGCACGCGCCGCCGCAGTAATAGGGATAAGTGGCGTCGTCGCCGTCGCCCGAATCCGGCGCTCGGCGGGCGTTCCGTTAGGCCTTTGCGCGCCGGGGCCCTCCGAACGGTAGATGGAGTACTTGCAGCGTCGGGTCGGGCTGGTCGAGGACCGGATCGAGTCGGTCATCGACGACGTCGAGCCCGAGGAGCTGTCCGACGAGGTCGGCCACGTCGTCCTCGCGGGCGGCAAGCGCGTCCGGCCCGCGGTGACCGTCCTCGCCTGCGAGGCGTTCGACGGCGACCCCGAGCAGGCCGTCGACTTCGCGGCCGGCATCGAGTTCGTCCACAACGCCTCGCTCGTGATCGACGACATCATCGACCGCTCGGAGGTCCGGCGCGGCACCGCCGCCGCGTGGGCGGAGTTCGGCTACGGCCCGGCGATCATCGCCAGCGACGGCCTGCTCGGCGAGGCGTTCGCGCTGTTCTCCGCCGAGCCGCGCGCGATGCGCACCGTCGCCGAGGCGATGGTCGAGCTCGGCGAGGGCGAGGCGACGGAGCTCGCGGCGCGCCCGACGAACGAGGCGGAGTACATGGAGCTGGCGCGTCGGAAGACCGGCGCGCTGTTCCGCGCCGCGGCCGAGCTGGGCGCGGTCGCGGGCGGCGCGGAGCCGCACGCGATCGACTCGTTCGGCGAGTACGCCGAGCGCGTCGGCGTCGCCTTCCAGATGCGCGACGACGTGTTAGACGCCACCGCCGACGCCGACGACCTCGGCAAGCCGACCGGGCAGGACGCGGAGATGGACCGCCCGTCGGTCCTCCAGGTCACGTCGCTGTCGCCCGAGGAGATAAACGAACGCGCCCGGACGGAGTCGGAGCGCGCGCTCGCCGCCCTCGACGACGCCGACCCCCCGGAGACCGAGGCGATCGAGTACCTCCGCGACCTCGCGGAGTTCGTCGTCGTGCGCGAGCGGTAAGGAGAGAGCGGTAAGAGAGCGGTCCGCGCGGTTCGTTTTACCTGAATTGAGGCGCTAAGGCCCCTTCCTCAACGAACGAGCGAAGAGAGTGAGTAGGGAGGGGATACAGCGCCGCACGGTTCTCAAACACGTTCGACGCTCGGCCCACAGGCCCACGCAATCGAAACAACCATACGCATAGATACGCATAATACGTATGTAGTGAGGCGGAAGAACATCACCATCCGCGAAGACCAAGCCGAGTGGGTCGAGGAGAACCATCTTAACCTCTCGTCGTTCGTTCGCGGACAACTTGACGAACTCATCGAAGAACGCTCGTGAACTACAACTACAGGTATCGACTCCGACCGTCCGACGCTCTCGAAGAACAGTTAGCGTGGACTGTCGATACCTGTAGACAGGTCTACAACCACTTTCTCCACCGACTCAACCGCACCGACGACACCTCGGCGTACTCTGAGCAGAAGCTCCTGCCGAGTCTCAAGAAGTGGTGGAGCGACCTGAAAAGCGTTCACTCGAAGGTACTACAGAAGGTCGTACAACGGCTGTACGATAACCTCTCGACACTACGAGAGCGCAAAGAGAAGGGCTACCGCGTCGGGACGCTCAAGTGGAAGGCACCGGGCGAGTACCGCAGTTTCACCTACAGTCAATCCGGCTTCAAGCTCAAGAACACGGGCGGTCGGACGCGACTGTGGCTCTCAAAACTCGGAGAAATCCCCCTCACCTTCCACCGCGACCTCCCCGACGACGCTGACATTAAGACCGTCACGGTCAAGCAAGAACCTACCGGGAAGTGGTACGCCATTCTCGGCATCGAGACGCCCGACGACCCGCCGGAGAAGCCGGAGAATCCCGAGAACTGCGTCGGTATCGACGTGGGGATTCTCAAGTACGCTCACGACACCGACGGAACCGCCGTCGAATCCCTCGACCTGTCCAACGAACGCGAACGTTTGGAACGCGCACAGCGCGACCTCTCGCGGAAACAGCACGGGTCGGACAATTGGGAGAAACAGCGTCGGGTTGTGGCAGAACGCCACGCCGAGTTGAAGAACAAACGCCGCGACTTCCTTCACAAGCTCTCGAACTACTACGCTCGGGAGTACGACTTGGTGGCCGTCGAGGACTTGGACGCGAAGGGGTTGGTCGAACTACCGGGCAACTCGCGGAACCGGGCAGGTGCGGCGTGGGGGACGTTCCTGCGGATGCTCAAATACAAGTGCGAACGCGAAGGAACGCACTTCGTTGCTGTGAATCCGCGCGGAACGACGAAAGAGTGTGCGTCCTGCGGCGTTTCGACCGAGAAACCGTTGTGGGTGCGCGAACACTCCTGCCCGGCGTGCGGGTTCAAGGCCGACAGAGACGCGAATGCGGCGTGGAATATTCTTTCTCGCGGTGTGAAGAAGCGGTTAGGAGCGGGACGCTCCGAATCAACGCCTGTGGAGACTGCGCTCCCTGTGTCCTCGGTTGTGGATGCAAAGCGCGTCGTGGAAACAGGAAGCCCCACCCTCAAGCGCGAGGGCGTCAGCCCGACCGGTAGGGTGGGGTAGTTCACCCGGTCCTCAAAGTTCGTATCCCGCCTTCTCCATGAGGTCCGCGAACACGTCCGTCCCCATCGCCCCCTCGTAGACGACGGCGGTGAGCATCCCGCCGGGGTAGATCCCGCCGTTCTGGACGTGGTCCACCTTGTGGCAGTGCATCGGGTAGATACCGGGGTCCGCGTTCGCCTCGAACTCGACGGTGTACCGCTCCGCGGGCGCGACGTTCACCACGTCCTCCGGTAACTGCAACACCTCGGGGTACTCGGCGCCGTCCTTCTCGACGGTGCGGAACCGGTGGTTGTGCGTGTGCATCGGGTGGGCCATGAACCCGGCGTTGACCAGGTGGAGCCGCACCGTGTCCCCTTCGCTGACGACGATCGGCGAGCCGTGGTCCGGGTTGAGCGTGTACGGCGCGACGCGCCCGTTGATCGTGAACGCGTCCGGCCGCCGGTTCTGGACGTCGTAGCTCGCGTCCTCACCGCCGTACGACCGGGAGAGCCGCGTGTCCCAGTCTTTCAGCGTCATGAACTGCTCGACGTCGGCCGCCTCGTACCCCTCGGGGTCGATCCGGAGGATCCCGTACATCCCCATGTCCATGTGCATCGGGGTGTTGAAGTGGCAGTGGTAGAGGTGGGTGCCGGGCACGTCCGCGCCGATCTCGTAGGTGTGTCTCTCGCCGGGCATCACGGTGATCCCCGTCGTCGACGGGACCCCGTCGTCCTTCCACGACTTCGAGACGCCGTGGAAGTGGAGCGTGTGGGGCATCTCCGCGTCGGTGTTGTCGAGCGTGATCGACAGGTCGTCGCCCTCGGTCGCCCGGAGGACCGGTCCGGGGACGCTCGGCGTGCCGTCGTCGGCCTGGAACGCCCACGTCACCGGCATCTCGACCGGCCCGCCCAGCGAGCTGCCGGGATGTGCCGCGTGGCGGGCGTGGACCGAGCGCAGCGTCACCTCGCGGCCGCGCTCGTCGAGGTCGACGACCTCCGGCGACCCCGTCTCCGGGAGCGCGGGCCCCTCGTCGTCGGTCTGCGCCGCGTCCGCGCCGTCACCGGTCGCGGCGGTGTTGACCGTCTGGCTCATACAGCCCGCCAGTCCGGCGACGCCCGAGAGCCCCGCCGCCTGGAGGATCGTTCGCCGCGCGAAGCCGCCGTCGGAGCCGGAGTCGCTGTGCGTCATGTCTCAAGCGAGGGGAAGCGGCGGCATAACCGGGTCGCGGCTTCTCGCCTCGGGGTAGGACTGACGAACTGGTTCGGGCCGTAGTATATAAACGAAGGGACGACCGCGGAACCGAAGGCGATCAGTCGTCCGCCGGTTCGCCGGCGTCGGGCGCTTCCTCGGCCGCCTCGTTCTGACCGATCGGCTCGCTGTCCCAGTACGCGTGGTCGTCGTCCGCCCGGAAGCAGGTCGCCGTCCGGCCGTCGCCCACGTCGTACCCCGGCGGCGCCGACTCTCGGCAGGCCGCGCGCGCCTCCGGACAGCGCGTGTGGAACCGGCAGCCTGCGGGCGGGTTCCGCGGCGAGGGCACGTCGCCGTGGAGCGTCTCGAACTCCTCGTCGCGCGCCTCCGTGCTCGCCCGCGGGACGCTCGACAGCAGCGCCTTCGTGTACGGGTGCGCGGGGTCGTCGAAGATCTCCTCGACCGGGCCGATCTCGACGATCTCCCCTAAGTACATCACCGCGACGCGGTCGCAGACGTGCCGGACCACGCCGAGGTTGTGCGCGATGAAGAGGAACGTGAGCCCGAAGTCGTCCTGGAGGTCCTCCAGCAGGTTGAGGATCTGCGCCTGAACGCTCACGTCGAGCGCCGACACCGGCTCGTCGAGGACGACGAAGTCGGGGTCCAAGGCGAGCGCCCGGGCGATCCCGATCCGCTGGCGCTGCCCGCCGGAGAACTCGTGCGGGTACCGGTCCACCTGGTCGGCGGAGAGCCCGACCCGCTCTAACAGCTCTCGGGCCGTCTCGCGGCGCCCCTGCCTGTCCTCGACGTCGTGGATCCGGAGCCCCTCCGTGACGATGTCGCCGGTGGTCATCCGCGGATCGAGACTTGAGAACGGGTCCTGGAACACGATCTGCGCGCGTCGCCGGAACTGGTTCAGCTCCGCGTCGGTCATCCCGCGGACGTCGGTCCCGTCGAAGGTGATCTCGCCCTCGGTCGGCTCGCGGAGCCGCAGCACCGTCTCGCCGGTCGTCGACTTCCCGCAGCCGGACTCGCCGACGAGCCCGAGCGTCTCGCCCTCCCGCACGTCGAAGGAGACGCCGTCGACCGCCTTCACGCTCTCCGACTCCTCCCCGAGCAGGCGGTCGATGAGCGACGGGTCGTCCGCGTAGTACTTCTTCAGTCCCTCGACGGAGAGCAGCGAGTCGCTCATTCGTCGCCACCCCCGTCGGTCGCGGCCGGGGCACCGTCGTCGGGATCGGCCGCCTCTCCGGCATCGCCGAAGTAGCCGTCCGGGAGCGCGTCTGCCGGGTCGTACTCGCGGTCGGCGAGGACGCACTTGGCGCCGTGGTCGGCGGCGGCGTCGACCGTCGCCTCGGGCGGCTTGTCGAGGCACGCGTCCATCGCCTTCGGGCACCGGTCCGCGAAGTAACACCGGTCGTCCATCTCGGCGTCGACCAGGCTCGGGACGTTGCCGGTGATCGGTTCGAGCCGCGCCCGCGGGTCGTCGACGTCGGGGATCGAGCCGAGTAACCCCTGCGTGTACGGGTGAACCGTGTCCTCGAACACCGAGTCGAGCGTGCCGCGCTCGACGACCTCGCCCGCGTACATCACACAGACGCGGTCGCACATCTCGGCGATGACGCCGAGGTCGTGAGTGATGAGCACGATGCTCATCCCGCGGTCGGCCTGGATCTCCTTCAGCAGGTTCAGGATCTGCGCCTGGATCGTCACGTCGAGCGCGGTCGTCGGCTCGTCGGCGATCAGCACGTCGGGCTCGCCGGCGAGCGCCTGCGCGATCATCGCGCGCTGGAGCATCCCGCCGGAGAACTGGCCGGGGTACTCGTCGACGCGCTCCTCGGGGTCGGGGATCCCGACCTGCCCGAGCAGGTCGACCGCGCGTTCCATGCTCTCCTCGCTCGTGTAGTCGCGGCCGGGGACGATCCCGTCGAGGAGGTACTTGCCGAGCCCGTACCCCTGCGTCCGCGAGCGCGTCGAGCGCGGGTTCGCCCGCGCCCGGCGCTGTACCTCGACCGCCTCGGCGATCTGCTCGCCGACCGTGATCGAGGGGTTGAAGCTGCTCATCGGGTCCTGGAAGATGACGCTGAACGAGGGCCCCCGCAGCGATCGCCGGACGCGCGGCGGCACCGTCCGGAGGTCGACGTGGTCGCCGTCGACCCGCACGGCGTCGTCCCCGCGGAACTCCTCGGCGAGGTCGGGGTCGCGGTACCACACCTCGCCGGCGGTGACGCGACCGGGCGTCTCGACGAGGTCGACGAGCGACAGCGCGGTCACCGACTTGCCGGAGCCGGACTCGCCGACGACGCCGAGGATCTCGTCCTCCCGGAGGTCGAACGACACCGACTCCACCGCGTTGATCTGCCCCTCCTCGGTGAAGAATCGGGTCGAGAGGTCGCGGACCGAGAGCACGTCACCGGCCGCGGGCGTCCCCGTCGGGGCCGCGTCGCCGGTGCCGAGGGCGTCGGCGGCGTCGCTCGCGCCGCCGTCGGTCGCCGCGTCGGGCTCGTCGACCGGCCGCTCGGCGTCGCTCATGCGGCACCCCCTTCGCCCTCGATACCGGGGTCTAAGGCGTCACGCAGCCAGTCGCCGAGCAGGTTGATCCCGATCACCGACAGCATGATCGCGAGCCCGGGGATGGAGGCGATCCACCACTGGCCGGAGGAGACGTAGTCGCGCCCCTGCGCGATGTCGAAGCCCCACGACAGCGTCGTCCCGGAGAAGCCAAGGAACGACAGCGAGCTCTCCAAGAGGATGATCGCCGCCACCTGCACCGTCCCGAGGACGATGATCGGCGTGATCGCGTTCGGGAGGATGTGCCGGAGGATGATCGTGTTGTCGTCCGCGCCGAGCGCGCGAGACGCCTTCACGTACTCCTGCCCGCGCAAGGAGAGCGCCTCCCCGCGGGCGACCCGGGCGAACCACACCCAGTTGACGAGGCCGACGACGATCACCACCGTTATCGGCAACACGAAGCTCTCGGGCATCTCCGGCGCGAGCCCGGCGGCGACGAACGGGTCGGGGATGTCCACCGCCGCCCGCCCCCACAGCCCGATCAGCGCGACCGCCAGCACGAGCGAGGGGAACGCGAGACTCACGTCCGCGATCCGCATCAGGACGTCGTCGACGCGCCCGCGGTGATAGCCGGCGAGCAGGCCGACCGGCACGCCGATCGACGCCGCCAGCAGCGTGCCGAGGACGCCGACGACGAGCGACGTCCGAGCGCCGTACACCACCCGCGAGAACATGTCGCGGCCGAGCCCGTCGGTGCCGAACACGTGGTCGGGGTCGGCGCTGATCTCGACCTCCTCGGTGACCGTCTGGATCTCGCCGTCGACCATCTGCGAGGTGGTCCGCTCCTCCGTCTGCGAGAAGCCGATCGGCGGCAGCTCGCTCTGGTTGAGCTGTTGGTCGGTCGGGTTGTGGGGCGCGATGAACGGGGCGAACACGGCTGTAAGCACGATTATCACCACCAGCGCCAGCCCGAGCTTCGCGAGCCCGCTCTGTCTGAACTCCTTTTTGAGGTTTCGAATGACACGTGAAGAGACCATATTAGTCGGTTATTACCTCCGGGTCGAGATACGCGTACACCACGTCGACGAGGATGTTGACGAGGACGAAGCTCGTCCCGATAACGATGAGACTGCCCTGTAGCGTCGGCCAGTCTCGGGTGTTGATACTGTCGATGACGAGCGAGCCGAGCCCCGGCCACGAGAACACCGCCTCCGTGATGACGGCGCCGCCGATCAGCGTCCCGAGCTGGAGGCCGAGGACGGTGATCACCGGGATCAGCGTGTTCCGGAGCGCGTGTTTGTACCGGATCAGGGTCTGCGGGAGCCCCTTGGCCCGCGCGGCCTGAACGTACCCCTTGCTGAGTTCGTCCAACATCCCCGAGCGCGTCAGCCGGGTGATGAGCGCCATGAAGTACGTGCCGAGGGCGATCGCGGGCAGCGTGATGTACGCGAGCCACGTCAGCAGCGTCCCGAACACCGGCTCCGGCCCGACGACCGACAGCGCGACGTCGACGACGGTGACCCCGCGACCGCTGGTGTTGAAGATGTTGAACTCCACGGCGAACACGAGGATGAGCATGATCCCGAGCCAGAAGTTCGGGGTGGAGATGCCGCCGAGCGAGAGCAGCGTCGCGCCGTAGTCGACCGGCTCGTTGCGGCGGGTCGCGCTGATCACGCCCAGCGGGATGGCGAGGACGATGGCGACGACGCTGGCGGCGAGCGCCAGCTCGACCGTCGCGGGGAGGCGACCGAACACGAGCGTCGCGACGTCCTGTCCCTTGATGTACGAGAACCCCATGTCGCCGCGCAGGAGGTCGAAGATGTACTGGCCGTACTGGACGTACAGCGGCTGGTCGAGCCCCAGCTCGGCGGCGATCGCCTGTCGCGTCTCCTGAGAGGCGTCGAGCGGTGCGACCGCGTTGATCGGGCTGCCGGGCGTGACGAACCGGAGCGCGAACACGACGGTGACGACGCCCCAGACGACGCCGATCCCTTGGAGGCTTCTTTTGAGTGCGAATCTTCCGAGTGACATTAATAACGATGTAGAGCGGTAGGGGTAGGGGTCGCGTTACTGTTGCGTTGCGGTGTCCGGGTCGATGAACTCGTCGGCCCGCGGCTCCCAAGAGATATCGCTGGAGACGCCGTAGACGCTGAACTGCTGGTGCATGAACACCCACGGCGCGAGGTCGTGGGCGAGCTGGTTCGCCTCCTGAAGGATGTCGACGCGCTCGTCGGGATCTCGGGTCGACTCCGCCTCTTCGAGGAGGCCGTCGAGCTCGTCGTTTTTCAGGATCGTGAGCGCACCCTCGGAGGAGAGCAACGGCGTCAGGGTCTGACTCCCGTCGAACTCGGCGTTCCCCCACCCGAGGAGGGTGAAGTGCGGGCGGTCCTCGATGTTCGGCGCGGTGACGTCCTGGACGAGCGAGGAGAACTCGCGCTGTTGCAGCTCACAGGAGACGTTCGACAGCGAGTCGATCTGGTTGGCCGCCGCCTGCGCGATCTCGACGTCGCGGAGGTAGCGCCCGATCGGCGTCTGAAGCGTGATCTCGACGCCCGCGTGTCCCGACTCCTCGACGAGCCGCTCGGCCTCGTCGGGGTCGTACGGGTACGGGTCGATGTCGGGGTTGTACCCGACGTGACCCTCGAGCGTCGGCTGGGCGGTGAGGTTCCCGAAGCCGTTGAGCACGTTTTCGATGATGCTCTCGACGTCGACCGCGTGGTTCATCGCCTGCCGGAACTGCTGGCTGGAGAACGGCTCCACGTCGTAGCGCATCTGGAGGAAGATGATCCGCGCGCTCGCCACGGAGTTGATCGTCGCGACGTCGGAGCTATTCACCCGAGAGACCTCGTTCGGCGGGACGTTCGTCACGATGTCGGTCTCCTCCGCGAGAAGCTGGTTGACCCGCGTGCTCGACTCGCTGGAGGCGCTCATGGAGAGTTCGTCGACCGCCGGCGCGCCGTCCCAGTAGTCCTCGTTCGGCCCGTAGCGGACCACGTTGCCCGACTGGTACTCGGTGAGACGGAACGGTCCCGTCCCGTTCGCGTTCCGGTTGATGTAGTCGGTGCCGTTCTCCTCGACCCACGACTGCTGCATGATGTCGCCGTTCGTCGCGAACAGCTGGAACGCGATCGGGTTGTACCCCTCGAAGGAGACCGTCACCTCCCCGTCGCCGGTCGTGACCTCCGAGACCGGACCGAGGTCGTTCGTCTGCGGACTGACGATGCCGACGTCGTTGAAGACGATCCGGCGGATGCTGAACCGGACGTCCTCCGCGGTCAGGTCGTCGCCGTTGTGGAACGTGACGCCGTCGCGCAGCATGAACCGGACGCTGCCGTCGTCCGTGCGCTCCCACTCGTTGGCGAGGCCGGCGATGATGCCGCCCTCCTTGTCGCGGTCGAGCAGGCCCTCGTACATCTGGCCGGTGATGATCTCGGTGTTCGTCTCGGCGTGGTCCTGCGGGTCGAGGCCGGAGTCCATCTGGCCCATGGTGACGCCGAGTTCGAACGTGTCGTCGCCCCCGTCAGAGCCGTCCTCGCCGTCCGAGCCGTCCCCGCCGTCCATACCGTCCTCGCCGTCCGAGCCGTCCGAGCCGTCACCGCCGTCGCCGCCGTTTCCGGAACAGCCAGCGAGGCCGACCGCACCGGCCGTTCCCGCGTACTTGAGCACCGTCCGCCTGTCGACGTGATCGTCGTTGTCAGTAGGCATAGGCGATACCAAACCATAGAGCGTTATGAACCTACCGGCAGGGGTCGCTCCTTTTTCGACCGGCCGCCGGAGACCGGTTGACGAAACGACACACCGGAGTTCGGGTGTGAGGGGGAAAGCGGGAACCGACGCGAAGGGAAACCGACGCCTATGTAGGGGGGCCGGCGGTAGGCGAGCGGTATGGACGCACCCGATCCCGGACCGCGGTGGGACGCGGTCGAGGAGGACGCGGAGTCGACGGCGGCGGCGTACCGAGAGCGCGGCTGGACCGCGATCGCCGGGCATCCCGGACAGGTGAACCCGGTCGCGGACGCCGCCCGGATCGACGTACTCTTACCCGAGTCGGAGTTCGACGCGGCGCTTTCCGCGGTCGACGACGCCGCGATCGACGGCGTCGACGTGTACGCGGGCGCCGCCGACGACACCGCGTACCGGCTGGTGGTCGCGACCGACGAGGCGGCGCAGGTGGCGCTCTGCGTGCCGACGTACCTCGCGAGCGACGACCTCGCCGCGCTGCGCGCGGCCGCCGAGGCTGCGGGGGCGCTTACCGTCCGGCTGCGCCCCCTCGACGACCGCGACCACGTCGAGATCGCGATCGACGAGCCCGCCGTCTTCTTCGACGCGCCCGAGGCGTGAGGCGGTCGTGAGGATCGGCGTCGAGGTCCGTCGCCCGCCGTCCGAATCCGCGGCCGTGTGACGCACGCACGTGGGTATCCATGTCGCACTTGACTTCGACGTATTCATAGTTGTGCGATCGCGATCATCCGTATGAACCGCGCAGAGAAGGCGGCCCTCCAGCTACAGGCGGTCGCCGTGTTGCGGATGCTGAAGGAGACGCGAACGTACGAGGAGCTCTCGGAGGTGACCGGGCTGCCCGCGGGGGACCTGAACCGGTACGTGAACGGGCACGTGTTACCGGGGACCGACCGCGCGAGCGAGGTCGTCGAGTCGGTCGGCCGCGAGGCGCTCGCCGACGAGCTGGTCGCGCGCGTCGAGTTCGACGACGAGGGGTACGTCGACAACTCCGGCGTCGTCTTCGACCAGTCGTTCCTCGATCTGGTGGCGCCGGTCGCCGCGGAGACGTTCGAGTTCGAGTCGCCCGACGTGGTGCTGACGGCCGCGACCGACGGGATCACGCTGGGCGCGGCGATGGCCTCCTTCTTCGACGCGCGCCTGGCGTACGCGAAGAAGTCGAAGGAGACCGCGGTCGAGGAGTTCATCGAGTCGCGCCAGCGGCTCGCCTCCGGCATCGAGCTCACCTACTACCTCCCCGCGAGCGCGATCGACGCCGGCGACACGGTGCTGGTCGTCGACGACCTGATCCGGTCGGGCGAGACCCAGGAGCTCCTCCTCGACATCGCCCTCCAGGGCGACGCAGACGTCACCGGCGTGTTCGCGCTCATCGCGGTCGGCGACGAGGGGATGGACCGCGCGCGAGCGATCACCGACGCGCCGGTCGGGGCGCTGACGACGTTCGAGTAGCCACGTTCGCGCATACTCTCCGCGAAAAAATCCATTTGAGAGGCATTTTGATCCATATATACGGATCGTATTCCGGTTCGTTCAGCAAGGCTTATCACCCGATCCGCGGGAACACCCACCCGTTCAATGGGCCTTTCAGACACGCTGGCCGCGCGGTTCGACGTGGAGTCGCTCGGGTCGGACGTCCGCACCGAACTGGTCGCCGGGCTGACGACGTTCCTCGCGATGTCGTACATCATCGTCGTGAATCCCGCCATCCTCTCGGAGGCGATCCAGATCGAGGGGTACGGGCAGGGGGAGGTGTTCCAGATGATCGCCATCGCGACGGCGCTGTCGGCGGCGATCGCGACCCTCGTGATGGCGCTGTACGCCAACCGGCCGTTCGGGCTCGCGCCCGGGCTGGGACTCAACGCCTTCTTCGCGTACACGGTCGTGCTCGGGCTCGGCGTCCCGTGGCAGACGGCGCTGGCCGCGGTGTTCGTCGAGGGCGTCCTGTTCATGGTCCTGACCGCGGTCGGCGCGCGGGAGTACGTCATCCGGCTGTTCCCGGAGCCGGTGAAGCGGTCGGTCGGCGCCGGTATCGGGCTGTTCCTGCTGTTCATCGGCTTTCAAGAGCTCCAGATCGTCGTGCCCGACGAGGCGACGCTCGTCACGCTGGGCGGCGTGTTCGGGAACCCGTGGGCGATACTGGGACTGCTCGGGCTCGTGTTCACCTTCGGCCTCTGGGCGCGGGGGATCACGGGCTCGATCGTGATCGGGATCGTGGCGACCGCCGCCGTCGGCTGGGGGCTCACGCTCGCCGGGGTCTTCGGGCGCGGCACGGTCACGCCGGAGTCGCTCCCGAGCGCGCAGTACGACATCTCGCCGCTGGCGGGGGCGTTCGTCGACGGGCTCGGGGGGATCGACCCGCTCACGTTCGTCCTAGTCGTGTTCACCTTCTTCTTCGTCGACTTCTTCGACACCGCGGGGACGCTCATCGGCGTCTCGCAGTTCGGTGACTTCCTCGACGAGGACGGCGACCTCCCCGACATGGACAAGCCGCTGATGGCCGACGCGGTGGGGACGACCGCGGGCGCGGTCCTGGGTACCTCCACGGTGACGACGTACATCGAGTCGTCGACCGGCGTCGAGGAGGGCGGCCGGACCGGCCTGACGGCGCTGGTCGTCGCGCTGCTCTTCCTCGCGTCGCTCGTCCTGATCCCGCTCGTGGCCGCGATCCCGGCGTACGCCTCCTTCATCGCGCTGATCGTCGTCGGCGTGATGATGCTCCAGGGGCTCGTCGAGGTCGACTGGACGGACCCGGCGTGGGCCGTCTCCGCGGGGCTCACGGTCACCGTGATGCCGTTCGCCTACTCCATCGCCGACGGGCTCGCGGCCGGCATCGTCGCCTACCCGCTGATCAAGGTCGCGGTCGGCGAGTACGACGAGGTCGCGCTCGGGCAGTACGTCATCGCGGCGCTGCTCGCGGCCTACTACGTGCTCCAGACGCGCGGCGTCATCCTCTAAAACGGCCGACGAGCCGCGTGATATTTCCGCACACCGCCTTTTGAGCTTATAGATACCCACGGGCGAGCGCTGCGGCTTTTATAAAAGAGGATGCGGTGGCGCGCGCCGACGAGCGCCCGACAGGGCGCGAGTCGTCCGCGCGAGGGAGTCGCTGGCGCCGTCGGCGCCAGCGACGAGGCTGGGGAGGTGTGAGGCTGCGGTGCTGTGCGGTCGGGTGGGACTCGAAGGGGCAGTCGCGAGGCGGGCGCAGGGGACGTAAGTACCGCAGCGAAGGAGCGTCAGCGACTGAGCGAGGAACGCAACGAGCGTGCGCCCGCCTCGCGACTGGGGCTTCGGCGGTGGCCGTGTCGATCGGAGATTTATAAGTAAATACGTAGAGCCGAGCGACTGGGGCTTTGACGGTGTCGTCCGTCAGTCTGGTAGCAACTATTTATAACGCCAGAACGCTCTTGGGGCGCCGGCGCGCATCCCGAGCGAGGCGACCCAACCGATGCCCGATCAGTCCGCCGACACCGCCGTGACCGTCGCCGAGCGCGAGCGACACGCGAGCGACCCGGCCCGCGAGCTCGCGCTCGACTGCGTCACCGCGGGGATCGAGGCCGCGCACCCTGAACGCGTCGTCGCGGACGCCCTCTCCCTCGACGACGGCGTCCTGACGGTCACCGGCGTCGACGACGCAACGGCCACCTACGACCTCGCTACCTACGACCGCGCCCTCGTCGTCGGCGCGGGCAACGCGGCGGGCCACTTCGCGGCCGCGGTCGAGGAGCTCCTCGGCGACCGAATCGACGGCGGCGCGGTCGTCACGGACGACCCGACCGACACCGATCGCATCTCGGTCCTCCCCGGCGACCACCCCACCCCGAGCGAGGCGGGCGTCGAGAGCGCCCGAGAAGTCCGCGAGGTCGCGGCCGACGCCGGCGCGGACGACCTCGTGGTCGGGCTGCTCACCGGCGGCGGGAGCGCGCTGCTGGCCGCGCCCGCCGAGGGGATCGGACTCGCCGACCTCCGCGAGACGACCGAGGCGCTGCTGGCGAGCGGCGCGGCCATCGACGAGATCAACGCGGTCCGAAAGCACCTCTCGGCGGTGAAGGGCGGGCGGCTGGCGCGGGCGGCCGCGCCCGCCGACGTCCTCGGGCTCGCGATAAGCGACGTGACCGGCGACGACCCGGCCGTGATCGCGAGCGGCCCGCTGTCGCCCGATCCGACGACCTACGCGGACGCGCTCGCGGTCCTCGACCGACACGGGATCGACGCGCCGGCGGCCGTCACCGACCGGCTGGAACGCGGCGCCGTGGGCGACCTCGCGGAGACCCCGGGACCGGGCGATCCCCCGTTCGACGGCGACGGCGTCGACGTCCGGATCGTCGCGAGCGCGCGCACCGCCCTCGGCGCCGCTCGGGAGGTCGCCGCGGCGCGCGGGTACGAGCCGCTCGTCCTCTCCTCGCGGGTGCGCGGCGAGGCGCGCGAGGCGGCGAAGACGCACGCGGCGGTCGCCGAGGAGTGCCGCGCGGCCGGCGAGCCGGTCGAACCGCCCGCGGTCCTCCTCTCGGCCGGCGAGGTGACGGTGACGCTCGGCGACGACGCCGGCGCGGGCGGCCCGAATCAGGAGTTCGCGCTGTCGGCCGCGGTCGAACTCGGCGGCGCGGGGGCGATCGGCGTGGGGACCGGCGACGCGGCCGCGGTCGCCGTCGCGAGCGTCGACACCGACGGGATCGACGGCGCCACGGACGCCGCGGGGGCGCTGGTCGACGACCGCCTCGTTGGGGGGGGCTCCGACGGCGGCGACGGTGACGGCGACACCGGGAGCCCGCTGGCCCGCGAGGCGGCCGTGGACGCCCTCGACGCGAACGACGCGTACCCGGCGCTCGACGCGGCTGGCGCGCTGCTCCGGACCGGGCCGACCGGGACGAACGTCAACGACCTGCGGGCGATCGTGGTCGCCGAGCGCGACGCCCGTTCGGCGAGTCCCGACGCCCGTTCGGAAGGCCCCGGCGCGTCTTCGGAAGACACTAAGTAGCGGCTGGCAAATTCTGCGACATGCAGACGCTGCTTCTCAACGCGGACGACGTCGACGAGAACGCCGAGATGGACCGCGTGATCGACGCGGTCCGCGGCGCGTTCACGGCCTACGAGCGCGGCGACGCCAAGATGCCGGCGAAGTCGTACATCGACCTCCCCGAGTACAACGGCGACTTCCGGTCGATGCCGGCGTACCTCGACGTGCGCGAGGAGGACGTCGCCGAGGAGACCGCGACCGGCGACGGCTGGGACGCGGCCGGGATCAAGTGGGTGAACGTTCACACCGACAACCCCGCCGACCACGACCTCCCGACGGTGATGGGGACGATGATCTACTCGGACCCGGAGACGGCGTTCCCGCTCGCGGTCCTCGACGGGACGACGCTGACGATGAAACGCACCGGCGCGGCCGCCGCGGTCGCGACCGACCACCTCGCGGTCCCCGACGCGACGAGCCTGGGGATCGTCGGCGCGGGCGTCCAGTCGTACACGCAGCTGGAGGCGATCTCGACGGTGCGAGACATCGAGGAGGTCGTCGTGAGCGACCTCGACGAGGAGCGCGTCGCCGACTTCGTCGACGCCTTCGAGGACCGGTTCGACGTGCGCGCGGGCTCGGTCGCCGAGGCCGGCCACTGCGACGTGCTCTCGACGGTGACGCCCGTCGAGGACCCGATCGTCGGCCCCGACGACGTGGGCGAACACACCCACATTAACGCGATGGGCGCGGACGCGGCGGGGAAACACGAGCTCGCGGACGAACTCCTCCTCGACGCCACCGTCGTCATCGACGACCACGAGCAGTGCACCCACTCCGGCGAGATCAACGTCCCCTACGCCGCGGGGACGCTCACCGACGACGACATCTACGGCGAGATCGGCGAGATCGTCGTCGGCCGCCGTGCGGGCCGTCCGGGCACCCCCGGGACGCCGGCCGACGCCGACGGCGTGCGCGGCGTCAGCGTCTTCGACTCGACCGGGCTCGCGATCCAGGACGTGGCGGCCGCGCGCGTCGTCTACGAGCGCGCCGACGAACTGGACAACGGCTACCCGTTCGACCTGCTCGGCCTCGACGGCTGAGGCCTCCCTCCCCTGTCGGGTTCCGGCGGCCGAGTCCGCTCGCCCGTCCGGCCTCGACCCCCGAACCCGACGCGCCGCTTTTGCCCCTCCGTCCCGTATCCGACCCGTGAGACTCGTCAGCGTCGCCGCGCTCGCGGAGAACCGGGTGATCGGGAACGAGGGGGAGGTACCGTGGCCCCACATCGAGGCGGACGTTCGGCAGTACCGCGAGCGCGTCGCGGGCTCGCCGGTAATCCTCGGCCGCCGCACCTTCGACTCGATGCGCGACGACCTCCCCGGCAGCCGGCAGATCGTCGTGAGCCGGAGCGTCGAGGCGGTGGACGCCCCGACCGCGGTCGTCGCGAACGACGTCGAGACGGCGATCGACCTGGCCCGCGACCTCGTCGGAACGGCCGCCCCGACGGCGGACGCCGAGGCGGCCGGAGCGGGCGCCGACGCGGACCGGGTCGCCGCCGAGGCGGATCCGATACCCGAGGAGTCGACGGACCCCGGCGGGACCGACACCGCCGGCGGGACCGACGACCCCGTCTACGTCCTCGGCGGGGGCGGGATCTACGAGCTGTTCCAGCCGCACCTCGACGGGATGGTCCTCAGCCACGTCGACGGCGTCTACGAGGGGGACACGTACTACCCCGAGTGGGACGAGAGCGAGTGGGAGATCGCGGCGGAGACGGCGTACGACCGGTTCACGCTGCGCGAGTGGACGCGTCGGGAGCGCTGAACGGCCGAGCGGTCGGTTTCGGTTCCGCGGGGTCGGCAGCTTCCCCATATCGGCGGCGACGCTACGAGCCGTCGGCGCGCTCCTCGGCGTACCGTTCGAGCTGCAGGGCGGTGCTGTCGGCGAGCCGTTCGACCGCGGAGTCGACCCCGTGCTCGCGGGCGTCGACGGACGCCTCGGCGACGAGCGTCCGGACCGTATCGAACGGGCCGATCCGGGCGCCGGTCGTGGCGACCGCGTCCTCGGCGTCGAGCAACTGGTTTATCGCGGTGCGGTAACCGGGGTTCTCGTCGAACCACCCGTCGCGGTCGAGCCGGTCGACCGCGCCCTCGTGGACCGGGAAGTAGCCGGTCTCGCGGTGCCAGCGCGCCTGCCGCTCCGGCGCCGCGAGCCAGCCGAGGAACGCCGCGGCCGCGCGCTGCTCGGCCGTCGACGCGCCGTCCGCGACCCACAGCGACCCGCCGCCGACGACGACGCCGTGCCGCTCGTCCGCGACCGGGAAGTAGCCGACCCCGACGGGGAAGGAGGCCCCCTCCCGGACGTCGACCATCGCGGAGGTTGAGCCGATCAGCATCCCGGCGCGCCCCTCGTGGAACGCCTCGCGGGCCTGCCCGCGGGCCTCGATGCCGGGGTCGTGGTAGAGGCCGTCGGCCGCCATGTCGGCGATCCAGCGGTAGACCCGCTCGCCGACCGGCCCGTCGAGCCGGCTCTCGGTCGGCGTGCCGCCCCGCCCGTTGTCGGCGTCGACGAGCGGCTCGCCGGCCTCGGCGAACCACTGCTCGACGAACCACGAGTACGTCGCGAACGTGATTCCCGTCTCCGTCGCGCCGCGCTCGACGAGCCGCTCCGCGCAGCGGCGGACCTCGTCGAACGTCTCCGGCGGGTCGTCGGGGTCCAACCCGGCGCGCTCGAACGCCGCGCGGTCGTAGTACAGCACGGGCGTCGACGCGTTGAACGGCATCGAGTGGAGGACGCCGTCGGTCCGGTAGTAGTTGGCCACGGGGTCGAGCAGGTCGTCGGGCGAGAACCCCGAACCCGGGCCGCCCGCGGCGTCGGTCGGCCCGACCCCCGCGTCGGTCCCTCCGACGCTGCCGGCGCCGCCCGCGTCGAGGAGGCGCTCGACGGGCGTGAACGCCCCGCTGTCGAGCGCGCGCTGGGTGCCGATCTCGTAGAGGTGCGCGATCGCTGGCGGGTCGCCCCGGTCCGCCGCCGCGAGCGTCGCCTCGAACACGCCGCGGTAGCTCCCCTTCGAGGAGGGCCGGACCGCGATCCCGTCAGTCTCGGCGGCGAACTCGGCCGCGAACTCGTCGAGGAGCCGGGCCTTGCGGCCGCCGAACGCGTGCCAGAAGTCGAGGACGACCGCGTCGTCGGCCGCCGTGCCGTCCGCGTCGTAGGCGTCGAGCGCGTCGTCGAGGGTGCCGGTCCGGTCGGCGAGCGTCGACGCCCCGGCCGCCACCTCCGCAAGCGACGTCTTCTGCGCGTGCGCGACCGCGGTGGCGTCGCCGGCGTCGGCGGCCGTCTCCTCGGCGAGGTCGCCGACCGACTCGACCGCGTCGACCACCGCCTCGATCGAGGTCGCCTGGTCGTCGGTGGCGTCGCGGATCTCCTCGACGCCGCTCGTCGTCTCCTCGACGTCGGCGGCGAGGTCGGTGAACGCCTCCAGCGCCTCCTCGGCGGTGGTTATCCCCTCGTCGGCGCGCTCGCGCATCTCGGCCATCTCGTCGACGGTCGCGTCCGTCTCGGCGCGCACCGACCGGATCGACGACTCGATCTCGCTCGTGGCGTCCCGCGCCTCCTCGGCGAGGCTCTTGACCTCCTCGGCGACCACCTCGAAGCCGGCGCCGGCCTCGCCGGCGCGGGCGGCCTCGATCGACGCGTTGAGCGCGAGGATGTTCGTCTCGTCGGCGATGTCCTGGATCAGGTCGGTGACGTCCTCGATCGCCGCGACCTCCGACTCGAGCGTCTCGACCCGTTCGAGGGCCTCCTCGGTCCGCTCGTCGACGACGCGGAGCTCCTCGATGGCGGCGGTCGCGGCGTCGGTCCCCTCGTCGGTCCGTTCGGCGACGCCGGCCGCGGTCTCGGCCACCTCGTCCGCGGAGGCGGCGACCTCCTCGGTGGCGGCCGAGACGGTCTGGAGCTCGCTCGTCGCGGCCGCGATGTCGTCGCGCTGGCGGGTCGCGGCCGCCTCGATGTCGTCGACCGCGGCGTACACCTCGTCGCTCTGCGCCTTCGCGCGGTCGACGTTCGACCGGACGTGTTCGGTCGCGCCCGCCACCTCGTCGCCGAAGCCGTCGACGGCGGAGACGGTCTCGGCGACCCCGTCGACGAACTCGTTGAGCGTCGCCGCCAGCGCCGCCGCCTCGCCGTCCGCCTCCTCGGCCGGGAACCGCGCTCCGAGGTCGCCGTCGGTCAACCGTTCCGCGGCCTCGCGGAACGCCGAAACGGGAACGTCGCCGCCCGCGGCGGCGCTGGAGGCCGCCGCCGTCTCGTCGGACGCGACCCCGCCGTCGGTGGTCGCGTCCGCGTCCGTCGATGCCGCCGAACGGTCCGCGTCCGTCGATGCCGCCGAACGGTCCGCGTCCGTCGATGCCGTCGAGCCGTCCCCGTCGGCGGAACCGCTCTCGGAACGAGCCCTCGCGTCGTCGCTGTTCATTCGTCGTCACTCGCCCGCGGGGGTATATAAGAATCAGAGTCGAATTATCCCGGCTGATAGCGGCGCCCCCGGGCCCGGTCGGCTGGCGAGCGGTCGGGCGGCCGCGGCGCCGCCGTCGCGAGCGGTCGCCCGACCGCGACGGCTCAGTTCGACGCGTCCGAGCCGTCCCCGTCGACGGGCTCGGCGAAGCCGAACCGCGGCTTGACGTCGGTGACCTCGACCGTCAGCGTCTCGCCCACGTCGCCGTCGACGAACAGCGTGTACCCCTCGACGTAGGCGATGCCGTCGCCCTCGTCGCCCTCCTCCTCGACCGTCACCTCGACGCGGTCACCCTCGGCGACCGGCGAGGTCGTGTACCCCTTCGCGACGAGGTACACCTCCGAGGAGGCGTCCCGCGAGGCGGGCGGCGAGACGGTCCGCACGTACTGGAACGACTCGCTCACGTCGTCGCGGAAGGCGTCGAGGTCCTCGCCCTGGAAGGCCTTCACGACGAAGTCGCCGCCGGGGGCGAGCAGCTCGTCGGCGGCGTCGAACGCCTGCCGCGCGAGGTGGATCGACCGGGCGTGGTCGAGGTTGTACTCGCCGGTCATGTTCGGCGCCATGTCCGAGAGGACCGCGTCCGCGCCGCCCTCGCCGACCGCCTCGCGCAGGTAGTGGCGGGTGCGCTCCTCGGTCATGTCGCCGCGGATCGTCTCGACCTCGTGGTCGTCGAACTCGTCGATGCGCTGGAGGTCGACGCCGACGACGGTCCCCGACTCGCCGACTTCCTCGGCGGCGATCTGAAGCCACCCGCCGGGCGCGGCGCCGAGGTCGACCACGGTGTCGCCGGGGTTGAGGAGGTCCGCCTCCTCGTCGAGCTGTTTCAGCTTGTAGGCGGACCGGGCGCGGTACCCCTGTTGCTTGGATCGGTTGTAGTAGTCGTCTTTGCCGCTCATGTCTCGATCACCGCGGCTCGGAAGGGAGTCGCCGAAATCGAGGGCGAAGTAGCGCTCATACCCGTAACGACGGGGGCGACCGGGAAATGAACGTCGAATGCGGGCGCGGGCCGTCTCCGCGGTCGGGTTCGCCGGAAGGCCGGCAGCGGGCGGCTACTCGCGGCCGGGTCGCAGCCGCCCCGCGACCCGTCCGACGCCGGACGCGACCGCGGCGAGGAGTCCCCGTCCGTCGCTCGGCTCCGGCGCCGCGGCGTCCGTTTCGGACGGGCGGTCGGGCGCCCGTCGGGCCGCGACGATCGACTCGTAGTTGTCGATCACCTGCTGGCGCTGCCGCTCCTTCGACTCGACTTCCGCCTCCAGCGCCGCGACCTCCGCTTCGAGCGCGGCCACTTCGTCCGCGAGCCGCTCGACGCGGTCCTCGGGGAGGTCGCGCTCGGTCTCGGAGGCGTCGCCGCGGACGCGTCGGTCCGCGGCGGGCCGGTCCGCGGTGCTCGGGCTGTCGTCCGCGGACGCGGTCGATCGGAGCCGGGGACCGTCGATCGAGTCCACCGCTTCGACGTCGATGCTACCGGGGTCGGGCGAGCCGGGCGCTGAGGGCATCATCTGTGGGGAACATGTGTACTCATACCATACTGAAAAAGATCAGTCAGCCGCGAGTCGGACGCGCCGCTTACGGTCGGTTCACGCCGACTCGCGGCCGCCCACCGACAGTTTCCCGTCGAGGCGATCCGAGCCTCGGTCCGCGGCGTCTCCCGCCGCTTCCTCCGACCGGATCGTGAACCCCAGCGCCTCGTAGAACGCCCGCAGATCGGCGTCGAACCGGGCAGTGACGGCCTCGATCGCGGGATCTGATTTACCTCGGTCGACCGCGGCCGCGACGAGCGCGGAGCCGATCCCCCGACCGCGTCGCGCCCGCCTGACGGCGACGGCGTCGACGTGAAGCCGGTCCGAGGCGGGTCGCACGGCGACTAAGGCGCCGACGACGCCGCCGGTCCGCGTCGAGCGCGCGACGAGGACGTCGCCGGCCGCGATCCGGTCGTCGACCGCGTCCGCGTCGGTCTCCAGCATCGCCGCGTCGAGAATTCGGAGGACGTCGAGGCGGTCGTCGGGGACTGCGGGCTCGACGGTCACGTCGCCGGGCGGGCCGGGGAGATCGTACTCGTCGGTCACGCGTCGCCGTCCGTCGCGTCGCCGTCCGTCGCGCCGCCCTTTATCAATCGGAGGACCCGGACCCGCTCGGCGTCGACGACGCGGTCGCCCGGGACCGGCGAGCCGTCGACCAGCGCCGACGCCTCCTGCGGGTGGTAGCCCGCCTCGCGGATCAGGTCGTCGTACGTCGCGTCGGCGGGGAGGCTGTACTCGGCGGTCCCCTCGCCGACGACCTCGACGGTCACGTCCATGAGCGCCGTAGCGGGCGCGGCGGCGTCAATCGCACGGTTTCGGCGCGCTCAATAGTACGTAGCCTCCGCGGTGAACCACTCCAAATCCTCGAATACTCGCTTATAAACAATTGACCGGAGATCGACGGCGAAGACCTCCAAAGCCCCAGTCGCTCATTTATAAATGGGTGTTGGCACATCGGCGGCGAAGACCTCCAAAGCCCCAGTCGCGAAGACTCGCGCGGCTCGGTGCGCTCCTCGCTCGTTCGCTCCGCTCACTCGCTGCGGTGCTTCCGTCGCCGTGCTTCGTCCTCGCGACTGCCCCTTTGAGTCCCGCCCCGCACCGCTCCGCACGGCACCTCACGCCTCCCCAGCCTCGTCGGCGGTCCTCCGCGTTGCTCCGGACCGCCGACTCCCTCGCGCGGTGCCGTTCGCGGCCGCCAGTGGCGGCCGCTCACGGGCACGCGCCGACCAAATCGTCTTTTATAAGCTATCGTCGCCGCAGCTCATGTGTATTTAAATACCGTATCGCCGCCACAGATCCGATTAGTCCGCTCCCGAAATCGTTCGAGGTCGGCCCCGTCTCAGCCGTCCAGCTCCTCGCGGAGCAGGCCGTTCACCTGGCCGGGGTCGGCGCTGCCGCCCGTCGCCTGCATCACCTGGCCGACGAGGAAGTTGATCGCGCCCTCGTCGCCGTCGCGGTAGTCGGCGACGGCGTCGGGGTTCTCGTCGATGGCGGCCGCGACCGCGGCCTCGACCTCGCCGCTCTCGGCCTTCCCGAGCCCCTCGCGCTCGATGACGGTCTCGGGGTCGTCGCCCTCGTCGAGCATCTCGCGGAGGACGACCTCCTCGGCGTTCTTGACGGTCAGCTCGTCGGCCGCGACGAGTTCGATCAGGCGCGTGAACTCGTCGAGCCTGTCCTCGACGTCGGTGATCTCCATCTCGCGGTAGTTGAGCTCGCCGAGCAGGTTGTCGGCGACCCACGTCGCGGCGAGGTCGGGGTCGAACTCGCTCGCCACGTCCTCGAAGAAGTCCGCGACCGCCTTCGTGGAGGTGAGCTTCGAGGCGGCCTCGCGGTCGAGCCCGTACTCCTCGCGGAAGCGCTCGCGGCGGGCGTCGGGCAGCTCCGGGATCGCGATCTGCTCCTTCCAGTCGGCCACCTCCAAGGCGGGGAGGTCGCCCTCGCGGAAGTAGCGGTAGTCCTTCTCCGCCTCCTTCGAGCGCATCCCGACGGTGACGCCGCGGTCCTCGTCCCAGTGACGGGTCTCCTGTTCGATCTCGCGGCCGCGCCGGAGGACGTTCTCCTGTCTGGTGACCTCGTAGGCGAGCGCCTGCTCGGCGCCCTTGTGACTGGAGATGTTCTTCACCTCGGCGCGGCTCACGTCGTCGAGCGCGTCGGCGTCGATCGTCCCGTCGTCCGCGACGTGCTCGTCGGGGACGAGGGAGACGTTGGCGTCGACGCGCAGGCTGCCGTCGCGGCCGGGGTCGAAGACGCCGAGGTATTCGAGGACCTCCTCCAGCTTCGCGAGGAACGCGCGCGTCTCGGCCGGCGAGCGGAAGTCCGGCTCCGTGACGATCTCCATGAGCGGCGTGCCGGCGCGGTTGTAGTTGACGAGGGTGTGCGTCGCCGACTCGATGGAGCCGCCCGCGTGCTGGAGGCTCCCGGGGTCCTCTTCGAGGTGCGCGCGGGTGATCCCGATCGCCCGCGGCTCGCCGTCGACGCGGACCTCTAACTCGCCCGACTGGCAGATCGGCGCGTCGTACTGGGTGAGCTGGAAGTTCTTCGGGAGGTCGGGGTAGTAGTAGTTCTTCCGGTGGAACGTCGTCGTCTCGGGGATGTCGGCGTCGATCGCCTTCCCCACCTTCACGGCGGCCTCGACGGCGGCCTCGTTGAGGACGGGGAGCGCGCCCGGCAGCCCGAGGCAGGTCGGGCAGGTGCGCGTGTTCGGCGCCTCGTCGTCTCCGGGCTCCGTCGAGCAGCCGCAGAAGATCTTCGTGTCGGTCTCGAGCTGGACGTGGACCTCCAGCCCGATCACGACTGTCCGGTCCGCCGTCGCGGCCTGCGTACTCATTACCGGCCCGTTGTGAGCGGGCCGCCTAAATCGTGTCGGGACGATCGCCGCCGAGGCGGTCGCCGGACGGCGCTCTCAGATCCGAAAAATCGGAGGGAACGATTATCAGGGGGCCGTCCGTAGCAGGCGCGATGAGCGAACCGATGACCGCTGGAAGCACCGGCCCCGAGCGTGCGACGGGCCCCCGCCGGGCGCCCGGCCGAGCGCGTGAGACGAGGGGGCCGCGGCGGGAATGACCGCCGCGGACCGCCCTCGTCGCGGACGACCGCCGCGGAACGTACTCGTCACGGATGACCGCTGAGTCGACGCTTCACGTCGGCGAGCCCGTCGACGCCGCCTGGGGAGCGCTCCCCGAGGAGACGCGCGTCCGCCGAGCGGGCGACGTCGCGGGCGACGGGGACGCGGATTCGGGCGCGACCGGCCGCCCGGACGCGGACGCCGACTCGGACGCGGCCGCCGGTCCGGAGCGCGTCGTCGTCCGACTGTGCGACGACGACGGGGACCTCGGTGACGACGCTGCGTCCGAGCTGAACGGCGGCGGACCCGGACCGAGCGGCGACGGCGGGTCCGGACCGAGCGGCGGGGGCGCCGCGAACGCCGACCTCGCGGCCGGGAGCGACGCGGTCGCGCTCGACCGCCTCGGGGCGGTCAGCGACCGCTACCCGGACGCGACGGTACTCGCCTACTCGGTGCGAGACCGCCCCGACGCCGGCATCGACGCGAGCCGGCTCGGGGTCGAGTACGTCTCCGGGCGGCGGCTCGCGGCCGACGGCGAGACGCTCGCTGACAGGCTGGCCGAGGGATCGGATGAGAGACGCGTGCGTGAGCGGGACGCCGAGGAGGAGCCGGTCCTCGAACCGTTCATCCGGGTCGTCTCGGACCGGACGACCGACCTCGACGAGAAGCTCGACCGGCTGCTGGAGCTGGGCCGCGACCGGCTCGGGCTGTCGATCGGCTACTCCTCGCGGGTCGACGGCGACCGGCTCGAACTCCGGCGGTACAGCGACGGGACGGGGCTGCTGGACTCGCTCGGCGAGCGCGACCTCGACGACGACGGGACGATCCCGCTCGAACTGACCTACTGCCAGCGGACGGTGCGGAGCGACGACGTGGTCGCGTTCACGGACCCCGAGGCCGCGGGCCTCGGGGACGACCCGGCCTACGAGGCGTTCGGCTTCGGCAGCTACGTCGGCGGGCGGGTCGTCGTCGACGGCGAGACGTACGGGACGCTCTGTTTCCTCGACCCCGAGCGCCGCGACCGCCCGTTCGACGAGTCGGAGCGGCTGTTCGTCGAGCTGCTCGCCGACTGGCTGGGACGCGCGATCGAGCGGCGGATCGCCCGCGAGGAGCGCGAGGCGGCGGTCGAGCGGTTCGAGGACACCCTCGAACGGATCGACGACGCGTTCTTCGCGCTCGACGCCGACTGGCGGTTCACCTACGTCAACGAGAAGGCGGCGTCGCTGCTCGACCGCGAGCCGGACGAGCTGCTCGGCGCCGACGTCTGGGAGGAGTTCCCGGCCGCGATCGGCGAGGAGTACGAGGAGAACTACCGCCGGGCGATGGAGACGCAGGAGCCGGTCTCGTTCGAGGACCGCTACGAGCCGCTCGACCTGTGGACCGAGGTGACCGCGTACCCCTCGCCCGACGGGCTCTCCGTGTTCTTCGCGGACGCCTCGGAGCGGAAGCGCCGCGAGCGCATCCTCGAACGGCTCCTCGGCACCGTCGAACGAATCCAGCGCGCCGACGACAGGGAGGCGGTCGCGGACCGGCTGATCGAGGCCGCCGACGAGGTCCTCGGCTACGAGATCAGCGGCGTCCGGCTGTACGATCCCGAGACGGATCGCCTCCGGCTGGTCGCCACGAGCGACGGGCTCGGCGACCGGTTCGCGGACAGCCGCGGGCCGCGCCGCCCCGGCGAGGGGCTCACCGGCGGGGTGTTCGAGACGGGGGAACCGCGGGTGGAAGACGACCTCGCGGCGGTCGACGACGGGCGGTCGTACCACGGGATGCGCTCCGTCGCGGCGGTTCCGCTCGGCGGGCACGGCGCGTTCATCGTCGGCGCCGTCGAGCCGAACGCCTTCGACGAGAGCGACGTCTCAGTCCTCGAACTGCTGGCGACGAACGCGGTCGCCGCGATGGACGCCGCCGACCGCCGCCGCCGGCTCCGCACCTACGAGGACGCGCTCAAGAACGTCGACGACATGGTGTGCGTGCTCGACGGCGACGGCGCCGTCAGCTACGCCACCGCGCCGTTCCTCGCGTGGATCGGCGCCGACGACCTCGACGACGTCGCCGGGGAACCGCTCGACGCGTTCGTCGACGAGGCCGACGCGCCCCGGGTCGCCGACGCGGTCGCGGCGCTCACCGACGCGGCGACCGAGGCCGGCGGGACGCCGGAGCCGACCCGGACGGTCGACCTGACCGCCGACCGCGACGGCGACCGCCGGCCGCGACACGGCGAACTGCGGCTGTCGCGGCTCTCCGACCGCGGGGCCGGCGTCGTCGGGTCGCTGTCCGACACGACCGACCTCCGCCGGACGCGCACGGAGCTGTCCGCCGAGCGCGACCGCTTCCGGCGGCTGTTCGACCGGATCCCGGACCCGGTGATGGAGGTCATCTTAGAGGACGAGGAGACCGTCATCGACGGGGCCAACCCCGCGTTCGAGACGCAGTTCGGCGTGGACGAGGCGACGCTCCGCGGCCGGTCGATCGGCGCGTTGGACATCCACGACGACCGGCTCGGTGACCCCGAGGAGCGCGGCGGGGTCGTGGCGACGGACCTCGACTCGCTGGTCCGCGAACGCGGGTTCGCGACCGAGGAGGTGCGCCGGCAGACCGTCGACGGGACGCGCGAGTTCCTCTTCCGCGGGTTCAGCTACGAGACCGAGGGGACCCGCCGGGCGTTCGGCATCTACACCGACATCACCGACCGGAAGCGCCGCGAGCGGTACGTCCGGATCGTCAACCGGATCCTCAGACACAACCTGCGAAACGAGCTGAACGTCGTGTTCGGCTTCGCCGCCGAGATCGCCGATCGGACCGACGACGATCGAATCCGTGAGTTCGCTGAGCGGATCGAGGCCACCGGCAAGCGGCTGAGCGGCGTCGCCGAGGGAGCCGCCACCCTCCGTCGCGTCGTCGAGAACGGGTACGTCACCGACCCGGAGCCGATCGACGTGGGCGCCGTCGTCGCGGAGGTCGTCGAGCGCCACGCGAGCGAACGCGCGGACGCCCGGATCACCGCCGACGTGCCGGAGGGGCTGGCGGTGCGCGGGGACGACCGCCTCTCGATCGCGGTCGACCACCTCGTGGAGAACGCCGTCGAACACGGGGGCGACGCCCCGCGCGTCGCGGTGAGCGCCGAGCGCGACCCGGACGCCGGGGCGGTGACGCTGCGAGTCGCCGACGACGGACCGGGGATCGCGACCGCGGTTCGGGAGGTGATCACCGGGGACCGCGAGGTGACGCAGCTCCGGCACAACACCGGCGTCGGGCTGTGGATTGCCGCCTGGGTCGTGGAGGCGTACGGCGGCGAGATCCGGTTCGACACCGGGATCGACGGCGAGGGGACGACCGTGGCGCTCGTCCTCCCGGCGGCAGAGGGGGGCGGGCCGGAGTTCGCCGACGAGGCGGAGCGGTAGCCGACCCGCGGCGTCCGCGCGTTCCGACCCGTTTATTGTCGCCGGCGGCCCGTTTCCCCGTATGACCGACGACGACCGACGACGCGAGCTGATCGCCGCGCTCACCGCGGCCGACGCCGTCCGGTTCGGCGAGTTCGAGCTGTCGCACGGCGGCACGAGCGACTACTACGTGGACAAGTACCTCTTCGAGACCGATCCGGACGCCCTCCGGCTCGTGAGCGAGGCGTTCGCCGACCGCCTCGCGGACACGGACGCGAAGCTGGCGGGCGTCGCGCTGGGCGCGGTGCCGCTGGTGGCCGTCACGGCCGCCGAGCTGGGTCGCCCGTACGTCATCGCGCGAAAGCAGGCGAAGGAGTACGGCACGGGCAACCGGATCGAGGGCCGACTCGACGACGGCGAGGAGGTGGTCGTGATCGAGGACATCGCCACGACGGGGCAGTCGGCGGTCGACGCGGTCGAGGCGCTCCGCGAGGCGGGCGCGGCGGTCGACCGCGTGCTGGTCGTCGTCGACCGCGAGGAGGGCGCCGCGGAGCTGCTCGCCGAGCACGACGTGGAGCTGGAGTCGCTGCTCACGGCGACGGAGCTGCTGGCGGAGCGAGACGACGAGTAGTTCGCAGCTTCTTCGGCTTTGTTAAAATCCTATTCTTCAGACATATTCTCATCTGAAACAGCCGTTCGATGAGAACTGCATAATAACCGGAAAAACCAGTCGGCCAGTGTATGTAACACAGATGGTTTTTTAGCCGCAGTAACCACAGTTCGGGATATGCGTCGTGCCCTCCGGTACGCTGTGTCACTACTTGTTGGACTGTTAGTTACGGCATCCGTCGCAGAATTCGCTGCGACAGATCACTTGCTTACAATCTCACTATTACCGCTCTATGTGGCTGTGAGTTCAATAATGATAGCACATCGCCGAACGTTTATTTCTCTCTCTCGTGAGGCCGCCCCGGCAAGGAAGCGTGGAGCTATTGTTGGCGGTGTTAGTGCGTTCACCGGCGGATTCCTCCTACAGAGCTCGATCCCGGCAGGTGCCGCTGGGTTTGGGTTGATGTTTCTCGGCATGGCGACTACCGTTGCTGACTTCGACGACTTATAAGAAGTTGTGTAGGTTGATTCGGTCGCTGTACCGAACGATCTGTGGGTCGCCTGTACTGAGCGATTGAGGGAGTGAAACTGTCAGCTTCTGAGATTTTCAACAAAGCCGCTTCTTTTTAAACTGACGCCTCACGCCTCCGGCGCCTCGACCGTCGGCACCGCGACCCGGTCGAGCACGTCGGCGATCACGTCGCGCTCGTCGACGTCGTTGACCGCGGCGTCGGGCGTCAACACGAGCCGGTGGGCGAGCGTCGGCTCCGCGACGCGCTTCACGTCGTCCGGCGTGACGAACTCGCGGCCGGCGATCACCGCCGCCGCGCGGGCGGTCTCGAAGAGGCGCTGCGTGCCGCGGGGGGAGACGCCGGCCTCGACGCGGCGGTCCTCGCGGGTCGCCCGCGCGAGCGACGCCGCGTAGCGCAGCAGGTCGTCCTCCACCCGGACGGACTCGGGCACCTCCCGCAGCGCGGCCACGGCGTCGGGGTCGAGGACGCGGTCGACCGTCGGCGACTGCTCGACGCGGCCGGCGCGCCGGCGAAGCAGCTCTAACTCGCCGTCCTCATCCGGGTAGCCGATCGAGGTCTTGATCGTGAACCGGTCGAGCTGCGCCTCCGGCAGCGGGAAGGCCCCCTCGCTCTCGACCGGGTTCTGGGTCGCGATGACGTAGAACGGGCTCGGCAGCTCGTGGGTGTCGCCGTCAACGGTCACCTGCCCCTCCTCCATCGCCTCCAGCAGGGCAGCCTGGGTCTTCGGCGGCGCGCGGTTGATCTCGTCGGCGAGCACGACGTTCGCGAAGATCGGCCCGGGGGAAAAGGAGAAGGAGCCGTCGCTTTCGTCGAACACGTTGGTCCCGGTGACGTCGGCGGGCAGGAGGTCCGGGGTGAACTGGATCCGGGAGAACTCCAAGCCGAGCGCGGTCGCGAACGAGCGCGCGGAGAGGGTCTTGCCGGTGCCGGGCACGTCCTCTAAGAGGACGTGGCCGCGGGCGAGGATGCCGAGCGTGACGCGGTCGAGGAACTCGCGGTCGGCGACGACCGCGCCGCCGACCTCGTCGACGACGCGGGAACAGGCGTCGGCCGCTTCGGGGACGTCCATACCGACCGCACGGGGGCCGGGCCGAAAAGCGTTGCCGGCGGCGGGCGCCGACCGAGCCGGCGGCGGCGAGCGACCGGGACGACGCCGGGCGCCGACCGGGACGACGCCGGGCGCCGACCGGGACGACGCCGGACCGCGGACCGCGCGAAAGCGATCGAAACGCATAACAGCGGAACCGGCCAACGACGAGACGAGCCGAGGTAGCCTAGCCTGGCCAAGGCGGTAGATTCGAAATCTACTGTCCATTCGGACACCGGAGTTCAAATCTCCGCCTCGGCGCTTCTCTCAGTCCCGTTCGGAGAGCGACGGCGCTTCCGTGCCCGTTCGCTCGATCGTCCTCTACGCGATCAGCGACGCCGCGAGGAACATTCCGCCCGCGGCCGCCGGCGGGATGGTGAGGTTGTCGTCGACGGCCACGCCGCGGACGAGCGGCGGGAGCCCGTCGGCGATTGCCGCGGGGATCGCCCCCGCGAGCGCGACGATCACGCCGGGGTCGGGGCCGAACTCGGGGATCGCGTACGGGACGGCGATCCCGAAGCAGACGAACACCATCGCCGCCACCACGGAGAGCCGCTTGGGCTCCGTCGCCGCGTTCTCGCCGAGGCCGCCGCTTATCGGGTCGCCGACCGAGAGCATCCACATCGCGGGCACGGCGAACACCGGCGCGAACGTAAGCGCGGCCGCGGCCATCCCGACCTGGTACAGCGCGTAGCCCGCGATCCCGTCGGCCTCGTACTCGCGGACGAGCGCGTCGTACAGCGGTTCGAGCGGGCCCACGGAGCCGGAGAGCCGCAGCGCTTCGAGGACCCCCGCGACGACGACGCTGAGGATCATCAGCCGCCCGGTCGTCTCCCAAGAGATCCAGCCCAGCAGGTACGGGACCGGGTAGAGGGTGCCGCTCGCGTGGACGAGCCGCCGCTCGAACTCCACGCGCTCGCGCCACGCGGCGTCCGGGAGGGTCACCCCTCAGTTCCCCGCCGTCTCGACGTCGGTGTCGACCGCGTCGTACCGGTCCGCCACCGACGCGAACGGCTCGCCCCCGCGCAGCGCGGTCAGCTCGTCGGCGAGGTCGGCGACCGGGATCCGGACCTGCGCCGCGGAGTCGCGCTCGCGGAGCGTGACGGTGTCCGGGCCGTCGCCCTCGATCCCGTCGCGGTCGACCGTGACGCAGAACGGCGTGCCGACCTCGTCCTGCCGGCGGTAGCGGCGGCCGATCGAGCCGGAGTCGTCGTACGCGACCGCGAGGCCCGCCGCCCGCAGGTCGGCCGCGACCTCGTCGGCGAGCGCGGTGAGGCGCTCGTCGTTGGTCACCAGCGGGAAGACGGCGGCGTCCTGCGGCGCGACCTCGGGTTCGAGGGAGAGGTAGGTGCGCTCCTCGCCGTCGACCTCGTCCTCGCTGTAGGCGTGCGCGAGCAGCGTCTGGACGGTGCGGCCGACGCCGAACGACGGCTCGACGACGTGCGGGGTGATGTGCTCGCCGCTCTCGGTGGTCTCCTCGACCGAGAAGTTCGCCACGTCGGCGTCGACCTCGACCTCGCGGTCGCCGTCACCGAGCGTCACCTCGACGGTGTCGCCCTCGAAGGCGTCCGGGTCGCGCTCGGCGAGCGATTCGAGCGCCTCGGCGACCGCGGCGGCGTCGCCGCCGAACTCGGGCCCGAGAACGGACATGTCGGGGTCGACGGTCGCCCGCTCGACGGTCTTCGGCTCGTCGTAGCGCTTGAACACCGTGAACGAGTCGTCGCCGTACTCGTCGTGCTTCGAGAGGTCGTAGTCGCCGCGGTAGGCGAAGCCGGCGATCTCGATCCAGTCGCCGCCGACCTCGCTCTCGGCGTCCCAGCAGTCGGCCGCGTAGTGGGCGCGCTCGCCGGCGAGGTGCTGGCGGAAGCGGAACCGGTCGAGGTCGACGCCGACGCGCTCGTACCACTCCTGCGCGACGCCGAGGTAGTAGCCGACCCACGGGGAGCCGATGACGCCCTCGTCGACCGCCTCGCCGACCGTCGTGTCGAGGTAGTCGCCGTCGTCGGCCTCCTGCTCGGTCGCGGGGTACAGCCGGACCTCGACGTCGCGGACGCGGTCGAGCGGCGGCTCGTCTTCCTCGGGGTCGATGAACTGCTCGAGCTCGGCCTGCGTGAACTCGCGCAGGCGGAGGAGGCCGCCGCGCGGCGAGATCTCGTTGCGGTAGGCGGGGCCGATCTGGGTGATGCCGAACGGGAGGTTCCCGCGGGCGTACTCCTTCAATCGAGGGAACTCGACGAAGATGCCCTGCGCGGTCTCCGGGCGGAGGTAGCCGGGCTGGGCGTCGCCGGGACCGATGTCGGTGGCGAACATGAGGTTGAACGCCTCGACCGGCTGACCGGCGAGCTCGGTGCCGCAGGCCGGACAGGCGATCCCGTTGTCGGCGATGAGCTCGGCGACCTCCTCGCCGGGGAGCGCCTCGGCGTCCTCGATCTCAGTGGCGTCCTCGACGAGGTGGTCGGCGCGGTGGGACGCGCCGCACTCGGGGCACTCGACGAGCATGTCGTCGAACCCCTCCAGGTGGCCGGAGGCCTCGAAGACGGCCTCGGGCATCACCGTCGGCGCCTCGATCTCGCGGTTCCCCTCGCGGATAGTGAACCGGTCTCGCCACGCGTCCTCGACGTTCCGCTTGAGGGCGGCGCCCTGCGGGCCGAACGTGTAGAAGCCGGCGGTGCCGCCGTACGCGCCGTTCGAGCCGAAGAAGAACCCGCGGCGCTTCGCGAGTTCGGCGAGCGCGTCCGCGGCCATCTACAGCCCCTCCAGCAGGTCGACGTCCCGGACGATCCCGTCGAGGTCGGTGCCCGAGACGAGCGGGACCTGCTCGATGTCGTTGCTGATGAGCTCCTGTGCCACCTCCTTGGCCGTCCGCGTGGCGTTGACGGTGACGAGGTCCGCGGTCATGAAGTGGCGGACCGCCTCCGCCGGGATCTCGACGTTCCGGGTCGGGAGGTAACGGGCGCCGGTCGCCTTGATCCCCTCCCAAGACCACTCGGAGTCCTCCTCGGCGATCGAGTCGCCGGTACTCGCCTCGCCCTCGACGACGCGGGCGACCGCTAAGATGTCGACCTCGGTGAGCATCCCGGCGACCGCGGCCTCGTCGTCGAGGACGACCGCGTACGGGACGCCGGAGAGCGCGATCTCGCGCTCGGCGACCGGCAGCGGCGTCCCCGCGTGGGTCGCGTTGACCTCGCGCGTCGCGAGCTCGCCCACCTCGGTCTCGCCGTCGACCTCGCCGCGGGCGATCGCCCGCACAACGTCGGTGACGGTGAGGATGCCGACGAGCTCGTCGCCGTCGACCACGGGGAGCCGCCGCGACCCCTCCGCGACCATCGTCCGCGCGGCGTCGACGATGTCGTCGGCGGCCCCCGCGGTCGGGACCTCGCGCATCAGCAGCGCGAGCTGGTCCTCGTCCGGCTGGTCGATCAGGTCGTCGCGCGTGACGAGCCCGCGGTACACCTCGTCGCCGTCGACGTCCTTCACGACCGGGACCGAGGAGAACCCGTGCTCCTGGATGTACTCCAACACGTCGTTCCGGCTCCCGGGGATCTCGACGACGACGAGCTCCGACCGGGGCGTCATGGCGTCTGCGACGTTCATGCCCGTCTTTCAGCGTGCCACCTCTTGTATACTGCGAAGGTGTGCGGAGCCGGACCGCCGACCCGCGGCGTCGAGCGGCGGCGTCCGCCTCCGTCCGCCCGAGCGCGGCGACCGCCCCGTCCGCGGGCGTGGTACCGAGACCCGAGAGCCGATGAGAAACTCGACACGTTCGGGCATATCATCGCCCGAGCGGCGGTTTTTCGGGAGATACGTCGGCGGGCAGTACCCGGAATCCCCGATTCGACGACCGACTCCGCGCGCGTTCGCAACTCTTATACGTACTGTGAACTATTCACAACCATGTCACGGAGTTCCACCCCTTGGGACGACCCGGACCCCGACCGCCGTCGGACGGCGCTGCCGACGGACCCGGCGCTCGACGCCGGGAACGAGCCGGACGTGATGGCGTCCATCGACTCCTCGTCGTCGCGACCGGAGCTCGTCATCGCGGACGTCTCGCGGGAGGACGCGTGGGTGTCGGTCGACGAGACCGACGCGACCGTCCTCGAGGAGTGGTGTTGAGAACGTAGCCGCCCCGCTCGCTTTTCTCCGGCCGCCGCGCCTACAGCGCAGGCGGCGCCCCGCTCACCGCAGCCCGCGCGCCGCCTCCCAGCCGCGGATCAGCGACCCGATCGTCCGACAGGTCGGGGCCGAGACGCCGTGGCGGTCCGCCCGTTCGGCGACCGCGCCGTAGATCGCGTCGACCTCGGTGCGTCGTCCGTTCGCAACGTCCTCGTACATGGACGACCGGTTGGCGGCGGTGTCGGCGGCGACGCGCTCGACGGCCTCGACCGCCCGCTCGTCGGGGAGGTCGACCCCGACCGCCCGGGCGACGCGGGCCGTCTCGCGGGCGGCCTCGCGGGCGACCCCGCTCGCGGGGCCGTCGAGCGTCGGGCCGTTCTCGGTTCGGGCGAGCGCCGAGGGGCCGTTGATCCCGGCGTTGACCGCGAGCTTCTCGAAGCGGCGCACCGGCATATCCTCGGCGACGACCGCCTCGATACCGGCCGCGTCGAAGGCCGCGCCGACCCTGTCGGCGGCGGGGCTCGCGCCGCCGGAGAGCGCGCCGACCGTCACCTCACCGACGCCGGTACAGGTGACGCGGCCGGGTTCCGCGAACCGGGCGCCGTAGCTCGCGGTGCCGGCGAGCACCGTCGCGTCGAGCGCGGCGACCAGCCGCCCCTCGGTGAGCCCGTTCTGGAGCGAGCAGACCACGTCGTACTCGCCGGTGGCGAGCGCCCGCGCCGCCGCGTCGGTGTCGTACGCCTTCGTCGTGACGAGTGCGAGGTCGGCCGCGCGGTGCGTCCCGTCGGTGAGCGCCCGCGGGGAGACCCGCGCGTCCACCTCGCCGTCGATCCGGAGCCCGTCCTCGCGGATCGTCCGCATGTGCGGGTCGCGCCCGACGAGCGTCACGTCGTGTTCGCGCGCCAGCAGCCCGCCCACGAGGCTCCCGAGCGCGCCGGCGCCGTAGACGAGCACCTCCATGTGAGAACCGAGTACCGCCGATCGAATAGGGGTAACGGTGCGGCCGGTCGCCGTCCCGCGCGCACCGGGCAGAGCGCCCGGCTCAGCCCTTCAGGCCGCTCCCCGTCAGCGGCACGACGGCGTCCTCGTCGGGACCGATCTCGCCGCGGTCACGGAGGGTCCGCAGCGCGGCGGGCGCGACCGCGCAGGTCGGCTCCGTGTAGAAGCCGGCGGCGTGGAGCCGGTCGAGCTCGCGCGTCGCGGTTGCCTCGGTGACGGCGAGCGCGTCGCCGCCGGTCGCGTCGATCGCCGCCCGGATCTCGCGGTCGCGGACCGGTTCGGCGATCTGGATCCCGTCGGCCGCCTCGTTGACCGCGCCGTCCGGGTCGGCGGCGTCGGGGCCGTGAAGCGCTCGCACGACGGGCGCGACGCCTGCCGCCTGCGCGCCGTAGAGCCGCGGGACCGAGTCGATCCAGCCGGCCCGTTCGAGCCGCCGGAATCCGCGGTAGGCGCCGAGAAAGAGCGTCCCGTGGCCGAGCGGCGTTACGACGGCGTCGGGGGCGTCCCAGCCGCGCTGGTAGGCGATCTCGTACGCGACCGTGGCGGTCCCCTCGAAGAACGCCGGGTTCCAGGCGTGGCTGGCGTACCAGGCGTCGGTCGGCGACTGGTCGCCGTCCTCGCCCGCGCCCGAGCCGCTCGCGCCCGAGTCGCCCTCAGCGAGCGCCGCGACGCAGGCGTCCGTCACGTCCTGACGGCTCCCCTCGATCCGGACCGGCTCGGCGCCGGCGCGGCGGATCGCCGTGAGCTTCGACTCCTTGACGTCGGCGGGGACGTAGATCTCGGCCGCGATCCCGGCGCGGGCGGCGTACGTCGCGATCGCGGCGCCCGCGTTGCCCGAGGAGTCCTCGACGACGCGCTCGACGCCCAGCTCGCGGGCTCGGGTCAGCGTCGCGGTCGCGCCGCGGTCCTTGAACGAGCCGGTCGGGAAGACGTACTCCAGCTTGAACGACGCGTTCCACGGGGGAGCGTCGTCGTCTCGGGCGGCGCCGTCCGACGTCCCCGCGTCCGCGTCGACGAGCGGCGTCATCCCCTCGCCGAGCGTCACCCGGGCTCGGGGGTCGTCGCCGACGGCGAGGAAGTCGTCGAACGCCCACAGGCCGTCGCGCACGTCGAACGACCCTGAATCGGGCGCCGCACCCTCAGGGGTCGGCGGGGCGGCGAAATCGAGGGGCGCGCCGCACCGACAGCGCCAGCGGTCGCGGTACGTCTCGCCGCACTCGGCACAGCGGAGCCGGCGGGGAGCGCGCGCTCCCCGATCCGATTCGTCAGAGGACCCCATCAGTACTCGTCGACGTTGGTCCCGATCGAGCAGACGTACTCGCCGGCGGCCACCTGCGGGAGCCGGCGCGTCCGCCAGAAGATTCCGTCGGTGTCGGCGGTGACGCGGCCTTCCAAGGCGCCGAACGTGTCGGTCACCTCGAAGAGGACGTCGCCGGCCGAGACGCGCTCGCCGAGCTCGCGCTCGAAGCGGACTAAGCCGCCGGCCGGCGAGCCGTACTGGTCGAATCCGCGGGCGCGCGTCTGCGATTCGAGGGATGCGTCGCCGTCGAGGAACCCGTAGTGGCGGAGCACGTTGAACACGCCCTCGACGCCGTACTGAATCGACTCCTCGTCCCAGCCGACGCAGCCGCCGAGCTCCGGGTCGACGGTGGGGATGCCGTGCTCCGGACCGGCCCTAGCGAGCTGGCCGTCCGGGCCCTTGATGTCGAGGACGTGCCCGCAGCCGAACGCCTTCGCGAGCTCTAAACAGTCCCCGTGGAGGCGGTGGCGGACGCCGCAGCGCACGCGCGTCTCGTTTATCATCCGGCTCGTCGACCCCTGGTGGAGGTCGAGGATGTAGTCCGCGCGCTTGGCGACCTGGAACGTCTGGTGGGCGATCCGCTCGCTCGTCGTCCCGTCCGCGTCGCCCGGGTAGCCGCGGTTCATCTTCCGGTCGTCGACGGGGTTGCGGTGTTCGGCGGCCTGGAACGCGAAGTGGTTCACGATGCCGACGACGAGGACGGACCCCGACAGCTCGGCCGGGTCGAGCCGTGGGACGACGCGGTTGACGACGCCTAAGCCGTTCAGCTCGTCGCCGTCGCTCACCGCCTGGACGTACAGCGTCGGCCCGTCGGTCGCACCGTTGATCGCGGCGACCGGCAGCCGGACGGGGCTCCCGTCCCGCATCTCCCCCACCTCGAGACGGCCCGTGTCCGTCTCGCCCGGAGAGGCGCGGGCCGTTCCCAGCGTTATCATTACGCGGAGATGGGGCGGCCGGGACTTTATCCGTTCGGTCCGCGGCGATCCGACCGACGCAAGCTTTATCGCCGCTATCGCCCAACCGGACGGTACTACCCCCCGCGGCGTCGGTTCACGCCCGCCCCGACGACCGCCGCGGCGAGTCCCCATGAGCATCGACATCGACCCGCTGCGCGAGGCCGACGGGATCACCGTCACCGACCACATCGAGAACACGCAGTTCGAGGTGTACACCGACCGGCCGGTCGAGCCGCGCCGACGGCCCGAGTCGGACCACTACTTCCCGGTCGACGCCAGCGTCGCGGTCGAGACCGGCGCGATCGAGATCCCGCGCGTCGCGGTCGTCGAGACACGAGACGGCGACGGAGTACTCCTGACCCACGGGGACTGCTACGAGATGCCTGACGGGACCTATCACGTCGGTATAAACCCCGCGCCGACGAAGCTGTACCTCACCTTCGACGCCGGCTTCTCCGTGTCCACGACCGACCGGACGACTCGGATCGACCTCAACACGCCGGGCACGGTCGGGCTCGGGTTCCGGTCGCTCCACCAGACGCCGGCGGGGACGATCACCACGCCGACCGATCCGGAGTCGCTGATGGACGCCGTCTCGCTGCTCGGGTCGGCGCTCCAGACGACCAGTCCTGAGCGGTCGTTCCCGACCCTGCGGGGCCATCCTCCCCTCATCGAGCCCGGCGAGGAGTTCCGCGTCCCCGAGCGGGTCGAGCCGGTCGAGAGCGGCGTGCGGATCGTCGTCCCGCCCGAGTACCGCTACCTCTACCCCGTCGTCTCGCTGGCGTACTACTTCGCCGCCGACGTCGTCCCCGGCGACGCTCCGCGAATCGAGGGCGAAGGGTGGACGTACCCGCTCGAACCGGGGTTCGAGGAACGGACCGCGCAGGTGCTCAGACAGTCGTTCCACATGGACTGTCTCGCCCGCACGGAGGGGTTCTACCCGGTCGACCTCCACGAGCGCGAGGCGACCGACCTCGACCTCGACTGGGAGCGGCTGTACGACCTCCCGCTCGCAGAGCGGCTCGGCGAGTACCTCGAGGTGCCCTTCGAGGCGGTCGAGCCCGAGCTCCCGCAGTGGACCCTGACGACCGACGTCCGTCCCCACCCGGGAAATGTGGAGATGCTCCCGTTCGTCGCCGGCGAGCTGTCGATCGTCCGCTCGCCGGAGACCGTCACGCCGGTGGACGACGACGGGGGAGTCGGCGTCGGCTTCTTCGGCGGCGCGGACCGAAGCTCGTCGGCGGCCACGAGGCGGGAGGTCCCTGCCGGCGGCGTCGGCCTCGACGGCGGACGTGCCGTCGTCGACCCCGACAGCGGCGGCCTCGACGACGGCGAGTTCGTGCGCGGTGGTGCGGGCGCGGGAGCAGCGATCCCGGGAGCCACCCGCGGCGCAGACGCGACCGAGAACCGCGGCGCCGTCGCAGCCCAGACCGACTTCGTCCGGCCGGAGCCGGTCGACACCGTCGAGCACGCGTGGGTCGGCGACGGCGTCCCGCTCGACGCCAACAAGGCGACGCTCGACGCGTACCACCGCCGGCTCGAAGCCGGGCAGGTCGAGCAGTCGCGCATCTCCGTCCTCGTGGTCTGTAACGACGACCAGATGCGCGAGGAGGGGAACGTCGCCGACCTGTACGGGCTCCGCGACATGGTCCAGTTCGACATCGAGGTGCGCCACGACCTCACCCGCGAGGAGATGCGCGAGACGCTCGAGTCCGACATCGACTTCCTCCACTACATCGGCCACGTCGACGACCGCGGGATGCAGTGCGCCGAGGAGTACCTGGACCTGACCGACGAGGACCTCGAGATCGGCGTCAGCGCCTTCCTGCTCAACGCCTGCCAGTCCTACCAGCAGGGTGAGGCCTTAGTCCACCGCGGCTCGCGCGGCGGCATCGTCACCCTCTCCGACGTGGCGAACTCGCCCGCGACGACGCTCGGCCGGATCATCGCCCGCCTGATGAACAGCGGGTTCAACCTCCGGACCGCGCTTCACGTGGCGAAACGGGAGTTGATTACGGGTCACCAGTACATCGTTGTCGGCGACGGGGGGACGACGATCTGTCAGAGCCGGAGTGGATCTGTAGTTGTGCTTGACATTTCGAACGGATCTGGGGACTCATGGGAATTGGTTGCGGAAATGTTTCCGAATGGCCCCTACGGGAAAGGTTCTCTTACAAAAATGAATATGTCAGGAGAGTCAGACAACCACTACATCCCTACAAGGATATCCATAGAAAGTGTTCAGAAGAGCAAACTCAAGAGTTTCCTCGAGCTTGAGACAGTACCGATTTTTATTGACGATGAGTTAACTTGGAGTGACGAGTTTGTTATCGATTAAGGACCAGGGTTCGTAGCAGCCATATTCGCCGCCGCGGGCGCCGCCTGCGTCAGCAGCAGGAGGGCGGTGAACAGGACGCCGGCCATCTTCGGGTGCTCTGCCACGTAATCTGCCACACTTTCGTGCATATTCGAAAAGTATCAGGATAAATAAATATTAAGATTGTTCTGCGGCTGAATATAGTAGATATTTAAAGTTAGAAATGATTGTATTAAACTGGCAGAGCGGCAGATAAGCGGTATCTATCCAGTACCCGACATCGTGGACCCGGAAACGCTGTCCGCACCGCCGCGGCAGATCGAGAGACCGCGTTTTTTCACCGCGCGGCGCGGAACGGACCGTGCCATGACCGACATCGAAGCCGCGATCCGAGAGGCGTTCGAGCACACCGAGTACGACCTCGGCGACGTCGCGGTCAACCGCCGACAGGTCCGCGTGCCGGTGATCCAGGAGGGCGCCGACCCCGACGCGCTCCGGGCGGTGATCGAGGAGGCGCTCGGCGCGGACGCGCTCGCGGCCGTGACGGTGACCACGGAGCGCATCGCCGGCGAGGACACCGTCGGCACCGTCGTGTCATTCCGATACCGGGACTGACGCGGCCGACGGGCGGGCCGCGACCCGAGCGCGGCGACCCGCTCCGCGACGCGGTACGATTAACAGGGCGGTACCCGTACACAGGGATCATACGATGAGGGCCGAGGACGGACACGACGGCGCACAGTACCTCGCCGGCTCGCCCGTTCGGGTCGCGATACTCCGGGCGCTGCGCGAGGATCCGCGGCGCCCCGCGGAGTTGACCGACGCGGTCGACGCCACCCGAACGACGGTCCAACGGATCCTCGCGGGGTTCCGCGAGCGGGACTGGGTGGTGAAACGCGACGCCGACTACCGGGTGACGCCGACCGGGGAGCGAGTCCACGACGCGTACGAGACGCTGCTGACCGAGGTCGAGCGCGCCGACCGCTACGGGCGGTTCGCGGAGACCGTCGAGCGCGTCGGCGTCGACTTCCCCGCGGAGGGGATCCCCGACAGCGACCTCACGGTGGCGTCCGACCAGAACCCGCTGGCGGCCGTCGACCGGCTCACGGAGCTCCTGCGCGAGAGCGGCGGGGCCGAGATCCGGGCCGTCTCTCCCGTCGTCCTCCAGCAGTTCAACGACGCGGCGGCCGCGGCGCTGGACGGCGGCGCGAACGTGGAACTGATCATCGACCGCGACGTGGTCGACACGTCGGTCACGGAGTTCGGGCCGGCGACCGACCGCGCGCTGAACGACGACGGCGCCGAGGTGTACGTGAGCGCCGAACCGATCGAGTACGGGCTCGTCCGGTGTGACGACGTCGCGTGCGTGACCGCGTACGACGAGCGGAACAACCCGCGGTGCGTGCTCGAATCGACCGAGGAGACGGTGGTCGACTGGGTCGACGACGCGTTCGCGTCGCTCCGAGACGACGCGACGCGGCTCTCCGCGGTCGTCGAACGCGCCTGAGAAGGGGAGCGGCGGCCGCTACGCGTCGTCGCTCGCGGCGGCCTCGTCCTCGGCGGCCGTCTCGACCGCCGCGTCGTCGTCCGGGTCGAAGTTCGCGGGCACGACCGTCGGGTGATCGATGCCGACGGAGGGCGTGGTGGCGCTCATGGTTCTGCGCGATCGTACGCGACTCCCGCCCTAAAAATTACCCATAGGCATAACGCATTCGGACGTGGGCGACGGATGCGCTCGGGTTATATCGGCGTTAGGCGACCTGCTCGTCGTACAGGTCCTGCGCGTGTTCGATGGCCTCCTTGGCCGCCGCCTTGTCCTCCCAGCCGAGCGTTTCGACCTCCTTGCCGGCCTCGAGGTTCTTGTAGGTCGCGAAGAACTCGTCTATCTCGTCGAGGGTCTGCTGGGGGATGTCCTCGAGGTCCTCGATGTGGTCGAACCGGGGGTCCTCGGTCGGCACCGCGATCACCTTGTCGTCCTGCTCGCCGTCGTCGTCCATCTTCATCATGGCGACGGGGCGGGCCTCGACGACGCAGCCGGGGAACGTCTGGTCCTCGACGAGCACCATCACGTCGAAGGGGTCCTCGTCGTCGTAGTACGACTGCGGAATGAAGCCGTAGTCGTACGGGTAGTGGACGTTCGAGTGGAGCACGCGGTCGAGCACGACGCCGGGGATGTCCTTGTCGTACTCGTACTTGTTCCGCTCGCCTTTGAGACACTCGACGACGGCGTAGATCTCGTCCGGCGCGTTCGGTCCCGTCTCGAGATCCTCCCAGAGGTTGACCATGTGCCCGTTGATCGGTCGATGTCGGGCAAAGTCCTTTCGGGATCGCACGGGCACAACGACAGGGTCGGCGTCGGCGACGCAGCGACGGGGAGCCTGCGGCACGGGAACGGAACCGGTCGAACGCCCGATCGCCCGGTTTCGATCGCGTGCCGTACGCGGGGCGCGACCGACGATCCGTCGGCCTATCGGCCGAAAACGGAACCGATCAGTCGAACGCGCTCCGCCGCCGGATCGGACGAGCGTCCGCCGAGAGACCGTCGATACCCAGAGATCCGGACAAACGTTAGAGGTTACGCATCGCTACGATCGTGATTGTTGAGAAAGACTATAAGTTCGGGTCCCCTCCTGTTAGGCATGTCAGAGGCACAAACAGTCACTGATGAATCGACGGCCGCGAGCGATCTCACGGCGTTCCAACAGAACATCCTCACCATCCTCGCCGAGGAGCCGATGTACGGCCTCGCCATCAAGCGGGAGCTGGAGGCGTACTACGGCTCCGAAGTGAACCACGGCCGGCTCTACCCCAACCTCGACGACCTCGTCGACCACGGGCTCGTCGAGAAGAGCGAACTCGACAAGCGGACGAACCAGTACGAACTCACCGACGAGGGCCACGACGTCGTCCTCGGCCAGATCGAGTGGGTCCTCGACCGGTTCGTCACCGACGAGACGCGCGCGGACGAGGTCCGGGCGCTGCTCGAGTAAGGCGGCGCCCGCGCGGCCCGGACGGCACCGACCAACGACCGACCTTTTGGCACACGGCGCGGCGAAAGCCGCGTTCTCTCTCCGCCGAGCGACCGCTACGCCGAGTCGCCGTCGGTGGCCGATTCTTCGCCGTCGAAGGTCTCGACGGCGACGGATTCGTCCACGTCGCCGGCGACCGACTCGATCACGGACAGCGACTCGTCGACGGCGTCGAGCTGTTCGTCGGTCGGCCACCCGTTCCGGACCAGGTACTCCTCGCGGAACTCGGCGCGCATCTTCGGCGTGGCGTCGTCGACCGGGCGGACGTAGTGGTTGCTCATGAACGTCGCGAACGTCTCCGCGGTCCGGGCGTGGACCTCGGCCTCGCGCTCGGCGACCGCCTCGGCGACCGCCTCGTTGTACGCGGCCACCTCGCGGTAGCGGTCGGCGTCGCCGGGGCCGGACAGCGACACCTCGACCGCGCGGTCGGTGTCCCCGACGCGGTCGAGCTGTACCGTCCCCTCGTCCATCCACTCGTCGGGGTACAACACGAGCGCGTCGTCCTCGTCGCGGATCCTGGCGGTGTAGCCGTACTCGGCCGCGAGCGCGTCGCGGCGCTCCCGGTACTGGTCGGCCGCCTGCTCGATCTCCGGCGTCGGCTCCGCGGACTCGGCCTCGCGGGCGAGCCGCGTGAGCCGCTCCGCCTCGTCGACGGCCTCGACCGGCACGTCGGGGACGCGCTCCTCGTCGCGGTCGGGCGACTCCGCGGCGCTCGCGGGGTCGTCCGCGTCGGCGGGGGCGTCCGCTCCCTCGTCGTTCTCCGCCGCCATCATCTCTCGCGCCCGTTCCTTCGCCCACTCCGGCGGGTCGTCGTCAGTTCGCGTCATCGAGTGCCTCGTTCGCCAGATCGTCGGCGCGCTCGTTTATCTCCCGCGGTACGTGGGCGATCGACCACCGATCGAACCGCTCCAGTAGCTCCCGGGCTCGGACGCGGCGCTCGCGGAGCTCCGGGTCGTTGGCGTCCCACTCGCCGCGGACTTGCTTGACGGTGAGCTGGGAGTCCCCCCGGACGTCGATCTCGTCGAAGCCGTACTCGTCGGCCGCCTCCAGCGCGCGGATCAGCGCGGCGTACTCGGCCTGGTTGTTCGTCGCGCGGCCGATCCGCTCGCCGCCCTCGGCGACGACGCCGTCGGACGTGACCAGACACCAGCCGACCGCGGCCGGCCCCGGGTTCCCGCGGGAGGCGCCGTCGAAGTAGACGTGCGCGCGGCCGCCGCCGTCGCGCAGCAGGGCGGTCAGTCGGGTGGGGTCGCTCCCCTGGACGACGACCTTGTCGTCGTACGCGACCGCGACGGCCCCGTCGCGCTCGGCGCGCCACCGCTCGTGGGGGGTGTTCCCCTCGTCGATCCGGACGCCCTCGCCCGCGAGCCGCTCGCGCGCGGCGGTCGGGTCGCAGTCGATCGTCGGCATTCGTCCGGGCTCCGCGCCCGGCGAACAAAGGGCTGTCCGTCCGCTGTCCGCACGAGACCGACCGGGAGCGCTCCATCCGTGGTACTCTCCCGCATAGTAACGAACTTTTAAGTTAAACCGTTTGGATACTATATAAATGCGATGACACGGCCCACCCGGCAACGGGATCACGACCGGCAGCGCGTGGGGGACGAAGACGCCGAGGAAGACGAGATCGACGTCGAGGAGGTCGAGGACATCGACGAGCTGGACCCGGAGGACTTCGATCCGGAGGACCTCACCCGGACGGCCGACGGGGAGCTGATACACGAGGAGACGGGGATGATCATCGAGGACGAGCAGATCGATCCCGGCCCGGAGTGGCGCGCGTTCAACCACTCGGAGCGGCAGGAGAAGTCGCGCGTCGGCGCCCCGACGACGAAGACGATGCACGACAAGGGGCTGACGACGACGATCGACTGGAAGGACAAGGACGCCTACGGTCGGTCAATCTCCTCGAAGAAGCGGTCGCAGATGCACCGCCTCCGCAAGTGGCAGGAGCGCATCCGGACGAAAGACGCCGGCGAGCGCAACCTCCAGTTCGCGCTCTCGGAGATCGACCGGATGGCCTCGGCGCTCGGCGTCCCGCGCTCGGTACGCGAGGTCGCGTCCGTCATCTACCGACGCGCGCTCAACGAGGACCTCATCCGGGGCCGCTCCATCGAGGGCGTCTCCACGGCCGCGCTGTACGCCGCCTGCCGCAAGGAGGGGATCCCGCGCAGCTTAGAGGAGATCTCCGAGGTGTCCCGCGTCGACCGCAAGGAGATCGGTCGCACCTACCGCTACATCTCCCAGGAGCTCGGGTTGGAGATGCGCCCGGTCGACCCGAAGAAGTACGTCCCGCGGTTCTCCTCGGAGCTGGAGCTCTCCGAGGAGGTCCAGTCGAAGGCCAACGAGATCATCGAGACGACCGCCGAACAGGGTCTCCTCTCCGGGAAGTCGCCCACCGGCTACGCCGCCGCCGCCATCTACGCCGCCTCGCTGCTCTGCAACGAGAAGAAGACCCAGCGCGAGGTCGCCGACGTCGCGCAGGTCACCGAGGTCACCATCCGCAACCGGTACCAAGAGCAGATCGAGGCGATGGGCATCCACAGCTAGGGGCGTCGGCTTCTCACGGCCTGCCTTCCTCCGGTCTTCCTCGGCTTCTCCTCCGTTGTCTCCGCGCCGCGCTTCGCGTCCCGTCGCGCCGGAAACGTTCAAGCCGCCGCGCCGCCAACGCCGATCCGAATGCGGCTCGACGAGTTCATCGAGTTCGAGGCGAACGAGCGCGCCGAGCGGCGGCGCCTCGCCGCCGAGAAGGACTACGGAATCTTAGACCACCTCGACTCCTTCGAGCGGCGCTTCGACGAACACGTCTCCGACGACGCCGTCGTCGGGAGCGTCTCGCCCTCCATCTTCGTCGGCCGCGCGGACTACCCGAACGTCTCGACCGGACTGTTATCCCCGGTCGGCCGCGAGGAGCGCGCGGCGGCGTTCGAGACCTCCGCGGCGTGGTACGACGAGGGCGTCTCGATTTCCGACGTGTTCGACCGTCGGACGAGCCTGCTCAACTCGACGCGCGGCGTCGACGTCGCGGACGCCGGTGCGACCGGCGGGGTGAAGTCGGTCGGCGGCGGGAGCGGCCCGGCCGAGAGCGTCCACGACGCGTGGGACGGCTGGCTCGGCGTTCAACGGGAGGTCGCCATCGCGGACCGCCCGGTCGACGTGGAGATCGGGCTCGACGGCCGCCCGGACCTCGACTTCGAGGTCGGCACGGAGGACATCAAGACGCCGACCGGGCCGCGGGCGGCGGCCCGCTCTGCCGACCTGGGCGAGAATCCGCACGTCCCGCGACCGGTGAAGAAGACCTTGGAGGACGACGACTGGCGCGCGGAGGGGGCGATGACGTACCTCTACCGCCGCGGGTTCGACGTGTACGAGATCAACACGATCCTCTCGGCTGGCGCGCTCGGGCGCGGCGAGAACCGCCGCCTGGTCCCGACGCGCTGGTCGATCACGGCCGTCGACGACACGGTCGGCCAGTTCCTCCGCGGCTCGATCCGCGACAACCCCGCGGTCGACCGGATCGAGGTCCACCGCAACGAGTACCTCGGCAACGCGTTCTGGGTGATCCTCGTCCCGGGGCGGTGGGAGTACGAGCTCGTCGAGATGAAATCGCCCGGCTCGATCTGGAACCCCGACCCCGAGGCCGGGGTGTACCTCGCGGCCGCGAGCGAGGGGCGCGAGGGGCGGACCGGCTACGTCGAGGAGACGGCGGGCGCCTACTACGCGTCTCGGCTGGGCGTCTTAGAGCACCTCGACGACCGCGGGCGGCAGGCGAAGGCGCTCGTCTTACGCCACGTCTCCGACGACTACTGGGGGCCGGTCGGCGTCTGGCAGGTGCGGGAGGCGGTCCGGAACGCGTTCGAGGGCGAGTTCGGGGCCGCGGAGACGTTCGGCGAGGCGGTCCGCGGCGTCGCCGACCAGCTCCCCGTCTCCCTCGGCCGGCTCCGGCGGAAGTCGACGATGGCGGCCGGGCTTCAGGCGAACCTCGGGGACTTCGTGGACGCGGACTGAGCCGAGGGGCGACGGCTCGTCGCCCCGACCGTTTTAGTTGCCGGACCGAGTGGGCGGCGTATGGTCTCTCTGGTCCCCGCGTTCGGCGGTATCCCCGTCGGGCCCGAACTCCTGATAATCCTGATCGTCGCCGCCCTCCTGTTCGGCGTGCCGCTCGTCCTCGTCGCGGGCGCGGTGGTGTACCTCGCGACGCGCGCCGAGGACGAGACGGCGGACGCAGAGACGGCGGACAGCGAGACGGCTGACGACGACCGGATCGCGGAACTGGAGACGGAGGTCAAGCGCCTCCGCGAGCAGGTCGGCGACGAGTCGGACGAGCTCAAGGAGGAAGAGGAGAGCTCGTAAGCGCCCGAAACGGCCGGCGCGCGCCTCCGAGCGGCCGACAGGCCGCGAGGAGAACGTGCGAGGGACGCGGTGAGCGCTCGAAGAGCGCGAACCGCGAGGCTGGGGAGGCGTGAGGTGCGGTCGCCGTGCGGGGGCGGGACTCGAAGGGGCAGCCGCGAGGCGGCCGCAGACGACGTAAGTAGCGTGGCGCTACGCGCCACGGAAAGCCGGCGGCTCCGCCGCCGGCAACACCGCAGGGAGCGAGTGAAACGAGCGACCGAGGAGCGCAGCGAGTGTGCGGCCGCCTCGCGGCTGGGGCTTCGACGATGTTCGTCTCGATCAGATATTTATAAACACCAGTAGCGTACGGCCGAGCGGCTGGGGCTTCGATGGTGTTCGCCGCGCCGACGCGGTTAGCCGTTTATAAATAAACGACGAGAACAGGCGGGGTTCCCGCCGTCGTCGTCTCAGTCCTCGGCCCAGTAGTACAGCTCTTCGCGGGGCGCGTCGCAGTTCGGGCAGTTCGCGGGGAGCTGGTCGCCGATCTCGCCCATCTCGCCGCACTCCCAGCAGCGCCACATCACGTACGCGGTCCCGAACACGTCGCGCGCGTCAGTGAGCGCCAGCGTGTCCGTGTCCGACGGCGACGCGACGTAGAAGCCGTCGTCGTCGACCCCCCGGATCGACCCGAGGCGCTCGCCGTCCTCGTTGTACACCTCCTGTCCGATGCTCACGTTCGCGAAGACGGGTTCTTCGGAAGCCATACGCGGCCGTACGCGCTGATCCCCTATAAGTGTGGGAGCAGATAGCACGCCACGTGGAGGATATTCAACTACTGCTCGACGGTGAACGCCGCCAAATCCCTAGCCGCTCGCTTATAAAATGGTGACTGCGAATCGGCGGCGAACACCGACAAAGCCCCAGCCGCTCGCTTATAAATGACTGGCCGTGGATCGGCAGCGAACACCTCCAAAGCCCCAGTCGCGAGGACTCGCGCGGCTCGCTGCGCTCCTCAGTCGCTCGTTTCACTCGCTCCCTGCGGTGCTTGCGTCGCCGAGCTTCGTCCTCGCGACTGCCCCTTTGAGTCCCACCCCGCACAGCACGGCGACCACACCTCACACCTCCCCAACCTCGCCGCTCACGCCCTCCGGGCGTTCGCGGCGTCCCTCGCGCGGTGCTGTCGCCGGCGCTTCGCGCCGGCTTCCAGAGGGACCTCCGGTCCCTCGCGGCTCGGCCGCAACGCGGCCTCGCAGGCACGCGCCACCGCACAGCAAACCAGTGGCGACGCGGTGGTAATTCGATCGGACGTAAGCGAAAAGTCGACGCAAAACCCGAAAACGACCGCTTCAGGCGACCGGGGTGCGTTCGACGACGGTGCCGTCGACGGTCGGGTACTGCTCGACGATCTCGCCCTCGTCGAGGTCACCGTCCTCGACCATCTCCTCTAAGAGCCACCACGCGACCTCGACGTGGTCCGACTTCACCGTGTAGAACTCCTCGGGGACGCCGAGCGACTCGAAGCGATCGCGGTCGGCGAACGCCTTCCCGTAGACCAAGGTCCCGTCGTCCGTCACCTCGTCGAACTCGCGACGGATGTTCTTCGCCATCCGCTTCAGGCGGTTGCGGTGTTGGGCGGCGTCTTTGAACACCGAGGTGCAGAAGTACACCTTCTCGTGGCTCGCCATCTCTTCGAGGATGGCGTCCTTCGACCCCTCGACCGCGGACATGTGCCCCTCCTGGAGCTCGAACCCCTCCTCTTGCATCCGGCGGTAGTTCCCGTCGGACATCTCGAACTCGTTGATATTACAGAACTCCGCGGCGCCCTCGTCTAAGAACTCCAAGAACTCCGGCTCCGCGCGAATTCCGGGGATCTCGAAGGCGGGCGTGAGCCCCTCTTCACGGGCGATATGGAGGATCTCCTCCCACTCGGTGCCGTGCATGTCGCCCCACAGCTCGACGGGCGGGTGGAAGCGGATCTCGTCGAGGCCGGCCTCCGAGAGCTTCCGCATGTTCTCGCGGCCGCCCGTAATTCCGGTGTAGAGGTGCGTGTGGTGGTCCTCGCCGAACTCGTCTTTCAGCAGTTCGAGGTACCGGGTCGTCTTCGCCATCGCCTCCTGCGGCTCGCCGCCGGTGATCGAGGTGCCGAGCGCGCTCATGCGCTTGGCCTCCTCGATCACGTCCTCGTCGGACTCGACCTTCCGCTCGTTGGCGTACACGTCGGTGACGTTCTTCCGGTTCTCTCCGAGGGGGCAGTAGAAGCAGTCCCGCTGGTCGCAGTACCCGTAGACGAAAAGCACCATCTTCCCGCCCTTGGCGCACTGTTCACAGCCCTTGGAGATCATCTACCCCCTTCTACCGGCCGCGACGTGAAAAAGCGTGCGAAGCGCGGAGTCGGGCGAGATCGGTTGTCACGGCGACGTGTTCGGACGACGGCGGTCGCGCGGCCCGCGCCCGGACGACGGCGGCCACAGGTCCGCACGCGGACGACCGAGCGCTCGGCGGCGCCCGCAGCGGCGTTCGCCCGAACACAAAGTATGTACCCCCGCCGCCGCCAGTGGCGGGCATGGACCGAGATCCGACCGACGACGACGCCGAGAACGAGACACCGAGCGACGCGGTCACGCGCCGCCGGGCGCTCGCCGTCGGCGGCGCGGTCGGCCTCGCAAGCCTCGCCGGCTGCACCGCGCTCGACGTCGCGACCGGCGACGGGCCCGCGGAGTTCGCCGCCGGTACCGCGACAGTGGGCGACGCGACCCTCGACGAGAGCGGGTACGACCTCAACGAGGTGACCGACGAGGTGATCGCTCGGGAGGTGGAGGTGGCCGGACGGACCCGCGAGGTGCGCGTGACGAACACCGTCGCCGAGTACGACAAGGCCGTCGAGCTGTTCGGCGAGCGCTACCAGGCCGCCGTGTTCGCCGCGGTGACGACGCCGCAGATCGAGGTGCTCGGGCGGGCGCTCAACCCGATCGCCGAGATGGATACCCGCGAGCGCGCCGAGCTCATCCTGAGCCGCTACGAGGGCGTCGGCGACCTCGAACGCGGCTCGGAGTACTCGACGGAGGTGCTCGGTTCGGATGCCGAGGTCGTCGTGTACACGGCCGACGCGGAGATCGAGGGAACGGGCGTGACCACCGAGCTGGAGCTTCACATCGGCGAGCCGGTCGAGGCCGGCAGCGACTTCGTCCTCCCGCTGGCGGCGTATCCGGCCGCGTTCAGCGACGGCGAGAACGTCCGCCGGATGATGAACGGGCTCGAACACGAGCCCAACGAGGAGGAGTGACGGAGCGAGCGTTCGGACCGGCGCGGTCGCCGGGTTCGCCGGGCGCAACCCGAGCCGAAAACATATGCCGTCCCCCCGCGTAGCCTCGAACGATGCTGCTCGTCCTCTGCGTCGACCTCGACGACGACCTCGGCCGGAAGACGGGGATCCCCACCCCCGTCATCGGCGCCGACGACGTCACCGAGGCCGCGGTCGCGCTCGCGACCGCCGACCCCGAGGACTCCGACGTGAACGTCTTATTCCAGGGCGTCAACGTCCACGACGAGCTGGCCGCCGAGGGCGAGGCCGTCGAGGTCGCGGCCGTCACCGGCGTCGACGGCGCGGACGTGAAGGCGAACCGCGCGGTCGGCCAGGAGGTCGACCGCGTGCTCGCCGAGCTGTCGACCGGCGAGGAGGTGTCCGCGGTCGTGATCACCGACGGCGCCCAAGACGAGTCCGTCCTCCCCGTGATCCGGTCGCGGATGCCGATCGACGGGATGCGCCGGGTCGTCGTCCGGCAGGCGCAGGACCTCGAGTCGCTCTACTACACGATCAAACAGGTGCTCGCCGACCCGGAGACCCGCGGGACGATCCTCATCCCGCTGGGCGTCGTCCTCCTCATCTACCCGCTGGTCGTCGTCGCCAACCTCTTCGACGTCGCGGGCGCGGCCGTGCTGGGGATCCTCTCGGGCGCGGTCGGGCTCTACTCGCTGTTCCGCGGGCTGGGACTGGAAGACACGGTCGACGGCGCCGCCGAGAGCGTCCGCAACGTGCTGTACACCGGCCGCGTGACGCTCGTCACCTACGTCGTCGCGCTCGCCTTGGTCGTCGTCGGCGGGGTCCAGGGGGTCGACACCGTCGACGTCGTCCGGACCGCGCAGGGGAGTTCGCTCGCCGTCGGCACCGCCCTCGCCGCGTTCGTCCACGGGTTCGTCCAGTGGCTCGGCGTCGCCGGCGTCACCTCCAGCCTGGGACAGATCACCGACGAGTACCTCGCCGGCCGGTTCCGGTGGCGCTACCTCAACGCCCCCTTCTACGTGGCCGCCATCGCCGTCGTGCTGTTCGCCGTCTCCGGCTTTTTCCTCCCGGACGCGCCCGGCGTGACGGCGCTGGGTCTCTCGGAGCTGGCGCTGGCGCTCGCGGCCGGGACGCTCATCGGCGTGTTGAGCACGCTCGCGTTCGCCGTCGCGGAGTCGCAGCTCCCGTCGGCGGAACCGGTCTGAAACGCGGAACGGCGGAAAAGAGCGGACGGCGCTCACCGCGGCGTCCAGGAGTCGCACGCCTCCATGTCGTCCATCAGCTCGTCGTAGTGCGCGCAGTAGGGCCGCATGCCGTCGTCGGTCCGGACGTAATCGAACTTCGCGCAGTTGCCGCAGTAGGTGTCGCCCGGGCCGTCGCGCGCGGCGGGCGAGTCGGGCGAGGGCGCGGACTCCGGCGTTGACGGCGAGTCGGGGCCCTCCGGCCCCGCCTCGTCGAGCGGCGAGGAGATGTCGGTGTCTGCGCTGCCGCCGTCGCTCACGCCCGCCGAGCCGGGCGCGGGGGATCCGCCCGTTCCGGACCGGCCCGCGTCGCTCGTCCGCCCGCCCGCGCCGGTGCCTCCCGCGCCGCTCGACCGGCCGCCGGTGGGGCCCGACGCACCGGTGCCGGCGGTCGTCCCGGAGCTGGCCGCCGCGCCGGTGGCGTCTCGATCCGCCGGCTGGTTCGCGTCGCGCGCGGACTGGTTCGCGTCGCGCGCAGGCTGGTTCGCGTCGTCCGGGCGGTTCGTCTGCGTCTCGACGTCGCCGTCGGGGGTGCCGCCGAGGAGGCCCACGCCGCCGCGGCTCCCCAGCTGGTCGCGGGGGACCTCGACCACCTTCGTCTCCCCCTTGTGGGTCACTTCCATCGAGACGGTGCCGCCGGGGTCGTTGCGGGTCTTGAAGTTCGCGACGCCGACGAACACGCTCCACAGCGTCGTCGCGGCGCCGAGGAAGTAGACGCCCGCGGTGTGGAGGGTGAGGTTCCGGAGCTCGGGGCGCGGCCCGCCGACCCACCGCTCCGGGTACGCGTACGTGAACAGCGCGACGCCGAGCCCCATGACGACCGCGCCGACGATCGCCGCGGTGTAGGTGCTGCGGTCGGCCGGCAGCACGGCCATCACGCCGAGCAACACGAGCGGGACGCCGACCCCGCCGAGGCTCCCGCCGAGCTCCCGGGCCGCGCCCGCGGAGTAGCTGGCCGGCACCGCCACCTCGGCCGCCGCGAGGATCCCCGCGACGACGAGTAACGCGCCCGCGACGAACGACCCCACGCCGAGGTACAGCCGCCGCGGGTCGACCCCGGAGCGCCCCCGTCCGCCGTACGCCTCCGAGAGACTGGTCATAGGCGGGGTACGTCGTCCACCGTGAAAACAGTACGTCAGACGATCACGGATCGCGGGCGACCGCGACCGCGGATCGCAGGCGACCGCGACCGCAGACCGCAGGCGGCCCGGACGGGGCGAGCGGGCGAACGGCCCGGGGGATCGCCGGCTCAGACCAGCGCGTCCACGTCGACGTGGTCGCCGAGCAGCTCGGCCATCCGATCGACCGTCCGGACGTCGCGCGTGCGCCCGCCGCGGACGATCTCCTCGGCGCGGTCGATGGCGGTGACCGTGTCGGTGTTGACGGCGAGCACCGGCTTGCCGGCGTCCGCGGCCTTGCCCAACACCGCGCCCGAGGGACGGTGGCCGCCGGTCAAGACGAGACACGCGACCCCGGAGGCTTCCAGCGCCGCCGTCTGGACGTCCGCGCGGTCGCCGCCGGTGATGACGGCGGCGTCGCGGGCGCGCCGGAAGTAGCGGAGCGCCTCGTCGCCGCCCATCGCGCCGACGAGGAAGCGCTCGACGAACGCGTCGGTGGGCGCGTCGGTGAGCAGTTCGGCGCCCAGCTCGTCGGCGAGCTCCCCGACCGTGACGCCCGCGAGCGCCTTCTCGTGGGGGATCGCGCCGAAGACGGTGATCCCCTTCGATTCGAGGAACGGGATCCCGTCCTGATCGAGCGACTCGAAGGCGTCGTCGGACACCTTGTTGAAGACGACTCCGGCGAGGCGGTCGCCGAACGCGTCGGCGGCCGCCAGCACCTCGTCTAAGTCGTTCGGCGAGCCGTACTCCGCGACGAGGACGACCCGCGCGTCGAGCAGCTCCGCGACGTCGACGTCGGTGAGGTCGACGACGCCGCCGGTGGTCCAGCGCCCGCCGCCCTCGACGAACACCCGGTCGTTGTCGGCCGCGATGTCGTCGTACTCCTCGCGGATCCGGTCGCGCAAGGCGTCCGGGTCCTCGGTGCCGCGGACCGCGCCCTCGACGAACGTCGGCGAGTAGACGACGGGCTCCATCTGGTGCATCTCGGCGTCTAAGCCGAGCACCTCGCGGGCGAGCATGGGGTCCTGGTCGAGCGTCTTCCCGACGTTCGACTGGAGCCGGGTGCCCTTCGGTTTCATGTAGCCGACGCTGCGGTCGCGGTCGGCGGCGAGCCGCGCGAGGGCGACGGTGATCGCTGTCTTTCCGGCGCTGTCTCCGGTCGCGGTGACGAGTGTGGTGGGTGTGTCAGTCATCGGTGGGTTCCTCCGCGTCGAGCGGCTTCGGATCGGTCTCCGCGTCGGCTCCCGGCGGGTCGAGGGCCTCCGGGTCGACGGTGAGTCTCACGTCGACGGCGGCGGCGTTCGTGCCGCCGTCGTCGTCGGGCAGTGCGACGAGCGGGTTGATGTCGAGTTCGAGGATCGCCGGGAAGTCGGTGACCAGCTGCGAGAGCCGGCCGATCGTCTCGATCACGGCGTCGACGTCGACCGGGTCGCGGCCGCGGGCGCCGCGCAACAGCGGCGCCGACTGGATCTCCTCGGTCATCTCGCGCGCCTCGGGCTCGGAGACCGGGGCGACGCGGAAGGTGGTGTCCTCCATCACCTCCACGAAGATGCCGCCGAGCCCGAACATCAGCAGCGGGCCGAACTGCGGGTCGCGGTTCATCCCGACGATGGTCTCGACGCCGTCGTCGAGATCCACCATCTCCTGCACTTGGACGCCGAGGACGGTCGCGTCCGGCTGGTAGTTGCGCGCGCGGGTGACCAGGTCCTCGTAGGTGTCGCCCACGTCGTCGTCCGCGACGCCGACGGCGACGCCGCCGATGTCGGACTTGTGCAGGATGTCCGGCGAGACGATCTTCATCACCACGTCGCCGTCGACGCCCGCGGCGACCTCGCGGGCGCGCTCGGGCGAGTCGACGATCTCGCCGGCGGGCGTGGGGATACCGTACGCGTCGAGCAGCTCCATCGCCTCGACGCCCAAGCGGTTGTCGTCGCGGTCGCGCACCGTCCCGAGGATCTCGCGTGCGCGCTCGCGGTCGACGTCGAAGGACATGGGGGGCGCGTACTCGCGCGACTTGATGTCGCGGTAGCGCGCGAGCGTCGCGAGGCTCTCGATCCCGCGAGCGGGGTCGAAGTAACAGGGGATCCCCTTCGCCTGGAGCTGCTGCTTCGGCTCGCGGGTCCGGTCGCCGCCCATCAGGCAGGCGGCGATGGGCGCGTCCATCTCGTCGCTGACCGACTCGATCGCGTCCGCGAGGTCCGCGAAATCGATCGTCGCCGTGGGCGCGGCCAGCACGAGGGCGGCGCCGACGTTGTCGTCGGCGACGGTGATTTCGAGGGCCTCGCGGAACCGCTCCACGTCGGCGTCGCCGATCACGTCGACCGGGTTGTGGATGTTCGCCTCCTCCGGCATCGACGCGGCGAGCGCGTCGCTCGTCTCGCCCGTGAACGACGCCATGTCGAGGTCGGCGTCGCCGACCGCGTCGGTCGCCATCACGCCGGGGCCGCCGGCGTTGGTGACGATCGCGACGCTGTCGGTGTCGGGCAGCGGCTGGCTCCCGAGGATGCCCGCCGAGTCGAACAGCTCGTCGACCGACTCCGCGCGGATGACGCCCGCCTGGTCGAGGCCGGCCTCGTACGCCTTGTCGGAGCCCGCGAGCGTGCCGGTGTGCGAGGAGGCGGCCTGCGCGCCGGCGCTCGTCCGCCCCGACTTCACGGCGACGATCGGGGTGTCCTGGGTCGTCTCGCGGGCGGTCTCGATGAACTCGCGGCCGTCCTCGATCCCTTCGAGGTAGCCGATTATCACGTCGGTCTCCTCGTCGTCGCCCCAGTGGTCGACGAAGTCCGTCTCGTCGAGAACGGCCTTGTTCCCGAGCGACACCACGTCCTTGAACCCGATCCCGTTGTCGTTGGCCCAGTCGAGGACCGCGGTGACGAACGCCCCGGACTGGCTCATGAAGGAGAGCCCGCCGGGGAGGGCGTTCTCGGGGCCGAACGTCGCGTTCATCCCCGATGGGGTCGACATGATCCCCAGGCTGTTGGGGCCGACGAGGTTGAGGTCGTACTCGTCGGCTAGCTCCGCGAGGCGACGCTCCCTCGCCGCTCCGTCCTCTCCGGTCTCGCCGAACCCGGCGGTGATCACGACGACGTTGCGGACCCCCGCCTCGCCGCACGCCTCGATGGCGTCTAAGACGATCGAGGGGGGGACGACGATCACCGCGACGTCGGCGTCCGCGTCGGCGACGTCGTCGACGCACGGCGTGCCGAGCACCGCGTCGTAGTTCGGGTTGACGGGGACCGTGTCGCCGTCGAAGTCGTCGAGGAGATTCGACGTGACGGCGCGGCCGACGGCGCCCTCGCGGGCGGTCGCGCCGACGACGGCGACCCGGTCCGGGTCGAACAGCTCGTTGAGCGTACCCATCAACCCGAGAGTACGCGAAGCGTCGGCTTAAGATCGGTGGGAGGTTCTTCGAAATCGGGTCCTATGGTGAACGATCGATCGGGTTTCGGTCGGCCGCCCGGCGAACCTCACGGCGGACCGGGGGCGGCGTCGGGGTCGTCGGGGGTGCGGTCTCCGGTCGGCTCGCGGTCCCCGGTCGACTCGCGGCCCGCCGCGGGCTCACCGTCGGCGGGGTCGCGCTCGTCGGGTTCGGGGCCGGCGGACTCGGGCGCGACCGCCTCGGAGCCGGCGGCCGGCGCCGTCGCGCCGCCGTCCGGTTCAGCCGCGGCCGGCCGGACTTCGGAGGCCGGCGGCGGGCCGCGGTCGGCCGCCGGGAAGGAGGGCTCGCCGTCGGCGTCGGGGACGCTGATCGTCACCTCGTTGCCGTCGGCGCCGGCGTCGAACGCGAGGTCCCCCCCGGAGCGGTCCGCGATCCAGTAGACGAGCCACAGCCCCATCCCGCCGGTGTGTCTGAGGTCGTCCATCTTCCACCGGTCCGTGATCGGGTCGCGCTCGGCCGCCGGGATGGGGGGCGCGTCGTCGCGGACCGCGATCTCGACGCGGTCGGCGGGCGCCGTGACCTCGATCTCGACCGTCGCCGCCCCCTCGGCGTGTTCGATCGCGTTCTCGATCAGCTCGGCGATCGCGTAGTCGAGCTCCGGGTGCGTGAACGCGCGCACGTCGTCGGGACAGGAGACGGTGACGTCGGCGGGCGCCTCGCCCGCGTCGTCGACGGCGTCCGCCACCGCGCGCTCGACGAGCGGCGCGACCCGGAGCGGCTGGGGCGACTCGTGCTCCCGGAGGAGGTCGATCACCCCGCGCTGCTTCTCGGCCGTGGTGAGCAGGTCGTCGGCGACCCGGCGGACCGTCTCCGCGTGGTCGATCAGGTCGGCGGCGAGTTCGGCCAGGTCGACGTCCGGGGGGACCGCGTCGTCCGTCTCTGTCGCCGTCGACGCCGCGGCGACGGCGTCGTCGACCCGGTCGGCGATCCGCTCCGCGGTGCCGTCGACGATGTTCATGTCGTTGCGGATGGTGTGCCGGAGCAGGTTGTCCATCACCGTGAGCTGGCGCTCGCGGCGGTACTCGTCGGTGACGTCGCGGGCGAACCCGGTGACGGCGACGACCTCGCCGTCCTCCCGCACGGGGCGCGCGGGCACCCTGACCCAAGTTGTCGGCCCGTCCGGGGAGCCGATCCGGTAGTCGAGATTCGTCGGATCGCCGGCGGAGAGCCGCTCCATCGCGCACTCGACGTCCGCCCGGTCGTCGGGGTGGACGGCCTCCAAGAACGCTCGCGGCCGGCGCTCGAGGGTTTCGGGGTCGATCCCGAACACCGACTCGATCGCGCCGTTGACGAACAGCAGTTCGCTCCAGTCGGCGCCGAACATCCACAGCACGTCCGGCGACGTCGAGGCGATGGTCTCCAGGCGCCGCCGGGACTCGACTTCGAGGGTGATGTCGCGAGAGCTCAGCGCGTAGCCGTCGAGGCCGGTCTCCGCCGGCGGAAACACGCGGGTGCGGAACCACACCCAGTCGCCGTCGGCGGTCTCGTAACGGTATTCCAGCGGGGCGTCCGGCCGCGTGCCGTCGGCGACGAGCGCCTCGAACGCCGCCCGGACGCGGTCGACGTCGTCGGGGTGAACCAGGTCGAACGCGTCCGTCCCGACCAGCTCGTCCGGGTCGAAGCCGAGCAGGTTGCTGGTGGCCGCGTTGAGGTACCGGAACCGGCCCGCCTCGTCGATCACCGCGATTTTGTCTTGCGCGAGATCGATGAGGGTCTCTGGCTCCGGCGAGCGAGACATATCGGACACGACCGCGAACTGGTGTAAAACCTTGACCGTTCAATTATCAGATTCGAAACGCAGCCCCGCGGCGCGGTGGCGGGGCGGTGGCGGTGGCAGTGGCGGGGCGGCGCAGTGACGGTGGCGGGGCGGCGCAGTGACGGTGGCGGGGCGGCGCTGCGGCTCGCCGTCGCCGGGAACGGCGGTCAGTCGGCCGAGACGCCGGGGGAATCGAGCGCGGCGGCGAGGGGGTCGGTCCCCCCGTCGTCGACCGTGAGCGCCACGCCGTCGTCGCCGAGTTCGATCGCGGCGTCTTCGGCGTCGCGGACGTACTCGGCGGCGTGGTCGCCGTCCGGGTCGAACCGGACTCCCTCCGCGAGCAGCGGCGTCTCGCTCAGCAGCTCGACCTTCCGGTAGGCGGTCGAGAGCGCGATGTCGCAGTCCTCGGCGAGCTCGCTTGTCGTCTTCGGCGTCGCCGCCGCCGCGAGGATCGCCCGGCAGTCGGCGTCGGCGAGCGCCTCGAACGTGGCGTCCAGCGCGTCGTCTCCCTCGGTCGTCGTCGCGTCGGTCGTGCGCGGGGGGCGTTTCATATCTGTAGAGAGGGGCTCCACCACCCCGAACGGTGGCCCATCATATGCGGGGGGTTTTATACCGCGGCCGCGCGCCCGCCAACGTTTTTGCCCGGGGCGGGTACGGACGAACGAGATGGGATCGGGAATCCGGGCGGAGGTCTCGCTACCGACCGCGCTGTCCCCGTTCGACGGGGTCGTCGACGGGGCGACGCCGGTCACCGAGGTCACGCGCTGCACGCCCGCGGACGACCGCGAGCGCGTGGTCGTCGAGTTCATCGCGGACGCCGACCTCGCGGTCCCCGAGGGGGTCGAGGTCGTCTTCGACTACGGCGGCCGGGCGGCGTACCGGTTCGACGCGGACGTCGACCCCGACTCGCCGTTCGCCGTCCTCGACCGCCACGAGACGCCCGTGTCGGAGGCGACGATCCGCGACGGGCGGCTCCGGCTCACCTTCCACGCGAGCGACCTGCCGACGCTGCGGTCCGTGCTGGAGGCGTTCCGCGAGGGATGTTCGGACATGGAGGTGTTGCGCCTGCTCCAGTCGACGACGACGCCGACGGAGTCGGACCTCGTCACCGTCGACCGGAGCGAGCTGACGGAGCGCCAGCGCGAGGTGTTGGCGGCCGCCTACGAGGCGGGCTACTTCGACCACCCGAAGGGGGCCAACGCCGGCGAGGTGGCCGAGTCGCTGGGGATCGGCCGCTCGACGTTCACGGAGCACGTTGCGGCCGCCCAGCGGAAGCTGTTCGGCGCGCTGCTGGATTGAGGATCGATCATCACATTCCGAAGCTCCGAGAATCCGAATCCCGTTTGATGGGCGTGGGGGTCGTACCCACGGGTATGACGGGGCGATCCACCCACACCTTCGTCTGCCCGGAGTGTCGGCGCTCGATCGAGGTGGACGACGCGATGCGGGCGACGCTGCTCGAGACGGGCTGCGTCGTCTGCGGGGCGCCGATCACCGAGGAGGACGTCGGCGAGGCGCCGGCGATCAGCTGAGCGCGACCGCGAAGCGGCCGCCCCGCGCTCCCTGCGCCGCGTCGTCGACACCGCCTCTCGGTCCCTGCGCCGCGTCGTCGACACCGCCACGCGGTCCCGCACCGCGTCGCCGATCATCCCCTCGTTCTCCCCCCACGTCCGCACCGTCTCGTGCCCTTTAAGCCGCCGTGCGAAGAAATTCGGGGTATGCCGACGAACAGCGAGGTCGAGATGACGCCGGCCGAGGTGGACGCGCACCTGTCCCGCCACGAGACGGGGGTCCTCGCGCTCGCGCGCGACGACGCGCCGTACGCCATCCCGATCTCCTACGGGTACGACGCCGACGAGCGCGCGTTATACCTCCGGCTGGTGTCGACGCCCGACAGCGAGAAGCGCGAGTTCCTCGCGTCGACGCCGCAGGCCCGGATCGTGGTGTACGAGGACGAGGACGACGAGTACGCGAGCGTCGTCGGCGTCGGCGCCCTCGAACGGGTCGACCTCGACGAGCTCACCCCGGAGACGATCGCGCAGTACGGCGAGACGCAGCGCCCGCTCTTCGAGATCTGGGCGGACGACAAGCCGGACCTCGACATCAGTCTCTACCGCTTCACGCCCGAGACGCTGACCGGGCGGACGGTCGTCGTCGAGCGCGACGAGGAGTAGGGAGTCGCGCCAGCAACCGACCGCAGGACGGCTGCGCAGCAGTTTCTTTTCGTACGCTCACGTACTGCGCAGCATGAACCAGGACTCGGACGACGACATGGTGAAACTCGACGTGAAAGTCCCGAAGCGGTTAGTGGAGGACATCGACAAACTGGCCGCAAAGCGGGAGTACACTAGCCGCTCGGAGTTCATCCGTGAGATGCTACGCGATGCCACGGAGCCAATTCTAACGTCGGAAGCGCAGGAAGGTGTCGCTGAGGGCTACGCGGACGTGGCGGCAGGACGGACCATGTCCACGGACGTGGCTCGGGAACGGCTCGGCGTCGAGACGAACTAACCCTTTATCCAGCTTTCTTACCGAGGCCTTAGTCCCGAGCCGAATCACGAGTCGCTCTCGGCGTCGTCGAACGCGGCGCGGGCGGCGTCGAGGGAGTCGTGACGAGACGCTTAATAAACGAGCGAGACGCTCAGAACAGAGGTGTCGTCTCAGTTACTCCGGACCAACCAGTGTGCCGACAACACGTAGGGGAGGTGACCCACACGGTCGCCACGCCCTCGGCGTACAGTCCTCCATCGAGTCGCGGACGAGCGCGGCCGATGCGTGGTCGCGTCGCCGTGTCCGGTTGCGGTACAGGCGACCAAGGTGAAAACGGGGAGTAGGACGCGAGTGAGTCGAAGCAGGTGCGAATCGCGCTGGTCGAAAACTAAATAGTCGATTCTATGAAGCTCGCTTTTATTTGGTGTGGCAGCCGACATAAGGGCATGAAGCGGAGGAAGGCTCTCTCTGTGCTGGCCAGTGGGGTGGCGATACCACTGGCGGGATGCTTATCTGGAGAGGTTTTGCCCGGTGGTACAGATGAGCCGAGCGGTGGGAGTACCATCACGGAAGTTGAGAACTACATCGACCGTGCGACAGAACGTCTTGCTGAGGAGACCGCTCTTTCATTTACTCGCAGTCCTCGTGTCTCAATTCAGACAAGTGAGATTGCGCTCACGCTCGATAACGCGCAAACGGCAATTGACCGTGTCGCCAACAACCCTGACACAGACTCGAGTGTCGAAATACAGGCGTATCGCACCTATGTGACGGCACTAAAGGAACTAACTACGGAACTCAAGAGAGTCGAAGAAGCGCTGAACACGATCTCGGCCGCCCAGGCTTATCGTGAAACAGAGCGGTATGAAAACGCCACAGAGGAAATCAGGGCCGCAGAGGAGCTCCTCATAGCGGCTCTAGAGATAATCTCGGCCACACAGACACGCCTAGAGGAGGTTAACACAAACCTCATTGATACAAGTGCGGTTAATCGGACAGAAATCAGAGAACTATACGGGAATCTGAGTGCGTTAATTGATACGTATCAGCGCTATGCTCACGCAACATACCCGTATTACGAGGGGCTCGGGGTATACTGGGCTGGAGTAGAGGCGTACAACCGGATGGAGTATCAGGAAGTAGACGTGACATTTGTCGAAGCGAGTGGCCGGTTTGATACAGCCCGCTCCCGGTACCGGAGCGCTGAATCAGCAGTACCGGCATCCGCCCGGGAAGTCTTCATTGAACAGACCTGTGTGGCTGAATCGATGCGGGAATCGAGTGAACAGTTCATCGAGGCAGCTATTGATAGTCAGAACGGTGAGGTAGAGCAGGCCGACGACCACGTCAAGCAAGGAATTGACGCGCGAGATCAAGACTGTAGCACGCAGTAACCGGGGAAAATCACATCGTGTCAACGGTGGAAGCGAACGGTTTCAGCGGAGAGCCGTTTGCCAGGATAGTACCAGACACCGTCACGCGACTCGACTGCGAGTTCCGTGCCACGGCAACTGTCAGTAGTCGTCGCATGACAGCGTCCGGCACGTGGTGATCGATGAGAGACTTACTTCAATCTATGCTGTCCATGCTAATTTTTGCCACAGAAACCAGCAGAAGAGTATTATAAAACAGACATGAGAGACAGCCTGTCGAGGCGAACACCACGGGGGGAGACCCCGAGGCAATTCACCCCCAGCACTGAACCTGGAACGAGCCTCTCAGGGGGAAGACGGGGACAGGACAGTATCCGACAAGGCGCTCTGATATCGTTCCCACAACAGAACGGCCGGCGGGAGCGCAACGATGGTGAAGATAAATGAGTAGATTACGCTCAACGCCATCAGTAAGCCGAAGTCCCCAAGGACAGGGGTAATTGCCAACGCAAGCGCACCGGTCCCGAGCGACGTGGTAAGCATACTGCCGAGCAACGCACCACCGGTCCCAGAGAAGGTGATTATCATCGATTCGAGCGCGTCTGCGTTCTCGTTGTACTCGTCGATGAACCGGTGTGTTGCGTGAACAGAGTAGGCAATCCCGAGTCCAATCGAGATAGAGAGGATTGTCGCAGTCAAGGCGTTGAGTGACAGCCCAAGAGCTCGCATCGTTCCGAGGAGGAATGCGATGGCGATTACAATTGGGAACAGGTTCACAATCCCGAGCAGTGGTTTCCCTTCTAAGACCCCGTATGAGATGATCAGGAAGACGCCAGTCAGCCCCATCGCGAGGACCAGCCCCTGAATTGCTGAGTTGAAGATAATGTCCGTGACCGCATCGAACACCACGAGTTGTCCCGTCGCTGTCGCCTCGAGGCGGAAGTTCTCGGCGAATTGTCGCGCATCAGCAGCGGCCTCGCCTTGGCTCGCACTCGCGTCGATGGCGTAGTCGATCTGAGCGTTCCGCCGATCCGGAGTGAGGTACTGTGCGGCCCGGTCGCCGGCCGATGACGCGAACAACTCATCGTAGATCAGCTCAAGATTCCGATCGGGAACCCCGTTCCCGTCGACATCACTACGGGCAACGAGACGGCCAAATTCAGGGTCGCGTTCGGCCTGTGACTGGATCACCGTGACGATGCTCGTCGGCCGAGCACGGCCACCGTCGCCAACGGCAAGTGCTTCAGGCGGATTTTCGTTCGGAGCGACGAGCGCCTCTAAGGCGTGTTCCTCTTCGAAGTTTCCTTCAACATATATTGTCACGGATTGGTCTTGGCTGGTAGAGAAGCGATCCTGTAACAGCGAGATGGTTTCCGTGACGGTGTATTCACTGGGCGCAAACGGCTCTGGAAGCGCCGTAACGTACTCGGGTAACTCCTCGGGAGGGAGGAAATCTTCCGTTTCGAAAGAGGTGTCAACACCGCTGCCATAGGCAGTTGCCATCCCGCCGGTAATAAGCAGCACCACGACGAACGCGATCGGCGCGTACTGACTAACCTGTGTTGGGAAGGTTAGTAACCGACCCAGCGTGGAGTCGCTCGATGAGATCGGTGCCGAGTTGAATTCCGGAACGCCGTACGCGTCGCGTAGTTTGTCAACTTCAAGCTTCGCTGCTGGCAGGAACAAGCCGAAAATCAGGAACGTGAAGATGATCCCGATCGCCGAGGCGATACCGAGATCGCGGATCGGGCCGAGGTCGGAGACGACGTTGGCGCCGAATCCAAACACCGTCGTGACGGTGACGATAATGAAGGCGATCATCAGCTGATTATTCGCTTCTCGCATCGCCTCAACGGCTTGGTAGCCTTTGACCGTCTCCTCACGATAGCGGTTGATGATATGGATTCCAAAGTCAACCCCGACCGCGAGCAACAACACCGGGACAGCGATCATCTGTTGGCTAAACGGGATCCCAGAGAATCCTAGGAAGCCGAACGTCCAGATGACGGTCATCAGCAGCGATAGCAATCCTAACGAGAGATCAATCGGATCGCGATAGGCGACGACCAAGAATATCAGCAGGAGCAGAACCACGACCGGCATGACGATCGTCAGCGAGTCACCAATGACGTTCGCCGTTTCGGCGTTGGTTATACCAGTTCCAAAGGCCCGAATATCAGCCGGGTAATCGTTAGTAATCGACTGGATAGTGGTCTGGAGTTCCTGAAGATTCGAGAAGCCGGCGGGAACATCGTGAGACACGACTGTGATCGATGCCGACGCGCTGACAGCTGTCGGGTTGAAATCGGTCGACAGTGACCGACTGAACTGCGGACTTTGAGACAGTTGACGAACAGTCCGACGGACCGCGGTCGGACTGGCTGACTCGACCGCACGCCGCTGTTCTGCGATCGTCGTTGCTGACGGGTCGAGCGTGGTCGCAACAACCGTGGCGGGACCGTTCACCGATCCGACCCGGAGGTCATCACGCTGTGAGATATCCTCGAGTAGCCGCAACTCTCGTGTGAGTGCCTCTTTCGTGAGGACATTCCCACCGGTATGGATGAGCTGCGTGGACTCACTGTCTGCTTCAAACGGATCGTCGAACTCTTGATTGACCGCGTCGAGTGCTTCCTGTTCGTCAAGTCCCTCAGTGAACGCATCAGTTGCTCCGGTGTCGGTACTGACGAGTCCCATCCCACCGGCGAACACGACAGTGAGCACGAGGAACACGGCAATCACTTGCCGTGGCCGGTCGACGATGGCGTCATTAAGCCGTCGGACGCCCGCCTCGATCCGATCACTGAGTGCCATCAGTTACTGCCGCCTCCGGTAGATGACAAGCGCGGCGGTGCCTACCATGAGCAGTGCGACGACGATGATGGGAATCGGGAGTCCGCCGCCTTCGCTCGCTGTCACGTCGATCGGGGCCCGATAGGTATCAGAAAGGTGGCTGTCTCCATCAACATCGTCATATCGGAAGTCAAGTGAGATGGGGTACGTACTCCCGGGTGTTGCGGACCCAGTCGTAGTCAGTTCAAACGTCATTGTTGTCGACTCGCCGGCCGCAAGCGACTGGACGTATCCCGTATCGGTGTCGCCGGTCGCAAGTGGGTCGTTGGCGAACAGCCGTGCCTCAAGATCGCTTGCGGGCTCTCCGAGATTGTTCGTTACGGTCACTTCAACCGTGCGAGTTCCGCCAGCCTCGATGGTCTGGTTCGCGATCGCGACGCTGAACGCGTCTCGTTCCGGCGCAACCTCGGCGTTGACGGCGACATCACTATAGGCGCGCGCTTCGCCGTCGTCGTTGCGGTACTGGACCGCAAAATCAACTGTTCGGAGTCCCGACTCGGCTTCGCCACCAATCGAAAGCGGCAGCGTGAACGCTGACGATTCACCCGCATCGAGTGGCCCGACCGCCGCTGACTGCTCGATCGGAAGAATGCTTTGAGACGTATCCGTATATTGGACGACGACGTTATCGGCCGGAACCGGGCCGGTATTGACTACAGTACCGGTTATCTCACCGTCTTCGCCGACACGCAGTGTCGACTCAATATCCTCTAAGGCAAACGTCTGCTCCGCAAGGGGTGTCACTCCTGCTGAGAGCCCTTGATCGACGTGAGAGATGCCATCCGATGTTTCAAACGAGACTTGCCCGGAGATAGCATACTGTCTGTCCGGCGCAGTTGACGCGAAAGCGACATTGTACGGGACAGTAACGGATTCTCCCGGCGAAAGTGATCCGACGAGGGCTGTATCTGCGGTCCGCTCTCCGAGCGTGAGTCCAGCGCTTGAAGATTCAAGTGCGACAGTCGTCTCGTACGCAGCCGTTGCGCCAACGTTCTTAACCGTGGCTTCGAGTGTCCCCTGGTCGCCAACCTGCGAATTAGTGGTGATATCGACAATTCTGAACCGTGCGTCGTCAGTTACCGTGACATCGACATCAGCGGTGACTGTCTCCTCACGGTCGTAGGTAACACCGCTACTGTACTGACTTGTATAGGAGTATTCGAGTTCGACCTCAAGCTCGTAATTCCCCGGTTCGGTGCCGTTTGGCACGCTTACCGCTACCGGAACTTCTCGGGGGGCCTCTTCCGCCACAGCACCAAGTGCGACTGTCCCCGTTTCGACCGAAAGCGGTGAGTCATCGCTCGTCGCGGTGAGTCGAACGCTACGTGCGGTAGTGACGATGCTTCGGGACTGCGGTGTTCCCAGATCAACCTCACCGTCGTTGACAACTTGGAGTGTTACCTCGTTTATCCGTCCCGGGGTAACCTCATTCTGGGAAATCAGCACAGACAGGTCCGGAGAGCCGCGAACAAGACCCGTTGCTTGTGGTTGAAGGGGTGACCCAGCCGCGGTCGGGGCAGAAAGATCTGTGGTCGCTGTGTCACCAACTGTCGGATTCGAGGCTGTCGCCCCAGCGACGACGCCAACCGTCCCGCTGGTGAGCAGGAGAGCCGTCACGAACACGGTAAGAATCGACCGCTGTGTCACGGGAACCCCCCGCAGTTCGGCCGCCCCTCGAGGTCTGTTCGAGATGTGTTTCGCCGCCTACAGGTCGTAGTCCAACAGCCACGTCCTTTGACTCGCTCATTTGACGTACACTAGTTCGCAGGCTCACAAATTGATAAACGCTTTGTTCATAGAATTCTAAGTGGCAACCGATGCGGGAAAGTCAGTCAAGAAGCGACGCTCAATCGGCAGACAAATGAGCCGATTTAGCGACCAAGAGAAGGAGCGAATTCGTTCTCAATTGATTGAGGCTGGGCGAGAGTTGTTTGCGCAGTATGGCTTCGACCGGACTCGAATCAGCGACCTGACAGCCGAGGCCGATATTGGTACAAGCACATTTTATCAATTCTTTGATTCAAAAGAGGAACTGTACTTCAGGGTACTCCTACGGGAGCGAGAAGAGCTTGAAAAGAAGATTGCTGAAACCGTTGCCGAAGGAGAGACCCCGCGAGAAGAGGTACAGCTGGTTCTCGAGACAACCTTCAACGAAGTCCAATCGAATCCGCTCATCTCCGCGTTAATTGTCGAGGGAGAGTTGCGAGAACTCCAAGACCGGCTCGCAGCGGCGGAAATGGAGAAACCATTCGTCGAAGAGCAATGTAGTAGTGTGGCCCTCACCTTTTCTGAGCGGTGGGCAGAGCTCGAGTCGTTCCGCTATGACGACCCAGCCCTGATTGATCAGTTATTCACCTCGATCGTGTTTACCGTACGGTCGCAAAACGCGCCCATCGGATCGAGCAACGAGATCGACTATGACCACGTTGAAGACGCGCTTATTGAGACAATTGTAGACGGGCTGTTCACTGAGAGCTGATTGCGTCGCACGGGGGCACGCGTGAGCACAGTCCAATTTTTCTTTCAGTCCTGTTACGGAAATTGAGATCCTGCTCCGTCTGAAGCCGGAGAAAGATCGTTGAACCGCTCCGAAACTGGTATCGAAAGCCGACGACACGCCGAGCGTCGAGCCGATGCCACGGGATACGACGTACGCTGGGTCTCGGAACGCGTCGTCGACAAGTATCGGTTACTTGTGCCGAATAAATAGATATGGCTCCGAACAACACTGCGGTCGGTAGTGCTGTCGCTCGGAGTGTGAGTCGAGCGCGATAAAGAAAGACCGCGTGTGGGTCGGCCCGCGAGGGCCGATGGTTGGAAGCTACGAGTCGCGACCGTTAGGCAACGATGTTACTCGTTGCGGCGGGTCGCGAGCAGCGCAGCGGCGATGAGCGCGACGAGTGCGACGAGCGCACCGAAGCCGGGCGTTCCGTCGTCGGTCTCGCCGGAGCCGTCGGAGCCGTCGGAACCGTCGGAGCCGTCGGAACCGTCGGAGCCGTCGGATCCGTCACTACCGTCGGAGCCGTCGGAACCGTCGCTACCGTCGGAGCCGTCCGCGGCTTCGATGGTCAGCGTACCCGTGGCCTCATCGTCGTCGGTCGCGATGCCGTGCGTGTAATCGCCGGCTTCGAGACCGGACGTGTCAGCCGTGAACTCGACGGTGGTGGTGTCGCCGGGCGCGAGGGTGACTTCAGTCGTGTCGAGCTCGTCGCCGTCAAGCGTGAGCGCGACATCCTGAGTCGCCTCGCGACCGCCGGTGTTCTCGATCGTCGCCGAAACGTCGACCGAGTCACCAGCCGTAGCGGTTGCCTCAGCCGGGCTCAGGTCCGAGACCTCGAAGACCGCGGGCTCTTCGACCTGCTCGACGACCTGACCGTCGGACTCAGCCGTGAAGGCAGCCTGACGGACCTCAGCGGTGAAGTTGTCGCCAACTGCCGCCTCGCTGAAGTCGAACGTTGCCGTCCACGTGCCTTCCGGCGTCACGACGATGTCTTCATCGTTCTGGATGAAGCTCGTCGAGGCGTCGTCGTCGCTGCGGACGCGAACGTCGAGTTCAGTCCCGGGCGCGACGTTGGTCGTACCCGTGATGGACTGATTCTCGGCGTTCGTCACCTGAATCGAGTCTTCGTTGTCGAACTCGCCCTCGGCTGCCTCAGCCGTGAACGAGGCCGACGTCTCGACGAACTCCTCTTCGAAGTCGTCTGCATCGGCCTCTTCGAGGAGGTCGAGGAGACGCGCGTCCTGAACGTTGATCTGGACCTCGTACTGGTCCTCATCTTCGATCTGACGGTCCTCGTCAACAACGTTGTTCAGTTCGTCAATGTTGGTGACGATGTAGTAGGTGTCCGTCTGGTCGTCGTAGACGACCGTGAACACGTCCGAGAACGCGCTCGCGGATCCGATCTCATCGTTAGCGAGCTCGTTCACGTCGATGGACGTGGTCGGCTCGTTCGGGCCGGGGTTATCCAGCTCCATGACCAGCTCGAGCTGGTCCTGCTCGCCGTCTGCGGCGTTTTCGCCAGTGTACACGCTGTTGTTCTGCTGGAGCAGCTCGTAGAGCGCGGCGGTGCTCTCGGCGCTGCCGAGGTTCTCACCGCTGGCGCTCGCAAGCGGCCCTTCCAGACCAGGTGCGGTATACTGGTGGACGAGCACGTCGCTGCGGTCGCCGTCCTCGTCGATGGCGAGCGAGCTGGTCTGCGTGACCAGGTCGCCCTCGACAGCCTCGTTAATCAGCGAGACCGTCGCGCTCTCGTTCTCGTCGTCCAGTTCCTCAGTGATGTCGGACTCGACGCTCTCGCTGGTCCGCCAGAGAGCAAGCTCCGAGTCACCGCGCTCTTCGATCGTGAGCGAGGAGATGGAGTCCGGGTCGTCGATAGTGTTCTCGAAGCGGTCATCACCCGTGTACGGGCCGACCGACACGTCGTACGTACCCGTGTCGAGGATGTCGGTCAGGTCCGTCTCGTTGTCGAGCTGAACGTTTGCATCCTCGTCTTCGGTGTAGACGATGGTGTCTGCGTCAGTCCCATCGGCGAGGGTGCCGGCAGCGTACGTGTTGAAGAGGACGACGACTTCGTCGTCTTCGTCGTCTTCAACGGTGATGTTCGCTTGGTAGCCGTCGTCTTCTTCGTTACCGATCACGAGCGTGCCCGTGTCGGTGTTGTCGAGTTCGACGGTGATAGCGGCAACGTCACCCTGCTGTTCGATGACCGAGTCGGCGATGTCGCCCTCGCCGTCCTCAGCCTCCGTCACGTTGAGCGTGGCGGTGTCCTGAGCTTCGGTGTCGGGCACTTCGAATTCGAAGTCGTACTCGCCCGCATCGATGTCGGTGAAGTTCGCCGCGAAGTCACCGTCAGAGATGCCGACGAGCGTAGCGACCTCTTCGTCCTCGTCTTCGAGGTCAATGTCGCTGACGCTGTCCTCGAAGATGGTTTCGATCTCGGTGTCGTCGAGACCGCTCGCGCTCACGTTGAGGTCGTAGGTCCCGCGGTTGGAGTCGACTTCAAGGTTGATCTCTTCACCTTCTTCGACGCTGTCTTCTTCCCAGTCGATGGAGAGGCTCTGCGTGGAGACCTCGAAGATGGTGTCTTCTTCCTCTGCGTCGGAGATACCCGGGCCGCGGAGGAAGTAGTCACCAGTTTCGAGGTCGCCAGTGTTGATCGTGTACGCGCCAGTCCCGTTCGTGGTGAACTGCTCCACCGGACTGCTCGTACTGATGTTTCCTTCGTCGGTCCGGCTGTCAACCTCGCGGAGCTGGTAATCTGTACCACTCGAGAGTCCGTCGACTACAATCTCCTGACCGGAGTAGTACAGGTTCGATTCAGGGGTGTAGGACGGATTGACACCGCTGTTGTCCGTGTCGAGGATGGTCACGTCGGGCGTATCAACAGTGCCAGACGAGGAATCAGCATCATTGAAGTTCACCGTGAGCGGCGCCGACGTGTCACTGTTGACATTCGGGAAGTCAACGTTCACGTCAACGTCGATGGTGAGCTCAGAAGCATTGACACTGGAGGTGTCAACAGGCACCGTGAGAGTGTCACCGGAGGGATTCGGGGAACCGAGGGCGCTGGAAACGTTCGTACCAGTTCCGTTGGTAACCGAGTTTACACTCTCGACTGCGGTGCTGTTGAAGTCACCAGCCGGTAGGACCACTTCGTAGGTGTGGCCCGAAGCGTTGCTGATGTTCTGAATCGTTACGTCTAGATTATGCGTCCGCGTCGTCTCCTCGTCCACTTCCTGGGGCGAGAAGTTGTTGACGGTCAGGTCGGAGTCTGTCACCGCTGCTGCCGGCGCTACCGCAAAGCCGGCCGCAACCATGGAGACAACCATGACCGCCGCAAAGAAGACCGCGTTGGCCTTCGAGCGTGTGGTATTGTCGTTTGTCATTGTATGTTGTTTCGTTCTGCGTCGCGTTGACAGCTTTCTCCGTCTCCTGATGCCCGATCGTCGACGACCAACATTACCTCGAGGGCGCTACCGGACTTGGGTCAGGGTTACTCGCTCTCACGCATGCGGGTGGGGTACTGCGTTAGAACCGTGTGCCGGTTCTGGTAAATACTTTGTGTCTATGTAGGGTCGTGATAACCCCTACCAAACAGCGATAGAGGGCGTCAGACACCAGATTTTGATTTCCGATACGTTCGTCTGTCGGAGGAGACGACACTCGAACGTCCGACGACGGCGAGGACGGCAGAGCGCAATCCTTACCACTTCCGGCCGTGTACGGAAGTATGAGCCCGCAACGGGGCATGACACCGTTTTCCTTGGGTAGGGTACAGTGATGCCCTGTTGGTTTCGAGACGCGCGCCACGTCGCGCCGGGTTCACTCGGACCCCCTGCTTTCATCCGCCGATTCAGTATCGAACGCTTCCTCGAGCGCCGCTGACCACGAGCCGAACCGTCGCTGGTACGTACTACACCCGTACGCGCCGTGGTCGGTCATATCGTTCATCGAGGGGCGCTTCTCCAGTTCGTCACGCAGCCGATGGAGTTCCGCAAGCAGCTCAGCGTCCGTGGGGCCGCGATCCGGATCGAAGCCGGCCGCGTCGAGCGCCTCGCGCCACGACCCGAAGCGCTCGTAGTACGTGATGTAGGCGTACCCGCCGTGTTCGTCCATCTGCTCGGCGGTCGGGATCCGGCCCACCTCGTCACGAAGCCACCGGAGTTCAGCGACGAGCTTGTCACGCGGGATCTTGTCGGCCTGTGTGTGAAAGTCGAACCCTGCCTGTTCGATCGCAGTTCGCCATGAGCCGAAGCGGCGCCGCACAATCTGTGCCGACATATCCGCCTCATCGCCGAACGTCCGTTCGCTCGGCGGACCATCGACATGAGAGAGATCGGCAACGCGACGGATCTCTTCGAGGAAGTCCGCGTCCGAGTACTGGGGCATATTCGAGGGAGTATTTGCGAGGTGGATGAGTGTTCGGAGATCTTCCACGGTTTGCGGTCCCGTGTGGTACCTCCTCCGAAGCGAGTGCGACGGCCGTTTTCGAAAAGCGGTTCGGAACGAGGGGGGTGGGCAGGGGTTGCGGGATCGTATAAAAGGAGTCGGCTGCGGGGGTGTCGGTGGGTGGATTTCGGATTTGTCTTCGCGGGCGCGTGCGTATGGCTCGGTTCGCTCGACCGGTTCTCGGCCCGATCGGTGCGAGTGGACGACGAATCGCGGTCTCGAAGCCACCATGCGACTTCCCGCTGGAAGCGCTCGACCCAGTGGCGATCTTCGTGGAACACCCGACCTCGTGGTGACCCCCTGAGCGGCGATAGTACGTTCCGCGGTGTCGAACTGGTCGGTATGAGCAGCATCGATCTGCCGTCCGGGGTGCTGGACGCGATCGCGGCACCGCCGGCGGACCGCGAGCCCATCGTCCGGCAGGAGCTCGCCGTCTCGCTGTACCGAGCGGAGTACCTCTCCTTCGGGACGGCACGGGAGCTGGCCGGCCGCTCGACGGCGGCATTCCAATGGCTGCTCGGCGAGCGGGAGGTCGAGCGTCACGACACCGCGGCGGACCTCGCGCTCGACGTCGAGTACGCGCGGAACTGACGGTCGTCATCGGTCGAGGAACGCGCGCGGTCGCCGATTGTACCCGCCAGTTCAAGTTCGGTGCCAGTCGGAGCGACGATGTCGAGCCGGCCATCGTCGGACGATTTGACGGCGTCGATACGAGCGAATCTACGGCTTCAGTCGCGGGCCACTGACTCCCAGATCGTTTCGTACCCGGCGTCGCGGATGACACCGTCGGTCGTGAGGATCGCGTCCGTCTCCCGTGCGCGGTGGCTGGCGACGATCAGCCCGTCGTGGATGCTGAACTCGTCCAGCAGTTGCGCGTACGTTGCCAGCTCCGGCTCGTCGACGGGGGCGACCGAGACCGGCCCGTTTCCGACCAACGCCTGCCGGGCATCCTCGGGCGTCCCGGTGAGTGTGATCCCTCGGACGTCCTTGTCGCGGGAGACCGAGTACAGTACCTCGGCGAGAGCCGTACTCGGTGCTTCGATGACCGTTTCCCCGGCTTCTGCCTCGGCGAACGCCTGGTCGGCCCCTTGCGGGAGCGCATCGACGAGATACGCCAGTAGCGAGACGGCGTCGGCCGTGTACGTCGCCATCTCAAACGTCCTCATAGTTACGGTCGCGGCGGTCGCGGACGCGCTGACCCAGTTCCGCTGCGATCTCCTCGCGCTTCTCCGCGGAGGTGCCCTCGGGAACGAGCATCCCACGGCCACCAGTGCGGGTGCGCTTCTTTACGACGATCCCCTCGTCGGTGTCCATCCAGACGACCTCGTCACCGGGCTGTAAGTCGTACTTTTCGCGGAGTTCGTGAGGGATCGTCGCCTGGCCCTTCTCAGTGACACGCGTAGACTTGCTCATATCTAGTAATACCCCCCGTAATACCTTAGTCTTGTGGGGGTCGGACTATCGCCGTTAAAACGGTTATAACGGGGGAGAAGCAAGCAACTCCGACAACCGCGTCGACCGTCTATTGCTCTCCCCTCGCGAGCCGATCGACGAACTCCCGGCGGTCCCGCTCCGCTCGGTGGCGGTCTCCTCGTACTCGGCCTCGACCCGCTCGCGATAGGCGTCGACGTCCCGGTCGTCTCCGACCAGCCGAATCCCGTCCCGGAGGGCGGCGCGCGCGATCGGGACGGGAAGGTCTTCGATGTCGCTCACGTCGACGAAGGCGTCCGCGTGACTCTGGAGGTCCGCGTCGATCCGGTTCCGTCGGCGGAACCGCTCCGTGGGAGACAAATCGTCCGGGAACCGGAGGGCGACGTCGACGTCGGACGACTCGTGGCCGTCGCCGCGGACCCGCGAGCCGAACAGGACCGCGAATCGGACGTCCGTCTCCGCGAGATACCGCCGCATCGCCGCCACGTCCACGCCCTCGACGGGCGGTTCCCCGTGGTTCGCTCCCGCCGTGCCGTAGACCGGTGTGGCGGGGGACAAAACCGTTTGGTGGCTGGCGGAGCGGTCCGAAGCGATTTCTCGACGATGATTCGCTGGACCATGCGTTTCAAGTCGGTACGAGTCGATTCTCCGGTATGGGAATCGTTCGGGATAGCGACCACAGCGACGGGGCTCCGACCGTCGGAGAAACGGGGATCCGCGTGAAAGACATCGCGTCGGCGTACGAACACAGCGGGTACAGCCCCGACGAGATCACGCAGCTGTACCCCGACCTCACGCTCGGCGACGTTCACCGAGCCCTCGCGTACTACTACGACCACATCGATGACTTCCGGTCGTCGTCCTCCGAGCCGGCCTCGGCATGACGCGACCGCTGTACTGCGACGAGAGTATCTGGATTCCCGTCGCCGACGGACTCCGTCGGCGCGGGTGGACCGTACACACCGCCAGAGATGAGGGGACGCTGGGGGAACCCGACCGCGAACAGTTACGATACACCGTGGAGAACGATTGGACCTTGCTGACCTTCGACGACGACTTCCTCTCACTCGTCGAAGGTCAGGAACTGCCCCACAGGGGACTGATATACGTCCGACAGGCCGGGCGACAGATCGGTGACGTCGTGAAAGTCGTCGACGAGCACCTACAGAACCGCTCGGAAGACGATCTATCGGTTCAGTATCTGTAGCACCTGGTAGGACCCGTCGGCTATTGAGTATCTCTCACGGCATCAGGCGCGGGGATTCGCGTGAGTCCGACAGTCAGCTTGGTTCGTCGGGACTAGGGCGATCCCTCGTTCACGCGCTCGCGCCCGCTCTCGTTGATCCTGTCGGCGATCTCCCGAACGTCGCTCTCGGTGAGCTCGCTCTCGGAAGCGAGTTCGTCCATCACTTCCAGCGTCTCGATCTTCTCGCGGATGGCCTGTCGCGTCACCTCGCTCCAGTTGATCTCGGGGTGGTTCTCCATGCGCGTTTTGAGGTCGTCGTCCACGTTGACCGTGATACTGGGCATACAGAATCTATGCACACACAGAATACTGTGTTTTTCGGCGTGTTTCGTGTTTCCTGATTTCTACCTAGTTCCTGTCGGGGTTCCCGTCTGAGCGGCGATGTTAAGTGCTGAGGCGCCGGACTTAGTCTATATAGATAGGATCGATCTGCCGTCCGGGGTGCTGGACGCGATCGCGGCACCGCCGGCGGACCGCGAGCCCATCGTCAAGCAGGAGCTCGCCGTCTCGCTGTACCGAGAGGAGTATCTCTCCTTCGGGAAGGCACGAGAGCTGGCCGGCCTCTCGAAGGAGGAATTCCACCGGCTGCTCGGCGAGCGCGGGGTTGAGCGTCACTACACCGCGGCGGACCTCGCGCTCGATGTCGAGTACGCTCGGGACTGACGACGATAGCCGAGCTGCGTACGAGTCTGTCGACCGGCAACCCCTTCACCCATTTCTCCGTTCGAGCGGCGACGAGCAGTCGGTGATGGCCTGGGACGAGGAATCGTCAGATACCGCGATCTTGATTACAGTCGTTACAGCTATTACAGCTGCAAACGTACCGACGCGCGTGCCCATCGACATCGACCGGTTCGAAGAGGGGTCGAGTCGCGACCTCCGGGCGGACGGGCGGACGAACGCGGAGACGATTCTCTCCTTCCTGGCCGGGTCGCCCGAGAAGGCGTACACGCCGAAGGAGATCCACGAGGCAACGGGCGTCGCGCGCGGCAGCGTCGGCGTCGTCCTTTCCCGACTGGAGGACCGGGGCCTCGTCCGCCACCGCGGCGAGTACTGGGCCGTCGGCAACGCCGAAGACGTCGAGACGACGCTCACCGCGCTCGCCGGGTCGCGCGCGCTGTCGGAGCGTCTCGGTCCGGAAGACCCCGACGAATGGGGGCACGGCGTCGAGTCCGAGGCCGAGCAAGCCGATGAGTGACCGGCAGGGCGAGGTCTGGTGGGGACCGGCGCCGCACAAGTCTGACCCGGCGTACCGACCGTGGCTTATCGTCAGCGGAGACGCCCACCCGTTCTCGGCCGTCGAGTGTCTCGTCGTGGGGATGACCACGACCGAACACCCGGACGGTATCGCCGTCACCGACGAGGACTGGATGCGAGGCGGATCTGACGTGGCCGCGTACGTCTCGCCGTGGTACGCGACCACGATCAAGTATCGCGACTTCGACGACCAGCAGGGCGAACTGGCTCCGGAAGTGGTTCGGAAGACCGTCGACGCGCTCCACCGATACACGCCGCGTCCCACCGAGACGTGACCGGACGGGGCTTCTCGAGTTCGACGGTGCCGACCTCGGAGATCGTCGTCAACGGACACCACCGTCGCTCGTCGGAACGAGCGACATTCGGAAGGACGGCAGACGGCCGTCACTTCGGAGGGTGTCCCCGGGTGGAAACGAGAGTGCGAACGTCATCGCTGACCCGAACGACTATTATGAACGCGATAATATTATCGCCCGCATAATGATAAACCGAGAGGCGGAGCTCGAGTGGCTCACGTCGCATCTCACGCGCGCGGAGCGACAGCTACTCGTCGTGTACGGCCGACGGCGGGTCGGGAAGACAACGCTGGTGACGACAGCGCTCGAGACGCTCGACGACGCCTCGGTCTACTACCTCTGTGACGAGCGGGGCGCGGCGCACAACGCCCGGCGGTTCGCGGCGCAGTGCGCCGAGGCGTTCGACGACGTCACGCCGGACGTCGACGGGTACGTCGACGCGTTCCGGTACCTCACGGCCCGCGTCGACGGGCCGTGTGTCGTGGCGCTGGACGAGTTCTCGTATCTCGTCGCCGAAGACGACACCGTCCCGTCGGTGTTTCAGACCGTCGTCGACGACGTGCTCGCGGGGACGGACGTCTCGCTCGTGTTGTTGGGCTCGTCGATTTCGATGATGAAGGAGGGCGTGTTGAGCTACGAGAGCCCGTTGTACGGACGCCGAACCGGACAGTGGGAGCTCGCTCCGCTCTCGTTCGCGGACGTTCGCGGGTTCTTCCCAGACGAGGATTTGGAGACGCAGATCCAAGTGTACAGCGTCCTCGGCGGCGTCCCCGCGTATCTCGAACAGTTCGACCCGGAGCGGAGCCTCCTCGAGAACGTCGAGCGGGCCGTCCTCTCGAAAGGCGAGTTCCTGTACGAGGAGCCGGAGTTCCTGTTACGGCAGGAGCTTCGTGAGCCCGCGACGTACATGGCGATCCTCGAGGCCATCGCCGGTGGCGCCACGCGTGTCACCGAGATCGCCAACGAGATCGGCCGCGACGCGAGCAGTCTCTCCCGGTACCTCCAGAACCTCACGCAGCTGGCGATCCTCGAGCGAGAACACCCGGTAACGGATCCTGACGGCCGGGGACTGTATCGATTGACGGACGATTTCCTTCGATTCTGGTTTCGGTACGTGGCACCCAATCGAGGAACGCTCGAACAGGGGCGCACGGAACCGGTCCGGTCGGTGATCGCCGAGACGCTACCGACGCACACGAGTCGGACCTTCGAGACCGTGTGCCAGCAGGCGGTTCGGACGTCGGCGTTTCCCGTCTCCTGCTCGCGGGTCGGCCGGTGGTGGTACGGCGGCGAGGAGATAGACGTCGTCGGGATCAATCAAGAGACCGAGACCCTGTTGCTCGGCGAATGCAAGTGGACCACAGACCCCGTCGGGCGAGCGGTGTTCGACGATCTCACGGCGCTCGAACCGGAGGTCCGATGGCGGGGACGCGACCGGGATGTACGGTACGCGGTCTTTTCCCGAGCCGGCTTCACCGAGGAGTTACGGACTGCCGTCGACGAGCGATCCGACGCGTCGCTGTACGGAATCCGAGAACTCACGTCGCTGTTCGACGCCGAACAGTAGCAAGCGATTTCACCGCTACCCGACGACGGTCACGGACATCCCAGACAGCAGTTCCAACCGATCGACCGCTCCGAGCGAAGTTGAGACGGTGGTATCGACGAGCGCCATCCGCCGATTACTCGAGGAACGTTTCCAGCCGATCCTCGCGGGCGGACTCGTCCAGGAATCCGGCCTCCCGGTCGATCCCCCGATCCGCGAGTTCGCGTTTGAAGGACTCAGTCGAGACGCCGGCCAGTTCTGCCCCCCGGTTGAGACTCACCGCTCCGGTGCGGTACTTCTCGACCGCGAGCGAGAGCCGAAGCTCCGGACGCCGACGCAACAGCTCGCGGACGGCCTCCTCGACCACGGCGTCGGTGTCGTCGTAGCCGCCGGCGGCCGCGATGGCATCGAGGTCCGCTTCGAGCCCGGACATATGACTCGCTATGTCGGAACTACAGATAAATATGCTGCCGCACTCGATATCGCCGCCGACTTATCTCCCGTCCGACTCCCACAGCGAGCCGACCCGCTCGTCGACCCACGGCAGCACGGTCCCCTCGATGACACGCGTGAGGTCCGTCGCGTAGCTCCGGTCGACCGCGGCTGTTGTGTCTGCGTCCGGGAGCGGATGGAAGTGGTCCCGCGTGTTGTGCGGCTGGTCGTGGCGGTCCCATCGACACTGCCGCCGGTCGCCGGCGCGCGTCTCGTGGTACGAGACGTGAAAGTCGCCGTTCGTGTACGCGCGGAGTTCGAGCGAGACGACCCCGACGAGTTCGGGGTAGTACTCGGCGTCGAGCGTCACGGCGAGACGCTCCGGCTTGTTCGCGGGGAACAGCGACGTCTGGCTCACCTCGTCCCGTCGACCGAACGCGCGACCGAGATACCGGAGGGTCGCCTCGTCGACGGACCGCGACGGGGCGGACTCGGTCACGCAGCGTTCTCCTCGGCGGACAAGTCGGAGCCGCGACCGCGCCGGACGGCCTCCAGCCGGTCGATCCGTTCCCTGACGGTGTGCCACTCGCTCAACGCGAGCCACACCGTCTCGATGTCGTCGTACTCCGCGTGGTGGAGCGCATCCACGTCGGTCGGCGACTCGGCGTCGAAGCGCTCGCGAAACGCGGACTCGCGCTCGGTGAGTTCGGTGAGTCTCTCGTGGAGCTCGTCGCGTGACAGGGCTTCGAGCCGATTCCGAAGTCGCCACTCGAAGTATGATTCGTTACGGGCGAACGTGAGCGGCGACTCCGAGACGCGTTCGACGACGCCGATGTCGGCCAGTCGCTTGAGATGTCGCCGCGCGGTGTCCGGCGCGCACGAGGCGCGCTCCGCGATTTCCGACACGCCCGCCGGGTCGTACAGCTGGAGCGCGACCCGGTACACCCGCTCGTCGGCGGGTTCGGCGTCGAGGTCCGCGCTGAACCCCTCGGCGAGTCCGAACTCCTCGCCGGGCCCGTCGGCAGGCATACTCGTCAGTAGCGGAAGAGACTATATAATTCTGGCGTCGCCGAATTATGTAGTCGAAAAGGAGCGAGCCGATCGACGAACTCCCGGCGGTCCCGCTCCCGCTCGGTGGCGGTCTCCTCGTACTCGGCCTCGACCCGTTCGCGATAGGCGTCGACGTCCCGGTGGTCCTCGACCAGCCCCGCGAAACGTTCCGGAGATGGTGTTTGCCGTCGGCACGGTCTCGCGTTCGGTGACGACGACGTGCCCGACGCGATGTCCGACCTCGGAATCCACGTTCCTCTGGTTTAGTCACGAAAACTCGACGCGCACTGGCGCGTCGGGCCGGTAGTCATCGAGGGAACCACCCCCTCGCTCGCCGAGAAAGACGATCGCGTCGAGCTCCCCGCGCGTGAACCGTGCTTCGTACGACCAGTGGAATCCGTCTTCGATGTCGTCGCTCCGGCCATGGAATTCGAAGCTGCCGTGCATATTGTGGTCGAGCCAGAGCTCCTCGTCGACGGTCTGGGGGTTCGGCGCTCCAAGACCGATTCCACGTTGGATGCGCTCATCTGGGGCTGCGTCCTCACAAAACGAGACGTACGCCTCCCACGAGTCGAAGCCGTGATCGGCGGCCGCCGTCTGCTTTTCCTCGGGCGTCTTCTCACGGAACTCCCGCTCGCGTCGCAGGAGCCGTCCGTCTGCGGTCAGCTTGTACGCTTTCATGGCCGGCCGACCGATATCTTTCGTCTGCCACTCGATATCGGACGGACTGGCATCGGCCGGAAACTTCGGCAGCCTGACGCCATCCGCGGCCAGCACGACATCGTACAGGCCCATGGAAGGGTATCAGTGAACGCCGACAAAAAGCACCCTCCCGGATTGACAGTGAGTGGATTGGTGATCGGTGACAATACAGACAGCCCAGAGAAGCCGACTGCGCCGACTCAGTCCGCGCTCGACGTCGACACCGTCGCGGCCGGACCCCGTCCCGCATCATCGCCAGCATCGCCGACTTCGGATTCCTCCGCCGCCGCCAGCGTCTCTACATTCGCGAAGACGAAGCCCGCGAAGCCGACCCGCAAGAGGAGATCAAGATACTCTAAGGTCACCGCCGCGGTGAACGTATCGAACAGCCCGGCGATCTGTAACATCGCCCACGCGATCAACACGCCGAAGGCGAACAGCGCGAGGTTCCGCGTCTTCTTGTAGAACAGCTCGCGTGCGGGCGTCTGCCGCGCCGCCGCGCTCGCCACTGGCCCGAAGAACAGCCCGACGAGCGTCGCGTAGCCGACGAGGATCCCGAGGGTGCCCGCCGTCGCGAGCGGCCCCGCGAACACCTCGGCGAAGTCGTAGCCGAGCCGCATCGCGACGGTGATCGCGACGATCCCCCCGACGTACCGCCGGCCCGCCCCCGCGACGAACGCCGCGAACCCGAACAGGAACGGGTACGCCACGTAGTCGGAGAGCAGCTGGCCGGCCTCCAGCGTGCCGGTCCCGACAGCGAACGTCCCGATCCCGGCGCCCCAGCTCGCGATCCCGACGCCCGCGAGCGCCACGACCGCGACGAACGGGTAGCAGTACCGCCGCAGGTCTGCGGGCTTGCGCCGCGCCAAGGCGAGCAGCACGACCGCGGAGACGGCGTAGATCCCTGCGGAAGCGAACCGCACCGTCGACGGCTCAATCATCGGCGTGCACCTCCGCGTCGCCGGCGGTCGGAGCGGGAGCGCCCGCGGCCCCGCCTCCGACGTCGGCCGCGTCCGCACGCGTTTCGAACTGCGCGAGCCGCTCGGTGAGCGACGCGGTGCGCTCCGACAGCGCCGTCGCCGTCGCCGCGAGATCGCCGACGGTCTCGGCCGTCTCGTCGGCGGTCTCGGCGAGCGACCGCGCGCGGTCCGCGGCGTCGGTGGCGGAGCCGTGGACCGCTTCGACGCGCGCCGCGACCGACTCGATCCCCTCGGCGCCCTCGTCGGTCGCCCGCGCGATGTCCGCCATCGCGACGTCGACGTCCTCGACGGTACCGGTGAGCTCCTCGATCGCCTCGCCCGCGGCCTCGACCGCCGCGGTCGTCTCGTCGAGCTCCGTCATCGTCCGGTCCATCTCGCCGGCGACCGCGGACACGTCCTCCGTCACCTCGCCGATCGTCGCCTCGATCTCCGTCGTCGAGGCGCGCGTCTCCTCGGCGAGCCCCTTCACCTCGTCGGCGACGACCGCGAAGCCGTCGCCGTCGCCGCCCGCCCGCGACGCCTCGATCGAGGCGTTCAGCGCGAGGATGTTGGTCTGCTCGGCGATGTCGGCGATCACGTCGGTCGTCTCCGCGACGCCGTCCATTCGGTCGTCGAGCCCGGCGACGAGCTCGTCCAGCTCCGCCAGCAGCTCGCCGATCGCGGCGATCGCCTCGACCGCCTCGGTCGCCCGCTCTTCGCCCTCCGCGCCGAGGTCGGCCGCGGCGCTCGCGTCGCCGGCCACCTCGTCGGTGGTGGAAGCGATCTCCTCGACGGTCGCGGAGAAGTCGTCGGTGTCGTTGGCCGTCTCCCGTAACCGCTCGGTTTGCGCGTCCAGCTCGTCGGCCAGCTCGCGCATCTCGTCGGCCACCTCCCGGTTCATCCCCGCGACCTCGTCGGCCTCCGCGGCCATCTCCTCGCTCGTCGCCTCCACGTCGCCCGCGAACGCCTGGATGTCCTCGATCGTCGTCGCGAGCCCACCGGTCATCTCGTTGTACGCCGCCGTGATGCGCTCGATCGCGTCGACCTCACCGTCCGCGTCGAGCCGGCGCGTGAGGTCGCCCTCGGCCGCGTCCTCCATGGCGCCGCCGATCTCCTCGGCGCGCTCCAAGAGGGTGTCGGACAGCGCCTCGGCCTCCTCGCGGGCCGCCTCCGCCTCGGACTGCGCCCGCTCGGACTCGGCGACCGCGTCCCGGAGCGACCGCCGGGTCTCGTCGAAGGCGTCGAACAGCCGCCCGATCTCGTCGCCGCGGTCGGACGTGGCGCGAGCGTCGAACTCGCCGCGCCCGACCGCCTCGGCCGTCTCCGTCAGCCGCCGGAGCTCGACCGCGACGTTTCCGACCAGTACGATGCCAAGCAGCCCGAGGTTCAGCGTGACGACGACGCCGACCGACGCCAGCGCCGCCGTCGCGGCCGCCGGGGTCCCGACCGTCGTCACGTGCCCCGCGAAGAGAGCGACGAAGCCGAGCGTCACGGCGAGCGTCAGGAGGACGGCCGCGCCGACCCGCCGACCGTACCGCGCGGTGATCGCGTTCATCATCTGTTGTTCGCCCGCAGAAAGCTGCCCTATTTAGGAGTAAAGACCAAATTACACGATCTGATAACTAACCGAGCGGCCGGGCGAGGACGGTGAGGAACGAGCCCCGGTGCCCGGGCGACGCGACGGGTGGGCCGGTGTTTTTCCCGCGGCCGCGCTACCAGCGAGTATGCCCAGCGTCAGCGACACGTACATCGAGAACCGCCAGCGCGTCCAGCCGACCCACACGAACAACTACGAGTCGGCCCACGGGGGGAACGTCGTCAAGTGGATGGACGAGATCGGCGCGATGTCGGCGATGCGCGCCGCCGGCGAGACCTGCGTCACGGCCAAGATCGACGGGCTCGACTTCAAGCGGCCGGTGCCGCAGGGCGACACCTGCGTCATCGAGTCGTACGTGTACGCGGTCGGGCGCACGAGCCTCCGGACGCGGATCCGCGCGTACCGCGAGTCGCCCCGCACCGGCGAGCGCGAACTCACCACGGAGTCGTACTTCGTGTTCGTCGCCGTCGACGCGGACGGGAACCCGACCCCCGTGCCCGAACTCGAAATCACGGGCGAGCGCTGCCGGGAGCTCCGCGACGAGGCGCTCGCCGCGGAGCCGGACGAGGACCGGTAGGAAGCGCGGCAAACACGACCGGGAAACTCCGACGACGACCCTGCGGCGACGGCGATGTCCGCAATTGTCGTTGTGGTTAGAGAACAACGAAAAGCGTTAACACTGTTGAGTTTGTACCACAACATACGAAACAGATGCCCGCCACGGTCGTGTACCGGGAGAATCCGAGAAACCGGACGGCAGTCGGTATGAAATGGTCGCGTGGCAGGTCCCGGAAAGCGAGGAATACCCGGAAGGGCTGAAGTACAGCTTCCAATACATGGACGCTGACGGCGGCACGCTCCTCCGGTACGACAACGCGCCGCATCACCGAGACGTCGGGCGCCACCATCGCCACACGCAGGCCGGTGAGGTCACCAAACTGGACTTCACCGGTCTCGCCGACCTGATCACCGACTTCCAAGCCGAGGTGAACGACATCCATGACCGACGAACCAACTGACACCCACCCCACCCACGACGAATTTACACCTGACCCGAACGATGCCGAGTACCCCTCGACGCTCCGAATCACGTCGCTGCCGGCGGAACAGGCACAGGCGGCAGCGATCGAGCGCGCCGAGCGCTGGGAGGACGGCGAGGCGGTCCCGCACGTGGTCAACTTCGAGGACCGTGCGCGGCTCCGCCAGTTGCTCACGGACCGCCGGATGGAGCTCTTAGAAGCCGTCATGGAACGGCCGCCCGAGAGCATCCGCGGGCTGGCGGACCGGCTTGGCCGCGACGTCCACGTCGTCCACGACGACCTGTCGCTGTTGGCCGATTACGAGATTGTCCACTTCGAAGCGGACGGCCGCGCGAAGCGGCCGTACGTCCCCTACGAAACGGTGCGGATCGAGGTCGAGTTCGGACTGCCACGCGGCGACGAGTCGGAATCGACGGCGTCGGCGTGACCGCCGCGGCGACGACGTGTGACGACCGCTTAGTGTGTCGACGCGCCGCGCTCAGTAGTCGCCGAGCACGCCGAGCCGCCGCGCCCGCCGGGTCGCGCCCTGAAAGACGAGGTAGCCGCCGACGAGGTAGCCGCCCGCGACCGCGACGAGCAGCGCCACGTCCGCGAGCGGGAACTCCCACAGCCGGATCCCGTCGACCATCGCGCGCTGGAGCATGGCGCTGCCGTGCGCCAGAGGGAGCACGCGCGTCCACGGGAGATCGAAGACGGGCGCCGAGATCAGCGCGACGAAGCCGAACTGGAGCAGGTTGAGCCAGTTGCCGATCCGCTTGTACAGCACCGTCACGCCGCCCGCAGCGAAGCCGAGCCCCAGCACCGAGACGATCGACAGGCCGGCGACGACGACCACGGTCACGGGCGCGAGGCTCAGCCGCGTCCCGGTCGCGAGGAGCATCACCGCGAGGATCACGGCGCTCGTGAGGAACGTCCGCACCACCTTCGCGACGCCCTTCAACAGCGCGACGGGCGCGAAGCCGAACGGCGTGGTGATGTGGCGTTCGAGGGTCCCCCACTGCACCTCGCTGCCGATGTCGTTCGACACCGACGAGTACGCGCCCACCGACAGCGTCCACAGGAAGTAGCCGACGACGATCCCCTCGATCGAGTCCGCGAGCGCCTGCCCGGCGAGCAGCTGCCCGCCCAGGAACAGCGCGGCGAAGAAGAACAGCGACACCACGATCCCCCCGATCGCGTTGGCCGGGTACCGCACGAAGATCAGGAACTCGCGATACAGCACCGCCCGCGCGAGGTGGTAGTAGGTGGCCGGCCGGGGATCGTCGTCGGCGATCGCGTCGGTGGCCGCGGACGCCTCTGCGGGCGACGAGTCAGCCGCGGTCGCGTCCCCGGGCGGCGCGTCCGCGCTCACGAGGATTCACCCCCGGACGCGGCACCGGCTGGACCGGCCGCACCGGGGACGGTTCCGGTGCGTTCGAGGAACACCTCTTCGAGGTCCGGCTGGACCGTGCGGATGTCCGAGACGGTGACGCCGGCCGCCCGGAGCGCGTCGGTCAGCTCGTACAGCCGGTCGCCGCCGGCCGCGACCGTCACCGCGGGCGGGCGCGCGTCGCGGTCGACTCCGACGACCTCGAGCCGCTCGCGGAGGTCGGCGACCGTCTCCGGGGTGAGGTCCGGGCTCGCCACGCGGACCGCGTCGCTCGCGGCCGCCCCCAGCAGCGCCTCGACGGTGTCGTCGGCGACGATCCGACCGTTCGACAGCATGACGACGCGGTCGCACACCGCCTCGATCGTCGTCATGTCGTGGCTGCTGACGACGATGGTGAGCCCCTCCTCGGCCGCGAGCCGCCGCAGCTCCGCCCGGAGCGTCCGCGCGCTCTCGACGTCGAGCCCGAGCGTCGGCTCGTCGAGAAAGACGAGTTCGGCGCCGCCCGCGAGTACGCTCGCGAGCGACACCTTCTGTTTCATCCCCCGGGAGAGGTCGCGGACGGGCGTGTCCGCCTTGTCGGCCAGGTCGAGCCGGTCGAGCAGGCGGTCGTGGCGCGTCGCCACGGAGTCGGGGTCGACGCCGCTGATCGTCGCGAAGTAGCGGAGGTTCTCCCGGACCGTGAGCCGCCAGTAGTCGTTGCGCGCGCCCTCCAGCATCGCGTCCACGTCGGCGTACGCGGCCCGCCGACCGTCGCGCACGTCGTTCCCGAACACACGGACCGACCCCGCGTCGGGGATGACGATGCCCAGCGCGCACTTGATCAGCGTCGTCTTGCCCGCGCCGTTCGGCCCGAGCAGGCCGACGACCGACCCGCGCTCGACGGTGAGGCTCACGTCGTCGACGGCCACCACCGCGTCGTCGCCCTCGCCGAACCGCTTCGTGAGCCCCTCGACCGCGAGGGCCGGCGGGCCGGTCTCGTCGTCGGGCGCTTCCTCGCCGCGTGCCGCGTCCGGCTCGTCGCGCTCGCGGGGACCGCCGCGCGCGCTCGTCGCGCTCCGTGCCATCGCCCTCCGTACGGGCCGGCGGCGGATATATCCGCGCTCGCCGGCGACCGCGCGGGGCACCGACTCGACCGGGCGGTCGCGCGGGAGTCGGCGGTCGGGATTTATGCCGCTACCGCGCGAGGCCGACGCATGGAGATTCTCCACACCTGTCTGAACGTGGCGGACGCCGACCGGGCCGCCGACTGGTACGTCGACGAGCTCGGCTTCGAGCGGTCGTGGGAGTTCACCATCGACGACACCCGCAACGTGTACGTCGCCGACGGGAACGGCGTCGAGTTCCAGCTGTCGGACACCGAGGGCGAGGCGCCGAGCGCGGACGGCGACCGCTACGACCACGTCGCCGTCGGCGTCGACGACGTGGACGCGGCGTTCGCGGAGATCGATCACCACGGCGTCAGGGAGGCGCCGACCGACCACCCGGAGGCCGGCGCGCGGGTCGCCTTCGTGAAGGACCCCGACGGCCACGTCGTCGAGCTGATCGAGCCGCTCTGATCGGTCGCGGCCGGTTCGGAAATGAGGTCCGGGACGCGATCGACACTGTGCGCCTGCCTCGCCGCCGACGGAGATCGGGTCCTCGTACCACCACCGCGTGTCGATGCCGTTCTTCCGGAAGCTCAACACCGTGCCGCCCCAGTCCCCTTCACGGGCGGCCGCGACCAGCGGCTCGCGGGCGACCGGCTTGCCGTTCGGCGCCACCGCGTCCCTCAGTCGAGGAACACCTCGGCGGCGTCGCTGTCGGCCGCCGAGCGCATCATGTCCTCGTCGCGATCTGGCGGACTCGGCACGGTGGCAACCGGAGGGCGGATCGGGGTCGCCGAGGTCGGACGTGGGCCGGACGACCGTGAAAAGAATACTGCGTTCGCCGACGAGGTCTCAGGCGACGAAACCGGCGGTCACCGAGACGGGGGGGAGGGCCGAACGGGGCGACCGACGGAACGCCGACCCGCGTTGTTCGGGTAGAGGGGGAGAACACACGTCTGCGGGGACCTTCGTCGGCGATCGGATACAACGCCCTCGGTCGGATATGAATTACGCTGACACAGTCAAAACAAACGACAATGTGATCATAATCGTCAATATCGTCCCGATAATCAGCTGATATATGAACGATCTCGACGTGCCGAAACGTGTCCATATCGTTCCGCTGGGATACGAATTGGACCGGATCGTCCGTCCGGTCGTCGACGGGAACGCCGACGAGGTGATCCTCCTCGAACCCGACGCCGACAAAGAGGGCGTCGACCGACCGTCATACCACGAGACGGCCCGTCAACGCGTTCGAGACGAAGGGATTCGGACCGAGACCGTCGAGTGCGACATCTTCAATCTCTTCAGTTCGCTCGGGACGATCGCCGAGATCTCGAACCGTCTCCGTGACCACAACGTCTACGTGAACCTCGCGTCGGGGTCGAAGGTGACCGCGATCGGCGGGATGATCGCCTGTATGGTCACCGGCGCGATCCCGTACTACGTCCACGCGGAGGAGTACGCGGGCGGCGAGGAGCGACCGGTGGCCTCGGGCGCGAAGCCACCGGAGACACTCCCGAAGTACCCGATCGAGGAGCCGAACGCCGAACGCGTCGCCGTCCTCGCGTACGTCGAACGGAACCAGCCCGTCACCAAGAGAGAGCTCATCGACTACGGCCGCCGGGAAGGCCTCCCTTTCGTCGAGCGCTACGACACCGATGGGGTTCAGAACCCGAAACGCGGGTACTACCGGCGGCTCAACACGCACGTCGTCGAGCCGCTTGAGAGCCGCGGGTTCCTCGAGGTCGAGAAACACTCCAAGTACCAATACCTTTCCGTCACCGAGAGCGGATCGAACCACCTGCGCGCGTTCCGCTACCTGCTCCGCGAGTAAACTACCCTACCCTACTTCGCTCGCCCCATACGGGGTTCGCTCGTTGAGGGTAGGGCTTTGATGTGGACTCCCAGCGCTCAGTCGCCAGCAATGGACTGGTGACTCTTGCCGTTCAACGTCCCACCATTTACACGCACGTCTACTGGTGCGTCTCCGCTCCCCGACTTGGGCGAGGAGCGGAGTCTGTGTTTCCGCTTTCGGGCATACCGTACCCCGATATTCTTCGCCGCGTTGTAATCCGCGTTGACCTCATAGCCGCATTTCTGGCACTCGAAGTGTTCGCCGTCACGGTTCGCTTCGTGCGTGAACCCACAATCCGTCCGAGAACAGCGCTGGGACGTGTGGTTCGGCTCGACTTGCTCCACGGAGACGCCCTGCTCTGGTGCCTTGTAGGAGACGTACTCGGACAGGCGTCGGAACGCCCACACGTGGTGCCATTTCGCCTGCGGGAGCCGCTCGCGGATGTCGGTTAACTCCTCGAACACGATTACGTCGCAGTCGTGTTCGATGGCTTCCGAAACGAGCTCATTGGCAACCGTGTGGATGTACTGCTTCCGCCACGCTTCTTCGCGCTTTCCGAGGCGAAGCAGGGCGTTGTGCGCGGGTTGCGTCCCGCGCTGTTGCATCTCACCACGCCGCTTCTCGAATTCACGGCACCAGTGATCGTATTCGTCGCCCTGCCAGAACGTGCCGGTCGAAGCGACTGCGAGGCTGTTGACGCCGAGGTCGATACCGAGGACTGTTTGGTGCTCGGTATCTTCCGAAACCTCGGATTCGTCGGTATCGTACTTCCGCGTCGTGATGTGGAAATAGAACTCGTCAGTTGCCTTGTCGTATTGCAGTGTGCTCGCCCGGAACTCGTAGTCCTCCGAGAGAACGTACTGTTCGTAGGGAGTCGGGCTATCCGCCGGAAGTTCAAAGTCGCACTCGACGCGCCCGTTGACGGTCGAAAGAGACACACGGTCGCGGTAGAACGTCGCGCTTCGCTTGTCGTAGACCATGCTCCACGACGTGAACTCCGGCTGGCTCACCCGCTTGCCCTGTTTCCACCGTTCGACGCATCCTTTCGTCGCTTGGACGGCACGACGGATAGCCGCTTGAACGAGGTTCGCAGTAAGATCAGTTTCCTCTCGTAGTTGTTCGTAGAGCGCGTCCCGTGCGGTCGAGTTCGCCGTAACGCAGTTGGCGTAGGAGTCGTCGTCCCAACAGAATTCAGCGGCACGATTCGCACAGTGAAGGAACTGTCGCGCGGATTCGTGGAGGTCGTCGTACCGCTTGTCGGGAACAACAAGTTTGACCGGCGCAGTTCGACGCACCTCCATGTTTCAGATTACTATCTAACGGTACTTATTTATTGGGGAGTCAGGTAGCTACCGTCGTGCGGTTGCGTCGTGCGTTGTCGGTTTCCTCTCCGACCTACTCGCTCGCTGCTCTCGCTCCTTGAGGTCGGAGGCTCCACCTCGAATCATGCTGAGCCGAACCCCGATCGATGAGTCACCTCCGCGATCTATCACGAATCCGACACCCCGGGCTGCCCGAGCATACGCGTTCGGGGTAGGGCGTGCGAACCAGTAGCCCGCCCTGAACAGCACGACCCCGGCAGCGAATCCGTACAGCACGGCCAGCGGCCCGAAAATGAGTGCGATGGGGCCGACGGCGGGCGGCGCGGCCGCTCACGGAACAGCGACACGCGATAGAAAGTCGGGGTTCGAGGCGGGGTCGTCCCCGACCGCGTCAGTCGTCGGCCGGGGCGCGCGGCTCCGCCGGGGGCTCGGGCTCCTCCGTCTCGTCCGCCGGCTCGTCGACCGCGTCGACGTCGGGCGCTTCGTCGAGCTCGTCCGCCTCCTCGGACCGGTGACGCGCCTTGACCTCCGTCCACGTGCGCGCCTCGTCGTAATGGTGGCACATGACAACGGATGACAATGACTTGGGAGTACTAAAGGTTACGCCGATACCGTCGGAAACGAACGTTTGAGCGGATCTGTCTGCGGTGCGTCCGAATGCCCATCGGCGGCTACTGGCCCGGCGACGGCTGCGGAATCCACGACCGCCCCTTATAAATGAGCGACTACACCTCGGCGACGAACACGGCCAAATCTCCAGCCGTTCGCTTATAAATGGGCGTTTGTGGATCGACGGCCAACACCGCCAAAGCCCCAGTCCTTTACTTATAAATGGGCGGCTGTGTCTCGACGGCGGAGACCTCCAAAGCCCCAGCCGCGAGGGCTCGCGTGACTCGCTGCGCTCCTCGGTCGCTACGCTCCCTGCGGTGCTTGCGTCGTCAGGCTTCGCCCTCGCGGCTGCCCCTTTGAGACCCGCCCCGCACGGCACCCGCACCTCACGCCTCCCCAGCCTCGCGGTTCGCTCGGGCTCCCTGCGGTCGCCTCTCGCTCACCGCGTCCCTCGCGCGTGCTCCTCGCGGCCGCCGAGGGCGGTCGCTCGCAGGCACGCGCCACCGCTTAAAAACCGAGTCGAGCAGACGTAGATCGAAGATCCGGTTTCGCGGCCGCCTACGCGTCGCCGTGCGGCTTCACCAGCACCTTGATCGCCTCGCGCTCGTCCATCATCCGGTACCCCTCGGCGACGTCGTCGAGGCCGACCGTCTCGGTGAAGACCGGCGCGGGGTCGAGCGTCCCCTGGAGCACGTCGTCCATCAGCTCCTCGGCGTAGGCGCGGACGGGGGCGACCCCGCCCGCGAGGGTGACGTTCTTGCCGAACATGCCGAACACGTCGAGGCCCTCCTCCTCGACGCCGTAGGGGACGCCGACGTACCCGATCGTGCCGCCGGGGCGGACGGCGTCGATCGCGGTGTTCATCGCGCTCGCGGCGCCGACGCACTCCATCACGTGGTTCGGGCCGCCGTAGGTGAGCTCTCGGATGCGCTCGACCGCGGCCTCCCCGCGCTCGGAGACGGTCTCCGTGGCGCCGAACTCCTCGGCGAGTTCGAGGCGGTCCTCGTGGTGGCCGACCGCGACGATCCGTTCGGCGCCGAGCCGCCGGGCCGCGAGGACGCCGCAGAGCCCGACCGCGCCGTCGCCGATCACCGCGACCGTCGAGCCCGCCTCCACGCCCGCGCTGACCGCGGCGTGGTGGCCGGTGCCCAGCACGTCGGTCAGCGGGAGCAGCGAGCGGAGCGTCTCCTCGTCGTCCGCGTGGCGGTCGGGCACGCGCACGAGCGTGCCGTCGGCGTGCGTCGAGCGGACGTACTCGCCCTGCCCCCCGCCGTTGTCGCCGCCCCACGAGTCGCCGTTCTCGCAGGAGGTGTGGAGCCCCTTCCGACAGAACTCACACTCGCCGCAGGAGATAGCGAAGGGGGCGAGCACGCGGTCGCCGGGGCTGACGGAGGTCACGTCGTCGCCGACTTCCTCGACGATCCCCATCGGCTCGTGGCCGACCGGCGAGCCCGCGTCGCGGTCGCTGTCGCCGCGGTAGAACCAGAGGTCGGAGCCGCAGATCGCGGTGTGGGTGACGCGGACGATCGCGTCCGTCGGCGCCTCCACCTCGGGGCGGGGCCGCTCTTCGACGCCTATCTCGCCGGGACCGTTGAAAACGGCTGCGCGCATACCGTCGGTGCGGCGCGAACGCACAAAAGCGCGGCGTCAGCGAGCCCGGCGGCTCAGATCCCGCCGCCCGCCATCGCGAACAGCGCGACGGCGATGACCGCGAACAGCCCGCCCACGCCCGCCTTGATCGTCCCGGTGTCGAGCGCGGTCGAGACGTACGGCGCGATCTGGCCGCCGAGCGTCGCCGCCGGGACCGTCCAGACGACCATGTTCCACGGCGTCGTCGCCAGGTCGATAGAGTGGCCGCCGACCAGGCCGCCGCCGAACACGTGGACGACGGAGGCGAGCACGGCGGTGGTCGCGACGACGATGTGGTTCGTGCCGATGGCGACGCGGACCGGGACCTGCGTGCGGAGCATCGAGATGATCCCGAGCTCGCCGATCCCGAAGCCGGCGAGCCCCTGGAACACCCCGCCGACGCTGTAGTTGAGGAACCGTTCGAGGTAGCCGCCCCGGGAGTACGTGTAGTCGTCGCCGTCGCGGTCGACCCGAGTCACCGTGCCGGAGTCGTCCGTCTCGACGCCCGCTGGCCCGAGTTTGTCCGCGTCGTCAGGGAGGCCCCGTGAGGATCCGCCGTCCGTCGCGATCCCGTCGCCGCCCCCGCCCCCGGTCGGCTCGTCGTGGCCGAGGTTGGCCTTGAACAGCAGGTACGACGCCGAGAGCAGCGCGATCCCCAACAGCGCGTGGAACAGGGGTTCGGGGATGACGAAGGAGAGGAGCGCCCCGCCGACCACGAAGGGGATACCCCCCAACACGAGCGACAGCGAGAGCCGCCGGTCGACGAGCCCGTACTGGATGAAGGCGAGCGACGAGCTCGACAGGCCGAACGACTCGCTGATGAGCCCGATCTTCACCAGCGTCGTCGGCTCCAGGGGATACGCGACGAGCGGGAAGACGAAGATGAGGAACGGCACGAACAGCGCCGACCCGCTGATCCCGACGGTGTTGACGATGGTGGCGCCGATGGCGAACGCGATGAACAGCCACCAGTACTCGGTCCAGTACTCGACGCCGGCGTCGGCCGGCGTCGGTGCGAAGGCGTACACCCCCGCCACGAACAGGACGGGAGCGAGGAACACGAAGACGTGCTGATAGCGCAGGAAGGCACGCTGGACGCCGCTCGACAGTGAGCTACTCATTGAGTCGTGGAACGCGAATTACGTGGGATATTATAAATGCGTTTCCACACATCACGATCGTTATGAACGATCGTCAACGTCACAGGGTCGGCCGTAGAGTCCGTCATAGCGGCGAAATACGTGCGGCCGTAGAACGTTTTCGCGATCCGAAATGAACGTTCTATGATAGAAAGAAACGGTTAAACGGCGGCATCGGTCACCCGCGGATCGAACGATGACGCGGGTACTCGGAACCGCAGCGCGCGGCGGCTCGGGAACGACGACGCGCCGGACGAACGCGAGAGGTGCGATCCGGCTGACGGACGCGCCGAGCGCGCGGCGACGAGAGCCGACGGCGGCGACTCGGCGGACACGGGGGACGGCGTCGTGAGCGACGGCGCGACCCTCCGGATCGTCGACGAGCCCGACGACGATCCGGGCGGCGCGGTCCCCGCACCGGTGCCGCCGGGCGACCCGGAGGCGTGGTACGCGCCGGACGTCCGGGCGCAGTACGAGGCGGCGCCCGGCGTGGTGGCGACCGTCCGCGAGCGCGACGGCGGCCGGTTCGGCTACGACGTCCGCGAGCCGCCGCTGTCGGCGGCCGACGAGGCGGCGCTCGACCGCGTCCGCGACCGCTTCTCCGCGGTGCGTCACCGCCGCCCGCTCACGCGGGTCGGCGTCGTCGAGCGCGCCGAGCGGGGGTTCGATCCGAAGTACGCGACGGCGATCGACCGGCTGGTCGACGCGAGCGCGGCCGCGCGCCGCCGGGTCGACTACCACGCGCTGCGGGAGTTCCGGCTGCTCGGCGAGCTCACGCCGGTCGCCTTGGACGACCGGATCGAGGTCGCCGACGTGGGCGACGACCGCGAGCTGGTCGTCCACACCGAGACGTTCGCGCCGCTGGAGACCGGCATCGACGCCGACGCCGACTACGTCGAGCGGGTGGCCGCCGAGCGGCTCGCGCAGTACGCCGTCGAGTTCGCCGGCATCGGGATCGAGGTGGTCGTCTACCGCGAGCGGCTGCTCGGCTCCGACGCGTTCGAGACGAAGTACGCCGTGCTGGAGCCCGACCTGCTCCCGGGCGACGAGGAGCTCATCGAGGAGTGCAAGTCGCGGATCTGGGAGACGACAGTGAGCGACGTGATCGAGGACCGCGAGTCGTTCGTCGCCGCCCGCGCCCGGCGGTTCCTCTCGCGGCGGCTGACGGCGCGCAACACCCGCGCGTGGCTCGACGCCGCGCTCCACCGGGCGCGGGCCGCGCTCGCGGACCGCGGGCTCGCCGCGCCGCCGGTCGACTCGCGGTTCGCCCGCGACCGCCTCGACGACCTCGCCTACTACGTCCTGCGCGACTTCGTCGGCGAGGGGATCCTCACGGTGCCGATCCGCGACCCCCACCTGGAGGACGTGGAGGCGAACCGCGTCGGCGAGCGCGTGAAGGTCGTCCCCCGCGCCTCGGTGCTCGCGGGGGCGGCGGACGGGGAGCGCGGCTTCGACGCCGACGGGCAACACGGCTTCGACGCCGACGGGGGACACGGCTTCGACGCCGACGACGCCCCCGAGGCCGGCACCCGCGTCCCGACGAACCTCGCGTTCGACGAGGAAACGACGTTCGTCGACGTCGTCACGGGGATCGCCGCTCGCGACGGGACGGAACTCAACGCCTCGACGCCCTCCGCGAAGGTGAACCTCGAACTCGACGGCGTCCCCCAGACCATCCGGTGTGCGGTGGCGCTGCCCGTCATCTCCGAGGGCGGCCCGCACGTCTCGATCCGGAAGCAGCGCGCGGACGCGCTCACCCCGGTGGACCTGGTCGAGCGCGGCACCCTGTCGGTGGAGCTGGTGACGCTGCTGTGGCTCCTGTACGAACACCGCGGCGTCGTCCTCTTCGCGGGCCCGACCGGCGTCGGGAAGACGACGCTGCTCAACGCCCACGCCCCCTTCATCCCCTTCGACGCCCGCCCCGTATCCGTCGACGAGGGGTCCCGAGAGGTCCGCTTACCCCACGAGACGGGCGTCTCGCTCACCACCCGCGACCACGAGGACGCCTACAAGTCGGTAGGGATGGCGGAGCTGATGACCGAGGCGAATTATCTCAATCCCGACGTGGAGGTCATCGCCGAGATCAACACGCCCGAGAGCTTCGAGACCTTCGCCGAGAGCCTGAACACGGGTCACGGCGTGATCGGCACGACGCACGCGGAGGACGTCGAGGCGCTCGCCAACCGCCTGCGCGAGCGGGAGCTGCCCGCCCGGCTGCTGCGCGAGGTCGACCTCGTCGTCTTCCCCCGACAGGTCGACGGCGAGCGCTACGTCTCCCGGGCGATCGAACCCCTCTCCGAGGCCGCGTACGACGGCCTCGACCCGGAGGCGACGCGGAGCCCGACCGGCGACCCGAAGCGCGGCGGCGCGGGCGTCGTCGAGGCCGGCGGCGAGTCGGTCCGCTTCAACACGGTCGCCTGGCGCGACGGCGACGGGGAGTTCCGGTTCCCCGGCGCGCCGGGCGGCGACGCGGACGAGGGGGTTTCGAGGGCGGGCGCGGCCGGGACGAGCGACGCTCCGGGCGGCGGACGCGGCGCCGGCCCGCGGTTCCGGGTCTTCGACCGGATCGCCAACCGGACCGACCGCGACCGCGAGGCGGTCGCCGCCGAGTTCGAGTCGAAGCGGCGGTACGTGGAGTACCTCGTGCGCGACGGCGTCGACGACCCCGAGGCGCTGTTCGAGTTCCTCGCCGACCTCCGAACCGACGAGGCGGCGACGGTCGAGCGCGCCGCCCGGACGATGGACCGCGGGACCGCGGACCGCGACGGCGACGGGGACCGGGACGAACCCGCGGACCGGGGGCGGCCGTGAGCCGGCGAGGGACGACCGGGGCGGTCGCCGGGAGCCGTGACGCCGAGGACGGATCCGCGGACGACGCGCTCGCGGCGGGCGGCCGGCTGGCGGTCGTCGACCGCGTCTGCTACGCGCTGTTCGCGCGCCACGCGAGCGACCGGCGGCACGACGCCGACCGGAAGCGGTACCGCGGCACCGCGCTCGACACCGGGTTCGAGACGTACCTCGCGCGGGCGTACGGCCTCTCGTGGGTCGTCGCGGCCGCCGCCTTCTTCCCCGCGCTGGTCGTCGCCGCGGGCGCCGCGCCGGCGGTCGCGGCCGCGGTCGAGGCGCGGTTCGGCGCGGCGCTGCTCTCGGCCGGGTCGACCGCGGCGCCCGCGCCGACGCCGGACTCCGTGGGGCCGCTCCGCACGGGTCACGCCGCGCTGCTCGTCGCCCTCGCGGTCGCGCTCCTCGCGAAGCGCGCGACGGTGGCGGTCGCCGGCCTCGGCCTCCGCTGGGTGGTCGCGACGCGGCGGACGGACATCGAGCGCACCCTCCCCGGGGCGGTGCGGTACCTCGACCTGCTCTCCTCGGGGAGCGACGGGCCGCGGGCGATGCTCCGCAAGGCGGCCGACGGCGACGCGTACGGCGCCACCGCCACCTCGCTGCGGAAGGCGCTCAACGCCGCCCGGCTCGCGGGCAGCCTCGACGAGGGGCTCCGGCGCGTGGCGCGGGACACGCCCTCGCGGGAGCTGCTCGCCCCCTTCCTCCTGAAGTTCCGGAAGCGCGCCGCGGCCGGCGACGAGGCGCTCTCGGAGTTCCTCGCGACCGAGCGCCGCATGCTCTCGCACCGGCAGGACCGCGCCCGGAAGCGCGCGCGTCGGTTCCTCGAACTGCTGACGGAGCTGTTCGTCGCCGTGCTGGTGTTGCCGGCGCTGCTCGTCATCGGCGCGACCGCGCTGTCGGTCGTGATCCCGGAGCTGCTCCCGCCGGTCGCAACGCCGGTCGGCGTGGTGCCGACGCGGGCGGTGGTGCTGTACGGCGCCGTCGCGTTCCTCGTCGCCTTCGGGCTCGCGGCCGCGGTCGCGGTCGGCACGCTCCGCCCGCCGAGCCAGCGCGCGAGCTACGAGCTTCCGACGGGCCCGCGGGCGGTCCTCGCGACCGCCGGGCGCAACCCCGCGAGCACGGCGGTCGTCGCCGCGGCGCCGGCCGTCGCGCTCGTGGCCTGGCTCGCGCTCGCGGAGTACACGCTCGTCAACGTCGCGCTCGTCGGCTACGCCGCCTTCGCGGTGCCGGTCGGGCTGGTCGCCGCGCGGCGCACCCGGATCGACGACGCGAAGGACCGCGAGCTGGCCGACTTCGTCCACGCCGTCTCGGGCCACGTCGCGCAGGGGCGCCCGCTCGAAGCCGCGGTGGCGGCCGTCGCGCGCGACGCCGACCTCGGCGTCCTCGACGACGACGTGACCGACCTCGCGTTCGCGCTGCGCTCGACGACGGCGCCCGAGGGGGCGGTCGAGGATGGGTCCGGCTCCGCCGGGGAGTCGGGCGCGGTCGACGTCCGCGCGGCCGCCATCGAGCGGTTCGTCGACCGCGTCGACACGCCGCTGGCCGCGCGGACGCTCGGGCTCGTCACGGGCGCGCTCGACGCCGGGGGCGACGCCGACGCGGTCTTCGAGACGCTCCGGATCGAGGTCGGCCGGCTGTACAGCGAGCAGCGCGCGCTCCGCTCGTCGATGCAGCCGTACATCGCGGTCGGCTGGGCCGCGGCGGTCCTCGTCGCCGGCGTCGTCGCGGTCGTGAACACGCAGGTGGTCGACGCCGCGCGGCTCGCCGAGATCGCCGCCGCCTCGGAGGCGGTGACCGAGCCGGAGGGCGTGTATCCGGAGTTAGAGCGCTTCCGGCTGTACGTCGTCACGCAGGCGACGGTGCTGGCGTCCGGGTGGTTCGCCGGCACCGCCGCGCGGGGGCGATATGCGGCCTTGCTTCACTCGGGCGCGCTGGTGGCGTGCTGTTACGTAGTGTTTACTGTGGGCGGGCTGGTGTGAGGTCGCAACGCCGGCGGTGGGGGCGCCGCGTCGACACGACCCTTTTCTACCGCGCCCGCGTAGATCGACTCCCATGGACGAGAAGACCGCCGACCTCCGCGACCTGTTCGTCGACGCCACCGGCTCGGAGACGGTCACCGAACGCCAAGAGGCGGAGCGGGGGACCCTCGTCGACCGCGACGACGAGGCGGTCGACGACGCGGTCCGCGACCTCGTCGCCGCGATGCGCGAGCGGGACGGCTTCTCGACGCCGCTCGGCGACGACGCCTACGTCCGAGTGGCGCGCGGCCGGTTCGCGGACGAGGGCGACGCGGCGATCGCGGCGGCGATCCGCGACGGGCTGGCCGACACAGACGGCGACAGCGACGTCGATCGCGACGAAATTGACGCCGAGACCGTCCGCAAGGCGCGGCTCGACCTCCACCTCGTCCGCGAGTCGGACCGGGACGTGAAGGCGGACGGGGAAGGCGACGAGGCCGACCCGCCCTTCGAGTACGCCGACCTGAAGCGGCTCACCGCGGCCGGGAACTCGATCGTCGAGTGCGCCGAGGAGCTGGACGCCGAGCCGGACGAAGTTGCCAAGTACGCCGCCGTCGCGCGGACGGACATCGCCTCCACGCGGGCGAACGACCGCTTCCGCGACGCGTTCCGCGACCTGCTCACCGACGCCGACATCGAGGGGTCGCTCGCGAGCGACGCCCGCGAGGACGGCCTCCGCGAGGCGACCGAGGACATCGAAACAGACGTGTCTTTATAAGTAGTTGATCGTGGATCGCCGATGAACGCCGCCGAAGCTCCGGTGGCTCATTTATAAACTGCTGTTTGCTGATCGGCGACGAACACCTCCAAAGCTCCAGCCGCTCGGCTATAAGCAGCTGACAGCAGATCGGCGACGAACACCTCCAAAGCCCCAGCCGCGAGGACTCGGTGCGCTCGCTGCGCTCCTCGGTCGCTCGTTTCACTCGCTCCCTGCGGTGCTTGCGTCGCGCGCCGTCGTCCTCGCGGCTGCCCCTTTGAGTCCCACCCGACCGCACAGCGACCGCACCTCACACCTCCCCAGCCTCGTCGGCCTCCCTGCGGTCGGCCGACTCCCTCGCGCGACGCTCCTCGCGCCCGCTGGGCGCTCGGAGGCGCGCGCCGCCGCACCGCCGTCGTTTGTTTATAAATGAAGCCGCGGCCAGCCCGCCGCGTGACCCTCGTCCCGTTCAGCGACCTGGCCCGCGCGGCGTACTGCCCCCGACAGCTCTACTACGTGCGGCGCGACGACGAGCGGAGCGTCCCGCCGAAGGCGCGCGAGCGCATCGACCTCGCGTTCCGGTACGACGAGCTGGTCGACGCGCCGGATCGGGTCCTTCGGCAACTTCCGCTCCACCGGTCGCCGACCGACTATCGCCGAAATCTGACCCGACTGCGCGAGCGCGACGAGTACGGCGACCTCGTCGACCCCGCGACCGAGCGCGGATTCCTCTCGGGCAAGGACTGCCATGGAACCGTTCACAAGGTGTTGGAGCCGGCCGCGGGCACAGAGGAACCGGACGATGCCGGGCCGTCACCGCCGCCGATTCCGACCCTCGTCTCCTCGGGCGAGCCGCCGGCAAACGGCGTGTGGGAGCCGCAGGCGGTCCGCGCGGTCGGGCTCGCGAAGGCGCTGGCGTGGGAGCGCGAACGCGAGATCGAGCGCGCCCTGGTCGAGTACCCCGCGGTCGGAGTGGTCCGCGAGGTGCGACTGACGCTCCGGAAGAAGGCGGCGTATCGAAAGGCGCTCCGCGCGGCCCGGTCGATCGACGGCCCGCCGCCGCGCGTCGACGACGACCGGTGTGACGCCTGCGACTACGCGGCCGAGTGCGGCACCCGGCGGCGGTCGCTGCGGTCGCTGCTGGGGTGAGGCGGGTGCGGTGGCGCGGCGTGGTCGTCTCGAACGCCGCGAACGAGTCTCACGGCGAGAACGACGTGCCGCACTCCGTACAGGTGAACCGGAATCGCCCCTCGTCGGTGAGTTCCGTGTCGTGGACGCGCTCGCCGCCGCAGTCGCGGCACTCGACGATCGACTCGATCTGGTCCCAGTCGTGGTGCGCGCCCGGCGCGCCGATCGCCCACGCGACCACCTCCTCGTCGGCGTCTTCGGCCACGAACCCGGACTGGAACTCGCCGGGCGCGAATCGGATCGCCTCGTCGGGGCCGACCTCGACGCGCTCGCGGTCGCGCCCGACCTCGAACGTGGCGGTACCCGAGAGCACGTAGAATATCTCCTCCTGGTCGCCGTGGGTGTGGAGCCCGCCGGAGAAGCCGTCCCCGGGCGCGAGCTCGAAGTAGTTCATCGCGACGTGGTCGGTACCGAGTGCGCGCGAGACAGGCTTTCGGAGGTCGTGGACGTCCATCGGGTTCGTGACGACGTCGACGTCGTCGATCGCGACTCGCTCCATGCGAGCCGGTCGCAGGGGAGTCCCCTAACGCTGTCGGCGGGGCGAGAGATCGTCGGCCGAAGCGGGCCGACGCCGAAGATCGCTCGGCCAAACCTGACGCGACCCGACAGTTTATCCGTGTGTACACAGTCCGCACGGGTACGAATGACGCGAGACGAACGCGTTCGTTCGGAGGATAGAGGAAGTCGCCTCACGGCGGCTGGCCGCGAAATTCTCCGGCGATAAGGACGACGGGGCACGACCGCCCCGCGGCGGCACCGACCCCGAGACCACCGCAGAGCCGACGGACCATCTTTTGACCCGAACCACACTCACCGACCTCGACGAGGTACAGCTGTTAGACACCACGCTGCGCGACGGCGAACAGATGCCCGGCGTCTCCCTGACGCCCGGCGAGAAGGTCGACGTCGCCCGCGAGCTCGACGCCGCCGGCGTCCACCTGATCGAGGCCGGCTCGGCGTGCACCTCGGAAGGCGAGCGCGAGGCGATCCGCCGCGTCGCCGACGAGGGACTGGACGCGACCGTGACGAGCTTCGCCCGCGGGGTTAAGCGGGACGTGGACCACGCGCTCGACTGCGGCGTCGACGGCGTGAACCTCGTCGTCCCCGCCTCCGACAAGCACGTCGAGACGAAGGTGGGGTCGACCCGCGACGAGGTCGTCGAGACGACGGTCGAACTCGTCGAGTACGCGAAAGACCACGGGCTGTGGGTAGAGGTGCTCGGCGAGGACGGCTCGCGCGCCGATCTCGACTACCTCGACCGCCTGCTCGGCGCCGGCCTCGACGCGGGCGCGGACCGGATCTGCTACTGCGACACCGTCGGTGCGGCCGACCCCGAGCGCACCGCCGAGGTGGTCTCCCGGCTCGCCGCCCTCGGCCCGACGAGCCTCCACACCCACGACGACCTCGGGTTCGGCCTGGCGAACGTCCACGCCGGGCTGAAGGCGGGCGCCGACACCGTCCACGGCACCGTCCTCGGCGTCGGCGAGCGCGCGGGCAACGTCGCGCTCGAAGAGGTCGCGATCGCGCTCGGCGAGTCGTACGGCGTCGATACCGTGGAGCTGGAGCGACTCTACCGGCTCTGCCGGACCGTCTCGGAGGCGACCGGCGTCGCGCTCCCGCCGAACAAGGCCGTCTGCGGCGCCAACGCCTTCGCCCACGAGTCCGGCATCCACACCGACGGGACCCTCAAGGACGGGACGATGTACGAGCCGTACCCGCCGGAGACGGTCGGGCGGGAGCGCCGGCTCGTCTTGGGCAAACACGCGGGCCGGGCCGGCGTGAAGGCCGCGCTCGCCGAGCACGACGTGGCGGTCGACGACGACGAGCTGCGCGAGGTCGTCGCCCGCGTGAAGGAGCTCGGCGAGCGCGGCAAGCGCGTCACGGACGCCGACCTGCTCGCGATCGCCGACGACGTGCGGGGCCGCGAGCGCGAGCGCCACGTCGAGCTCGTCGACCTCTCGGCGACCTCCGGGGGCAACCTCCCGACCGCCTCGGTCCGGCTCCGCGTCGGCGACGACGAGCGCGTCGCCTCCGGCACCGGCGCCGGCCCGGTCGACGCCGGGCTGGAGGCGGTCCGCGCGGCGCTCGCGGGCGACGAGTCCGACTCCGGAGCGGAGGGAGCGGCCGATCACGACGGCGTCGCGTTCGACCTCGACTCCTACCACGTCGACGCGATCACGGGGGGAACCGACGCGGTCGTCACGGTCGAGGTCGACCTCTCGCGGGGCGACCGCTCCGTGAGCGTCTCCGCGTCGGACGCGGACATCACCCGCGCGAGCGTCGTCGGGATGGTCGACGGGCTCGACCGCCTGCTCGCGGCGGAGGCGGGCGCCGCGGACGCCGAGCCGGGCGCCGTCGCCGACGACTGAGCCCGCGGCGTCTGACGAGGTTTTTACCTGATGGCGTCCGACCTCGGGGTGTGAGCGTCGTCGTCGCGATCAAACCGTCCGCGCGCAAGCGGAACGCGAAGGTGGGACGGCTCGTCTTCGAGGACGGGTCTCGCCACGCGTTCGAGAGCCGCGCGGCCGCCGAGCGCTGGGCGGACGACCTCTCGGCCGGCGACGGCCACGTCTGGGTCGCGAGCGCGCACCCCCGCGACGACGGCGACGCCGACTGTTACCTCGTCTCGCGGGCGACGAACGCGAAGCTGGAGGCCGCCTACGACAAGCGCCGCCGACGGCTCAGGGGCGACCCGGGCTCCGAGCAGGAGTCGCTCGGCGGCGAGCCCTGACCGAACGGCCCCGGCGGCGGCGAGTTGCCGCTACTCGTCCGCGGGCGGGCCGTCGCCGGACGCGGCGTCGGGCTCGGCGCCCGGCCCGGACCCGCGCGCGTCCATCATGTCCGCGGCGCGGCTCGCCCAGTCCGTGTAGCGGAAACCGGCGGCGACGAGGAGCGCCATCCACGCGTACGCCGCGGACACACCGACGTACGCGCCTTCGGGACCGAACCCCGCGGTGCGACCGAGCAGCCACGAGAGGCCTAAGAAGAGCCCGAACATGCCCGAGACGCGCGCGACGAGGGGGATCCGCGTCTCGCTGGCGCCCTGGAGCGACCCGGAGAGCGCGGAGAAGCAGGCGAGCGCGGCGCCCGCGACGCCGTACACCCGCGCGAAATCGACCGCGGACGCGATCGTCGGGGCGTCGTCGGTGAACACCGGGACGATCCGCGGCGCGGCGACGACGAGTCCGAGCCCGATCGCGCCGACCGTGAGCACGCCGAGGCTCGCAACGGCCCAGCCGTTGAACCGCGCGGCCTCCGGGTCGCCCTCGCCGAGCGCCTGCCCGACGAGGATCGACGCCGCGACGTTGTAGCCGCGCGAGAGCGGCCCGGTCACCTGCTGGTAGACGCGGCGGCCGATCTGGAAGCCGGCGTTGACCGTCTCGCCGAAGCCGAGGAGGAGCGCGTTGAAGGGGAACTCCGCGATCTCGGAGCCGAACCCCTCCAGCACGCGGGGGGCGCTCACGACGAGGAGCTGTTTGGCGATCGTGAGGTCGCGCGGCCACGCGAACTCCGCGTCGGTCCACGACCCCCAGATGGCGACGCAGAGCAGGCCGGCCGTGAGCACGTTGGCGCCCGCGGTCGCGAGGCCGACGCCGAGGACCTCCAGCCGCGGGAGGCCGAACAGGCCGAGCCCGAGGACGACCGAGCCGGCGATGTTGACGGAGTTGGCGGCGATGTTGACGTACATCGGCGTCCGGGTGTCGCCGGTCCCCTGGAGCGCGCGGGCGCCGACCAAGGCGACGTGGCGGGCCGGGGCGGTCGCGAACACGACCGCGAGGTACGTCGAGCCGAGGTCGACGACCGCGGGCGCGGTCTCCTCGCCGACGATGCGGCCGAACACGTCGATCGCGAGCTCGCCGAAGAGGAACCCGAAGAGGACGAACGGGACCCCCGCGAGCGCGCCGAGCAGGATCGCCTGCGTCACCGCCTCGTCGCGGTTCTCCGCGGCGCCGGCGCCGGTGTCCTGCGAGGAGAGCGCGATGGCGCCGCCGCCGAGGCCGAGCCCGATCCGCAGCGGGAACCGGGCGTACAGGTCCGCGAGGCCGATGGCGACGACCGCGGCCGGCGAGAACAGCGCGGTGACGAGGATGTCCGTCGTCCGCATCGCGGTGCGGAACGTCTGCTCGGCCATGACGGGCCACGCGAGCGCGAACACGCGCTTCCAGACGCGCCGCAGCCGCGGGAAGTCCATGTGACCTTCCCGACGGTCGCCCGCGGTATTGATATACCGGAGCCGGTCGGCGTCGCCGGCACTCGGCGTCGCCGGCACTCGGCGTCGCCGGCACTCGGCGTCGCGAGGGGCGATCGCACCTCCAGCCGACCGCGTCGGACCGGGAGCGCCCGAACGTTGAAGCCCGCGAGCGACCCACGGCCCCCATGGACGTCTTCGTGTACGGGACGCTGACCGAGCCGGAGCGGGTCGCCGAGGTCGTCGACTCGTACGTCTTCGTCGGCCCCGCGACGCTCGACGGCCTCCGCCTCGTCGAGGGGCGGTACCCGACGCTCGCGCCGGGCGGCGAGACGGCGGGACGGCTCCTCCGGACGGAGGCGGTCGACGCGCTCGACGCGTACGAGGACGTCGACGGCGGGCTGTACGTCCGCGAGCCCGTCCCGCTCGACGCCCCGAGCGAGTACCCCGAGACCGCCGCGGTGTACGTCGGCGACCCCGACCGCCTCGACGCGGACGCGACGTGGCCCGGATCCGGCCCGTTCGCCGACCGGGTGCGATCGGTCCTCGCCGAGCGGGACGTGCGGGTGCGGCTGACCCCCCGAGACCCCGTCTGACGGAGCGATGACGGCGCCGCAGTCGTGCGTTTTCACTTTCGCTCTGGTAGCCTCACCTTTTTGTATTCCCGTCGCCTCGTTTCACTCGCACGTCACACGCGTGCATTCCCCCCTTATCAACCGCGAGCCGCCGGGCCGTCGACCCGGATCGGCGCGACGTCGACTTGGATCGGCGCGCCGACTGACACGGCGGCCGCGACGCGACGACCGCGGCCGCTCGCCGTCGCTCCCCGGTCGGGTCCGACCGGAACCGATTAGCGGTCGGCGCGGCGACGAGGTTCCATGCTCACACTCGCCGACATCCGCGAGGCGCGCGAGCGGGTCTCGGGCGTCGCCCGGCACACGCCCTTGGAGCGGTCGCGCTCGTTCTCCGAGATGAGCGGCGCCGACCTCCACCTCAAGTTAGAGAACTTCCAGCGCACCGGCGCGTTCAAGATCCGCGGCGCGATGAACCGGATCGAGACGCTCTCCGAGGCGGAGCGGGAGGCGGGCGTCGTCACCGCGAGCGCCGGCAACCACGCGCAGGGCGTGGCGCTGGCGGCGAGCCGCGCCGGCGTCGACGCCACCGTCGTGATGCCGAAGTTCGCGCCCGTCTCGAAGGTGAAGGCCACCCGCGGGTACGGCGCGAGCGTCCGCTTAGAGGGCGTCGACTACGACGAGGCGCAGGCGTACGCGCACCGGCTGGAGCGCGAGGAGGGTCGCACCTACGTCCACGCGTTCGACGATCCCGTCGTGATGGCGGGGCAGGGGACGCTCGGCTTGGAGATCGTCGACGACTGCCCCGACCTCGACACCGTCGTCGTCCCGATCGGCGGCGGCGGGCTGATATCGGGGGTCGCGGTCGCGATCAAAGAGCAGCTCCCCGACGTCCGCGTCGTCGGCGTTCAGGCGGAGGGCGCCGCCTCGGCCGCGAAGTCGCTGGAGGCCGGCGAAGTCACGGAGATCGACAGCGTCGACACGATCGCCGACGGGATCGCGACGCGGTCGGTCGGCGAGGAGACCCTCGAAGTGATGGAAGAGTACGTCGACGAGGTCGTCACCGTCGACGACCGCGAGATCGCCTTGGCGCTCACGCTCCTCTTGGAACGCGCGAAGACGCTCGTGGAGGGCGCGGGCGCGGTCGCGCTCGCCGCCGTCCTCTCCGACGCCTTCGAGTACGACGACGGCGAGACGGTCGTCGCCGCGCTCTGCGGCGGCAACATCGACCTCAACCGCCTCGGCACCGTGATCCGCCGCGGGCTGGTCCAGATGGGCCGGTACCTCAAGATCACGATCGATTTAAAAGACCGCCCCGGCGAACTGGAGCGCGTCTCCAGCATCGTCGCGCGCACCGGCGCGAACGTGTACGCGGTCCACCACGACCGCACCTCGCGGGACGTGGCCGTCAACGCCGCCGAACTCGAACTCGAACTGGAGACCGACGACGCCGAACACGCCGCCGACATCGTCGACGCGCTCGAAGCCGAGGGGTACGAGGTGGAGATTCTGTCGTGAGGCGAGCGATCACGACGACCATTTATAAATAGAACCGCGGTGGCGCGCGCCTGCGAGCGGCCGCCCCCGGCGGCCGCGAGGAGCACGCGCGAGGGAGTCGGCCGCCCGGAGCAACGCGGAGGGCGGCCGACGAGGCTGGGGAGGCGTGAGGCTGCGGTGCCGTGCGGGGTGGGACTCAAAGGGGCAGCCGGGAGGCGGGCGCAGGCGATGCAAGCACCGCAGGAGCGAGTGAAACGGGCGACGAGGAGCGTGGTTCGAGAGAGCGAAGCTCTCTCGTCATCACGAAAGGCGCTCCGCGCCTTTCGAACGACAGCGAGCGTGCGCCCGCCTCCCGGCTGGGGCCTTGAAGTCGTTCACCGTCGATCTACGGTCAGCTATTTATAAACGAACGGCTGGGCTTTGAACTCGTTCAACGCCGGTGGAACATCAATCTCCGGACGAGTTCGCGGATTCGTCCGTCTGTTCCGGGGCCGAAACGCTTCCGCTCACGCTCGTCGAGCCGCCGAGGAGCGAGGAGTCCGAGTCGCCGCGCAGCGTCGTGACCGTCTCGCCGTCCTGTTTCACGATCAGGGTCCAGGGGTCGTCGCCCGCGGGGATCCGCATCGTACCGTTGTAGCGGACGACGCCCGAACACGACCGCGACGCGTTCCCGACCTCCTCGATCGGAACGTCGAGGACGTAGGCCGACTCGTTCAGTCGTTCGAACGTCGGGCCGCCGACGGCGTGTGAGGAACTCGGCAGCGAGACGTTTCGAGCGTACGTTATTTCCGTGTTTCTTGGGCCGGCGGCCACCGATGTCGAACCGTTGGCCGCGAACTCGTCGGGACAGCGGACGTCGTCGGTGTCGAACTGAAGCAGCGCCGGCGGCTCGCTCGCCCCGCCGAGGAGGCCGCCGGGCCCGCCCGACACGGGGCCGGCGAGGGCGACGGCGCTACCAGTTACGAACAACGCGAGCGCAGCGGCGACGACGGCCAGACCGCGTCTGTTCATCTCGTCTCGAACGACGGAGGCACCGCGGATAGTACCACGCATAACGCAAAGAGAGGTTTGCGTCACCGATCGCCTCACGGGTGCGGACGGGGCCGTCGGGGCGGCGAACCGGACGCGCCCGAAACGACGAACCGCCGCTCAGTCGTCCGCGGCCGCGGCGTCGACCTCGGCCTCGTACAGCTCGCCGGCGCGCTCGCGCTCGGAGAGGTACTCGTCGGCGTCGAGCGCGGCCTTCACGCCCATCCCGCTGGCGGTGGCCGCCTGCTGGTAGTGGAAGTCGACCACGTCGCCCGCGCCGAAGAGGCCCTCGACGCCCGTACGCGTCTGTCCGCCGCCGCGGCCGCCCTCGGTTATCAGGTAGCCGTCGTCGTCGGTCTCGATGCCGGTCCCCTCCAGGAAGTCGGTGTTCGGCGTGTGGCCGATGGCGTAGAAGACGGCGCCCACGTCGAAGTCGTACTCGTCGACCTCGTCGGCGGTCGCGGGGTCGTCGAGCTTCTCCTTCGGGTGACCGTCGGGGTGCTCGACGAGGGTCACGTGATCGATCCCGTCCTCTGGCGTGCCGTGGATCTCGGTGAGCTCGGTGTTGAGGAGCAGCTCGATGTCGCCGTCCTCGACGGCGTCCATCGTGCGCTCGATCCACACGTCCTCGGCGCGGAACTCCTCGCGGCGGTGGGCGACGTAGACGGTGTCCGCGAACTTCGTCAGGAAGTTCGCCTCCTCCATCGCGGCGTCGCCGCCGCCGACGACGAGCATGTCCTCGTCGCGGAAGAACGCGCCGTCGCAGGTCGCACAGGTCGAGAGGCCGTACCCCATCAGCTCCTCTTCGCCCGGGACGCCGAGCGTCCGGGCGCTGGCGCCCGAGGCGGCGATGACGGCGTCGGCGGTGTACACGTCGCCGTCGGAGAGCGCGACGCGGAAGTGGCCCGCGGGCTCCTTCGAGACGTCCTCGATGACGCCGTTGCGGGCCTCGGCGCCGAACTTCTCGGCCTGCTCTTTCATGTCGTTGATCAGGCCCGGCCCGGAGACCCCCTCGGGGAAGCCGGGGTAGTTCTCCACGTCGGTCGTCAGCGTGAGCTGGCCGCCCGGCTCGTCGCCCTCGATGAGCAGCGGCTCGTTGTTCGACCGCGCGGCGTAGATCGCCGCCGAGAGCCCCGAGATACCGGTGCCGGCGATGATCAGTCGACGGTGTTCGACGATGTCGTCGGTCATGAGAGTGGGTTCGCCGGCGCGCCGTATGTACGTTGCGACCGTTGCGCGGTTTCCGCACGACCGCCGGGAGAGCGAGGGCGCGTCGCGCGACGCCGGGACCCCTACCGCACCGCGACGAACACGCTCCGGTCGTCGCCGGGGCCGTACCCGTCCGCGACGTCGACGTCGCCGAACCCGGCCGCGGCGAGCGCGTCGGCGATCCGGTCGTCGGCGAACGGCGTCATCCGCCGTCGATCCGTGAACGCGTCACCGTCGCGGGTGAACGTCACCGCCCGCCAGTCGAGCCGTCCCTCGCCGGTCGCAACGTGGTGCGCGACGCGGACGTACTCGATCGCGCCCTCGGCGTCGCGGCCCACGTCCAGTCCGGGTCGATTCCCGTCGGGCGGCAGCGGGGAGTTGTCGAAGACGAGGACGCCGCCCGGCCGCAGACGGTCGCGGAGCGCGGCCAGCGCGGGATCGAGATCCCTCGGCGCGAGGTGGTTCACGACGCCGCGGATCGCGACGGCCGCGTCGAACGGTGCCGAGTCCGCCAGGTCCGGGTCCGGAAGGCCAGTCAGGCAGAACTCGACCGATCCCGGGGCGTCGCCGTCACCGAAGTCGTCGTCGCCGACGCCGGCGTCCACGCCGGCGCACTTCTCGCGTGCGACGTCCAGCATTCCCTCGTGGACGTCTATCGCGGTCACGTCGAGCCCGCGGGCCGCGAACCGGCGGGTGTGCTCGCCGGTGCCGCAGCCGACCTCCAGCAGGCGCTTGGGGGCGACGCCGCCGAGGTCGACCCCGCGGTCGGCGAGCGTGTCGCGGACGAAAGCGACGTCGCGGTCGTAGTCCCACTCGGACTGGATCGCGTCGTACAGCCGGGGGCGCTCGACGTAGAGGCCGTCGGACATGGCGGCGACGGCGAGGGGATCGGCGGCCGGCGAGGAGTGTCTTACGCCGCCGCGTGACCGGTTCGCACGCCCCGGCCTCAGTCCGTCGGGAACTCCGGCGGGAGCCCGGTCGGCTGGGCGGGCGCGTCGTCGAGCGCCTCGAAGAACCGCCCGGCGACGAACGCCTCGACGACGTCCGACAGCGACTCCGACTCGGAGACCTCCGAGAGGATGCCGAGCGGGACCTGCGCGCCGGCCATCGAGGCGTGCCCCCCGGCCGAGCCCACGGGGTCGAGCGCGTCGCGTAAGAGTTCGCCGGCGTCGAGGTCGGCGCCGCGGGCGCGGGCGGAGCCGTAGATCACGCCGTCCATGTAGCCGTAGACGAACGTCACCGTCACGTCCTCCAGATCCAAGAGGCGCTCGGCCGCCTGCGAGAGCGCGTCGCGGTCGGAGATCTCGCCGACGCAGGAGGCGGCCACCGACCCGCGGACGTCGCGGTTCTCGATGGCGGCCGCGAGGACGCGCAGCGTCTCCGGGCTCACGCTCGGGCTCTCGACGCGTTCGAGCGTCGACTCGTCGGCGTGCGCGAGCAGCGCGGCGGCCGCCTCGAAGTCGTCGGTGGCGGTCGCGCGCGTGAAGTCCTTCGTGTCGATCCGGATGCCGTACAGAAGCGCCGTGGCGAGGTCCCGCTCCGGCGCGATCCCGTACCGCGAGAGGTACTCGGAGATGAGCGTGCTCGTCGCGCCGATCTCGGGGCGGATGTCGACGAACGACCCCGCGACCGGCCCCCGCGGCGGGTGGTGGTCGACCACGACGTCGACGGGATGGCCCTCCGGGAGGCTGTCGTTGATCCCCGCGCGAGAGTGGTCGACCAGGGCGACGCCGCCGTACGCGTCGAGGTCGACCTCGTCGAACGACCGCAGCCCGATGTCGAGGAGGTTCACCAGCGCGCGGTTCTCCTGATGGGCGATCTCGCCGCCGTAGCAGGCGTCCGCGTCGACGCCGATCGACGCCGCGATCCGCGCCAGCCCGATCGCGCTCGCGATGGCGTCCGGGTCCGGGTTGTCGTGCGCGACGACCAGCAGCGGCCCGGAGAGGCGACGGAGCGTCCCGAGCAGTCGGGCGGGCTTCTCGCCGCCGTCGTCCGCGGGGGCGAACTCCGCGTCGGCGGCGCCGCGGCCGTCGTCGAGGCCGACCGCCTCGAAGACGCGGTCGGCGACCGCCTCGACCGGGTCGACCACGCGGTCGGCGGCCGCCTCGACCGCCGCCCGCTGCTCGTCGGTCGGCGCCGTCCCGAGGTGCGCGACGATCAACGCCTCAGGGTACCGCTCCCGGGCCGCCCGCGCGGCGGCGACGTTTCGCTCGGCGTCGTCGCTCGCGATCAGCACGACGGCTGCGCTGTCGGGGTAGGTCCCGGGGTCGGTCGGGTCGGCCTCGACGGTGGCGACGTTGCGGTCGCGCAGCGTCGACACCCAGCCGGTGTCGTCGGTGATCGCCACCAGGTCGTCGCGCCCGCCGCGCTCGTCGCGGGCGTGTTCGACGAGCGCGCTCCCGACCGCGCTACAGCCGAGCAGCAGGCGCCGGGTCATACGGGCGCGAGGGGGTCGCGAGGCAAAACGCTGCCGTCGGCGCGGCGCGAGACCGGGACCGGAGGCCGGGTCCGAGTCATTCCGCGCCGTCTCCGTCGCGCAGCGCCCCGTTCACCGCGGCGGCGACGTCGACCGCGGCCCGGTTCTCGCCGACGTCGTGGACCCGAACGATGTCGGCGCCGCGGTCGGCCGCGAGCGCGGTGCCCGCGACCGTCGCGTGCTCGCGGTCGTCGGCGTCGCGCCCGACCGCGCCGTACAGCGACTTGTGCGAGTGGCCGACGAGGACCGGGCAGCCGAGCGCCGCGAACTCCCCGCAGCGAGCGAGCAGCTCGAAGTCCTCGGCCGGCGACTTCCCGAAGCCGAGCCCGGGGTCGACGATGACGCGGTCGCGGTCGATGCCGGCCGTGTCCGCCAGCGCGAGCCGCTCGCGGAGGGCGTCCACCGCCTCGCTCACCACGTCGTCGTACTCGGGGTCGGCGTCCGGGTCGACCGGCGCGTCGAGGCTGTGCATCACGATCACCGGGCAGTCGGCGTCGGCGACGACCGACCGCATCTCCGGGTCCTCCAGCCCGGTCACGTCGTTAATGACGTCCGCGCCCGCGTCGAGCGCCGCCTCGGCGACCGCCGGCTTCCGGGTGTCCACCGAGACCAGCACGTCACCCGACTCGACCGCGGGCACCGACTGGATCGCCTCGACCGTCGGCACGACGCGCTCGATCTCCGCCTCGACCGGGACCGGCTCCGCGCCCGGTCGGGTCGACTCCCCGCCCACGTCGACGACGTCGACCCCCGCGTCGACCATCCGCTCGACGCCCGCGACCGCGTCGTCGAGGTCGGCGTGGCGCCCGCCGTCGTGGAAGGAGTCCGGCGTGACGTTGAGCACGCCCATCACCGCGGTGCGGTCGCTCCACGGGAAGTCGGGGGTGGCCTCGTCGGCGTCGCTCTTCTCTTCCGTTCCGCCGATCCCGTCGGTCTCGATTCCGACCGCCGCGGCGAGGTCGGCCGCCACCCCCCCGAGCCCGCCGCCGTCGGCCGCGTCGAGGCGGTCGACGAGCGCCCGGATCTCCGCGACCGTCCCCGCGACGGTGACCGGGACCTGCTCGCCGCTCGCCCCGCGGTCCTCGCCCGCGCCGAGGCCGCCGAGCGCCGCGTCGCCGCCGACCGCCCGGGCCTCGCTCGCGACGCGCTCGGCGCGGTCGCCGCGCAGTCGGAGGGTGAGGACCCGGTGGTCGACGCCGTCCCGGTGGGCCGCGACGCCCTCGGGCGGGACCCCGGCCGTGTCGAGCGCGTGTTCGGCGTCCTCGGCGTCCCGAACGGCCCGCTCCCGGACCGTGCGCATCTGAGCCGCCCGGGCCTCCGCGACCGCGAACAGCGAGCCGACGAGCAGCACGCAGTCCCCCTCGTCGGCGCGGTCGACCGCCGTCGCGAGCGCGTCGGTCACGTCGTCGCCGGCCGTCACCTCGCCGACGCCCGCCGACCGGAGCGCGGCCGCGAGCACCGTGGGGTCCTCCGCCCGGTCGATGGCGGGCCGACAGGTGACCGCGGTCGCCGCCTCGGGGAGCGCCGCGGCCGTCTCCGCGTGGTCCTTGTCGTGCATCGCGGCGTACACGAGGTGGAGGTCGTCGTAGTCGTACTCGTCGAGGGTCGCGGCGAGCGTGCGGGCGGCCGCGGGGTTGTGCGCGCCGTCGAGGACGGTCAGCGGCGCCGTCTCGACCACCTCGAACCGCCCCGGCCACGTCGCCCGCGCGAGGCCGTCGCGCACGGCGCGCTCGCCGAGGTCGGTCCCCAGCGCCGCCGCGGTCCGGTCCGCGAGCGCGACGGCGACCGCCGCGTTCGCGGCCTGATGCCGGCCGACGAGGGGGAGCCGGTAGGTCCCCTCGCGCTCGCCGCTGAGCGAGACCTCGGCGTCGGTGGCGCTGACCCGACCCTCGTAGGTCGCCGCGAGCGCGGGCGGGTCCTCGGTCTCATCGGATTCGGAGCGCCCGGCGCCCCCGTCGCCGGTCACGCGCGTCACCGGCGCGCCGGCTTCGCCGGCGACCTCGCGGACCACGTCGAGCGCCTCGCCCTCGCAGGCGGTGACGAACGGGGCGTCCGGACGGGCGATCCGAGACTTGGTGCGGGCGATCTCCTCGATCGTGTCGCCGAGGACCGCGGTGTGTTCCAATGAGACGTTCGTCACGGCGGTCGCGACGGGGTCGACCGCGCTCGTCGCGTCGTACTCGCCGCCGAGGCCGACCTCCAGGACCGCGACGTCGACCTCGCGGCGCGCGAACTCCCGGATCCCCATCGCCGTCACGACCTCGAAGAAGGTGAGCGGCTCGCCGGCGGCCGCGCGCTCGATCAGCCAGGGGCGCACCTTTGCGACGAAGTCGGCGACCGCGGCCTCCGTCATCTCTCGGCCGTCGACGCGGACCCGCTCGGCGAGCGCCGAGAGGTGCGGCGAGGTGTACAGCCCCACCGACAGCCCCGCCTCCCGCAGGACCGACTCCGTCAGCCGCGCCGCGCTCCCCTTCCCGTTCGAGCCGGCGATCTGGACGAACGGCACGTCGTCCTGCGGGTCCCCGAGGTGCGCTAACAGCGCCTCGACCCGCTCCGTGCCGGGCTTGACCGAGAAGCGGCGGAGGTCGAAGAGGAACGCCGCCGCCTCGTGGTAGTGCATACGCCGTGGGTCGGCGGCGCGTCGCTTATGCGTAACGGAGCGGGCCGGGCCGACCGAAAAGCAACCCTTACGCGCGCCGCGGCCGCATCCGATCGCATGGACGAGACAGCGACCGACGCGGCGGTCGACGCCCCCGCCGACGGGGCGACTCCGGGCGGCCCCGCGGCCGACCCGGTCGTCGTCGGCGAGGGGGTCCGGAAGTCGTACGGCGACGTCGACGCGCTCGACGGGGTCGACCTCGACGTGGCGGCCGGCGAGGTGTTCGGGCTCATCGGCCCCAACGGCGCCGGGAAGACGACGCTGGTCCGCGCGCTCACGGGGACGACCGAGGCGGAGGGCGACCTGCGCGTGTTCGGCGCGCCGCCGAGAGAGGTCGATCCCGCCCGGATCGGGCTGCTCCCGCAGTCGTTCGACCCGCCCGCGCGGCTCACGGCCCGCGAACTGGTCGACTACTACGGCGGGCTCTACGACGCGGCGCGCGACACCGAGGCGGTCCTCGACGACGTGGGGATGGCCGGCGACGCCGACGCCTGGTACGAGACGCTCTCCGGCGGCCAGAAGCGGCGCACCTGCGTCGCGACCGCCGTCGTCAACGACCCGGACCTCCTCTTCCTCGACGAGCCGACGACCGGGATCGACCCCGCCGGCCGACGGGCGATCCACCGGCTGATCGAGCGGCTCGCGGCCGGCGGGACGACGGTCTTCCTCACGAGCCACGCGATGGACGAGGTCGAGCGGCTCGCCGACCGCGTTGCCATGCTCCGCGACGGGCGCGTCGTCGCCACCGGGGCGCCCGACCGGCTGGTCGCCGAGCACGGCGGCGCGCCCCGGCTCGACGCGGCGACGGCGGAACCGGCGACCAACGAGGTCGTCGAGGCCGTCGCGGCCGGCGTCCGGGAGCGACTCGGGGCCGACCCGACCGTGGAGGCGACCGACGAGGGGCTCCGAGTGCGCGGCGTGCGGCCAGAGTCCATCGGCGCCGCGGTCGACGCGCTCGACGGCGCCGGGGTCGCGTTCGACTCGCTCTCGTGGTCGGAGCCGTCGCTGGAGGACGTGTACCTGCGGCTCACCGGCGAGGAGTACACCAGACGCGGCGGGGACGCCCCTGAGGGCGTCGCCGACGCGACGCCGGCCGCAGCGGCGGACGGGCGGCGCGCACCCGACGACGCGGCGCCGGACGGAGGCGACCGATGACCCGCCTCGGGCGGATCCGGACGGAGGCGGTCGCGGCGGGGCGCTCGTTCCTCCGGCGGCGGACGGCGGTGTTCTTCACGTTCTTCTTCCCGGTCATCCTCGTCGTCATCTTCGGCGCGCTGGTCCGGACCCAGCCGACCGGGGGCGGGCTCTTCGCCGAGCCCGCGGGCTACTACATCCCGGGCTACCTCGCGGTCGTCGTCCTGTTCACGCCGCTGTCGCGGGTCGGCTCCGAGATCGCGCGCCACCGCGACGGGGGGCGGTTCGAGAAGCTGGCGACGACGCCCCTCTCCCGCGCCGAGTGGCTGCTCGCGCACACGCTGGTCAACGTGGGGATAATCGGCGCCGCGAGCCTGCTCATCCTCGGGCTCGTGCTGGCGGTGACGGACGCGACGCTGATCGTCTCGCCCGCGCTCGCCGCGCTCCCCCTCTTCGTCGCGGTCGCGGTCGCGCTCTTCTGCGGCCTCGGCGCCGTCCTCGGCGCGCTCGCGGACTCGCAGGACGGCGTGATCGCCGCGAGCAACACGGTCGCGCTCCCCCTGCTGTTCCTCTCCGAGACGTTCGTCACCCCGTCGCTGCTGCCGGAGTGGTTCCTGCCGGCGGTCGCCGCCTCGCCGCTGACGTACTTCGCGCGCGGGACCCGGGCGATAACCTTCGAGGGCGGCGCGTGGGCGGGCGACCTGCTCGTGTTGACCGCGCTCGCGGCCGCCTTCCTCGCGGTCGGCGCGTACGCGGTCCCGCGGACCGAGTGAGCGGACGCCGGCGAGCGCGGGGCGGGCGGCGCCCCGCGTCGCCCCGGAACCGTCCATTTATGTTCGCAGCCCGCGTCCGAGGGGAACGAGAGGAAAAGCCGTTGACCACCGTTCACTTCACCTGTCCGGACTGCGCGCAGACCATCGAGGTCAACGACGCGATGCGGGAGACGATACTCGACGCCGGCTGTCCGGTGTGTACCGCGGCCGCGACGGAGGCGGACTTCGCCGTGACCTGCGAGTAATCGCCCCCGCGCCCGTCCTCGGCGATAGAGACGCGTTCGCACACCGCATCCGGTTGCTGAGGCTTTTTGCGTCGACCGCGACAACCGTTCGGCGATGACGCCCGAACTCGACGAGATCGACCTGGGAACCGTGCCGCTCGGCCGGACCGGCCTGCGGACGAGCGAGCTCCAGTTCGGCACGTGGCGGTTCGGCCGCGTGACCGAGGAAGGGAACGTGGAGATCGACGAGGACCGCGCCCACGAGCTGCTCGACGCCTACGAGGCCGCCGGCGGGCGGTACATCGACACCGCCGACGTGTACGGCGGCGGCGACTGCGAGCGCTGGATCGGCGACTGGCTCGCCGAGCGCGACCGCGAGCGGTACACGGTCGCCTCGAAGGTGTACTGGCAGATCCGCGACGGCGACCCGAACAGCCGCGGCACGAACCGCAAGAACGTCCGGCACCGCGTCGACGCCCTGCTCGACCGGCTCGACACCGACTACATCGACGTCCTCTACATCCACCGCTGGGACGACGAGACGCCCGCCCGCGAGCTGATGAAGACGCTGAACGGGCTCGTCGAGTCCGGCAAGGTCCACTACCTCGGCGCCTCCACGCTCCGTCCGAACGCGTGGAAGGTCGCCCGCGCCAACGAGATCGCCCGGAGCGAGGGGTGGGAGCCGTTCAAAGTACTCCAGCCGCGGTACAACCTCGTCGACCGCGAGGTCGAGGGGGACTACCTGGAGTTCGCGCGCCAGCGCGACCTCGCGGTCTCCCCGTGGAGCCCGCTCGGGCAGGGCTTTTTGACCGGGAAGTACGACCGCGACGCCGACCTCCCCGACGACTCGAAGGCCGCCGAGTCGAGCCGGTTCCAGGAGGCGTACCTCACCGAGGAGAACTTCGACGTCCACGACGAACTCGACGCCGTCGCCGACGAGGTGGACGCCTCGCCCGCTCAGACCGCGCTCGCGTGGCTCACGCACCGCGACGGCGTCACCGCGCCGATCGTCGGCGCCCGGACGGTCGACCAGCTGCGCGAGAACCTCGCGGCCGCGACGATCGAGCTCTCCGACGACCAGGTCGACCGCCTGACGGCCGCCAAGCCGGGCCCGTACGACGAACTCTGAGAAAAGCGAACGCGGTCGCCGACTACTGCTCCGCGCAGTAGTCGACGAAGTTCCGCAGGATCTTCAGCCCCGTCTCGCCGCTCTTCTCGGGGTGGAACTGCGTGCCGAACACGTTGCCGGCCTCGTTGGCGACGACGGCTGGGAAGTCGACGCCGTAGTCCGCGGTGGCGACGACCGCGTCGGCGTCGTCCGGCGCGGCGTAGTAGGAGTGGACGAAGTAGGCGTACTCGCCGTTAACCCCGTCGACGATCGGGTGGTCGCGCGCGACCTCCAGCTCGTTCCACCCCATGTGGGGGACCTTCCGGTCCACGTCGAACCGGACGTTGGTGCCGGGGACTAAATCGAGGCCCGTCACCTCGCCTTCGCCCTCGTGGTCCGCCTCCTCGCTCGTGGTGAGGAGCATCTGCATCCCGAGGCATATCCCGAAGAGGGGGCGGCCCGCCGCGGCGTGGTCGGTCAGCGCCTCGCGCAGGGGGCCGGCGTTCTCCATCCCCTCGCGGAACGCGCCGACTCCGGGGAGGACGACGCCGTCCGCGGCCGCGAACGCATCGGGGTCGTCCGTTATCTCGACGGAGGCGCCCGCGCGTTCCAGCCCGCGGGTCGCCGACCGGAGGTTCCCGAGACCGTAGTCCACGAGGGCGACGGACACCTCTCGATCCGTTGGAGATTCGTCCATGTTACCGATATATCATCTGCGTGGAAGTCAGTTTCTATCCGGGATCGGTTACAGAGCAGTATATACCTGTACGTATATTTGAACAGCAACACTTTTGATAGATCAGTAGAACGCCAATATGTACTCCTCATGGAGCGACGACGCCAATTCCTCAAGGTCGCGGGCGCAGCAAGCATCGTTGGACTGGCCGGCTGTAGCGGCGGCGACGGCGGCGACGGGTCGGACGGCTCCGACGGGTCGGACGGCTCCGACGGCTCCGACGGGTCGGACAGCGAACCGGAGATGACCTTCGGCGGCGACGGCACGGTCGACTTCGGCATCTCGCCGTCCGTGCCGCAGGAAGACCTCAACGTACAGTACTCCCCGCTCGAAGACCACATCGGGAGCTACCTCCGGGAGAACTACGACGTCCCCAGCGACCTCAGCGTTGAGGGGACCATCGGAAGCAACTACAGCGCCATCATCCAGTCTCTCGGCCAGGGAACGCTGGACATCGCCGAGACCGGCCCGTTCGCGGCCGCCCTCGGCGTGAAGACCGGGAACGCGGAGATCATCCTCCAGCGGTACGGCTACGGCGGTTGGACCTACAAGAGTATCATCGCGACGCCGAACGACAGCGACATCACCGAGCTGTCCGACCTCTCCGGGAAGACGGTCGCGTTCTCCGACCGGCTCTCGACGAGCGGCGCGCTGTACCCGCTGTACAGCATGTCGAACCAAGGGGGCCTCGACGTCGGCGAGCTCCCCGAGGGCAACGGCTCGCAGGCCGAGTTCGACGCCCGCTTCGCCGGCGGCCACGTCGGCTCGTACACCCTGCTCGAACAGGGCCGGGTCGACGCGGCCGCGATGGGCGGGTTCGTCCGCGACACGGGCACCGGCCCGTCGCCGGAGGCGTGGCAGGAGGTCGCGACGACCCTCCACGAGGACGAGGGCCTGCCGCGCGCCCCGGTCGTGGTCTCGCCCGAGCTGAGCGACGACGTGAAGTCCGCGCTCCAGGAGTCGTTCCTGGAGGGGCCGGACAGCATCTACTACGGTGCCGACGGCGAGGACGGCACCGAAGACGACCTCTGGTTCAGTCGCGTCCGCGAGGCGACCCAGGACGACTACCAGTCCGTCATCGACGTCGCCGACGAGCTCGGCGTCGGAACCGACATCTTCGGCGAGTAGGGCACCGCTCTCCACCCTAACTTCGGATCACTTTTCACACGATTGGTCCGTTTTCGGACAAAGCCACACCTCATGCCAACGATCGAATTCGAAAACGTCAGCAAGATATACGACGAGGACACCGTCGCCCTCGACGACGTGTCGTTCACCATCGACGAGGGGGAGTTCGTCATCCTCCTCGGTCCCTCCGGTGCCGGCAAGTCGACGATGCTGCGGGTGTTGAACGGGCTCACCCAACCCACCGAGGGCTCCGTCCGCATCGGCGGCGAGGAGCTTCAGGGGAACCGCAGCGGGGTCGGGATGGTGTTCCAGGAACACTACCTCATCGAGAGCAAGACGGCGTTCGGCAACGCGCTGTCGGGAGCGCTCTCCCGGAACGGACTCCTCCGGAGCGCCCTCGGGATACACGACGACGCGGACAAGCGGACCGCCCTGGAGGCCCTCCAGACGGTCGGCCTCCTCGACGAGGCCGGCCAGCGCGCCGAGTCGATGAGCGGGGGCCAGAAACAGCGCGTCGGGATCGCTCGCGCCTTGGTCCAGAACCCCGAGATCGTCCTCGCCGACGAGCCGGTCGCCAGCCTCGACCCGAAGGCCGCCCGCGACGTGATGCGCTACCTCAAGAAGGCGGCGACCGAGCAGGACCTCACCACGATCACCAGCCTCCACCAGGTGAACATCGCGCGCGAGTTCGGGGACCGGTTCCTCGGCATCCGCGACGGCGAGGTGATCTTCGACGGCGACGCCGACGACCTCACCATGGACGAGATGGACCGGATCTACTACGGCGAGGCCCAGGGCGGCAAGACGGTTCCGACCGGCACGAGCGGCGACGAGCTCGGCGAGGCCGACGCCGCCGCCGACGGAGGTGAGCGGGCGTGAGCTCGCCGCCCGACTCGGCGATCGACGACCAGTTCCGCGCGCTCGAACGGCTCCGCCGGCTCAAGTACGTGCTGTGGGGCGTGCTGCTCGCCGCTGTCCTCGGCGTCACCTACTGGGGGCTCGGCTTCATCGGCTTCCAGCCGAACGTCGTCGCGGGGCGGCTCCCCGGGATGTACGAGTTCATCGCGACCGGCTTCTTCCCGCCGGACTTCCAGAACTTCACTATCTACACCAAAGACCAGGGGATCACCGGGCTGCGGGCGATCCCCGCGAGCTTCGGCGACGGCGGCGCGCACATCATCGAGAGCTTCCAGTCGCAGCGGCAGTCGCTGGTGAAGGCGAGCCTGGTGACGCTCCTCCTCGGCTTCATGGGCACCGTGTTCGCCTTCCCGCTCGCGCTCGTCCTCGGCGTCCTCGGGAGCGAGCGCGTCACGCCGTTCCCGTTCAACTTCATCTTCCGGGGCACCCTCAGCGGCATCCGCGCCATCCCCGCCATCGTCTGGATCTTCCTGTACATCCCCATCGGCCCGCCGGGGCAGGTCACGGCGGTGCTCGCGATCGCGACCGACAGCATCGGGAACCTCGGCCGCCTGTTCACCGACGACTTAGAGGAGATCGACGAAGGGCCGATCGAGGCGATCCGGTCGACGGGCGCGTCGGGCACCCAGACCGTGAGCTTCGGCATGCTGAGTCAGGTGTCTCGGTCCTTCATCGCGTGGACGCTGTACATCCTCGAGATCAACACCCGGATCGCCATCTCGCTCGGCGTCGTCGGCGCCGGCGGCCTCGGGCTGATGATCCGGAACAGCCAGGACCTCTTCGAGTTCCAGCAGACCGCGGCCGGGCTGATCATGGTGTTCATCGTCGTCCTCGGCATCGAGCTGATCTCCTCGCGCATCCGCGCCCGGCTCCGGCCCGGCGAGCACGAGGGGAAGGGGCTCGTCGAGGCGATCCGCGGCCTGTTCGACGCGAAGAAGTGGCTCGGCGTCGGCGACCGGTCCGACCGGGACTGATCCGGCGTCAGAACTCGCCGAGCCGCGACTGGCCGTCCCCGCCTTCTTCTCCCCGTTCTCCGACGCCGCTCAGCTCCGCCGCCCGCGCGACCGTCTCGAAGAACCCGTCGCGCTGGCTCCGGTCGTACAGCGTCGCCGCCGGGTGGACGGAGAGGAGGACGCGCCGCGACTCGCCCGCGAGGCGCGCGTCGACCACGTCGCCCGACTCCGACGTGATCGCTACCGAGCGGTCGAGGAGGTGTTCGCTCGGCACCTTCCCGAGGGTCACGATCAGCTCCGGGTCGAGCCGGTCGATCTCCGTTTCGAGGTAGCCGCGGCAGTTCGCCAGCTCCTCGGTCGTCGGGTCTCGGTTGTCGGGCGGCCGGCACCGCACGCAGTTCGTGATCCGCACGTCCGCGCGGGCGAGTCCCGCGTCCCGGAGCGCCTCGTCGAGCACGTCGCCCGACCGCCCGACGAACGGCTCGCCCTCCTCGTCCTCGGTCGCGCCCGGCCCCTCGCCGACGAACAGCAGGTCCGCGTCGGTCGGGCCGACCCCGTCGACGATCCGGCTCCGCGACGCGACGAGCTCGGGGCACCGCTCGCAGGACGGCACGCACAGGTCCTCGTCGAGGCCGGCGCCGTCGCCGCCGTGTTCGCTCATACAGGCGCTGCGGGCGCGGTCGTCTAAGTAGCGTCGGTCGGTCCGGAGCGTTCACTCGCCCGTCACGGCCTCGCGGTGCGCGCTCGCGGCGAGCGCCGCCATCCGGAGCGGCTCGCAGCGCCGGAACCCGTCGCGGGTGAGCCCCCTGACCGCCGCGGCGGCCTCGTCGGAGTCGAGGCCGACCGCGCGGACGAAGCGGGGGTCGTCGGAGTCCGACACGTCCTCGTCCGCGTCCGCGGAGTCGACCGGAACCCGCGGCGGCAGCGACCGGTACGTCGCGAGGCGGTCGGCGAGCGCGTCGCCGTCGAACGCGTCGCGCAGGGCGGGTTCGAGCCCGGGGCTCCGCTCGTAGCTCACGGCGTAGACGGGACGGTCGAGGGTCTCGTGGAGGCGCCGGAGGTCGAGGAGGTTGAACCACGCGGGCGCGACGCCCGCGCAGGCGACGTGGCGGACGTCCTCGCGGTCGAGCGCGCTCCAACAGTCGAGAACGGCGTCGGTCGCGTCGGTCCCGCCGACGGTACAGGTCGCGAACGCGAAGCCGTCCGGCGTCCCGTCGGCGCGGACGACGACGCCGGCCGCGTGGCTCGCGTCGCGGGCGTCAGAGAAGGCGATGCCGAGCGTGCGGCTCGGCGGCGTCACTCACGCGTCCTCGGACTTGATCTCCTGGAGTCGGTCGAGAAGCTCGTCGTTCGAGGCGCCGGGCTCGTAGTCGACGGACCCCTGGTGGGTCTCCTGGGCAGCCCGGACACCGTCGTCGTCGTCGAAGTCCGCGTCCAGGTCCTGATTCTCCTGTTCGGACTCGTCGTAGCTGCCGAAACCCATCTGTGCGTGAGACTAACAGCGGGTGTCAAATAAATCCACGGCCGGTGGTGCCTCCGAAACGCCGCCCCGGGGCCCGAACGCCGCGCGCGCCGCGGCTGTACCCTTTTGTCGCTGCGCGAGCGAGTACGGGCATGGAGCCGATCACCGTCACCGCGGACGCTGAGGAGTTCACCTGTAACGCGTACCTCGTCGCCGGGGACGCGACGACGCTCGTCGACGCCGGAACGATGCCCGGGGTGGACGAGGTGATCGCCGACGCGCTCGACGACGCGGGCGTCGACGGCCTCAACCGCCTCGTCGTGACCCACCAGCACCACGACCACGTGGGGGAGCTCGACGCCGTCGTCGACCGGTTCGACCCGCGGGTGTTCGCGTACGCCGACCACCCGCGCCGCGACGTCGCGCTCGCGGACGGCGACGAGATACTCGTCGGCAGCGAGGCCTGCGAGGTCGTCCACACGCCGGGCCACGCCGACGACCACGTCTCGCTCGTCGGCGAGGAGCGGTGCTACTCCGGCGACGTGGTCGTCTACAACGACGGCGCCTTCGACGACGGCTCGTTCGGCCGCACCGACATGACCGGCCAGTCGCGCGAGCGCCTGATCGAGAGCCTCCACGAGATCCTCGACCGCATGCCCGACACCACCGAAGCCATGTTCCCCGGCCACGGCGACGTCTACCGCGCGGCCGACGGCCCGGACACCGTCCGCGAGGTGATCGAGCGCGCGACGGAGCGCGCCGAGCGCCGCGAGCCGAAGTACCCCGAGGAGTGAGCGGGAGCCGTATTTAAATGCGAGCGAGCGCCGGGACCGACCGCCGACTTCGGCGCGTGCCGACGAGCGCCCGCAGGGCGCGAGTCGCACGCGCGAGGGAGTCGCTGGCGCCGATGGCGCCAGCGACGAGGCTGGGGAGGCGCGAGGCACACGCGCGGCCGGCGGTCGAAGCGGGGCCCACGCACGGCTGGCCGGCAAAGAGTGAACTCGAGAGAAGGGCCGAAATCGGCCCGGGGTCGACCGGATTACGCGGCGCGGCGCTCGGTCGCCTTCGGGCGGAGCTTGGTGTAGCCGCACTTGCGGCAGCGCTCGGCCTCGGAGGCGTTGCGGGCGTTACAGCGCATACAGATCTGTCGGTCGAGCATGCGACGTTCGGCGGCGTCGAAACTGGCCATACAGCTACTGGACGGGCGGTGCTGTAAAAGGTTGCGAGACGCCGCGGCGGCCGCGGGAAGAACGGGTGCGAGCGAGGACCGGCGTCAGGTGTCCGCTTTAGGCGCCGGCTTCGTTGAGCGCGGCCTCGATGTCCTCGCGCTGCGTGACGCCGACGAAGCGGTCGACGACGCCGTCGTCGTTCTCGACGATGAGCGTCGGGAGCGAGCGGACCTGGTACTGGTTCGCGACGTCCTGCTCCTCGTCGACGTCGACCTTCTGGAGCTCGAACGCGTCGCCGAGGTCCTCCTGAATCTCCTCCAGGATGGGGTCTTGGGTCTTACACGGGCCGCACCACTCGGCGTGGAAATCCAGCAGTCGAACGGTCATAGTCGGCGTCAACTATCCCCGGCCCGCGCATAAGGGTTTCCCACTCGTGTGTGCGCGCGGTCATCGCGGCCCGCCGAGACCGACGGAAACGACGGGAGGCCCGCGCCCGGCGGACCGCGCGGCGGTGACGACCGCTGCGACCCGCGCAGCGAACGAAACGTTTAGAACCCGGCGCCGCCCAGATCCGGGCATGAGTGGTTCCAACTCCGGCGGGCTGATGTCCAGCGCGGGACTGGTCCGCTACTTCGAGAACGAGGACCGGAACGCCATCGCGATCGACCCCAAGACGGTCGTCGCGTTCTGCGTCCTCTTCGGCGTGTTCGTCCAGATCCTGTCGCTGACGGTCGCGTAGGCTCGAACCGCCCTCGTTTTGCGGACGGACTGGCCCCCGAATCGACCGACCGCGTAGCGCGCCCTTTTTCCACGCGCCCGCCCCACCGATCCGTATGAAAGCAGGCGTCATCGCCGTTCAGGGCGACGTGGCCGAACACGCCGCCGCCGTCCGGGTCGCCGCGGCCGCCCACGACGAGACGGCCGAGGTCGTCGAGGTTCGGGACGCGGGGATCGTCCCCGACTGCGACGTCCTCCTCATGCCGGGCGGGGAGTCGACGACCATCTCGCGGCTGATCCACCGCGAGGGGATCGCCGCCGAGATCGAGGAACACGTCGAGAGCGGGAAGCCCGTCCTCGCGACCTGCGCCGGGCTCATCGTCTGCTCGACCGACGCGAAGGACGACCGGGTCGAGCCGCTGGGGGTAGTCGACGTCTCCGTCGACCGCAACGCGTTCGGGCGACAGAAGGACTCCTTCGAGGCGAGGGTCCCGGTCGCCGGACTCGACGACCCCTTCCACGCCGTGTTCATCCGCGCGCCCGCCATCGACGACGTGGGCGACGGCGTCGAGACGCTCGCGACGGTCGACGGCCGCCCCGTCGCGGTGCGCGACGGTCCGGTGGTCGCCACCGCGTTCCACCCGGAGCTCACCGACGACCCGCGGATCCACGACCTCGCCTTCTTCCCCGAGCGGGAGGTGGTCGCGTGAGCGACCCGACCGAGGGCGACGGTCCGGACCCCGAGCGCGACGGTCCGACCCCCGAGCGCGACGAGGGCCCCCAAGCCGACGAGGATCCGGACGTCCCGTCCGAGGTCGTCCTCGACGAGCTGTTCGCCACCATCGAATCGCGGCAGGCGGAGCTGCCCGAGGAGTCGTACACGGCCTCCCTCTTCACCCACGAGAAGGGCGAGAACGCCGTCTTAGAGAAGATCGGCGAGGAGACGACGGAGGCGATCCTCGCGGCGAAGGACGACGACCGCGAGGAGCTCACCGCCGAGAGCGCGGACCTCGTCTACCACCTGCTCGTGCTGTTCGCGATGAAGGACCTCGACGTCGGCGACCTCCGCGAGGAGCTTCGCGACCGCTTTTAAATTCCCTCACCGCTCCCGTTCGAGTTCGCGGTCGATGTCGTCGACCTCCTCGGTCTCTAACTCCTCGCCGATGCGGCGCTCGAACTCCGCCTCGCTGATCTGCCCCTCGACGTACTGCTTGCGGAGCCGGTCCTGTCGGCTGGTCCCGGCGTCGGCCGAGGTCGACGACGACCCGATCGAGTCGAGCGAATCGGCGCCGATCGAGTCCCCGTCGTCACCGAGGAGCCACGAGCCGGCATTATAAGCGACGTAGACGATTCCGGCGAGGACCGCAAAGGAGACGATCCCGGAGACGATCGCCGACACGAGACCCAAGATCGCCGAAACCACGCTCACGACGATGCTGACGCCGATCAACACCGCGATCGCGATCGCCGCGTAGTAGAGGGCCTTCTTCCCGTCCATGCCCCCGAGTCGGGCTGCCGGCCGCAAATACCTTCTCCCGCGGATCCGCGGCGACCCGACTCGGGAGCGGTCGTCGTCGGAACGGCCGGTCGCTACAGAGACCGTTTTGAACGATTGCGGGAGTACGTGTAGTACGTGGTGAGTGTTGTCGTTTATAAGTCGGAGCGCGGTGTTGCTGTCTGCTGTTTATAAATATTCGATCGGGTTGCGCTGACGACCTCCAAAGCCCCAGCCGCGACGGCTCGCGCGCCTTGCTGCGCTCCTCGCTCGGTCGCTGTCGCTCCCTCGCTGCGGTGTCGCCGGCGGCTTCGCCGCCGGCTGCCCGTGGCGCGTAGCGCCACGCTGCTTGCTGCGGCGTGCTTCGCCCTCGCGACTGCCCCTTTGAGTCCCGCCCGACCGCGACCGCACAGCACCTCACGCCTCCCCAACCTCGCCGCTCACGCCCTGCGGGCGTTCGCGGCGTCCCTCGCGGGCTGGCTCGCGGCCTCCGCTTCGCTCCGGCCGCTCGCAGGCGCGCCACCGCACCCCTTTTTATAGCCCCTCGTCGCCGTCGCTCGTGGCTATTTAAATACGTTTTCGTCGCCATCGATCTGCGATACTCACTCCCGCCGTGGATCGTCTCCGCGCCTGTGCTGACCGGAGCCGGGCCCGGGGTCTCATTCACTGCGGGATCGAGAGGAGTGGGGCGTCAGAAGTGTTATTCGTGCGGCTCTCGTCGCCACAGAAAATGAATCGGGACGCCGACGCCGGCGACGGCGCGATCGGACCTGACCGGGGCGAAGCGTCCGGCGGGGATCCGCCGAACGGCGTCGACCGTCGGACGGTCCTCGGGGCGCTCGCGGGCGCCGGGAGCGCCGCGGTCGCCGGCTGCTCCGGCTCGGAACCGGACGACGCCGCGACGACCGACCTCGACGCGGACCGGCTCGACGAGCTCGCGACGCGGTTCGCGCCGACGCTGTTCTTCGACGCCGCCGAGCCGTGGTTCCCGACCGACCCGCGCCCGTACGCGGTCGAGGAGGACGGCGAGACGGTCGTCGACGGGTTCGCGGCGTTCGACGGCTACCACGAGCGGTACGACGAGGCGGGCGAGCCGCCGGACCCGACGGTGTTCTACAACGGGATGCGGTACGAGGACTCCCCGCTCGGGGTCGTCCAGTTCTGGTTCTACTCCGCGTTCGACCAGTTCACCGCGAACTTCCACTGGCACGACTGGGAGGTGCTCCACGTCTTCGTCGACCTCGACACGGGCGACCCGCAGCTGTACGTCGCCAGCTCGCACTCCCGGAGCGTGCCGAACAACGAGTTCCTCGATCCGGACCCCGACGTAGTTCCCCGAATCCTCTCGGAGCTCGGCTCGCACTCCAGCACGCTCTCGGTCAACGAGAACCCCGACCAGTTCCGGCGCGTCGGCGACGAGGGGCTGCTCGCGGACATCACCAACACGACGATAGACACCGTCGAGGACCTCCTCGGGATCCCCATCGCGTACGGACTCCCCCGCGACGAGCAGATACGGCTCCCGTTCGTCGTTCCCGAGTACGAGGGCGAACCGATCTACGACCACCCCGACCTCCCCTCGGTCACCGAGGAGTCGCTGGTCGACGGCGCCCTCGCGATCCGCTCGCTCGACGCGCTGCGGTCGCCGCCGACCGACCTCCCGCTCCGGGAGACGGGGACCGCCTACCGATACGGCGGGCGGTCGTCGGGGGGCGACGACGCCGCGCTCGCCGACGGGTTCGCCGACTCGGTCGTCGAGTACGACCTCGTCGAGAGCGCCGAGCTGGAGGACATCTCGGCGTTCACCGGGCCGCAGCTCAGCTTCGAGTTCGCGGTCCCCCAAGTGGTCGAGGACGCCGTCGCGAGCCACATCACGACCACCGGCGCCCCGTGGGAGCAGCCCCGCTACGAGAACCCCGAGCTCGACGTCACCGCCGGGAACCACCGGTCGGAGCTGGCGGCCCGGTACGACGCGATCGCCGACGACCCCTCGTTCGGCGACGACGCGGCCGGAGCGCTCGACGCGGTCGTCGCCCGCGTCACGCAGACGACGCAGAGCGACGAGGCGCCGGCGGGCGAGGGGCTGACGACGACCGAGACGAGCGTCGAGTCGTTCGTCCTAATCGAGAGCGACCCCGAGGCGGTCCCGACGTTCGCCAGCGGCGTCGCGGTCGCGAACGGCGTCCCCGAGGGTGACCACCGCTTCACGGTCAACGGCGCCGGACGGGCCCCCCACAGCGAGACGCTGACCGTCTCGGCGGACGAGTCGGTGACGACCGCCGGCGTCGACGGCGAGATTCCGCTCGTCGCCCGCGAGGACGCGCGGAAGGTGGAGTTCTCGGACGCCGAAAGCGACGTGAACCTTGCTCGGTCCGCGATCGAGGACGACTTCGCCGGGCGGATCTACGACTCCGCGATCGACGGGAGCGACGCGGTGTACGTCGACGCCGGCGGCGCGTACACGACGGAGGTCCGCGACGCCGACGACGAGGTCGGCGCGTACCGGGTCAACCCCGCCGCGGACGATACCGAGACCCAGGAACCGATCCGGATCGAGCGCCCGGAGACGGGAGCGGCCCCGCTCGCCGGCTACGTCGCCGACGTGGCCGAGGAGACGCGCGCCGCGGTCGCGGCCGCGGCGGCCGAGGGCGACGACGGCGACGATGACGACGGCTCCGGCGGAGGCGGCTCCGGCGGAGGCGGCTCCGGCGGAGGCGGCTCCGGCGGCGGCCCGTCGAACGCGGTCAATGGACTGGAACGGGCGCTGGCCGCCGCTGTCGAGGCCGCCGAGCGGGCCGAGGAGCGCGCCCGCGAGGGGGACGGCGAGGGCACGAAGCGACAGCTGGCGAACGTGCTCGACCGGATCGCGCGGATCGAAGAGCGGCTCGCCGCCGCGCGCGACGGGCTCCCGCCCGGGCTCGCGAACGCAACCGGGAAGCGGATCGAAGAGGCGACCAAGCGCGTCGAGCAGGCGCAGAACGCGGAGAAGCTGTAGGATTCGGTCGGGCTCCGCCGCCGGGGACCTCGCGTTCTCACCCCGCGAGGCCGCGTGTCACGGCCCACCACTGGATGGAAAGCTATACGACGCCGAGCCGACCACGGATATATAAGCAGATGTCTCAGGAGGGATACGACCACGCGACGGTCGAGGAACGCTGGCAGGAGGCGTGGGACGACGCCGCCGTCTACCACGTCCCGGACGAGGCCTCGGACCCGACGTACGTCCTCGGGATGTACCCGTACCCGTCCGGGAAGCTCCACATGGGCCACGTCCGCAACTACACCATTACGGACGCGTACGCCCGCTACCGGCGGATGCGCGGCGACGACGTGCTCCACCCGATGGGGTGGGACGCGTTCGGGCTGCCCGCCGAGAACGCCGCCAAGGAGCGCGACACCAACCCCCGCGACTGGACGTTCGACTGTATCGACACGATGCGCGGGCAGATGAAGTCGATGGGGTTCGGCTACGACTGGGACCGCGAGGTCACCACCTGTACCCCCGAGTACTACCGGTGGAACCAGTGGCTGTTCCGCCGCTTCCACGAGGCCGGCCTCGTGGAGCGCCGCGACGCCGAGGTGAACTGGTGTCCCTCCTGCGAGACCGTCCTCGCCGACGAGCAGGTCGAGGGCGACGACGAGCTGTGCTGGCGCTGTGACACCCCCGTCGAGACCCGCGAGCTCGACCAGTGGTTCCTGAGGATAACCGAGTACGCCGACGAGCTGCTGGAGGCGATAGACGAGCTGGAGGGGTGGCCCGACTCCGTCCGCCAGATGCAGCGCAACTGGATCGGTCGGCAGCACGGGAGCGAGGTCGATTTCGAGGTGGAGGGCCACGGATCCGTCACGGCGTTCACGACCCGGATCGACACGATCCACGGCGCGACGTTCTTCGCGATCGCGCCCGACCACCCGATCGCCGAGGAGCTGGCCGCTGAGGACGCCGAGATCCGACGATTCATCGAGGAGGAGGCCGACCCCGACGGCGACGAGCCGAACGGCGTCGCGACCGGCCTCACCGCCACCAACCCCGTCACGGGCGAGGAGATCCCCGTCTACGTCGCCGACTTCGTCCTCTCCGACGTCGGGACTGGCGCGCTGATGGCGGTCCCCGCCCACGACGAGCGCGACCACGCGTTCGCGACGAAGAAGGGCGTCGAGATCCGGCCCGTGATCGCGCCGGAGCCGGACGACCCGGACGGGGAGACGGTCCCCGACGCTCCCGACGTGGAGGCGGAGGCGTTCACCGACGACGGGGTCGTCATCGACTCCGGCGAGTACACCGGCCTCGACAGCGAGACCGCCCGGGAGCGGATTACGGCCGACACCGACGCGGCGAGCGAGGCGACCCAGTACCGCCTGCGCGACTGGGGCATCTCCCGGCAGCGCTACTGGGGGACGCCGATCCCGATCGTGAACTGCGACGACTGCGGGGCGGTCCCGGTGCCCGACGAGGACCTGCCCGTCGAGCTGCCGGAGTTCATCAACACGACCGGGAACCCGCTGGACGCCGCCGACGAGTGGAAGGCGACGACGTGTCCGGACTGCGGCGCGCCCGCGACCCGCGAGACCGACACGATGGACACGTTCGTCGACTCCTCGTGGTACTTCCTGCGGTACGTCTCGCCGGACCTGGAGGACGCCCCGTTCGACCTCGACCGCGCGAACGACTGGATGCCGGTCGACCAGTACGTCGGCGGCATCGAGCACGCCGTGATGCACCTGCTGTACTCGCGCTTTTTCACCAAGGTGCTGGCCGACGAGGAGGGGCTCGACCACCGCGAGCCGTTCACGAACCTGCTGGCGCAGGGGATGGTCCAGCTGGAGGGCGAGAAGATGTCCAAGTCGAAGGGGAACGTCGTCTCGCCCCAGCGGATCGTCGACGAGTACGGCGCCGACACCGCGCGGCTGTTCATGATGGAGGCCGCCCAGCCCGAGCGCGACTTCGACTGGTCCGAGGAGGGCGTCAGGTCCACCCACCGCTTCCTGACCCGCCTCAGCGACCTCGTCGAGGCGTACGCCGCGGGCGAGATCGCGCTCGCCGGCGACGGCGACGCCGCGGCCGCCGACCGCGACGAGATCGACGACTACGTCGCCGACGAGACGGACGCCGCGGTCGCCATCGCGGGCGCGGAGTACGACGACTTAACCTTCAACGTCGCGCTCCGCGAGGCGCAGGACCTCGTGGGGACGCTCCGGAGCTACCGCGAGTACGCCGACCCGCACCCCGCCGTCTTCGAGCGCGGGCTCGACGTCGCGGTTCGACTGCTCGCGCCGGTCGCACCCCACCTCGCCGAGGAGCTGTGGGAGACGCTCGACCGCGACGGGTTCGTCGCCGAGGCGGAGTGGCCGACCGCGAGCGTCGACCGCGACACCGTCGAGCGCCGCCGCCGGCTGGTCGCGAACACCCGCGAGGACGTACGCGACATCGTCGAGGTCGCCGGGATCGAGGACCCCGAGCGGATCGACGTCGTCGTCGCGCCCGACTGGAAGTACGACGCACTCTCGATCGCGATCGACAGCGACGCCGACAACCTCATCTCCGAGCTGATGGGCGAGGACCACATCCGCGAGCAGGGGGACGCCGCCGCCTCGTACGGCCAAGACCTCCAAGCGAACCGCGAGGCGCTCCGCGAGACCCTCGACGGCGACGCCGAGTACGACGCCCTGCGCGCCGCCGCGTGGCTGATCGAGCGCGAGTTCGACGCGCCGGTCCGCGTCGAGCGCGCCGAGAACGTCGACGAGAGCGTGGTCAGCAAGGCGGAGCCGGGGCGGCCCGCCATCGACATCGTCGAGTAGCGCTCGGCAGCTCTTTTTTAAACTACCGCCCGACCCCGGAAACGCTTAGTCGCCGGCGCGGCGCCCTCGTGTATGGACGACCCGTACGCCCCCGCCCGGGACGCGCTCGCGGGCGAGGGGCTCGGCGGCGCAGACGGCGGGACAGCGGCCCGCGACGACGAGGCGAACGACGCCGACCCCGCCCTGATCGCCGCGCGCCTCGACGATAACGACCCGCTCTCCGAGTTCGCGGACCGGTACCGGATCCCCGACGACCTGCTGTACATGGACGGCAACTCGCTCGGGCCCGCGAGCGACGCCGCACTCGAGAGCCTCGACCGCGTCGTCGACGAGTGGCGCGACCAGCTCATCTCCGGCTGGACCGACGCCGACCCGCCGTGGTTCGAGGTCGGCGAGCGACTGGGCGACGCGCTCGCGCCGCTGGTGGGCGCCGACCCCGACGAGGTGGTCGTCAGCAACTCGATCACCGTCAACATTCACACCCTGATCGGCACCTTCCTCGACGAACTGCTCGCCGGGAACGGCCCGGAGCACGAGGGGGTCGCCGAGGCCGACGGGGAGTGGGCACCCGACGGCGACCCCGGCACCGACCCCGCCGTCCTCGTCAACGAGCTCGACTTCCCCTCCGACCACTACGCGATCCGGGCGCAGCTCCGCCACCGGGGGATCGATCCCGACGAGAAGCTCCGGGTCGTGCCGAGCCGCGACGGGCGGACGATCGACCACAGAGACATCGAGGCGGCGCTGGAAGCGCACGACGACGTGGGGATCGTCTTCATGCCGACCGCGCTGTACCGCTCCGGCCAGCTGTTCGACGTCGAGCGGATCGCCGCCGCGGCCCACGAGGCGGGCGCGTACGCCGGCTTCGATGCGGCCCACTCCGCGGGCGCCGTCCCGCACGAGTTCGACGACGCGGGCGTCGACTTCGCGGTGTGGTGTACGTACAAGTACCTCAACGCCGGCCCGGGCTCGATCGGCGCGCTGTTCGTCGCGGAGCGCCACCACGGGCTCACGCCCGCGCTGGCGGGGTGGTGGGGCCACGAGAAGGCGACGCAGTTCGAGATGAACATGGAGTACACCCCGGCTGACTCCGCGGGCGCGTGGCAGATCGGCACCCCGCCGCTGCTCTCGGCCGCGCCGCTGGAGGGCGCCGTCGAACTCCTCCGGGAGGCCGGTATCGAGCGCCTGCGCGAGAAGTCGCTCGCGCTCACGGACTTTCTCATCGCCCTCGTCGACGACCGACTCCCCGAGGTCTCGGTCGGAACCCCCCGCGAACGCGACGCCCGCGGCGGCCACGTCGCCCTCGAACACCCCGAAGCCGAGCGGGTGAGCGAGGCGCTCAAGGACCGGGGCGTGGTCGTCGACTTCCGCCCGCCGAACGTGGTTCGCGTCTGTCCCGCGGCCCCCTACACCTCCTTCGCCGACGTGCTGGAGGTCGTCGACGAGATCGAGTCGATCCTCGATTCGGGCGCGCACGAGGCGTACGCGACGAGCGAGGGCGGGGTGACCTAGCGGGCGCGGAACGTGGGAGTCCGCGGCCGGGGTCGACTGACGAGAGGGTTCTGCCGTTGACATCCGCAGTATTATCAGTCGAGGTGGCGTAGATAGTATAAGAGAGCCAATGGGAGGAGAGTCACACACAGCCGACGGAGCTGGTCGGTCCGGGACGGACGGTGACCGGGTGACCAACGCCTACGAGGCGATGTTCCGAGCGGCGGACGACGCGATATTTCTCCTTGACGTGGTGCGAAGGGACGGCGAATACGAGTTCACGTTCAAGCAGAACAACACCGCGTACCAGCAACAGACCGGGCTGACCGAGGACGCGATGTTCGGGCAGACGCCGCGGGAGCTCCTCGGGGACGAACAGGGGATCGCGGTCGAAGCGAACTACCGCCGGTGCGTCGAGGAGGGGACGACGATCGAGTACGAAGAGCGGCTCGATTTCCCGGCCGGGACAACGGACTGGCAGACGAAGCTGACGCCGGTCACGGAGGACGGAACGGTGACGCAGATCATCGGCGTCGCTCGCGACATCACGGAGCAGAAGGAACGCGAGCGGGAACACCGGCGGACGTACCGTCGGTTCCAGACGGTGTTGGAGACGATGTCCGCGGCGGTGTTCCTGAAAGACACCGACGGGCGGTACCTCCTAATGAACCAGGCGTGCCGCGACGTGTTCGACATCGACGAGGACCCCGTCGGAATGACCGACGAGGACCTCTTTCCGGAGGCCGTCGCGGCGCAGGCCCGAGCGGACGACCGCAGAGTGATCGAAGGCGGTGAGCAGATCGAGATCGAGGAGACGGTTCCGACGCCCGCCGGAGAGAGCGTTCGACTGACGCGGAAGTCTCCCGTATACGATGAGGAGGGATCGATCCGGGGAGTGTGTGGGGTTTCGACCGACATCACCGAACAGAGAGAGCGGGAGCGAACCCTCCAGCAGATCAAAGACCGACTCGAACTCGCGGTCGAGGGCGCGCAGATCGGCGTCTGGGACTGGGACATGACCACCGACGAGGTCGAGTTCAACGATCAGTGGGCGGAGATGCTGGGTCACTCGTCCGACGAGATCGAGCCGCACCTCGTCGCGTGGGAACGCCGCGTCCATCCCGACGACCTCGCAGCGGTCGAAGACGCCCTGTCTGAACACATGGCGGGCGAGACGGAGTACTACGACACGAAACACCGGATGCGAACCGCGGCGGACGAGTGGAAGTGGATCCGCGACGTCGGAAGGGTCGTCGAGCGCGACGACGACGGGGAGCCAGTCCGGGCCGTCGGAATCCACCTCGACATTGACGACCAGAAGCGGCGAGAGGCGGAGCTGGAGCGCACGCAAGCCCTCATCGAGCGCACCCAAGAGAGCGCGTCGATCGGTTGGTGGGAGGTCGACCTGGTCAACGAGTCGCTCACGTGGAGCGACGAGGTGTACCGGATCCACGAGGTGCCGGCCGACGAGACGGTGGAACTAGAAGACGGAATAGAGTTCTATCACCCGGACGACCGGGACGCGATCGAACTGGCGTTCGAGCGGCTGACGGAGGAGGGCAAGTCGTACGACCTCGAACTGCGGATCGTCACGGCGACCGGACGAACCCGGTGGGTCAGGGCGGTCGGCGATCCGCAGTTCAACGACGCGGGGGAGGTCGTCGGCGCGCTCGGACTGTTTCAAGACATCACCGAGCGGAAGCGGTACGAGATGGCCCTTGAGTCGACGCGCGAGGAGCTACGGACAGTCATCGACCTCGTGCCGGACCTGGTGTTCGTGAAGAACCGCGATGGCGAGTATCTCCTGGCGAACGAGGCGACGGCCGCGGCGTACGGACTGACGCCGGACGAGGTCGAGGGGAAGTCCGAAGGCGAGATCATCCCGGACGCCGACGACTCCGCGGCGTTCCGGCAGGACGACTTGGAGGTGATCGAGTCCGGGGAACCGAAGAACGTCGGCGAGGAGACGTTGACGACGGCGGACGGCGAAACGCGCATCCTCCAGACGGTGAAGATCCCCTACAGGGTGCCGGAAACGGGTGAAGACGCCGTTCTGGGATACGCCCGCGACGTCACCGACCTCAAGCGGTACGAGCAGACGCTCGAAGAGCAGCGGGACACCCTCATGCTGCTCAACCAAGTCGTGCGCCACGACATCCGGAATCAGCTGATGGTCGTCACGTCGTACACCGAACTGCTCGAGGACTCGCTACCGGACGACCAGAGCCGGACGTACGCGCGGACGGTCATCGGGGCGGCGAAGCAGGCGGCCGACATCACGGAGACCGCCAGGGACGTCACCGACGTGTTGCTACAGGTCGGAACCGACCAAGAGCCGGTCGATCTCCGCACCGAACTCAACCAGCAGATCGAACGGATCCGATCCAAGAAAGACCGCGCGACGGTCACGGTGAACGGATCGATCCCGGACGTGACGGTGTTGGCCGACGGCCTGCTGGAGGCGGTGTTCCGGAACCTGCTGACGAACGCGGTCGTCCACAACGACAAGCAGGTGGCCGAGATCACGGTTTCGACCAGTTTGTCGGAGGACGCGGTGTGCGTCTCGGTCGCCGACAACGGGCCCGGAATCCCGGACGATCACAAAGAGCAGATCTTTCAGGAGGGCGAGAAGGGACTGGAGAGCGGCGGAACCGGGATCGGCCTGTACCTCGTCAAGACGCTCGTCAACAGGTACGACGGCGACGTGTGGATCGAGGACAACGAGCCGACGGGGAGCGTGTTCGTCGTCAAGCTGCCGCTCGCCGAGTGATCGGCGAGCGACCCCTCCGGCGACGGCAGCGCTCGGCCGCGCGGTCAACCGTCTGAATCTCGTACAGCGACGGGCTTAATCACCCGAGCGCCCAACGTCCGACGATCAGTTAATGGCGGAACCGTCGGGCATGGACGCGTTCGCGCACCTCGGGAGCGAGATCCGCGAGGCGCTCTCCGACCGGGGGTTCACCACGCCCACCGAGCCCCAGCGCGAAGCCATTCCACCGCTCGCCGAGGGAAAGAACGCCCTCGTCCTCGCGCCGACCGGCACCGGGAAGACGGAGACCGCGATGCTCCCCGTCTTCGACGCGATCGTCGACGCCCGCGACGCGCCCGGCGACCAGCCTCGCGAGGGGATCTCCGCCCTCTACATCACCCCGCTGCGCGCGCTCAACCGCGACATGATGGACCGGCTTGAGTGGTGGGGCGAGACCCTCGGCGTCGAGGTCGCGGTGCGCCACGGCGACACCACCCAGTACGAGCGGGGCAAGCAGGCCGACGACCCGCCCGACGTGCTCATCACGACGCCGGAGAGCCTCCAGGCCATTCTGACGGGCTCGAAGATGCGCGTCGCCCTCGAAGACGTCGCGCACGTCGTGGTCGACGAGGTCCACGAGCTCGCCTCGGCGAAGCGCGGCGCCCAGCTCACGGTCGGCATGGAGCGGCTCCGCCGCGTGGCGGGCCCGTTCCAGCGCGTCGGCCTCTCCGCGACGGTCGGCGACCCCGAGGAGGTCGGGAAGTTCCTCGTCGGAACAGGGAAACGCGACCCCGACCGCGAGGGCGACCGCGCGTTCGAGACGGTCGAGGTCGCGGCCGGAACGCGGACGGACGTGCGCGTCCGCGACCCCGAGATCACCGACCGCGACGCGACACTCGCGGGCGAGCTCGCCGTCGACGAGACGACCGCGAGCCACGTCCGGACGATCCGCGAGATCGTCGCGAACCACGAGTCGACGCTGATCTTCGTCAATACGCGACAGACCGCGGAGGCGCTCGGCTCGCGGTTCAAGACGCTCGCGGAGAAGGAGCGGGAGGCGGCGGATAGAACCGACGGAGCCGAGGATCCCACCGAGATCGAGCTCCACCACGGCTCGCTGTCGAAGGAGGTCCGGATCGACGTGGAGGACCGGTTCAAGTCGGGCGAACTCGACGGGCTCGTCTGCACCTCCTCGATGGAGCTCGGCATCGACGTGGGCCGCGTCGACCACGTGGTCCAGTACGGGAGCCCCCGCGAGGTCGCACGTCTGCTCCAGCGCGTCGGGCGCGCGGGCCACCGCCGCGACCTCGTCTCAGAGGGGACCGTCGTGACGCAGGGCGGCGACGACACGCTCGAAGCGCTCGCCATCGCGCGGCGGGCGGGCGAGGAGCTCGTCGAGCCCGCGAACATCCACCACGGCAGCCTCGACACGGTCGCGAACCAGATCGTCGGGCTGGTGATGGACGAGGGCGACGTTCACGCGCGCGAGGCGTACGAGACGGTCACGAACGCCTACCCGTTCAGGGACCTCTCGGAGCCGGAGTTCCAAGAGGTCGTCCGCGAGCTGGACGGGAACCGCCTGCTGTGGCTCGACGAGGAGACGGACACGCTCGAAAAGTCGGGGGGCATCTGGCAGTACTTCTACGCGAACCTCTCGATGATCCCCGACGAGGCCACCTACGAGGTGTACGACATGTCCTCCAGACGCGGCATCGGGACCCTCGACGAGCAGTTCGTCGTCAACTTCGCCGGCCCGGGCGAGACGTTCGTCCAGCGCGGCGAGATGTGGAAGATCACGGAGATCGACGAGGAGGAGGAGCGCGTGAACGTGACGCCGATCCCCGACCCGACCGGCGAGGTGCCCTCGTGGGTCGGCCAGGAGATCCCCGTCCCGAAGCCGGTCGCCGAGGAGGTCGGTCGAATACGCGGCGAGGCCGCAGCTGCCCTGAACGCCGGCTCCACCCCGGAAGCCGTCGCGATCGACCTCGCGGAGCGGTACCCGACCGACCGAGAGACCGTCGCGGCGGCCCTGAAACCGGTCGTCGACCACGTCGAGGCCGGTCACCCGATCCCCACGGACGAGCGGATCGTGATCGAGGGCAGCGCGCGCACCGTCGCGGTCAACGCCGCCTTCGGCCACGAGGTCAACGAGACGCTCGCGCGCCTGCTCGCGGCCTTGGTCGGCCAGCGCGCCGGCTCGTCGGTGGGGATGGACGTCGATCCGTACCGGATCGAGTTCGAGGTGCCCCACGACGCCGGCGTCGGGGACTTCCGCGAGGTGCTGGAGACGACCGACCCCGACCGGCTGGCGGCGTACCTCGAACTCGCGGTGAAGAAGTCGGACGCGCTGAAGTTCACGCTCGCGCAGGTCGCCGCGAAGTTCGGCGCCGTCAAGCGGTACAAGGAGGGACGCGGAAAGTTCGGCGGCGACCGCCTGCTCGCGGCCCTCGAAGACACCCCCGTCTACGACGAGGCGCTCCGCGAGGTGTTCCACGCCGACCTCGCGGTCCCGGAGACGGCCGACCTGCTCGCGGGGATCCAGGCGGAGAGCGGCGGCAGCGGCGGCAGCGGCGGCCGCGGCGGCTCGCTCGACCTCGCGATCGCCCGCGAGCGCACCCCGCTCGGCACCGCGGGCCGCTCCGCCGGCACGGAGTTCCTCGTCCCGGACAACGCCGACGCCGACGTGATCGAGACGGTCAAAGAGCGGATTCGGGACGACCGGGTGATCCTCTTCTGTCTCCACTGCACGGACTGGAAGCACACGACGAAGGTCCGGCGCGTCCGCGACCAGCCCGAGTGCCCCGACTGCGGGTCCACCCGGATCGCGGCGCTGAACCCGTGGGACGAGGAGACCGTCGCCGCGGTGCGCGCGCCCGAGAAGGACGACGAGCAGGAGCGCCGCACCGAGCGCGCCCACCGCGCCGCGAGCCTCGTCCAGACGCACGGGAAGCGGGCGGTAATAGCCCTCGCGGCGCGGGGCGTCGGCCCCCACAACGCCGCGCGGATCATCAACAAGCTCCGCGAGGACGAAGACGAGTTCTACCGCGACGTGCTCAGACAGGAGCGCGAGTACGCGCGCACCCAGTCGTTCTGGGACTAGCTCCCCCCTCGCCGCTGTCCGGCGGCGGCTCGGACTCCCGTTTTTAAGTATCGGACGGCCGATCGGGAGACATGGACCTCTCCGCCGCCGTCACGGCAACGACAGCGACCCTCCGCCGACGCCCCGCAGACGTCCTCCCCTTCTACCTCCTCGGCACCGCGATACCGGTGATCGCCCGCCTCGGCACGTTCGCCGCGCTCGCGGGGATCTACCTCCACCTCGAACTCACCGGGCGACTCGCGGCCGCCGGCGAGGCGCTCGCCGGGGTCGAGCCGCCGCCGGACACGCAGGACGCCGAGGCGTTTCAGGCGTGGGCCGAGGGGCTGACGCCCGCGTTCGAGCCCCTGTTGACGCCGACCGTCGGGATCCTGTTCGCCGCCGGCGTGCTCGTCTCCGTCGTCCTCGCGGTCGTCGCGTACGCCGTCGTCTCTGCGGGCCAGCTCTCGGCCGTCATCGCGAGCCTCCGCGACGAACGGGGGCTCGTCGGCGGGATCGCGGGCGCCCGGTCGAGGTGGCTCACGTTCCTCGGGCTGTACGTCGCCGAGCTGCTCCTCTGGATCGGCGTCGTCGCGCTCGGGTCGCTCGCGGTCGGCGCGGCGTTCCTCGCGAACCCGTTCCTCGGGGCCGCGGTCGCGGTCGCCGCCCTCCTCGTCGGTCTCGTCGCCCTCGCGCTCGTCCGGATCCTCTTCGCGTTCGCGCCGGTGGCCGTCGTCGTCGACGACGCCGGCGTGGTCGGTGGGATCGAGGGCGCGGGCGGCTTCGTGCGCTCGAACCCCGTCGACGCCGCGGCCTACCTCGTGGTCGCGATCGGCGCGCTGGTCGCCGTCGCGTCGGTCGCCTCCGGGATCGCGTTCCTCGGCGGCGGCCCCGTCGTCGCGCTCGCCAGCGCGGTCGTCGTCGCGCCCGCGCTCGACCTGTTGAAGACCGTCCTCTACGGCGACTACCGCGGGACGGTCGACCCGGTCTCGCCGCCCGAGGCCGGCGTCCGCGCCCAGTTCGTCGGCGGCCTCCGCCGCGGGTGGCGCGAGCTGGCCGGGTTCGTCCGCTCGACGCCGGGCAGTCACGCCCTCGCGCTCGCGGTCGCGGTCGGCTTCGGCGCGGTCGGGTGGTACGCCGCCGCGCCGTTCGCCGAAACGGTCCCGACCTCGATCGAGGGGCGGATCGCCGGACAGATCCCGCCCGTGGCGACGCTGACGTACTTCGGGAACAACTGGGGGGTCGCGATCGCGACCGCCTTCTCCGGCGTCGGCCTCGCCCTCCCCGCGCTCTCGTCGCTCGCGTTCAACGGCCTCGCGCTCGGCGCCACCGCCGCCTTGGAGGAGAACCTCCTCGCGCTCGTCGCGTTCGTGGTCCCGCACGGGATCTTCGAGATCCCCGCGCTCATTGCCTCGGGCGCGCTCGGGATCCACCTCGGCGCCGTCTCGTGGCGGACGTTCCGCGGCCGCGCGAGCCGCGCGCGGCTCGCCGACGCCTTGGAGGCCGCGTTCTGGGTGACCGTCGGGCTCGGAATCTTATTCGCCGTCGCCGCCGTCATCGAGGGGTTCGTCAGCCCGTACTACTGGCGGCCGTTCCTGTGAACGGCGTCTGGTGACGTGCCGTCCGCGGCCTCGCCGCGGCCGAGCGCCCGGCCGCCCGCACGCTTATTACCGCGCGGTCGAAGCGACCGTATGCAGCCGTTCGTCGCCGTCATCCTCGTCGGCGTCCCGCTCGCGTGGCTCGTCGGCTTCGCCGCCTACGCGTACGTCGACGCGCCCAAGTACGGCATGAACCCGCGCAAGTGGGCGCTGATCGCCTTCGTCGTCCCGCTGTTCGGCTTCCTCGCGTACGTCTTCGAGCGCGACGAACTCGACTACGACCCCGAGGAGGACCCGTACGCCGGCGGCGACGACGGCCGCACCGGCGGCTTCGCGGTCCACGAGTCGCGCCAAGGCGAGAAGCGCCTCGGCCCCGCCGGAACGGAGGCGGACGGCGGCGACGACGAAGACGACGAGTGGAACGACCCGGACGGCGTCGACCTCTGAGAGGGCGACCGGACGGGTTCCGGTCGGCACGGATACGACGGCGAGCGATGCGACATTTAAATACCTGAGAGCGGGTGGCGTCGATGTTTATAAACAACAGTGCGGTCGGCGCGTGCCTCCGAGCGCCCAACGGGCGCGAGGAGCACGCGCGAGGGAGTCGGGCGGCCGGAGCGAAGCGGAGGCCGACCGACGAGGCTGGGGAGGCGTGAGGTGCGGTTGCTGTGCGGGGCGGGACTCAAAGGGGCAGTCGCCGGCGGCTTCGCCGCCGGCTGCCCGTGGCGCGTAGCGCCACGCTGCCGCGAGGACGGCGCAGACGACGTAAGCACCGCAGCGAGTGAGCGGAGCGAACGAGCGAGGAGCGCAACGAGTGTGCGCCGTCCTCGCGGCTGGGGCTTTGGCGGTGTTCGCCGTTGATCTACTCTTAGTTATTTATAAACGAGCGGCTGGAGCTTTGGCGGTGTTCGCCGTTGATCTGCTCTCAGTTATTTATAAACCAGCGGCTGGGGCTTTGGCGGTGTTCACCGGCGATCCGCAGTCAATCATTTATAAATGAGCCGCTGGGACTTTGGCGGTGTTCAACATCGTTCCGCTATCGCCCGATCTGTTATCAAATGCTTATAAACAAACGACCGGATCTCCGGCCCCAGTCTATCGCTATTCGTCCAATGAAAGCGCCGCGAGCAGCGACTCCAGCTGGACCTGCTCGTTGGCCCCCTCGGCGATCCGGTAGTCGGCCTCGCCGATGCGCTCCATCAGTCGCACCGCCTCGCGCTCGCTCAGCTCGAACTCCCAGACGGAGCGGTGGAGCTGGTCGATCACGTCGCCGCCGGCCATCCCCGTCTCGGTGAGCAGCGTGTCGAGGGTCGACCGCGCCCGCGCGAAGTCGCCGTTCAGCGCGTCGGTCACCATCGACTCGATCTCCTCCGGGCGCGCGGTCGCCGTGATCGCGTACACCGCCTCCTCGTCGACGACGTCGCCGGTCGTCGCCGCCGCCTGAAGCGAGTTGATCGCGCGGCGCATGTCGCCGTCGGCCGCGTAGACGAGGGCGTCGACGCCCGCGTCGGTCACCTCGATCCCCTCCGCGGCCGCGATCTCGCGGACCATCCCGCCGACCGCCTCGTCCGAGAGCGGCGAGAACCGGAAGACGGCGCAGCGCGACTGGATCGGGTCGATGATCTTCGACGAGTAGTTGCACGAGAGGATGAAGCGGGTGTTGTCGGAGAACTGCTCCATCGTGCGGCGGAGCGCTGCCTGTGCATCATCCGTGAGGCTGTCGGACTCGTCGAGAAACACGATCCGGAAGTCGCCGCCGAACGAGGAGCGCGCGAACCCCTTGATCCGGTCGCGGACGACGTCGATCCCGCGCTGGTCGGAGGCGTTCAGTTCGAGGAAGTTCCCGCGCCAGTTGTCCTCGCCGTAGATCTCGCGGGCGATCGCGGTGGCAGCGGTCGTCTTGCCGCTGCCCGCAGGCCCTGAAAAGAGCAGGTGGGGCACGTCGTTCTGCGCGATGTAGCTCTGGAGCCGCTCGACGATCTCCTCTTGTCCGTGGATGTCGTCGAGCGTCTGCGGCCGGTACTTCTCGATCCAGATCTCCCGGCCGGTCGCGGTCGCAGCCGGCTGCTCGTCGGCCTCGCTCATTGCCCGATCGGAGGGCCGGCGGGGTGATAAACGAACCGAGAACGCGACGCGACCCGGTCGGCGCTTGCTCCCCGGCCCCTCGCCTGACGCTCGCTCCTCCGTTCCCTACGTCAGCCGTCCGAACGCCTCGCGGAACCCGCCCGCGGCGTCGCCCTCGGTCTCCGCGTCCCGCAGGCGCGCGATCTCACCCGCGTCGAACCCGGGCGCGAGCACGACCGCGGCGGCGCCGGTCGCGACGGTCTCCGTCCGCCAGTCCACGTACGGCCCGCCGGCCCATTCCGGGAGGTCCGCCCGCAACACGGCGTTCCGCCAGGCGAACTCCCGAACGCCCTTTAACCCCAGCAGGGCCAGCCGGTCGTCGAGTGGGTCGAACAGCGCGTCGATCCCGGCGACGCCGACCGCGTCGTACGCCTCGACGAGCGCGTCCTGCGCCGTCTGGACGAGCCGCGCGAGGATCGCGTTTATCCGGTCGTGGTCTTCGCGCTTGGCGTCGCGGTCGGGGTCGATCCCCGCGTCGCCGAGCGTGTACGTGAGGTCGTACGTGATGTGCGCGTTGATGCCGAGCAGTGCGTCCTGCGCGACCAGCGTCTCTCCGCGGGCCGCGGCGGCGAAGGCGATCAGCCACGGCCGCGGGAGCGAGTCGAACGACCGGCGCTCGAACGCGACCAGCGCCCGCCGGTAGCGTTCCGCGAAGGCGACGAGGTACGACGCCGCCCACTCGGAGTCGACGAACGCGCCGTCGTCGATTGCGCTCCGGACGGCCGCCGTCATCCGGCTGTACACCGTGAGGAACACCGCGCGCCGGTCGCCGCGCTCGCGGAGGTACGACTCGGTCCGCGCCAGCCGCTCGGCGACGTCGTCGACGGACGCGAACGGCTCCGACACCAGATCGAGCAGCGCCGCGTCCGGCTCCTCGCCCGCCAGCTCCGCGGCGATCGCGTCCCAATCGCCGTCGATCGCCCGGCTGAGACCGACGAGCAGCGCTCTCGCCTCCTCGGTCGTCGGGACGGCGGCGCGGATGGGGATCATCGGGGAGCCGACGGCGGACGCCGTCTGCCCGTCCGGTTCTCGACCGGAGTCAAAGAACGTTACTGCCGGAACGGCGCCGCCGGCCTACGCGAACTCGTCGATCAGCTCGGGCACCACGTCGAAGAGGTCGCCGACGATCCCGTAGTCGGCGATGTCGAAGATGGGGGCGTTCGGGTCGGTGTTGATCGCGACGATGGTGTCGGACCCCTTCATGCCGGCGACGTGCTGGACCGCGCCGGAGATGCCGACCGCGATGTACACGTCCGGCGTGACGACCTTCCCCGACTGGCCGACCTGCCGGTTCTTCGGCAGCCAGCCGTTGTCGACGATCGGCCGCGAGGCGGACAGCGTCGCGCCGAGCGCGTCCGCGAGCTCCTCGACGAGTTCGAGGTTCTCCTCCTCCTCGATACCGCGGCCGACCGAGACGAGCACGTCGGCGTCCGCGATGTCGACGTCGCCGCCGCCGACCTCCTCGAAGCCCGTGACGCGGGCGCCCGACTCGGGGATGTCCACGTCGGCCGCCTCGACGGTCGCGTCGCCCACCCCTTCCGCCGGCGGCCACTCGCCGCCGCGGACCGTGAGGACGAACCGGTCGCCGGCGACGTCGACGGTCGTCTCGACCTTCGAGCCGTACATCTCGCGGGTGACGGTGAGCCCGTCGTCGTAGTCGAATCCGACCGCGTCGGTCACGATCGGGACGCCGAGGGCCTCGGCGAGGGCGGGCGCGTAGTCGAGCCCGTTGACGGAGTTCGGCAGCACCACCGCGCCGGCGTCGATCCGGTCGGCGAGCGTCGAGACCGCCGCCTGGTAGGCGTTGTGGTCGAACTCCTCGCCGTCGTCGACGGCGTGGATCGCGTCGACGCCCTCGCGGTTGAGCTCCTCCGCGAACCCGTCGACGTCGCCGCCGACGACGGCCACGTGGAGGTCGCCGCCGCGCGCGTCGGCGAGCTCCCGCCCGGCCGTGATCGCCTCGTAGGTGACGTCCCGGAGCGCGCCGCGGCGGTGTTCGGCGGCGACGAGCACGTCGGCCATCACGCGCCCACCCCCTTATCGCGGAGGACCTCGGCAAGGCGCCCCGCGGACTCGCCGGCGTCGCCTTCGATGATCTCCGCGTCGGACTCGCTCTCCGGCTCGTACATCTCGGTGATCGTCAGCGCGCTCTCGACGTCGTCCGCGGTCAGCCCGAGGTCGGACAGGTCCCTCGCGGCGATCTCCTTGCGCTGCGCCTGTCGGATGCCGCGAAGGCTCGCGTATCGCGGCTCGTTGAGCCCGGTCTGGACGGTCAACACCGCCGGCAGGTCGACGTCGGTTAGCTCCTCGACGCCGCCCTCCAGCTCGCGGTGGACGTGCGCCACGCCGGCGTCCGCGTCCACGTCGAGCTGGTTGACGACCGCCGCGTGCTCGAAGCCGATCCGCTCCGCGAGCGCGACGCCCGTGGCGCCGAAGCCCGTGTCGGCGGCCTGAACGCCGCCGAGGATGAGATCCGGCTCCTCCTCGTCGACGACCGCCTCGAACAGGGCGACCTTCGAGGCGACGTCGGCGAACCCGCCGTCGAGCGCCTCGTCCCAGACCCGGACCGCGCGGTCCGCGCCCTTCGCGAGCGCCATCCGGATCGTCTCCTCGGCGCGCTCCGGGCCGACGGTGACGGTCACGACCTCGTCCGCGATCCCGGCCTCGGCGAGCTGGACCGCGGCCTCGACGGCGTAGTCGTCCCACTCGTTGAGGTCGTACTCGAGGTCGGACTCGGCGATGTCTGTCCCCTCGATCGCGAAGTCGTCGTCCGCCTCCGCGACCTCCTTGACGGTCACCAGAACTTTCATGATCGATACTCGGTCGCTCGCCCTGTAATGGTTTTCGGAACGGGCGACGGCGGACCATCGGTTTCCGCTCGGGCCGGTCGTCGTTCGGTCCGCCGGCCCGCCCGTCGTTCGGTCCGCCGGTCGGCGCGGCCGGTGCCGCCGCTCGTCGGCAGCCGGTTCGCTACTCGCCGGCGCCGCCCTCACCGCCCTCGCTATCCTCGCCGTCGGGCAGCGAGATGAGGTTCTCGCGGCCGAGCCGGAGCTTCTCGACGCGCCCCTCGTCGGCCATCGCCGAGAGCAGCTGCGACACCTTCGCGTCCGACCACCCGGTCTCGGCGACGATGTCGGCCTGTCGCATCCGCCCGCCGTTCGCGTCGAGGAGCCGCTCGACGCGCTCCTCGTCCGAGAGCAGCGAGAGGTCCTCCCCGTCGCCGTCGGCCGCCTCGTCGGCCGCGTCGGCGCCTGCGTCATCTCCCGGGCTCGGGCCGGCGTCGTCGACGTCCATCGCGTTCGGACCGCTCGCCGTTTCCTCGCCGCCGATCGCAGCCGACTCGTTCGGGTCGCTCTCCCCGGCGCCGATCCGCCGGTACCCGACGACGCTCCCGGCCACGAGGGCCGCGGCGAGCACGATCGCGGCCATCAACATCGTCCACGGGGGCCCCGCTCCGGCGGGCCCGTACACTATCACCACGGGCTCGCCCCCCTCGAACGTCTGGGGCCCCTCGATGATCACGTCGCCGTCCGAGAGCTGCGTCACGGCGCTGCTCGGCGTCCCGGTGACCGTGTACCCTTCCGGCGTCGCCACCTCCATCGTCTGGCTCGCTTCGAGGCTCCGGAGCCACGTCTCGTTACCGGGCGTCGTCAGCGCGTCCCCGAGAACGAGGCTCTCGCCGTCCTGCGCGAGGAACGACGTCCAGGTGAAGCGCAGCCGGAGCTCGCCGACCGCGACCGCCTCCTCCGTGGCGACGTCGAACTCGCCCGGGTTCTCGTGGACGACGACCTCGCGTTCGACGTCCTCGATCGCCATCGACCGGTCGACGTTCCGGTTCGCCTCGCGGCGGAACCCCTCGAACAGCTCGGCGCTCGGGCCGACCTCGCCGTCGCGGAAGCGGGCGCCGGCGTCTCTGAACGCCCTCGTCTCGTTCTCGTCCGCCAGCGAGTACCGGACCGCGACGGTCCAGTCGGCGCTGCGGTCGGGGTTCAGCTCGATTCGGATCCGCGTCGCGGAGGGGGAGGCGACGCCGTCGCCGGTCTGCTGTCGGACCGCGGTCGAGCGGTCCCCGACCGCGTCGCGACCGTCGGGGTCGTCGCCGACGGTCGGAACGTCGGCCGGGGCCTCGTCCGCGTCGAGGAGGGAGGGGGTCGTGGTCGCGCCGTCGGACGCGCCGCCGGCGCTCGCGACCAGCGCGAGCGCGACGACGGCGATCAGGAGCGCGCGGAAGGCGGGGTGCCGCATACGTCCCGGGGAACTCGCGCGCCGGGCAAAACGCTTTCCATACACTGTTTTTTGACACGACGTCCGCGAGAACGCTCGCCGCAACCGGGGCCTGGACCGGATTCGACCGCGTCGGAGCGGCCCGCACCCCCCGGCCGACCGTAGTGGGTGGATTTTTGTGTCGCGGGTCGAACTCCCGGACGATGAGAGCCCTCCCGATCGCCGCGGTCGCGGTCCTGTTGCTCGTGGCCCCGGTCGCCGGCGTCACCGCGCCCGGCGCCGTCTCGCACTCCGCCGATTCGGCCGCTTCCGCCGATCCGGCGCCGTCCGTCGATTCGACCGTTTCCGTCAATTCCCCGCTGTCCGCCGATTCGGCATCGACCGCCACCGGGCAGACGACGCCGCAGATCGACACGGCGAACCTCACGCTCCGAACGCTCTCGACGCCGCCAGGGGCGGCGACGCGCGTCAGCGAATACACTCGCGGTCCCGACCTCGGGTCGTCGCTCGGGTTCGCGACGGCCGACGCCGACGCCGCTTTCGAGACCGCCGCCGTCGTCGACCGGATCGAACGCGCCGAGGGGGGCGTCGAACGCCAACAGCAGATCCTCGCGGAGATCAACCGCGTCGAGCGCGCCGAGGTGGCGCTCAACAGCCAACAGGCGAACGCGTTCAGTGCCCACGCGTCCGGTGAACTCAGCGACCGCGAACTGGTCGACGAGCTCGTCCGCGTGGCCGCGACCGCCCGCGAGTACGACGAGCGGCTCGACGCGATCGACGAGCTCGCCGAGGCGACCGACGACTTCAGTTCGCCCGGCCGGCTCGACGAACTTCAGGTGGCGCTTCAGGTGTACGAGGGACCGGTCCGCGACCACGCGCTCGCGATCGCTCGCGGACAAACCGGCCCGAGCGACATCTACGTACAGTCGAGTCAGGGCGCCGTCGTGCTGGCGACGGTCGTCGACGGCGAGTACGTCCGCGAGGTGTTCCGCACCGACCGCTGGGACCGCGGGGGCAGCGACATCACGAACGACGCGGCGATCGAGATGACCGAGGCCGCCTACCCCGAGACGGCGGCGCTCCGCGAGCCCGACGCCTTCGGCGCGGGCTCCGTCCACCGGATCACGATCCCCCACGAGTTCGGTACTCTCCGGACGTTCGTCAGCGGCGGGACCGAACAGGTGTTCGTCGAACACCAGTGGATCGACCTGTCTGCGTTTCCCGACAGCGAACCGGTGTCGGAGACCGGCGACGGGTTCAACGTCACCGTCGAGCGGACGTATCCGGGCGGTCCCGTGACCGTCACCGTCCGCGACGAGGAGACGGGCGAGCCGATCCCTGGCGTGACGGTCACCAAGTCGGTCGGCGACGGCGACAGTCAGGCGATCGGCACCACGAACGACGCGGGCGTCGTCCGGACGCTCTCGCCGGCCGAGACGTACCGCATCACGGTCGTCGACGAGCCCCGCGTCGTCGTCCTCGGCGACATCGAGCCGCTCCCGACGCCGCGGCCGGTCGACGACGAGTGACGGCCCGACTCGGCCGCCTCCCGGGCCGACCCTTTTACCCGAAACCGCCGCAGGGCCGCCGTGCCACCAGTCGTTCGTCGCGCCCGAGGGATCGCGCCCGTTGCGGGCGTGCTGCTCATCGCGATCACGGTCGTGTTAGCCGGCGGCGTCGCGGCCGCCGCGCTCGACGGCCCGAGCGCGACGGTACCGCCGTCGGCGGTGCTGTCGCTGTCGGCGACCGACGACCGGATCGCGATCGACCACCGCGGCGGCGACCCGATCGACGTCTCCGCGGTGACGGTCCGCGTCAGCGTCGACGGCGAGCCGCTCGACGAACAGCCGCCCGTCCCGTTCTTCTCGGCCGCCGGCTTCCACCCCGGGCCGACGGGGGCGTTCAACTCCGCCGGCGGCGACACGCTGCGCGTCGGGGAGACGGCGACGTTCCGCGTCGCGGACACCAACGACCCGACGCTCGAACCGGGCCGGCGGGTCGCGGTCGAAATCACGGCCGACGGCCAGCCGGTCGCGGCGCTGGAGACGGTCGTCGAACCCGGGTAAAAACGCGCGCCTCGGGCGGGGTCGGCGTCGGCGCCGTTACTCGGCGTCGGGCGCCGCCGACGCGGACTCCCCGGCGCCCGACGCGGAATTGCCGCCCGCCTCGTCGCCGCCCGGGACGCGGGCGACGGTCGTGATGGCGCGCGGGCTCTGGGGGGTCGCCTGCTGAATGTGGTGTTCGAACTCCTCGAAGCCGGCCGCCTCGAACATCCGGTCGGCCTCGTCGGCGTCGTAGAACAGCATGATCGCGTCGGCCACCCGCTGGAGGATCAGGTTGTGGGGGTAGTCGGGGCCGACGACGAGGACCTGTCCGCCGGGCTTCGCGACGCGGCGGAGTTCGCGCAGCCCCTCGACGGGGTTGGGCCAGTACTCGATGGAGCCGGACGACCAGACGACGTCGAACGCGTCGTCGCGGAACGGGAGCCGCTCGGCGTCGCCGCGGTAGAAGTTCACCCTGTCGTGTTTCCCGAACTTCTCGAACGCCTTCTCCATCTGGTGGACGCTCTGGTCGAGCCCGTGGACGTCGTCGGCGTGCTCGAGCAGTCCCTCGGTGCCGAACCCGGTGCCGCAGCCCACGTCGAGCACCGTCGGGTCGTCGCCGAACTCCAGCCACGAGAGCGCCTCCGCGCGCATCTCCTCGTTCCAGTTGAAGCTGTTAATCCGGTCGTACACCTTCGAGAGGTACTTGTAGAAGAGCCGGGCGTTCGACTTGTCCTCGAGGATCCCCATTTACCGGTTCATTGGGTTGGCGGCCCCATAACGACACGGATCCGCGACCGGGATCCGAGTCGGATACGCGGCCGAGACCCGAGGGGGACGACCGCGCCGCTCCGCTTCCGACCGGCTTTTCCGCCCGCCGCCCCACCGACGGGTATGGACCCGACGACGAGCGGCCGGTTCCGCGTCCACGACCGCCGCCGACGGCCGGACATCGACGACGAGTCGGGCGCGGCCGACGCGGTCGACGAGGCGGGGAGCGGCGACGACGAGGCGGGGAGCGGCGACGACGAGGCTGACGCGGCCGTCGTCGACGGCGCCGAGGAGTTCGTCCTCGTCGAACTCGCGGACGAGCCGGTCGACCCGACGGACCCCGACGCCGAGGACCGCTTCGACCCCCTCTACGCCACCGCGGAGGGGTACGAGGGCGACCTCGCCGACGCCGTCGACGCGCTCGAACCCGGCTTCGTCGTCGACGCGACGCTGGCGTGGACCGACGGCTCCGCACGCTTCCGCGACGTCGAGGTCGTCCGCGAGACCCGGTTCCGTTTCGCCGACGGGGTCGAGGGGATGTTCGAAGCGGCCGTCGAGACGTGGCGACAGATCCGCGCCGAGGGGGAGCCGGTCGGCTCGATCACGACCCGATCGAACGACGGCGACCCCAACGGCGCGTTATACCTCTTCGCCGACGCGCCCGGCAGCGACACCTTCGACGAGGTGCGGACGGGCCGGCTCCCGATCGAGCCGCTCGTCGCCCGCGTGAACGAGTCGCGGGACGACGACGACCCGCGGGAGGTGTTCGTGTTACGCCCCGCTGAACACGAGTTCGTCGCCGTCTACGTCGTCTTCGACCGCGACGGCGTCCTCGCGCAGACGGTGCGGGACACCTACGACCTCGGGGCCGGCCTCGCCGCGGGGCTCGACGCGAGCTACCCGGGCGGGGACGGCGACGACCTGCTCGACGCCGGCGACCCGGACGACTCGGGGGATGACGACCTTGACGACGGCGACGACTTCGACGCGCTCGACCGCCTGTAGCCCCTCTCGTCGCTCCGCCCGCAACCACCGCCGTGCCTACAGCCAGTCCGCGTCGGGGTCGACCCGACCGTCCGGCGTCTCGCCGTTCAACACGGCGGCCACGTCGGCGGCGCCGCTCCGGTTCAGGTCGTCGCTCGCCTCCTCGCTGTACCACGCGGCGTGCGGCGTGACCACGGTATCGTCGCGGCCGACGAGCGGGTCGTCCTCGGGCGGCTCCTCGGCGAGAACGTCGAGGCCGGCGGCCTTGATCTCGTCCGCTTCGAGCGCGTCGAGCAGCGCGTCGGCGTCGACGACCGGGCCGCGGCTCACGTTGACGACGACCGAGTCTTCGCTCAGCCGCGCAAGCGCGTCCGCATCGACGATCCCCCGCGTCGCGTCCGTCAGGGGCGCGTAGACGCCGACGTGGTCGGCGCGGTCGAACAGCGCCTCGAACGCGACCTTCTCGACGCCGTAGTCGGCCATCTCGTCGGCGTCGACGAACGGGTCGTGCGCGACGAGGTCGGCGCCGAACCCGGAGAGCTGCTCGGCCGCCTGCCGCGCGATCGGCCCGAACGAAAGCAGGCCGATCGTCGACGCGCTCACTCGTCGGGTCGGGGCGCCGACCTCCCAACTCCACCCGCCGTCCTCGACCGCGTCGTCGTACGGCTTCAGCGAGCGCAGGCAGCCGAGGAGCAGCGAGACGGAGTGGGTCGCCACCTCCTCGGTGCAGTAGTCGGGCACCCGGGTGACGGTCACGCCGCGCGCCGCGGCCGCCGCGACGTCGACGTTGTCCACGCCGACGGCCGAGCGAACGACGACGTCGAGTTCAGTGGCGTCGAGCGCCGCCTCGGTCACGGGGGTGTCGATGTCGGTGACGACCGCGTCGGCGCCGGCCGCGGCCTCGATCAGCCGCTCCGTCGACCCCAGCTCCGCGACCTCGACGTCGACCGGCTCGTCGACGGCGTCGGCGAGGACCTCGCGGTACGTCTCCGGGTCTATCATCGGGAACGCCGACAGCACGACTCTGGGCATACGCGTCGGTTTTCCACCGACCCACTTGACGGCTGTCACTAACGGCGTCAGGTTCTCGTACGTCCGTTTCGATCGTGAGGATCCGCCGTCGCTCGCACCGGACTGCCCGCACCGCGGGTCGCGTTCCGATGACTCTTTGCGGTCGCCGGCCGTACGACCTCCCGTGAGCGAGGACAGTTCGAAGCCGCCGATGCTGGTTCTGTTGGAGTCGCTGTCGTTCTACCGCAACGTCCGCGTCGGCGCGGCGGCCGGGGCGCTGCTCGCGGTCCTGTTGTACCTCGTCCGGACCTTCGAACTGCTCGGGCCGGTGATCGACACGCGCGACTACCCGCTGTTCGGGCCGGACGTCTGGTTCCTCCTGCTCGCGTTCGTGCTGGCGGCGACGTCGGCGCTGTCGGTGGCGGTCGTCCTCACGATAGCGGCGGCGGTCCGCGGCGCACGCGAGGGCGAAGCGGAGCGGCCGGAGTAGCCGAACACCGCGGAGCGGCAGGCGTGACGGAGACGCGCCGCTCGGGGTCATCGGCGGGCGGGTTTTTAAAGACTGAGACCGTGCGGACGACGGGAAACGGAGCGTCAGTCGGCGGTACAGGAGGCCTCGCTCTCGTCGGCGGTGAACTCCTGTGCCGGCTCCGTCAGCTTGTAGAGGTTCTGTCTGGCGTCCGCGAAGTAGACGTCCTCGTCGACGACGTCGATCCCTTCGAGCCGTTCGAGCGCGTACCGGACGGTGCGGGCCGACAGCATCGACTCTTGGACGATCCCCTTCTGGGTCAGCGGTCCGTTGTACTCGAGCACCTTGAAGACGAGTTTGGCGCTCGGTGGGAGGTCGTCGAGCCCCTCCGTTTGAGTTCCTTCCATCGTTACGATTCGAAACCGTACACGCTCATAAATGTTGATGGAGTCCCGCCGTCTGAGCGGGTTTCACCGGCAAAACCGGCCGATTTTTGGGCCGAATACCGGCAGAAAGTTCTGGTAATCGGCCGCTGGACTGACCAGTCAGTCAGCGATTTAGCTCGCGCGCGCCTCGGCCGCGCCGTCGCGCGCCGAGTCGACGAGCGGAGCAAACCCCCGGTCGCCCCGTCGCGGCCGCGGGCGGCGGCGGGAACGAACGGCTTTTCACGGGCGCTCGCGGATCCGAAGGCATGAGCGACGATTCGGGCCTGTCCGACCACGCGCGCGGCGTGGTCGTCACGACCATCTGCTGTCTCGCCGGGATCGCGGCCGGCGTCGTCTCGGCCGTCTACGTCGGCACCGATCCGGCGTCCGCCGCGAGCACCACCGCGGTCTTCGTGCTCGGCGCGTTCGTCATCGCCCAGTACCCGATATTCAAGGCGGTCGGCGTCGGCGACCTCGGGATCAAAGACAACCTCTACGTGGCGTTTCTCACGTTCACCCTCTGGTTTATCAGCTACACCGTCCTGCTGACGTCCGCCGTCGACCTGGGGGTCTGAGATGGCCGACGACAGCATCGCGGTCGTGGACCTCGACCGGTGTCAGCCCGACCGCTGCAACTACGAGTGTATGAAGGACTGCCCGCCCAACCGGACGGGCAAGGAGTGTATCACGGAGCGGGGCGAGGACGCCGAGGAGGGCGACCCGGACCAGATCCACATCTCCGAGGAGATCTGTCTCGGCGAGAGCTGCGGCATCTGCGTCCAGTCGTGCCCGTTCGACGCGATCGAGATCATCAACCTCCCCTCCGAGCTCGACGACGACCCGGTCCACCGCTACGGCGACAACGCGTTCTCGCTGTACGGCCTCCCAACGCCGGAGCCGGGCAGCGTCACCGGCATCCTCGGGCCGAACGGGATCGGGAAGTCCACCGCGGTCCACGCGCTCGCCGGCGAGATGGTCCCGAACCTCGGCGACCACGCCGCCGACGGCGACTGGGAGCGCGTGCTCGACCGCTTCCGCGGTACCGGGCTCCAGAGCTACCTCGAATCGCTGCGGGACGGCGACGTGACCGTCGCGCGCAAGCCGCAGTACGTCGACCAGATCCCCAACCAGTTCGACGGCAACACCCGCGAGCTGCTGGAGCGGACCGACGAGCGCGGCGCGCTCGACTCCCTCGTCGACCGGCTCAACATCCGGCCGGTGATGGACCAGGACATCGACTCCATCTCCGGCGGCGAGCTCCAGCGCGTCGCCATCGCGGCGTGTCTCGCCCGCGACGCCGACTTCTACTTCCTCGACGAGATCACGCCGTACCTCGACATCGGCCAGCGGATGATCGTCGCTAGGCTCATCCGCGAGCTGGCGGACGACGACGCCGCCGACCGGTCGATGCTCGTCGTCGAACACGACCTCGCGATCCTCGACCTGCTCGCGGACACGCTCCACGTCGCGTACGGGGAGCCGGGCGCGTACGGGGTCATCACCGACCCGAAATCGGTCCGGAAGGGCATCAACGAGTACCTGAAGGGGTACCTCGACAACGAGAACATGCGGATCCGTCCCTCCGCGATCACCTTCGAGGAGCACGCGCCGCGGGTCGCCTCCCGCAGCGAGACGCTGATCGAGTACCCGGACTTACGGAAGTCGTACGGCGACGGCGAGTTCGAGCTCCGCGTCGAGGGCGGCGAGATCAACCGCTCCGAGGTGCTGGGCGTCGTCGGCCCGAACGGGATCGGGAAGTCCACGCTCGCGCAGCTGTTCACGGGCGACTTAGAGCCCGACGAGGGCGAGCTCGACTTCGCGCTCGACATCTCCTACAAGCCGCAGTACATCGACATCGACCAGCACATGCGGGTCGACGCGTTCCTCTCCTCTATCACCGACGAGTTCGGCTCCTCCTACTGGAACACCGAGATCGCCCAGCCGCTCCAGCTGGAGCGGATCATGGAGCAGAACCTCTCGGACCTCTCCGGCGGGGAGCGCCAGCGCGTCGCCATCGCGGCGTGCCTCTCCGACGACGCCGACCTCTACCTGCTCGACGAGCCCTCGGCGCACCTCGACGTCGAGCAGCGCGTGCGGGCGACGACCGCGATCCGCCGGTACGCCGAGAACCACGACGCGACCGTGATGGTGATCGACCACGACATCTACATGATCGACCTCCTCGCGGACCGCCTGATGGTGTTCGACGGCGAGCCGGCGGAGCGCGGCCGCGCCGCGCCGCCGCAGGACATGCGCGACGGGATGAACGAGTTCCTCGCCGACCTGGAGATCACCTTCCGCCGCGACGAGCGCACCGGCCGCCCCCGGATCAACAAGCCGGGGTCGCAGCTCGACAGCCAGCAGAAGCGCGACGGCGAGTACTACTACTCCGGCTGAGGCGGTCGCCTCGACCCCGAGCTTTTCCTCGCCCGACGCCGCACCCGACGGTATGCCAGAGACGGACGCCGACCTGTTCGGCATGACGTGGGAAGCGGCGGGGGACGCGATCGACGAGGCCGACTTCGCGGTCCTCCCGACGGGCAGTATCGAGCAGCACGGCCCGCACCTCCCGGTGTCGACAGACACGCTCCGCGCGGACCACCTCACCGCCGAGCTCGTCGACGCCGCCGACGAGTTCGACCTCGACATGCTACGGCTCCCGACGCTGCCGTACGGCCAGTCGGAACACCACATGCGGTTCCCGGGGACGATCACCCTCTCGACGGAGACGTACGTCGACGTCGTCCGTGAGATCGGCGAGTCGGTGGTCGAACACGGCGTCGACCGGCTACTGATCGTGAACTGCCACGGCGGGAACCGCGAGCCGCTGTCGATCGCCGCCGATCGGCTCGGCCGCGACACCGACCTCACGGTTCATTTCGTCCACTGGACCGACTTCGCGGAGGAGGATCTCGAGGAGGCGTACGGCGAGGGGTGGGGTCACGCCGGCGACCACGAGACGAGCTTCGTCGAGCTGTACCGTCCGGATCTCGTTCGGACGGAGAAGAAGGAGCCGCAGGAGGCCGCGGAGATGCCCCGCACCCGGAGCTACGAGTACTTCGACGAGGTGACCGAGCTGGGCGGGCTCGGCGATCCGACGAACAGCGATCCGGACGCGCTCGAACCGATCGTCGCCGCGACGACCCGCGAGATCCTCGGCGCGCTCGTCGAGGACCTCGACGCGGGCTGGTGAGCGTCACGCCGGCGGTGCGCCGACCCGCCCCACTCGATCCCGCGGGGAGCCGCCGCGATCCGATCCGCGGTATCGAAGCGATTAAGCCCGGAACACGCGAACGCCGGCACATGCACCACCTCATCATCCGCGGCGACCCCGACATCCGGCGGGACGCGGTGATCGAGCACGACGGCGAGGAGCTGGTCTGTTTCGGAATCAACGTTCAGGGCGGCTGGCACGGTCCGGACGAGCCGCAGCTCTGGTGTACCGTCGGCACCGAGGACGAGCGCGAGGCGTACGACAAACGCGAGTACGTCCCCCACTGGCTCGACGTCGAGACGGTCGACGCCGAGGACCTGAACGTGGTCAAAGCGAAGGGCGAACTCTCCGTCTAACCGGCACAGACGGACGCCTTTTGCCGGCTCTCCTCACTCCTCTACCGGCGGGTCCGCCAGCCACGCCTCGATGGCGCCGGCCATCGCGCCGCGCCGGTGGATCGTCCCCGCCTCGGGGTCGACGACCGTGCTCTCGGTGCCGGGGGCCTCCCCGTCGTCGATCACGGCGGCGACCCCGTCGCGAATTCGGTCGTCGAGGTCGTCCGGATTCGTGACGCTGCCCGTGCCGGAGACGTTAGCGCTCGTTGCGGTGATCGGTCCGGCCTCGTCCAGCAGCGCCCGCGCGAGGTCGTGGTCCGGCACGCGGATCCCGACGCGGTCGCGCCCGGCGGTGAGCGCGTCGGGCACCCGGTCGCCGCGCTCGACGACGACGGTCACCGGCCCCGGGAGGAACGCTCGAGCGAAGGCGACCGCGCGCTCGGTCGGCCGGGTGTAGCGGAGCGCGTCGTCGACGCTCGCGACGCCGAGCGAGAGCGGGTTCGACCGGTCGCGGCCCTTCAGCTCGAAGGCGCGCTCGACGGCGTCGGGGTCGAGCGCGTCGGCGCCCAGCCCGTACACCGTCTCGGTCGGGTAGACGACGAGGTCGCCGCGGTCGACGGCGGCGGCCGCCGCGCGCAGCTCCTCGGATCGGTCCGGCCGGTCGCTGCTCCTGTCGGCTGTCACGGGCGACGGTTCGGGGTCGAGTTGAAAAAGGGTGACGAGTGTGCGCTCGGCGGGCACGGGCTCGCGTCGGTCGGCGGGCGCGGCGCCGATCAGTCGACGAGGTCGGCGACCGCGTCGCCGATCGCCTCGGCGTCGGGGAACTCGGGGTGTTCGCTCGCGACCCACGCGTACTCGACGGTGCGGTCGGAATCGAGGAGGAAGACGGCGGGGCGGCTCTCCGTGATCCCCGTCATCCCGTCGATGTCGTGCGCGAGGCCGTACTCCTCGATCACGCCCGCGCCCGGGTCCGAGAAGATCCGGACGCCGTCGCCGCGCTCGGCGAGCAGGCGCTTGTGGGCGTACGGCGTCGAGACCGAGAGACCGAGGACGTCGAGGTCGTCGCTCCACTCGTTGTCGTCGACCGTGTTGTAGAGGTACGTCCCCTGGAACGTGCCGTCCATCGGGTGGAAGAGGAGCAGGGTCGGACCGTCGACGACGTCAGCGAGCGCGCGGTCCTCCCAGTACTCGCCGTTCACGAGCGGGCGGGTGAAGTCGGGCGCCACCTCGCCCTCGGCGACGTGGTCGGTCTCCGGCAGGGAGACGACGTCGAAGTCGGGCATCTCAGGCACCCCCCTCGGCGTCGACCGCGCGGCCCCCGTCGGTCGCCGCGTCGTCGACTGCGCGGCCCCCATCGGTCGCCGCGTCGCCGTACGTCCCCTTCAGGTACTCGACGATGTTCGCGCTCTCAGACATGGTGACGCCGGTCTCGCGGTCGACGATCGCCGGGACGCTCCGGGCGCCGGAGACGCGCTTGACGACGTTGCGCTCGGAGTGCATCGGCTCGACGTACCGGGAATGGTACTCCAAGTCGAGCTCGCTCAGCGTCCGGACCACGCGCTCGCAGTACGGACACGCCTGGAGCCGGTACAGGGTGATCTGTGGATCGCTCATGTCCCGTGATTCGCCCGCGAGACGGGTAATCGTGTCGGCAGCGGCACCCTCGGCGGCGGCGGGGCCGGCGAGCGGCGGGGGGAGAGCGGGCCGATCCGAGGGTACTCGAAGGGAACGCTTTAATCGCGGGCCGACGGAAGACAAACGAACATGGGCTTGTCGTCTACTGCGCCGCTGGTCGACGTCCTCCAAGTACCGATGCCGGGCGACGGGGTCATCACCGCACTCGGCGTCGTCGCGATCCTCCTTTTAGTCGCGCTCTCGGCGTTCTTCTCCTCGTCCGAGATCGCGATGTTCTCGCTGCCGCAACACCGCGTCGACAGCCTCGTCGACGAGGGGGTGACGGGCGCGAAGACGATCCGCGAGATGAAACAGAACCCCCACCGGCTGCTGGTGACGATCCTCGTCGGCAACAACATCGTCAACGTGGCGATGACCTCCATCGCCACCGCGCTGTTCGGGATCTACCTCTCCCGCGGCCAGTCGGTGCTGGCGACGACGTTCGGGATCACGACGCTCGTGCTGATCTTCGGCGAGAGCGCGCCCAAGTCGTACGCCGTCGAGCACACCGAGTCGTGGGCGCTCAAGATCGCCCGGCCGCTGAAGGCCTCCGAGTACGCGCTGTACCCGCTCGTCGTCCTCTTCGACTACATCGTCAAGGGGGTCAACAGCATCATCGGCGGCTCGGCGGCCATCGAGTCGACGTACGTCACCCGCGACGAGATCCAGGACATCATCGAGACGGGCGAGCGCGAGGGCGTCATCGAGGAGGAAGAGCGGGAGATGCTCGACCGCATCTTCCGCTTTAACAACACCATCGCGAAGGAGGTGATGACGCCCCGGCTCGACGTCACCGCCGTCGCGAAGGAGGACTCCGTCGAGGAGGCGATCGAGACGTGCATCCAGGCCGACCACGAGCGCGTCCCCGTCTACGAGGGGAACCTCGACAACATCATCGGCGTGGTGACGGTGCGCGACCTCGTCCGCGAGCTGCGCTACTCCGAGGGGACGCCCTCCTTAGAGCGCGTCGTCAAGCCCACGCTCCACGTCCCCGAGTCGAAGAACGCCGACGAGCTGCTCGCGGAGATGCAGGACAACCGCCTCCAGATGGTGACGGTGATCGACGAGTTCGGGACCACGGAGGGGATCATCACCCTCGAAGACATGGTCGAGGAGATCGTCGGCGAGATCTTGGAGGGCGACGAGGAGGCGCCGGTGGAGTTCGTCGACGACAACGTCGCGGTCGTTCAAGGCGAGGTGAACATCGACGAGGTCAACGAGATCCTCGGCATCGACCTCCCCGAGGGCGAGGAGTTCGAGACGCTCGCCGGCTTCGTGTTCAACCGCGCCGGGCGCCTCGTCGAGGAGGGCGAGGAGATCGAGTTCGACGAGATCCGGATCCGCATCGAGCGCGTCGACAACACCCGGATCATGTCCGCGCGCGTCACCGTCCTCGACGGAGACGCGCGGGCGAAGGGGTCGAGCGCCCCGGTCGAGGCGGCCGACTCGACCGACGAGGGCGAGACGGTCGAGGCGGACGGCGACGGCGAACCCGCGCAGAGCGACGCGGAATAGGACGCTGAATGCGGCGTTTTCGGGGAGCGGAGCGATCGTTTATAAATGGCTGTCGGCATTTCAGTGGCAAACACGGGCGAAACCACAGATGCTCATTTATAAATAACAAGCTGTGGATCAGCGGACGACACCGTCGTAGCCCAGCCGCTCACGTATAAATAGCTGATTCCGGATCGACGGTGAACACCTCCAAAGCCCCAGCCGGTTACTTATAAATGACTGACTGTGGATCGGCGGATAACACCTCCAAAGCCCCAGTCGCGAGGGCGGCGCACACTCGTTGCGCTCCTCGCTCGCGCTGCTCGCTGCGGTGCTTACGTCGTCTGCGCCGCCCTCGCGACTGCCCCTTTGAGTCCCGCCCGACCGCAACCGCACGGCACCTCACGCCTCCCCAGCCTCGTCGGCGGTCCTCCGCTCCGCTTCGGACCGCCGACTCCCTCGCGCGTGCTGTCTCGCGGCCGCCGAGGGCGGCCGCTCGCAGGCACGCGCCACCGCTGTTTTATTTATAAGTAATCGCCGCAGCCGGTCTCGTCTCCAAAAGGCGTAGTCCGCAACCGAACGTCCGTGTGCGGGATTGATCTTTTAAACCGCGTAGGCGCGGGCGGCCGCGACGAGCGCCTTCCGGTAGTCGCTCTCGGAGGGGTCGTGGCCGAGGTCGAGGAACCGCTCTTTGAACGCGTCGACGTCGACGGCGTCCGTGTCGCTGCCGGCGGCGCGCGCGAGGTCGTAGATGCGGTGGTCGGGGCCGGCGATGTCGTGCCGCTCGACGAGAGCGAGCGCGAACGCGGCGTTGACGGCCGTGATCTCGGGGTCCGCGCCGGCCGTCACGGGCGGCGAGCCGGTGCGCGACACGTCGGGGCGGTCCGCGACGGCGGCCGCCAGCGTCGATTCGAGGAACCCGAGGAGCTTGTCCGCGGGCGCCACCGAGAGCGTGATGTCGTCGGCGTAGATGTCCTTCATGTGGTTCGCTATCTGGTAGCAGTGCGCGAGCTTCCGGCGCTCGACCTCCTCGCCGGAGAGCCCGAGGTACAGCGCCTCCTCCGTCGACTGGAGGTGCGAGGGGTGGCCCTCCTCGTAGCGCGCCATGTGCGCGAGCTCGTGGACCGCCAGCTCGCGCGCCATCGCGCTCGTGGCGGCCCGCCGCGAGACGTTCAGCACGTGGTGGTCGTCGTAGTGGCCGGCCCAGGTCCGCTCGTCCGGGTCCTCGCGGACCACGACGCGGACCGGCGCCTCCACGGAGCGCTCGGTCTCGAAGAGGTCCGCGGCGCCGAGAAACGGGTCGGGGGGAACGTCCCCCTGAACGCGAAGATCCATGCGTACAGTTCACACGGGAGCGGGCGGTAAGTCTCTTGCGCTCGCGGACCCCCGGGTCGCACGCGCCGGGTCCCGACACGCCGGGCCCCGACGCGCCGACGCCTCGCCCCGCACCCCCCGGCGTACCCTTTTGAGCCTCCTGTCCGAACGCCGACCCATGCGCATCTACGCCGCCTACGACGACGGGCTCCGGATCGTCGACCCCGCGGCCGGCGCGGTCGAGACGCGCCTCGCCGGCCAGCGCGTCGAGTGCCTCTCGGTCGCGCGCGGCGAGGCGGACGCCCACGCGGACGGTGCCGGAGACCCAGCTCCGCGCGTGCTCGCCGGGACGTTCGGCGAGGGGCTGTTCCGCTCGGTCGACGGCGGCGAGCGGTTCGCCCGTGCGACCGCCTCGACGCTCGGCCCCGAGGGGTCCGGCCCCGACGCGGTGACCGCGGTCGCGACGAGCCCGCACGACCCCGACGTCGTCTGGATCGGCACGGAGCCCTCGCGGGCGTACCGCTCCGCGGACGGCGGCGAGACGGCGGCGCGCGTCGGGGGGCTGACCGACCTCCCCTCCGCCGACGAGTGGTCGTTCCCGCCGCGGCCCGACACGCACCACGTGCGGTGGATCGAGCCCTGCCCGGCCGATCCGGAGCGGTGGCTCCTCGGCATCGAGGCGGGCGCGCTCGCCGTGACCGCCGACGGCGGTGCGACGTGGACCGACCGCCCGCCGGGGTCCCGGCGGGACAATCACGCGATGGCGACGCACCCGGACGCGCCCGACCGCGTCTACGCGGCCGCCGGCGACGGGTTCGCCGAGAGCGGCGACCGCGGCGACTCGTGGGGCGTCCGCGACGCCGGCCTCGACCACGGCTACGTCTGGGGGCTCGCGGTCGACCCCGGCGACCCCGACACGGCGCTCGTCAGCGCGGCCGAGAGCGCGACGGCCGCCCACCGCCGCGGCGAGGCGTACCTGTACCGCTACCGTCGCGGCGAGGGGGGCGAGGGAGCGGGAGCGGAGTCAGGGAGCGACGCCGGGTCGTTCGAGCGCCTCGACGACCGCGGGGTCCCGACCGGCGAGGGCACGTACCGTGCTGTCCTCGCGTCCGGTCGGACGGCGGGAGCGGTCTGGGCGCTCTCGAACCGGGGACTCTTCGTCACCCGCGACGCGGGCGACTCCTTCGAGCGGGTCCCGGCCGACCTCCCGGACCGGGCGGCGCGGGCGCTGGCGGTCGCCTGAGCGGAGAAACCGGGTCGCACGGCGGTCCCGGCCGACCGGTCAGTTCCGGACGGCGCCGACGATCAGGTAGACGACCGGCGTGTCGAGGAGGGCGATGACGAGCTTGAGGAGGTACTGGCCGACGCCGAGCGCGAGCAGCGCCGGCGGGTCGAACACCGGGCCGACGCCGAGCAGGAGCGGCGCGGCGTAGAAGGCGACGCCGACGAAGATGGCGGTGTCTATCGCCTGACTCGTGGCGGTCGAGCCGATGTTGCGGAGCCACAGCATCCCCTCGCCCGTGCGGTCCCGGATCGCGTGGAAGACGAACACGTCCCAGTTCTGGCTGACGACGTACGCCAGCAGGCTGCCGGCGACGATGTTCGCCGCCGGGCCGAGCGCGGTCTGGAAGGCGCTCGACACCTCGGGGTCGACGCCGGGCGCCGCGAGCGTCGACCACACCAGTCCCAACACGAGGAAGTTCGCGAGGAACGCGACGTTGACGACGACCTGCGTCGCCCGCCGGCCGTACAGCTCCGCGTAGCAGTCGGAGGCGAGGAACGTGAGCGCGTACGCGAGCGCGGCGCCCGGCAGCAGGATCTCCGGACCGACCACCGGCAGCGCGAACGGCAGCGGCAGCGCGAGCACCTTCGCGGCCGTGAGCTGCGCGGTCGCGAGCGCGACCGTGAACAGCGTGATCAGCGCGACCGCCGCGACCGCGGACCGGTCTAGCGGATCGGTCCGGAAGGGGCCGTCCTGCCCGCCAGCAGTCCGGCTACTCATCGGTCTCCTCCGCCGCTCCGGCCGCGGTCGACGCGGAATCGCCGTCGAGGCGGTCGTGTCGGGCGTCGATCTCGTCGAGCAGGTCGAGGTTCTTCCGGATCGACGCGCGCACCGCGTCGCTGCGGTTCACGAACTTCCCGTCGTCGCCGACGTGCTCGTCGAGGTCGGCGAGCAGCTCCGCCGGAATCTCGACGCTTATCTTGGGCATACTCGCGTCGTGGACGCCGGGTAGGGATGAACGTTATTATCCGAGGATTATCGAGGGGGCCTCTCGGTGCTCGAACTCGGATTCGGCCGAGCCGCTCCGAACTCGTAAACCGCTACGTTAAAGTGGGTTTACGAGTCCGTTCGGGTATGGCAACGAACACGGAGTCCGTCGACCTCGTCGGCGACGAGGCGGCGACGAACCTCGCGCGCGCCGCGCTGTTCGCGGCGCTCGTCGGCGCGTTCGCGTACGTCACGTTCCCGAACCCGGTCTCGCCGGTGGACGTGACCCTTCAGGTGCTCGGCGTCTTCCTCGCGGGGATCTTCCTCGGTCCCGTCTGGGGAAGCGCGTCGCTCGTCCTCTACCTCGCGGCCGGGGCGCTCGGGGCGCCCGTCTTCGAGGGCGGGTCGGCCGGCGTCGGCGCGCTCGTCGGGCAGACGGCCGGCTACCTCTGGTCGTACCCGATCGCCGCGGCGGCCGTCGGCGCGGTCGTCCACCGGGGCGCGGCGCTCCGCGACCTCGATTCCGTCGGCCTCCCGACGCTCGTCGGCGCATTGGTCTTCGGCACCGCCGTCATCTACGGGTTCGGCGTCGCCGGCCTGATGATCGTCCTCTCGCTCGGCCCGGTCGAGGCGGTCACGGTCGGCGCCGTCGCGTTCCTCCCGGCCGAGGCGCTGAAGATCGCCGCCGCGGTCGGCGTCGTCAGGTCCGACGCGATCGCCGCGACGTGAGCAGTTTGCGCGCCGCCGCGAGGTGACGACGTGATCGAACTCGACGGCGTCACGTGTCGGTACGGCCGGTCCGGGAGCGGGGACGGTGACGGCGCCGGGGGCGACGCCGACGAGGGCGACGCCGACTCCCCGGCCACCGTCGCGGTCGACGACGTCACTCTCACCGTCCCCGACGGCGAGTTCCTCGTCGTCGCGGGCGCGAACGGGTCGGGGAAGACCACGCTCGTTCGGACGTTCAACGGCCTCGTCGAGCCGGACGCCGGGACCGTCTCGGTGAACGGGACCCCGGTCGCCGAGGACCTCGTCGCCGCGCGCTCGGCGGTCGGGATGGTGTTCCAGGACCCCCGCGACCAGTTAGTCGCCGCGACCGTCGGGGCCGACGTCGCGTTCGGTCCGGAGAACCTCGGCCTCTCGCATTCGGAGATCGATCGGCGCGTCGACGAGGCGCTCGCGGCCGTCAACATGGCGGGCCGTGAGCGCGAGCGGATCGACTCTCTCTCCGGGGGCGAGCGCGAACGGGTCGCGATCGCCGGCGCGCTCGCGATGGAACCGGACCACCTCGTCCTCGACGAGCCGTTCACCGGTCTCGACGAGCCCGCCCGGCGATCGGTCGTCGAGCGGCTCAGGGCGCTCCACCGCGAGGGGACGAGCGTCGTCGTCGTCACCCACGACCTCCGCGACGTCGCCGCGCTCGCCGACCGGATCCTCGGGCTCGCGGACGGGCGGGTCGCGGTCGACGCGCCGCCAGAAGAAGCGGTGTCGGCGCTGCCCGGGCTGGACGTTCGGGTGCCGGAGGGCGGCGAACTCGGAACGCCGACCCGATGACGCTCTCCTTCGTCCCCGGCGACTCGTTCGCCCACCGGCTCGACCCGCGGTCGAAGCTGCTCGTTCAGGTCGCGTTCGCGGCCGTCGCGTACGCGTACACCACGCCGCGGGGGCTCGCCCTCCTCACGCTCGTGGCGGTCGGCTGCCTCGTCGCCGCCGACGGCGGGCCGCGGGACCTGTGGGGCTATCGGGTCGCGTTCCCGGTCCTCCTCTTCGCTCCCCTCGTCGCGGGCGCGACGCTCGGCGCGCCGTGGTTTCGGGTCGAGCGCGCCGCGGCCACGGGACTCGCGAGCTACCGCGTCCTCCTGCTGCTCGTCGTCGCGGCCGCGTACGTGCGCTCGACGCCGGTCCGCGAGTCGCGCGCGGCGCTCCAGCGGACGATTCCCGGCCGGCCGGGCGTCTTCCTCGGCGTCGGCGTCGCGCTCGTCTTCCGCTTTCTCCCCCTGCTGAAACGCGACCTCGTCGCGACGCGCGAGGCGGTCCGGGCCCGGCTTGGCGCGGAGCGCTCCCGCCGCGAGCGGATGCGGCTCGTCGCGGTCGGCGGGCTCTCGCGGGCGTTCTCGCGGGCGGACCGGCTCGGCACGGCGCTCGTCGCCCGGTGTTTCGCGTGGAACCCGACGCTCCCGCGGCTGGCGTTCCGCCGCGTCGACGCCCCGGCGCTGGCGCTCGCCGCGTCGATGTTCGCGGCCGCGGTCCTGCGGATCGCGTGAGGCGGCTGCGCGTCGGCGGAGCGTAGCCCGAGCCCCGAACCGCGTGAACCCCGAGCGACGAACTCCGCGTTGTGGCAAGCTTTAACCCGACCGTATCCCGGTGATCGATCATGACTCCCCTGCAGGCTGCCACCCGAGAGACCTTCTGGACGATCGGTCCGGTGGGGAAGGCGGCGTTCTACTGGCTCGCCGCCGTCGCGGTCCTCGTCTTCCTGTACGGCGTCTACGCGCGGTTCGCGGCGTACGCGCGCGGGAGCGCAGACCCGCGGGATCGACTGTCGAACCTCCCCGGTCGGGTCGTCGCCGCGACGAAGACCGTCCTCGCGAACGAGAACCAGTTCGACGGGGACCTCTACACCGGCGTGATGCACACGTTCGTGCTGTGGGGGTTCCTCGTCTTACTCGTCGCGACGACGATCCTCGGGATCGACATCGATCTGTACCGCCCGCTCACGGGCGAGTCGTTCTGGGTCGGCGACTTCTACCTCGCCTACCAGTTCGCCGTGGACGCGTTCGGCCTGCTGTTCGTCGTCGGCGTCGGCATGGCCGCGTACCGCCGCTACCGGCAGCGCGAGGGGCGGCTGTGGGGGAAACACACCTCCTTCGAGGACGACGCGTTCGTCTGGACGCTGTTCCTGCTCGGCGTCGGCGGCTTCCTCGTCGAGGGCGTGAGCATGGTCGGGCAGCCGCAGCGCGCGACCGAGACGGTGAGCTTCGTCGGGATGGCGCTCGCGACCGGGCTGGAGGCGGCCGGGCTCACGGCCGCCGGCGCCGAGGCGATCTACGGCGCCCTCTGGTGGAGCCACTCGCTGCTCGCGTTCGCGTTCGTCGCGTGGATCCCGTACGCGAAGCCGTTCCACATGATCTCCTCGTTCGCGAACGTCGTCGCCCGCGACGAGAAGGCGGGCGCGCGGCTCCCGAACGTCCCCGCCGACCTCGACCACACCAACGCGGAGTCGCTCGACGACTTCACGTGGAAGGAGCTGATGGACGGCGACGCCTGCACGAAGTGCGGCCGGTGTACCGACGCCTGTCCCGCCGACACGGTCGGTCGCAACCTCGACCCGCGGAACGTCATCCTCGACCTGAAGGCGTATCGCGAGTCGGTGAGCGACGATCCGGTGGCGGGGAGCGGGGGCGAAGCGATGGCGACGGACGGCGGCGTCGCGAGCGCAGATGGTGGTACAGTCCCCATCGTCGCCGACGAGGGCGGCGTGGTCGACGCCGAGTCGATGGAGTCGTGTATGTCCTGTATGGCGTGTATGGACGCCTGTCCGGTCGACATCGAACACCTCACCTCGTTCACGAAGATGAACCGCCAGCTCGTCGACGAGGGGGCGGTCGACTCGAACCTCCAGGACGTGTTCCAGGACGTTATGCAGAAGGGGAACACCTTCGGCGAGTCGCAGTCGGCGCGCGGCGACTGGACGGACGACCTCGACGACGCCGTCGAGGTCCCGGACGCCCGCGAGACGGAGGTGGAGTACCTCTGGTACGTCGGCGACTACCCGAGCTTCGACGACCGGAACAAGAAGGTCGCCCGCGCGCTCGCCCGGCTGTTCGACGAGGCCGACGTGTCGTTCGGAATCCTGTTCGACGACGAGAAGACCGACGGCAACGACATCCGCCGGATCGGCGAGGAGTTCCTCTACCTCGAGCTCGCCGGCCACCACGTCGAGACGTTCGCGGACTGCGAGTTCGAGAACATCGTCTGTACCGATCCGCACTCGTACAACACCATCAAAAACGAGTACCCCGAGGTCGACTTCGCGGAGTTCGCGGACGACCCGATGATGCCGTTCGAGCGCGAGGAGCCGTGGAACCCGGAGGGGGAGATCGACGTGTTCCACTGGACGCAGGTGGTCGAACGGCTGGTGAGCGAGGGCCGGCTCGACCTCGCCGGCGACGAGCTCGACTACACCGTCACCTACCACGATCCCTGTCACCTGGGCCGGTACAACGACGAGTACGAGGCGCCCCGCGAGCTGATCCGCGCGACCGGCGCCGACCTCCACGAGATGCCGCGCTCCCGGGACGACTCGTTCTGCTGTGGCGGGGGCGGCGGCGGGCTCTGGACCGAGCACGAGGAAGACGTGAAGCCGAGCGAGGAGCGCCTCCGCGAGGCGGTCGAGGACACCGACGCGGGCGACGACATCGAGAAGTTCGTCGTCGCCTGCCCGATGTGTACGACGATGTTCGAGGACGGGCGGAAGACGGGGAACTTCGAGGACGACGTCGAGATCGTCGACGTCGCGGAGCTGCTGATCGAGGCGGTGGAGGCCGGCTCGTAGCGGTCGAGGGTCGTTTTTCTGCGAGGCGGGCGGATCCGGGGCTTACGCGCGCCGCGACCGCGCGTCCGTCGCGTCGTCGGTGCGGCGCAGCAGCGCGCGTCCGGGGGCTCGGTCGCGGACCGGCGCGTCGCCGAGGTAGTCGACGAGCGCGTCCCGGAGCAGCGCGATGTCCTCGTCGTCGAGCGCGGCGCCGCGCTCTATCGACTCGATCGGACGGCGGTACGCGGCGTCCTCGTCGGTCGCGCTCTGCGCGGCGTCGAGCAGCGCGGCGTGAGCCACCCACGCCTCCTCCCGGGAGGTGGTCGGCGCCGGCGGCCCGTCGGTGGTGGGAGGGGTCATTCGTCCGGCTTCTCCCGGTACGGGGACTTAAAACCACGTCTCAGTTCGGGGCCGTGAGAGGGACGGACACCCCCTCGGCCCGACGGCGGCGACGACCGCGGCGCCGGCGAACGCGTGTCGCTATATAGTGTATATAGTAGCACATAGTCGTATGGGGCCGTACGCGTCGCCCCATACCCATCATAGCATACTACTTAACCGGAACTCGCCTGCCTTCAGGTGATGGCTTCCAGCCACGACGCGGACGCAACGGGGATCACGCGGCGGAAATCGCTTGCCACGCTTGCGGGCGCCGGAGCGCTCGCGCTCGCGGGCTGTACGTCCGGCGACGGTTCCGATGGCTCAGAGGAGCTCTCCGGAGACATCCGGATCTCCGGGAGCAGTACGGTGTATCCGGTCGCCCAGGAAGTGACTCGTCGGTTCGCCGAACAGAACTCGGAAATCAACTTCAACCTCACCCGGGACGGCAGCGGTGGTGGGTTCAACAACGTCTTCATCCCCGGCGACAGCGACATGAACAACGCGAGTCGGCCGATCACGGAAGACGAGCTTCAGCGGTGCCGCGACAACGGTATCGAACCGGTCGAGTTCTTCCTCGCGCAGGACGCGCTCACCGTCGTCGTCAACAACGAGGCCGACTTCATCGACTCGATCTCGCTGGAGGACCTCGCGACGATCTGGTCGCCGGACACCCCGCCCGAGCTGTGGAGCGACGTCAACTCCGACTGGCCCGACGAGCCGCTCGACCTCTACGGCCCGGCGAGCACCTCGGGGACGTACGACTACTTCATCGAGGCGGTCATCGGAGAGACCGAGGCGGATCAGCCGATCCGCGAGGACTTCGAGGGGACCGAGGAGGACGACCTGATCGCGCAGGGCGTCGCCGGGAACCAGTACGCGCTCGGCTACCTCCCCTTCGCGTACTACACGAACAACCCGGACTCGGTCAAGGCGCTCAGCCTCAGCGAGGGCGGCGACGACCCGGTCGCGCCGAGCCTCGAAGGCGCACAGAGCGGGAACTACCCGCTCGCCCGGCCGCTGTTCACCTACGGCCACATGGGCAAGATCCAGGAGAAGAATCACCTCCAGGAGTTCATCGAGTTCTACATCAATCAGGCCGGGATGGACTACGTCGCCGAGGACATCGGCTACGTCCCGGCCAGCAGCGACATGGTCGAGAGCAACCTCACCAACCTCGAAGAGGCGATCGCCGGCGAGTACGAGTTCAGCCGGTAGGGATCGAAGGGGAACGCTGATTACACACCTTCCGTTTTACCAATCTACATGAGCAAGGAATCGGAGAGCGGACTCGGGTCGCTCCAACGGAGCGGGTTCGTCGTCCGGAAAGAGCGGCTCTACGGCCGTCTGATCGCGGCGTGCGCCGTCCTGACGATACTCGTGACAGTCGGGATCATCTTGGCGCTGTCGGGACGAGCCATCTCGTTCTGGTCGCAGATATCGCCGGTCGCGTACTTCACCGGGACGAGCTGGAGCCCCGTCATCGCTCAAGACTACGGGGTGCTCCCGCTAGTGAGTGGGACCCTCATCGTCACCATCTTCTCGGCGCTCATCGCGCTGCCGGTCGGGCTGGCGGCGGCGATCTACCTCAGCGAGTACGCGAGCGACAAGGCCCGGTCGATACTGAAACCGGCCTTGGAGATCCTCGCCGGCGTGCCGACCGTGATCTACGGCTACATGGCGCTCGTGTACGTCACACCGATGATCGACGCCTTCCTTCCGTTCTCCGTACAGCTCGTCCCGGCCGGCGTTCCGGTCCTCCCGGAGTTCACGCTCGTCATGCCGTCGCTCGGGACGTTCAACGCGCTCTCCGCGAGTATCGTCGTCGGGATCATGATCATCCCGATGGTCTCGTCGATCAGCGAGGACGCGCTGAGTGCGGTCCCGGACAGCCTCCGACAGGGGGGGTACGGGCTCGGGTCGACGAAGTTCGACGTCTCGACGAAGATCGTCGTCCCGTCGGCGACCTCCGGTATCGTCGCGTCGTACGTGCTCGCGCTCTCGCGAGCCATCGGGGAGACGATGGCCGTCACGATGGCGATGGGGATGAGCCCGCAGATGCCGTACTTCCCGAACGTCCTCCGCAACCTCGCGGAGTCGAGTCAGACTATCACGGCGGCGATGGTACAGATCGCCGGCGCCGACTCGTACGGGAGCGGTCCCACGTACGAGGCGATGTTCGCGCTCGGCATCACGCTGTTCGCGATCACGCTGACGATGAACATGCTCGCAGAAGGTGTCCGGCGTCGATTCCGGGAGGAGTACTAACATGGCAACCGAAGACACTACCGGCGACCGACTCGGGCAAACCACCGCACTCCGGATCCAACAGCTGAAGGGACAGCTCTTCGAGGTCGCGCTCGTCGCGGCGACGCTCGTCGGGATCGTCTCGTTGCTCGCGTTGTTCGCGCAGATCTCGAACGACGCGTTCCAACCCGGAACCGCGTCGCCGTCGTGGTTCCTCGTCTACTTCGGCACCCTCGTGGCGCCGACGGCGGCGTTCACGCTGTACGCCCGTCGGAGACCGGCGGTGCGGGAGACGAACGCCGTGACGTTCGCCGCGGTGTTCGGTGGGCTGCTCTTGAGCTTCGTCACGTACGCCGTCGTCGACGCGCTCAGTCCCTACGACGTGTTTCTCTACGCCTACTTCGCGTCGCTCCCCCCGGTCCTCGTCGTCGCGTACGATCGGACGAAGGACGACTGGGCATACACCGGCCCGCTCGTTCCCGTGTCGATCCTCGTCGGTATCGGGCTCGCGGCGTTGGTGGACGGCCCGATCAGCGGGCCGCTCGGGATCGCCGCGGAGTGGATCATGTACTTCGGTCTCGTCACGGTCCCGGTGGCGCTCCTCGTCGCGTGGCTGACCGCCTCGCGTCGCGATCGTCGCGCCGGCGCCGTCGCGGGGGGAGCCGTCGCCGCGGGCGGGTTCGCCGTCGCGGTGGCGTCGATCGTTACCGGAGCCAACGCGTCGCTTTTCGTCGTCCTCTTCTCGGCGTTCGTCGTCCCCACGGGCTACGTCGTCGCGCGGTCGGTCCGAACGAATCCCGAGGGGCGCGTCGGCGTCGCGGGGCCGTTCGTCCCGATCGGGGGCACGCTGCTCGGCGCCGCGGTCGTCTCGCGGTTCGGGATCGAGAATCCGGACACGTTTCTCACGCCGACCCTCCTCCTGGAGTCGTGGGACGGGCTGACCGCGAGTAACGCCGGCGTCTACCCGCAGATCGTCGGATCGATAATCATCGTCGGGTTCATGGCGGTCCTCGCGTTCCCGGTCGGAATCGGCGCGGCGATCTACTTGGAGGAGTACGCGCCGGACACCGGGCTTCGCGGGCGGCTCGCGACGCTGTTAGAGGTGAACATCTCGAACCTCGCCGGCGTCCCCTCGGTCGTGTACGGGCTGCTCGGACTCGCGCTGTTCCGGCGGACCCTCGGCTTCGGAACCGGCGTCGTCGTCTCCGCGGCGGGGACGCTCGGGCTGCTCATCCTCCCCATCGTTATCGTCTCGACGCAGGAGGCGCTGCGCTCCGTTCCCGACGACCTCCGACAGGGGTCGTACGGGATGGGCGCGAGCCGATGGCAGACGCTGCGGGAGGTCGTCCTGCCCGAGGCGATTCCCGGGACCCTCACCGGGACGATCCTCGCGCTGGCGCGGGCGATCGGCGAGACGGCCCCGCTCGTCATCATCGCGGTCGCCACGACGAAGTACAGCCCGCCGAGCGGGCTGTTTTCCAGTGCGACGGCGCTCCCCCTACAGATCTTCGCCGCGTCGGCGAACGCGAAGCCGGAGTTCCGACACGGCGTCGTCCCGGCAGCGGCCGTGGTGTTGCTTATCCTGATGCTGCTAATGAACGCCACGGCAATCGTTATCCGAAACAAGTACGCACGTGAGACCTAACGAATGAGCGAATCAGACACTTCCCCGAAGATACAGACGACGATCGAAACCGGCGACGAGGAGTCGCGCAGCGCGCCTCTCTCCGCCCGAAACACCGTCATCGAGACGCGCGATCTAGACGTTTACTACGGCGAGGAACAGGCGCTAGACGGCGTTTCGATGGAAATCAACGAGCACGACGTGACCGCGCTGATCGGCCCCTCGGGCTGCGGCAAGTCGACGTTCCTCCGGTGTATCAACCGGATGAACGACATGATAGACGTCTGTCGCGTCGAGGGCGACGTGGAGTTCGACGGCAAGAACGTGTACGACGACGACGTCGACCCGGTCGCCCTGCGCCGGAAGATCGGGATCGTGTTCCAGAAGCCGAACCCGTTCCCGAAGTCGATCCGCGATAACGTCGCGTACGGCCTGAAGATTCAAGGATACGAGGGCGATGTCGACGAGCGCGTCGAGGAGTCGCTCAAGCGCGCCGCGCTGTGGGACGAGGTGGAAGACCAGCTCGACACCTCGGGGCTCGACCTGTCCGGCGGGCAACAGCAGCGGCTCTGTATCGCCCGCGCCATCGCGCCCGACCCGGAGGTCATCCTGATGGACGAGCCGACCTCCGCGCTCGACCCCGTCGCGGCCTCGAAGATCGAGGACCTGATCGACGACCTCGCGGAGGAGTACACCGTCATCATCGTCACGCACAACATGCAGCAGGCGGCCCGCATCTCCGACCGGACCGCGGTGTTCCTCACCGGTGGCCGGCTCGTCGAGTACGACGACACCACCAAGATATTCGAGGACCCCGAAGAGCAGCGCGTCGAGGACTACATCACGGGGAAGTTCGGGTAGATGCCCCGCGAGAACTACCAGGAGCGGCTCGACGAGCTCCGGGACGGCGTGGTCGCGATGGGCGAGACCGTCTGCGACCGGCTCGACGACGCGGTCGAGGCGGCGGTCTCGGGCGACGACGAGCTCGCCCGCTCGGTGATCGAGAGCGACCACGAGGTCAACGAGACGTACCTCGACTTAGAGGACGAGTGTACGGAGCTGCTCGCGCTCCAGCAGCCGGTGGCCGGCGACCTCCGGCTCGTCGCCGCCTCCTTCAAGATCATCACCGACCTCGAACGCGTCGCCGACCTCGCGACGAACCTCGCGGCGTACGGCGGCCCGGAGGGCGGCGTTCACCCCGCGGTCGACGCCCGCGCCCTCGGCGAGACGGCCCGCGAGATGGTCAGCGACGCCGTCGCGGCCTACGCGGCCAGCGACCCCGACGCCTGTCGCGAGATCGCGGCGAGCGACGACGCGTTCGACGAGCGCTGTCGGGAGGCGAGCGAGGCGGTCGTCCGCGAGCTGCTGGAGGCCGACCGCGCCCGCAACGCGGCCCGAGACGGCGCGGCGCCGACGGACGGCGAGGCGCTCGAAGCCTCCCTCGACGACGTGTCGCAGGCGCTGCTCGCGGTGCGCGACCTCGAACGGATCGCGGACCACGCGGTCAACGTCGCGGCGCGGACGCTGTACATGATCGAGAACGACGACGAGCTGATCTACTGAGCGCGGCTCGCGGTTCGCCCCGGCGCGGGCGGACCGGCTTTCGTCTCGACGCCTTCGGAAGCCTCAAGAGATCGACGGTGGACGCCTCCAAAGCCCCAGCCGCGAGGCCGCCGTACGCTCGCTGCGCGCTTCACTCGGTCGCTCACTGCGTTCGCTCCCTCGTTCCAGTGCTTACGTCGCCTACGGCGGCCTCGCGGCTGGCCCCTTTGAGTCCCGCCCCGCACAGCACTACCGGAAGACGGTCCTGCTCGCTTCGCTGCGCGGGCTGCGACTTCCGTACTCCCGCTCGCTCCCTCCGGTCGCTCGCGGGATCGCACCTCACGCCTCCCCAACCTCGTTAGTCGCCGGAGCGAAGCGGAGGCGACTGACTCCCTCGCACGCGCTGTTTCGCGGCCGCCGAGGGCGGCCGCTCACAGGCGCGCAGGGAGGCGCGACGCGCCTCTGGCAGCCGGCGGCTACGCCGCCGGCGATGCCACCGTATTTCTTTATAAGGACTGGGTTTCCGCTGCCCGGACCCGGACCTCGATGCCGTCGGCGTCCGTCACGGTGACCCCGTCCGTTCGCTCTTCGACCGCGAACTGGGCGCCGCCGTCGGCCCCGACCGCGTCGAGTCGGTCCCGGACCGCGTCAAGCGCGGCCGCGTCGGGGACGACCGCCTCGAACCACGCGAGCCCGCGCCCCGCGGCGGGGGTCGTCCGCCCCCGCCACGTGTTCGCGCCGAGGTGGTGGTGGTAGCCGCCGGCCGCGACGAACCGCACGTCCGGGCCGCTCATCCCGACCTCGAAGCCGAGGCCGTCGACGTAGACGGCCTCGAACGCCGACAGCGAGGTCACTTCGAGGTGGACGTGCCCCACGTCCGTGCCGGCGGGGGCGCGGTCGACGAGGGCGGCGGAGTCAGCGCCGCCTTCCTCACTCTCGCCGGCCGCCGCCGCGGCGACCCCCTCGACGTCGAGCGGGTCGGTCGCCATCCGGGGCGTTCCGCCGTCGTCGACGGGCCATTCCTCCCGGGGCCGGTCGCGGTATATCTCCACGCCGTTCCCCTCCGGGTCGTCGAGGTACAGCGCCTCGCTGACGAGGTGGTCGGAGGCGCCGTCGAGCCGCCACCGCTCCCGCACGCGCCCCAGCGCCTCGCCGAGCGCGGCCCGCGAAGGGACCCGGAACGCGGTGTGGAAGAGCCCGGCGTCGGTCCGGCTCCGGGCGGGGCGGTCGGCGTCGCGCTCCAAGACGAGCAGGGGCGTCTCGTCGACCCCGAGCGTCGCGCGCTCGGCGTCGCGGTCGAGGACCGCCAGTCCGACCACGTCCCGGTAGAACGCGGTCGTCTCGTCGAGGTCGGCGACCCGGAGCGCGGCGCGGCCGATCCGCGTCTCGGCCGGGAGTCGGTCGTCGCGGTCGCTCGCGGCCGTGGCGGAGTCGCCCTCGGCGTTATCGGTCATTGAGCGGAGTACGGTCGCCCGCGCGTTCAACGCGTCGGTCGCGGATCCGGTTCGGACGGGCTCGCCCGAACCTTCCCCATCGTCCGTTAGAATCAAACCCGCACGCGACCCAGAAGGGTGTATGAGCGCCGAACAGCAGGAACGGGCCGTCCGGTGTCTGGTCGCGAAGGTCGGGCTCGACGGCCACGACCGAGGGGCACACGTGATCGCGCGGGCGTTCCGCGACGCCGGCTTCGAGGTCGTCTACTCCGGGCTCCACCGGGCGCCGGAGGACATCGTCCAGGCGGCGGTCCAGGAGGACGTCGACGTCCTCGGCATCTCTATCCTCTCGGGCGCGCACAACACGCTCGTCCCGAAGGTGATCGAGGGGCTGAAGGAGTACGACGCGTTCGACGACACCCTCGTCCTCGTCGGCGGGATCATCCCGGACGAGGACGAGGACGAGCTGAAGGAGCTGGGCGTCGCCGAGGTGTTCGGTCCCGGGACGCCGATGGAGGAGACGATCGAGTTCATCCGGAACAACGTCCCGGAGCGCGCGTAGATGGCCGGGCCGGACGCACCCGCGTTCGCGGACGCGCCGTCGCTCACCGACGCGGACGCCGCGCTCGTCGAGGACCTCCTCTCCGGGAGCCACCGCGCGCTCGCCCGCGTCATCACCAAGATCGAGAACCGGACGCCGGGGTACCGGGCGATCGTCTCCGCGCTCCACGAGCACACCGGCGGCGCGGACGTGATCGGGATCACGGGCTCGCCGGGCGCCGGGAAGTCGACGCTGGTCGACAAGCTCGCGGCCGCCTACCGCGACCGCGGCGACACCGTCGGCGTGATCGCGGTCGACCCCTCCTCGCCGTACACCGGCGGGGCCGTCCTCGGCGACCGGATCCGGATGGGGTCGAACGTCGGCGACATGGACGTGTTCTTCCGGTCGATGAGCGCGCGCGGCCAGCTCGGCGGCCTCTCGACCGCGACCGCGGACGCCGTGAAGGCGCTCGACGCCTTCGGGAAGGACGTGGTCGTCTTAGAGACCGTCGGCGCCGGACAGAACGAGGTGGACGTGGTCCGCACCGCCGACACGGTCGCGGTCCTCGTCCAGCCCGGCTCCGGCGACGACGTCCAGACGCTGAAGGCCGGCATCTTAGAGATCGGCGACGTCTTCGTCGTCAACAAGGCCGACATGGACGGCGCACAGCGGACCGTCGCGGAGTTGGAGGAGATGGTTCACCGCCGGGAGGGCGGAACGACCGGGCGCGGCGCCGGCCACCACGGCGCGGCCTCGATGGCCTCGACCGGCGCGGGCGGATCCGCGGCGGGGCACGGCGACGGCCACCACGAGGGCGGCCACCACGACGGCGATCACGCGGACGGTTCCGGGCACGGCGAGTCCGACGCGCACGCGGGCGATGCCGACGCGAACGCGGACGGTTCCGACGAGTCGTGGACGCCCGAGGTCTTGGAGACCGTCGCGAACAGCGGCGAGGGGGTCGCGGCGCTGATCGAGGCGTTCGACGCGCACGCGGCGTACCTCCGGGAGTCCGGCGAGATCGAGACGACCGAGCGGCGCCGGTACGCCGCGGAGATCCGCACGCTCGTGCGCGCGGACGTGGGAGCGCTCGCGACCGCCGAGATCGAGCGGCACGGCGGGATCGACCGGCTCGCGGAGCGGGTCCGCGACCGCGAGACGGACCCGTACGCGGTCGCGGAGGCGATCGTCGGCCCGATAGCCGACTGCGTCGACGAGGAGCGCGCCGCCGGCGACGAGCGCGACGACTGAGGGTCGGGCGCGTCGCGGACCGGCCTGCCCGTCGCGGCCGCGGGCCCAACTGGCCCGCTCGACCCGACCGACGGCGCCGCCGCGTCCCACGAGTATAAGTCGCCAGCGAACCAACAGGTTTCCATGAAGCTCAGGAACCTCCTCGGCAGTGTCGTCCTCGGCGTCGGCGCGCTCGCCGCGATCAACACCGGCCTCCGGTACGAGGGCGAGTTGGAGTCCCCGCTCGACGGCGACGACCGCACCTTCCGCTGGCGCGGGATGGACGTCGCGTACACCGAGGCGGGCGATCCGGACGACCCCGATCTCCTCTTACTCCACGGGATCAACGCCGCCGGCTCCTCCGGGGAGTGGCGCGCGGTGTTCGACGACCTGGCGGCCGACTACCACGTCGTCGCGCCCGACTTCCCGGGGTACGGCCGCTCCGACCGGCCGCCGCTCCGGTACTCCGCCGCGCTGTACGAGGACTTCGTCCGCGACTTCCTCGCCGAGTTCGACGAGCCGGCCGTCGTCGCCTCCTCGCTGTCGGCGGCGTACGCCGCCGCGGCGGTCGACGGCGGAGACACGGAGGGCGGGGTCGAGCTGAGCGGGTTCGTCGGCGTCTGCCCGACGGCGACCGCGGGGCCGAGCCCGGCGAAGGGGTGGCTGCGGGAGCTGTTCCGCGCGCCGCTGGTCGGACGGGCGCTGTTCAACGTCATCACCGCGAAGCCGTCGATCCGCTACTTCAACGCCGACCACGGCTACGACGACCCCGCGAACCCGAGCGCGGAGTGGACCGACTACGAGTGGCGCACGACCCACGTCGAGAACGCGCGGTTCGCGCCCGCCTCGTTCATCTCCGGGACGCTCAACAGCGAGGTCGACCTCGCCGCCGCGCTCGCCGACCTCGACGTCCCTCCGACGATCGTCTGGGGCCGGGAGGCGACCGTGAGCCCGCTCACGGACGGCCGCGAGCTGGCGGACGCCGCCGACGCCCGCCTCGTCGTCTTCGACCGCGCGCGGCTGCTCCCGCACGTCGAGCACCCCGACCGGTTCGTCGAGACGGTCGAAGAGGCGTTCGTCGCGGCCGCGGCGGCCTAACTTCGACGCCCGGACTCGACCCGGCTACTCGTCGCGGCGCACGTACAGCGTCTTCTCGCAGGCCGCGTGGACTTCTCCCTCGTCGTCGACGAGCGAGACGAGGTACTTCCGGTCGGTCGACTCGCCCGGCCCGAGCGCGTCGCGGATCGCCTCGGTCTCGGCGGCCGGGAGGTCGAACTCCGCGTACAACGTCTCGCGGCCGGGCTTGATGAACTCCAGCGCGGCCGACTTGTCCCAGATCGTGAACTCGTCGCCCAGCGTCCGCTGAAGCATCGTCATGTAAACCGGATCGATCGCGCCGTAGATGCTGCCGCCGAAGATCGTCCCGACCGCGTTCCGGGTGCGCCACTTGAACGGCACGCGGATCCGGACGTAGCGCCAGTCGCCCGCGATGTGGTCGACGCGCGCGCCCGTGCCCCGGTATGCCGGGAGGAGGTTGAACCCGAGCCGCCAGAGCCGGGTCCGGCGGCTCTCCGCCGGCGGGTCCTCGCGCAGGGGACGGGGTTCCGGGTCGCGGTCGACCCCGGTCGGGGAATCGCTCACGGCGATCCGGGACGGCCCGGCGACAAACCGGTGTCGGAACCGGCGACAACCGGCCGGGGGTTGTCGACGTCGAACGCTCGTTTACACTACCCTCGTGGCGCGTGCCCGTGAGCGGTCGCCCCCGGCGACCGCGAGACGGCACGCGCGAGGGAGTCGCGAACGCCCGCAGGGCGTGAGCGACGAGGCTGGGGAGGCGTGAGGTGCGGTCGCGGAGCGGGGCGGGACTCAAAGGGGCAGCCGCGAGGACGAAGCACGGCGATGCAAGGACCACAAAGAGCGAGCGAAGCGAGCGACTGAGGACCGCAGCGAGCCGCGCGAGTCCTCGCGGCTGGGGCTTTGGAGGTGTTGTCTGCCGATCTGTCAGCACTCATTTATAAGCGAGCGGCTGGGGCTTTGGAGGTGTTCGCTGCCGATCTGTCAGTAATCATTTATAAATGGACGACTGGGGATTTGGAGGCGTTTTCAGCCGATCTACCAGTGACGATTTATAGGTGATCGGCTGAGGCTTCGACCGCGTTCGCCGTCGTTCCGCCAGCGACTGTTCATTTATAAATGGCCGTCGCCTCGGGAGCGTTCGAATCGACGTCGCTTCCACCCACCTCCGGTACCTCCCTCACGTAGCCGGCCCGAAACGGGTATCCCCGCGCGACCGCAACCCGACACCGATGGAGTGCGACAAGTGCGGGAGCGATGCGATCCACCACGCCGCCTACTCCGGGGCGCACCTCTGCGGCCACCACCTCCGGGAGTCGGTCGAGAAGCGCGTGAAGCGTCGGGTCCGCGAGGACGGCCTCCTCGATCCGGACGCGACGCCCGACGACCCCGACCGCTGGGTGATCGGGCTCTCCGGCGGGAAAGACAGCGTCGCCCTGACGCGGATCTTAGACGACGTGTTCGGGAAGGACCCCCGCGTCGAGATGCTCGCCCTGACGATCCACGAGGGGATCGAGGGGTACCGCGACGCCAGCGTCGACGCCTGCGTCGAGCTGGCCGACGAGCTCTCCCTGCGCCACGAGCTGGTCTCCTACGAGGAGGAGTTCGACGTGCGCATGGACGACGTCGTCGAGGACGACCCGGAGGACATGGCCGCCTGCGCGTACTGCGGCGTGTTCCGCCGCGACCTCCTGGAGAACTACGCCGCCGAGTTCGACGCCGACAAGCTGCTCACCGGCCACAACCTCGACGACGAGGCGCAGACGGCGATGATGAACTTCCTCGAAGGCGACGTGCGGCAGGTGGCGAAACACTTCGACGCGTCGCTCGGCCCGTTCGACGAGCGCGCGGAGACCGACGCGTTCGTCCCGCGCGCCAAGCCGCTCCGCGACGTGCCCGAAAAGGAGATCGCCTTATACTGCCACGTCCGCGACCTCCCGACCCACATGGCCGAGTGCCCGCACGCCGAGGAGGCGTACCGCGGCGAGATCCAGTCGACGATCCACGAGTTAGAGGAGAACCACCCCGGCGCGCGCCACTCGATCATGGCCGGCTACGAGGAGCTCTCGGCGCTCGCGGCCGAGGCGTACCGCGGGGACGACGAGAACGACGAAGGCGGCGACGAGGGGGACGACTCCGGCCTCCGCGAGTGCGAGCGCTGCGGCTCGCAGACGAGCCGCGACGTCTGCCGGAAGTGCCGGCTGCTGGAGTCGATCGAGGCGGCGACCTGATTGGGTCGCCGTTCACGCGCCGCCGTCGACGCCACCGGGGCGCTGTTCACACGCCGCCATCACCGTCGACGCGACCGATGAGGTCGAGCTGGTGGGTGAGGTAGACGAGCGTGCCGGAATCGACCTGTCCGCGACGAATATCGTGCCACGCGTCGAGGTCGGCGGCCGAGATCGGGATCGGATCGCCCCCGTCGGCGATCACCTCGCCGACCGCGGCCTCGACGGTGTCGAGGATGTGTCGGAGGAAGAACGCCTCGTCGCTCGGATAGCCGGCCTCGCCGTCGGCCGGGCGCACGACCCAGTCGGAGCCGGCGACCCCGAGGAGGTCCGAGCCGTCCGCCTCGCGCAGCCGCGCGAGGGCGGCGCCGCCGGCGCGGCTGTTCCCGCCCGGCTTCTCGTCCATGTGCCGGTGGTACAGATCCTCTATCGCCCGGTCGTCGGGACGTGCCGGGCGGAACCGGGTCCCGCCGTCGAAGGTGATCGGGAAGTAGTAGGTCCCGCCGGGCGCCAGCGCGTCGAGCAGCGGGTCGAGCCGGTCGAGCCCGAGCACGTCCAGTAGCGCCATCCCGATCAGCGCGTCGGACTCCCCGGCCTGCGCCTCGGCGTGCGCGACCGCGTCGGCGGCGACGGGTTCGACCCTGACCGTGCGCTCATCCGTCTCGACGACGAGCGCGTCGTCGCCGCTGCCGCCATCGTCGATGGACGTCGGTGCGTCTCGTTCCGCCGCCCACTCCCGGAGGAAGGGACCCAGCCCGGCGAGCGCGTCTGGGTCGCGGTCGACCGCGACGTACCGCGTCTCCCCGGGCGGGAGCACCTCCCAGTCGATCAGCCGGGCGATCATCGTCCCGACGCCGGCGCCGACCTCCAAGACGCGCAGAGGGCCGTCGCGCGCCGCCGCGCGGTCCGCGAGCCGCTCTCGGAGGGTCCCGACGAGCCGCCGGTCGAGCGCCCGGTCGTCGACGGTGCGCTTCGCCAGGAGGTAGCGCCGGAAGGCGGCGTCGTCGGCGGCGAGGGCGTCGCCGTCCGCGGGACCGCCGTCGGTCCCCGTCACGCCGACACCTCCGGTTCGGCCGCGTCGACGGCGTCGGGCGCGTCGGCGACGTCGGCGAGGAGCCGACGGACGCGGGCCGTCGTCTCCTCCCAGTCCGGGTGGCGCTCGTACCGCCGTCTCGCGGCGCGGCCCATCTCGGCGAGCCGGTCGGGATCGGCCGCGAACCCGTCGAGCGCGCGGGCGACGGCGGCCGGGTCGTCCGGGTCGACGAGGACGCCCGTCTCGCCGTCGGCGACCGTCTCGCTCGCGCCGCCCGCCCGCGAGGCGATCGCCGGCAGGCCGAAGCTCATCCCCTCTAAGTAGACGATTCCGAACCCCTCGTACCGGGAGGGGACGGCGAGGACGTGGCTCTCGCGGAGCGCGTCGGCCAGTTCGGCGTCCGACAGCCGGCCGGCGAAGCGCACGCGGTCGCCGAGTCCCCGCTCCCGGACCAGTCGCCGCACGTCGGCGACGTGGGACTCGTCGACCGCCCGGCCGACGACCGTGAGGTCGACGGCGGCGTCGGCGCGGGCGACCCCCTCGACGAGCGTGTCGAGCCCCTTCCGCGGCTCGACGTTGCCGACGAACGCGACTCGGAGGGGCTCGGGGTCGGAACCGTCGAGCGACGCGGCCCGCGCCGCGATCGCGTCGTCGTCGATCGCGGGGTCGAACCGGTCGCCGGCGGGCGGCGCGACGACGGTCGATTCGGGATCGACGCCGAGGGCGGCGACGGCGTCGCGGGTCGCCGCGCTGTTGCAGACGACGCCGTCGACGGTCGCGAGGTAGCGGCGTTCGACGACGCGGTACAGCGGCGAGAGCCGACGCGGCTCGCTCGCGCGCAGGTGGTGGACGACGCTCACGACCGGGTACGGCAGGTCGCGGTTGGCGCGGAGGAGTGAGGGGTGCGCGAGCTCGTCCTGTAACATTACGTCGACGTCGACGCGGAGGCGGTCGCGGATCCCCGGGAGCGCGTTGTCCAGCAGCCCGCGCGGGTACGCCCGCCACGGGAGCTCGACGATCTCGACCGCGTCGCCGGCGGCTCGGAGCCCCTCGACAAGCTTCCGGTCGTAGCGGAACCCGCCCGACCGCTCGTCGAGACTGCCGTACAGCGCGAGCCCGACCCTCATACCGGCGCGTCGTAGGCCGCGGCGGCCGCGTCGTCCTCCCAGACCGTCACGGCCAGCTCGGTCACGGTCTCGTCGGTCACCGCGTCGGTCACTCGCTCGAATATCACCCGGGCGAAGCGCTCGACGCTGGGATTTCTCCCCTCGAACTCGGGGAGGTCGTTGAGCAGCTCGTCGCGGTAGCGGTCCGCGAGCTCGGCCAGCGCCGCGTCGGCGTCGTCGATGTCGACGAGGTAGTCGTGCTCGTTCAGCTCGGGGCCGCGGAAGGTCAGCTCCACCTCGAAGTGGTGGGAGTGCGGGACGCTCTCCGGCCCCTCGTCGACGACCGTGAGGTAGTGCTGGGCCACGAAGTCCGTCAGCACCGTCGTCGCGTACATGAACAGATCCACGGGCGCGAGCAACCTAAAGCCGGAGGGCGGCGGAAGGACGCTCGCCGCGCCGGGGTATTTATACCGAGAGGCGAGCGGCGACGAGGCCGTTTATAAGTAGCCGAGCGCGCGCAGCCGGTCCCGGTCCGTCTCGCCCTCGCCGCCGTGGACTCGCGACACCGGCAGCGGCTCGGGCGGCGTCAGGGTCGGCTCACGCCCGCCCTCGTCCGCGCCGTCGACCGTCGCCCACGGGACGGCGAGCAGCGCGGGGACGGGCGCGTGCATCGGGTGGCCGTACAGCCCCCACTCGCCGAAGCAATTGCCGTGGTCGGCGGTGACCGCGATCCGCCCGTCGACGTTCGCCGCGAGGGACTCGACCTCGCCGAGGACGTGTCGGAGGTTCGCCTCGTACGCCGCCCAGACGCGCTCGACCGAGACCTCGCCGCGCCGGAGCAGCACCCACGGGTTCCCCGCGTTGCTGTGGCTCCCGGTCCGCGCCAGCCCGTCGTCGCCGTCGAGGGGGTCGGGGACGAACGGGTGGTGCGGCTGCATGTAGTGGACGACGAGCCGGTCTGGGTCGCGCTCCCGAGCGAGCGCGATCGCCCGGTCGGTCACGGCCGCGGCGGGCACGGTTCCCGCCCCCTCGTCCCACGCGTACTTCCACACCTCGTCGAGCGCGGCGAACGCGTCGGCGTCGAGGTAGCGGTCGGTCCACGTGTTCCCGGTGACCATCGCGGTCCGCGCCGTCTCGGAGTGGTTAACGAAGGTGTTCTCCAACCACTCCGAGGAGGAGCTCCCGACCGATCGAACCGTCTCGACCTCGCCGAGGAACTCGAAGTCGGGCGCGACCGAGCGCAGCAGGTCGGCCCGACAGGCGTCGAGGACGACGAGGACGTCCCACTCGCGGTCGAAGGCGTTCGTCCCGTAGTCGAGCCGCCGACCGATCGCCTGTAACCCCCGCAGGTAGGCGGTCCCGAGGCGGCCCATGCCCGGCTCCGTCACGACCGTGAGTTGTCGCGAGGCGACTAAACCGCTCCGGGGGGAGCGCCACCGTCGCCCTCGTCGACGCCCCGCCGCCGTCGAGACACCTATACGTCTCGCCGCCTCGGTACGACCGTGAACTGCCTGCTCGTCGGCGCGGGGGCGATCGCGCCGGAGTACGCCGCCGGCCTGCCCGAGAGCTCGCTGTCGCTGGCCGGCGTCGTCGACCTCGACGCCGACCGCGCCGCCGCCCTCGCCGCGGACCGCGGCTGCCCGTCGTTCGCCGACCTGGAGACCGCGCTGGAGCGCGTCGACGCGCCGCTTGTCGTGAACCTGACGAGCCACGCGGCCCACGCGGCGGTGACGCGGACCGCGCTCGAAGCGGGCCGCCACGTCTACTCGCAGAAGCCGCTCGCGCTCGACGCCGACGAGGCGCGGTCGCTGGTGGCGCTCGCCCGCGACCGCGGGCTCGCCCTCGGCTGCGCGCCCGGGACGCCGCGAGCGCCCTCGCAGCGCCGCGCGGGCCGACTCCTCGCCGACGGGCGGCTCGGCCCGGTGGGGCTGGGGTACGCCCACGCCCACGTCGGCCGCGTCACCGACTGGCACGACCGGCCCGACTCCTTCCTCGAGATCGGGCCGCTGTACGACGGGGCGGTGTACCCCCTCGCGCTGCTGGTGGCGTGGTTCGGGCCGGTCGAGCGCGTCCGCGTCGCCGACGCGCTCGACGTGTGGCCCGAGCGCGAGGAGCGCCGACCGTCGACGCCGAGCCACGTCGAGGCGACGCTCGCGTTCGCGGCGGGGCCGACCGTCAGGCTCACGGCAAGCTTCTACGCGCCCCACCGGAGCCGGGAGTTCTACGGGCTGGAGCTCCACGGCGACGACGGCTCGCTGTACCTGAAGGGGACCGGTGCGATGGACGACGACCGCGACGGCGTCCGGTTCGGCCGCGTCGGCCGGGAGTACGTGAGCGCGCCGCCAGATTCGCCCACCGAACCCTACGAGTACGTCGACGCCGTGGAACGCCTCGCCGCGTCGGTCGAGGCCGGGTCCCCGTCGCGGGCCGGCGGACGACGGGGCGCCCACGTCGTCGCCGTCTGTAACGCGATCGAGGCCGCCGCCGAGGGGGACGGCCCGGTCGCGGTCGACGACTGCGGCGCGACCGCCGACCCGCCGCCGGCGCCGGTGGTGCGGCCGGCGGCGTCGGGCGAGGGCGACGCGAGCGGAGGGGCCGCGGGTGACGGGAGCGGGGGAGGCGGAGAGGGCGCCGCCGCGGTCCGCCTCCCCGCCGTCGGCTTCGGCTGCTCGCGCTACCGCGACGGGGAGTACGTCGAGCGCGCCGACTCGATCGCGACCGCGCTCGACGCCGGCTACCGCCTCCTCGACTCGGCCGAGCTGTACGGCAACGAACACCGGATCGGGGAGCTGCTCGCCGCGCCGGGCGCGCCCGACCGCGAGCGCGTGTTCCTCCTCGGGAAGGCGTGGCGCACGAACCACCGCCGCGAGCACCTGCTCGCCGCCTGCGCGGGCAGCCGCGAGGAGCTGGGGATCGACGCGTTCGACTGCTACGCGCTCCACTGGCCCTCGGCGCTCGAACACCGGGGCGAGCTTCGCCGCCTCGCCGAGAGGCCGGTCGAGCGGCAGGAGGCGCTCACCTTCCCCGAGGACGCGGACGGCGAGCCAGCGACCGACGACGTGTCGCTCGCGACCGCGTGGGAGAACCTGGAGGCCGTTCACGACAGGGGGTGGGCGCGGACGCTCGGGGTCTGTAACGTCTCGCGGGCGCAGTTGGAGACGGTGCTGGAGGCGGGGACGGTCGATCCGGCGCTCGTACAGGTGGAGCGGCACCCCTACCGCCCCCGGAACGATCTGATCGACTTCTGCCGCGAGCGCGGGATCCGGGTGGTCGCGCACTCGCCGCTGTCGGCGCCCGGCCTCCTCGACGAGCCCGCCCTGAACGCGATCGGGGCGGATCGGGGACTCTCGCCCGCCGAGGTCGTGATCGCGTGGAACGCCTCGCAGGGGGTCGTCCCGATCCCGTCGAGTACCACCGAGTCGCACGTCGTCTCGAACCTGGCGGCCGGGAGCGAGCGGCTGGCCGCCGACGAGATCGCGCGCGTCGACGCCCTTCGGGACCCCGACTTCGAGCGGTGACGGTCGGCGGCGATCGGACACCGGGGTCTGGGGCGGTATTTCTATGTGAGTGAAGCCCGTGCGTGTGGTATGGCAACGACCGAAGCGCGGCAGTCCGCGGTCGACATCGGCTCGTTGAACGGCCTCCACTGGGTGGGCATCGCCGCCGCCCTCGTCTCCGCCGCCGTCCACCTCCTCCTCGGCGTCAGGATGTTCCCCTCGCCGATGGGGATCAGCTTCGTGCTGGCCGGGCTGGGGTTCGTCGGGGGCGTCGTCCTCCTCGCGATCGACTACCGGCGTCGCACGGTGTACGCCGTCGGGATCGCCTTCACGCTCGTCCAGATCGTCCTGTGGTACGTCATCAACTTCGCCGGGGGAGCGAAGTCGTTCCCGGCCGACGTCGGGACGCTCGGCGCCGTCGACAAGGTCGCACAGGTCGCGTTGATCGCCGTACTGGTCCTCCTACTGCGCCGGTAGCCGTGTCGACTCGGAAGCGCCGACCGCGGCGCGGGCGCGCAGCCGGGGTCGCGGGTACCGCCGCCGGAGGTGACAAGTAGATGGCCGGCGCACGCCGGCGGCGCTCCCTCCGCGTCGGGGTCGGCGTCGGGCTCCCGCTCTTCGCCGCGGTCGCGCTCGCGGCGCTCCTCTTTCGGCTGTATCCGATGGACGCGACCGGCCGGTGGGGGCTCTCTCCCGCCGTCGTCGCGGGCGGCTGCTGGGCCGGCCAGCTCTGGTACGTCGGCTACCGGCTCGACCCGGAGCGGTTGGCCGGAGGGTTCTGGCGGCGGCTGCTCGGGCTGGCGAACGCGGTCACGCTCGTCCGGGGTGCGCTGTACGCCGTCGTCGCCGGGTTCGCGGTCGTCCCGTCGGGAACGACGCTCGCGTGGGTGCCGGCGCTGTGTTACGGGACCGGCGTCGCCCTCGACAGGCTCGACGGGGTCCTCGCCCGGACTGTGGGCCGGGAGACCGAGATCGGCCGCCGGCTCGACATGGCGTTCGACACCTTCGGGTTCGTCGCCGCGCCGCTGGTGGCGGTCCTGTGGGGACTGCTGCCGGTCTGGTACCTCTCGATCTCCGCCGCGCGGTACGTCTTCCGCGGTGCCGTGTGGCTGCGCCACGTCCGCGGGCTCCCCGTCGGCGACCTCCCCGACAGCGACCTCGGGAAGTACCTCGCGGGCGTCCAGATGGTGTTCGTGACGGTCGCGCTCGTCCCGCCGGTCCCGACGGGGCTCGTGTGGACCGTCGCGCCCGTCGTCCTCCTCCCGTCGCTCGCGGTGTTTACGCGCGACTACCTCGCCGTCAGCGGGCGCCTCCCCGACCGCGGGTGACCGCGACGGCCGTTCACTCGTACTCTAAGATTACCTGTACCGTCTCGTCGGTCGCCGAGTCGAGCAGCTCGTACGCCTCCGCCGCGCGCTCGAACGGGATCCGATGGGTGATCAGCTCGTCGGCGGGGATCCGGCCGAGCCGTTCGAGCGCCGCGTCCATGCGTCGGTCGCGGTCCCAGCGCCCCCGGAGCTCGGGGCTTATCGTCGACACCTGACTGGAGACGATGTCGATGCGGTCCCGGTGGAACCGCCCGCCGAGCCCGATCGGCTCGCGTTTGGTGCCGTACCACGACCCGACGACGATCCGCGCGTCGTAGCCGACGACGCCGAGCGCGTCGTCGAGCGCGCTCGGCTGGCCGGAGAGCTCGACCGCGAGGTCCGCGTCGTCGAGCGCGGCGCCCGAACCGCCGAGGCCCGCGTCGGCGGGATCGTCGAGAGCCGTCGGCGTCGTCGTCCGGTCGGCGCCGAACGACGCCGCGAGGGCCCGACGACGCTCGATGGGGTCGACCACGACGAGCGACTCCAGCGGGAACGCGGCCAGCAGCCGGGTGACGCAGAGCCCGATCACGCCGGCGCCGAACACCACGACCCGTTCTCCGAGCCGAGGGGCCGCGTCGAGGACGATGTTCGTCGCGGTCTCGACCGAGGGGAGGAGCGACCCGACGGCCGGCTCCGTCCCCGGCGGGAGCGCGACCACCGAGTCGGGGGTGGTCCGGAAGCTCGTCTGGTGAGGGACGAACGAGAACACCGACCGACCGACCCAGTCGGGGTCCACGTCCGCGCCGACCTCGCTGACGACCCCGCTCGCGGCGTACCCGTACTGGAGGGGGTACGAGAGGTCGCCGTCGAGCGCGTCGAGCGTCTCGTCGGCCGGGAAGTCTCCCGGGGTCTGGTCGCGGTACACGAGCAGTTCCGTCCCGGCGCTTATCGCCGACGCCCGGGTGTCGACGAGCAGTTCGTCGGCGTCCGGCGGGCCGACGGACGTCTCCCGCACCTCGACGGTCTCCGGACCCGTGAAGTAGAGCGCCGCGTCGGTCATCGTGTCGTCGCGAATCTGGCCCGTCCGCGGACGGGGGCGGAGCGACGTCGCGCCCCCCGGATCGGCTGGTGACGTGACACGTAGCTCTACACGGACCGTGTGATGTTAAGTCCTCGCGCCGTGCGCGGGGCGGAAGGGTATCGACGGAAAACTGAATCGGAACCGAACCGCAGCGGTCGCGAGGCGCTCAGCGGATGACGTCGAGCCCGTTGTTCTTCTCGATCGGGTCGCTGCCGCCGTCGGACTCCCAGCCGCGGTCGGTGCCGCCGGAGACCGCCGGCTCGCCTCTCTCGCCCGCGGCGCCCGCGCTCTCGTTCGCCTCGGCCGCCCGCGAGCGCGAGTCGCCGAGGTCGTCGGCGTCGACCGCGGCGCGGGACTTGTCGGCCTGCTTCTGGGTGGAGGGGCCGAGCACCTGCGCGCTCTGGACGCCCGTCATGATCGCCATGACGCGGACCTTCCCCTTGTACTCCTCCTGGATGCGGGCGCCCCAGATCACGTTGGCGCTCGCCTCCAGCCGCTCGGTGATGTTGTTCGCGATCCCCTCGGCCTCCTTCAGCGTGAGGTCCGGGCCGCCCGTGATGTGGACGAGCCCGCCCGAGGCGCCGCGGTAGTCGACGTCGAGCAGCGGGTGGTTCATCGCGTCGTTGACCACCTCTTGGGTCTTGTTCTTGTCCTGCGTCTCGCCGACGAGCATGACCGCGACGCCGCCCTGGTTCATGATCGTCGACATGTCCGCGTAGTCGAGGTTGATGAGGCTCGGCTGGGTGATCGTCTCCGAGATCCCCTTCACCGTCTCCGCGATGATCTGGTCCATCACGGAGAACGCCTTCCCGATCGGCAGGTTCGGGACGTAGTCGAGCAGCCGGTTGTTGTCTAAGACGATGATCGAGTCGGCCTCGTTGCGGAGGTCTTCGAGGCCCTCCTCGGCTTTCACCGTGCGGGCGCGCTCGACGTTGAACGGCGTCGAGACCATCCCGACGACGATGGCCCCCTGATCTTTGGCGATCTTCGAGACGACCGGCGCCGCGCCGGTGCCCGTGCCGCCGCCCATCCCGGCGGTGACGAAGACGAGGTCGGCGTCGCCGAGCACCTCCTTGATCGTGCCCTGGGCCATCTCGGTGGCGCGCTCGCCCATCTTGGGATCGCCGCCGGCGCCGAGCCCCTGCGTGAGCGACTTGCCCACGAGGATCTTGGTGTCGGCCTCGATCATCTTGAGGTGCTGTTTGTCCGTGTTGATGGCGATGGTGTCGGCGCCGTCGACGCCGATGTTGTAGAGCCGGTTGACCGTGTTGTTCCCGGCGCCGCCGGCACCGACGATGACGATCCGGGGGTCCCCGAACTCGTCGTCGCCCATGTCGACGTCGTCCATGTCGCGCTTCTCCGCCTCCGCGTTGTCGAGGGCGTCCTGAACGAGATCTTGCATCAGTTTACACCTTCGCCCAGTTGCGGTTGCGGCCGCGCTCGTCGCGCTCGCCGTCCTGTTCGTTCAACATGTCGCGGACGGCCGACCGGATCGCCTCGCTCCGGTTCGGGAACTCGCCCGTCTCCACCATCTGTTCGACCTCGTCGATCTGCTGTTTCGGGATTCGTAGTGTCACACGCTCCATTGGTATTCCCCCGGTAAGACGGCGAACACGCGACGCGTGTGTCTTACAGCGCGAAACCGCCCGACTGCGGGGCGACACCCCGCACCGGCCGGCCGCTGTAAGACGACCGTCTTACGCAATTGAAGTCACCGAGCGAACCATTATAAAACTACCGGAGGGTGTAAGACAGAACGTGAAAACGCCCGAAAATAGGCGTATACGGGCCGTCAGAGTCGATTATTGATCTTTCAAAACGTCCGCCGCCGGGGTCCGGCGTCCGCATCCGGGACAGAACGCCCAGTCGGTTCGGAGCTCGTCGCCGCACTCGCAGAAGGCTCTATGCGACTGCTTTTCACCGCAATTCGGGCAGTAAACGTGGTCAGACGGGACGGTTTCGCCGCATCCGCCGCAGGCGTTTTCGCGCGTTTGCGCGCCCGGACCCCGGTCCGTCTTACGCGCGCTCGCCTCCGCCTCGTCGGTCGTCTCACGCGTCACACGCACCTCGTCGTCTCGGTCGTCCGATCCGGCGTCCGGGGCGTCGAGCGTGACGTTTACGTTGATATCGCCGGCGCTCTCGGGTGTATACGCCCGCGTCGAGGCACCGCCCGCCGGACCGAGTCGCTCGTCGAGCGCGGCGTCGAGCCGCTCCGCGATCAGCTCGTCGACGCGGTCCACGAGGGCGTCGTCGACGCTCCCGGTCGTCGCGTCGGACGCGTCGGACGCGTCCCCCTCGCCGTCGAGATGGGTCCGGAGCGCCTCCCGCATCACCTCGCTTTTGGAGGCGTCACACGCTTCCAGCCGGTCGACGAGGTCGTCGTCCGCCCGGAAGGTGATCTTGCTCATACCGCGGGTGTACCCTCGGTCGGTATAAGTATCTTCTCCTGTCGTCTGACACGTTTCACGGTGCCGAAACGTTCGGCGGGCGGCGGCCGAATCGTGCGGTTTGGTCACACATGTGTCTGACGCAGATTTATACGCGTCGCGCGAGCATGCGTGTGTATATGAGCAACCGCGTCGAGGACCTCGAACGGCAGGTCGCGGAGCTACAGGCGGCGGTCAACGGGCTCACCGAGGAGCTCGTCGAGATGAAAGAGCGCGTCCGACAGCTGGAAGACGAGCGGTCGGTCGCGGTCGAGGAGGCGGCCGCCGAGGCGACGGCCGGTTCCGAAGCGGCGGACGCCGCGGCCGACGAGTCCGCGACCGAGGAGTCCGCCTCCGACGACGCGTCGGCGGTGTCCGGCGGCGAGCGGACGACCCACTCCGACGACCACGTCGACGTCTTCGAGTCGGTCGAGGAATCGTCCGACGGCGCCGACGAGGAGGCGGCGACCGACGACGCAGACGGGGGAGGCGACGTCGTCGTCCCCGAGCAGTCGGCGACCACGCCCGACGCCGACGGCGAGGAGACCGCCGAGGACGACGACGGCGAGTCGAGCGAGGGCGACGACATCATCGTCGCGTAAGCGGTCCCCTCCGACCCCATGCACATCACTGAAGTCGTTCTGGACGGGTTCAAGAGCTTCGGGCGTACGACGAGGATCCCCTTCTACGAGGACTTCACCGTCGTCACCGGGCCGAACGGCTCCGGCAAGTCGAACATCATCGACGGCGTGCTGTTCGCGCTCGGGCTCGCCCGCACCCGCGGGATCCGCGCGAAGAAGCTCACCGACCTCATCTACAATCCCGGCCACGACGACGGCGAGGCCGCGGACGGGCCGAGCGAGGCCTCCGTCACGGTCGTGCTCTCCAACGAGGACGGCACCCTCGACCGGTCACAGGTCGTCTCCGCGGCCGGCACGGAGAACATCGGCGACGTCTCCGAGATCACGATCAAGCGCCGCGTGAAGGAGACCGAGGACAACTACTACTCGTACTACTACCTCAACGGGCGCTCGGTGAACCTCTCGGACGTCCAAGACCTGCTCGCGGCCGCGGGCGTCACCCCGGAGGGGTACAACGTGGTGATGCAGGGCGACGTCACCGAGATCATCAACATGACCCCGTACCAGCGGCGGGGGATCATCGACGAGATCGCGGGCGTCGCGGAGTTCGACGAGAAGAAGGAGGCCGCCTACGAGGAGCTGGACACGGTCGAAGACCGGATCGGCGAGGCGGACCTCCGCATCGGCGAGAAAGAGGACCGGCTCGACCAGCTCGCCGACGAGCGCGAGACCGCCCTCCAGTACCGGGAGCTCCGCGACGAGCTGGAGGAGTACCGCGGGTTCCGGAAGGCCTCGGAGTTAGAAGACAAGCGCGACGCGCTCGCGGACGTCGAGGGCGACATCGACGAGGCCGAGACGGACCTCGAATCGCTCCGCGAGGAGCTCGACGCCAGACAGGGGAAGCTCACCCGACTGGAGGAGGACCTCGAAGACCTCAACCACGAGATCGAGACGAAGGGCGAGGAGGAACAGATCCAGATCCGCTCGGAGATCGAAGAGATCAAAGGCGAGGTCTCGCGGCTGGAGGACAAAATCGAGTCCGCCGAGTCGCGCGCGGAGTCGGCCGAGAACGACCGGCGGCAGGCGTTCGTCCAGATCGATCGCAAAGAGGAGAAGGTCGAGGAGCTGGAGGCGGAGATCCGCGAGACGAAAGTGGAGAAGGCGTCGGTGAAGTCGGAATTGGCGACGAAGCGCTCCGAGCTCGCCGACGTCGAGGCCGAGATCGAGGGCGCGGACACGGAGTTCGACGAGCTGAAAAGCGACCTCGCGGAGAAGAAGGAGGCGATCGAGTCGCTCCGCGAGGAGAAAAACGAGACGCAACGCGAGAAGGACCGGCTGCTCGACGAGGCCCGCCGCCGCTCGAACGCGGTCAGCGAGGCCCGCGAGGAGCTGGAGGAGGCCCGCGAGTCGATCCCGGAACACAAGGCGCGCATCTCCGAGCTGAAAAGCGAGCTCGACAAGGCCGAGAAGAACCGGGAGACCATCGAGGACGCGGTCGCCGACCTCTTCTCTGAGAAGGCGGAGACGGAGGAGCGCTTAGAGAAGATCGAGGAGACGCTCCGCGAGAAGCAGAACGAGTACGCCAAGCTGGAGGCGGCCGCCGACGAGCGCGGCGACGCCTCCTGGCCCCGGGCGGTCACCGAGGTGAAGAACGGCGGCATCGACGGCGTCCACGGCGCGGTCGGCGAGCTGGGCTCGGTCGAGGCCGAGTACGCCGAGGCCTGCGAGACCGCCGCGGGCGGCCGGCTGGCGAACGTCGTCGTCGACGACGACGGCGTCGGCTCGACCTGTATCGACTACCTGAAACAGCGCAACGCGGGGCGGGCGACGTTCCTCCCCATCACGAAGATGGACGACCGGAGCCTGCCGCGGAAGCCCTCGCTTCCGGGGGTCGTCGACTTCGCGCGGAACCTCGTCGACTACGACGCCGAGTACGAGTCGATCTTCTCGTACGTGCTCGGCTCGACGCTCGTCGTCGAGGACATGTCGACGGCCCGGGAGCTGATGGGCGACTACCGGATGGTGACGCTCGACGGCGACCTCGTCGAGAAGTCCGGCGCGATGACCGGCGGCTCCGGCGGCGGCTCCCGCTACTCGTTCACGAAGTCCGGCGGCGGGAAGCTGGAGCGGCTCGCGACGGAGATCTCCGACCTCGAGGACGAGCGGCAGTCGGTCCAGTCGGAGATAGACGCGCTCGACGACGACATCGAGGACGCCCGCGACCGCAAGGCCGACGCGGCCGAGCGCGTCCGGTCGCTGGAGGCGGACGTCGAGCGCGCCGAGGACGACCTCGCGGAGGCCGAAGCCCGGATCGAGGAGCTGGAAGACGAGCTCGAAGAGCTGGAGGCGGAACGCGAGTCCGTCGACGAGCAGATGACGGCGTTAGACGAGGAGCTCGCGGCGACCGACGCGGAGATCGACGAGCTCGCGGGCGAGATCGACGACATCGAGGCCGAGCTCGCGGACTCGAAGATCCCGGAACTCTCCGAGCGCGCCGACGAGATCCGCGCGGAGATCGACGACTTAGAAGAGCGGATGGACTCGTTCGACAGCCGGATCAACGAGCTGGAGTTGGAGAAGGGGTACGCCGAGGACGCCTTGGACGACCTCCACGACGACGTCGAGGAGGCGCAGAACGCGAAGGCCGAGGCCGAGGAGGCGATCGCCGAGCACGAGGCCGCGATCGAGGAGAAGGAGGCCGAACTGGCCGAGAAGAAGGAGTCGATCGCCGACCTCGAGGAAGAGATCGCGGACCTGAAAGAAGAGCGCGAGGAGCTTCGCGAGGAGATCCGCGAGGCGACCCGGAAACGCGACGAGCAGCGGTCGCTCGTCTCGGAGGCCGAGTCGGACCTCTCCGATCTCACCGATCGCCGCGACCGCCTGGAGTGGGAGATCGACGAGCTGGAGTCGCAGGTCGGCGCCTACGACGCCGACGAGATCCCCGACCTCGACGAGGTGGAGTCGCGGATCGAGGAGCTGGAGTCGGAGATGGAGGCGCTCGAACCGGTGAACATGCTCGCGATCGACGAGTACGAGGAGGTCCAGGAGGCGCTCGACGAGCTCCAGGAGCGCCGGGACGTGCTCGTCGAGGAGCGCGACGCGATCGAGGAGCGCATCGAGGGGTACGAGGCGGCGAAGAAGGAGACGTTCATGGAGACGTTCGAGTCGATCAACGACCACTTCGAGGACATTTTCGCGCGACTCTCGGCCGGCAGCGGCGAACTCGTCTTGGAGAACCCGGAGGACCCCTTCGAGGAGGGGTTAACGATGAAGGCCCAGCCCGCGGACAAGCCGGTCCAGCGCCTCGACGCGATGAGCGGCGGCGAGAAGTCGCTCACCGCCCTCTCCTTCATCTTCGCCGTCCAGCGCCACAACCCGGCGCCGTTCTACGCGCTCGACGAGATCGACGCGTTCCTCGACGCGGTCAACGCCGAGCGCGTCGGCGAGATGATCGAGGAGCTGGCCGAGGACGCCCAGTTCGTCGTCGTCGGCCACCGCTCGGCGCTGTTGGAGCGCTCCGACCGCGCCATCGGCGTCACGATGCAGGGCGACAACCTCTCTGCGGTGACCGGGATGCAGTTCGGCGACGACGCCGACGAGGAGGGGGTGAGCGCGGATGACTGAGGAGGGAAGCGACGGCGCGCCGGGCTCGGACCCCGACGGCGGCGTCCCGGACCTCGACCTGACGAGCGAGCGCGACGGCGCCGACCCGTTCGCCGACGACGCTCCGGACGATGGCGGTTCCGATTCGGCCGCCGCGTCCGGCTCGGACGCGACCGACCGGGACGAGACCGACGAACCCGGCTCGGACGTGCCCGACGAGTCCGACCCGGTGCCCGACGTCTCGCCCCCGGACGAGACCGACGACGACGAGGTCGAGCCCGTCGAGCTCCTCGTCCAGCTCGCCGAGGAGGGCGAGATCGAGCCGTGGGACATCGACATCGTCCAGGTGACGGACGCGTTCTTGGAGAAGCTCGACGAGACGGACCTCCGGACGACCGGGCGGGCGCTGTTCTACGCCAGCGTCCTGCTCCGGATGAAAAGCGACGGCATGCTGGCGGACGACGACGAAGAGGAGGAGCCCGAGCCGGAGCCGTGGGAGGTGGCGATGGAGGGCGGTGCGCCCGACCCGGCCGACGGCGACTTCGACCCGGTCGACGAGCTGGAAGACGAGATCGACCGTCGGCTCGACCGCAAGAACACCCGCGGCTCGCCGGAGACGCTCGACGAGCTGGTCCGCGAGCTGCGCGAGGCCGAGCGCGGCTCGTGGTGGAAGGACTCCCGTCAGTACGACACCTCGGAGTCGCCGCACGGCCACGCCCGCGGCACGCAGACGCTCGACTACCACGCGGACGACGAGTTCCGGGAGGACGGAGAGCCGACCGCGGGCGAGGCGACCGACCGCACCCACGACGAGGACATCGAGGAGGTGATAGTGGAGATCGACAACGCCCTCCGGACCCACTTCGACCGCGGGCGGACGGAGGTGCTGTTCGCGGAGATAGAGCGCGCGGGCGGCCGTCCGTTCATGACGTACCTCGCGCTGCTGTTCATGGCCCACCGCGGCTCGGTCCGGCTCCAGCAGGACGACCTGTTCGGCGACCTGTGGGTGAAGGACCCGGCCGCGATGACCGGCGAGTCGGAAGCGATCGCGGACTGATCGGGGCTGCGGTCTCGACACCGCCACGCTGATTGCCCGGCCGTCCGCATCGTCGCCCGTGCTCCAGTTCGTCGCGGACAGTCCGCTCCTCGCCGTCGTCGTCGCGGCGCTGTGGGTCGCGCTGGTCCTGTACGGCGCCTCGTCGGCGTGGTGGCTCTTCGAGTCCGTCGTCCTCGCGCGCGGCGGCCGCGTCGACCCCGATGACATCGAGTGGGGGTACGACGACGTTCAGGTCCGGATCCTCACGATCGACGCCGAGGCGGTCGTTCAGGCCACGGTGAACGCGGTGCCCGAGGGGCTCGACGACGTGCGGGTGATCGCGGAGAAGCCGATCGACGTCGAGGGCGCGGACGTCCACGTGGTCCCCGAGGGGTTCGAGTGCGCCGCGACGAACAAGGGGCGGGCGGTCGAGTGGGCCCGCCGCGAGGTGCCCTGCGACCGCGAGTACGTGCTGTACCTCGACGAGGACACGATCATGGCCGGCTTCGAGGGGCTCCCCGACGCGGACGTGGTCCAGTTCACCGAGAAGCCGCTGTACACGGGGTCGCGGCTGGCGTACCTGAGCGAGATATTCCGCGTCGGCTACCAGTACGAGCAGTTCGCGTTCCACCGCCTGCGGTACCCGCTGTACGCGTGGGGCGGCGGCGTCGCAGTCCGGCACTCGCTGGAGAACGCGATCACGTGGGACGTCGCGACGATCACCGAGGACACGAACTTCATCTGGCGGGCCGCCGACCGCGCGGGCGTCTCCTTCGCCGTGCTCGACGTGCGGTTCCGGAACCAGGCGCCGCCGTCGCTGCGCGCGATGGCGAAGCAGCGCCGCCGATGGATATCCGGCACGCGCGCCGACGGCGGCCTCCTCCCGCTCGCCTACCGGCCGGTGTACTACACCCGGATCGTCGCGTGGGCGTTCTCGCCGCTCGTGCCGCTGTTGGCGGTCGCGTTGATACTTCTCCCGGGCACCGCGCCGGCGATGGGGTGGTATCAGGCCGCGTCGCTGACGCTGTTCGGAATCCTGTTCGTCTACAAGCTCGTCGGGGCGGCCCGGTACGACAAACACCCGCTCACGTGGCCGGTCTACCTCCTCCTCACGCCGGTCGCCTTCTTCGCGCACTCGATCGGCGCGGTCTGGGGGCTCGTCAGCCCGGTAACGACGTTCGAGGTAACCGAGAAGGTGACGCCGGAGGCAATTGAAGACGTTCACGAGTCGATGGAAGCGGGGGAGTTAACGGACCACGACGGTTCCGAGCGGCTGACCCGCGAGTCCGACGAGGAGTTCACGTTCGACGTGTTCGACGACTAATACCCGGTTATCGTAGTCGCCCCGCGATACGCGGTTGCTCCCGCGGAGAACAGCTTCAAAGCCCCAGTCGCTCGTTTATAAATAGTTGATTGCGGATCGACGGAAAACACCTTCAAAGCCCCAGTCGCTCGTTTATAAATAGTTGATTGCGGATCGACGGAAAACACCTTCAAAGCCCCAGTCGCGAGGACGCCGTACGCTCGCTGCGCTTCTCGGTCGCTCGTTTCACTCGCTCCCTGCGGTGCTTACGTCGCCTACGGCGTCCTCGCGACTGCCCCTTTGAGCCCCGCCCGACAGCGACCGCACCGCACCTCTCACCTCCCCAGCCTCGTCAGTCGCCTCCGCTTCGCTCCGGCGACTGACTCCCTCGCGCGTGCTGTCTCGCGGCCGCCGAGGGCGGCCGCTCGCAGGCGCGCGCCACCGCCTCGTCTATTTATAAATAATGGCCCAGCAGCGGCTCGACGCGTTCTTTGGTTTCTTCCGGAATCGCCTCCGTCGGCGTGTTGACGGTGCCCTCCAGCGACGTGTGCGCGTCGCACTCCAGATCCTCGGGGAGCGACCGCACGGCCTCCTCGACGGCGGCCTTGATCGCTTTCTGGTTCTTCTCGGCGTTTTCGAGGACCTCTTCGAGCGTCACCTCGCTGTCCTCCTTCCAGACGTCGTAGTCGGTGACGCCGGCGATCGTCGCGTACGCGATCTCGGCCTCGCGGGCCAGCTTCGCCTCCGGGATCGCGGTCATGCCGACGAGGTCCCAGCCCTGACTCTTATAAAACTCCGACTCCGCGCGCGTCGAGTACTGCGGTCCCTCGATGCAGACGTAGGTGCCGCCCTTCACGACCTTCGTGTCTTCGGGCGCGGCCGACTCCGCGGCCTCGGTGAGGTGGTCGACGAGTTCTGGACTATAGGGGTCCGCGAACGGCTGATGGACCACGACGCCGTCGCCGTAGAAGGAGAGCTCGCGGCCCTTCGTCCGGTCGTAGATCTGGTCCGGGACGACGAGCGTCCCCGGCTCCAGCTCCTCCTTCAGGCTCCCGACCGCGTTCGACGCGAACACGTGCGTGACGCCCGCCTTTTTTAAGGCGTACATGTTGGCGCGGTACGGGAGGTCGGTCGGCGAGACGCCGTGGTCCGAGCCGTGCCGCGGCAGGAACGCCACCTCGCGGCCCGTGTCGCCGAACTCGCCGATCGTCACCGCGTCGCTCGGCTCGCCGTACGGCGTGTCGAACTCGACCTCGCGCACGTCGTTCAGGGGGAGCGCCTCGTAGATGCCGCTGCCGCCGATGAATCCGATGGTTCCCATACCCGGAGTGCGCCCGCTCGCCACTTATATGACGTGAACCCGGTCGGCGGCGTGCGCGCGGCGCGCGGCCGACGACTCGCTGCGCGACGCGGCTTACAGCAGCCAGCGAACCGCCGCGAGCGCGACCGCGCTCACGACGAGCAGGTGGACGAGGACGGCGCCGACCGGCGCCGCGCCCACCGCGCGCATGTCGTCGATCCGGATCGAGAGCCCGAGGCCGACGAACGCCAGCGCGAACAGCGCGTCGGAGACGCGCCCGATCGACGCCAGCGCGGCCGGCGAGAGCTGCCCGCTGTTGGCGACCGCCGCCACGAGGAGGAAGCCGAGCAGGAACTTCGGGAACTCCGCCCACAGCCGCCGGACGCCCGGATCGGCGGCCGAGCGCGCCGTGTACGCCACCGAGTACGCGACCGCGACGCCGCCGAGCAGCGAGTTGCGCGCCAGCTTCGTCACGGTCGCCCACTGGCCCGCCTCGGGCGAGTAGGCGAACCCCGCGGCCGCGACGGGGCCGGTCGAGAACATGCTCACGCCCGCCCAGACGCCGAACTGCCGGCCGGTGAGGCCGAGCCACTCGCCCGCCAGCGGGAACGCGACGAGGGTCACCGCGTCGAACAGGAGGATCGTCGCGGCCGCGAACGTGATGGCGGCCCCGCGCGCGTCGAGTACCCTGCCGATCGCGACGACCGCGGAGACGCCGCAGATGCTCGCCCCGGCCGCGAGCAGGGAGGAGGTGGGCGACCCGATCCGGAAGAGGCCGCGGGCGACGACCTCCGCGAACAGGAGCCCGCCGGCGACGACCGCGGCCACGAGGCCGAGGACGGTCGGTCCCGCGGTCAGGAACTCCTCGACCGCGACCGCCGCGCCGAGCAGCACGATCCCGGTCTCCAAGAACAGCTTGTCGACGCCGACGCCCGGCTCCGCGACCTCCGGGATCCCGACGGTGTTCCCGACCCCGACGCCGAGCGCGACGGCGACGACGAGCGGCTGGAGGCCGGGGACTACGCCCGCGACGAGCGTCGCGGCGACCGCGCCGCCGGCGAGCAGCGCGAGGCCGGGCAGGTACGCCCGGACCGCCTCGGTGACGCCCGTCACAGCGCCTGTCCGACGAGGTGCGCGGCGACGATTCCGAGCCCCAGCGCGAGCGCCTGCCAGCCGCGGTCGAGCGCGGTCCAGCGGTCGACGAGCGAGGGGTCGGTCGCGTCGGCGGTGTTCGGCCGCGCATCCGTCCCGTCGGCCGCGTCCGATACCATACCCGTGACTCGCCGCGCTCGCATTTATGTAGTGTGAATCGGGGCGCTCCGGGGAGCCGGAGGAGCGGACCGCAGTCGGCTGACGACCGAAAGAGGCAGGGTGCGGGAGGGTGTGGTGCCCACAATCGATGCCCACGACTCAGATCAAAGACGCCGTCCACGGCTACATCGAGCTGCCGGACGCGCTCGTCGAGGGGGTCGTCGACACGCGGCCGTTCCAGCGGCTCCGGTACGTCCGCCAGCTCTCCGCGACCCACCTCGTGTACCCGGGCGCGAACCACACCCGGTTCGAGCACTCGCTCGGCGTCTACCACCTCGGGCGGACCGTCTTCGAGAACCTCCGCCAGCAGTCGTACTTCACCCGGGACGCCGCCGTCGACGAACTGGAGGAGATCCAGCGCACGCTGGAGTGCGCCTGCCTGCTCCACGACGTGGGCCACCCGCCCTTCTCGCACCTCTCCGAGGGGTTCCTCGACGAGGGCCTCCTCCGAGAGCGCGTCGCGGAGACCGGGCTGGTCGACGCCTTCGATCGGGCCGGCGTCGGCGGCGCGCCGCTCCGCTCGGCGAACCCGCACGAGCTGCTCGGCTGCGTGATCATCGTCGAGGAGTACGGCGACGCCCTCCGCGCGTTCGACGTCGACCCCTTCGAGGTGTGCGCGTACGTGCTCGGCTACAGCCTCGCGTACGAGCGCGGCGAGCCGTGGCAGTACGGCGTCGGCGCGCAGCTGCTCCACTCCCCCATCGACGTGGACCGGCTCGACTACATCACCCGCGACAACGAGATGACGGGCGCGGGCGTGTTGAGCTTCGACGTCGAGCGGATGGTCGACGCCTACACCGCCCACCCCGAGGCGGGCCTCGCGCTCTCGGAGAAGGCGCTCTCGACCATCGGCAACTACCTCGAAGGGAGAATCGCGCTGTACATGTGGGTCACCCAGCACCACAAGTCGGTGTACGCGAACCGGCTCCTCCAGGCGCTTCTGGGCGAGTACGAGCGCGAGACCGGAGAGAACCCCGTCACGGTCGACGGCATCTTGGACCGCGAGCTCGACGACAACGCGGTGCTCGAACGGCTCCGGACCGCCGCCCGCGAGACCCCCGACTCGACGCTCGCGTCGATGTACGACCGATTTCGCGGGCGGCGCTTCCCCGCCACCTGCTGGAAACACCGGATCGCGCTCGCCGACCGGATCGGCGGCGACCTCGACGACGACCTCGGCGTGGACGGCGACCCGCTCGACGAGTTCACCGACTGGCTCACCGCCGGCGACGACCGCTTGGAGCGGCTCCTCGCCGACGCCCTCGACGTGCCGGTCCACGAGGTGTGGATCGACCGCTCGTACGTCCCCGCCTACGACCCCGACGAGCTAGAGGACATCCCAATCGCGTACGGCGGCACGACGCGGTCGGTCGCCGACTGGGGGCTGTACGGCGACCGCGCGTTCGACGTGCCGATCCCGTTCGTCTTCGTCCCCGACGGGACGAAGCGCCGGGCGATCCGCGTGCTGCGGGAGGCGTTCGAGCGGGAGGTCGCGGAGAAGACGCGCGCTTAGGTCGGCCTTCGAGGCCGTCAGCCGCGGAACTGGCCGACGGTCGGATCAGTCGTCGGCCTCGGCCGCGACTTCCTCCTCGTCCGCCTCGTCGTCCGCTTCCGCCTCGTCGTCCGCTTCCGCCTCGTCGTCGGCCCGCGGGAAGTTCTCGATGGTCGCGTCGCGGAAGGCGTCCTCGTCGAACTCGTGTTCCTCGTCGAAGAAGCCGAGGACGGTGTCGACGTCCCGCATCGCGTTCTTCAGTGCGGTCGACGCGCCGGGCGAGGGCGTGATGTTGAACAGGATTCCGTCCTCGACGATCTTCGCCTCGCCCATGTCCAGCTCCTTGTTCTCGGTGTCGACGATCTGGGGCCGCACGCCGCCGTACCCCTTCGCGCGGTCGATGTCGTCGACGTCGACGCTCGGCACGACCTTCTGGACGTTCGGGAGGAACGCGCGCTTCCCGACCGCGGGGATGTCGTACACGAGGTTGCGCACGACGTACGGGAAGAGGATCTTGTCCGAGAGGATGTTGACGTAGCTCAGCACGGAGTCCGGGTTGAACCCGAACACGTCGACGAAGTCGCTCACCGTCGAGAGGTGGCCGCGTTCGAGCGCGGGCACGAGCTTCGCGGTCGGCCCGAACCGGGTGACGCTCCCGTCGTGGACGTCGGCGTCGCCGTGGACCGCCGCGAACGGGAGCTTCTTCATCTGGAGCGTGTACACCTTCCCGTTCAGCAGGTCGTCCGCGAGGAAGAAGCTCCCCGCCACCGGCAACAGCGACATCCCCTCGCCGTACCCCATCTCCTTGGCGAACTGGAGGCTGTGCGACCCGGCCGCGACGACGACCGCCTCGGCGTCGAACTCGCCGTCGTCGGTGTCGACCGTGAACCCGTCGCCCCGCTCGTCGACGTTCGTCACCGTCGTTCCGAGGTGGACGGAGACGCCGTCCTCCTCGCGGGCCGCGTCGACGAACGACTCCGCGACCGCGCCGTAGTCGACGACGTAGCCGTCGGGCGTCTGGAGCGCCTTCAGATCCGTGTCGGGGTCGCGCCCCTCGACGACCTTCGGCTCCAGCTCGGCGATCTCCTCGCGGCCGATCTCGCGCAGCTTCGGGAACAGGTCGCCGAACCCGTTCTCGCGGTAGCGCTCCTCTAACTTGGCGACCTCCTCGTCGCCGACGCCGAGGACCATCTTGCTCCGCTTGCTGTGCATCTCGCGGTCGGGGTCCGACCCCTCGAGGTAGCCCGCGAGCAGCTCGGCTCCCTCCTTGACCTCCTCCGCCTTCTCCAGGGTGTAGTTCGTCTCGATGTCCCCGAAGTGGAGCGTCTGGGAGTTGTTCGTCCGGTGGGAGTTGATCGCGGCGATCTCCCGTTCCTTCTCGATCAGCGTGACGTCGTCGACGTCGGTGAACTTCGCGACCGTGTACAGAAGCGACGCCCCGCTTATCCCCCCGCCGATGATTACGAGATCGGTGTCAGACATGCGTGATGAAAGTGCTCACCTCGTGAGACGGCCTCCCCCGTTAACCCTTTTACCATCCTCGCGCGAAATCCCCCGGTAGAGAGGCTACAAACGTCGATTATTAATACGACGATCGTCGAACAGCCGTCGGAACCGCGTCTCGGGCCGGTTTCGCCTACCCGTCCCGCGCGGCCCGATACTGCTCGCGAACCGTCGCGAACAGTTCCCTCCCGGCCTCGGTCCGGAGCCGCGGCTCGGTCGTCGCGAAGAACTCGTCGAGGTCGTCGTACTCGCGGAACGCGTCGGGCTCGCCCCGCGCCGGGTCGTACCGGTCGCCTCGTTCGTAGATAACTGCCTGGAGGCAGGTGTCGAGCAGGTCGCACTCCTTGACGAGGACCGCCTCCGGCGACTCGCGGGCCTCGTACGCCTCCCACGCGTCCCGCACGCGCTCCGGGAGCGGGCCGGCGAGGTCCGCCATCGCCTCGCGCTCCGTGGCTTCCTTCGCCTCGCGATCGACCGCGTCGGCGGTCGAATCGGCCCGAGTCGCCACGTCGCCGGTCTCGGCCTCCGCGGCGTCGTGGACGACCGCGAGCCGCAGGGTGCGGTCGAGGTCGACGTTCGGGAGGTCACCGCGGAACCGGTCGCCGAGCGCCAACACGAGGTACGCGACCCCCCACGAGTGGGCGGCGACGGACTCGGGGGAGTCGACCCCGCGGAGCTGCCAGCCCGTGCGCCGCTCGTCCTTCAGATCGTACGCGGCGAGCACGGCGTCGAGGGCGTCGTCGTGGCCGTCGTCGGCGTCCGCGTCGCGGTCGTCGTTACCGGCGTCGTCGTCCGATTCTCCGGCCATCGCTCCGGTCCGCTACTCGGCGAGCGCCCAGCTCTCGTCGCCGACGGGCTCGGCCACGTCCCGGCGAACCATCTCGTCGATGACCTCGTCGAGGCGGTCGGGCTGGGCGACCTCCATCTCGATCCGCCCGATGCCGTGGAACTCCTCTAAGTAGTGCCGCAGGTCCTCCCGCGAGAACGCCGACTCGTCGGCGCGCTCCATCGCGCCCTCGGTGAGGTCGACCATGTCTTCGAGGAAGTTCCACGGGTAGACGACCCACGTCCACTGTTCGAGGCGCTCGCCCACGAAGTCGGGCTGGAACTCGGAGGTGCCCAGCAGCTGGAGCGTCGCGGTGCGGATCTCGGCGGCGTCCCGCTCCTCGACGTACTCCTCGGCGCGGCGGATCGAGCCGCCGGTGTCGGCGATGTCGTCGATGATGAGGACGTTCTTCCCCGCCACGCTCCCCTCGGGCATCGGGTAGCGGATCTGGGGCTCGTCGCTCTTCTCCGCGGCGCCGACGTAGTGTTCCATCTTGAGGCTCGTGAGGTCGTTGAGCCCGAGGAAGTCGCAGACGCAGCGCCCGGCGAACCAGCCGCCGCGGGCCAGGGCGACGACCATGTCCGGCTCGAAGTCGGCCCGCTTCACCGCGTCGGAGACGTTGCGGCAGAGCCCGTAGATGTACTCCCAGTTGGTGAGCGTGCAGTCGAAGTCGTCCGGGAGGTCGCTCATACGAGCGTACCTGCCACCCGCGCGCTGATAAGGGTTTAGCTCCGCCGTCGCGGGGAGCTCGCGCCCTCCCGATCGATGCCGCGTCGCTCGCCTCGCCGTCCCCACCGTCCTCGCCGCCCCCGCCGTCACCGCAGCGCCGAGATCAGCGCGATGCCGCCGGCCAGGAGGAGCGCGAGCGCGGCCACCGGTTGGCCGCCGCCGACCGCGAGGGAGACGCCGTAGACGAGAGCGGCCGCGAGCGCCCCGACGAGCAGGCTCGCCCCCGCGTGGACCGCGACGTTGCGTCGGACGCGGGCGCCCCGACCCACCTGCTCGCCGAGGCCGACGCCGTGGTCGGCGACGTCCCACGCGACCGCGAGCCCGACGGCGGCGACGAGCAGCGCCTCTGCGGACGCGCCGCGGTACCCCGCGAGCGCGAGGCCGACCACGCCGACGGCGGCGCCCCACGTCAGGACCCGCGTCGAGCTCCGGAGCGACCCGGTGAGGAAGCCGAGCGCGGCGACGCCGAGCAGCGCACTGCCGATCGGACTCGCGACCAGCGCGGCGGTCGCCGCGACGCCCGCGGCCGCGAGGCTCGCGACGACCGCGACCGTCGGCGGCCGGGCGTCCGTCTCGTGGAAGTCGCCGAGGTCGTCGTCGCCGGTCGTCGCGCCCGAGGCGTCGTCGCCGGTCGCTTCGGCCGCCGACCCCTCGCCGCTCGGCGCGCCCACCGACCCCTCGCCGCTCATCGCGACCACCGCCTCGTCGCGGCCGCGACGGCGACCGGGAAGGAGTCGTCGCCCCACTCCAGCGCGCGGATCCCCGCCGACCGGAGCGACCGCAGCCGCCCGCGGCGCTCGAAGGTCGTCAGCCGCTGGCCGGCAGTCTCGGCCGTCGTCGGGTCCGGCGAGAGCACCGTCACGAGGTGCCCGTGCGCGTCGATCCGACGGGCGAGCGTCGCCGCGGTGTCGTCGACCAGGGGGGTGAAGAACAGCACCTGCGCGTCGGCCGGGAGCCGCCGGCGGAACCGCCGGAGCCACAGCGACCGGTAGAACCGCTCGCCGCTCGGGGTGGGCGCGAGCGCCGGGTCGGTCGCCAGCGTCTCGCGCCCTCGGGCGGCGTGGACGGTCCCGCTGCCGGGCGGGAGCCAGCAGTCCAGCGGCGACAGCGCCGCGATCCCGACCCGGTCGCCGCCGTCGAGGAGCGCGGAGAACGCCTGGCCGGCGGCCGCGACGCTCGCCTCCACCGCTGTCTCGGCGTCGGGGTCGGCCGCGGCGTACGCGGACTCGCGGGCGTCGACGAGCAGCACGACGGTAGCGGCGCGCTCCTCGCGCAGCTCGACGGTCGACAGCTCGCCCGTCCGCGCCCGCCGGTTCCAGTCGATCCGCTTCAGCGGGTCCCCGCGGCGGTACTCCCGCGTCGCGTGGAACTCGACGCCGGCGCCCCCCACGTCGGTCGGCACCCGCCCGTGGTGGACGGTCGTCAGCCCGCGCAGGGGGAGGTTCCCGCCGGCTGCCAGCTCGGGCGTACAGGCGATCGCGGTCGGCGCGTCGAGCGTCGTTGAGCGCTCGCGCGCTCCGGCCGCGTCGCGCGTGATCGCGGTCAGCGGTTCCCACTCGTGGTCTCCCCGCGCGGCGCGCACCGTGTACTCGAACGTCACCGCCGCCCCGGGCCGTAGCGCCGTCGCGACCCGCGCCGGGCCGTCGACGACCGCCAGCCCCGGCGGGACGCCGTCGACGAGCCGGAGGTCCGGGAGCGCCGTCTCCCCGACGTTCTCGGCGCGGACGGTCACGTGTACCTCGTCGCCGGGGGCCGGCGCCTCGTCGCTCACGGAACGGATCACTGCGAGCGCCGGCGTCGGCGCGTCGCCCGCCCGCGCGTACACGGCGTAGCCGACGCCGACCGCGCCCGCGAGCACCAGCGGCGACTGCCTGACGAGTACGCCGAGGCCGACCAGCGCCAGCGCCGCGCCGGCGATCCCCAGCCAGCGGTCGGTCGCCACCTCGCGCCGGCGCTCGCGATCGGTCGGGGTGTTCGTCGACTCCGCCGCCGAGGCGCTGTCGGCCGCCGCCGCGTCCGCTTCGCCGCCCGCGGTCGAGTCGGCCGCCTCCTCTCGCCTCGCGCTTCTCGCCTCGCCGCCGGCGGAATCCGAGTCCTCCGGCTCGGACGCGACCGCGGCGCCGCTCGGATCGCTCACGCCGCACCACCCTGAATCCGTTCGATCTCGTCGATCGCGGCCCGGAGCCCGTACCAGTAGTTCGAGCGCCCTCGGACTCCGGCCGACAGGCGGACCCGGAGCGGGTAGTCGCTCCGCGTGTCGAAGAAGGCGGCCGCGACGGGGTCGTCCGTCCACGTCCCGTCGTCGACGGCGGTCGCCGCTGCCTCCGGCGAGCAGTTTCGGTCGCGGGCGACCGCGTCGACCGCGACCTCCCGGACTCGGTCGCGGAGGTCCCGCCGGTCGCGATAGCCGCCCGGCGCCGGGCTGGCGACACGCGCGATCCGCTCGTCGAGGTCCGACCCGGGCACCGCGGCCGGCGCGCGGCGCTCCGGCTCGCCGGGGTCCGTCAGCAGTCGCCGCCGGTCCCGGCGCGCGTTCGCGTACCGGACCCCCTGGACCACGCCGAGGACGCCGATCAGCGTGACGACGGCCGACGTGGGAGAGATGGCCGACGCGATGCCGCGATCGAGCGCTGCGAGGAGGCCGACGGCGACCGCCAACACCCCGATGACCGCGAGCGGTCGCACTACGCGTCACCTCCGTCGGAGTCGGCGCCCGCCGCCGCGGCCCGATCGCGGCTCACGAGTCGCCCCCGTGTCGCTCCTCGATCCGGCGCAGCGCCTCGACGGCGCGGCGCTCGCGGTCGTCGGTCGGGTCCTCGCCGCCGTAGCGCACGCGCTCGAACACCTCGGTGAGCGCGGTCACGGGCTCCTCGTCGACGCCGGCGTCGACCGCGGCGGTCGCGAACTCGGCCGGCGTCGAGGAGGCCGGGCGCTCGACGTCGAGAACGTCGGTCATGTCCCGCCACGCCCGGTACACCTCGTTGTCCGCGTCCGACGACTCGATCCGGTCGGCGGCCTCGCCGGCGGTCCGGCCGATCGCGTCGAGGTCGGGGGAGTCCTCGGCCTGCTCCTCGGCCCGACCGGCCGCGTCCCCGTCTGCTTCGTCGTCGCCGCCGGCGAGGAGGAGCGCGGCGACGCTGGCGATCACCGCGACGACGACGACGAGCGCGAACAGGAGCTGCGGCGCCGACGCCGCGCCCTCCCCGCTGCCGAACCCGCCGCCGCCCGCGGCGCCGGCCGGCAGCAGGCTGCTCCCGTTGCCGCCGAGGCCGAGCGACGCCGAGACGGCGCCCGCTGCCGACCGGCACGTCGACAGCACCCAGAAGAGGGTCGCGATCGGGGCGCCGACCACGCCGGTGACGGCGGCGCTCGCGAACGGCGACGCGGTGTCGCGGTACGTCACTGCGGCGATCAGCGCCAGCCCGACGAGGAGCGTCACCACTGCTGGCGGCTCCCTGAGCGAGGGGAAACAGAGTCCGGACACGGAGAGCCGGCCGGCCTCGCCGGACGAGGCGAGCACTCCCGGATCTCCGTCGTCCTCGCCGACGCTCGGCGCCTCCCCGCCGGTCCCGCCGAACCCGCCGCTGCCCGTGTCGACGGCGGTGTCCAGCGTCGCGGCCGCGACGCCGAGCGCGACGAGGGCGAGGAGGGCGACCGCGACGGCGACCATGGCGTCCCGCTTCACGTCCCCGAATACGCCGGCCGCCGGGAATAGCTTTCGGCGGGCGAGGAGGCCGTCGGCGGTCCGGTCCGCGTCAGCTTACGCGTCGTCGCTCCCGTCGACGAGGTCGTCGAGGGGCGTCGTCGGGAACAGCGCGTCCACGTCGGGGTCGGGGTCGACGAGGCGGTACGCGGTCCCGTCGCGTTCGACGACCCCCGCGTTTGCGAGGTGGTCGAGGTGCGAGAACGCCTCTCCGGGGCCGTGGAGGACGTGAATGTCTTCGAGCGAGCCGAACAGCGCGGCCGACACCTCCCACGCGGTCGCGGCCTCGCGGTCGGCGAGGACCTCGATCACCCGGCGGGTCCGGTGGCGGTGGTGGTCGAGGATCGTCGCCGCGCGCCGGCTCGGCTCGTCGATCCGCCACCGGTGGCCAGGGTGGGCCGCGTCGAAGTCGCGGTCGACGATCCGCGCGAGGCTCTCGGCGTACGCCGCGAGCGCGCCCTCGACGCGCACGTCCGCGCCGCCGACGTTCGGGGTGTACTTCGGGAGCAGCGCGTCGCCGGTGAAGACCTCCTCTGTCGCATTCTCTCCCCCCACGGGGTCGTGGTCGGGGACGGTTCGGGGGTCGAACGCGAACCCGGAGAGGCCGGCGGTGTGGCCCGGCAGGTGGAGGGCTTCGAGCTCGACGCCGCCGGCCTCGATCGCGTCGCCGTCCCCGAACGTCGTCACGTCCGCGGGCTCTCCGGAGAGGTCCGCGCTGACCGCCGAAAAGAAGTCAGTCAGTCGCTCGCGGTCGGCCGCGGGCATCCCCCACCGCTCGAACGTCTCGCGCTGGAGGTCGCGGTCGGCGAACAGGGGCGTCTCCGTCCCGTCGACGAGGGCGGCGTCGGCCTCGTGGACGTACACGTCGGCGCCCCCTGCGGCCTGGATCTCGCCCGCGAGCCCCGCGTGGTCCGGGTGCCAATGGGTGAGGACGACGGCGTCGACGTCGGCGAACGCGAGGTCGTACTCGGCGAGGCCGTCGGCCAACTCCCCGCGAACGTCCGGGAGCGCGACGCCGGTGTCGACGAGCGCGGTCGTCTCGCCGTCGAGCAGGTACGCGTCGTTTTCGCCCTCGAAGACGGTGTTGCCGAGCTGGATCCGTTTCACACGATACGGTCGTCGGGAGCCCTTTTGAGGGTTACCACCGCGGAACCCGGAGCGGGGGTTCGGCGACCTCGACTCGGTGAGGCAATCAGTCGAGCACGTCGACTCCGGTGAACTCGAACCGGGCGCCGCCGTCCGCGGCGTCGGCGACACGGACGTCCCAGCCGTGGGCCGCCGCGACCGTCGCGACGATTTCGAGGCCGAACCCGGTCCCGTCGTCGCTCGTGGAGTACCCCGTCTCGAACACCCTCTCGCGGTCGCTCTCGGGGATTCCCGGGCCGTCGTCGGCGACGTAGAAGCCGCCGTCGAGGTCGCCGACCGTCACCGTGACGTCTTTGCCCGTGTGTTCCACGCTGTTCCGCAGGAGGTTCTCGAAGAGCTGTCTGAGCCGGCTCCGGTCCGCACTGATCGCGCGGTCGGTCTCGACCCGGAGCGAGGCCGACGCGGTCTCGACGCCCTCCCAACACGTCTCGGCGAACTCCCGGAGCTGGACCCGTTCCGGGTCCTCGACGCCCTCGCCGTCGCGGGCGAGCGTCAGGAGGTCCTCGATGAGCGTCTCCATCCGCTCGTGGGCGTCGGCGACGGCGTCGAGGTGGTCGGAGTCGTGTTCCTCGCGAGCGAGGTCGAGCCGCCCCTGCGCGACGTTGAGGGGGTTCCGGAGGTCGTGCGAGACGATGCTCGCGAACTCCTCGAGCCGCTCGTTGTTCTCCCGGAGCTCCTCCTCGCGCCGCTTCCGCTCGCGGACGTCCCGGATGACGCCGACGCGGTCGAGCTCGGACGCCCTGTCTCCGATCTCTCCGTCTTCGATCTCTCCGTCTTCGATCTCTCCGTCTTCGATCTCTCCGTCTTCGATCTCTCCGTCTTCGATCTCTCCGTCTTCGATCTCTCCGTCCTCGATCTGCCCGTCGACGAGCCGATTGAACCGCATCTCCACCGGGAACCGGTCGCCGTCCGCGGTGAGGAACTCGTACTCGACCGCGCCGGCGGTTCGCTCTCCCGCTTCGATCTCGCGGCGTACCTCCCTGGCCTTCTCCGCGGCCTCCTCGGTCACCCAGTCGTAGATGTTCGTTCCGATCAGCTCCTCCCGGCTCACGCCCTTCATCTCGGCGTACCGATCGTTGACGTACGCGATGGTCCCGTCGGGACGCACGGCGTAGACCGCGTCGTCGAGCGAGTCGAGGATCGTCTCGTACCGCCGTAGCTCCCTGTCCCGGGGGTCCGTCATGGCTATTCTCGTGCGTTCGTTTCACCCGTTCCGTAATAAATGAGGGGTCACCACGGTCGGCCGTGACCTCGTCTGCTCGGTCATCGGTCGACGATTCCCGCGGTTCATCCCGTCGCCACGGGTTCGGCTCCCGCGCGGATCCGGTGTGTTTTCGTTGCCCTACGCCCTCGATCCCGTATGGAGTACCAACCGGGCGTGTGCAACATCGGACCGACCCAACAGCGACGGCGGCTGCTGCTCGGCGTCGGGTCGCTGCTGGCCGCGGCGGCCTACGTCGCGGCGGTCGTCGCGCTCGCGTGGCCGCGCTGGGCGCTGATCGCTTCGGTGATCCCGCTGTACGGCGCCGCGATGGGGGCGTTACAGTACCGCGAGCGCTTCTGTATCGGCTTCGCCGGGATGGGCGTCTTCGACGTGGGTGACGGGGCGAACGAGATTCAAAACGAAGAGGCGCTCGCCGCCGACCGCAAGAAGGCGGTCCGGCTCAACGCGAAGGCGATGGCCATCGGCGTTGTAGGGACGGTGGTCGTCTTCGCCGCGGTGACCGTTCTTTTATAAACAGTCACAGCGGTGCGGACCGTTCTCTTATAAATAATTGCGAGCGGCTCGGCGACGGACACCCTCAATCCTCCAGCCGTTTGTTTATAAGCGATCGCTAGCAGATCAGCGGCGAATCCCTCCAAAGCCCCAGCCGATTACTTATAAATAACTACGACCAAGTTGACGGACACCACCTCCAAAGCCCCAGCCGAGAGGCGGGCGCACGCTCGCCGCGCTCCTCGGTCGCTCACTCCGTTCGCTCCCTGCGGTGCTCGCGTCGCCTGCGCCCGCCTCACGGCAGCGTGGCGCTACGCGCCACGGGCAACCGGCGGCGAAGCCGCCGGTGACTGCCCCTTTGAGTCCCGCCCCGCACAGCACAGCACCACCGGAAGACGGTCCTGCTCGCTCACTGCGTTCGCTGCGCGGGCTGCGACTTCCGTACTCCCGTTCGCTCCCTCCGGTCGCTCACGGGACCGCAGCCTCACACCTCCCCAGCCTCGTCAGTCGCCGTCGCTTCGCTCCGGCGACTGACTCCCTCGCGCGTGCTGGCTCGCGGCCCGGCGGCCGCTCGCAGGCACGCGCCACCGCACATGCACCGCGGGCCGTTCTCGCGTCGCATGGGCGTCGCGGTCGCTGTCGATGACCACGAACGTGCGTATAGAAAAGCATTAGAACCGGCTCGGTAACCACGTAAGTGAATGAGTCTGTCCGATGCGGACCGCGAGCTCGTGACCGCGGAGCTCGGTCGGGAGCCGACGGCGGCCGAGGCCGCGCTGTTCGAGAACCTCTGGAGCGAACACTGCGCGTACCGCTCCTCGCGGCCCCTGCTGTCGGCGTTCGACAGCGAGGGCGACCAGGTCGTGGTCGGCCCCGGCGACGACGCCGCGGTCCTCGCGCTGCCCGACCCCGAGGCGGCGGACCGGCCGGCGAGCGAGCGCGACGCCGACGACTACGGCGACACCTACGTCACCTTCGGCGTCGAGAGCCACAACCACCCCTCCTTCGTCGACCCGTTCGACGGCGCGGCCACCGGCGTCGGCGGCATCGTCCGCGACACGATGAGCATGGGCGCGTACCCGATCGGCCTCCTCGACTCGCTGTACTTCGGCGGCTTCGACCGCGAGCGATCCCGCTACCTCTTCGAGGGCGTCGTCGAGGGTATCTCCCACTACGGCAACTGTATCGGCGTCCCGACCGTCGGCGGCAGCGTCGCCTTCCACGGCGGCTACGAGGGGAACCCCCTCGTCAACGTCGCCTGCGTCGGCGTCACGAACGAGGACCGACTCGTCACGGCCACCGCCCAGGAGCCGGGCAACAAGCTGGTCCTCGTCGGCAACGGCACCGGTCGCGACGGGCTCGGCGGCGCCTCCTTCGCCTCGGAGGATCTCGCCGAGGACGCCGAGACCGAGGACCGCCCCGCGGTCCAGGTCGGCGACCCCTACGCGGAGAAGCGGCTGATCGAGTGTAACGAGGCCCTCGTGGACGAGAATCTCGTCCTCTCGGCCCGCGACCTCGGTGCGGCCGGCCTCGGCGGCGCCTCCTCCGAACTCGTCGCGAAGGGCGGGCTCGGCGCGCGGATCGACCTCGACAAGGTCCACCAGCGCGAGCCGAAGATGAACGCGATGGAGATCCTGCTCGCCGAGAGCCAAGAGCGGATGTGCTACGAGGTCGCGCCCGGCGACGTCGACCGCGTCGCCGACCTCGCCGAGCGGTTCGACCTCGGCTGCTCGGTGATCGGCGAGGTGACCGACGGGAACTACGTCTGCGAGTTCGCGGACGACACGGACGCCGATCCGGCCGACCGCGAGGTCGTCGTCGACGCGCCCGCCGAGTTCCTCGCCGACGGCGCCCCGATGAACGACCTCGCGAGCGAGCCGCCGAGCGAGCCCGAGCGCGACCTCCCCGACGAGGAGCCCCCGCTCGACGAGGCGGTCGCGGCCGTCCTCTCGGCCCCCTCGACGGCGAGCAAGCGCTGGGTGTACCGCCAGTACGACCACGAGGTCGGGACGCGGACCGCGGTGAAACCGGGCGACGACGCCGCGCTGCTCGCAGTTCGCGAGACAGAGCGGGAGGACGATTCCGCCGACGGCGTCGGCCTCGCGCTCGCCTCCGGCGCGAACCCGAAGTGGACCGCGGTCGCGCCGTACGAGGGCGCCCGCGCCGTCGCGCTGGAGAACGCGACGAACCTCGCCGCGACCGGCGCGGTCCCGCTCGCGGCGGTCGACTGCCTCAACGGCGGCAACCCGGAGAAGCCGGACGTGTACGGCGCGTTCGAGGGGATCGTCGACGGGCTCGCGGACGCCTGCGCCGCGCTCGATACGCCCGTCGTCGGCGGCAACGTCTCGCTGTACAACGACAGCGTCGAGGGGCCGATCCCGCCGACGCCGACGCTCGCGGTGCTGGGCACGACGCGGGGGTATTCGGCCCCGCCGGCCGCGCTCGACGCCGACCGCGCGGGCGACTCCGAACTCCTCCTCGTCGGCGCTGGCGGCGACGCGCTCGGGGGCTCCGAGTACCTCGCGCACGCCGGCGGGAGCGACCGGTTCCCGACGCTGCCCGACGAGTCCGGCGCGGCCGACGACCTCGGCGGCCTCGTCGCGTCGCTTTCGGCGGCCGCCCGCCACGAGTCGACACTGGCGGCCCACGACGTGAGCGAGGGCGGGCTCGCGGTCGCGCTCGCCGAACTGGTGACCGACGACGCGGGCGTCGAGGCGACGCTGCCCGACCGCGTCGCGGTCTTCGACGAGACGCCCGGCCGCCTCCTCGTCCAGACGACAGAGCCCGAGGCGGTCGCGGCGGAGGTCGGCGACCTCCCGGTCTTCCGGCTCGGCGACGTGACGACGGACGGCACCCTCTCGCTGACGGTCGACGACGAGTCGATCGCGCTCTCGGCCGACGCGGTCCGCGACCGCCGCGACGTGATCGAGCGCGAGCTGGCCTAAGCCGGCGCGAGGCGGCGGACGAGCGACGAGCCCCGCGCTCCGTACCCCCGCGACCAGCCGATTTCGACGGCGCGAGAGCGAGCGATACGCTTTTAGGTACTCCTAAAGTATGTGTCGGCAACTGCGGGACGCCGGTTTCCCCGGTGCCCGCCACTCACTGATGGCATCCACGGAACCAGTCGGCACGACGCGCTCGGTCGAGTCGGACGACGCGGCGGCCGAGGATTCGGAGGACCCGGCGGTCGAGCACCGGGCGAGCGCCGCCTCAAACGACGCGGCGAACGACGTCGCGGATCCCGTCCTGTCGCTGTCGGACGTCACGAAGGCGTTCGGCCCCGAGACCGCCGTCGACGACGTCTCGCTCGACGTTCGCTCCGGCGAGCTGCTGACGTTCCTCGGCCCCTCCGGGTGCGGCAAGACGACGACGCTGCGCACCATCGCGGGCCTCGAAGAGCCCACGGAAGGGGAGATCGCGCTCGGCGACGAGGTCGTCGCCGGCGACGGATCGTTCGTCCCCCCGGAGCGGCGCGACGTGGGCATCGTCTTCCAGAACTTCGCCTTATTCCCCCACCTCACCGTCCGCGAGAACATCGCGTTCGGACTCGCCGACGCCGACGCCGCGGAGAGCGAGGCGCGCGTCGACGAGCTGCTCGAACTCGTCGAGATGGTCGACCACGGCGAGAAGACGCCCGACCAGCTCTCCGGCGGGCAGAAACAGCGCGTCGCGCTCGCCCGCTCGCTCGCGCCCGAGCCCGAGGTGCTCCTCTTGGACGAGCCGTTCTCGAACCTCGACGTCCGCCTCCGCGTGGAGATGCGCGAGGAGGTCCGGCGCATCCTGAAGGAAGCCGGCGTCACCGCGGTCTCGGTCACCCACGACCAGGAGGAGGCGCTCTCCATCTCCGACCGCGTCGCCGTCATGAACGACGGGAAAATCGAGCAGGTGGGCCGCCCCGAGTCCGTCTTCGAGCGCCCCGAGTCGAAGTTCGTCGCCTCCTTCCTCGGGCGGGCGTCGTTCCTCGAGGGCGAGCTCCGCGACGGGAAGGTCGACACCGGGATCGGCCGCTTCGACGCCGTGACGCTGGAGGGGTACGACACCGTCTACGACGGCGCGCCCGTCGACGTCCTCGTGCGTCCCGACGACCTCCGCGCGACGCCGGCGAGCCCCGAGCTCGCCGACGGCGTCGTCACCTCGCGGCAGTACGTCGGCCCCTCGTTCGTCTACCGGGTCGAGCTCGACTCGGGCGAGGCGGTCCACTGCCTCCATAACCACGTCGAGGAGTTCGAACTCGACGAGCCCGTCTCCTTGGAGCTCACCGCGGACCACCCGCTGGCCTGGTACCCGCGGTAGTCGCACCGCTACACCGCGTCGGGAACTATTTCACACGCAGCGAACGCTGCGCTCAGAAGGTCGCGAGGAACGGGATCGCGTACGCGATCAGCAGGCCGACGAGCGTGACGGCCGCGCCGATGCCGACCTCGCGGCTGCCGAACTCCTGCATCGGGGCGGTCACGCGCGCGTCCGGGTCGGGCTCGTGGGAGTGGTCGTCCATGCTCGCGGATCCGGCCGGGGGATACATAAGCGCACCTGAACCCGACGGCGTCGGCTCTCCCGGGTGCGGGTGGGACAACCCGGGTCTCATCGCGCGGCGCGGGAGCGTCGCCGGTGGGGAGCCGTCACCGACGGTCTCGCCGCGCGTCGAGGAGCCGGACCGGGTGGGCGGGCCGCCGCGTGAGCAGCGCGTCGAGCTGTTCGAGACAGGAGGTGCCGCTGGCGACGACCGTCCGGTCCGCGGTCTCGTCCGTCGTGAACTGGTCGGCGAGCGTCTCGCCGACGTCGACGCTGAGGTCGTAGTACTCGGACTTGTAGCCGAAGCTGCCGGCCATGCCGCAACACTCCACGTCCGAGGTCGCCACGTCGAACCCGGCGTCGTCGAGGACCGCCGTCGTGTACGGCTCCAGGTCGAGCGTGCGCTGCTGGCAGTGGCTGTGGTAGGCGACCCGCTCGCCGTCGCCGCCGGGGAGCGCGCCGAGGTCGGCGCCGTTCTCCAGCAGGCCGTACACGTACTCCATCACCTCGTAGCTGTTCCCCCTCAGCGCCTCGTACTCCTCCGTCGGGAGGAGCCGCTCGTACTCGCGGTGGAACATCGCCAGGTCGGACGGCTCGATCACGACCACGTCCCGGTCCGCCGCGACCGCGGGCGCGAGCGCGTCGTACACGCCCTCGGCGTTCGACCGCGCGGTCGCGACCATCCCCTGCGAGAGCGGCGCGCGCCCGCTCTCCCCGGCGGCCGGCACGTCGACGTGGACGTCCAGCGCCTCGAGGACGCGGACGGCGGCCTTCCCCCGCTCGGTGCGCACGTAGTTCGTGTACGCGTCGGGGTACAGCGCGACGCGCTCGCGCGCGGCGTCGGGGTCGACCCGCGACCCGCGGTCCGCGAACCAGTCGACGAGGGACTCGCGCTCGAACTCCGGGAGCTCGCGGCGGCTGTCGACGCCGAGCGTCCGCTCTAACACCGACCGGGCGGGACCGGCCCCGGCGACCCAGTTCGAGAGCGGCGCGAACGCCGACCCGAGCTTCGCGAGCGTGTCGAAGTTCCCGAACAGCCGCTTCTGGAGGTCGACGCCGCCCGGGTCCTCGTCCGGGGTGAGCCCCTCCACGAGGAAGTCGAGGTCGCCGTCCTTCCCCCGGTTGATCCGGTCGCGGACGACGGTGTTGATCCACGGGATGTCGATCTTCACCGGACACTGGTTCACGCAGCGGCTACACCCCGTACAGAGGTCGTTGAACTCGGCGGCGCTGTCCTCGCCGTGGACGCCCGCCTCCCAGCCGGTCGCGATCCCGCCGGAGTACGTCTCGCCGCCGAAGGCGTGGCCGCCGACGTGCTGGAAGTTCGCGCAGGAGTTCGCGCACGCCGAACACCGGATGCAGTACAGCGTCTCCCGGAGCTGGTCGTCGTCGCGCATCTCCATCCGGCCGTTGTCGATCAACACGAGGTGGAAGTCGCGCCCGTCGCCGGACTCCAGCGCCTCGTCGCCGAACGTCGGCGAGTCGGTCGGGGGCGTGAAAAGCGAGACGTAGGAGGTGATGTCCTGCCCCGTCCCCGACCGGCCGATGAGCTCGACGAACGGCTGGAGGTCCTCGACGCTGGGGATCACCTTCTCGACGCCCGCGACCGCGACGTGGGTGTCGGTCGCCTGGACGCACTTCCGGGCGTTGCCCTCGCTCGTCACGAGCGCGAGCGACCCGGTGTCGGCCGTGACGAAGTTCGCGCCCGTCATCCCGACGTCGGCGTCGCGGATCTTCTCGCCGAGGTGTTCGCGGGCGAACCGCGTCAGCTCCTCGGCGGTCTCCGGCGGGTCCTCCGGGTCGAACACCTCCTCGAACAGGTCGGCGATCTCCTCGCGCGACTTGTGGATCGCCGGGGCGACGATGTGCGACGGGGCCTCGTCGGCGATCTGGAGGACGAACTCGGCGAGGTCGGTCTCCCAGACGTCGGCGCCGTCCGCCTCCAGCGCCTCGTTCACCTCGATCTCCTCGCTGGTCATCGACTTCGACTTCACGGCGGTGCGGCCGTCGACGACCTCCGTGATGTAACGGTTCGCGTCGGCGGCGTCGTCGGCGAGGTAGACGGTCCCCCCGTTCGCCTCGACGGCCTCGGTCACCTCGTCGACGAGCTCCGGGAGCCGCTCGATGGCGTCCTCCTTGATCGCCCGGGCCTCGTCTTTCAGCCGCTCGTAGTCGTCGAGCTTCGCGGTGGACTCGTAGCGCCCCTCGTTGAACACCCGCGTGTTCTGCTGGACGCTGTCGCCCTCGGTTTCGAGGAGGTTCCGGATATGCTCGGCCTTCTGCCGGCGGTTTTCGGCGCTCATCTACCTGTCCTCCAGTAAGACGACGGTGACGTCCATCGGCCCGTGGGCCCCCTTCACGAGCGCGCCCATGTCCGCGGTGGCGCTCGGCCCGGTCGCGATGATCGACTGGCCCGCGCCCTCGCGGACGTCCGCGGCGAGGCGGTCGAACGCGGCGTCCATGTCCGGGAGGACGTCGTCCGCGCCGACGACCGCGACGTGCTCGTCCGCGTACAGGCTCACCGGCTCCTCGCCGGCGGCCCCGCCCTGGATCACCACGGAGCCGTAGTCTGCGATGCCGTACCCGGCGGCGGTGACCCCCGTCGCCGCGGCCTCGAGCTCCGCGACCGTCGGGTCGGCGTTCACGCTCTCGGGGAGCGAGACGCCGTCGAACGGGAGCGGCGCGCCGACCGCGGGGTCGTCGAGGAGCGGCGCCAGCGTCGACTCGAACCCGCCGGCGGTCGTCCGGACGCACTCGACGCCGACCTCGTCGAGCGACGACTCGAAGGTCGCGATTGACTCGGCTGACATACGCCGTAGTTGCTACAACAGCCTAATGGGTGTTTCCCTGTACGCGGTTCCGGATCCCGATATATAATATATTTTTATTATCATTTTCCCGTCCGGTACGCCGATCTCCGGAGCTACTATCGTTCAAAAAGAAAGTTACATATGGATCCTTGTGAGACACCCAGACACGGTCGTAATACCCAACTATGACCAACGTTCTCACACTGGCGTTCGTCGGCGTCATCCCGATCGCCGTCGCGTTCGTCCTGCTCGCCGGACTCAGGTGGTCGGCCGCCCGCGCGATGGGGGTCGGGTGGTTGCTCGCCGGCGGGATCGGGCTCACCTACTGGCGCATGGAGCTCGACTGGCTGGTCGCGTCGGCGGTGTACGGCGCGTTTCAGGCGGTCGACATCATCCTCATCGTCTTCGGCGCCATCCTCCTGATGAACTACCTCGAGGGGAGCGGCGCCATCGCCACCATCAGGTGGTACTTCGGACAGATCGAAGAGGACAGACGCATTCAGGTGCTGCTCATCGGGCTCGGCTTCATGACGATCATCGAGGGCGCCGCCGGGTTCGGGACGCCGGGCGCGCTCGCCGCGCCCCTGTTCATCGGCCTCGGCTTCCCGCCGCTGGCCGCCGCGGTGTTCGGCCTCTTCTTCAACGCGCCGAACCCGCCGTTCGGCGCGGCCGGGACGCCGGTCATCGGCGGCACCGGCGCCGTCATCGAACCGGCGCTGTCGGGGTCGGTGAGCGTCTCCGAGTTCCTCTCGATGGTCTCCGCGTGGTCCGGCGTCGTCACGGGGGTGACGTACGTGTTCTGGGGCCTGCTCGGCGTGTTCTTCCTGACGTACTGGTTCGGCGACGCCGACGGCGGCCGGAGCCTCGGCGGCGCCGTCCGCGACACGCTTCCGATCGCTCCGTTCGCGGTCCTGCTCGGCGCCGTCACCGGCGGGACGCAGCTGGTCGTCGCGTGGGTCGTCGGCCCCGCGCTCCCCGACATCGCGGCCGGCTTCGTCGTTCTCGGCGTCGGGCTCCTGCTCGCGAACAACGACGTCCTCGTCCCCGACCGCGAGTGGGACTTCCCGAGCGACTCGACGTGGAGCGACACCTGGCTCGGCGGGCTCGACCTCGACGAGATCTCCCGCGACCAGCCGCAAAAGGAGATGTCGGTGCTGCTGGCGTGGACGCCGTACCTGCTCGTCGCGCTCGCGCTGCTCGCCACGCGGTGGCCGGACCTCACCGTCGCCGGCACCGAGGTGCTCGCGTGGATCCAGAGCTTCTCGGTCAGCATCGACTCGATCCTCGGCACGGAGCTCGGCTACACGCTCCAGTACCTCTACCTCCCCGGCACGATGCCGTTCATCCCCATCGCCGTCCTCACGGGGCTCATCCACAGGATGGACACCGACGAGATGGGGGCCGCGTGGCGGCGCTCGGTCGAGCAGGTCGCGCCCGCCGCGCTCACGCTGATCATCGCGGTGTCGATGACGCAGGTGATGATCCAGTCGCAGACGAACACCGCGGACCTCCTCGGCATGATGGAGGCGCTCAGCCGGGCGCTCGCGATCGGCGCGGGCGGGCTGCTCCCGATGATATCGCCGTGGATCGGCGCCATCGGTTCCTTCATGACCGGGAGCAACACCTCCTCGAACATCCTCTTCAGCGTGCTCCAGTACAACGCCGCCGAGACGGTCGGCCTCTCCCGGACGATCGTCGTCAGCCTCCAGAACGTCGGCGGCGGCCTCGGCAACATGGTCTCGGTGCTGAACGTCGCCGCCATCTGCGGCGTCGTCGGCATCACCGGCCGCGAGGGCGACCTGCTCCGGAAGGCCATCGTCCCGATGGCCCTGTTCGCGCTGTTCGCCGGACTGTTCGGAATGCTCCTGAGTTACGTCCTCGTCCCCGGGCTGTTCTGACCCGGGACGGAGCGTTTTTCGGAGAAACGCTTTCCCGCAGCCGACTCGAAACGTGGGTCGAACGACTCGACGTCGAAGACCGCTATGAGCGACTCACAGACACCTGAAGAGGGCTCGGCCGGAAGTGACGACAGTCCCGAGCGACCGCCCCGCTACGAGCAGGTGATCCGGTGGGCCGAATACATCAAAGCACAGCCGCCGGAGGTGTGGGGCCCACAGCAGAACGCGGTCGTGAACGGCGGGATCGAGAGCGCACAGGCGGTCGACGTGAGCGTCGAGGAGAAGCGGGCGATTCGGGAGTTCGCGGACGACGTGTTGGAGGCGGAAGGAGAAAACGGCGAGACGGAAGTGGGGCCGAGCGAGGAGTAGCTACCTGCTGGAGCGTACTCGGATCGATCCGGTTCATCAGCGCCGTGTCGGTAAGCGCCCGAAGGACTAAACGGATATCGGCCGTATCTCGGTGTATGGCTTCAATCGTTCAGGACGACGAGATTCGTTCCGGCGAGCCGCGCGTGGAGGGAACGCGGATTACCGTGCGCGACGTCAAGCGGCGCGTGATCGATGCCGGGGAGGATCCGCACGTCGTCGCTGGTGAGTACGAGATATCGATGGCCGACCTCTTCGGCGCGCTCGCGCACTACTACGAACACCGCGACGCGTTCGAGAGCGACGACCGGGAGACAGAGCGGCGACGGCGCGACGGCGAGCGACGGACGCGCGCCCTCGTCGACGAACTCCGCGGCGAGAACTCGGGGTCGACAGAGGACGCAGCGTAGTCGTGTCGCGGATCCTCGCCGACGCGAACGTGCCCGAAGAGTACGTCTCCGCGCTCCGAGGCGACGGACACGACGTCGTGTACTCCCGGGAGATATCTAGACTGGGTCCGGAGGCGACCGACGACGCGATCGCGGCGTACGCCGAATCCGAAGCGATGGCGATCCTCACGACCGACGTGAAAGATTTTGCCGACCGTGACGCTTCCGTCCCGGTGTTCGTCGCACCGCAGGACATGAGCGGCGGGGCCGTCCGCGCGGCGGTCGCACGCGTCGAGGCGCTACCGTTCGATCCGGCGGAGACGGATCCCGTCTGGCTCTCGGCGCTGTGACCGCCTCGTCGTACACGTGATCCGCGTAGAGGACGCCGGTGTCGACGAGGACAGTCATCCGTAGAGGATGTCGTCGATGTCCTCCTCGTCGGTCTCGACCCCGGAACTGACCCGCCCCTGCCCCATCCGCTCTTTCTCTTCCTCGCTCAGGGGAAGCGTCGACGAGCGGAAAGAGTCGATCACCTCGTCGCGGGAGTCGTACGCGTCGCTAATGAGCCGCGAAAGCAGCTCCTGCTGGGTGACGCGTTTCCCGGTCCGAAGCCGTATCTCCGCCTGTAGCTCTTCGAGCCGGGACTTCGCGTCCTCGTCGACTTTGACTGTCGACGCCATGCCAGCGAGTTGCTATTAATACTAAGTAAACGTTTCTTCCAATTGAACCGCCCCGACTGCTTCAGTTCGACTCGAACGACTCCAACTTCCGGACGATACTCGCGTACAGGTCTGGCGCGACGTACCAGCCGCAGTCGATCATCGCGTCGATCGCCTCGCATCCCCTCGGCCGACAACTTCCCGCGCTTCACCGCGGAGAGGACGACGTACGCCGTCCCGCGCGCAACCCGATGTTCGCTTCGGTCGGTACAGGGGACCGTCTAATTCTGGAACATACTCGATCGATAAGACTCCCCACAGGAATGTCTGGGGAGTGGCGAGAAACGCACCTGCCTAATACAAGAATCTCGGAGATTTCGCTCTCCGAACGTATGTTACTCGCTATTCTCAGCGATGATGGTTATGCTGCCGGTTTCCCATTCCGCGGGGTTATCCGGCATCTCGTCGGGCGTTTCGATGTACACGCCAATACTCGCGTAGGTCCCAGCACTAATGCCGACGTTTCCTTCGCTCAGGTCCGTGTCTCGGCCGCCCGCATCGCCGACCTCCCAGTAGAAGCGAATACTATCGGGATTATCGAGACCGCTATCGTCAATCGAAATTCCGGCGACATTTCCGTATTCGTCGAACTGTCCAGCGTGTTCGATTGCGAATACTCCGTCGAAATAGTACTCTGAGTTTTGAGTAAGCCCTTCTGCGCCGTCGTTGAGGAATCCTCCGCCGGGCTGGTTTGCTTCCGAGTTGAACTGGAGTTGGAGTTCTCCGTCCTCGGTTTCGCTCGCGTACTGACTGTTCTGAAGTCCCTCGTAGCTCGTGTCTAGCCCGACGAACCCTTCAGAGTCGTCAGCAATCGCGACACTTACACTCCGTCCGCTAACGGTTGCCTGTGAGAACGCACCCGTCCCCGTCGCCGCCGCAGTTCCAGTTGCCAATGCGCCCAGCCCGACCACAAATTTGCGTCGTTCCATGGGTTGTCTACCTCTGTTACCGCACACGACCCGCCGGGGACACGAGACATCCCGTGTCACCCCGGGTCGCTCTACTTCACCCATGGGGCGTATCTCATATCGTTATGAGCGACCGGAAGAACCACCGCCGAACCCTGAAACACGTTCACAGGCACTCTGACACTATTCAGGAACCTCCTTCGACCGCTCTTGCCCAGCCAGAACCGTCGTGTTAGCACCCGCTTCAGCATCAACAGGTCTCTGAAACAGTGTTGAGCCGACATCGAAGGAAACGTGACTGGACGAGCGCGACGCTCTTCAGCGTCGTACTCGAAGACGCCGCAGATACGATCGGGCCTCAGTCGTCGACGAATTGCTCGTAGAAGGAAGCGTCCTCTAGCTTGACTGTCCCGTCTGTCGTCCCGCTGTAGTTGTCGCTGTCTCCAGACGCCGAAGTCTGCCCGCGGTCGAATACGCCGCTGATCCCCTTGACCTCGATCCCGACGATCCGTTTGCCGTTGTCGAGACTGTCGTCGAAGTCTTTCAGTTTGATCTTCTTGTCGGCCGAGACCTCGGCCTCATCAGTCTTCTTGACTTCCCCACCGTCCTCGTAGTAGGCGCTCGCCGTGATTTCGGTGCTACTGTTGCCTCCAGCCGACGCGGTTTCCGGACTGCTGTCGCCCTGTTGCGTGTTGAGAACGACGCCCGAATTCCCGGACTTGAACTCCACGCCGGAGACGGTAGCAGTCCCGTTGTCGTCGTCCGCTTCGATCCTGAGTTTGAACGCTCGCGTGTCCCCGAAGATACTCGCCGAGACTCCCGTGTCCTTGGTCCCGCGGACGCGAACTGTGATCTCAATCTCGTACTCGTCAGGCGGACCGTGTACGCCCGCCGTCACGTAGGCATATTCTCCGGGACCGAACGCGTACTCGTCACGGACCGGCCCGCCGTCCTCGAAGGGCCCGCGACGGACCTCGCTGTCGCCCATCTGTTCGTACTCGTCGTCGGTCGACAGCTCGACCGCTAGGTCGCTGAACAGGTCCTTGTTGCCTGCGAAGTCGATCCCCACGATACCGATCCCGGAGTTTTCCGGGAACCGATTCGCGACTCTGAGGAGCGTGACTCGATCACCATCCTCGACGGTGATCGACTTCTTCTCTTCGCCGTCATCGTCACTCAGCTCCTTGACTTCCGGGAGCGCCATGTACCCCACGTACGCGTTCTCGTCCTCGACGACGGACACCTCCACAGAGCGGTCCGCGCTCGCGCTGGAGAAGGCGCCGGTGCCGGTGCTGAGCGCGGCCGACCCGGTTCCGCCGAGCAGGAGAATGAGATTGCGTCGTTTCATGATGTGCGTGGGTCCAACACTGGGTTACTGGTTGACAACACGTGTCGCACACTTAAGGTTATGAGCCGTCGGAAGCGGGTATCGGACCGCTTGAACGCCCGTGACATTGGCCTGAACCCCGTTCTCGCCGCCGACCGCGGGACCTCGGTCGCCCGCGCTCCGCTCCGGTCCCCGGTCGCTCACTCGTCGCCCACTTCGGGCGGCTCCTCGCCGCGGCCGACCTCCATCTCCGCGGTGTAGTACTTGTGGGCCAGCGCCGAGAACGCGAACGCGACGACGATCGCCAGCGTCCACGCCATCTCGGGGAGCAGCGTGAACGGCCACACGCCCACCCACACCGCCGAAACGAGCGCGGCGGCCACGCCGGAGAGCCCGAGGTAGTACTCGCTCCACGGGATCTCTCGGCCCTCGACGACGTCTAAGTACACGTCCACGTCCGTCAGCGCCGGGGTCGGCTCGACGACCCCGCGCGCCTTGTTGAACTCCACGACCCCCGCGTCGTCCATCTTCGGCAGGTGCGACTGCTGAAGCGCCGTGTACACTCGCTTCCGCTCGCTGCTCGATATCTCGGCGGTGTCGATCCCGTTTTCCCAGGCCGCGATCTGCTCCGCCATCTCGCCGATCTCGACCGCGTCGTCCGGCTCGCGTTTCAGCAGGTGTACCGCGAACCGCCGCCGCTGGTTGGCCAGAACGTCGAACAGATCGTCTTCGGAGATCTCCGCCGCCGGCTCTGCCCCTCCCGTCTCGATCTGCTGTGCCGACGCCATTTACGTCAGACAAATATGAACACACCAACATAAAACCACAGGTTGTGATAACTCGACAACGTTTATTTGCGTTCACGATTCCCCACGCGAACGAGACTGAAACGCCCGTATAATCGGGTTTGAGTGTGTTTAGTCGGTGTCTCAAATCCCGAACGGCTTATTTGATCACGATACAGGATGTGAAATTCTCATATTCCAAATCACTTTTCGGGCCGGTGACTCCGCGGTCTCGCGTCGCTCTTGGGTCCCTTGACGAACCCCTTCGAAACTTCAAGCACCGCATAACCAAGACCGTCCGACGGTAACGATCGACCAGTCACACATGTCTACTGCCCGTCGAACTCTCCTCATCGCAGTCCTCGTCGCGGCCGCCGGAGGGCTCGTCTTCGCGACGGGGGCGGCGGTGGTCGACGGGCCGGGGGACACGTTCGCAGAGGAGCGCCTCGCCGTCCACCCCGTGGACGGCCCCAACGACGCCTACGCGTACCTGAACGACGACGACGAGATCGTCGTCGACGTCTCGGGGTCGAACCCGAAACTCCCGAGCGACTTCGAGGGGGTCAACCCCGGAACGCTCGCCTCGGCCGACGGCGTGTTCACGATCACCTACACCGCCGACGAGTACGCCCGGGTCTGGATCGAGCACCCGGAGGAGAACGTCACCTTCGTTGCCGACGGCGAGTCGATCGAGGGCGAGGCGAACAACGTCACGCTCGGCCCGGAAGAGACCGTCGCGGTCGGCCTCGAGGTCGACGCGCGCGGCGCCGTCGCCGGCACGCAGCTCGGCGGCGACGACTTCGACATCCGCGCCGAGATCGCGGAACCGGAGTCGATGTCGTCGAACGCGGACGGCGAGGAGGAGGACGACGACGGCGACGGCCTCGTCACCACTGTCCGACGCCCCGCGCCCGCCAGCCGGGCGTTCGAGGGACGGGGCCTCTCCCCCGGCGAGGGGGTGACCTTCGACGCGGGCGCCATGGAGATCGTCGGCGACGACGTCACCCTCGACCGCGTCCGGATCGAGGGCGTGACCGGCGGCGACGTCGCGTTCGAGACCGTCGGGCGACCGGGGCCGTTCGCGTCGGCCGGGCCGCTGAACGACGCCCTCGGCGCGGCGCCGAACGGCTACTTCGAGTTCGACCACGCGTTCACGGCCGAGGAGGTGTCTCGCGTCCGGTTCTCGGTGAGCGTCGACCGCGAGTACCTCAACGAGACGGGCGGCGACCCCGACGACATCTCGCTGTACCGCCGGTCCGAGTCGGCGCCCGGCGGCTGGGAACGGCTGGAGACGGAGCGCGTCGACCCGGCCGTCCGTCGCCTGCTCGACCTGCCCGAGGACCGGATCCACGTCACGGCCCCGACCGACGACTTCTCGGTGTTCGCCGTGGCGACCGACCGGGCCCGCATCCGCGCGACCGACGCCTCGCTCGACAGCGAGGCGGTCGACGCGGGCGAGTCGGCCGTCGTCCGCGCGACGGTCGCGAACGAGGGGCGCGACGACGGCGCGCGCGACGTGACGCTCACCGCGGACGGCGAGCCGCTCGCGACGCAGCGGGTCGAGCTCGACCCGGACGAGACGGCTTCCCTCGCGTTCGAAGCGGCCTTCGACGAGCCGGGGACGTACGATCTCGCGGTCGACGGCGTCTCGGCGGGGACGCTCGCGGTCGGCGACCCGGCCGGTGACGGCGACGAGGACGACACCGCGTCCGTCGAGGGAGGGACGGATGACGGCGGCACGGCGGCGCCCGACGGCGACGCGTCCGGTCCGCCCACCGAGGAGCCGAGCGGGATCGACCCGTCGAACCTCGTCGGACTCGCCGTGTTCCTCGCCATCGTCCTAGCGAGCGTCGCGCTCGTCCGGCGGATGCCGCGGTCGTGACGCCCGCTCGCGTCGGTGCCGGATGCCGGTCGCGCGGACGCCGGTCGACGGTTATCGCCGTTGGATCTCGGGACCACAGAAATTAACCGAGGGTCGCGGAAGCACACACGCGTGAGCGACCTCTCGTCGGAGACTGACCGTTCGGTCCCGGGCAGGGACGGGAGCGACGGCGCCGTCCGCGACCGCGACGCGCGCGGTCGATCGGGATACGCGGCGTTCCTCGACGAGCTGTCCGCCCGCGCTCGCCTCATCGACCTCGTCGCGCTCTGCCTCCCGCCGACCGTCCTCGTCGCCGTGTTCGCTCTCCCACGAGCGACCCGCCGGTCGCTCGCGTTCGCGTACACCGACCCCACAGTGTCCTCGGCGTTCACGGCGCACTACGTCCACCTCGGCGCCGACCACCTCCTCGGGAACCTCGCCGGGTACGGGCTGCTCGCCGGGACCGGCTACGCGCTTGCGGTCCTAAGCGGCCGCCGGCGCCTCTTTTTCACGGCGTTCGTCACCTACCTCGGCGCCTTTCCGTTCGCGCTGTCCGCGCTGAACCTCGCCGTCCCCCGGAACGCGATCGGCTTCGGCTTTTCCGGGGTCAACATGGCGCTCGCCGGACTGCTTCCCATCGTGTGGTACTGTTACGCCCGCGAGCGGTTCGCGCCCGGTGCCTCCGTCGCCGCGCTGCCGGCGGTCTTCTTCGCGCTCGTCGGGTGGATCGCGCTCCTCGCGCTACCCGTCTCGACCGCGGGTATCGGTCTTGCGGGCCTGTCGATCGGGGTCGCGGGCGCGCTCCTCGCGCTGCTGTACGCGGCCAGCAGCGGGGTGCGGCTCCCGCGGTCGATCCGGGCGCACGCGAAGTCGGTCGCCTCGCGGCCCGGCTACGGCGACCTGCTCGCCGTCGGCGCGGTGGTGGCCGTCGGCTACCCGGTCGTCGGGTTCCCCGCCGACCCCGCCGGCGCCGGCAGCGTCGTGAACCTCTACGTCCACCTCCTCGGGTTCTGTCTGGGCTTCATCGGCCCGTTCGCGCTGCTCGCGGGCGGCGTCTTCGACGAATAAGGCCACTCGCAACCGTCTGGACTCGCCTCCACCCACGAACTTATTAGGACACGCCGCCGTTCAGCGATCGACGGCTACCTGACGCTCGGGCGACAGGAACCGCTTCGCGGCGGTAGCCGCCCCGAGATCGCCGGCGCCCTGCGATCGCCGCTGCGGCGAGACTCCTCCGACCCGAGACCGACACCATGTCCATCAAACGAACGCTGTCCGTGGCCCTTCAGGCGGCCGCGGTGCTGGTCGTCGTCTCGCTCGTCGTCGGCCAGTTCCTCGGACAGCCGATACTTCTCAGCTACGTCGAGACCGGGAGCATGCAGCCGACGCTCTCCCCCGGCGACGGGTTCGTGGCGATCCCCGCGCAGATCGCGGGCGAGATCGGGCCGGGCGACGTCGTGACGTTCGAGGCCCAGGAGATACAGGGCGGCGGCCTCACGACCCACCGAGTCGTCGAGGAGACCGAACGCGGGTACATCACCCGCGGGGACAACAACCCCTTCACCGATCAGGACGGGGGTGAGCCGGTCGTTCAGGACGCGCAGATCGTCGCGAAGGCGCTCCAGATCGGCGGTGGCGTCGTCGTGATCCCCCATCTGGGTACCGCCGCCATGGGCTTCCAGTCCGCGCTCGGCGCGGTTCAGACGCGGCTGGCGGTGACGTTTGGTGCCCGAGCGTTTCTGGGGACGCAGGGGCTGGCATACATCGTCTTCGGGCTGTCGATGGTCGCGTACGCGGTCGACTGGTACCTCCACGCCGGCACGCGCGACCGCGGCTCGCGCGACCGCTCCCGCGACGACGGCACCTCCGTGTTCGCGATCCTCGGCGTGCTGGCGCTCGTGCTGATGGCGACCGCGACTGCCGCGATGGTCGTCCCGGCCGGGACACAGGAGTACGGCGTCGTGAGCGCCGAGTTCGAGTCGGAGAACCCGACCGTCATCGAGAGCGGCACGAGCCAGGAGATAGAGTACGTCGTCCCCAACTCGGGGCTCGTCCCCGTGTACGCGTATGTCACGCCGGCCAGCCCGGGCGTCGACGTCGACCCGCAGCGGCTCTCGGTCGGCAGTCGCGGCGAGGCGTCGACGACGGTGACGCTGTCGGCGCCCGACGAGACGGGGTACTACCGCCTGTTCGTCGTCGAACACCGCTACCTCGCCGTGCTGCCGCCCGGGATCGTCGACGAGCTGTACGGCGTCCACCCCTGGGCGCCGCTGCTCGTCATAAACGGGCTGCTCGGCGGCGGCATCGTCGCGGTCGGGCTGCTGCTGCTGCGCGGCGAGCCCGCCCGGATCCGGTCGCGCGACTCGCGCGAGCGCCCCCCGCTCTACAAGCGACTCCTCCGCGAGCTCTACAGGTAACACATGTCCGCAGACGCTCCCAACGAACGCCGACTTCGACTCCGCGCCGTCCTGAACGCACAGTCCACCGCGATCCTCGTCGCCTGTCTCCTCCTCGTCGCGGTCGGGGCGGGGCTCGCGTACACGACGCACGTCGACCCCGGCACGGAGACGGAGCGCCGGACGGTCTCGTCGCTCACCGTCGAGAGCGAGTACCGACACAGCGCGACGGTGACGGAGCCGAACGCCGTCTTCGAGACCGGCACTGTGCTCGACGGGCGCGACACGTACTTCACGCGGGTCGCGCCGGAGCTCGACGTCACCGTGGCGACGAGCTACGCGGCGTCGACCGCCGAGAACGTCACCGTCGAGCTCGCCTCGACGCTCGTGATCCAGAACGTCGGCGAGGAGGGGACCGTCTACTGGCGCGAGACGGAGCCGCTCGCGTCGGAGACGGTCTCGAACGTCGCCCCCGGCGAGCCGGTGAACGCCTCGTTCACGCTCAACAGCACGGCGATAGACGGGCAGGTGGCCTCGATCGAGGAGGAGCTCGGCGCCTCTCCCGGCGAGACGGAGACGTTCGTCACGACCGAGGTGGCCGTCGACGGGTCGATCGGCGGCGTCCCGACGGCGTCGACGCAGACGGTCGACATGACGATCACTCACGGGGGGGACACCTACTCCGTCGACGAGCCCGGCGTCCAGTCCGACACGACGGAGCGGACAGAGCCGGTGACCGTCGAGCGGGAGTACGGCGTGCTCCGGTCGTTCGGCGGGCCGCTTCTCCTGCTCGTCGGCCTCGTCGGCGCCGGCGGAATCGGGTACGCGACGCGGGAGTACGACCTCGCGCTCACCGACGCGGAGCGGGAGTACCTCTCCTACCGCGACGACCGCTCGGAGTTCGCGGAGTGGATCACGACGTTCCGTCTCCCGACGTCGGTCCACGACCGCCCGACCGCCGAGGCGGGGTCGCTTCGCGACCTCGTCGACTTCGCGATCGACAACGACACCGGCGTCGTGGAGGACCCCGAGACCGGCGCGTTCCACGCGGTCGCCGGCGAGTTCCTCTACACCTACCGCCCGCCGGCCCCGGAGGCCGCGGACGGCGAGGGCCCCGCCGACGCCGAAGCGGTCGCCGACGCGGACCAGGGAGCGACGGCGGCGGCGAGTCCGGACTCGGCCGCGACCCCCTCGGCTCCCCCCGAGGACGGCGACTCGCCGGACCGCGGGGTCGACGCCGCCGACCTCGGCACCCCAGACGTCGACGTACCGGACGAAGGAGACGTCTGGGCGACGGACTCCCGGCCGACCGACGCCGACGCGGCGGACTCGGACGAACGGGACGACGACGGCGACTGATTCTCCCCGACAGGCTCGCCTCGACCCCCGTTCAGTCGCCGTCCCCCTCCGATTCGACCTCGTCGCGCCAGGAGTGTTCCGGCTCCCACCCGAGCAGCCGCTTCGCCTTCGAGCAGTCGAAGACGGACTCGTCGCCGTCGAGGTCGCAGTCGGCGGGGAGGCCGCCGTGGACCGCCTCGATCGTCGCGGCGGTGTCGCGGCCGAGGAAGTTCTCCGCGGCGACGATCAGCGCCGCCTCGTGGCCGTCGACCTCGGTCTCGGGGTCGATCGCGGCCTCGATCGCGGAGACGACGTCGCGCACGTCGACGGACGACCAGCAGTTACCGCTCGGCTCCGCGGTCGCGGGGTCGAACTCCTCGCGCGCCTCGCGGCGCCGCTCGTCTCCCGGGTAGGTCACCCACGAGAGGCGCAGCGAGACGGCGGGGACGCCGTGCCGGCGGGCGGCCGCGGCCGCGACCTCCTCGCCGACGACCTTCGAGAGGCCGTACGGGTCCTCGGGTTCCGTCGGCGTCTCCTCGTCGATCGGGAGGCGGTCGGGGAGCCAGTCGTCCGCGGCGAAGACGGTGCCGTAGCAGCTCTCGCTCGACGCCCAGGCGATCCGGGCGCCCGCGGCGCCGGCGGCGTCGAAGACGTTGTACGCGCTCTCGACGTTGTTCGCGAACACGCGCGAGCCGGCGTGGTCCTCGGGGTGCGGGATCGCGGCGAGGTGGACGACCGCGTCGGGCGCGGCGGCCTCGACCACCTGACGCGTCTCCCCGTAGTCGGTGAGGTCCGCCGCCACGTAGTCGACGTCGTCGCGGCGCTCGTTCGTCGGGGGCGCTTCGCGGTCGACGGCGACGACCTCGCGGCCGGCGTCGGCGAGCGCGTCGACGGTCCACGCGCCGACGCCGCCGGCGCTCCCGGTGATCAGTACGGTGTCCATGTCTCCGCGAGCGCGTTCGGGGGAAAAGAGGCAGCGATTCGCTTACGCCGAGGCCTCGTAGCCGGCGTCCTCGATGGCGGCCACGACGGCGTCGACGTCGACGTCGCCCTCGACGGTCGCGGTGCCCGCCTCGTGGTCGGCGCTCGCGGACTCGACGCCCGGCAGCTCGCCGAGCGCGTCGGTCACGTTGTCCTCGCAGCCCGTACACGACATGCCGTCGACGTCTATCGTCGTCATGCCCGACCGTTGGCGCCGCGGGCACAACTGCCTTTCCGTCGCCCCCGTGGGCGACCGGTTCTCGGGGTCGCTTTCGCGTCCTTCGATCGCCGGACGGCTTTTGCCCGCGCCGGTCGAACGCCCGGCCATGCGCACGCTCGACGAGACGGACCGAGAGATTATCCGGCTGCTGCTGGCCGACGCGCGGCGCCCGTACAGCGACATCGCCGAGCGCGTGGACCTGTCGGCGCCGGCGGTGTCGGACCGCGTCGACCGGCTCCGCGAGATAGGGGTGATAGAGGGGTTCACGCTTCGGATCGACGGCGACGCGCTCTCCGACGGGCTGCGGGTCCTCGCGACGCTTTCCGTCGCGCCCGCGGACGCCGAGCGCGTCCACGAGGCGGTCGCTGGCCACGAGCGCGTCGAACACGCGTTCCTCACCGCGGACGGCGAGGTGACGGTCGTCGCGCGCGTCGAGGAAGGGACCGCCCGCGACCTCGTCGACGACGCGGTCGGGCTGGAGAGCGTAACCGAGCTTTCGGTGCGCCCGCTCGACGCCCACGAGTGGTCGCCCGCGGTCGGCGACGCGGACCTCGCGGTCGAGTGCGTCGAGTGCGGCAACACCGTCACCGCGGAGGGGGAGTCGGCCCGGATCGACGGGACGCTGTACCACTTCTGTTGCGGCTCCTGCCGGGAGAACTTCGAAGGGCGGTACGACCGGATCGAGGAGGGGGCGTAGGCGGGAGACGGTCCCTCGACGCGCCGCGGAGAGTAACGTACTTGAGTGCCCGCCGGTTACCCGGAGTCGCAGTCCCGTGGTGTAGTGGCCAATCATAATGGCCTTTGGAGGGAATCCGTCCGCGTCCGCGACTCGCGCGCGGCTGTTGGGCGTTCCGGCAAGGACGCCCGTCGGATGCCCGAAGTCAGCCATTGACGGCGGTTCGAATCCGCCCGGGACTATTCTCCGAACGAAGTGAGGACGAACAGTCCCGACCACGGGTTCGAAGCAGGGAACGGAGCGAAGCGGAGTGACCGAGGTTCGAATCCGCCCGGGACTACTTCTGCCGCGAGCAACGACGCGAGCCGACGGTATCCTCGGTCTGGAGCCGCCTACGCCTCGTCGAAGAACTCGTCGAAGAGCGCGACGACTCGCCCCTCGATCTCGTCGCGGATCTCGCGGACGCGCTCGATCTCCTGCCCGTGCGGGTCGTCGAGGGCCCAGTCGCGCCCCTCCACGCCGTCGGCGAGCGCCAGCGTCGAACAGCCCATCGTGGCGACCACGTCGCACGCGTCGAGTTCTGCGGTCGAAACCTCTCGGGGGACGCGGTCGGAGAGGTCGACGTCCACCTCTCGCATCGCTTCGACGACCTCGGGGTGGACTTCGTCGGCCGGGTGCGTGCCGCCGGTGACGATCTCGACGCGGTCGCCGAGGCCGCGCTCGCGGCGCTCGCGCTCCGCGAACGCCGCCGACATCTGGCTGCGACCGGCGTTCTGGACGCAGACGAACCCGAACGTGACGTCGTCGTTCATACCCGAGCGTTCCGAGGTACCGTCATAACGGTTCCTAAGAGGGATATATAGGGCTACGTTCGAGTGACCGGGGATCGTCCGGCGGCCGCTCCGACGGCTCTCCGGTGTCTCCGGCCTCGCCGTGACGGTCGCCTGCCGCTTCCGATCCACCTATGTCATTTTTTACCATGGGGGTCGTGGGCATCCTATGGACATCAGCGATTACCGGGACGCGGTCGCGGAGAACCGGCGCGAGCACGGCTTCGAGGCGGTCGACGAGCGGACGGACGCGTTCGAGCGCCTGTGGGCGACCCGCGAGACGGACGACACGCTCGGCGAGGTCGCGGTGTTGGCGACGCTCGTCGAGGCGGACGAAACCGAGGCGAGCGAAACCGAGGGGAACGGAATCGACGCGGCGACGCTCGCAGAGACCGCGGCGTCGCTCCGGGACGTGCTCGCCGAGACCGTCGACCCCCGCCCGGGGCGCGCCGACGGCGGCGAGGCGCCGACGCCCATCGGCTACGTGGCGTTCGCGACCTCGGACCCCGACCCGTCGCTGCTCGACGCGATGACCGGATTCACGGTCGCGAAGCGCCGGACGAACGTGTTCCCGCTCGTGTACGACGCGGAGGCGGAGCGGCTCCACCGCCACGAGGTCCCACGGCTGAAGGGTCGCGGCATCTACCGCCGCCAGGCGAACGACGCCGAGCGCCTCTTTGACGTATAAATAGTAGGCCGTGGATCGGGTGAGGGCGCTGCTGAAGTACCGGTTACCCACTTATAAATAATCGATACTGGATCGACCGCGAACACCGCCAAAGCCCCCAGCCGCTCGCTTATAAATAACCGCGAGCAGATCGGCGGGGAACACCTCCAAAGCCCCAGCCGCTCGCTTATAAATAACCGCGAGCAGATCGGCGGGGAACACCTCCAAAGCCCCAGCCGGGAGGCCGCAGTACGCTCGTTGCGCTCCTCAGTCGCTCGCTTCGCTCGCTCCCTCCGGTGCTTACGTCGCCTACTGCGGCCTCCCGGCTGCCCCTTTGAGCCCCACCCGACCGCGACCGCACAGCACCTCACGCCTCCCCAGCCTCGTCGCTCGCGCTTAAGAGCGCTCGCGACTCCCTCGCGCGTGCTGTCTCGCGGCCGCCGGGGGCGGCCGCTCGCAGGCACGCGCCACCGTAATTGGTCTCGATCAGCGTAGCGCGGATCGGCTACTGTGGGGTTTAAAAATGGAAAAATGCCGAACCGCTCGCGCGCCGTTCAGACGAGCCGTTCCGCGATACGCGCCGCGCCGTCCGCGGCCGCGAGCGCGGGCTCGTCGGGCGAGACGACCTCGACGTCGCGGTCGAGCTCGTCGCTGAGGCGCTTCTCGAACTCCTCGGTGAGCCCGGGGATACACGCCATGCCGCCGGTGACGGCGAGGGGGCGCCCGAGCGCCAGCTGGTAGGGCTTCATGTGGTCGTTCGCGAGCTCGGGGAGGAACTCGTTGGCGACGACGTCGACCGCCTCGTCGATGTAGCGGTCGATCGGCTCCTGAACGCCGCGGTCGACGGTGAACTCGTGGCTCCCGCCCCCGGGCTGTTGAACCACGTCCGTGAACGGCTCGAAGTCGTACACGTCGCCGTGCTGCTCTTTGTACTCCCGGGCGGTCGTCCGGTCGATGTGGACCCGCCCTTGGGTCTCCTCCTCGACGGCGGCGACGATCCGGCGGTCGACCTCGTTGCCCGTCACCGAGCCGGTCGAGAACGGCGAGAGCTGCTCGCCGCGCCGGTAGGCGCACGCCTCCATCGTCGTCGAGCCGAGGTTCACCGAGACGAACACCTCGTCGATCGCGTCGAGGTCGTCGCCGTAGGCGGGGATCGCCCCGCACAGCGACTCGGGGTAGCTCCGCGTCTCGACCTCGCCGATCGACGAGCCCTCGATCACCGACTTGAGGTTCTCGACGCCCGCCTCGTTGTCGATGGTCGGCACCGCGTAGACGACCGCGCTGTCCGCGGGCACGTCGTGGGCGTCCACGACCGCCTCGAAGAAGCGCTCCGCGTCCGCGACGCTGTCGTCGTCCTCGGGGAGCCCCGAGCGCAGCATGAAGCGCACGCGGTCGGGGTACTCCACCGCGGCCTCCTCGCCGAACAGCACCTTCTCCTCGCCGGTGATGGCGTCCTCGTAGGTCGCCAGGCAGGTCAGCACCGAGTGGCGCTCGCGGCCGCCCCGTCCGTCGGGGACGTCGAGCACCGTGCGGGTGCTGCCCAGTTTCACGCCGACCGCAGCCGATTCGTCCGATTCGTTGATGTCCGTGGATTCGTCGTCGCTCATTGGTCACTCGCACACGAAGCGATCCGGACGATGGAGACGAGGCTGATCCGGTGGTCCGCGGGCGTGAACGGCCGGTCGCGCGTGGGGGCGTCGAACCCCTCCAGCCGGCGCGAAAGCGCCGCGACCGCGTCGTCGCCGACCCAGTCGATCTCGCCGTAGTAGGACAGCGCGTCCCGGCTCCGCACGTGGCCGCCGACGTCGACGAGGTAGCCGAGCCACTCGCCGATCTCGCGTTCCGCCGCGGGCGACGCCGGGATCGCCGTCAGGTACGGCCGGTCCCCGCTGTCGCCGTTCAGCCGCGCACCACGCTGACGCTGGAGCAGCTCCGTGAACGCGGCCGAGCGCGCCGCCTGCTCGGCCCGGTTCCGGTTCGGCCGCCGGAGCGCCCGCTCCCGAGGCGCTCCGTCCGCACCGTCTCGCGGCGCGTCCGCGATCCGGCGCAGCTCCCGTACGTCGTATCGTCGTGGATTCAGACTCATGTTTCCGTCCGTCGTTCGCGTCCGTACCCGAACCCTCTCGGCGGGGTTATATGATAGTTGGCTCTCAGTTATCAGCGGTGAGAAACTACGACCGAGGTCGCTTCACGGACCGAGGCGGCCGCGGGAAACGCCGTTACCGACGGCGCGGCGCCGGCGTCACCGGTCGTCCGGCTCGGCCCACGGGAGGGGCTCGGTACACCAGTGACAGAAGTCGAGGTCGGCGTCGACCGCTTTGCCGCAGTTGGGACAGGTGACCTCCAGCGGCTCCCCGTCCTCGGCGTCCACGGCCGCGGCCGGCGGGGACTGGCCGCTTCCCGGCCCGTCGTCGCCGTCCGCGTTCGCGCTCCGCCGCCGCATCGCTTCGGCGGCGGCGTCGACGCGGTCGCGCTCGGCTGCGTCCGCCCGCCCGACGAGGTACGCGTCGAGCGCCGACAGCGCGGAGAGGAGGACGATGGGGAGCGCCACGTCGGTGGGGACCGCGGCCGACACCGCCGCGAGGTCGGCGAAGGGGTCGACCGGTTCGACGTCGTACAGCGCGAACAGCGCGACCCCGCCGCCGACGATCGTCAGGTGCCACAGCAGCGCCCGCCCCCACCGTCGCAACGAGAGGTGGCCGAGCCCCGGAAAGACCAGCGCGAGCAGGGCCGCGAGGACGGGGCGCAACTGGTTTCGCATACGGCTCGGCTTCGGCCGGCCGGTACTTAGGCCTGCGGTGTCGGCGGCGACGGTTTCCGATTGCGCCCGCGCCCGCTCCGTCCGGGATAACAACCGTTAATCGCGGTCCGCTCGTCGACGCCCACATGAGCAGCCAGCGGGCGACCGCGTTCGTCCCCGGCCACGTCACCGCCTTCTTCAGCGCGCACCCCGCCGACGACCCGGCGGTCGCCGGCTCGCGCGGCGCCGGCGTGACGCTCACCGACGGCGTGACGGTCCGCGTGTCGGTCCCGGACGGCGCGGTCGACGCGACGGCGGGCGACGGCGACGCGAGCGACGGGATCGGTTCGCGCACTATCGACGGCGAATCCGGGTCGATCGGCGCGGTCGACGACGTCCTCGCCGAACTCGACGCGTCCGGCGCCGACGTGGCCGTCGAGACCGACCTCCCGATCGGCGCCGGCTTCGGCGTCTCGGGCGCCGCGGCGCTGGGGGCCGCGCTCGCCGCGAACGACGCGTTCGACCGCGGCCGCTCCGAGAACGAGCTCGTCGGGACCGCCCACGCGGCGGAGGTCGGCCGCGGGACCGGCCTCGGCGACGTGGTCGCGCAGGCGCGCGGTGGTGTCCCCGTCCGGCTCGAACCGGGCGCGCCGGGAGTCGGCGAGCTCGACGGCGTCCCGGCGACCGCGCGCGTCGAGTACGTCACGTTCGGCGAACTGTCGACGGAGGCGGTGTTGGGCGGCGACACGACTGCGCTCTCCGCCGCCGGGGAGGACGCCTTGACCCGGCTCCGAGCGGACCCGCGGCTCCCGACGCTGATGGACGCGGCCCGCGGGTTCGCCCGCGACGCGGACCTCCTCGCGCCCGAGGTGGCCGAGGCGATCGCGGCGGTCGACGCGGTCGCAGGCGACGACTCCGACGACCTCGGCGCCGCCATGGCGATGCTCGGCCGCACCGTCTTCGCGCTCGGGACGGGGCTCTCCGACGCGGGCTACGACCCCGATGTCTGTCGGATCGACGCCGCGGGCGCAAGACTCGTCGACGAGCGCGGCCGGGAGTAAGGACTTTGTTTCGGTCGGCCGGAATAGCGGTATGGCCGAATCGCTCCGTTCGTTCTTCGACGAGCTCGAAACGCCGGACCGGCATCTCGTCCTCCTGAACCGGTCGTCGCCGGACCCGGTCCGGAACCTGCTCGACTCGCTGCTCGACGGCCAGCCCGTCTCGATCAGCGAGGCCGGGGCCGACTCCGGGGCGGACGACGACGTGGTCGCGCTCGTCGAGGACGGGTCGATCGTCGCGCGCTCGACCCTCGACGAGCTGCTCGAATCGGTGCTGCTCATCAACTCCGACCTGTACAAGACCGGCGGGATCGACCTCGACGAGGTCGCGCTCCCGGCCGTGTTCGAGGGACTCGACGAGGTGCCGTTTCGGGTCCGCGGCTACCCCACCTCGAACAAGGAAAAACTCCTCCTCATCATCATCTCGCGGGTGATAGAGCGGATCGCGGCCGAACGCGGGGACGGCACGCTTCGGGCCTCCTTCCAGCGGCTCTCGCGGATCGACGACGAGCGCGGTACCCGGGAGGTGTACGAGCGCGTCGCCGGGACCGGCGTCGACGTCCACGTGTACGGCGTCGGGGACGCTGACTCGCTCTCGGGGCTCCCGATCACCGTCCACACCGGGACCTCCTACCCGTATCAGCGGTCGTGGTTCGTCGTGTTCACGCCGCCGGACGGCGGCGACGGCGACCACGTCGCGCTGCTCGCGCTCGAAGACGAGCCGAACGTCTGGGACGGCTTCTGGACGTTCCGCCCGGAGCTCGTGACGCGGATCGAGCGGTACATCGCGGAGGAGGTCTGAGGCGGACGGATAGCGGAAACTCGTCGGATTGAGGGACCGACTTTGATTTATGATCATTCCGCGGTGGCGCGTGCCGACGAGCGCCCGCAGGGCGCGAGTCGCACGCGCGAGGGAGTCGGGCGCTCCGAGGGCGACCGAAGGGAGCCTGAAGGATGCGCCCGACGAGGCTGGGGAGGCGTGAGGTGCGGTTGCTGTGCGGGGCGGGGTTGGGACTCAAAGGGGCAGTCGCGAGGCGGGCGCAGGCGACGTAAGCACCGCAGGGAGCGAACGAAGTGAGCGACCGAGGAGCGCAGCGAACGTGCGCCCACCTCGCGGCTGGGGCTTTGGCGGTGTTCACCGCCGATCCGCACTCGACCATTTATAAGCGAGCGGCTGGGGCTTTAGAGGCATTCTCCGTCGATCCAGCAGCAGCCATTTATAAGCGAGCGACGAGGGTGAGGAACGCACTCCCCACTGACTACACTCTCGAAACGTATCCCGCCACCGCCGACGAACAAAGCTTTACCGCGTCGCCCGCCTAGCTCCGGCAAATGGTACTCGACGACCTCGGCACGTCCCTGCGGAGCAGCCTCGACAAGCTCCAGGGGAAGTCCCGACTCTCCGAGAGCGACGTCGAGGAGATCGTCAAGGAGATCCAGCGCTCCCTCCTCTCCGCCGACGTCGACGTCTCCCTCGTGATGGAGCTGTCGGACTCGATCAAGTCTCGCGCGCTCGAAGAGGAGCCGCCGGGCGGCACCACCGCGAAGGACCACGTCCTCAAGATCGTCTACGAGGAGATGGTCGAGCTGGTCGGCGACTCCACCGAGCTCCCGCTGGAGAACCAGACGATCCTCCTCGCCGGCCTCCAAGGGTCGGGGAAGACCACCTCCGCGGCGAAGATGGCCTGGTGGTTCTCGAAGAAGGGGCTCCGCCCCGCCGTCATCCAGACCGACACCTTCCGCCCCGGCGCGTACGATCAGGCGAAGCAGATGTCCGAGCGCGCCGAAGTCGACTTCTACGGCGACCCCGACGCCGACGACCCGGTCCAGATCGCCCGCGACGGGCTCGAAGCGACCGAAGACGCCGACGTCCACATCGTCGACACGGCCGGGCGCCACGCGCTCGAAGACGACCTCATCGCCGAGATCGAAGAGATCGAGGGCGTCGTCGACCCCGACCGCTCGCTGCTCGTCCTCGACGCCGCGATCGGCCAGGGCGCCAAGGAGCAGGCCCGGCAGTTCGAGGAGTCGATCGGCATCGAGGGCGTCGTGATCACCAAGCTCGACGGGACCGCGAAGGGCGGGGGCGCGCTGACCGCGGTCAACGAGACCGACTCCTCGATCGCCTTCCTCGGGACCGGCGAGACCGTTCAGGACATCGAGCGGTTCGAGCCCTCGGGGTTCATCTCCCGGCTGCTCGGGATGGGCGACCTCAAGCAGCTCTCCGAGCGCGTCGAGCGCGCGATGCAGGAGACCCAGGAGGAGGACGAAGACTGGGATCCGGAGGACATGCTTCAGGGGGAGTTCACCCTGAAGGACATGAAGCGGCAGATGGACGCGATGAACAAGATGGGGCCGCTCGACCAGGTGATGGACATGATCCCCGGGCTCGGCGGCGGGATGATGGACGAGCTGCCCGACGACGCGATGGACGTCACCCAAGACCGGATGCGCCGCTTCGAGCGCATCATGGACTCGATGACCGAGGAGGAGCTGGAGAACCCCCGCGTCGTCGGCCAGTCGCGCACGGAGCGGATCGCCCGCGGCTCCGGTACCGACGAGGAGACGGTCCGCCAGCTCTTAGAGCAGCACTCGATGATGGAGGAGACGATCGGCCAGTTCCAGGGGATGGGCGAGGGCGACATGCAGCGCATGATGAAGAAGATGGGCGGCGAGGGCGGCGGCCTCGGCGACATGATGGGCGGCGGCAAGGGGCCGTTTTAAGTAGTAACTCCGTCGAAATCCCGCCCTTCAGACGGATTCTTGCCCGAGATGGCCGGTCGGTAAGAACCGCGTAGCAGGGGAGACGACGTTCCACTGGAATCACAGTGGGCCATCATTTAGTATCGATAGCGGGAACACATCGGCTATGGTCCCCTATGTCAGCGAGGTTCTGTTCAACGAGCCACAGGGCCGGCCCGTCTCACTCGTCCAGTTCGGGGCGTCGGTCTGCTACCTGTGTCTATTCGTGTATACATGGAGCGTCGGCGAGGCTGAAGCGGTAGTCCCGTGGGTACTGTTCTTTATCGTCGGAACCGCGCTGTCCGGAATTGCCGAATCGCTTCCGAAAACCCGACGACAGGCGGCCGGTCTACTGCGCCTCACGGCCGTCCTCGTATTGGCCTGTTTTCTCGCCATTCTGTTCCTCGCCCCGGAGTACGTCATCGGGTGACGGACGGTCGTTCTTACCACTAGGCAGGTCCACGGTCCGTCGGCGTGTGGATCTCCCGTACTGAGCGAATCCGACGAGGAACACACGAAAAGAGGGAATTCAACGGAGCCAAACAGTGTCTCATCAGCAAACAGATTGTGTATTTATAAATCACTGCGCGGTGCCGGTGGTGCTCAAGCACGAAGTTCAGCCGGTTGTTTATAAATCGTCGCGGTCGCGGCGGCAGTGAATCTCTCCAACTTCCCGGCCGCTCGCTTATAAACGGTTGCTGGCAGATCGGCGGAGGACGTCTACAAATCCCCAGCCGCGAGGAGGGCGCACACTCGTTGCGCTCCTCGCTCGTTCGCTCCGCTCACTCGCTGCGGTGCTTACGTCGTCTGCGCCCGCCTCGCGGCTGCCCCTTTGAGTCCCGCCCCGCACAGCACCGCGACCGCACCTCACGCCTCCCCAGCCTCGTCAGCCGGCCTCCGCTTCGCTCCGGCCGGCTGACTCCAGCGAGGGACCGAAGGTCCCTCTGGCAGCCGGCGCGTAGCGCCGGCGACCTCGCGCGTGCGACTCGCGGCCTGTCGGCCGCTCGTCGGCACGCGCCACCGCGGAACAACGGAGATGACCAGATCGGTCCTTACCGGCAGCCGCAGAGCGCTTCAGGCCCTTTATACGGGTGACCGGGCTACGCTCCGGCGATGACCCGAGACCGGATCGGCGAGTACGACGCCTTGGTCCTCGTCTCGCTCGTCTGGTTCCTCGGGAAGTTCGTCCGGTACCTCTTCCCGCCGCTGTTCGAGTCGATACAGGGCGCTTACGGCGTGAGCAACGCCACCGTCGGGACCGCCTTCACCGGCTTCATGCTCGTGTACGCCCTCCTCCAGTTCCCGAGCGGCGCGGTCGCGGACCGGCTCGGTCCGGTCCGGGTGATCGTCGCGGGCGCGCTCGTCGCCGGCGCGGGGTCGCTCGCGGTCGTCTTCGACGCGCCCTTCGCCGCGTTAGTCGCCGCGATGCTCGTCATCGGGGCCGGCACCGGCGTCCACAAGACCGTCTCGGTGCGGCTGATCGCCCGCGTCTACCCCGCCCGCACCGGGCGGATGCTCGGCGCGCACGACACGCTCGGCGCGATGGGCGGCGTCGCAGCACCCGCGGTCGTCGTCGCCGTCCTCTCCGCACCGCCCGCGCTCGCGGCCGTCCTCGCCCGGTTGCCCGGCGCCGACTGGCGCGCCCCGTTCCTCCTCACCGGCGTCCTCGCGGTCGGCCTCGCGGCCGCGACCGCGGTCCGGCTCTCCGGCTCGCCCGCGGCGGCCGGCTCGACCGAGGGGGACGGGCCCGACCCCGACACGCGCGAGTACCTCCGGCTGTTCCGGAACCCCCGGTTCTCGGCGTTCGTGCTGGTGGCCGTCGGGTTCTCGTTCGCGCACAACGGGCTCGTCGCGTTCCTCCCGCTGTACCTCTCGGAGGCCGCCGACCTCGCCACGTCGACCGCGAACCTCCTCTACTCGCTCGTGTTCGCGGTGACGTTCGTCCAGCTGGTCACCGGCGACCTCTCGGACCGCGTCGGGCGGTTCCCCGTGATGGTCGGCACGCTCGGGCTGGCGGCCGCGGCGCTCGTCGCGCTCGTCTCGCTCCCGAGCCTCGGGCTCGGCGCCGTCGCGGCCGCGGTCGTCGTCGCACTCTTCGGCCTCGGCTCGCACGGGTTCCAGCCGGTGCGCAGCGCCTACCTGATGGAGCTGCTCCCCGAGCGCCTCGCGGGCGGCGGGCTCGGCGTCGTCCGGACGCTGCTCATGGGCGCCGGCGCGCTCGCGCCGAGCGCGGTCGGCATCGTCGCCGATGCGGTCGGCTTCCGGCCGGCGTTCGCGCTGCTCGCCGGCTCGATGGGGCTGGCGGCGGTCGTCGCCGCCGGGCTCTGGCTGACGGAGTAACGGGTCGGCGGCCCTCCCGCGGCGCCGGCGCTCAGTCGAGGCTCCCGGGCTCGAACGTCTCGGGGTCGAACTCGTGCTCTCGGAGGCGGTCGGCGTCGACGGCCCGCAACACGGACTCGTTCGTCGCTTCGAGGACGACCGGCGGCGCGGCGCCCGCCTCGGCCGCCTCGACCCACCGGCCGACGCAGAGGCACCAGCGGTCGCCCGGCTCCAGCCCGGGGAAGTCGAACTCGGGGCGGGGGGTTATCAGGTCGTTGCCCCGGTCCCGGCTGTACCGCAGGAAATCGGCCGTCACGACCGCACAGAGCGTGTGCTCGCCGACGTCGCCGTCGACGTCGCGGCAGCGCCCGTCGCGGAGGTAGCCGGTCGTCGGCTCGCCGCCGCAGGGCGCGAGTTCGCCGCCGAACACGTTTCGGTCCCCGGGCTCGCCGTCGGCGTCGTCGATCGACATGGTACGGGGTTCGGCCGCCGACGGCATAAGCGACCGGCGGGTCGCCGCGCGCCGGCCGTCGGGCGTTCGGCCGGCGGTATAAGTGCCGCGCCGTCGAACGGTCGCGTCATGAGCCGGAACGACGAGGTCGCGACGCGGCTGGAGGAGTTCGCCGACCTCCTCGAGGCGACGGGCGTCGAGTACAAGCCGACCGCCTACCGACGGGCGGCCGAGAACGTCCGCGACCACCCCGCGCCGATCGAGGGGCTCGCGGCCGACGGCGAGGACGCGGTCGCCGAGATCGACCGCGTCGGCGACGCCATCGCCGCGAAGATCGTCGAGTACGTGGAGACCGGGGAGATCGAGGAGCTGACCGAGCTGCGCGAGGAACTCCCGGTCGACATGGCGGGGCTGACCGCGGTGGAGGGCGTCGGCCCGAAGACGGTCGGGTCGCTGTACGACGCGCTCGGGGTCTCCGACCTCGACGAGCTGGAGGCCGCCGCGGAGGCGGGCGAGATTCGGGAGGTGTCGGGCTTCGGCGCGAAGACCGAACAGAACATCCTCGACAACATTCCGTTCGCCCGAGAGGCCCGCGAGCGCACCCGCCTCGGCGACGCCCGGCCGCTCGCGGACGACGCGCTCGCGTACCTCGCCGCGCTCGACCCCGTCGAGTCCGCCGAGGTGTGCGGGTCGATCCGGCGGTGGAAACCCACGATCGGCGACGTCGACCTGCTCGTCGCCAGCGAGGCGCGCGAGCCGATCGTTGAGGCGTTCACCGACTGGGACGCCGCGGACGCGACGATCGAGGCGGGCACCGGGAAGGCGAGCGTCCGCGCCGACGGCACCCGCGTCGACCTCCGGATCGTCGACCCCGACGAGTTCGGCGCCGCGCTCCAGTACTTCACCGGCTCGCGGGCCCACAACGTCGCCGTCCGCAACCGGGCGATCGACCGCGGGCTCAAGCTGAACGAGTACGGGCTCTTCGACGTGAGCGACCTCGACGAGGAGGGCGACGGCGGCTCGGACGGCGACGACGGTCCGGCCGCCGGCGACGCGGAGGAGCCGGACGCCACTCGCGCCGGCGAGCGCGTCGCCGGCGAGGACGAGGCCGAGGTGTACCGCGCGCTCGACATGGAGCCGGTCCCGCCCGAACTGCGCGAGGACCGCGGCGAGGTCGAGGCGGCCGCCGAGGACCGGCTCCCGCTCCTCGTCGGCGAGGGCGACCTCCGCGGCGACCTCCACACGCACACCGACTGGTCCGACGGCTCCTTCTCCGTCGTCGAGATGGCCCGGGCGGCCGCGGAGCGCGGCTACGACTACCACGTCGTCACCGACCACGCGACCGGGCCGGGGATGGTCGGCGGGGTCGGCCTCGACGAGTCCGACATCGAGGAGCAGGCCGCGGCGATAGCCGAGGCGCGCGACGAGGTCGAGATCCCGATCCTCCACGGGATCGAGGCCAACATCGGCGCCGACGGCGGCCTCGCGACCGACGACGAGACGCTCGCGGCGCTCGACCTCGTCGTCGCGTCGCCCCACGCCGCGCTCGGCCAGGACCGCGACGCGGCCACCGAGCGGCTGGTCAGCGCGGTCGAACACCCGCACGTCGACGTGCTGGGCCACCCGACCGGCCGCCTCATCAACGAGCGGCCGGGGCTCGACCCGGACGTGGAGGCGGTCGCCGAGGCCGCCGCCGCGAACGGGACCGCGGTCGAGGTGAACGCGAATCCCGCGCGGCTCGACGCCGACGGCGAGTTCGTCCGGGCTGCGATCGAAGCGGGGGCGACGATCGCCGTCAACACCGACGCGCACGCCCCGCGAGAGCTCGATAACGCCCGGTACGGGGTTCACACGGCCCGGCGGGGCTGGGCCGAGACGTCGAACGTGCTCAACGCGCGCTCGCTCAACGGCCTCCGGTCGTTCATCCTGTAGGTGGCGGACCGGCCTCGGCCGCCGGACCTCGGTCGCCCGAGCGTAACCGGTTTGCCCGCCCGTCGCCTACGCCTCGCCAATGGAACGCGAACGGGCCGTCGACCGCCTGGAGACGCTCGTCGACCGCGTCGCGAGCGAGCCGATGCCGGTGCCCGTCCGCGAGGTGTGGGCGTTCGGCGACGTCGCGCTCGGGCTCGACCCGGTCGACCGGCTCGACGTCTACCTCACGAAGGACGTGATCATGGGCGGCGACGCCGACGCGGCCGCCGACTTCGAGGCCGAGTACGGGGTGAAGGGCGTCGGTACCACGGTCGACGCCGCGTGGGCCGAGGCGCACCCGGACCGCGTGCGAACGAGCGACAACGGGTACGCGGCGCCCGAGAAGTGCCTCGCCGCCGAACTCGTTGAGGACGACGAGCCGATCCATCTGGAGGTCTGTAACGCCGGCTTCGAGGACAACGTCCGCCAGCGCCTGAAGGGGGCGCTCGCCCGCGACGCCTACGAGGAGGTGCTCGACCCCCGCGGCGTCTGCCTCTGGGTCGACGGCGAGCGCGACGACGAGGCGTTCCAGCGCCTCCGCGAGGCCTCGCTCGCGATGCCGACGCTGCCCGCCGCGCTCGGGATGCTCGGCGCGGACGAGGACGCGGCGAACGAGGCCGCGGAGGTCCTCAAACAACGGCGCGCCGAGCAGGAGGGCGCGTCCGTGCGCGGCGACATGGTGTGACTCGGACGCGCCGCGCCGCCATTTATAAATGACTGCGGTGGCGCGTGCCCGCGAGCGGTCGCTCCCGGCGACCGCGAGACGGCACGCGCGAGGGAGTCGCTGGTCCGGAGCGTAGCGGAGGACCAGCGACGAGGCTGGGGAGGCGTGAGGTGCGGTCGCGGTTGGGCGGGACTCAAAGGGGCAGCCGCGAGGGCGAAGGCGCGCGACGCAAGCACCGCAAGGAGCGAGTGAAACGAGCGACTGAGGAGCGCAGCGAGCGCACCGAGCCCTCGCGGCTGGGGCTTTGGAGGCGTTCGCCGCAGCGCCGTCAACCGTTTATAAACTGTCTCCGACGCTGCCGACGCTACCGCTCGCTATTTATAAACAACCACGCCGACGCACCGATTCAGATCCAACATCTCACTTCACTCGCCCGACGGTCACGTCGAAGGGGACGTACTCGACGCGCTCGTACTCGCCGCCGTCGATCGCCGCCGCAACCTCCCGACCCATCTCGCGCCAGCGCCCGCGGAGGTCGTCGTAGGCCGCCTCCGAGGTCGCCGCCACCAGCTCCTCCCGATGGTCGGCCAGCCCCGCGCCGGAGGCCTTCCGCGCCGCCGACCGCAGCGCGGCCTCCGCGTACGGCGGCTCCGTCCGCTTCTCGTGGACGTACCGCCGCGTCCGCACGTCGACCAGCCCGGCCGCGTCGAACGCCTCGCGCACGCGGTCGCCGAGCGCGACGTCGGTATCCACCCCGTCGACGTACGCCTCACGGGCCTCGCGCTCCAGCCGCTCTTCCGCGTCGACCGTCGAGGCCACCCGCACGTCGGCGTTGTCCGGCTCGACAGCTGCGATGAGGTCCGAAGAAACGCGGGCGAGGTCGCGGACCGCTGCGGCCGGGTCCGGGAGGTTGATCAGCAGGGCCTGACAGACCGCGAGGTCGACCGCGTCGTCGCCGACCGGGAGCCGCGTCGCGTCGCCCGCGAGGTAATCGATCCGCGCGCCGGCGTCCGTCCCCCGTTCAGCTTCACGAGCGACCGAGAGGAGCTCCGGGTCGGCGTCGACGCCGATCACGTTCGCGTCCGGCTCGCCCGCCCCGTCCGCCTCCGCGGCCAGCACGCGGGTCAGCTCCCCGGTGCCGCAGCCGACGTCGAGGACGTGCTCGCGGCTCGCCAGCTTCAGGTCAGCGAGCGCGTCGCGGCCGTCCTCCCACATCCCGCGGCGGGTGTGTTCGAGGTACTCGGCTGAAAAGCGTCGCACGGGCCCGCTTCGTCGCGGGCGGAAATAAACGTCCGGAGATCGGTCGCCGGCCGGACCGGTCCTCCTCACTCGTCGCCGCCTTCCTCGTCCGCGTCACCGGACCCGAACCCGACGAGATCGGCGGCGAGGACGGCGGTCACGCCGGCGCAGTAGCCGACGAACGCGCTGGTCACCCCGATCGCGGCGAAGCTCACCGTCACGTCGCCGATCGCCGGGTTCCCGCCGTTGACGCCGGGGACGCCGACGAGCGTCCCGAGGAGGACGAACCCCCCGAGGACGAGCGCCGGCACGACGCCGACGGCCAGACACGCCGGGCCCCCGCAGCGCGCGTACGCCCCGGCGGCCGCGAGGGGCCCGGGCGCGTAGAACACCAACACCGGGAGGAGCCGGTCGGTCAGCGCTGTCGCCGGCGTGACGCCCGCGGACTCGGCGACGAACGCTGCGACGAGCGCGAGCGTCACGACGCCGGCGAACCCGACCACCAGCCCGACCGCGCGGTCGCGGCGGCGTCCGAACAGCAACGCCTTCGTGGTGGGCATGTCCGTGGATCGACAACGGAATCACTTAAATCCGCGTCGGACGGACGACTGCCGTCCGGCTCGGACCGGCGACGGCGCGTCGCGTCGCTTCAGTCAGTCGCGGCGGAGTCCGCGCACTCGATCGATGTTCCACGCGAAGCTCTTCCCGTCCTCGGTCGGCGTCTCCAGCGCGAGCGGCACGTCCGTCAGGTCGGGATGGTTGAGGAAGCGCTCCATCCCCGCCTCGCCGATGTGCCCCTCGCCGATGTGGGCGTGCTCGTCCTTGTTGGTGCCGCACTCGTGTTTCGAGTCGTTGAGGTGGACGTACTCCAGGTGTTCCAACCCGACCACGTCGTCGAACTCCCCGATCGTCTGATCGACCGCCTCGGGCGTCGAGAGGTCGTAGCCCGCCGCGAACGCGTGGGCCGTGTCGACGCAGACGTCGATCTCCGTCTCCGTGCGGTCGATGATCCCCGCGAGGTGCTCGAACTCCCCGCCGAGCTTCGTCCCCGCGCCCGCGTCGCTCTCGATCAGGACCGTCACGCCCTCGGGCACGTCGAGGTCGTCGATCACCGACGCGGCGTTGTCGAGGCCGCCCTCGACGCCGGCGCCCGTGTGCGCGCCGAGGTGGACGTTGACGTACGGGATTCCCAGCTTGTCGGCCGCGTCGACCTCCTTTTGCATCGAGTCGAGCGACTTCTCGCGGAGCCCCTCCTTCGGCGTACAGAGGTTCACGAGGTAGGAGGTGTGGATCACCCACGGCCCTTCCATGTCGCGTTCGGTGCCCTCGCGGAACCGCTCGGCCTCCTCGTCGCCGATGTTCGGATCCTGCCACACCTGCGGCGAGTGGGTGAATATCTGTCCGCAGTTGCCGCCGACCTCGACCTGATTTTCCACGGCGTTGTCCACGCCGCCGGCGATGGAGACGTGCGCGCCGACCTTGAGACTCATACCGGACACTGGGGGGGCGGTCGAAAAAGCCCCTTCGGAACCGGGCGGATACCCCACGATACCCCGCGAAGCCGTCTACGCCCCGCCGTTCCCGGGTCGGGTCCGGATCCACGCCTCGTCCCGGTACTTCTCCGCGACGATCTCTTCCGCCCGCTCTAATTCCGCGTCCGTCCACGACCCGTCGAGGTCCACGGTCGCCTCGGGCGCATCCCCGGCCCAGTCGGAAAGCGCCGCCTCGACGGCCGCCACCGCGTCCGCGCGGTCGACGTCGACCAACTCGTCCGTCCCGACGACGCGCTCGCGGAACCCCTCGGGCGTCACCGGCGGGTCGGCGAAGACGCCGAGGTGATGCGCCGCGTCGACCGAGAACGTCAGCGACCCGTGTTGGATCACCGCCTCCCGCTTGCGGTACTGCGCGTTGCCGGCGATCTTCCGGTGTCGATCGCCCTCGGGACCCTGCGCCACCACGTCGTGCGCCGGATGGAGTTCCCGGAGGTAGCAGGCCGGGCGGTACAGCTCCGGCATCGGCTCGTCGACGTAGTCGGCGTCGACCCCGAGCCGGTCGAACGCGTCGAGGACGGGTTCACACAGGAGATGGTAACAGTCGAGCAGTTCGCCCGGCACCGACTCCGCGGGAACCGCGATCGAGTACGCGATGTCCCCCCGACCGTCGTGGTAGATCCCGCCCCCGCCCGTCTGTCGGCGCGTGACGTCGATCCCCTCGCGCTCGCAGAACTCCCAGTCGACCGTCTCCGGCTCCTGGTGGCGGCCGAGGGTGAGGCAGCTCGGCTCCCAGCGGTACGTACGGAGCGTGGCGGGCCCTCCCGCGGCGGCGGTCTCGGCGGCGACCTCGTCGAGCGCCATCTGCATCGGTCCGGGGCGGGCCTCCTCGCGGATCAGCCGCCAGTCGACGGCGGGCGCGGTCATACCGCCCTCCTCGGGCGCGACTCGCAAAGCGGTTGCGCTCGTCGCCGCGACCGGCCCGAAGTACAGAAGTTGAGACCGGTTGTCTCAATGCGTATGCCTCAAACCCTCTCTGCTCAGTCGTTCAGAGTTGGTCGATCGGCTTGTTGATGATCTGGAAGACTTCGCTCGCCCGGTAGAACCGATTCCGATCTTTCCCGGTGAGTTCTTCGAGTATTCCGTCATCTTCGAGCTGTCCGATCAGTCGGTTAGCCGTGCTGTATTCGACATCCAACCAGTCGGCTGCTGTGTTCACGTCCAGGTACGGATCTTCGAAGAGCCGCATCACCAGTTCAAGGATATTCTCAGACCGCTCGCTCTGATAGCGCTGTTGATAGTCTTCTCGGAGGTCGACTAGCAGGTTGGCCCGCTGGTGGGCCTCATCTGCTTGCGACTGCACGCCACGCAGAAAAAACAGGAGCCACTCTTCCCATTCACCGTGCTGACTGACTGACAAGAGATGATCAACGTAATCTGACCGTCGTGCGTTGAAATACGAACTCAGGTAGAGATACGGCACGGGCAAGAGACCATCACGTTGCAAGAGAAGACTGATCAATAGCCGCCCGAGTCGTCCGTTCCCATCGAGAAACGGGTGAATCGTCTCGAACTGGTAGTGGATCAGCCCGATTCGGAGAAGTGGATGTAGATTTATCTCTTGGTTCGCATACTCGAGCAAGTCTTCGAGAAGGTCGGGGATCTCGTTCGGGGGCGGCGGCACGTACTTGGCGTCTTGGATGTATGGCGTACTGCCGATAAAGTTCTGAGCCGTACGGAGTTCTCCTGGGTCAGCCTCATCCCCACGGACACCCGAAAGCAACCGGTCGTGCATCTCGCATAGCAATTCGACGGTGATTGGATCGCCAGCTGTGATCGCATCCAATCCGTGCGTCAGCGCGTGTAGATAGTTCACGACTTCTTGGGTGCCCTGCTGCCTGTCTTCGTCGATGAGAGCCTCCTGTCCAGCCTCATAGGCGTAGATGTCTGAAAGAGTAGCATGTGTGCCCTCGATTTGCGAGGACTCCAGCGCTTCTTTTCGGATGAACGGCTCGATCAGGATCTCCCTTGAGCCGACACGTGGACCGATGCCGTGAAGTCGGCCAAGTGCCTGTGTCGCCTCCGCTAGCGGTGTAATGAGTTCCTCAGTACTGATTGAGGGCGGAAGCGGGTCAGGGCGGAACGCCGAATACGTCCCCTTCGGTGTCGTCGTGGGGACGATCTCACCGGGAACGGCCTCGTCGAAGTCATCTCGCTCCATTAGTGGCATCCCAACAAATACGCTGGCTACTATTGGCATTTTTGGTGCTAAATCAAAATAGTAGGGTGAGTGATTGCACTGTCACAACTACTCAGAATCTCTGAGGATAGATTTGACCCACACATTCTATTCACTACTTTGTGTATGAAAAACCCGCTAGGAAGGACTGCGAACTGAACAAATTGAGTGACAAAGGCTATTCAAGCAGTCTTCTAATCGTGACATATGATTGAGCGACAAGAGGGGAACGTCAAGCGAGATGGCGTCCTATTCCGATCCAATTCAATTCCACTATGACTGCCATCGACACCACCGGGCTGACGAAGCGCTACGAAAATACACTCGCCGTCAACGATCTCAACCTCTCGATTCCGGGGGGAGTCGTCTACGGCTTCCTCGGCCCCAACGGCGCGGGGAAAACCACAACGATGCGAATGCTGACCGGGCTCACGCGGCCGAGCAGTGGCACCGGCTCCGTCTCCGGCATCTCGATCACAGATCGGGACGCCCTTCGCACGCACATCGGGTACCTACCCGAGGAACCACCGCTGTACGAACAAGCGACCGCCTACGAACAACTCGAATACGCCGCCGGCCTCCGCGATCTCCCTGAGGAAGCGACACGAGAACGAATTGACGGACTCCTCGACGAACTCGATCTCACGGCAGACGCCGACACACGGATTGCGGACTACTCTAAAGGAATGCGCCAGAAGACCGCCTACATTCAGGCTATCCTCCATAAGCCCGACGTCGTCTTCCTCGACGAACCCACGTCCGGACTGGACCCACGCGCTGCGCGGACGCTCCGGGAGATGATTACGGACCTCGCCGACGCGGGGACGACCGTCTTCCTCTCGACGCACATTCTCCCTGTCGTCGAGGAGATTGCCGACACCGTGGGGATCCTCTACGACGGTGAGTTAGTCGCTGAAGGGTCACCTGCTGACCTCGAACGCCGCGCGGAGACCGGCGAGACGCGCTCGCTGGAAGATGCCTTCCTCGAACTCACGACCGACGAGTTCGGTGGCGCAGGAGAGTCGGACGGTGAGGCCAGCGCCGCCGACACCACTAACCAAAGCGTCGTTGAGGAGAACACCGATGGCTGAGTCCGGCTGGCTCGGGCACGCCGTTCGGATGGGCTGGTTCGACTACCGGCATTCCGTCCGAGCGATTCGGGAGGATACCGGTCGACTGATCTTGATGGCTGGCGGCGTGGTGCTCCCGACATTACTGCTAGCTGGACTTGTAGCCCTGTTCGTTCCGGAACTCCGTGGGACTGATCCCGAGTTTTCAATAAATCGGATCGTTAGAGGAACGCTCGCTATGCTCTGGGTGTTCGGGGTGTTTATGCTCGCACAGCGGACGACGACGGCCCACAGCAAACCGGTCGCCGATACGTTCGTGCTGACAACTGTCTCACCTAGAACCGCCGTCATTGGGGGCATCGTCGCCGAGAGCCTGCGAGCGCTAACGTATGCGCTCCCGGTCGGACTCCTACTCGCCATTGCCGGGACGTACGCATTTCGTTCGCCACTGACCCTGCTGGCAGTCCCACTGGTCGGCAGTCTGTACGTCGCCAGTGCGGTCATGGCCGGTCGGGTGTTGGGATACATCGCCGCATGGCTTGTGGCCACCGTGCCGTTCGTTGCTCGTCACAAGGGCGTGCTAGGCGGGACGGTTGTGATGCTGTTTTTCGGGGGATATTTTATATTTCAGGTACCACAGCTTCCCATTTCGGTTAGTCCAGCCACACTTGGAGTGATTCCGATCGGGTGGCTCGCCGACCTACTAGCAGTTGGCACACCCATCGGTTGGTCGTCGACACATGCTATCGGGGGAGTAGCCGCGGTTGGCGTAGCGATCGTTGGTGGAGGCTGGCTGGCCGAGCGCATTGCCGCCTCGCTCTGGTTCGGCGAGCCGGTCAACGTCTTGGACACCGACGAGACCACTGTCTCTACCCACACGAGGGGGGATCAGCGAGCGCTCACGCGGGCCATCAGCCCCCTCGGCGTTCCGGTCGTCACCGGCTCCACTCGGTCCGTTGCGGAGTGGTCTCTCTTGCGGGCTCGACGGGAACCCCAGCGATTGAACTTCCTGCTGATCCCGGTGTTCGGTGGCGGCTCAGCATTGGTGAATATGATGCTACAGGGATCCGGTTCGCTCAGGATACTGGGACCAGCCGTTGCCGTGTTGCTGGGATGGATCGCCGGTGCGGCGTTCGGTCTCAACCCGTTCGGCGATGAGGGGGCCGTCCTGCCGGCGACCTTGACCGCCGTGTCGGGTCGGGCGTTCGTCCGCGGACTCATTGCCCCGAGTCTGTTGTTCGCGCCTGTCGTCGCCGTCGTCACGCTCGTATCGGCACTGGTGGGGGGTCACGGACTACTATCGGCGATAGCACTGACACTAATCGGATGCTTCCTCACCATCGTCGGGGCGGCACTCGCGCCAATGATCGGGATGTGGTTCCCGCGCTACAGTGCCATCCGGATCGGCAACAGCGACGAAGTACGACCACCCCGGTTGCTCGCGGGCGTACTTCACGTTGTGTTGGTGTGGCTTCCCGGCGCGGCACTGGTTGGACTCGTGGCAGCACCGGAGCTGGTGCGGCTGGCGCTTTCGGGGATCGGTTACGTTCCGGGATTCATCCTTGAGTCGATCGCCAACGGCGGCGTGCTCACCACCTTCGCGTCATCGTTGAACGACACTGGCGCGACGATCCAAGGACTCCCGCTCACTGCCTTCCGGAGTGGATTCGGCGGGCTGTTGATTGTTGCTGGACTACTGGTCGCTCGACGTGCCTATCGCGGAGCGCTACGACGGTTCGAAACCCACGAACTACACTGATCACACGTGAGATATGGACAGGTGCCACCACTGTACTGAGTGGTTGTGGATGTGAAAATATTAACCACTGAGGATTTCAACAAAGCCAAGAACTCGGCTCTATTAAAATCCTTAGAAACTGATGATTTCTACCCAGTTCCGATCAACACAGGAGATTCACGGATCGCTCAGTACAGGGTAGTAGTCTATCGACGCTTCAGTAGCACAGAAATGAGCATAAGCGCCGCAAAGACGATTGTGAAGCCCATCACTCCGACTCCAAAAACGTAGTACGGGTTCGTAAAATCGGGACTGTTGAGGAACAGAAAGAGGCAAAAACTCGAACCCATCAGGACAATCATCGCAGACTGAATACTCGGATTATACCAGTCTTCAAGCGATTCCCGAACAGTCCCATACATACTAAAACGATAACTCCAATACAGTATAGCGTTTGTGGTCGGTAAAATCCGACAAGTTCGCAGTTCTCATCGACCAGCATTTTCAGGCGGGAATATATCTGAAGAATAGGATTTCAACAGAGCCAGGAGTTCTTATTCCTTCAAGAGCACGTGCTACGTGACGCTGAACGGCATTACCAGCCAGTATGTCGGGCGGCGGGGAAAGCGTACTGTTAATTCGTTCAAATACCGAGATCGCGGAACGTCCAGTCATTCGAGAGATCTGCATCGAAGCCCATCTCTTCGACGAGGTCGCGGATGCGCTGTTCGACTGTCTCGTCGAGTTCGAAGGCGTAATCCAACTCATCGTACCAGTCGTAGTACCGTGGCATCCCCGGCCAGTGGCCATCTGTTTTCAGTCCGTAGACGCAGTCGAGCAGGTAGCGACGATATGGCATATCGTCACGGGTGACGCGAGGGAGCGTCCCATTGCTCGATTCGTCTCGTACCAGCTGTTCAAGCAGATCGACGGCAGCGTACTGGTCAGCGTAGAAGGCGTGTTCGACTGTTGGGTTGACGGAGAAGATGTCCTCCGTCGTACGGGCGTGGAGCTGGTCGACGACCGAGTGGTTTGGATGTCCGATTCCCCACCCATAGGCATGGACTTCCTCGCGCGCGACATCGTCGCTTTCGGGAGCGTTGACCGCGACAGTGTTCAGGTATTCGAGTGCCTTGACCGGAATCGCCTCGACACCATCGGTTATCCGCGTTCGAATAAGATATCGCCCGACAGCGTTTGCTATTGTGGGCGTGACGAGCGGAAATTTGTCCTTCTCAGTGGGCTCATGCGCATCGATTACATCCGCAAGGAATGGCCAACCGTGTACTCTCGCTGCATCGTCGAGTTCGTTGCTGACGCGCTCGTAGTATGGCCAGAACACGTCCCGAAACGTGTCTCCACTGCTGTCTTCCTCGACTGCAGTCGAGAGTGCTGCTTCGAATTCGACGACTGCGTAGTGTAGAGCATCCACGTCACCGTCGGAGAAACGATCAAGCAGGTTATCGAGTTCGGCAACCTCCTTGTTCCGTTTTTCGCTTGGAGATGAGTCAGATTTAGACCTCCCCGAATCGGTCGAGGTTGAGAACGTGTCCGATTGGACATCGCCACAGTCGTGAAGTCGGAGACGAGTGAGTGTCTCGAACGACTCCCCGCAATCGTCGCACTCGTGAGCCATAGTCCGACTAGAGGCATGTGAAGGAAATGTGTTCCCTCTGGAGCCGGATTTCGGAACTAATCTCTCTCCCCTAGCGAGTACCGACCTTCCCCAATCTCGATGTCTCTTATCGAGATGGACGAGGACTTCTGCGTGTCGGAGTCAGTATCTCGTAGTGGCTTCGACTCCCGAGTCTCGTCGAACGATCTTTCGACGTATCGCTCAGCGATCGTACGTTGAGTGGCCGGCGTATGATTCGACACCACTGTATGACCGAACGTCGCTCGCGGGACTGGAATCAGATGTTCGGACGATTTCGGAGACGTGGTTCAGCCACGAGAGCCACAACTCGGTCGAAAAGTTCGTCTGTTCGCTGCCGCTCGCTTACTTCAAATTCGAGATCCATGACCGCTATGCGGGATCGACGAGCTACGAGATGGACACCCTCTTTCGAGTGTTCATGTTGAAAGAACTCCACGGACGGGACCACGAGACAGCACTCGTCGGATTCCTCGAGTGCCACCCTGAATTGCGTGAGCAACTCGGACTCGAGAGCGTTCCGAATCAGTCGACGCTCTGGCGTAGCTGGCACGAGCGCTTCACGGTGAGTTACGCGAGACGGTTGAGACGGCTGCCCAGACGGCCCTGATCAATGCCCAAAACGCGGGTGTGAGCGTTCCGCGTGACCCGGACAGGACGCTCCCTCAGCGAGGAGACAGTACCGGAGACTCCGATCCGGACGAGCAGACCGTGCTGGAACAGGCGGGAACGATCACGGATCACGTCAGTCGCGTTGTCTTCCCGGCGTTCTCGATGGATCGCGGAGAGGGTTGTGAGATCCACGAGAATGCCTACTGGGACTTACAGACCTATCTCGGCCTCCGCGAGAACTTAGCTGCCAATGAGGGGGCTCGGAGCTTCATTTACGAGTCGACGCGTAGTCGGACACCGCTGGGACACGCCCGTCGTGATCAGATTCGTGACCTCTCGATAGCGGAGATTCGCGAGATGTACCGCCAGGCCGTGAAACGGCTACTGGATGAAGTCGCGGAGACAGAGCAGTACTTCCGAGCCGGAATCGTGGCCATCGACATCACTGAAGCTGAGCCCTTCACCGGTGATAGAACAGGTCACGAGGATGAGATCATCGGGACAAAAGAGAAGACCGACGAATACGCCTATCAGTGGGCGACCGTCCAGCTCGTCGGTAATGCGGTCCCGATTGTCTTAGACGCAAGGCCGGTGCGGCGTGGCGAGAGTCGGCTCGAAATCGTCGAGGATCTACTTGACTCGGCTGAGGACCTCGTCCACGTCGACAGCGTGCTGATGGACAGAGAATTCGACAGCCAACACGTCTTGGAGATGATTAGCCAACGCGGGCTCACGTACGTCGTTCCAAAGCGGATGCACACGAGCGAGAGAGCCCAGGCGAAACGGCTCTTGAAGAGTGAGACAGATCGATACGTGAACGACCGTAAGCTCCACTTGGGCAAGAATGAGTGGTACCAGACGACGCTCGTGTACCGTCGAAACGAGGATTCTGAGTACACTGACCACCGGCAGTATTCGGTGTTCATGTGCAACGGTAATGTGGGACTGCTGAGTGAGTACGGCTATCGCTGGGAGATCGAGAGCGGTTACCGGAGTATTAAGCGGTTCATGGCCGCGACAACCTCGAAGAACTTCATACTGCGATTCTTCTACTTTGCGTTCGCCTGTCTGCTGTACTCAATCTGGCGGGCCGTCGACCTCCTCGTGCAAGTCGAGTTGGCGGGTGAGTACGAGCATTCTCCGATTGTGACTGCGGACAATACGCTCACACTGTTGAAGAAGGAAACTGGAGTCGGGTAATCGCTGATATTGAGCCAGTGAGAACAGGGGAAACGAGCGGCAGCGCTGTTCTGATCTCTTCAAATACGCAGTTCTAGTTGGGATACTAACTGGAAGTGGTGTCCCGACCCGAATGTGAACCGTGTCAAGTTCGGTGGTTCGGCTGATATCGTACATACCAGCGGTGCTATAGCCGCCGTAGTCTCAACTTCCCCCGAAGTAGATTTGCTATCGCGGTATACGCTATATCACCCGCTCCCGCCGAACGCGCGTCCCTTTTAGGAATCGCCGGAGTAGGGACGCGTATGGTGCGAAACGTCGCCGGCGACATGGCGGAGCTCGACCCCGAGGACTTCTACCTCCTCTCGGGCGTCGAGCAGGGGATGCGCTTCTCGGAGTGGGTCCGCCGCGACAAGCTCCCGGAGTACGCCGACCTCACGCGCGAGGAGGTCGACTACCGCATCGACCGGTGTCTCGACCGCGAGCTGATCGAGCGGAAGACGATCCAGTACGAGGGGTACCAGCTCACCTTCGAGGGGTACGACGCCCTGGCGCTCCGGACGTTCGCCGAGCGCGAGACGATCGACGGCGTGGGATCGCCGCTCGGGCTCGGGAAGGAGGGCGACGTGTACGAGGCGCAGTCGTTCCGGCCGCTCGCCCTGAAGTACCACCGCGAGGGATACACCAACTTCCGCGAGGTGAACCGCGAGCGCGAGTACACCGCCGACCGGGACCACGTCTCGTGGCTCTACACCGCGCGCAAGGCGGCCGAACGCGAGTACGAGGCGATGGAGGAGCTGTACCCCGACGTGAGCGTCCCCCGACCGGTCGACCACAATCGACACGCCATCGTGATGGAGAAGTTCGCGGGGGCGGAGCTGTCGCGCGCGACACTCGACCCCGAGCAGGCGGTCGGCGTCCTCGACCTGATCCTGCGCGAGCTCGCGACCGCGTACGACCTGGGCTGGATCCACGCCGACGCCTCCGAACACAACGTCGCGGTCGCCGAGAGCGGCATCACGATCTTCGACTGGCCGCAGGCGGTGTCCGTCGACCACGAGAACGCCCGGGAGTTCCTCGAACGCGACGTCGAGAACCTCGTGCGCTACTTCGCCCGGAAGTATCCCCACGAGGTGCCCCGAGACGCCGACACCGACGGAGTCGCCGCCGCTATCGCCGACGGCTCGTTCGAGAGCGTTCGGGCGTTCGGCGCCGAATAAATCACATAGCGCGATACGAAATCTGTTCTCGTCCGTGATCACAGTTTCGGAGGATAGGCCAGTTTCTAGGATCTTGCGCGTTCGGCTTCTGTCGCCCTCCGAGCGCGTCTCCGTCCCGCGTTGCGGCACCTCCTCGTCTCGTCGGCCGTTCCGGCCGGTCTCCATCGCGGGTCGCGCGCTCGGCCACCGCCAGCGGGCGCCGAGAATTTAGGGCCGCCTAAGATTCGAAACCGCTTTAAATCTTTAGGGTGGCCTAAATCGTATGGGATCAGACGCGGACCGACTCGCCGGCACGCGACGCGACGCGATCAGGTACGTCGGCGCCGTCGCCGGCGCGGGACTGCTCGCCGGGTGTAGCGGGAGGGAGGCGGCGCCGAGCGAGTCCGAGGACGGGAACGGATCCGCGGACGGCGGCTCCGGCGGCGACTCGTCGGACGGGGACGCGAACGCGGACTCGTACACGGCCGCGATGGCGCCGGTCGGCGAGGTGACGTTCGACTCGGTCCCGGAGGACGTGCTGGTGTACAGCCTGCTGTACGCCGACCTCGCGGTGGCGCTCGGCCACGGCGACGCGGTCAACTCGCTCGGGTTCGACGCCGACGCCGGCGGGAACACGCTCGACGCCTACTACGCGGCCCTTGACGGCGTCTCCTTCGACCGCGAGGGACTCACGCAGCTCAACACCGGATCGAGCGGCGGAATCTCCGTCGACCGCGAGCTCCTCTACGAGCTCGACTCCGACCTCCACCTCGCCGACCCCTGCCTGTTCGCCTCCTTCGACGGGTGGGACGCGGACGACGTCGACGAGGTCCGCGACAGGATCGGCCCGTGGTTCGGGAACGTCTACAGCCGGCGGCACTCCGAGCCCCCCGAGTCCTGCCGCGACGAGTACGAGTACTACGCTCTCCCCGAGATCGGCGAGCGCGTCGCCGCCGCGTTCCGCGAGGAGGAGCGGTTCGCCGCGCTCGACGCGGTCCGCGAGGACCTGGTCGAGACGGTCCGGAGCGACCTCCCGCCGGAGTCGGAGCGCCCGACGGTCGCCGCGCTCATCTACATGGACGGCACCTACTACCCCTCCCGGACCGACGAGCCGGGATTCGCGAACGCGCACGTGCGCCCCTTCGAGGTTCCGGACGCGTTCGCCGCCGAGGAGGTCACCTACGAGACCGCCTACGGCCACGAGCAGCTGCTGGAGGTCGACCCCGACGTAATCCTCCACCAGTACGGGATCGCCTCCTACTACGACGTGGGGGCGATCCGCGAGGAGCTGTCTGCCCACCCGGTCGCCGGCGAGCTCGCCGCGATAGCGAACGACCGCTTCTACCCCTCCGGCGATCCGGTTCAGGGACCGATCATGAACCTGTTCCAGCTGGAGATGACCGCGAAACAGCTGTTCCCCGACCGGTTCGGCGAGTGGCCAGGCTACGAGCAGGGCGACGACTACCCCCAGATCCCCGCCGACGAGCGCCTGTTCGACCGCGACGCGGTGGCCTCGATCGTCGCCGGAGGGGCGGAATGAGCGGCGCTGCCGGGCGCGAGGCGGACACCGCCCGGACGGCCGAGCGCGACGTCGTCGTGGTCGGCTGTGGTCCGGCCGGCTGCGCCGCCGCGGTGTTCGCCGCGCGCGACGGCCTCGACGTCGCCGTCTTCGACCGCGGGCGGTCGTCGCTCGCGCAGTGCGCGCACCTGGAGAACTACCCTGGGTTCCCGGCCGGCATCGACGCCGGGACGCTCGCCGAACTCATGCGCGAGCAGGCCGAGCGGGCGGGCTGTGCGGTCGTCGAGGACCTCGTCGAGTCCGTCGAGCGCGCGGAGGGCGACGCCGGCGACCCCGGCAGTTCCGGCGACGACCCCGAAACCGAGCGCTTCGTCGTCACCCCGCAGTCTGGCGATCCGGTCACCGCCCGCCGGGTGGTCGCGGCGACGCGCTACGACGGCGAGTACCTCCGCGGGCTCGACGACGACGACGCGATGTTCGAGGTCCACGATCACGGCGGCGAGACGCACGAACACTTCGACCGGGAGTACGCCGACCGCGACGGCGAGACGCCCGTCGACGGGCTGTACATCGCGTCCCCGTCGGACGCCGACCGACAGGCGATCACGGCCGCGGGGCGCGGCGCGCGGGTCGGTAAGCGGGTCGTCGCCGACGCCCGGGTCGCCGACGGCTGGTGGCGCGAGGCGGCCGAGGGGGTCGACTGGGTCCGTCGCGAGGCGGAACTCGACGGCGAGTGGGCCGACCGCGACCGCTGGGTCGAGTGGTTCGACGCGGAACACGCCGACGGCCCGGTCGACCCCGACTCGGAGCGGTTCGCGCGCGTTCGCGAGGCCGCGGTCGACGACGCGCTGGCGGCGTACGTCGACGCCGACGAGGAGCGGGCCCGCGCCGCCGCCGGCCACCGCGCGCTCGCCGAACACCTCGACCCCGAAGCGGTCGTGGAGGCGCACGGGGCCGACGCGCTGCTCGACGCGATGGACGACGAGGCGGTCGCGGCGTACGCGGGCGGTGAGGGGTCGAACTCCACGCGAGCCGAGGAGGGAGCGCGATGAGCGCCGACCGACCGGCGACCGACGGCGGATCGGTCACGGGCGACGGGAGCCGGACGGTCGGCGGGGAGTCCCCCGCGCGGCGGCCGGCCGAAGGAGGGCGACTCGGGTGGCTGTTCGAGGCGCGGCTGTTGACCGTCGCCGCCGCGAGCCTCCTCTTGGTCGTCGTCGCGGGGCTCGTTCAGGTGAGCTTCGGGGCGTACTCGATGACGGCCGGGCAGGCGTGGCGAGCCGTTCTCGACCCCGCCGTCCTGCTCGACCCGCGGTGGCTGCTCAACTTCCTCCTCGGCGAGGGGCTGATGCGGACCGTCACGGGGTTTCAGGGGGAGCTCCCCGAGCTCGCACACGAGACGCTCATCGTCTGGAACATCCGCCTGCCGCGGGTGCTCGTCGCCGTCGTCGTCGGAATGAACCTCGCGGTTTCTGGGGCCATCTTCCAGGCGGTGACGCGGAACGAGCTCGCGAGCCCGTTCATCCTCGGCGTCTCCTCCGGGGCCGGGCTGATGATTCTTCTCACCCTCGTCGTGTTCGGCGGACTCACGGCGTTCCTGCCGCTGATCGCGGCGCTGGGCGGGTCGGTTGCGTTCCTGATCGTCTACGCCATCGCGTGGAAGAACGGGACCAGCCCCGTACGGCTGGTGCTCGCGGGCGTGATCGTCGGCACCGTCTTCAACAGCCTCCAGACGGGGCTGTTCTTCTTCGCCGACGACATCGCGGTCGTCCAGTCGGCGATCCAGTGGACGACCGGGTCGCTGACCGGAACCGACTGGGAGCAGGTCCGGACGGCGCTCCCGTGGACGGTCGCGGCGATGGGGCTGTCGCTCGCGGGCTCGCGGCAGCTGAACCTCCTCCTGCTCGGCGAGCAGACGGCGAAGTCGCTGGGGATGTCGATCGAGAAGGTGCGGTTCGCGCTCTCCGGCGTCGCCGTGCTGGCGGCGGCCGCCAGCATCGCCGTGGCGGGGATCGTGAGCTTCGTGGGCCTCATCGTCCCCCACGTGGTCCGGAATCTGGTCGGCAGCGACTACAAGCGGGTGATCGTCGGCTGCCTGTTCGTCGGCCCGGCGCTGATGGTCGGCGCCGACGTCGGCGCGCGCCTCGGGATGAGCGTGCTCACGGGCGCCGACGCGCAGATCCCGGTGGGGATCGTCACCGGGCTGGTCGGCGGGCCGTACTTCCTGTACCTGATGCGGCGGCGGCAGAACGTGGGTGACCTCTGAATGTCTATCTTCCGCGCGAACGCGACCGAGTCGGAGGAATCGAGCGGCGCGACCGAACCGGCGGCGGACGGCCCGGGCGACGCGGCCGAACCGAGCGGCGCGGACGGGGCGGACGCCCCGGGCGGCCCGGCGGCCGACGCGAGCGACCTCGACGCCGAGGACCTCGTGTTGGGCTATCCGACGGCCTCCGAACCGGTGATCGACGGCGAGTCGATCGCGGCCGAGCCGGGCGCGGTGACCGCGCTCGTCGGGCCGAACGGCTCCGGGAAGAGCACCCTGCTGAAGGGACTCGCGAACCAGATCTCTCCCGAGGACGGCTCGGTGCTGCTCGACGGGCGCGACGTTCACTCGATGGACACGAAGGCGCTCGCGAAGAAGCTCGGGCTGCTCTCACAGGAGAGCACGTCGCCGGACAGCATCACCGTCGAAGAGTTGGTGTACCACGGCCGCTACCCGCACCGCGGGTTCTTCGAGCGGACGACCGACGAGGACGCCCGCGCGGTCGAGCGCGCGATCGAGCTGGCGGGCTGCGGTCACCTGCGGGACCGCGAGGTCGGGAGCCTGAGCGGCGGACAGAAGCAGCTGGCGTGGATCGCATTGGTCTTAGCGCAGGACACCGACGTGCTCCTCTTGGACGAGCCGACGACGTTCCTCGATTTACACCACCAGATGGAGGTGATGGAGATCGTCGAGACGCTGCGCGACGAGAGCGACGTGACCGTCGTCGTCGTGCTCCACGACATCGAGCAGGCCGCGCGGCTCGCCGACCGCGTGATCGCGCTCGCGGACGGCGAGATACGGGCCAGCGGCCCGCCCGAGGAGGTCGTCACCGAGGAGCTGCTCTCCGAGGTGTTCCGCGTCGACGCCGAGGTCGTGGACACCGATCGCGGCCCGCGAGTGACGCCGCTCCGCGCGCGCCACGAGGAGTAGCCGACGAGGCTGCGGGGGCCGGCGTGTCAACTAATTTTAGGCCGACCTAAAGATCGGAACGGTTAACTTGGTTTAGGGTAGCCTAAAAATATGCTCAACGAGGACGCGGTACCCGAGGAATCGACCCGCAGAGCGTTCGCGAAGTACGGCGGTACGGTCGCTCTCGGCGGCCTGCTCGCCGGGTGTACCGGCGGCGACGCCGAGTCGGACCCGGCCGGTTCCGGCGGGAACGAGACCGACTTGACCGGCGGCGAGGCGGACAGCTCGGACGCCTCCGCGACGGACGATACCGACGACGGGAGCTACACGGCGTCCATCTCGCCCACCGGCGAGGTGACGTTCGAGTCGCCGCCGGAGACCGTGTTCACCCGGCTCACGCACCACGCGGGCATGGCGTTCGCGCTGGGGCGGAGCGACGGGCTCACCGCGATGCACGCGCCGGACTACTACGACGGCCTCTGGAACCAGTTCGTCGAGCGGCTCCCCGGCGTTTCGCTCGACTGGTCGGGGCTCTACTCCTCGTGGCAGCCCGACAAGGAGAAGCTGTACGCGCTCGACAGCGACGTCCACCTCGCGGACCCGGCGTGGATCACCCGGCAGGACGCCTGGGACCGCGAGGACATCGACGAGATCGCCGAGCGCGTCTCGCCGTGGTTCGGCAACTCGCTCTCGGACCGCCACCAGGAGCCGACCGGCGAGTGGGCCGACGGCTACCAGTACTACGGCCTCTGGGAGCAGTTCGAGATCGTCGCCGACGCGTTCCGGGAGCGCGAGCGCTACGAGGCGCTCGCGGGCGTCCGCGAGGACCTCCTCGCGACGATCGACGAGCGGCTCCCGCCGGAGTCTGAGCGCCCGACGGCGATCATGATCGCCGCCGCCGACATCGAGCAGATCTACGCGTACACGCTGAGCAATCCCGGCTTCCTCACGTCGCACACGCGCCCGCTCGGGCCCCGCGACGCCTTCGAGGGGAGCGTCGAGTCCGGTACCGTCGTCGACTTCGAGACGATACTGGAGGCCGACCCCGACGTCATCCTCTACCTCGGCGGCTTCGAGCCCGGGACCGCCATGGCCGGGCGGCGGGCCGCCTTCGAGGACGACCCGGTCGGCGCGGAGGTCACGGCGGTGAAAAACGGCCGGATCCACCCGCAGGGCGCCCGGTACCAGGGGCCGATCCTCAACCTCTTCCAGCTGGAGATGACCGCGAAGCAGCTGTACCCCGAGGTGTTCGGCGAGTGGCCGCGCTACGAGGAGGGGCTGTACCCGGAGATCCCGGCGGAAGAGCGGCTGTTCGACCGGCAGCGGGTCGCGGACGCGATCAACGGGGACCTGTAGATGCGCGCCCGCGAGTGGACCGTCGCGGCGACCTACGGCGATCCGGCCGACTACGACGTGCCCGCGCTGCCGGCGTGGCGCGTCGAGCGCGGCGAGGCCGGCGGGATCGCGTTCGCGGCGACCGACCGGGAGGAGTCGTTCATCTCGGCCGAGCGGCCGGTTCGGGTGCGTCGGTGACCGGCGCCTCCTCGACCGGCCGGCCGCCGGGACCGAGCGCGACGCGCGACCGAAGCCCCTACGTCGGCGCGCCCCTGCCGGCGGGTATGAACGCGACCGAGACGCGGGCGACCGACCGCCCCCCACGGAACCGACGGGTGTCCGGCCGATGACCGGCGAACCGACCGCATCGCGCGACGTCGTCGTCGTCGGTGGCGGGGTCGCTGGCCTCTCGGCGGCCGTCTACACCGCGCGGCAGGGCCTCGACACCCTCGTCGTCGACCCGGGCGGTTCGATTCTCCGGCGGAACGCCCGCCTGGAGAACTTCCCCGGCTTCCCGCTCGGCGTCGACGCGCGTCGACTACTTGACCTGCTCGGCGAGCAGGCGGAGACCGCCGGCGCGGACCGCCTCGACGCGCGCGTCGCCCGGGTCTCGCCCGTCGACGGCGACCCTGATCCCGCCGCCGACGCAGCCGACGGCGCTCGATTCGTCGTCGCGACCGACGACGGCGACCGGACCCGGGCGCGGCACGTCGTCGCCGCGACGAAGAACGAGGTCGGCTACCTGGCGGATCTCGACGGCGTCGCGATCGTCGACCGCGGGAAGGAGTACGTCGACGCGGACGAGCGCGGCCGGACCGGTGTCGCCGGGCTGTACGCCGCGGGACGACTCGCCCGGAAACCACATCAGGCAGCGGTGTGCGCCGGCCACGGCGCCGAGGTCGCCGTGACGCTGCTGGAGGAGTCCGACGAGCCGTTCTACCACGACTGGGTCGCGCCCGAGGGGTACTTCACCGACCGCGACCGCGACGTGCCGCCGGGATGCGAGGAGATCGACGCAGACGAGCGCCGCGAGCGGGAGGCGGCCGCGCTCGACGCGACCCGCGAGCGGTTCGCCGAGCCGCACCCGGACCCGCAGGAGACGCACCCGAGCCTGGAGGACTGAACGCACGCGACCGGACCCACTCGACCGTGATCGGAACCACCCTACTCGACATCGCGGACCACATCGAATCGCTCGCGAGCGAGGACGGCGAGTTCTCGCTCGTCTGCGCGCGGTACGGCGACCGCCCGGTCCCCGCTGCGGGGCTACGGTTCGACAGCCGCGAGACCGCCCGCGCGGCGGCCCGGGCGACGGAGCAGTACCGCGACGCGCTCCGCCGGTACGACCCCGAACTCCCATTCTACGACGTGGTCGTCAGACAGGGGTTCGCGGAGCCGCCCTCGCGGCCGACGGGGCGGGACGACGGAGCGCGGACGTCCGCTCCCGACGACGCCCCGACGCCTGCCCCCGACGATCCCGCGACGTTCGCCCCCGACGACGGGGTGGCGCCGCCCGACGAGCTGACGGATCGGATCGTGGACGGCGCCGCCCACCGCCGGCCCGGCGGCGACGGCGGGCCGACGGACCGCCGACACGCGGACGGATCCGGGGGGCGCGGACGGGCCCGCGACCGCGTCGAGTTCTGTCACGCGACGGCCGCGGCGACGTTCGAGGCGCTCTCCGCCGGCGGCCACGACCGCGCCGAGTCGGCGGTCATGGACGCGTACTTCTCGCTCGCCGAGCGCGTCTCCGACCCCGACGACCTCTGCCTCTGTCTACTCGAAGCGATGGCGGCCGCTCTCGACCGACACCTCGGTCCGACGACGCAGGCGGCGGTGGTGGCCGACGCCGCCGAGCGCCTCCCCGACCCGCCGGAGCCGTCCGCCGGCGACCCGGTCGGCGCGGCGTTCGACCGCCTCGCGGCCGTCGGACTCGTCGAGGGCTACGAGCGCGTCGACGACGCGGGACCGGCCTCGAACGCCGGGGGCCCGGACGACGACGCGACGGTCCGGATCACCGGGTACGCGCTGTCGCCCGCCGACGGACGGGTCGCGACCCTCCCGGCCGCCCTAGAGGTGTGCCGTCGGGATTCGCGCGGGCGGATCGCCGGGATCGCCCTCCTCGCGGGTGCCGGCGACTCGGCAGATTCGGACTGGTGGGTCAGGGTCGACCCGGACGCTCCCTCCCTCGACGGCGGCCCGTCGACCGCGTCGGTCCCCTCGGGGAACTGACCGCCGCCGCGGCGACGCGCCGCCCGCCGCGCGATCCGGCTCGCCGCCCCGGATTCCGGCGCTCCGATTCACCGCGACTCGGCGCCCGCGTCGCCGCCTTATTCCGCGTCGGATTCGATCCGGACGAGGTCGGCCTCGACGTCCTCGACGAACGCGCCCTGGCCCCCGACGGTGACGTCGCCGTCGTCGGTCTCGACGACGAGCGAGTGCTCGACCGGGAACTCGTTGTTCGTCGGCTCGACCATCCCCTGTCGTGCCTCGACGACGCGGCCGACGACCTCGGCCGGCTCGTCGTCGTCGGTCCACCGGCCGCCGACGGTCACCCGCGGCTGGTCGCCGGCGCGGAGCCGCAGCGTCGCCTGGAGGACGGTGTGCCTGAAGTCGGTGTACTCGGCCGGGAGCGGCGCCGGATCGGCGACGGCGAGCTCGGTCGCGGCGGGCCAGTAGTTCCCGAGGAAGGAGCCGACGATCACCGGCGCGAGCTGCTCCTGCGCGAAGGCGATCGCCTGTCGGTCGGTCGTCGACCGGCGGAGCAGCTCGGGCGGGGAGACGACGCCGGCCGCGGAGTCGACGGTGAGCAGCGTCGGCATCGCCTCGCTCCACGTCCGGACGACGTTCGCGACGCCCGACAGCGCGGGGTCGTCCGCGTCGAGGTCCGCGGCCGCGTCGGAGACCACGAGCAGGACGAGCACGCCGCGGTCGACCGCGTCGGCGAGCGCCTCCTTCACCTCGGGGAGCTGCTTCGCGGTGATCGACAGCGCGACCTCGCTTTCGGCGTCAGCGAGCAGCGACCGGATCCGCTTGATCACGGTGGCCCGCGACTTGATCACCTCGAACTGCTCGGCCTGGCGCTCCACGCGGGAGTAGCGCTCCGCCAGCCCGGGCCGCATCGCGTCCACGTCGGACCGGAGCCGGTCTATCACCTCGTCGGGCGGGTTCGCGCGGATCGTCGTCGGCACGACGTGGTCGTTCACCTCGACGAAGCCGCGCTCCTCCAGCGACTCGCTCACGCTGTAGACGTACCGCTTCGAGACGCCCGCCGCGTCGGCGACGGTGCTCGCCTTCGCCTCGCCGTGTTCCAGCAGACTGAGATAGGTGTCGACCTCCTTGTCCGAGAGCCCGAAGCGACGGAGGAGGTCGGTCAGCGTCCGGTCGTCCATACGCACGCCTCTTCCGAGCGGCACTTATAAGGGTCGGTCCGGGGCGTCAGACCGCCGCCCCGGCGTCGGCGCTCTCGCGGGCGCCGTCCGCGGTTCGACGGCAGTCAGCGGAGGACCGCGACCGCGTCGACCTCGATTCTGGTCTCGCCGTCTTCCGCCTCATCGTCGCTCGCGTCGCTCGCTCCGAGTATCTCCTCGTCGCCCCCGAACAGGTCGGCCTCGACTCCGTCGGGCACGGCGACGGTCGCCGACGCCTCGGCGAAGTTGGCGACGACGAGGAGCGGGTCGCGATCGGCGTCGCCGCCGTCGGCCGCCCCGTCCGCCGGCGGCGTCCGCTCGTAGGCGAGCACGCGCTCGGCGTCCCCCTCGACGACGCGGGCGTCGGCCGCCCGGTCGTCAAACCTCACGGCTCCGTCGCGGAGGAGCGGTTCCGCCTCGCGCAGCGCGGCCAGCCGGCGGTGGAACTCGGTGAGGCCGTTGTCGCCGTCGTGCCACCGGATCGGGCCCCGGTACGTCTCGTTGCCGCGCTCCTGTCCCGCGTAGATCATCGGCGCGCCCGGCAGCGTGAACGTCACGGCCGCGGCCGCGCGGAGGGCCGCTCGGCCGTGCTCGGCGAGGTACCGGTCCTCGTCGTGGTTCTCGACGTAGCGCATCTGGGAAGCGGGGTCGTCGAAGCCGAGCCACTCGCCGCGCGCGAGGGCGGTCTCGACCGCGTCCGCCGGCGCCTCGCCCGCGCCGACCGCGCGGAGCGTCTCGTACAGCGAGGTGTCGTAGTGGCGGTGGAACTCGCCCTCGCCGTAGAACGGGTCGTGCGGGATCGTCTCGTCGAGGAGGAGGACGTCGTCCGGGACGCGGTCGGCGACCTCCTTCCAGAAGCCGTGCGGGACCCCCCACGCCACGTCGGCGCGGAACCCGTCGACGACGCCGGCCCACTCGTCGACGACGCCGAGCAGCCACTCGCGGACGGTCGGGCTGTCGTAGTTGAGGTTCGGGATCCGCCCCCACTCGAAGTAGTAGTCGGGCATGTCCCCCTCGCCGAGCTCGGCCCAGTCGATCCCGGTCACGTCGGCGGCCCCGTCGGTCCGCCGGTAGTGGTCGGCGTACGCGTCGACGCCGGCAGAGTGGAGCTGGAAGGCGGGGTGGTCGCGGGAGGTGTGGTTGATCACCAGATCGAATATCACGCGGATCCCGGCGTCGTGGCAGGCGTCGACCAAGGACTCGAACGCCTCGCGGGAGCCGAGGTCCGCGGCGGTGTCGTCGTAGTCGGTGACGTGGTAGCCGTGCTCGGTCGGCGACGCGAGGACGGGGGTGAGCCACAGCGCGTCGACGCCGAGGTGCTCCAGGTACTCGACCCGGCGCTCGATCTCCCGGAACGTCGTCGGCAGCGTGTCGCCCGCGAACGACCGCACGAACACCTCGTAGACCGTCGGCGACTCGGCCCACTCGGGCGTCGGGTTCGGGTCGGCGACCGCGACCGCGTCGTCGACGCCCCCCTCGGAGTTCGCGTCGGTTCCACCCGTCTCGATCCGCACCGTCTCCGCGGCGCCGTACCGCTCGCCGCGCGGGACCGCGTGGATCCGGACCGACTCGGGGAGGTCGTCGAGCGGGACCGTGAGCGTCCGGCCGTCCGCGCGCGACTCGACCGCCGCGACCGTCTCCGGGTCGGCGTCGCGGTCGTCGACGAGGAACGTCGCGTCGAGCGCGTCCGGGTCGCCGCCGCGCTCGACCTCGTCGACCGCCGGAGCGGGCTCGACCGCGGCGGTCAGTCGGAGCCGGTCGCTCCCTCCGTCGTCACCGGGCTCGTCGGCCTCGACGACTGTCGCGTCCAGCGAGAGGCGCGGTCGGCCGGGGCCGGGCACCTCGCACTCCCCGTGAACCGCCGCCGAGCGGTCGCCGTTCGGGACGAAGCCGTAGCCGTGTCGCCCCGGCGGGACGCGGACCGAGGCGACCCACTCGTCGCCGTCGCGCTCGGCGTGATCGAGCGCGAGCCGGTTCTCGTTGTGCGGCCACAGCAGGGAGACGCGGTCGACCTCGCCCTCCTCGACGGCGAGGTCGTCGGCCGAGACGCGGATCGCCGCCTCGCGCCGCTCGTCGGGGAAGACCCTGACGCGCTGGCGGTGGACGCCGTCGGGCGCGTCGAGCGCGAGGACGTAGGTCCCGGGGGCGTCGGGCGCGAGGTGGACGACCGGGTCGTCGCCGCGGCCCGTCTCGCCCGCGCGCAGCACCGCCGACGAGGCGTCCGCGGTCGATGGCTCCTCGTCCTCGACCGCGGTCGCCGAACTCGGCGGGCCCGTCGCGTCCGGGTCCGGACCGTCTCCGGGGGAGAGGTCGCTGTCGGCGGGCGCGTCGCGGACGGTCCAGCGGTAGGTCCCGTCGGGGTCGGGGGATCGCGGCGCCAGCTCGACGGGCTCGCCGACGCTCGTCGTTCGCGGGGGGCCGGGTTCGTGCACGCTCCGCCTCTCGTCGCGCCGCGGTTTGAGGGTTTCCGTTCGCTAAACGAATGAACAATAATTACACCAAAGCTTCATACCGGCCGGCGGCGTGTGTTCGCGTAATGCAGCTCCGCGACGCGCTCGACGACTACAAGCGTCACGCCGGCGACGGGACGCGCTTCCCCGGCGAGCGGCGCACCGTCTCCGGCCGGTTTTCGGGCGGCGACGGCCGGCTCGTCCACGTCGGCGACGACGGCGAACTCCGCGACTTCGGCTACCCGCTCACCGGCCGGACGGGGCTCGTCCGGTCCCGGATCGGCCTCGCCGTCGGCGACGAGGTGGCGTGGCTCGACGAGGCCGAGACGACCCAGCGGTACGTCGGCGACACCGCGCTGGTCGAGACGGTCCACGAGACGCCGCGCGCGACCGTGACCCGCCACGACGTCACGCTCGGCGACGCGCATCTCACTCGGGCGTCGGTCGAGTTCGCGGACAACGACGTCGACCCCGCGGACGCCTCGCTCGTCGTCTACGCCCGCTTCGCGCCCGACGGCCGCGACGACCGCGTGGGACAGCTCCGGTTCGACGACGCCGTCGAGGTGTACCACGCCGACGAGCACGACTTCCTCGCGAGCGCGACCGGCTTCGCGGACCTACGCGGCCAGCTCCCGGCGACGTTTCCCGAACTGCTCGCCGACGACCCGACCGACCTCCCGCGCGACCGCGACGGCGACCGGTACGAGGAGGAGCGGCTCTCCGGCGAGGTGATCGCCGACGTCCCGTTCTCGGACGGCGTCGCGACGGTCGCCACGCTGCTGACGGACCGGACCGAGACCGACCGCGAGGCGGCCCGCGAGCGCCTCGACGCGCTCTTCGCCGACCTCGACACCGTCGACGCGCTCGCGGACGCGGCCGCCGACGCGCTCCCCTCGGTGCCCGAGTCGACGCCCGCCTGCGACTCCGTGGTCGCCGACCTGCGCGTCCTCTCGCTGCTCTCCGCCCCCAGCGGGCTCCGGATCGCGGGCCCGGACTTCGACCCCTACTACGAGCACTCCGGCGGCTACGGCTACACGTGGTTCCGCGACGACGCGGAGATATCCGGGTTCCTCCTCGGCGCCGCCGACGCGCTCGGCCTCGACCTCGACGACTGGCACGCCCGCTCCGCGCGGATGTACGTCGCCACGCAGCGCCCCGACGGCTCGTGGCCCCACCGGGTGTGGCCCCGCGACGGCGCGCTCGCGCCCGGGTGGGCGAACGCCCGCATCGAGGACGGGCCGGACGTCGACTACCAGGCCGATCAGACCGGTAGCGTCGTCGCGTACCTGGCGCGGGCCCGGGCGGCCGGCGTCGACACTGAGGGGCTCGACCGCACGCTGGTCGCCGCGCTCGCGGGGCTCGACCGGACGCTCGAACCGGACGGCCGCCCGGTCGTCTGTCAGAACGCGTGGGAGGACTCGGCAGGGCGGTTCACGCACACCGCCGCGACGTTCTTGGAGGCGTACAGCGAGCTCGGCCGACACGGCGAGGGTCTCTCCGCCGACGCGCTCGACGACCCCGACGCCGTGCCGGGCGCCGACTCGCTGCCCGAGGACCTCGCCGCGCACGCCCGCGACCGGGCCCGCGAGGTGTACGACGCGCTCGACGACCTCTGGGTGCCCGAACGCGGCTGCTACGCGGTCTGCGAGACGCTCGACGGCGGGATCGACGACCGGCTCGACTCCGCCACGCTGGCGCTCGCGGCCGCGCACCGCTCGTTCGACGCGGTCGGCGCGGTCGACGACGAGCGCCTCGACCGGCTGGTCTCGCACGTGGAGACGGTCGTCGACGGGCTCCACCACGAGACCGACGAGGTCACCGGGTTGATCCGCTACGAGGGCGACGGCTGGCGACGGGCGGACCAGCTCTCCGAGAAGGTGTGGACCGTCTCGACCGCGTGGGGGGCGAACGCCTGCGCGGAGCTCGCGGCACTGCTCGCGGCGCACGACGACCCGCGCGCCGCCGAGATGACGGCCCGGGCCCGCGACCTGCTCGCGCACGTCTCGCCGGGCGGTACGCTCTGCGAGCCGACGACGTACCTCCCCGAGCAGTTCTTCGACGACGGGACGCCCGACAGCGCGACCCCGCTCGGCTGGCCGCACGCGATCCGGCTGGCGACGGTCGCGCTGCTCGACGACGAACTGCCGCAGTTCGCCGACCGCGCCGCCGCGGACGACGACTGATCGGACTGCGACGCTATTTATAAACGACCACGCTGCGGTCGGCGCGTGCCGACGAGCGCCCGCAGGGCGCGAGTCGCACGCGCGAGGGACGCGGTGAGCGACGGGCGACCGGAGGGAGCCCGAGCGAACCGCGAGGCTGGGGAGGCGTGAGGTGCGTTGCTGAGCGGGGCGGGACTCAAAGGGGCAGTCGCGAGGCGGGCTCAGGCGACGCAAGCACCGAAACGAGTGATCGGAGCGAACGAGTGAGGAGCGTGGTTCGCCTGTGCCCGCCTCGCGGCTGGGGCTTTGGAGGTGTTCACCGTCGATCCGCAGTCAGCGATTTATAAGCAATCGGCTGGGGCTTTGGCGGTGTTCGCCGTCGATCCGCCAGCGACTATTTATAAGCGAGCGGCCGGGGCTTTGGAGGCGTTCACCGTTGCGTCGCTGGTAGCGCTTTATAAATGAGCGTCAAAAACGCAGTAAAACCGCTCCTATCGCCACTCGTCGCGGGGGACGCAGTCGGACTCGCGGACCGTGATCCACCGGGTGGTCCGCTCGTCCGGGTCGACGTCCCGCTCGAAGAACGTCACCTCGCCGCCGTCACCGTCGTCGGTCCGTTTACAGACGAGCTCCGGCGAGCCGTCGCGAACACGCGTGGGTGACGTGGACGTGGACATACGTCACAGTTCGCGCTCCGTCGGATAATAACTGTTGGTTTCGAACGCGGAAAAATACACACTACTGAAGTAGTTAACGTCTGTTCGGAACGCCGCGTTCAGGGCGACATCGGAACGCCGCGCTCAGCGTCACACCGAGACGCCGCGCTCAGCGGCGCACCGGCACGCCGCGCTCGTCGAGGTACGCCTTCGTCTCTTCGATGGAGTAGTCGCCGAAGTGGAAGATGGAGGCCGCGAGCCCGGCGTCGGCGTTCGCCTCGGTGAACACCTCGTACATGTCCTCCGGGCTCCCGCAACCGGAAGAGGCGATGAGGGGAGTCGAGACGGCCTCGCCCACCGCCTTCATCAGCGGGACGTCGTAGCCGTCCCTCGTCCCGTCCTTGTCGATGGAGTTGACGAACAGCTCGCCCGCGCCGCGCTCCTCGGCCTCCGTCGCCCACGAGACGGCGTCGATGCCGGTGCCCTCGCGGCCGCCCTTCTTCGTGCACTCGAACCACACCGTCTCGCCGTCCTCGTCCTCGTAGAAGTGTTCGCCCTCGTCGTCGTACCGGCGGCGCGCGTCGACCGAGATGACGATGCACTGGCTGCCGAACGCGGCCGCGCCCTCTTCGATGAGTTTCGGGCGCTCCAGGGCGCCGGTCGTGATGGACACCTTGTCCGCGCCGGCCCGGAGCGTCTCCTTGATGTCGGCCTTCGTGCGGATGCCGCCGCCGACCGTCAGCGGGATGAAACACTCGTCGGCGACCCGGTTGACCACGTCGAGCATCGTCTCGCGGCCGTCGGCGCTGGCGGTGATGTCGAGGAAGACGAACTCGTCGGCGCCCGCCTCGTTGTACTTCTTCGCCAGCTCGACGGGGTCGCCCGTGTACTCCAAGTTCTCGAAGTTGACGCCGGTGTACACCGCGGCGTCACCGTCGTCGTCGAGGTCGACGTCGATACAGGGGATGATGCGCTTCGTGAGTCCCATTCGTTGGCGGAGCGTAGGCCGCGGCTCCGGTTAAAAGGCCCGGGGCTCACTCGGCGAGGTCCTACTCGGCGTCGTCGACCGCAGCACCCTCGTCTTCGGCCCCGACGCGCTCGCCGCCCGTCTCGGCCCGCCGGTCGTACTTCGCGACGGCGCGGTCCGCGCGCGTCGAGACCCCGTTCGGGTTCCGCGCGGGGCTCCGGTCGCGACGCCGCGCGACGAGCCCGTCGGAGGTGCCGCCGGTGAGCCCGACCAGCACGTCGCGGCCCGTCGCGGCCCAGCGCGAGGGGGTCGACTCGCCGCGGACCACGTCCCTCGCGGCGCCGAGCGCGTCGCCGACCGCGTGCGATCCCGTTCGGAGGAGGACGGTCGGCCGCACGCCGTAGTTCTTCAGCAGGCGGTAGGCGAGCCCGCGGTACTTCCAGCCCCACTCGTGGGCGCTGCGCCCGCCGTCCGCGGCGGTCGGGGTCGGGAGCTCCTTCCGCGCGGCCATCGCCGGCCGCCACGCCACCTCGCGGTCCATCCGCGCGAGCCGGTGGGCCGCGTCGCGCGCGCCGCCGACCCGGAGGTACTCGTCGAAGCCGTCGAGGTCCCGGAGGGCGTCCCGCCGGAACGCGACGTTCCCGCTCTCGAAGTAGGTGACGTCCCGGCCGGCGATCCGGTTGCGCTCCGGCTCGCTCGGGTCGTCGCCCGGCGCGTCGTCCGGGCGGTCAGCTCCCGCGTCCGCCCCGCTCGGCGGGACGGGCGTTACCGGTCCCGAGACCACGGGGGCCGCGTCGAGCCCCTCGGTGACCGCGTTCCGCCACCCCGGCTCGATCCGGTTGTCGTAGTCCACCAGCGCGACCGCGTCGCCCGTCGCCACCTCGATGCCGGCGTTGCGGGCGACGTTGACGGTGCGGTCGGAGATCTCGACCAGCACGTCGACGCCGTCGCGGTCGCGAACCATGCCGGTCGTGCCGTCGGCCGAGGGACCGTTCACGACGATCACCTCGGCGTCCGGCGCGTCGACCGCCAGCGCGTCGAGGCAGGCGGCCAAGCGGTCCCGACCGTTGAGCGTCGGGACGACGACCGAGAGGTCCATACGAGCCGCTATCGGGACGAGGAGGTAAAAAGGACTGCGTGTGCGTTCGGCCGGCTCGGGTCGGCTCCGAGTCGGCTGCGGTCAGCGGTCGCGGCGCGCGAACCGTTCAGGTCGTCAGGTAGTAGACCTGCTTGCGCGCGTCCTTGAAGCTGTACCGCGAGTCGACGAGGCCCTCCTCCTCGAGGCGGTTGAGCGCGTAGCGGACGGTGCGGTCGGGCAGCAGCGACTCCTCGGCGAGGCCGCCCTGCGAGAGGGGGGCGTCCCCCTCCAGTACCTTCGCGACGAGCTTGGCGCTCGGGGGCAGCTCGCGCAGGCGGTCGCGGTACTCGGACTCCGACAGGCGGTCTTGGTCAGCGGTCTCCGCGGGACTGGTACTCATGTCTCACACGAATCTCGTGGGTAGTGGTAAAGGTTGGCTACATATAGGGGAATCTGCCTGTGATAATATAATGTGTTAATATCACTTTTCGTCCGCCAATCATAGACGATCTATGAGGTAGGTTTTCCGACGCGGGGCCCTATCACGTCGCGTGATACCCGAGTCCCACGTCGACATCCTCGAAGCCGAGTCGTACGCGCACTTCGCGACCGTCGGACCTGACGGGCTCCCCCACGTCACCCCGGTGTGGGTCGACCACGAGGACCGCGAGTACGTCCTCGTGAACACCGCCCGCGGGCGACGCAAGGAGCGGAACGTCCGACACAACCCGAAGGTCGGCGTCAGCGTGCTCGACCCCGACGACCCGTACCGGTACGTCTCCGTCCGCGGCGAGGCGGAGCTGACCGAGGAGGGCGCGCGCGAGCACATCGACGAGCTCGCCCGCCGGTACTTCGGCGTCGACGAGTACCCGCACCACGACGAGGAGGAGGGCGCGCGCGTGATCGTCAAAATTCCGGCCGAGAACGTCGCCACGAGCGGGTAACCGCGGACCGCCGGGCCGTTCCCGGCCGCCCGAATCGGGACCGCCGCCGGGCCGTTCCCGGCCGCCCGCACCGGAGCCGTCGCCGGACCGCATCCAGTACGGTTTTGTCGGTCCGGCCTCCATCACGGACAACGTGAAGGGACAGGACTGGTACCAGGCCGACGAGGTCGCCGAGGAGTACGACGATGTCCGCTTCTCCGGCGGCGGACAGCTCATCGACCGCCGCGAGAAGGAGGCCGTCCTCGCCGCGCTCGGCCCGATCGACCCGGGCCACCGCGTGCTGGAGGTCGCCTGCGGCACCGGTCGGTTCACGACGATGCTCGCCGACCAGGGCGCGGATGTCGTCGGGCTCGACGTCTCCCGCGAGATGCTCGAACAGGCCCGCGAGAAGGTCGCCGCCGCCGGGCACGCCGACGCGGTCGAGTTCCTCCGCGGGGACGCCTCGCGGCTCCCGTTCCCCGACGACCACTTCGACACGGTCGTCGCGATGCGCTTCTTCCACCTGATGGAGGACCCGGTCCCGTTCGCGAAGGAGCTCCGCCGGGTCAGCCGCGATCAGGTGTTCTTCGACACGTTCAACGGCCGCAGCCTGCGGACGCTGTACACCTGGCTGCTCCCGATGGGCTCGCGGCTCTACTCGGAGCGGCAGGTCGCCGCCATGCTCGGCGAGGCGGGGCTCACGCTCGCGAACGAGGAGCACGACTTCGTGTTGCCGTACGGCTTCTACCGCGAGCTCCCGGGCGCCGTCGCGAAGCCGTTCCGGACGCTCGACGAACTCGTCGGCGACACGATTCCCGGCGACTACGTCGCCTCGGTGTCGTACTGGGACGCCCGGGTGACGGGCGAGGAGTGAGCGGCGCGACGGGTTCGACACGTCCTGTCCCGCCGCTGAAAGAACGATCGTAGCCGCTCAGCCCGCCTCTTCGACGACTTCGCCGACGGCGAAGTTGGACTTCACTTCGGTCACTTCGATCTTCACGCGCTCGCCGACCTCGGTGTCGGGGACGATGATCACGTACCCGCGCTCGACGCGGGCGATCCCGTCGCCCTGCTTGCCGAGGTCCTCGATCTCGACGTAGCGCATCTCACCCGGCTCGACCGGGGGCTGCGGTCCGTCGTCGTTCCGCGAGGGGGAGGCGTCGGCGCCGTCCGCCGACGCCGCGGTCCCGTCGCGGGCGACGAGCGCGACGCGGTACGTCTCGCCCGGTTCCAGCGATCCGGCGTCGATCTCTCGGTCGGGCACGTCGACGACGTACTCGCCGTCGTCGGTCTCGCGAACTTCCGCGCTGAACAGACAGAGGAGCTTCTCGGAGATTTCCATAGTAGACTCCACCGGAGACTGATCGCGAGCCAGTATAGTTGTACCGCCGACACAGTCAGGCGTCGCGCCGATCCGAGTCTCGGCCGGTTCCCGGAGCGCCGTCGCCTTCGGAGCGCCGTCGCCTTCGGAGCGCCGTCGCCTTCGGAGCGCCGTCGCCTTCGGAGCCCCGCCGCCTCCGGATCCCCACTACCCCCGGAACTCCTCGTCACGGGACGAAGGTCTTTGTCACGCCCGGCCGAATCAGGCCCCATGACAGCACCGGAGTTCCGACACGGCGCCGTTTCACCACCGATCGTCACCCCGTTCGACGCCGGCGGCGACGTCGACACCGACGCGCTCGCGGACCACGTCGACGCGCTCGTCGAGGCCGGGCTCGACGGGATCGTCCCCTGCGGGACCACGGGCGAGTTCGCCAGCCTCACCGACGAGGAGCGGTGGACCGTGGTCGAGACGGTCGTCGACGCGGCCGACGGGCGCGTGCCGGTGATCGCCGGCGCGGCGGACACCTCGGTCGCGGGGGTCCGCGAGCGCCTCGACGCCGTCGACGCGGCCGGCGCGGACGCGGCGCTGGTCACCCTCCCGTACTACCACAACTCGACGGCGCCGGCGGGACAGCGTGACTTCCTCGACGCGGTCGCCGACGACGCGCCGCTCCCGATCTACCTCTACGACATCCCCTCGACGGTCGGCGAGCCGATCGACCCCGACGTGCTCGCGGCCGTCGCCGAGCGCGACTCGATCGTCGGGCTGAAGGACACCAGCGGCGACGTCTCGGCGGTCGACACCGCCGTCGACCGGACCCCGGACGAGTTCACGGTCTTCCAGGGCGTCGACGCGCTGTTGTACCCGAGCGCGAGCCTCGGCGTCGACGGCGGGATCCACGCGCTCTCACAGGTGATCCCGGAGGTCTTCGTCGCGCTCGGCGAGGCGATCCGCGACGGCGACGACGAGCGCGCGCTGACCCTCCACCGCCGCGCGGTCAGGCCGCTGTTCGCCCGCTGCGGCGACCACGGCTTCGCGCCCGCGACGAAGGTCGCGGCCGCCCACCGCGGCTTCGTCCCGGATCCGGCCGTGCGCCCGCCGCTCACGCTCCCGGACGAGGCCGCCCGCGAGGACATTCGCGCCGACGTGGACGCGGCGCTGGACGTCGTCTGAGAGCGACGCGGATCCGGGCGGTCGCTACCCTTCGCGGACGGGGGTCCCGTCGGCCTCCTTCGGGCCCTCGGAGTCGAAGACGACGACGTCGCCGGCGGCCCGCTCTCGCGCGCCGGGGTCGTAGCCGTCGCGGACGCCGATCGCCTCCTCCAGCTCGCGCACCGCGCGCTCCTTCAGCGCGCCGGCCAACTCCTCGGCGTCGTCGCGGGAGATGTCGCGGCCGAGCCCCTCGCACTCGTGGGCGCGGACGACGCCCGCCTCGTCGACCGCCTCGCCCATCGGCTGGCTCGTCCCCTCTAAGGCGACGCTGAACGGGTAGGTCCGGCAGATCAGCGGGCGCGCGTCGTGGACCGTACAGGCACCCTGGCCGTCCGACTCCTCGTAGAAGGTGCAGTCGCCGCAGCCGTCGGTCGCGAGCGCCCACTCGAACGTCTCGCCGGACGGTCCTCCCTCTCCGTCCGCGTCGAGGCCGAACGGCATCGGCCGGGCCACGTCGCGCCAGTCGTACGCCTCGCCGAACTCCTCCTCGGCGGCGTCGGCGACGCGGCGGACCTCGTCCGGGAAGACGGTCGCGGTGTGGGGCTCGCGGTCGGCGTCGTCGCCGTCGTGGCAGCCGGACTCGCTCTCGGCGCCTCCCGCTCCGTCGTCCTCGGCCGCGTCCTCATCTTTCCCCGCTCCCTCCGGCGCGCCGCCCGGTTCGTCGGGCGCGTAGCCGGTACAGCAGCCGCCACAGCGCGTGCACTCGAAGCCGATGGACTCGATGGCGTTCGCCAGCTCCGCGACGTCGAGGTCGCGGGCCGCGGCGAGTTCGGCTTCGAGCGACTCCATGCGACCCGGTTGCGGCGCGACGCGGTTAACGTCGTCTCTTCGAGTGACGCCCGCTTCGTTCGGCCGGCGACGACCGGGGGGCGAAGGAGCGAAGTGCGCCCGTCCCCTACCGGCTCGGCGTGAAGGAGTTCGAGCGAAAACAGCTCTTGGAACGGGTCGAGCGGGAGTCCTCGACGATCGGCGTCGACATCCCCGAGTCGATCGAGATCCAGGGCGAGGCGATCGACCTGCGGTCGTTCGTCTTCGAGATCAAGCGCCGCGACACCGTTCCGCCCGGCGAGCGCGACCGCGTCGAGCGCGCGAAGCGGAACCTGCGGCGCGAGCGGATCGACCGGCTCGAACGCATCGAGGAGAACGAGGTGAGCTACGAGGAGGGCGAGCGGCTGGCGGCGTCGATCATCGGCATCGACCGCGCGCTGGAGGCGTTAGAGGGGCTCGACGCGCCCGACCCGGAGACGGAGGCGAAACGGCAGGAGGCCGCCGACCGGAAGCGCTGGATGAACTTCTTAAAGAAGGCGCTCGGCCGCGACGACGCGAGCGGGGGCGGCGGTCGCACGCGCTTCTGACCGGATGCGCTCGCGCGGGCACTCGCGCTCGCGGCGCTCAGTTCCCGGTGAAATCGATCCGCGACCCGCTGCCGTCGCCCTTTCCGTCGGAGGGGCCGAGCCGGACGAACTCGTAGGCGTCGTCGTCGAGGTACACCGCGTCGTCCGCGACCGCGACGTCGACCGATTCGAGGACGGCGCCCTCGCAGGGGCCGAAGTTGCAGTAGCCGCCGTCGGCCTCGAACGTCGCGCCGTGCGTCTGACAGAACACCTCGCCCTCCCGCACGAACGCGCCGTCGTCCTTGTCGAGGCGCACGTCCGTCCAGTGTTGGCAGTAGTTCCGGAACGCGCGCACCTCGCCGGCGGCGCGGGTGAGGATCGCCTCGACCTCGGGGCCCCCGTCCTCGCCCTCGCCGAGGTCGCCCTCCCCCTCGTCGACCGACTCGGGTCCGACCGGGCGTAGCGTCGCGAGCAGCGTGCTCTCCTCGGGAACCTCCTCGACGCCGGCCATCCGGCGAGCCTCGTCCATACGAGTCGGTGGCGTGGGCTCGATTTGAACGCTGTGGTCGGGCTCGGCACCTCGTCGGAGAGCGTCCGCGCGGCGCCCGCTCGCTTATAAATAGCTGACTGAAGATCAACGGTGATTATCGCCAAAGCCCCAGTCGCTCTCTTATAGGTAGTTGCTGGCGGATCGGCAAAGAACACCGCCAAAGCCCCAGCCGCGAGGGCTCGCGCGGCTTGCTGCGCGCCTCGCTCAGTCGCTCGCGTTGCTCGCTCATTCGCTGCGGTGCTTGCTACGCCGTGCTTCGCCCTCGCGACTGCCCCTCTGAGTCCCGCCCGACCGCGACCGCACAGCACCTCACACCTCCCCAGCCTCGTCGCTCCCTCCGCTTCGCTCCGGTCGCGACTCCCTCGCGCGTGCTGTCTCGCGCCCTTCGGGCGCTCGCAGGCACGCGCCACCGCACCGCACACCATTTTTAAATACGGTGTCGCGATCGACGACGATCGGGCAGGGCGACCCCGGTCAGCTGCGGTCGCCGACCGTCACAGCCGCTCGCCGTCGTAGTGTCGCTCCTCGATCCGCCGGTCGTAGAGGCGCGAGATGAGCGTCGTGAGCGGGCCGGCGGTCCCCTCCCCGTCGCCGTCGACCGCGATGCCGTCGACGGTCGCCACGGGCCGGACCTCCCACGTCGAGTTCGTGAGGAAGACCTCGTCGGCCTCGCGCACGGCGTCCGGCGCGTAGGTCCCCTCCTCGACCGGGATCCCCTCCGACTCCGCGATCTCGATCACCGTCGCTCTGGTGACTCCGGGGAGTATCGGGCCGTCGAGCGACGGGGTCTTGAGGGCCGTCCCGTCGACGAAAAAGAGGTTCGAGGTGGCGCCCTCCGCGACGTGGCCGTCCGGGTCGAGCATGAGCGCCTCGTCGGCGCCGGTCACCCGGAGCTCCAGCCGGGCGAGGATTCCGTTGAGGTAGTTGTGCGTCTTCGCCGCGGCCGGGACCGCGCGGTCCGCGGGCTTGCGCGTCTTCGTCGTCTGGAGCGCGGCCGGGCCGTCGTGGACCGGGTCGCTCCCGACGCCGCCGCGCGGGAGCGGCTTCGCGATGGCGACCACGGTCGGGTCGACCTCGGGTTTCGGGTCGAGCGTGCCGGGCTGAACGCCCCGGGTGATCGAGAGCTTGACGTACGCGTCCGCGAGGTCGTTCGCGGCGAGCGTCTCGTCGACCCGCCGTTTCAGCTCCGCGTCGCCGATCCCGTGGTCGAGCGCCAGCGTCTCGCAGGTGTCCCGGAGCCGGTCGGCGTGCGCGTCCCACCGGAAGAGGTCCCCGCCGTACGCGCGCATCGTCTCGAAGGCGGCGTCGCCGTAGGCGAACCCGCGGTCCTCCACCGAGACGGTCGCCTCCGGGGCGGGGACGAGTTCGCCGTCGACGTGGTACCGCAGCGGGTCGTCACTCATGCGTTTCGCACACCTCCACGAAGTTCCGGACCAGTCGCTTCCCGCGCGGCGTGAGGATGCTCTCCGGGTGGAACTGGACGCCGACGTGCGGCTTCTCGCGGTGGCGCACACCCATCACGACCCCGCGCTCCTCGTCGGTGCGCGCGGTCTCGACGAGCTCGTCCGGGAGGTCCTCGCGCTCGACGCACAGCGAGTGGTACCGGCCGACGCGCAGGCGGTCGGGGAGCCCCGCGAACACCCCCTCGCCGTCGTGGGTGATCGTCGAGGGCTTCCCGTGGACGACCTCCGGCGCGTGGCCGACGGGACTCCCGCGGCTCGCGCACAGCGCCTGATGGCCGAGGCAGACGCCGAACACGGGGCGGTCGAGCTCGAAGACCGCGGTCGAGATTCCGGCGTCGGCCGGGGTGCCCGGTCCGGGCGAGACGACGACGCCGTCCGGGTCGAGCGCGCGGATCCCCGCGAGGTCGACCGCGTCGTTGCGCCGCACCGTCACCGCCCCGGCGACCTCGCCGACGTACTGGACGAGGTTGTACGCGAACGAGTCGTAGTTGTCGACGACGAGGACCCGCGCGTCCGAGTCGCCCGCGCCCGGGCGCCAGCCGCGTTTCGTCGTCTCGGCCGCCGATTCGGTCATCGCTCCACCGCCTCCTCAGCGGGGTCGTCGCCGGCCGTCTCCGCCGCGGACTCGTCCCCGGCCTCGACCGCCATCCCGCCCGCGGCGAGCGCCTCGTCGACCGCGCTCACGAGCGCGCGCGCCTTCGCGAGCGTCTCCTCGTACTCGGCGTCCGGGTCGGAGTCGTGGACGATCCCGGCCCCGACGCGGAGGTGGTACTCGGCGGCGTGGCGGACGAGCGTCCGAATGACGATGTTCAGCGTCGCGCGCCCGTCGAACCCGGCCGCGAACATCGACCCGGTGTACGGCCCCCGTCGCGTCGGCTCCAGCTCGTCGATGATCTCCATCGTCCGCGGCTTCGGCGCGCCCGTGATGGTTCCGCCGGGGAAGCAGGCGGCGACCGCGTCCGCGAGGCCGACGTCCGGCCGCGCCTCGCCCTCGATCAGGCTCACGAGGTGCATCACCTCGCTGTACCGGTCGACGCGGCGGTACTCCGCGACGTCGACGGTGCCGAACCGCGACACCTTCCCGAGGTCGTTGCGCTCCAAGTCGACTAACATCGCGTGCTCGGCGCGCTCCTTCTCGTCGCCGGTCAGCTCGGCCTCCAGCCCGGCGTCGGCCGCCTCCGTGTCTCCCCGCGGCCGCGTCCCCGCGATGGGCTCCGTGACGAGGCGGGCGCCGCGGTCGGGGTCGGCGGTCGGCTCGCGCTCCAGGAGGAGCTCCGGGCTCGCGCTCACGAGGTCGACGCCGCTCGGCCGGTCGGCTTCGGTTTCGCCGGTCCCGGTCTCTCCGCTCCCGCCGAACTCGATCAGCCCGGAGTACGGCGCGGGGTTCACCGTCCGCAGGGCGTCGTACGCCTCGACCGGGTGGACCGCGGCCGGCGCGGTGAGCCGCTGGGAGACGTTCGCCTGGAACGTGTCGCCGTCGCGGACGTACCCCTTGACCCGCCGGACCGCGTCGGCGTACCCCTCGCGCCCCACGTCGCTCTCGAAGGTCGCGCTCTCGGCGGTCGGGTCGGGCGCGGCCTCGGCGCTCGGGTCGCCGGTCTCGATCCGGTCTATCAGGTCCGCGGCCCGCGTCCGCCCCTCGTCGAACAGCGCGTCGAGCGCGTCGCGGTCCTCGTCGGGGTCGTCGAGTCCCTCGGGTACGCGGGGGCAGGCTGTCACGTGGAGGATGACCTCCTCGCCGCTTTCGGCGCCGTCCGCTCCGGTCGGACACTCCCACGCCGCGATCCGGTCGAACAGCGCGGCCCGGAGCCGCGGGAGCCCCCGGTCGTCGACCGCGCCGGGCCCCTCGGGCGCCGCCGGCGGGAACTCCTCCAGTTCGCGGGCGACGTCGTAGGAGAGCCAGCCGAACGCGCCGCACGGGTACGGCACCTCGCAGTCGCCGCGCGCCAGCCGCTCGCCGTCGAGGACGCCCTCCAGCGCCGCCAGCGAAGGGGAGGGCCGCCGGTAGTCGCCGGTCGCCGGCGGGTCGTCGCGCTCGTCGGGGGAATCGCCCGCACCGCCCGCGACGACCGCCTCGCCGGCGACCGTCAGCTGCTCGACCGGGTCGACGCCGAAGTACCCCCACCCGGACTGGCCGCCGGTCGTCTCGTAGAAGACGCCGCCGGGGCCGTCGCGCGCCCGGCGGTACGCGTCGAAGGGGTCGTCGACGGCGACCCGGAGTTCGACCGGGACCCGCGCGCCGTCCGGCGCTGAGGCCGCGACCGCGCGGAACCGCTCCCGGTCGGTGTGTACCGTTCGCCTCATGGGACTCCGTTCGGCGGCGGCGACGAAACAGTTGCGGTCGCCCGACCTTCAGAACTCGCTCGCGCGGTCGATCCACGTCGCGGCGCGGTTCTCGCCGACGCTCGTCCCCTCGGCCACCGTGGCGGCGTCCGCGTCGGCGAGGTCGCCGACCGTCTCGATGCCGATCTCCGCGAGGCGCTCGGCGTACGCCGGGCCGATCCCCTTGATCTCCTCGACGCTCGGGCCGCGGTCGTCGGCGTCGGTCTCGGTGGCGGCCTCGTCGGCGTCGGTCTCGGCGGCGGCCTCGTCCGCGCCCGTGGCCTCGTCGTCCTCGGCGTCGTCGATATCGGCCTCGTCGTCCTCGGCCGTCGCGGCTTCCGCCGGCTCGGCCGCCGTCTCGGCGGCGCTCGCGGCCGCCTCCTCGTCGACGAGCGACTCGGTCGAGGCGGCGGCCTCCGTCTCCGCGGCGACCGGCTCGTCGTCGTCCTCCTCTGCCTCGGACTCCTCCTCGTCCGCTGCGGCGGCCGCCGACCCGGTCTCGTCCGCCGGTTCGTCGTCCGCTTCGGGCGCCTCGGCGGCCGGCTCGGACTCGGCCGGCGGCTCCGATTCGCGCTCGACCGTCACTTCCGTCTCGCCGGACTCGCGCTCGCCCGAACCGCTCCCGAATCCGAGCTTCTCTTTGAGCTTCTGGAGTAGAGCCATTGCCGGCGGCTACACGTGCGAGATATTTAAAAACCGTCTCCGACGCAATCGACCGCCGTCACCGTCCCGCCGGTTTATAAGTGCGATCAGCCCGTTCCGGTGGTATGGACGTTCTCAACCCCGTGATGTGGTCGGTCCACGTCGGCTTCGCCGTCCTCTGGGTCGGCAGCGTGCTGTTCGTCACTCTCGCGGTCCTCCCGCCCGCGCTCCGCGGTGACATCGGCGGCGACGCGCTCGGCTCGGTCGTCGGCCGCCTGCGCTGGATCACCCGGATCGGCGCGGTCGCGTTCGTCGCCACCGGCGGGCACATGGCCGGGACGCTGTACACGTTCGAGGCGCTGACGGGGACGCCCCGCGGCCACCTCGTGTTGACGATGCTCGGCCTGTGGTTCGTCGGGACCGGGCTCGTCGAGGTCGCCGGCTCGAAGCTGGCGGAGGGGCTCGACGCCGGCAAGCTCCGCGAGCCAGCCCGCGACGCTAAACCCTTCCTCTACGGCGCGTCCGCCGTCTCCGTGGGGCTCATCGTCACCGCCGGGCTGCTCGCGAGCCCGGGATTGGTTTAAAAGGGCTTAGTTCGGGTAGTCGGTTCTTTTTAAGATGCCGTTGCTCGCTTATAAATAGCTGACAGCAGATCGGCGGTGAACACTTCCAAAGCCCCAGCCGTGAGGCGGGCGCACGCTCGCTGTGTTCCTCGGTCGCTCACTCCGTTCGCTCCCTGCGGTACTTGCTTCGCCTGCGCCCGCCTCACGGCTGCCCCTTTGAGTCCCGCCCCGCACCGCAACCGCACCGCACCTCATACCTCCCCAGCCTCGTCGCTGGCCCCTCCGCTTCGCTCCGGCGCCAGCGACTCCCTCGCGGACGGTTCGCGGCCGCCGGTGGCGGCCGCTCACCGGCGCGCCACTGTATCGTCTATTTATAAATAACTTGCCGCCGCGTCACTCCAACTCCGCGCGCAGCGCCGCGTTCATCGCGTCGACCGGCGCGTCCTCGTCCGTCCAGATCTCGAACGCCTCGACGCCCTGATACAGCAGCATCCACGCGCCGTCGACGGTCGTCGCGCCCGCGGCGGCGGCCTCCCGAAGCAGCCGGGTCTCGATCGGCGCGTACACCGCGTCGAGGACCGCGAGGTCGCCGTGGAGGTGCTCCGCGGGGACCGGGGTCTCCTCCGGCGCCTCCATCCCCACGCTCGTCGCGTTGACGAGCAGGTCGGCGGCCGCGACGCGGTCGCTCAGGTCGTCGAGGCCGCCGCCGGTCGCGTCCGGCACGTCCTCGGCCAGTTCGACCGCGCGCTCCGCGGTCCGGTTCGCGACGTGGACCGCCGCGCCCGCGTCGGCGAGCGCGAACGCCGCCGCCCGCCCCGCGCCGCCCGCGCCCACCACGAGCGCGTCGCGGCCGTCGACGGCGACGTCGTGGTGCGCGAGCGCCCGCGTCACCCCGGCGGCGTCGGTGTTGTGCCCGCGCGGGCGGTCGGCCTCGCCGGTCCGGACCGGTCCGTAATCGACCGTGTTGACCGCGCCGATGCGCTCGGCGAGCGGGGCGGGGTCGACCGCGCTCAGCGCGTCTCGCTTGAACGGCACCGTCACGTTGAGCCCCGCGACGCCGAGGTCGACCGCGCCCGCGATAGCCGCGGCCGCCGCGTCGGCGTCCGGCTCGAAGGTGACGTACCGGGCGTCGAGGCCGAGCGCCTCGTAGCCCGCCTCGTGCATCGGCGGCGACAGCGAGTGGCCGACCGGGTTCCCGATCAGTCCGTACACGTCCATGCCCGCTCACGCGGCCGCGACCGACAAAAGGCGGTCGGTCGGTGGTGGCCCCTCTCGTCTGTTTCCGACCGCGCTCTCACTCCCGCTGCCCTTCGGCGTCCCGCTCCGCGTCGATGACGTCTTCGAGGGTCTCGGTGCCGACGTCGCTGGCGACCTTGACGCCGACGAGCGACACGACGATGCCGCCGACGATGAACGCCGCGAGCTGCTGGACCGGCGTCATCGTCATCCCGTACACCGACAGCGGCTCGTGGATCGCCTCCTGCGCGAGGAAGTAGCCCGCGAACCCGCGGACGACGAGGGCGACCGCGCCGATGACGAACGGGAGGTTGAGGTACGGCGTCCGGATCCCCTCGTCGCGGATCAGCTCGTCGAGGAGTCGCCCCACAGCCGCGGTCACGCCCGCGACCGCGAACCACGGGACCGCCGCGTAGGCGAACTCCACGACCTCGACGAGCCGGGGCGATCCGGGGTTCAGGTCCGAGGCGGCGAGGAAGCCGAAGAAGCCGCCGACGAGGGCGAGCCCGCCCGCGACGACGTACGTCACGACCGACACCTGCCCGGCGTACAGCGCCTCGCGGACGCGCTCCGGCATCCCCGCCACGAACCGGTCGATCGCGAGGCCTTTATAAAGGAGCGCGGCGCCGAGCAGGCCGGCGACGCCGGCGATCGCCTCGCCGGCGGAGAACCAGGCGAACAGCGCGGGGACTAGGAGGAGCGCGACGCCGAACGGCACGAGGATCGTCGAGCGAAGCTGCTCGTCGGCGAGGAACTGCTTGAGCAGGTAGTAGGTGGACTCGATGTCGCGGGCCTGTCGGACGACGACGCGGTCGACGGAGTCGACCGGGATCCGCGACTCGACGACGGGGAGGACGCGCTCGTCCTCGGCGGAGTCGACGACGACGATCGCGGCCCGCGGGTCGTACCGGTCCACGAGGTCGTCGAGCTGGGAGGCGATAGAGCGGTCGGCGCCGACCGCCGTGTCGCTCTCGGCGGAGACGACCGCCACGACCGACTCCTCGCGCTCGTCCCTGAGGTCGCGGGCGACGCGCAGCGACTCCAGCAGGCAGTTCACGCTGGCGTCCTCGGGGTCGTCCAGCCCGGCGTCCGTGACCAGCGACCGGACGGCCTCCCAGCCGGCGACCGGCATCGGGACGTTGGTGGCGCGACCGATCGCTCCGGACCGGTCGACGCAGATGACCAGCGTCGTCACGTGTCGTCCCACACCGCGACCGGACAAAAATCCTCCCCGTCTCCGGCCGCGCGGCGTTCCGCGCTCGCGGACCCGCTTCCGCCCGTTATCGGAACTCCACGTCGATGTCGCCGCCGTCGTCGACGAAGGCGTCCGAGACGCCGCTCCCGGCCGCGAACGCGACGCGCTCGGCGCCGATACCGAGCCGCTCGGCGAGCCCGCGCTCGGGGGTGAACTCCTTGACCTCCGGCTCGGCCCCGAGCAGGTCGGCGAGCCGGTCCTCGACGTCGTCCTCGGTGCCCAGCTCGTCGACGAGCCCCAGCTCCGCGGCGTCGTCGCCGAGGTACACGCGCGCCTCGGTCTCCCGGATCGCCTCGGGGTCCATGTCGCGCCCCTCGCTCACCGTCTCGACGAACTGCTCGTAGTAGCCGTCGATGATCCCCTGGAGGTACTCGCGCTCGTCCTCCTCGATCTCCTTCAGCGGGACGCCGGCGTCCTTGTACTCGCCCGCCGTGAACTGCTCGTAGGAGATGCCGAGCTTGTCCGCGAGCCCCTTCGCGTTCGGGCGGGAGCCGACGACGCCGATGGAGCCGACGAGGCTCGCCTCGCGCGCCCACAGCTCGTCGCAGCCGCTCGCGATCCAGTAACCGCCGGACGCGCAGGTGTCGGTCGCGTACGCCACCGTCGGCCCGTCGAAGTCGGCGGCGGCCCGCCGGATGTCGTCGCTCGGGACGACCTCCCCGCCGGGGGTGTTGAGCTCGACGAGCAGCGCCTCGACGTCCTCGTCCTCGTCGGCCGCCTCGATCTGTTCGACCACGTCGTCGGCGGTCGCGCCGCTCGGGCCCGACAGCGGCGAGGGTCGCCCCTGACGCCGCCGGATCGGCCCCGACACGGTCACCTTCGCGGTGTTGTACTCGTCCGCGTCACCGAACCGCCCGCCGGTGAGCCGCCCGAGGAGCGCGCGGCCCGCGATCGTCGTCGCCGCGCCCACCGCGGCGGCCGCGAGCAGCCCCTTCCGTCCGTTCGTCGGCGCGTCGTCCATACCGGCGGTAGGGAACGCGGACGGTTATATACTGGCGTTGTGGAAATCGGCGGCGGCGGAGTGCGCTGACGGATCCGACGCAGACACCGCGGCCGCCGTTCCATCGAACGGTTGTTCCGCGCCGTTCCGAACTGGGCGTTTTATTTTGGACGACGTGGTACCGGTCAGCGATGAGCGACGGGCAACGGTCATCCCCGGGGACCGAACGGTGGCGCTTCGAGGCCGACCGCTGGGACACCTGTTGGCCGACGGTGAGGGACGGAACGGTGTACGTCGGGAGCACCGACGGGACCGTGTACGCGGTGGACGCGGCCGACGGGTCGGCACGGTGGCGCTTCGAGACTCAGGGGCACTTCGCCACGACGCCGGTCGTAGCGGGCGAAACGGTATACGTCGGGCACCGGTCGGGAGGTCTGTATGCGATAGACACGAAACACGGGACCGAACGGTGGCGCTTCGACGGTGGAAAACGGCCGATCGTGGCGGACGCGACCGTGTACACCGGCGGCCGTACGGACGGGTGTCTGTACGCGCTCGACGCCGCGACCGGAGACGAACGGTGGCGTTTCGAGACCGACGGGTACGTCCAACGGTCGGTGAGAACGGCCGACGGGACCGTCTACGTCGGAAGCCACGACGGCAGCCTGTACGCCCTGAACGCGACCAGCGGGATCGAACGGTGGGGCTTCGAGACCGGAGACCTGATCCGGAGTCCGCCGGTGGTCGCGGAGTCGACGATATACGTCAAGAGCGGCGACGGGAATCTGTACGCGGTAGACGCGAACGACGGGACCGAGAAGTGGCGCTTCGCGGTCGGAGTCGGGGACGCTCCATCGGCGGTAACGGGATCGACGGCGTACGTCGGGGGCGGCGACGGAACCGTGTACGCGGTGGACGCGAGAGACGGGATCGAACAGTGGCGGTTCGAAACCGAGGGGGAGTTCCGCTTTTCTCCCGTCGTGGTCGATTCGACGGTGTACGTCGCGAGCAGCGACGGGACCGTGTATGCGGTGGACGCGAACAGCGGGACCGAACGCTGGCGCTTCGCTGTCGGAGGAGAGATCCAAACCGCACCGACCGTGGCGGATTCGAGCCTGTTCGTCGGCGGCCACGGCGGGATCGTGTGTGCGGTGGACGCGAACGACGGGACCGAGGAGTGGCGTTTCGAGGCCAGCGCCGGGGACTGGTCCGTGGCGACGCTGACGGACTCGACGGTATTCTTCGGGAACTATAACGGGAACGTGTACGCCGTAGCCCGGACCGAAACGGGCCGCTCCGGCGCCATAGAGGTGAGGGACCGATCGGACCGGACGGGGGACGTGGAGCCGGCTGAGATGCAGGCCGGGAGCTGCGAGAGCTGTGGTGCGGATCTGCCCGCGTCCGGCGAGTCGGAGTTCTGCCCGTCGTGTGGAGTCCACCGGACGTGTCGAAACTGCGGGATGAACTTCGCCGAACGCGGGCTCGACGACCCGGCGTACTGCCCGGAGTGCGGGGCCGAGCAGTAATCGCACCTCGGCCTATATTCCCGGCGCCGTCGGTCGTCACGGCCGGTCCTTCCGCTTGACGGGGGCGACGCTGTCGACCGAGAAAAACCGCAGAAAACCGCGTCGGAACCGGGGGAATCGACCGACTTACAGGAGGCCGGTCTTCTGGAGCTTCATCAGGTCCTCGGTGTCGAGCGTCTCGCCCTCCTTGAACTTCTGATAGATCTCTTCGGCCTCTTCCTTCTCTTCCTCGCGCTTCTCGGCGCGCTCGTCCTGCCGCTCTTCCTCCTCCTTCTTGTCGAGCTCGCGCAGGCGCTTCTGGACGCGGACGAAGTCCTCGTGGTGGCGGTCGGCCGCCTCCTGGGCCTCGACGAACAGCTCGTGCATCTCGTCGGCCTCGTCGCGGATGTCGTCGGCCTCGCGGTAGGCCTCGATCATCTGGTTGTGGTGCTCCTGGGCCTTGTCCGCGAGCTCCGTCACCTTCTGGTGGTGCTGGGACGCCTCGGAGCGGACCTCCTCGGCCTCCTCGACGAGCTCGTCGAGCTCGCTCGTGTCGTCGACCTTCTCCTTCTTCTCGGCGAGCTTCTCGCGTTTGTCGTCGATCTTCTCGATCAGCTCGCGCTCGTCCTCCGCGTCGAGCACTTCGGTCTGCTGGCGGAACTCGAGGTCCTCGATCTCCTCTTCAAGCTCCTCGATGGACTTCCCGGAGCCGAGCTCGAGGTCCTGTTTGAGCTCCTCGACCTCGTCGAACAGCTCGTTGGCCTCGGCGTTGAGCTCGTTGCGCTTGTCCTTGTGTTCCTGGACCTGCTCGTTGAGCTCGTCGCGCTGCTCGCGGTGTTCCTGGGCCTCGTCGACCTTCTCGCGCGTCTTCGCGTTGAGGTCGTCGCGCTTGGAGGCGCGCTCGGACGCCATCTGGTTCAGCTCGTTGCGTCGGTCTCGCAGCTGGCCGGCGCGTTTGATGAGCTGACCCTTGGAGCCGTTCTCCAAGTCGTCCTCAGAAAGGTCCACGTTGTCCGCCTCGTCCATCGGTTCCACGTCGTACTGCTCGATGACTTCTTCTTTCGTTACCATTTGTTATCTCTCCATCACCGCTCCGGCGATAGCGGACGCTCGCTGTGGTGCGTCGGGCCGTCTGCAAGAACTCCCGTTCATTTCAGCGTGCGATTCCACCAGCGCCAGAGGCGTTCTGGTACCCGCAACTACCCCCGGGCGATACATAAATACTTCGGTGATTTTCGTGTACACCGGTGTCACGGAGCGTGTAACGGCCGATTTCCGTGGTTACGGTTCACACGGTCGTCGGCCGCGGCCCGCCTCTCTCGCCGTCCGTCGTCACGATCCGTCCTCCTCGTCGACCGCGTACGAGAGGACGACGCCGTCGTCGAGCCGCTCCGTCCCCGTGAGCGTCAGGTCGGGGAACTCCTCGGTGAACCCCGCGCCGTCCGCCAGCGTGGGCGCGTCGCGGCCGCCGATCACGAGCGAGCCGACGTAGACGTGGAGCTCGTCGACGACGCCGGCCTCGAAGCAGGAGAAGATCACCTCGCCGCCGCCCTCCACCATCAGGCGGTCGACGCCGCGGTCGGCGAGCCGATCGAGCCCCTCGGCGACGTCGACGCGCTCCTCGCCGGCCACGATCACCTCCGCCCCGGCGTCGGTGAGCGTCTCCCGCCGCTCCCGGTCGGTCGCGGCCGACACGAGCAGGTACGTCGTCGCCGCGTCGTCGAGGATCCGCGCGTCGGTCGGCGTGCGCCCGGTGGAGTCGACAACGACGCGGGCGGGGTCGCCCGACCGCCCGTTCCGCAGGCGCTCGACGCGGCGGTCCTCCTCGTCGAGCGTGAGGTGCGGGTCGTCCGCGAGGACCGTCCCGACGCCCACGAGCACCGCGTCAGCGGCCGCCCGGACGCGGTCGACCCGGTCGAAGTCCTCTGATCCGGAGATCCGGAGCTGCTCCCGGCGGCGGGTGGCGAGCTTCCCGTCGACGCTCTGGGCCGCGTTGACGACCACGTGCATACGCGAGGGTCGTCCGGACGCGGAATGGTCGTTTCGGTCGGGGAGGTCTGCGCGACCTTCGACCGCGGCGGTCGCCCCGACCCAAAGCGTATCCGGCGCGAGGCCGAACCGGACCCAATGAGAACCTCGACGATCGTGGTCCTGATCGGCGTCGCCCTGTTCCTCCTCCCGATCCCGGGCACGTTCATCCTCGGCGCGCTGGTCGTGCTCGCCGGGCTCGCCGCCCGCCTGTTCGGGCTCTGACCCGACACGGTTTCCCGGGAGCCGACCGTCCGACCGGCCGTGTCCGACCCAACCGCGCACCACGTCGGCGTCACCGTCGCCGACCTCGACCGCGCCGTCGAGTTCTACGCCGAGACGTTCGACCTCGACGTCGTCGCCGAGTTCTCGGTCGGCGGCGACGCCTTCGCCGAGGCGGTCGCCGTCGAGGGCGCCGCGGCGGAGTTCGCTCATCTCGACGCCGACGGCGTCCGCCTCGAACTCGTCGCGTACGATCCGGACGGCAGCCCGGCCGCCGAGCCCGAGCTGAACCGGCCCGGCGCGACCCACTTCGGGCTCACCGTCGACGACGTCGAAGCGTTCTACGCCGACCTCAGGGACGACGTCGAGACGCTGAGTCCGCCGCGGACGACCGAGAGCGGGACGACCGTCCTGTTCGTTCGCGACCCGGAGGGGAACCTGATCGAGGTGCTCGACGCCTGAGGACAGTTCCGGACCGCGCGGACCGTGCGCCGGCCTATCCCGCCATCGACTCGCGCAGCACGAGCAGCGACGTCGGGACGCTCGCGGCGACGAGTCCGTAGACGCCGCCGAGGATCGGTTCGACGCCGAACTCGGGACCGAGCAGGTAGCCGGCGCCGAAGCCGATCGGATCGAACACCAGCGCGAGGACGACGATCTGTGCTTGGAACGACAGCGCCTCGAACCAGCGGGGAAGGAGGGCCATTGCGGTCCCGCGTTCAACGGTCAGTCAAATAAAACTTCGAGAAACCGCGCCGCGGTCTGCCGCGGTTCGGGCTACTTCACCTTCGTACCCGGTTCGGCGTCCTCGTAGGTGGTGAGGAGGTCGGCCTCCTCGCCGGCCGCGAGGACCATGCCGTTCGACTCGACGCCGAACAGCTCCGCCGTCTCCATGTTCGCGAGCACGATAACCTTCGTGTCGGGCAGGCCGTCGACGTCGTGGAGCTGCTTGAGCCCCGCGACGATCGTCCGGATCTCCGCGCCCAGATCGACCGTGAGCTTCACGAGGTCGTCGGCGCCCTCGATTCCCTCGGCCGCTTCGATCCGCCCCACGCGGATGTCCAGTTCCTGGAACTCGTCGAAGCTGATGCGGTCGTCGCTGAGGGGTTCGATATCGGTCACGTCGGTGTCGTCGGTGTCGGTTTCGTTGTCGTCGCTCTCTTCGTCCGTCTCGTCGCCCTCACTCCCGTCGCCGTCGTCGCTCTCCGACTCGGCGACGCGCGCTTCGAGCTTCTCGTTCAAGGACTCGACGCGCTCGTCTTCGACCTGCTCGAACAGCTCGGTCGGCTCGCTCAGGTCGCCGGCGGGCCCCTCGCGTGCGGCCTCGACCGTCGCGTCGTGGACGGTGCCGGGCTCGCCGAGCTGGTCCCAGAGGCGCTCGCTCTTCTCGGGGGCCAGCGGCTCGAAGAGGACCGCGATCGCCTTCGCGAGCGCGACGCAGTCGTAGATGACCTGCTCCGCTTCCGCGGGCTCCTCGTCGACGAGCTTCCACGGCTCGTTGCGCTGGATGTACTCGTTGCCGAACCGCGCGAGGTCGGTGACGGCGTCGCCGAGCGCGCGGACGGAGTAGTCGTTGACCGCGGCGGCGAACTCCTCGACCGCCTCGTCGATCCGCGCCGCCACCTCGTCGCTCGGGGCGTCGGCGTCGGGGCCGTCCTCGTAGTTGCGGTGGGCGAACAGCAGGGAGCGGTAGAGGAAGTTGCCGACGGTCCCCACCAGCTCGGTGTTGACGCGCTCGGCGAACTTCTCCCACGAGAAGTCCACGTCCTGCTGGAACCCGCCGTTGGTCGCGAGGTAGTAGCGCAGCGGGTCCGGGTGGAACCCCTCGTCGAGGTACTCGTCGGCCCAGACCGCGCGGTCGCGGCTCGTGGAGAACCCCTTGCCGTCGAGGGTGACGAAGCCGGACGCCAATACCGCGCGCGGCTCCGCGTGGTCGGTCGCCTCCAGCATCGCGGGCCAGAAGATCGTGTGGTGCTGGATGATGTCGCGGCCGATCACGTGGACGATCTCGCCGCCCTCCGGATGCTCGTCGCTGACGCCCTCCTTCCACGCCGTCTCCCAGTCGAACGCGTCGGCGCCGACGCGCTCGGAGTACTGCTTCGTCGAGGAGATGTACTCGATCGGGGCGTCGACCCAGACGTAGAGGACCAAATCCTCCGGGTTCTCTCCGGGGTAGTCGACCCCCCAGTCCATGTCGCGGGTGATACACCAGTCCTGAAGCCCCTGTTCGATCCACTCGCGGGGCTGGTTGCGGGCGTTCGAGGTGCCTTCGAGGCGGTCGAGGAAGTCGGAGAGGTAGTCGGCGAACTCGGAGACCGCGAAGAACTTGTGGGTGCGCTCGCGGTACTCCGCGGGGTTGCCGGTGATCGTCGACTCGGGGTCCTCCACTTCTCCGGGTTCGAGGTGGCGCTGGCACCCCTCGTCGCACTCGTCGCCGCGGGCGTGCGCGCCGCAGTACGGGCAGGTCCCCTCGACGTACCGGTCGGGGAGGTACTGGTCGTCGACGGGGTCGTACGCCACCATGATCTCCTTCTCGTAGAGGTGGCCCGCCTCGTCGAGGTCGCGGACGAGCTCCCGGGTGATCTCGGTGTTCGTCTCGTCGTGGGTGTGGCCGTAGTTGTCGAAGTCGACGTTGAACTTCGGGAACGTCTCGGCGTACTGCTCGTGCCAGTCGAGCGCGAACTCCTCGGGCGAGACGCCAGCCTGCTCGGCGTTGACCGCGACCGGCGTCCCGTGCATGTCGGAGCCGGAGACGAACGCGGTCTCCTGGCCGAGTCGTTCGAGTGCGCGGCTGTACACGTCGCCGCCGACGTAGGTGCGGAGGTGGCCGATGTGGAGGTCGCCGTTGGCGTACGGCAGTCCACAGGTCACCACCGCGGGCGCGTCGGTGGGGAAGTCGTCGTGGCTCATGTGATGTGTGTCGTGTGTCGGTCGATCGGGTCTAAAGCCCGCTGGTTCGGGGCCGACGAGGATCGCGCAGGTCGCGAGGAGGTTTGCGCGGTCCGCGAGGCTGTCGACGGCCCGGGCGCTGCGGAGAGGCGACGGGATTCGCCGCCGCGGCGGCGTCGACCGCGTTACCGGTCGGCGACGACGCGACGGGTCCGCCCGTCGCTAGGAGGAGCGCATCCGCATCCCGGGCCGTCGGATCCGAGTCACACCCCTCGATTCGTGCGGTCCGGTCTAAAAAGCGTCGGCGGCGGTCGGTCCGCGGCGGGCCGCGGGCGGCCCGCACCGGCTCACAACAGTTCGCGGACGATCCGCGCGGCCTCGGCCGCGGTCGGCGCGAGGACGTAGACGATCGGTTCGACGCCGACCGCGCCGGTCTGGTAGGCCACGAGCGTCTCCGAACCGGCCGGGCGGTCGGCCGCCGCGACCGCGTCGGCGACGGCCTCGCGGGTCGGTCGCTCCGCGTCGAACTCGACGGTCGGGTGATCGGCCGCGAGCGCCTCGACGGTCCCCGGGTCGTACCGGAGATTGACCGCGCCGCGGACGTCCGCGCCCGCCTCGCGCGCCGCGAGCAGCACCGTCGCGACGTGTTCGCTCACGCCGAACTCCGGCTCGCCGGGCACCATCGCCCGGCCCTTCACGTCGACGAGCCGGCCGGGGACCGCCGCGACGTCGTCGACGGTGGCCGCGTCGGCGAGACACTCGGCGACGTTCGCGCCGACGTTCGGGATGAGCCCGGCGAACCCGGAGGCGTTCGTCAGGGTCCGGAGCCCGCGCCGGACCGAGGTGAGGACGCGCTCGCGCTCGCGGAGGCCGCTGTCCGGGTCGTGGACCGAGAACTCCACGTCGGCGTCGGCGAGCGCGGGCATGGCCGCCTCGTGGAGGTCCGCGAGGAGGTCTCCCTCCTCCAGCTGGCGGATCAGCACCTCGATCTCGACGAGCGCCGCCACGGGCGTGAGGTCGCCGCTCGCGAGCCCCTCGCCCACGCGCTCGACGAGGTCGCGCACGCGCTCGTCGCCGACGATCCGCTCGTGTCTCGCCACGTCGCCGGCGGCGTACTTCGAGACCGCGGACTGCGAGATGCCGAGCGCGTCGGCGACCTCCGACTGCGTGAACCCGCGGTCGCGGAGGTCCTCGGCGAGCATCGAGCGGACGGTCGGCAGGAACTCGTCGACGACGACCTCCTCGATGAACCTCATCGCTCTCCGCCCTCCGAGCCCGCCGCCCGGTCGCCATCCTCGCCCGCGAACTCGGGGTCGTCGCCGATCCGCGACGCCTGCGGCCCGTCCTGTCCCTGGTACTTCGAGCCGCGTTCGGCGCCGTACGGGCGCTCTGCGGGCCGCTTCAGCTCCGTGAAGGTGAGCTGCGAGACGCGCATGCCCGGCGACAGCGCCACGGGGGCGGTGCCGAGGTTCGACAATTCGAGGGTGATCTGGCCCTCGTAGCCGGGGTCGCACAGACCGGCTGTTGCATGGACCACGATCGCGAGCCGCCCGAGCGAGGAGCGCCCCTCGACGTGCGCGACGAGGTCGTCGGGGATCGCGACGCGCTCGGCGGTCGTCCCGAGCACGAAGTCGCCGGGGTGGAGGATGAACTCGTCGCCCTCGTCGACGGTCGTCTCGATGACGTACTCGCCCACCTCGCCCGCGTCGGTGGGGTGGATACAGGGGATGTTGGTGCGCTGGAACTCCAGGAACCGCTCGCCGAGCCGCAGGTCCACGCTCGCGGGCTGGACCTGCTGGTCGACGTCGTCGAGCGGCTCGATCGCGAGGTCGCCCTCGGCGAGCCGGTCGAGGATGTCGGCGTCGGACAGGATCATACCGAGACGGGGAGCGCCGGCGGCTTAAAAACTCCCGAATCCGCGGTCGCGAGCGCCCGGGCGGCGTCGGCGAGGCGCTCGGCGCCTCCGGTCGCGACCAGTCTGGCGGGAGGCTCGGCGGGCGGTCAGATCGCCGCGAGCAGCAGCGCGACGACGGCGAAGAACGTCGTCACCCCCGCCGCGGCCCCGCGGCCGAGGTCGTACTCGGCCTCCAGCCCGCCGACGACGATCACCCACTGGACCGCGATCGCGACCGCGGACGCCACGAGCAGCGGGCCGGTCGCGCCCGTGATCGCGGCGACGACGTCGCTCGCCACCGCCTCGCCGGTCGACCCGGATATCGCCGCGTTCGAGAGCGTGTACCAGATCGCCGCGAGGCCGGCGGCGAGCCGGAGCAGTTCGGCGCCGATCGCCCAGCCGGCGATCACGAATGAGTCGCCGACGGAGCCGGAGCCGCCCGCGACGCGCGCCCCGACGTGGAGCGCGACCGCGAACAGCGCCCACCAGAGCGGGACGCCGAACAGCCCGTAATGGACGAGTCCCGTCGCGGCGTCGCGGAGCTCCTCCCCCGCGTCGACCTCGGTCCGCGCCGGCTCGTCGCACTCCTCGGCGAAGACCGAATCCGAGTCGTCGCCGAACGCCTCGCAGGTCGACTCCAGGGGGCGGTCCGGGTTGTCGACGGTGATCTGCTGGTCGACGGTCGCGTCGAACACGGCCCCGAGCGCGAGGATCCCGACGCTGGTGCCGATCGTGACGACCACGACGAGCGCGACCGCGACCCCGCCGGCGCGGGGGGAGTCGAAGGCGTCGCGGACGCGGTCGATGAGGCTACCGGGCAGGCTCGCGAGAGCGGAGAGCGGGGAGGGCATCGCCGGGGAATCGGCGGCGACGGACAAGTGCTTTTCCGGTCGCGGTTCGGGCGGGGGAGCGGCGTTTCCGCCGGGGCGCCTCACTCCCGGTCGAACTCCGGCTCCCGTTCCGCGTCGGTCTCCGGCTCCGCGCCGTCTCCTTCCGCCTCGCTCGCGGCGGTCTCATCCGCGTCGGCGTCGCTCGCGGCCGCCTTCCGCGCGCGGTCGGCCGCCAGCTCGCGATCGATGTCGTCCTCGACGTACCCGGTCGACTCCACGGTGACGACGTTGCCGCCGCCGGGGTCGACCACCATCACCTCCTCGCCCTCGTCGATCTCGCCGTCCATCGAGCGCGCGGAGTAGTGGGGGTTGAACCCGCCGCCGGAGAGCTTCACCTCGCCGCCCGTGGGGGTCACCCGCTCCGTGACCGTCCCCGTCTTCCCCTTCAGCGAGTCGCTGTCGCTGGTCTGCTGCTGCCCTTTTCCGCCGTAGAGGTCGAACTCGTGGTAGCCGTAGAACGCGGCGGCGCCGAAGGCGAGCGTCAGGAGCGCCATGAGCAGCGTGAGGAGGGCGCCGGCGACGCCGAGCGAACTCAACACGAGCCCGCCGAGCCCCGCGCCGATGAGCGCGATGCCGACGACGATGAAGTTCGCTCCCGGGGCGAGCGCCTCCGCCATCGAGAGCAGCAGCCCCGCGGTCAAAAGCAGGAGCGGGAGGGTGTCCGGCGAGAGGAGCCCGGACTGTGCGAGCGCGTTCATGTTCGGTCCTACGGCCGCGGCCTGATAAGTGGTGCGCGCGCCCGCGGCGTCGGTCGGGTCGGCCGCCGTCGGTGCGGGTTCGCGCCCGAGCGGCGACGGTCGCGTTCAGAACCCGACCAGCAGGACGCCGACCGTGAGCGCGACGCCGAGGACGACGAAGACCGCGTGTTCGAGGGTGACGTCGCCCGGCTCTATCGGCTCGTCCGCCGGCGTGGCGGTGTCCTCGGTGACCCCGTCCGGGCCGACGTCGTCGACCGCGAAGCGCCACTCGCGCCCGTCGTCCGCGCTCTCGTCGCCGGCGTCGTTGGCCCGGCTCCGCTCGCCGAACTCCGCCGACTCCGAGGCGTCGGCGGAGTCCCGGTCGCGGGCCTCGTCGCCGGATTCGTCGCTCATGGTCGGACGTACGCGACTCCGTAATAAATGGCTGGCGGGCGCGGGCGGTCGGGTCGGATGGGGCGGTCTGGTCGGGTGAGACGGTCGGGTCGGGTGAGACGGTCGGGTCGGGTGAGACGGTCGGGTCGGGTGGGATGGTCGGAGCGGTCGGTGCGTTCGGGTCGGGCGACCTACCGATCTCGGGCCGCCCGGAGCACGTCGCCGTCGTAGACGACGCCGCGCTCGCCGTCGACGGTCACCGTGGTGCCGTCCGCGACGGACTCGGGCAGGCCGGCGCCCGAGACCATCGGGACGCCGAGCTCGCGGGCGACGACGGCGGGGTAGCCGGTCATCCCCTCGCGGGCGTCGATGATGCCGGCGATCCGGTCGAGGTCGCCGGAGAACTCGCCGTCGAAGTCGGCGCCGAGCGCGACGACGCAGCCGTCCGGCAGCGCGTCGAGGTCGCCGTCTTCGGTCCGGTGAACGGGGGCGGCGACGCGGCCGGCGACGACCGCCTTCCCGGTCACGACCGTCTCGGCGGCGACGTGGACCTTCAGGGTGTTCGTCGTGTTCGTCCCCTCGAACTCGGTGAGCATGCCGGAGAGGACCACGAGGGTGTCGCCGGACCTGGCGCCGCCGCGGTCGAGCGCGGCGTCGACCGCGTTGTCGAGGATCCCCTCCATGTCGTCGGCGTACTCGGTCAGGACGGGGCGGACGCCCCACGAGAGCGCGAGCTGGCGGCGGGCACGGTCGTTCGGCGTCGTCGCGACGACCGGGACGCCCGGCCGGAACATGGCCGTCTTGCGCGCGGTGAAGCCGGACTCGGAGACGGCGACGACGGTCGACGCGCCGATGTCGCGCGCGAGGTAGCGCGCCGACCGCGCCAGCGCCTCCGTGCGCGAGCCCTCCTCCGCGGTCGGGACGCGCTGCTCGCGCGTCTCCGCGTACTCGTCGCTGGCCTCGATCTGCCGGACGATCCGGTCCATCGTCTCCACGACGTTGACGGGGTCCTCGCCGACGGCGGTCTCGCCCGACAGCATCACGGCGTCGGTGCCGTCGAGGACGGCGTTGGCCACGTCGGACGCCTCCGCGCGGGTCGGTCGCCGCGAGGAGACCATCGAGTCGAGCATCTCCGTCGCGGTGATGACGGGGACGCCCTCGTTGACGCAGGTCCGGATGATGCGCTTCTGGATCACGGGCACGTCCTCTAAGGGACACTCGACGCCGAGGTCGCCGCGGGCGACCATCACGCCGTCGGCGGCGTCGACGATCCCCTCCAGGTTCTCGACCGCCCCGGCGCGCTCGATCTTCGCGACGATCGGGATGTCGGCGCCGCCGCGGGCCTCCAGCTCGTCGGCGATCTGGTACACGTCGTCGGCGTCGCGCACGAACGAGGCGGCGACGAAGTCCGCGTTCGTCCGGGCCGCGAGGTCGAGCTCCGCCTCGTCCTCGGGCGTGATCAGGTCGACGTCGATGGCGACGCCGGGGAGGTTCACGCCCTTCCGCGAGCCGAGCTTCCCGCCGGAGACGACCGTCGCGACCACGGACTCGCCGTCGACGCGCTCGACGCGGCACTCGATCCGGCCGTCGTCCAGCAGGATCGTGTCGCCCGGTTCGGCGGCCCCGATCGAGTGGGTGAGGCCGACGCGATCGGGGGTCGCGTCGTCCCCCTCGGCGAAGGTGACCTCCGACCCCGTCGCGAGCGAGATCGGCTCGTCGATCTCGGCGGTGCGGACCTCCGGCCCTTTCAGGTCGACCATCACCGCGAGCGGGTCGTCGATCTCCTCGTCGACCTCGCGAGCGCGCTCGATCACCGTCTCCCGGTGGTCGGTCGTTCCGTGGCTGGCGTTGAGCCGGACGACGGACATCCCCGCGTCGGCGAGGCCGCGGATCGTGTCCCGGTCGTCCGAGGCGGGACCGATCGTACAGACGATCTTGGCGTTTCGCATGTCGCCGGGTTCGACGTAGCGCCGGAAAAAGGCACCCGGTTGCGTCGCTCCCGAGTAAACGTTCGTGAAGGACGGTCGTGTCGCGGGTTCAGGCTCCGGAGCGCGACGTCCGTTTATAAATCAACACGCGGTCGGCGCGTGCCTGCGAGCGGCCGGAGCGAAGCGGAGGCCGCGAGACAGCACGCGCGAGGGACGCGGCGAACGCGAGCGGCGCAGCCGCGAAGCGTGAGCCGCGAGGCTGGGGAGGCGTGAGGCTGCGGCGCTGTGCGGCGCGGGGCGGGACTCAAAGGGGCAGTCGCGAGGACGCCGCAGACGACGTAAGCACCGCAACGAGGGAGCGAACGAAGTGAGCGACCGAGTGAGGAGCGCAGCGAGTGTGCGGCGTCCTCGCGGCTGGGGCTTTGGAGGTGTTCGCCGTCGCTTCGTCGGTAACCACTTATAAAAGATCGACCGAGTACGCGGGGGAGTCCGGCGCCGGAGCGTCAGCGGTGACTCGTCAGTCGTCTGCGGGCGCGGGCCCGCTCCCGACCGACAGCTCGACCTCGGGCGCGTCGACCTCAAGCTCGTCCAGCGCGGTCTGTGCGGCGCGCTTCCCCGACACTAACATTGCGCCGAACGTCGGCCCCATCCGCGGGAGGCCGTGCGCGGTCGCGACCGCCATCCCGGAGGCGATCAGGCCGTCGTGGACGACGCCGGTGTGCTCGACGACGGCGTCCTCGCTCTCGCCGACCCACATCGAGTCGTGGCCGGGCGAGTCGTGGCCGGGGGCGCCGTACTCGCCGTCGCCCGTCTGGTCCATGCCGGTGTTGTGCTCCTTCGCGTGCTCGATGCCGGGCGCGGAGAGGACGCCGCGCTCGTCGAGCTTGCTGATCGCGACGGCGTCGTGGCCGGTCGCGTCGATCACGAGGTCGGACTCGACCGCGATCGGGTCGACGCAGGTGATCTCGCGCGGGAGCGCGTGGACCGGCGTCCAGTTCATCACGATGCCGCCGACCTCGTGGTCGTCGCGGACGACGAGGTCGGTGAACTCCGTCATGTTCTGGACGCGCGCGCCGGCGTCGCACGCGGCCTTGATCAGCCCGGAGCAGGCCTCGGGCCCGGCCGCGGTGTAGAGGCCGTCCACGTCCGCGACCGGCTCGTAGTCGACGTCGAGGTCGTCGAGGATCTCCTGTGCGGGATCTCTGACGGTCACCGTGTTCATCAGGAAGCCGCCGAGCCAGAACCCGCCGCCGAGGTAGTTGTTCTTCTCGACGATCATCACCTTCACGCCGCGCTCGGCCAGCTCCTTCGCGGCCATCAGCCCGGAGGGGCCGCCGCCGAGGACGATGACCTCGGAGTCCGTGAAGTCGAGGAATCCGTCCGTCCACTCGTTTCCGATCGCTCTCGTCACGTCCGTCTCGCTCACGTCCGCGAAGCCGTTGAATCCCTTCATACAACTTGGTAGTATTACTTGGTAGTGAAAGAGGTTGCGGTCGGTACGTCGCTGTGTGTATGATTCCTACCGACAACATCGACACGAACACCTCTAAAGCCCCAGTCGCTCGGTTGTCCGAACTCGACTACGGATCAACAGCGAACACTGGCAAAGCCCCAGCCAGGAGGCAGGCGCACGCTCGTTGCGCTCCTCGCTCAGTCGCTGTCGCTCCTTCGCTGCGGTGCTTACTTCGCCTGCGCCTGCCTCCTGACTGCCCCTTTGAGTCCCACCCCGCACCGCCCCGCACAGCAGCCTCACGCCTCCCCAGCCTCGTCAGTCGCCGTCGCTTCGCTCCGGCGACTGACTCCCTCGCGCGGTGCTGGCTTCGCGGCCTCCGCTTCGCTCCGGCCGCTCGCAGGCACGCGCCACCGCCTTCGGCTCGTACTCCGTCGTCGCCGCCCGCCCCCAACTCGCAGCCTTTTTACCTACGCTGGCGGTAGAAGTGGCTACTATGGCTGAGGACAAGGCTCGAAGCACCGGCAGCGCGGGCCGATTCGGCGCCCGCTACGGCCGGGTCTCCCGCAAGCGGGTCCAGGACATCGAAGCGGAGATGCGCAACGCGACCGTCGACGGCGACGACGTCACGCGCAAAGGCACCGGCATCTGGGTCAACGAGGAGACCGGCGAGACGTTCACGGGCGGCGCGTACCGCCCCGAGACGCCCGGCGGTCGCACCGTCCGCCGCTCCATCCGCGCCGCGCTCGCCGACGAGGAATAGGACGATGAGCTACAAGTGCTCCCGCTGTAAGCGCGACGTCACCCTCGACGAGTACGGCGGCGTGCGCTGCCCGTACTGCGGCCACCGCGTCCTCCTGAAGGAGCGCGGCGGCGACATCAAGGAAGTCGACGTCGAGTAAGCGACCTCCCTCCATTTCGGACCGTGACGGCGACGCGCGCACACGAGACGGTCCTCTCTTTCAGTTACCCCACCGAGCGGCGCGCCCGCGTCGTGGCCGACGCGCTCGGTCCCGAGGTCGGCGAGATCGACGACGCCCGATCGAGCGCGACGGTCGACCGCGAGGGCGAGTCGGTCCGCGTCCGCGTGCTCGCCGACGACCTCGTGGCGCTGCGCGCCGGCGTCAACAGCTGGTCGCGGCTGGTCGCGGTCGCCGAGGACGTCGGCGCGGGGCGCGATTGAGGCTCACCGAATACGCCGATACCGCGACTCTTCGGGCCGCTGCGAGCCCATCTCTCCCTCGTCGGAGAAGTAAGGGGTTTTTCTGTCCGGGCCGCCTCGGTCCGCCCATGCAAGGGAACATGCCGCCCGAGGCACAGGAGAAGATCGAGGAACTGCAGGAGCTTCAGGAGACCGCACAGCAGGTCGCCGAGCAGAAGGAGCAGGCGCAGTCCGCGCTCAACGAGTCGAAGACCGCCCTCGACGCCCTCGAAGACGTCGACGAGGACGCGGGGATGTACCGCGAGATCGGCGAGGTCCTCGTCGAGACGGACTACGAGTCCGCCTACGACGACCTCGAGGAGAAGGTCGACTCGCTCGAGGTCCGCGTCGAGCAGCTCGAGAAGCAGGAGGAGCGCGTCGAAGAGCAGTTCGACGACCTCCAGAGCGAGCTCCAGCAGATGCTCCAGGGCGGCGCGGGCGGCGGCGGCGGCCCGATGGGACCGGGCGGTCCGGGCGCCGGCGGCGCGTAAGGCCGTGCCCGACGACGCCGACGCCGACTCGGAGCCGAGCGACGACGAAGTCGTTCGCACCGCCGCCGAGGCGGCCGAGGGGATCGTGTTCAAACACTACGACCAGTCGACGGTCACGGATCTGGACGTCACCGTCACGTTCGAGGAGGGCGTCCTCGACGTGGACGTCTACCTCAACGCGCCCGAGGACGCGGAGCCCGACCGCGAGGCGGTCGCGCAGGAGGCCGTCGAGACCGCGGGTGAGGCCGTCGACGAGCTGTTCGCGGAGTAGGCGGCGCGCCTGACTGTCAGGCGGCACGTCCGTCCGTCCGTCAGGTGGGCGGCACACCCGTTTTCCGGAGTCGATGTCGGACGCGAGGAGCTACTCCTGCCGCTGGGCGCGGCTGCTACCCCTCGTAGTAAACTATTAATAATGCTATTGAGTACCGTTACCACATGTCATCTCGTACCGGCGGTACCACGGCGTTCGACCGGCTCCGGGCGCGCTTCGACGGCCGACCGCACGTCTGCGAGGAGTGCGGGTTCGTCGACGAGGAGAGCGAGTGGACGGCCGCGACGACGGGCGCGACCGTCGAGTACCGCCACGAGTGCCCGGGCTGTGGCGAGGCGACGGTCCGGCGGTACCGGCTCTGAGACGGGGGCGCGAGACCGACACCGATGTACGACGCAATCTTATGTCCGACCGACGGGAGCGCCGGGAGCGCCGCCGCGATCGAGCAGGCCTGCGGGCTCGCCGCGCTGACGGGCGCCCGGATCCACGGGCTGTTCGTCGTCGACGAGGGCGTCGCCGGCGCCGACGAGTGGGATATGGTCGTCGAACGCGAGGAGGAGCGCGGCGAGCGCGCGCTTGACGCGGTCGCGGAGGCGGCCGCGGAGCGGGGCGTCGAAGCCGAACTCCACCTCCGTCGCGGTCGCCCGCACGAGGAGATCCTCGACGCCGCGGCCGACTACGGGGCCGACCTGATCGCGATGGGGACCCACGGCCGCACCGGGATCGGGCGCTTCGTCACGGCGGGGTCGGTCGCCGAGCGGGTCGTCCGATATAGCGAACTCCCGGTTTTGACGGCGCACATCAGCGAATAGTTCTCGGCTGCCTGCCGACGTTCCTACGCCGACTCGCAGATCGCGACGAAGTTCTCGAAGACCTCCTCACCGCGCTCCGTGTGGGCGACCTCGGGGTGCCACTGGACGCCGTACAGCCCCGCGTCCGGGTCGGCCATCGCCTCGATGCCGCAGACGTCGGAGGTGGCGGTGCGGGCGAACCCGTCGGGCAGCTCGGTCACCTCGTCGGCGTGCGAGGCCCAGACGCGCGTCTCGGGCGCGAGCGACCCGACGAGCGGGTCCTCGTCGTCGGTGATCTCGACGTCGACGTCGGCGTAGCCGCCGTAATCGCCCGCGCCGACCGACCCGTCGAGCTCCGCGGCGATCAGCTGCATTCCCAGACAGATCCCGAGGACGGGGACGTCCAGTTCGAGGTAGTCCGGGGCGTTGCCGACGCGGTCCATGTCCGGGCCGCCCGAGAGGACGACTCCGTCCGCGTCGACCTCGTCGGTCGGCGTGTCCGCGGAGACGATTTCGGTGTCGACGCCGAGGTCGCGGAGCGCCCGCCGTTCGAGGTGGGTGAACTGGCCGTGGAGGTCGATGACGACGATCCGGGTCATGCCTTCGGTTGCGGGCTGTCGCACAAAAACGGCTCGGAACGGAACACAGTAATGTGGTGGTTTCGACCGCTGAACTCACTTAGTAGTACACAATCGTGGATCGATCAGAGGTCGAGCGGGCCGCGCTTCGTGAACTCGCGGAGCAGCACGGTCGCGTACGAGCCGCTCGGGAGCGCGAACGCGAAGCGCGGGTCGCCGTCCGCGAACGTCACGTCGAGGTCCGTGCGCAGGAGGATCGCCCGCCGGGTCCCCTTGGAGTCGAACTCGCCGGGGAGCGCGAAGTCGCCCGGCTCGATCCCGGCGTCGGCGAGGATCTCCCGCTCGATCTCCCCCGGCTCGCCGTCGCCGAGCTCCGTCTCGGTGCCGACGAGCGGCGCGGTGACGAACGCCCGCCCGCGCTCGCAGTGGCGGGCGACGAGGGAGACCCGGTCCTCGTCGACCCGCTGGAGCCGGTCGGTGTCCGGCGCGTACAGCGCCTCGGGCGCGTCGCCGTCGGCGAAACAGACCACGTCGCCGGCGACGGGGCGGTCGAACGGGAGCCCGCGGCGCAGTCGCTCGCTCGCGATCCGGTTGAAGAGGGACGACTGCGCGGCGTTGACGAACAGCCGCTGGAGGTTCGAGGGCACCGCCTCCAGCGCGTGCCACCAGTCCTCGTCGTCGGGCGGCGCGTCGGGGGGGACGCCGCGGTCGGCGAGCCGGTGGACCATCGAGCGCTCGAACCGGAGCTTGCCGGGGATCGCGTCGAGACAGGCGGTCCAGTCGCCGTCGCCCGTGCCGTCGGCGGCGGGACCGTCGCCGGCGTCGCCGGACTCGCTCCCCCCGCTCACGCCGAACGCCGCGTCGACGCGGTCGCGCGCGGCCCGGGTGTCGTCCGGCTCCGTCTCGGCCGGGTTGCCGGCGTACAGCCGGACCGCTTCACGGGGGTCGCGCCGGGCGATCGCGAGCCCCACGAGGTGCGTCACCGGCCGCCGGCTGCCGAAGCGCTGCTGGCCGAAGTAGTTCGGGACGCCGACGGTCGCCTCGATCGAGAACTCGTGGGCGTCCGCGTCGCCGCTGTTATCCCCGTCGTCAGCGCCCTCGCCGCCCGCGAACGCCCGGAGGTCGGCGACCGCCTCGGCGACGCGCTCGGGCGCCTCGTCGACCGCGTCGGCGACGCGGATCTCGAAGGCGTTGCCCGCCAGGTCGCCGAACGAGAGGCTCCGACCCGCCCGGCCGAGCGCCTCAATCTCGGCGCCGCGGATCTCGGGGAGGTCGTCGGCGTCGATGCCGCGGACCGTGAACAGCTGCGTGGTGACGGCGCGCTTGTCCTTCGTCCCGGCCCACGAGACGCGCTCGCGGCTGATTCCGAGCGCGTCCGAGAGCCGGCGCGCGAAGTCGTTGGTGTCCCAGTCGCGGAGCGTCGCCCGGAGGACTACGTCGGGGTAGCTCCCGGGGTCGGCGTCGAGCGGCGCCGCGTCGAACGCCTCCAGCTCGCGGACGCGGAAGTCCTCGGGCGACTCGCGGAGCCGCCCGCCGATCCCGTCGGCGCCGCTGACGTAGTGGTCCATCCCCACCGCGCGCTCGGTCGGGTGCGCCTCGCGGAGCGTGCGTTCGGAAGTCATTCAGTACAGCGAGAGGTCGCCGGTGACGCGGTCGACGCTGTCGTCGCGGGCGGGCCCGACCGCGAGCGCCGTGACGGTGCCCGGCTCCAGCTGGGTGTGGCCGGCGTCGCGGACGACGGCGTAGGGCAGCCCCTCCGTGTCGGCCTTGTCGGCCAGCTCGAACAGCTGGCTCTCGGAGTCGCCCCTGAGGACGACCTTCTTCTGGCCCTCCCCCTGCCACTTCTTCCGCGCGCGCCGCCCCGCGTCTTGGTACGCCGACAGCGACGCGTGCGCGACCTGCGCGGCGAGCTTCCCCTCGCCCATGCCGATGTCCGCCCGGGCGACGATGGCCTGCTTCATGTCTCGTCTCACCGCCGCCGGGGGTTTAGCGCTTCGCTCTCGGGTGCCGTGGCGGCGGCTCGTCGTCGGTTAAAATACAGAGAGGCGGAGAACGGACCGCGGCCGGTCAGTCGTCGGCGGGCGCCGCGCCGCCGCGGGAGCCCGAGCCGAGCCCGGACGCCACGTCGGCGACCGTCCGCTCGTTGTTGACGACCCAGCGCAGCAGGAGGAACGCGAAGAGGTACTTCGCGACGATGTCCATCCCGCTGTACGCCCACGAGGTGACCGCGACGTCGAGCACGGCGAGCCCCTCGGCGCCGAGCGCCCAGAAGATCGGGTAGCCGAGCCACAGGACCACGGTGAGCACCTTCAGCGTGTTGAAGATGTCCGCGGTGCCGGCGACCTCGGCGTCCTCGGCCCACTCGGCGAGCAGGATGTAGAGGACGACGACGAAGAACGCGCAGCTGATGACGTACCAGACCCAGCGCAGCAGGTACGAGGACGTGGTCAGCGCGGCCGCGAGCCCCGTGACGCACATCCCGATGTCGGCGACGACCGCGGTGAACAGCTTCGTGGTGTTCGACCCGGCCAGCAGCCCGAGCGCGATCAGGATCATCGGCGTCGACAGCGCCCACGTGAGGTACCGCCCCCACGGGGTGAGTACCTCTTGGCCGGCCAGCGCGTGGCCGGCCGGCATCTCGAGGAAGCTCACCGTGAGCCCGGAGACGAGCCCCGTGTAGCTGGAGATCGACACCAGCGGTACCATCAGCGTGGCGACGAAGATCAGCTGGGCGCGGGGGTCCTCGACGTTTCGCCCCATATAGACGAACAGGAGTATCGAGAGGCCGGCGAGCGCGATGTTGATCCAGAGCGACGAGGCGAGGAGGGTGTCGCTCTGAATCGCCTCGAAGATCTGGGTCTGGGTCATTTCGAGCGGGACTGTTCCGCTTGCGAGCAGGTCGGCCGCGGCTGTTTCGATCATGCGACGCCGAAAAGTACGCCGCGTATTTATTAAATGTACTAACCTTACTGGTAAGGTTTTCTTGATGAATTCCGTTATCGGGCGGTATTTCTCAAAACATTCCGATTACCGGATCGAGGAGTGGACGGACGTTACGGCGACGCGTCGGTCACCGACCGACCAGCGGAAGCCGGTCGAACGGCCCGCCGCTGACGTCCGCCGCGACGGCGTCGGCGACGTGTTCGCCGCCGAGCAGGCACATCGGGACGCCGATCCCGGGGTTGCTGCTCCCGCCGACGTAGTAGAGTCGGTCGGTGCCGCGAACGCGCGGCCCGGGACGGAGCGGACCGGTCTGTCGCACCGTGTGCGCTAGCCCGAGCGCGCTCCCGCCGGGCTGGTCGAACCGCTCCGCGAACTCGGAGACGCACGCGGACTCCTCGGCGACGATCCGGTCGCGGAGGTCGACGCCGGTCCGCGACGCCACCGCGTCGAGGACGCGCTCCCTGAGCGCCGCCCGGCGCTCCGGCGTGTCGTCGAGCCCCGGCGCGAGCGGCACGAGCGTCACGACCGCCTCGTGGCCCTCGGGCGCGACCGAGGGGTCGGTCCGGGACGGGACGTTCACGTACACGACCGGCTCGACCTCCCCCGTCGGCCACGCCGGATCGTCGAAGATCGCCGCGAAGTGCGGGTCCCAGTCCGTCGGCAGCGCGAGCGTGTGGTGTTCCAGCTCCGGCAGCTCCCCCTCGACGCCGAGGTACAGCAGGTGCGCCGAGGGGCCGTACGTCCGCCGCTCCCAGTAGTCGCCGAGCCGCGGCACGGTGCCGTCCGGGAGCAGCTCGCGCTCGACGTGCGCGGGCGGCGCGTTACAGACGACTCGGTCGTGGACGTAGCGGTCGCCGCCGAGCTCGACCTCGACGCCCCCCTGGACCGGCTCCAGCCCCGTCACCTCGACGCCGGTGTGGACGTCGGCGCCGGCCTCGCGGGCGACCGTCTCGACCGCCTCGATCACCTCGTACATCCCGCCCATCGGGTAGTAGACGCCGAGCCCGTAGTCGACGTGGCTCATCAGCTGGTACAGCGCCGGCGTGTTGTGCGGCGACCCGCCGAGGAAGACGAGGGTGTACTCCAGCAGCTGTCTGAGCTTCGGGTGGTCGACGTACGACCGCACCCGCTCGTCGAGACTGGACAGGAGATCCAGCTCCCGCCCCCCGGCGAGCACGTCGAGCGAGAGGTAGTCGCGGAACCGCGACCGCCCGGGGAGGACGAACCGCTCCATCCCGGCGTCGTACGCTCGCTCGGCGTCGTCGAGGTACTCGCGGAACGCCGCGCCCGCCCCCTGCTCGTACGACTCGAACAGGTCGGCGGCCGCGTCCGGATCGGCGGGAACGTCGGCGCTGTCGCCGTCGTCCCAGCACACGCGGTAGTGCGGGTCGAGCCGGGTCAGCTCGTAGAACTCGTCGGGCGACCGACCGAAGTCGTCGAAGAACCGCTCGAACAGGTCCGGCAGCAGGTACCACGACGGACCGGTGTCGAACCGGAACCCGTCGACCTCCAGCCGGCCGGCCACCCCGCCGACCCGCTCGGCGCGCTCGTACACCGTCACCTCCGCGCCGTCGGCCGCGAGGTAGGCCGCCGCGGAGAGCCCGCCGACGCCCGCCCCGACCACTCCGACCGACCGCCCGCGGAGCGACTCCTCGTCCATGTGCGTGCCACGGGCTCGCGCCGTGTGAGTCGTCGCCAACTCTCGACGGGGCTTTATGAAGGCGTCCGCCGGACCGCCGCGACGCGTACTCGTTCGGCTCGCTTTTTTTCCGGGTTCGACCGATAGATCGGAATATGGGACAGCGGTCGCGCTCGTCCGACTCCGGCGCCCCCGAACCCCGGGAGTCCGGACCGGCCGGCCCCTCCGGCTCCGACGGCGTCGCCTCCGCGGACGCGGCTCGAAGCGGATCGGACGCGGCTCGAAGCGAGTCGGACGCGCCGCGGTCGCCCGGCCGGTCCGACGAGGCCGGCGTCCGCGTCGAGGTCGTGGTCCGCGACCCGACGCCCGCGCCGGTGGCGGGGGCGCTGCCGCCCGGGGCGGTCGCGGAGGACGTCGACCGCGTCCGCGTCGACGACGCGGTCGTCTCGCAGTTCCGCGCCGACCGCGCCGTCGACGCCGAACTCGTCTTCGACGGGGGCGACGAGCTCGTCTACCGCTGCCGGAGCCGAGCGTCCGGGAAGTTCCCCTCCGACGCCGTCGAGTCTCTCGGCTACCCCGTCTCGTCGGTCACGGTCCGGACGGCGCCGGACCGCGTTCGGCTCGGGCTCTCCCTGCCCGCGGCCGACCCGCTCGGCGACGTGATCGACGCGCTGGAGGCGACGGGCGGCTCGGTCCGACTCGAACGGCTCACGAGCTCCGGCGGGGCCGACACCCGCTCGGACCCGGTCGTCGTCGACCGCGGACGGCTCACGGAGCGGCAGCGCGAGGTGGTCCGGACCGCCCACCGGCTCGGCTACTTCGAGCACCCGCGCGGCGCGAGCGCGACGGAGGTGGCCGACGCCATCGGCATCGCCCGCGCGACGTTCTCGGAACACCTCGCGGCGGCGCAGCGCCGCGTCTTCGAGGACCTCGTCGGCGGATGAACCCCGTTCCCACGCGGCGGGGTCGACCGCGATATTGAAACCGTTCAGGCCCCCAGATGGGGTATGTATCGCAGACGGTTCCTCCGGCGGACGGGCGCCGTCGGGAGCGCGGCGGTCGGGGTCGCCCTCGCCGGCTGCGCGGGCGTCGGCGGCGAACCGGACTACGACGTCGGTATGCTCGCGACCGCGTACCAGCCCCGCGAGATCACGGTCTCCGTCGGCGACACCGTCGTCTGGGAGAACACGAGCGCCCGCGCACACACGGTCACCGCGACGGCGGGGGGGCTTCCGGACGGGGCCGAGTTCTTCGCCTCGGGCGGCTTCGACGACTACGAGACCGCGGAGTCGGCGTGGCAGTCCGACTTCGGCGGGAGATTGGAGAGCGGCGACCGCTTCCAACACACCTTCACGGTCCCCGGTGCCCACGAGTACGTCTGTATCCCGCACCGAAAGGCCGGCATGTACGGGACGGTCGTCGTGGAGGAGTGATCGGTGTGACCCGTCTCGACGGTGCCCGACGAACCGCGGCCCGCCCCGCCGACTCCGGCCGACGAAACCCGTTTCCGCCCGCGCCTCGAACTGGAGGTGACTGGCTCGCATGACCCTCTCGGCGCTCCTCGGGACCGACGTCCTGCTGTTCGCAGCCATCGGGCTGCTCGGCGGCGCCCACTGCATCGGGATGTGCGGCCCGCTCGTCACGGTGTACGCGAGCCGGATGGACGCGGGGCGGACCGACGGCGGCGAGGCCGGCGCCGCGCGCGCCTCGAACGCGCCGACCGGTCGCGAGGGGCACCTGACAACCTACGAGGTCCGCCAGCACGCGCTGTTCAACCTCGGTCGGGCGGCGAGCTACGCGACGATCGGGACCCTCCTCGGCGCGCTCGGCGGCGCGGTCCTCGTCACGACCGCGACCCTGACGGGCGCCGCGGAGGCCGTCCGCGGCGGAGTCGGCCTCCTCGTCGGCGCGGCCGTCATCGCCGTCGGGGTCCGGTACCTCCTCGGCGGCGCGACCGGCGGCGTCCACCTCCCCGGGCTCGAACGCGTCACGGGGTGGCTCACGGGGCACGTCGACCGGCTCGCGAACGGCCCCGGGATCGTCGCGCTCGGCGCGGTCCACGGGTTACTCCCCTGTCCGATCCTCTACCCGGCGTACCTGTACGCGTTCGCGAGCGGCTCGGCGGTCGCGGGCGGCGTCGCGCTCGGCGCGCTCGGGCTCGGGACGATCCCCGCCGTCTTCGCGTACGGCACCCTGATCGAGAGCGTCGACCCGGTCCACCGCCGCCGGATCCACCGGCTGTTGGGGGTCGCGTTCGTCGCGCTCGGCTACGTGCTGTTCGCGCACGGGCTGATGTCCGTCGGGATCCACGTGCCGCACCCGCGGCTCCCGTTCTGGAACCCGCTCGACGCCGGGATGATGGGGGGAATGTGAGATGAGCGAGGCGCCCCCGTCTCCGGGCGCAGGCGGGAACGGCGACCCCGCCGCCTGTACCCTCTGCGAACTCCCGACCGAGGGCGTCGACGTCACCGACGAGGAGGGGAACCGGTTCTGCTGTACCGGCTGCCGGGACGTGTACGGCGCGCTCGGCGACGTCGACGTGGACGCCGACGCGGTCCGCGAGCGGCGACGGGATCGGGGCGGCGCCGCGGAGGACGACGGCGGAGCGGGCGCCGACGCCGACGGCGACCGCGACGTCCCCGACGGCCACGAGGCGACGTACCTGGAGGTCGACGGGATGCACTGCGCGACCTGCGAGGCGTTCATCGAGACGGTGGCGACCGACGCCGACGGCGTCAGCGGCGCGAGCGCGAGCTACGTCACCGACACGGTGCGGATCGACCGCGACCCCGACGCGGTCACCGTCGACGACCTCACGGAGACGGTGAGCGGGCTGGGGTACAGCGCGTACGCCCGCGACGACGCCTTCTCGCGCCGACAGGCGGACAACATGGCGACGGCGCGGCTCGCGGCGGGCGTGCTCGTCGGGATGGCCGTCATGCTACAGTACATCGTCCTCATCTACCCGACGTACTTCGCGTTCCCGTTCTACAACCAGCGGACCCTCGACTACCTGAACGAGGCGATGGCCTCGACCTCGGGAACCTACTTCTTCATCGTCATCGCCGTCCTCACGACCATCGTCCTCTTCTTCACCGGGAAGCCGATCCTGCGGGGCGCGTACGTCAGCGCGAAGACGCGCTCGCCGAACATGGACCTCCTCGTCGCGGTCGCGGCGGTGAGCGCCTACCTCTACAGCACGCTCGCGGTGATCTTCGTGGAGTCGCCCTCGATATACTACGACGTGACCGTCGCGATCGTCGTCATCGTCACGGTGGGGAACCACTACGAGGACTCCGTGAAGGACCGGGCGACGGAGCTGCTCTCCGAGGTCACCGCGGTCCAGGTCGACGACGCCCGGCGGCTGACCGGTGACGGCGAGACGGAGTCCGTCGCCGTCGACGCGCTCGAACCGGACGACCGGCTCCTCGTGCGCGCCGGGGAGCGGGTCCCGGTCGACGGCGAGGCGGTCGACGGCGACGCCGCGGTCGACGAGTCGGTCGTCACCGGCGAGTCGCTGCCGGTCCGGAAGGTCGCCGGCGACGCGGTCGTCGGCGGCTCCGTCGTGACGGACGGCTCGCTCACGGTCGCGGTCGGCCCGGACGCGACCTCCAGCCTCGACCGCGTCGCGGAGCTGGTGTACGACCTCCAGAGCGGCAACCACGGCGTCCAGAAGCTCGCCGACCGGCTCGCCACGGTGTTCGTCCCGGCGGTCCTCGTCATCGCGGTCGTCGCGGCCGGCGCGTCGCTCGCGCTCGACGGCGCCCCGACCGACGCGATGCTCGTCGGACTGACGGTGCTGATCGTCTCGTGTCCGTGCGCGCTCGGGCTGGCGACCCCGCTCGCGGTCGCCGCCGGGATCCGCGACGCCCTCGAACGCAACATCGTCGTCTTCGACGACACCGTCTTCGAGCGGATCCGCGACGCCGACACGGTCGTCTTCGACAAGACCGGGACGCTGACGACCGGCGAGATGCGGCTGGTCGACCGCGCGGTCGACGACGACCTGCTCCGGCTCGCGGCCGCCCTCGAATCGCGGTCCGCCCACCCGGTCGGACAGGCGATCGCGGCGGCACGGGGGGCGACCGACGCGGTCGAGGCCGGTCCCGGCGAGGCGGTCGACGACGGCGCGACCCCGGCGGTCGCGGACGGCGGGGCGGAAGCCGTCGACGCCGGGACCGGCGAGGGAGGCGACGCTCACGCCGTCGAGTCCTTCGAGAGCCACGCCCGCGGCGTCTCCGGCGTCGTCGACGGCGTCGAGGTCGTCGTCGGCCACCCGGACCTCTTCGACGAGCGCGGCTGGGCCGTCCCCGACGCGGTCCGCGAGGCGGTCGCCGACGCGCGCGACGTGGGCCGCGTCCCGGTCGCGGTCGGCCGCGACGGCGCCGCCGAGGGGTTCGTGGTGGTGGGCGACGAGCTGCGCGACGGCTGGGAGGAGACGGTGACCGCGCTCGACGAGTCGGGCGTCGAGGTGATCGTCCTCACCGGCGACGACGAGCGCGCGGCGACCCTGTTCGCCGACCACGACGCGGTCTCGTCGGTGTTCGCCGGCGTGCCGCCGGAGGGGAAGGCCGAGGCGGTCGGGCGGCTGAAGGAGCGCGGCGTCACCGTGATGGTCGGCGACGGAACCAACGACGCGCCGGCGCTGGCCGCGGCCGACCTCGGGATCGCGCTCGGCGGCGGCACCGCGATGGCGGCGGACGCCGCCGACGTGGCCATCGTCGACGACGACCTCGGCTCCGTGGCGACCGTCTTCGAGCTCGCCCGAGCGGCCGGGCGGCGCGTGAAGGGGAACATCGGCTGGGCGTTCTGCTACAACGCGGTCGCCATCCCGCTCGCGGCGACCGGCCTGCTCAACCCGCTGTTCGCCGCCGTCGCGATGGGCGCGTCGAGCCTGCTCGTGGTGACGAACTCCTCGCGGGCGCTGCTGGCCGAGGAGTAGCCGGGCGCCGCCGACCCCGAGCGGGACGCCGCCCGCCCCAACCGCCACGCCGCCCGCCCCAACCGCCACGCCGCCCGCCCCAACCGCCACGCCGCCGACCCCAAGACACATGTCGTCGCCCGCGCTGGCCCCCGACATGCCCCTCGGCGAAGCCGAGCGGCGCGGACGCCGCCGCTCGACGCCCTCCGACGACGAGACGAGCGAGGAGTCCGACGACCGCCGGCTCGGCGTCGCCCTCGTCGCCACGGTCGGCCTGTTCAGCGGACTGGCCGACCTCGGCAGCGGACTGCTGATGACCCTCGGTCCGCTCTTCCTGATCGGCGTCCCGGTCGCCGGCATCGGCGCGGTGAAGTGCTGGGCGGCGATCGGCCTCTACCGGCTCCGACCGCGGGCGATCGGGCTTACGGCGCTGTTCTTCGGTGTCGCCGCCATGCTGGCGGCGGGGCAGGTCCTGTTCGCGCTCCGCGCCGGCGACGGCGTCGCCGCGCCCGCCGTCTCGCTCGCGATCGACCTCGCCGTCGTCGGGTACATGCTCGTGCTCGTCGACGAGGTCGAGTGATCGCGTCGCTCGGCGCCGCCCCGCGGCCCGCGCTCGCTCCCCGGTGTCGCTCCGCTCCGGCCCGTCCCGCGCGACCCGGCCGCGTCCGCCCCTACCGCAAGCGATTTTCGGCTCACGCGAGTAGACGGGAGTGATGACCGACCAACAGCAGCACCCCGCGGTACCGACCCGCAACGGAATGCCCGTCCTCGGGCTCGGAACGTGGGAGAACGACGACCCGGCGCAGTGTACCGAGTCGGTCGCGAACGCGCTTGACGCCGGCTACCGACACGTCGACACCGCCCAGATCTACGGCAACGAGGCGGCCGTCGGCGAGGGGATCGCGGAGAGCGACGTCGACCGCGACGAGATCTTCCTCGCGTCGAAGGTGTGGATCGACGAGCTCTCGCCCGAGGACGTAGTCTCCTCGACCCGCGAGAGCCTCGACAAGCTCGGCGTCGACGCGGTCGACCTCATGTACGTCCACTGGCCGGCCGGGGAGTACGAGCCCGAGGAGACGCTGCCGGCGTTCGCCGAGCTGCGCGACGACGGCCTCATCGACCGCATCGGCGTCTCCAACTTCGAGCCGCATCACCTCGACGCCGCGGCGGACGCGCTCGGCGAGGCGCCGTTCGCGAATCAGGTCGAGATGCACCCGCTGCTCCGCCAGGAGGAGCTGCGCGAGTACGCCGACGCCAACGACGTGGAACTCGTCGCCTACTCGCCGCTCGCCCGCGGGGAGATCCTCGACGACCCCGCGATCGTCGACATCGCGGAGAAGCACGGCGTCAGCGCCGCGCAGGTGAGCCTCGCGTGGCTCCGCGAGAAGGGCGTCACCGCCATTCCGAAGGCGACCGGGATCGACCACATCCGCGACAACCTCGCGAGCGTCGACCTCCGGCTCGACGACGAGGACGTCGCGGCGATCGACTCCCTCGGCCGCACCGACCGCCAGCTCAACCCCGACTTCGGGCCGGACTGGTAAGCGAGCGACGCCTCTTTTAAATAAACGATGCGGTGGCGCGTGCCTGCGAGTGGCCGCCCTCGGCGGCCGCGAAGCAGCACGCGCGAGGGAGTCGGCCGACCGGAGCGAAGCGGAGGGAGGCCGACGAGGCTGGGGAGGTGTGAGGTGCGGTTGCTGTGCGGGCGTGGTGGGACTCAAAGGGGCAGCCGTGAGACCGCAGTAGGCGACGTAAGCACTGGAAGGAGCGAACGGAGTGAGCGACTGAAGCGCGCAACGAGCGTACTGCGGTCTCACGGCTGGGGCTTTGGCGGTGGTCGCCGCCGAGCCACTGTTATCTATTTATAAACGGCTGAGTAGGGGTTTGAAGATATCCGCCGCCGCACTGCGCTCTCTCAGTTATAAATAAAGAACTGTGACCGTTCAGTCAGATTCGAGCCTCCGACCGAACTCCTCGTCTCAGACGTGTTCGGCGAGGAAGTCGACGATCTCGCGGTACGCCTCGATCCGGTTGTCGAGCTTCGCGAACCCGTGCCCCTCGTCGTCGAAGATCAGCTTCCGGACGGGGACGCCCTGTTCGCGCGCCTCCTCGACGATCTGTTCGGCCTCGCCGACGGGCACCCGCGGGTCGTTCTCGCCGTGGAGGACGAAGAGGGGGGCCTCGATCCGTTCGATGTTGTTGATCGGCGAGACGGACTCCAAGAACTCGCGGTCCTCGTCGAGCGAGCCGTACTCGGCCTCGCGCAGCGAGCGCCGCCAGTCGCCGGTGTTCTCCAAGAACGTGACGAAGTTCGCGATGCCGACGATGTCGACGCCGGCGGCCCACAGCTCCGGGTACTCGGTCAGCGACGCGAGCACCATGAAGCCGCCGTAGGAGCCGCCCATCGCGACGACGCGGTCGGGGTCGACCTCGGGGTGGTCGTGGAGCCAGCCGACCCCCTCCCGGATGTCCTTCACCGAGTCCATCCGGTTCTCTACGTCGTCGAGCCCGGAGTACGCCTTCCCGTAGCCCGAGGAGCCGCGGACGTTGGGCTCGAAGACCGCGTACCCGTTGTTCAGGAGGTACTGCGTGACCGAGGCGAAGGAGGGCCGCCGCTGCGACTCCGGCCCCCCGTGGATGTCGACCACGACCGGGTAGCCCGACTCCGGCGGCTCGGTCTCGGGCACGGAGAAGAACGCGGGGATCTCTCGACCAGCGCGAGACGACGTCTCGCTGGCCGACGAACGTCGTTCGTCGACGTCGAAGGTGGGATAGTGAACCAGCTCGCGCTCGACGAACGTGTCCGGGGGGATGCCCGCCGTCGAGGCGCGCGTCCAGCGCTCGGCCTCGCCCGTGGTCGCGTCGACCACGTAGACGTTCGCGTTGTGCGTGCTGCCCGTCGCCGTCACCGCGAACCGGTCGCCGTCGGGGCCGAAGCTCACGCCGCCCGCGACGCCGTCCGGGAGGTCCGGTTCCGGGAACTCGTCGATCCGGTCGGGCGCGACGAGTTCGCCGGCGGTGAGCTCGGTGTAGCCGTCGACGTTCCGGGAGTAGACGAGCCGGCGGGACTCGTCGTCTATCGCGACGCCGTCGACGTTCCACTCGCCGCCGTCGGCGACGACGTCGAACTCGTCGGTCGCCAGGTCGAGCCGCTCTAACCGGAGGGTGTCCGTGTCGCGGTCGGTGACGAGGTATATTCCCTCGCCGTCGGGGCCCCACTCCGGGCCGGAGTAGCGCACGTCGCCCTCGTGGGGCGTGTGGTGGGTGAGGTCGCCGGTCGACAGATCGAGGGTGTACACGTCGTGGTCGAACGAGGAGCGCGCCTCGTGGACGATCAGCCGGTCGTCGCTCGGCGACCAGCCGGCCACCGAGAGCCAGCCGTCCCCCTCGTACACGAGTTCGGCGTCGTCGCCGGTCTCGTCGCGGCCCTGGACGTACACGTCGAAGACGGCCTCGTCGCGGCGGTTCGACGCGAACGCGAACCGGTCGCCCGTCGAGTCCCAGCCGCCCCATCGGTGTTTCGCCTCGGGCATGTCGGTCAGGTTCGTGATCGCGCCCGACTCGTAGTCGAGCCGGTACAGCTGCGCGCGCTCGTTGCCCCCCTCGTCCATGCCGAAGACGGCCTCGGAGCGCTCCGGCGAGGAGTCGACGAAGGAGACGGACTCCTCGAAGAAGGTGTGCTGTTCGGGCCACGACTCCGGCTCGCGGACCGACCACACCTGGCCCGTCCCGGTCGTGTCGAGGAGGAAGGACAGCCGGCCGTCGGGACCGAGGTCGGCGCCGCCCGCGTTCCGGACGTTGAGGTAGCGTTCGATGTCGTACTGTCGCATGCCACTCGGTTCCGCGCGCCCCGTGAAACCGTTTCGGGTGACGGAACCCCGCCCCGGGACGTGTTGGCGCGCGGCCGGGACGTGTTGGCGCGCGACCGGGGCGGGTTGCCGCGCGGCCGGGCGGACTGCCGCGTCGACGCTTCCGCTCGCCGCTCCGGCCTCGCTCCTCCGCGGGATGCCGTGTCTTTTTACCGGCGCCCGCCGTCCGGTCGGCGTATGCGCGTCGCGTTCGTCTCGCTCTTCGCCCCCGGACACGGGGAGACTCCAGCGCGAACGCGAACACTGCGGACCGCCCGCGCGCTCGCCGACCGCGGTCACGACGTGACCTGGCTCTGCGCGCAGTGGTGGGGCGGCGACCACGATTCGTTCTCCGAGGACGGCGTCGAGTACCGGTCGGTCACCGTCGATCCCGCGCCGGTCGCGTTCGCCGCGAAGCTCCCGGTCGCGCTCCGGCGCGTCGGTCCCGACGTCGTTCACGCGGTCAACACCCCGCCGACGCCCGCGCTCGCCGCCACGGTCGCGGGGTCGCTCTCGCGGGCCCCGGTCGTCGTCGACTGGTGGCGCGACCACCCGGCCGACGCCCGCCGCTGGTACCGGCCCCTCGCGCGGCGCGCGGACGCGGTGACTGCCCCCTCCCGGACCACGAAGACGCGCGTCCGCGAACACGGCGCCGACGGCGACGACGTGCGCGTGCTCCCCGAGAGCATCGACTTCGACGCCGTCGAGGCCGCGGGCGTCGACGACCGCTTCGACGCGGTGTACTCGCGGCGGCTCGACCGCCACGCCAACGTCGAGACGTTCCTCCTCGGGCTCGCCGAGCTTCGCGGCCGCGACTGGACCGCCGCGGTGATCGGCGACGGGCCGGAGCGCGGCCGGATCGAGGAGATCGCCCGCGACCTCCGGATCGACGACCGGGTCGAGTTCCTCGGCGACCTGCCGGTCGAGGAGCGGATCCCGGTATTTAAAGGAACGCACGTCGCGGTCGCGACCGCGACGTGGGAGACGTTCGCGACCGACCTGCTGTGGGCGGTCGCGTGCGGCTGCGTCGCCCTCGTCGAGTACCAGGCCGACTCCAGCGCCCACGAGCTCGTCGAGGGGCGCGAGCGCGGGCGGCTCGTGACGAGCCCGGCCGAGCTGGCCGACGAGTTCGTCGCGGTCGGCGACCTCGAACGCCGCGCGGTCGACCGCGAGTTCGCCTCGTTCGACCACGACGCGGTGATCGACCGCTACGTCGCGCTGTACGAGGAGCTCGTCGACGGGGAGTGAGAGCGGACACCGCGAAAGAAATCGGTCGCCGTCCGCTACGCCTGGTCCTGTCCGGTGATCGTGCCGCCGTACTTCATGAAGACGAACGCCAGCCCCAGCGTGCTCACCATCGCGATGAACGTCGCGATCCCGAGCGCGCGGGCGGCGTCCGGGACGAACACCGCGTTCGAGCCGCCGCCACCGCCGGTCTCGACGGTGGCGACGTCCCCGCCGACGGCGAGGCCGCCGTGCATGCCGACCGCGGTGTGGGGGACGCAGTGGTAGTGGGTGATGCCGGCGTCCTCGCCGGACGTCTCGTACTCGTAGGTGGCCCCCTCCTCGCCGACGGGGTTACCGCTGTCGAGGCTCGCTGGGCCGTTGACCGTCTGGACGTTGTGCGAGCCCCCGGCGCCCGTCCACTCCCAGGTGATCGTCGTCCCCTCGTCGACCCACACGAGGGTCGGGTCGAACGCGAGCCCCTGGTCGCCGGCGCCGACCGAGATAGTCACCGAGTCCTGACCGCGGGCGTCGGTGTACGAGCCCACGTTCCCGACGGCGGCGCTCGGCCAGTCGGGTTCCACTTCCTGTGCAGCCGCCGTCCCCGCCGTCGCCGTCGCCGCGCCGGCGGCGGCCGCCGCACCGCCGGCCGTCCGCATGAACGTGCGCCGAGAGACGTCGTCCGAACTCATACGAGGCGGTTCGTGGCGACCCGTAGTGAATATGTTGATCCGAACGCGGGATCACTGTTGAACGACGACCGCCACCGAAGCCCCGGACGCTCGGCTGTACGTGGCTACTTATAAATCGACGATCGACGCGACCGCCACCGAAGCCCCGGACGCTCGGCTGTACGTAATTGCTTATAAACTAACAATCGACGCGACCGCCTCCGAAGCCCCAGCCGCGAGGCGGCCGCACGCTCGCTGCGCTCCTCGTCACTCGCTCCGCTCGTTCCTGCGGTGCTTGCGTCGCCTGCGGCCGCCTCGCGACTGCCCCTTCGAGTCCCTCCCCGCACAGCACCGCCCCGCGCCTCACCCCTCCCCAGCCTCGTCGCTGGCGGCTGGCGCCGCCAGCGACTCCCTCGCGCGTGCTCCTCGCGGCCTCCGCTTCGCTCCGGCCGCTCGGTGGCACGCGCCACCGCTCGGCGTGTTCGTTTATAAGGGTGACTCGCCACCGCGGTCGAGTATTTAAAAGGATCTACCGCCGGATCCGGTCGAGGTCGTCGAGGAACGCCCGCAGCGCCGCCCGCGTCACGTGCGGCATACACACCACGCGGAGCTCTCCCGCGCCGGTCCGCGACACCTTCCAGCCAGCCTCGCGAAGGGCGGCGAACTCGGACTCGGGCACGTCGGCCGCGACGAGCGGGAGTTCGGGCTCGACGGCGTCGTACCCGCGGTCCGCGAGTTCGGCGGCGAGCCAGTCGGCGTTGTCGGCCGCGCGCTCCGCGGCCTCGCGGTAGCCGTCGGGCCACAGCGCGTCCATCGCCGCGGCGGCGCCGGCGACGCCCGCGCCGCTCCGGGTCCCGGTCAGCGTCGCCTGCGACCGGGACTCCAGGTACGGGGTGTCGACCGCGAGCGCGTCGAGCGCGGCGTCCTCGCGGGCCAGCAGACCGCCGGCGGGGACCGGTGCCTGCCCGAACTTGTGGGGGTCGATCGTCAGCGTGTCGACCGGCGCGTCGGCGAACGACCACGCGTGGTCGGTGAAGGGGAGGACGAACCCGCCCCACGCGGCGTCGACGTGGAGCCGCGCGCCGGCCTCCTCGGCGATCGCCGCCAGCTCGGGGATCGGGTCGACCCGCCCGTACTCCGTGCTGCCGGCGACGCCGACGACGAGCGCGGTCGCGTCGTCGACCGCGGCCGCGACGGCCTCGGGGTCGGCCCGGTGGTCGTCGCCGAGGGGGACCGTCCGCAGTTCGACGCCGAGAACCTCCGCGGCCTTGTGAAACGAGAAGTGCGCGCTCGCCGGCGCGACGACGTTGACCTCGTCTCCGCGCTTCGTACTCCCTTCGCTGCGCCGGTTCCGCGCCGACCGCACCGCCTGAACGTTCGCCTCGGTGCCGCCGGAGGTGACGTACCCGGCGGCGTCGGCCGGGGTCGGGTGGGCGGCGAGCGTCGCGAGCCCCTCGACCGCGCGCGCCTCCAGCTCCGCGACCGCCTCGTACGTGGCGGGGTCGCCGGGGTTCGTGGCGAGGAACCGCTCGGCGGCCGCGCGGGCGTCCGGGTGCGGCTCGGTGCACATCGAGGAGAGCACCCGGTCGAACGACTGCGGCTCCGGTTCCGGCTGTCGCATCTGCCCCCCAGTTGCCGCGGACGGCTCTTACCGGTTCCGTTCTCGGGTGCGTCGGGAAACCGACCGCGAGCGGCCTCAGCGGACCGAGTCGAGCAGCAGGCGCTGTTCGGTCCGTTTGACCTCGTGTTGGACGTCGCGGACCGCGTCGATGTTCGCGGAGATGGAGGAGACGCCCTTCTCGACGAGGAACTCGACCATCTCGGGCTTCGAGCCGGCCTGCCCGCAGATGCTGGTGTCGACGCCGAGCTCGCGGCACGTCTCGATCGTGTCGCCGATGAGCCGCAGCACGGCCGGGTGGAGCTCGTCGAACCGGTCGGCGACGTGCTCGTTGTTGCGGTCGACCGCGAGCGTGTACTGCGTGAGGTCGTTGGTGCCGAAGGAGGCGAAGTCGATGCCGGCCTCCGCCAGCTCCTCGATCTGGAGCGCGCTGGCGGGCGTCTCGATCATCACGCCCCAGCGGCGCGCCTCGGGGTCGATCCCGGCCTCGCGCATGTGGTCCGCGATCCCCTCGACGTCCGCGGCGTCGTTGACGAGGGGGAACATCACCTCCAGGTTGTCGTACCCCATGTCGTAGAGGCGCGCGAACGCGGCCAGCTCCTGCCGGAACGGCTCCGGCTTGTCGAGGCTCCGGCGGATCCCGCGCCAGCCGAGCATCGGGTTGTGTTCGGCGGGTTCGCCCTCGCCGCCCTCCAGCTCGCGGAACTCGTCGGTCGGCGCGTCGATGGTCCGAACCCGGACCGGTCGGGGGTAGAACTCGTCGGCGACGCGGCGGACGCCCTCGATCAGCTCGTCCTGATACGCGCGGGCGCCGTGGTCGTTGATGTACTTCTCGGGGGTCTTCCCGAGCGAGAGCACCATGTGCTCGATCCGGAGCAGCCCCACGCCGTCGGCGCCCGTCGCCGCGGCGCGCTCGGCAGCCTCCGGGATCGAGACGTTCACCTTCACCTCCGTCGCCGTCATCGGCTTGACGGGTGTCTCGGGGCGCGCGGCCTCAACCGGCTCGAACTCCTCGCCGGACTCGGCCGACTCCGACTCGCCCGCGCGGATCGTCCCCTTGTCGCCGTCGAGGGTCACCTGCTGGCCGTCTTCGAGGACGCGGGTCCCGTTGCCGGTGCCGACGACCGCGGGGACGCCGAGCTCGCGGGAGATGATCGCCGCGTGGCTCGTCATTCCCCCCTCGTCGGTGACGATGCCGGCGGCGCGTTTCATCGCGGGCACCATGTCCGGCATCGTCATCTCCGTCACCATCACGTCGCCCTCCTGGACTTGGTCGAGGTGGTCGAGCTTGTGGACGAGCCGGACGGCCCCGGAGACGACGCCCGGGCTGGCGCCGAGCCCGTCGACGAGGACGTCCGCGTCGTCCCCGCCGACCGTCCCGCCGTTCGGGCCGCTTCCCGGCGCGCCCCCGGCGCCGTCGGCGGTCGTCGCGCCCGCACTCTCTCCGCCCGCGGCGCCCCCGCCCGCGGCGTCGCCGCTCGCGCCCGCCTCGTCGCCGGCGTCCTCCCGGATCGTCGTGATCGGGCGCGACTGGAGCATATATATCTCGCCGTCGTAGATCGCCCACTCGACGTCTTGGGGCGAGCCGTAGTGCTCCTCGACCCGCTCGCCGAGCTCGACGAGATCGCCGATCTCGGCGTCCGAGAGCACCCGCTCGTGTCGGCGGTCCTCGCCGACGTCGAGCTGGACCGTCTCGCCGGTCTCCTCGTCTTTCACCATCTCGACCTTCTTGTCCGCGACGGTGACCGCGTCGACCTCGCCGCGCTCGCGGTCGTAAACGTAGTTGTCGGGGGAGACGGTGCCGGAGACGACCGCCTCGCCGAGCCCCCACGCGGCCTCGATGGTGACCTGCGGCTCGCCCGTCGAGGGGTGGCTGGTGAACATCACGCCGGACTTGTCGGCGTCGACCATCCGCTGGACGACGACCGCGATGTCGACCTCGGCGTGCGGGAACCCCCGCTGCTGTCGGTAGTAGATCGCGCGCTGGGTGAAAAGCGAGGCCCAGCACTCCTTCACGCGCCGGAGGAGGTCGTCCTCGCGGACGTTGAGGAACGTCTCCTGCTGGCCGGCAAAGGAGGAGTCGGGGAGGTCCTCGGCCGTGGCCGAGGAGCGCACCGCGACGAACGCCTCCTCGCCGTCCTCGGCCATCGCGCGGTACTGCTCTACGATCTCCTCGCGCACCTCTTCGGGGAACGGCGTGTCGAGGATGAGTTCCTCCGCGCGCGCCTCGGCCTCGCGGAGCGCCGCGGAGTCCTCGGGGTCGACGTCGACCGCGTCGAACAGCTCGTCGTCGATCCCGGCCTCCTCGATGAAGGTGCGGTACGTCCCCGCGGTGACGGCGAACCCCGGCGGCACCGGGAGCCCAGCACCGATGAGTTCGCCGAGCGACGCGGCCTTTCCGCCGACGGTCCCGACGTCGTCGGCATCGACATCCTCCAGCAAGAGTACTGCCATTCGTGTACCCGGAGGATCCGCGAGGCGACGTATGAAGGTTCCGGCGGCCGCAACGCTGAATAAAAGATTACTCGCCGCCGAGTTGTCTCCGTTCGTCGCGGTCGCCGTTCCCGGTCCCTTCACCAGCGAGGGGGAGGCCTGCGTCGGTTGTCGCCGGATCGGGCCGATGGCAGGCGAGGGCTCTCCACAGCTCGAACGCGATGCGCGGCGCTGCCGATACCCGGCGCCTCCGGTACGACCACGAGTGGGATCGGTGCCGCGACGAACGGGTCTCGGCCGCGAACGAAAACGAGGGCCGAAGGTCGGGGACAACGAACCGAAACGCGGTTCGTACAACGCAGTAATCGAGGGATCCGCCTATACTTACCTCCCGTTTCGGGATTAGGTCCCGTAACTTGTTACCGGATCTGTAACACTTCGGCTTGGTCGACTCAGACCACGACCCGCTTGGCCCGCACCGCGACTCGGTCGACCGCCCTCCCCGATCAGTCGTCGCTCAGTCGCCGCCGCTCGTCGCGCAGGAGCCGCTCCCAGAGGCGGAACAGGACGCTGTCGAGGTCGTACGCCTCGTCGACGCGGCTGACCCAGCGGTCGTCGGCGAACAGGTGACGCTGGAACCGCCGCACGTCGGGCGAGAGGCGGTCGCGGTCGCCGCCGTAGTACGACAGCGACTCCTCGCGGGTCCGCGCGACGAGGTCGGCGGGGACGTCGATCCCGTCCGCGGCTGCGACGTGCTCGAACCACTCCAGGTGGAGCAGCGAGTCGGCGAGGAGGAACCGCTCGCGGAAGCCGTCGACCCGCGACAGCGCCGGCGCGCCGTCGATTCGGACGTCGGTCGGGCGCGAGAACCGCGGCGCGGTCACCGTCACGCCCGCCTCGTCGGCGACCGCGCCGGCGACCCGTCGCAGCCGCCAGTCGCCGTACCGGACCGGCGCGATCAGCGCGAGCTCGTACCAGGTCGGCAGCCACTCGCAGTACGGTTCCGAGAACGCGCCGTCCGCGAGCAGCGTCGCCGCCACGGAGCGCGCCTCGGCGGGCGTCAGCTCGTCGGGGGCCGTCCGGAGCCGGCGGACGATCCGGTCGTCGTCGAGTCCGTCGACGCCGGGAAAGCCCATCCCCGCCGCGACGCCGGTCGTGTACGCGCGGCCGGCGGCGTACCAGGCCGCGAAGTCGGCGGGCGCGGTCAGCCGCAGGAGTCGAAGGACCGTGATACGGGACGGAGGAGACGGGCGGAAATAACCGTTCGGTCTGGGTGCGTCGGCCCGACCGGCCGTTCGACCCGGTACGTCGACCCGGCGGAGCCGTCCCGTCAGCCGTCGACGCGGGCCAGCGCGTCGCCGAGCGAGACGCCGTGCTCCGAGCGGGCGGCGACGGCGTACACGACGCCGGCGGCGACGGCCGCGAAGGCGACGGCGAACGCGACGCCGGCGAACGAGAGCGGGCCGAACACCGGGAGCCCGAGGGCCCACGCGCCGAGGACGACGCCGGCCGCCAGCGCGAGCGCGCCGAGGGCGGTCCGCTCGACGTTCGCCGTGTCCGGCTCGATTTCGATCACGAGCTCGTCAGGGAGGTCCGAGGTCAGCCGAACCGTCCCGTCGCGGCCGTCGAACTCGACCAGCCCGGCGTCGGCCATCTTCGGGCAGTGGAACTGCCGCAGCGACGTGTACACGCTCTTGCGCTGGTCGTAGTCGACGTCCTCGGGGTCAACGCCGTTCTCCCACGCCGCGATCTGTCTGGAGGCGTCCGAGAGCGCCGCCTCCGCCTCCTCCGTGCGGAGGTGCCGCCACAGGAGCCGCCGCCGTCGGTTGCCGAGCAGCTCCAGGAGCTCGTTCGCGCAGACCCCGTCGTCGGCCTCCGCGTCTCGGTCGTCGGTCGACCCGTGGTTCCTTCGATCGCCGGCCGATCCGTCGCCCTCCCCGCCCTCGCCACGTTCGGGCCCGTCGGCGCGACCGGTCGCTCCGGCGTCGGATCCCGCGTCTCCGGCGTTGAGCGGCCCCTCGCTCTCCCCGGTCTCTCCGTTCCCCGCCTCGACTCCCTCTCCGGTTGACATGTTATCTATTCACATAACCTGCGTTCAAAAAATTACCGGCGAAATGAGCGTTTTTAACGCGCGTCGAATTCTCGCGCCCGGCCTTCAGCCAGCGGACCCGCCGTCAAACGGTCCGGAACGGGTCGCGGAATCGAGGGACTCGCGTTCTTCGGCCCCTCCGTCGGCGGCGCTCTCAGCGCCCTCGACCGCGCCGCGGTTCGCGTCCTCGTCCGTCCCGGATCCGGGCCCGACCGCCCCGCCGGCGTCACCTTCATTCCGGTCGCTCGGCCCGTCGAGCGCGTCGTCGAGCCCCCACTCGGCCGCGCGGTCGCGGGCCTCCGAGCGGGCCTGCTCCCGGATCGCGTCGATCCGCTCCTCGTCCGCGAGGAAGGCGGCGACGGCGTCGTCCTCGCCGTCGATGTCTCGCAGCCGCTCGTCGGGCGCCGCCTCGCGGGTCCGCTCGGCGAGGGCGGCGTCGTCGGCCAGCTCGGTCGCGGCCGCGTCGGGCGCGACGCGCAGCGCCTCCTCCTCGTGGGCCGCGGCCAGTCCGCTCGCGTCGACGGCGTACAGCTCGACGCGGTAGGGGCCGGGGACCGCCAGCTCCGCGAGCGCGTCCGGGCCGCCGCTGTCCGTCACGGTGTTGTACGCCAGCACGGGCACGCCGTCGTCGAAGGTGATGACGCCGCGGGCCTCGCCGGACAGGAGCAGCGTCTCCTGCGGGACCAGCGTCGCGTAGCCGGTGAGGTCGCGGTCCAGCGCGCGCGACAGCGTCGTCCCCACGTCGGAGACCACCCGCGAGCGCAGCAGCGTCCCCCGCGGGATGGTGAGCGCGGCCGACTCCGAGCCGTCGCCGCCGGGGCTGTCGCCGTCCGAGCCGTCGCTCTTCGGGTTCCCGCTCATGGCGTGTCGGGGACGACCGCGCTGCGGAACCGGTCCGCCACCGCGTCGCCGTCGCCGTCGCGCACGTCGAGCCGGTCGGCGGCCCGCCGGTAGCGCGCGGCGGCCTCACTCTCCGGGGCGTGCGCGAGGAGGGGCTCTCCCGCTCTGCGCGCCGCCCGGACGTCGTCGCTCTCGGGGACGTTCGCGAGGACGGGGCCGCCGAAGTGGCGCTCCGCCTGCGCGGCGACGTCGTCGGCCTCGTCCCGGACCTTGTTGAACAGGACGCCGGCGGTCTCCGTGCCGTACGAGCGGGCGTACTCCTGGACCTTCAGGCCGTCCGAGAGCGCGGGGATGGTCGGCTCGACGACGACCACGACGCGGTCGGCCAGCACGACCGGGAGCACGGCCGACTTCGAGCCCAGCGCGGCCGGCGAGTCGAGCAGGAGCACGTCGGTGTCGCGCGCGAGTTCCGCAACCACGTCGCGGAGGCGCTCCGGCTCCGCGGCCTCGAAGCCGGCGAGCGAGGTGCCGCAGGGGACGACCGAGAGCCCGAACCGCTCGTAGACGGCCTCGCTCACGTCCGTCGCGGTGCCCTCGACGAGCAGGTCGTGGAGGGTGACCGCCGCGTCGTCGAGCCCCGCGTGAAAGAGGAGGTTCGCCATCCCGGTGTCGGCGTCCACGACCGTCACGTCGTGGTCGGCCGCGAGCGCCATCCCGAGCGCGAGCGTGCTCGTCGTCTTCCCCGTGCCGCCCTTTCCGCTGGCGACCGCGAACGCCTCGACCATACGCCCGCTCTCCGGCCGCCGCGAATAAAACCTATTCATCGCGGTCGCGGCGGAACCGACCCGTTAGCAGTCGCGGTGGCGCGTGCCTCCGAGTGGCCGCCGGAGGCGGCCGCGAGGAGCACGCGCGAGGGAGTCGCGAACGCCCGCAGGGCGTGAGCGACGAGGCTGGGGAGGTGAGAGGTGCGGTTGCTGTGCGGGGCGGGACTCAAAGGGGCAGCCGTGAGGCGGGCGCAGGCGACGAAAGGACCGCAGGAGCGAACGTAGTGAGCGACGAGGACCGCAGCGAGCGTGCGCCCGCCTCACGGCTGGGGCTTTGGCGGTGTTCGTCGTCGATCCACAGTCGACTATTTATAAGCGAGCCGCTGGAGGGGACCCGTACGCAGCGCCGATCTCGCCGCCGACGATTCTCCCCTCCCTTCGTCCACCGAGCGCTTTTGCTCACGCGGAACAATACTCCGGTATGGTCGAGACGATAGCCGCCGACGAGTTCCGCGACAGGATCGACGCGCGGCGGCGCGGCGACCGGGATTTCACCGTGGTCGACACGCGACCCGAAGAGAGCTTCGAGGGGTGGCGCGTGGCGGACGCGATCCACTACTTCTACAAGCCGTTCCACGAGTTCGACCTCGACGACTTCGAGCACGAGACCGGCCTCTCGCCCGACGACACCGTCGTCACGATCTGCGCGAAGGGGAAGGCCTCGGAGGACTTCGCCGCCGAACTCGACGCGGCCGGGTACGACGACGTGGTCGTCGTCGCCGACGGCATGCGCGGCTGGTCGGCCGTCTACGACCGAACTCCCGTGCCGCTCCCAGACGCGTCCGACGCTGCCCCGCCGTTCGACGTCGTCCAGGTCCAGCGCCGCGCGAAGGGGTGTCTGGGGTATCTCGTAGTCGGCGGACGCGAGGCGGGCGAGGCGGACCACGTTCCCGCCAACCCTGACGAGGGCTCCGACCGCGTCGCAGTCGCTGTCGACGTCTCCAGACACGGCGACGAGTGGGTCGAGGCGGCCGCCGAGTACGACGCGTCGATCGCGGCCGTCCTCGACACGCACGTCCACGCGGACCACCTCTCGGGTGGCCGGGCCCTCGCGGACGACCTCGGGGTGCCATACTACCTGCCCGCCGCGGCCGCCGAACGCGACGTGGCGCACGCCTTCGAGCCGATCGGGCGCAACGAGACGCTCGACGTCGGCGGCGTCAACCTGAAGGCGCTCGCGACGCCCGGCCACACCGACGACGGGGCGAGCTACCTCGTCGGCGACGCGGCGGTCCTCACGGGCGACACGCTGTTCACGAATAGCGTCGGGCGGACGGAGCTCCAGTTCTCCGCGGGCGGCGACGAAAACGAGTCAGAGTCCGACGCCGCGGGCGCCGCCCGTCGCCTGTACGACTCGCTTCACGGGACGCTGCTCGCCCAGCCGGACGGTGTCGTCGTCTGCCCCGGGCACTTCGCGGTCGCGAACGACGGGACGACCGGCGACGTCGTCCCGGGCGAACCCGTCTTCACGACGGTCGGAGCGGCACGACGCGAGATCGAGATACTCGGCCTCGACGCGGCCGACTTCGTCGAGCGGATCACCCGGACGCTCCCGGAGAAGCCGCCGAACTACGAGTCGGTGATCGCGGCCAACCGCGGCGTCGAGTCGCCGCCGGACGAGACCGCGGCGATCCAACTCGAACTCGGGCCGAACCGCTGTGCTGCCGAGCCGGACGCCGGGTCCGCTGCGGACGACTGAAGCCGATCCGCACCACTGAGCGGCCGATAGGGGGCTATCGGTCGTCCGGTCGGTCGTCTCCACCGGTCGCGTTGTCTCGATCGGTCGCGTCGTCTCGGTCGGCTTCCAACTCCGCCACGCGCTCGCGGAGATCACTCCGGTCCCGGGCGAGCGAGTTGACGGTCGCTTCGAGGTCGGCGATACGGCTCGTGAGATCGAGGTACGCGTAGCCGGCGAACAAGCCGACGACGAGGCCGATGACCCCGCCGATGAGGAACCCGATGAGCGTCGTGACCGACATGAAGAGCGCATCGGCGATATCCTCGGCGCTGATGGGGAGGGCGAACGGCATACGCCCGCTGGTACGTGATTCCTGAAAAGGGTTCTCACCGTTCTGTCCGACTCGCTACCGCCTGACTCGCCCCCCGACTCACTCGTCGTGGATGAAGACGAGCCGCTTCGACTCCGTGTTGACGAGACAGAGGTCGATCCCGTCGCGGGTCGCGCCGATCTGCTGCCAGCCGTGATCGCTGACGAACAGCGTCTGGAAGACGCCGCGGTCGCAGTCGGGGTTCGGACAGCCGACGCCCGCCGCGTTCTTGTAGACGGTCGTCCCTCCGCCAGAACTCTGTCGCACTAGCCCGTCGGTCAGCGACCGGAACTCCTCGGCGGACATCGGACTCTCCGCGTCGTCGTCTCCCATGCGTTCGCGTTCGCAGTCGATCGTATAAAAATCGCCTGCCCGTGGCAACTGGTGGCACAGAAGCGATGCCACGCCGACGCCGCCCCTCGCCCGTTGCCGCCGCACGCGTCTCACTCCGCGTCCCGCTTCACCGTATCGGCGTACGCGTCCGCGAGCCGCGTCGGCTCGGGAAGCTTGTATCTCGCACACAGCGCCGCGACGAACTCGACCGCGGTCGCCGCCGACACGCGGTGGCCGGGGCTCACGTACAGCGGGTTCACCCGTTTGCTGTTCGGGTACTGCCGCGACTGGAACGCGTGGCCGATGACGGTTCCCGGCTCGGCGGTCGTCACCGCGTCGTCCGCCCGGATCGGCGTCCGCCAGCCCTCGGGCCGCTCGCCCGTCGATTCGTCGGGCTCGCCGCAGAGGAGGCGCTTCGCGACGCCGACGCTGGGCACGTCGCGGAGGACGCCGACGTGCGTCGCGAGCCCGGCCTCCCGGTAATGGATGCGGCCCGAACCGTCACAGACCAGCAGGTCCGGCTCGGCGTCGAGCGCGTCGAGCGCGGCCAGTATCGGCTCCCCCTCGCGGAACGCGAGCAGGCCCGGGACGTAGGGGATCGACAGCGGCGTCGTCGCGCTCGCGTACTCGACCACGGTCCCGCCCCGGAGCGCGACCGCGGCGGAGACGGCGGCGTCGGGGCGGTCCTCGCCGCGGTCGGTGAGGAACGCCTGGTCGACGCCGACGACGGTCGGGGCGTCGGGATCGGGCGTCGTGTCGGCGCTGCCCCCGTCGTCGCCGGTCCCCAGCCGCTCCTGCGCGTCGTCGCGCGCCGGCGGCAGGCCGTCCGCGAGCGAGGCCGCCTCGTCGACCGCGATCGCGGACGGGTCGAGCGCGTGGTCGTCGTCGAACGTCGCGGCCGCCGCGATCTCGCGCTGGAGCGCCTCCATCTCGTCGCGCGACAGCGACGGATCGGGTCGGAGGTCGGGCCGCGCGAGGTCCATCAGCGCCGCCCGCCGGGGCCGCCCGGCCCACCCGGACCGCGCGGGCCGCGCGCGCCGCCCATCGAGACGCCGCCCATGCCGCCCGCGGAGCGCGCGAGCCCCTCGTTGCGCTTGCCGAACGCGAGCCCGATCGCGAAGCCGATCAGGTGCGCGAGGTGCGCGATGCCGCCGACGCCGCCGGTGCCCGTCGTGACCACCAGCGCCGCGGAGACGATCGCGATCCCCCACGTCAGGTACTTGATTTTCATCGGGATCACGAAGAAGAGGAGGACCTGCATGTTCGGCCGCCAGACGGTGAGCACGCCGAGGATCGCGAAGCCGGCGCCGCTGGCGCCGAGCACGCCCGTCGGCGGGGCGTTCGTCGCGATCGCGAAGAGGACGTGGCCGAGCCCCGCGGCGATCCCCGCGCCGAAAAAGAACCCGACGAACTTCTTCGACCCGACGGCGCGCTCGACGAGCGGGCCGAAGAACAGGATCACGATGCTGTTGCCGATTATGTGGAACAGCTGTCCGGGGGCGTGCGAGAACACCGAGGTCACCCACGTCCAGACGTTCGCGATCGCCTCCGACCGGAGCACGAACAGCGTGTTGTGGAGCGCCTCCCCACCGACGAACAGCGCGATCCACTGCGCGACGAACGTCACCCACATCGCCAGCAGGATGGCGTACGTCGCGTTGTTGCGGAAGTACCCCAAGACGCCGCCGGTGCCGGTCTCGCGGTCGATCCGACCCTTGACCCGATCGAGGACGCCCGCGCCGTCCCCGGCGTCGCCGGCGGGCCCTCCCTCGACGCTCTCGTCGAAGCCGCTGTCGAAGACGCCGCCGGGGTCGTCCCACTCGGCGAGGCCCGGACAGTCGTGGTTCTCGGGCAGTCGGTGTTCGGCACAGAACGTCTGGCCGCACCGCTTACACTGGTACGGGAGGTTCTCGTACTCCCCACACACGTCGCACGTCGCCATTGGCGTGTGTTACGGGGGCGGTCGTAAAGCGGTTTGGCTCTATACGTGGTTTCTTCTGCGACGGACGGCGGCTCTAGTAATGGTTTATAAATGGCACTTGATGGCATCACGGTGGTGGATTCCTCCAAAGCCCCAGCCGCTCGCTTATAAATAGCCGACTGCGGATCGCCGGCGGACACCGCCAAAGCCCCAGCCGCGAGGACTCGCGCGGCTCGCTGCGCTCCTCGGTCGCTCACTTCGTTCGCTCCCTGCGGTGCTTGCGTCGCCGTGCTTCGCCCTCGCGGCTGCCCCTTTGAGTCCCACCCGACCGCACAGCGACCGCACCTCACACCTCCCCAGCCTCGTCAGTCGCCTCCGCCTCGCTCCGGCGACTGACTCCCTCGCGCGTGCTGCTCGCGGCCTGTCGGCCGCTCGCAGGCACGCGCCACCGCACCGTCTTTACTTATAAATAGTCGCCGAATCCGCGGCCAATCGCTTATAAATAGCCAGTCACTCGTCAGCTTCGCCCTCTCTCAGCCCGTCGACCAGCTCTCTGAGCGTCGCGAGCGGATACTGGCCCGGTGCGGTCGCGTTCGCGGGGTCGACGGGCGCGTAGCCGATCTTCGAGCCGTAGAGGGGCGTGACCGCGCGGGTGTGCCGCCCCGGCTCGCCCATACACACCGTCGCGACGCGGTGGCCGGCGGCGGTCGCCTCGTGGGTCGCCTCGATCATCGCGAGCGCGTCGGCCGGCGCGGTCGCGGTCGTCGCCAGCTTCCCCACGTCGCCCTCGCTCGCGGCGTCGGCGAGCAGGTCGACGAGCGCGGCGGGCTCGGGCGTCGACTCGAAGTCGTGGACCGAGGCGATCACGTCGACCCCCGCCTCGCGCGCGGCGTCGCGCAGCGCGGTCGCGTGCGACTCCTCAGCCGGGTCCGGGCGCGTCCCGCGCAGCGCGGCGAGCTCGACGTCGACCGCGGCGACGGTGTCGCGCCCGATCGCGTCCGAGAGCGCGTCGTAGCGGCCCAGCCCGTCGGCCTCGCCGCCCTCCCACGACGCCCGGTTCGTGACGACGAGCGGGAGCTCGCCGTCGTACGCGTCGAGCTGGGAGAGCGGGGAGTTTGCGAGGTCCATCCGGAACTCCACGGCGTCGGCGTCCTCGCGGGCGCGCGGCTCCTCCGTGAGGTCGGCCGTGCTCGCGGCGAGGACGAACTCCTCGAACATACGCGAGGCTTCCGCGGGCGGGAACTTATGTGTGTGCGTCCGGGCGGACCGAACTCCGTGCGAGAAATACCGGTCGGCCTACGCGACGAGGCCGTCCTCGGCCTCTAACAGCTCGTGGTACCGGTTCCGGATGGTGACCTCGGAGATGTCGGCGACCTCCGAGACCGCGGCCTGTGTCGTCTTCTCGTTGGTGAGCAGCGCGGCGGCGTAGACGGCGGCCGCGGCGAGGCCTACGGGCGACTTGCCCGAGTGGACGCCCTTCTCCTTGGCGTTGCGCAGGAGGCTCTTCGCGCGCATCTCGGACTCCTCGGAGAGCTCCAGGTCGGAGGCGAATCGGGGGACGTACTGCTCGGGGTCGGCCGGCTTCACTTCGAGCTTCAGCTCGCGGACGACGTAGCGGTACGTCCGCGCGATCTCGGCCTTCTCGACTCGCGAGACGTCGGCGATCTCGTCGAGGCTGCGCGGGACGCCGGCCATCCGGGCGGCGGCGTACACGCAGGAGGTGGAGACGCCCTCGATGGAGCGGCCGGGGAGGAGGTCCTCGTCGAGCGCGCGGCGGTAGATGACGCTCGCGGTCTCGCGGACGTTGTCCGGGAGCCCCTGTGCGCTCGCCATGCGGTCGATCTCGCCGAGCGCCTGCTTCAGGTTGCGCTCCTTCGAGTCGCGGGTGCGGAACCGCTCGTTCCACTTGCGGAGCCGCTGCATCTTCTGGCGCTGGCGCGCGCCGAGCGAGCGGCCGTACGCGTCCTTGTCGCGCCAGTCGATGTTCGTCGAGAGCCCCTTGTCGTGCATCGTGTTCGTGGTCGGGGCGCCGACGCGGCTCTTCTCGTCCTTCTCGCGGGAGTCGAACGCGCGCCACTCCGGCCCGCGGTCGACCGAGTCCGCCTCGACGACGAGCCCGCAGTCGCTGCAGACCGTCTCGCCGTGCTCCTCGTCGTTGATGACGTGGCCCCCGCACTCCGGGCAGCTGAGCGTCTCGTCGGTGCTCTCCGATTCCTCCTCGTTCGTCTCCGTTCGGGAGCGACTCCCCCGTGTGTGTAGTCGTTCACTCATAGCTCGGTTGCCCCCGGAAACTGAAACTGCCCGAGAGCGATCTTGGTTTACCGTCGGCGGAACACAACTTAAAACGACCGGAACGTGTCGCTCGAATCCCGACGAAAGGACACGATCTATCACGCGTTTTCGGCGATAGTGGCTACGGTTCGAACCACCCCTCGGGTTCCCCCCGACGGCACGAATCTACCACGGGAGTAGCCGCCGCCACCAAGACTCTGACTCCTCGTCGTCCTGTTCGGCCGGATCATCGCGGGCGATAGACCCGTCGAGGGCGACGTCCGGAGACGACTGACCGGTCTCGGTCGGCGTCGTTCCCATCGTCGTCACGTCTTCCGAGTCCATCGGCTGCGGACCTCGATCCTCCGGATCCTCGTCCGCAGCGAGCCGTTCACCGGAACAGCCGTGATTTTCCGGGAGACGATGGTCGGAACAGACCGGATCACCGCAGTAGGCGCACCGGTACGGCATCCCGTCGGTGTTCGCGGACGACCCGCAGACGATACACTGTCCGTCGGTCATACGGTCGCCTCTCGGTCGTGTTCACTTAGTTGTGTTCGCCGCCCCGCACGTCCCAGTGATTGACGCGTTTCGCCCGCCCGACTTCCGGGAACGGCGACCGAAACCGTTGACACGCTCGCGGCCGGATCGAACGCCATGTCTTCGCCCCGCGTCGTCTCGCTCGCGCCGAGCGCGACCGCGACGGTCGCCGCGCTCGGCGGGGCCGACCGCCTCGTCGGCGTCACCGCCCACTGCGACCTCGCCGAGGACCCCGACGCCGGGTCCGCGCACGGCGAGGAGTCCCCGACCGTCGTCGGCGGCTGGCTGAACCCCGACCTCGACCGGGTCGTCGACCTCGACCCCGACGTCGTCCTCACGAGCGACGGGCTCCAGTCGGGCCTCGCCGACGACTGCCGCGACCGCGGCCTCGACGTCGCGCACCGCGAGCCGTCGACGCTGGACGACGCGGTCGAGGGGTTCGCCGCACGCGGGACCGACGTCGGCCGCCCGGACGCGGGCGAGCGGCTCGCGGCCGACGCGCGCGACCGCCTCGACCGGATCGCCGACGCCGTCGCCGACCGCCCCCGTCCGACCGTCTACTGCGAGGAGTGGTCCGACCCGCCGATGGCGGCCGGCAACTGGGTCCCGGACGCAGTCCGCGCCGCGGGCGGGCGCTATCCCTTCGTCGACCCGGGCGATCGCTCCCGCGAGGTCGACCCCGCCGCCGTCGAGCGCGCCGACCCCGACCACGTCGTCGTCCACGTCTGCGGGCACGGCGACCGCGTCGACCCCGCGACCGTCGCCGAGCGCGACTGGGTCGACGCCCCCGTCCACGTCCTCGACGACTCCCTCCTCAACCAGCCGAGCCCCGCGCTCCTCGACGGGGTCGAGCGGCTGGCTCGCTCGCTCCATCCCGACGCGTTTTCGGCCGCGGGCGACGACGACCGCGTATGACGACCCTGCGAGTCGGCGTCGGCAGCGGCAACCCGGTGAAGCGGCGCGCGGTCGAACTGGCGCTCGGATCGGCGGCGGACGACGACCTCCCCGGCGACCCGACCGGCGTCGCGGTCGAGTCGGTCCCCGTCGACTCCGGCGTGAGCGAGCAGCCGACGGGCCACGCGGAGACGATTTCGGGCGCCGAGAACCGAGCGGCTGCGGTCCTCGAAGCGGAACCGAAAGGCGGCGCCGACGCGCCGGGCGACGGGGCGACGTACGACATCGGCGTCGGCATCGAGGGCGGCGTCGCGGCGTTCGACGGGGCCGACGACCTGTTCCTGATCATGTGGGCGGCGGTGACCGACGGCGACCGCGTCGGCCGCGCCGCCGGCCCGAGCCTCGCGCTTCCGGCCGACGTCGCCGCCCGCATCGACGACGGGGAGGAGCTCGGCCCGGTGATGGACGACCTCCTCGACACCGACGGCGTCGCGAAGCGCGGCGGCGCGGCCGGCGCGCTCACGAACGGCCGCGTCGACCGCGCCGAGGCGCTCGCGGCCGGTGTGAGCGGGGCGCTCGGGCCGTTCGTCACCGGGCTGTACTGACCCCGGCGCGGCGGCAGCGCCGCGCCGGTGCCGCCGCGCCGGCGTCGCGGTTCGAAGGCCGTACCCAAACGCGGTCGTGGGGCGGTACTCACGCCCCTGAAGACACACAAAATCGCACGACAGCGACGTGTTAACCCGGTCTACCAACCGCCTTATGCGGCGCGCCGACGTGGTACCCGTATGAGCACGGCTCACCCGGACGCGGTCGCCGCCGAATCGACCGGCCTCTCCGCGAAACAGGAGCGCATCCTGCGGTACCTCCGCGAGAACGCGGCCGACCGAACGTACTTCAAGTCGCGGCTGATCGCCGACGACCTCGGCCTCTCGGCGAAGGAGGTCGGCGCGAACATGAGCGCCGTCGCCGACGCCGCCACCGAGGTCGACGTCGAGAAGTGGGGGTACTCGTCGGGGACGACGTGGATGGTCACGAACTGAGCGGACGCCGATCCCCCGCCCGCGACGGGGCGCGTCCTACGGGTCGTACGCGACCAGCGACGCCGCCTCGTCGGCGAACGCGACGGCCTCGGCGTCGAAGGAGTCGGCGTAGCGGACGACGAGCGTGAGCAGCCGCTCCGGCTCGGTCAGCGCGTAGCCGTCGGTCCGGTCGAGGAGGCCGGCGCGTTCCAAGTCGGCGGCCGCGGCGCTTATCGTCGGCCGTGAGACGCCGAGCGCGCTCGCGAGGTCGGCGCCGGTCGCGTCGGGGTCGCGCAGCAGCGCGAGGATCATCCCGCGCGGCGTCTCCCGGCGGAGGTAGCCGAGCGCCCGCTTGTCGGTCGCGTCGAACCGGCCGGCGGGGAAGAAGCGCCGGTAGTCGGCGTCCTTCACCGACTCGATCGCCCCCGCCTCCTCCAGCTTCCGGAGGTGGTACTGCGCCTCGCCGGTGCCGAGCCGGAGGTCGTCGCGGAGCTTCGAGAAGTGCGCGCCGGGGGTCGTCGGCACGTAGCCACGGATCGCCTCCCGCGTCTCGTTCTCGTCGGCGTCGGCGTCGTCGGCGCTCGCGGTCCCGACGAACGGCGCGGCGGCTCCGACCGCGGCGAACCGCCGGAGCGTCTCGCGCTTCTGGCCGTCGAACCCCTCTGTCACGGCCGTATTAGTCGGCGCCTCGACAAAAGCACTTCGCTCGCGGCCGAATCGCGTCGGAGAATGCGGCTACGGCCGCGCTTCGCGCCGAACTACTCCTCTTTCTCGACTTCCGCCGGCGCCTCTTCCTCGTCCATCTCTTGGATGACTTCGTCGGCGGACCTGATGCTCGCGCCGGCGTCGCCCGTCTTCACGGCCTCCGCCTCCTTCTCCAGCTCCTCGACGTTCATCTCCGCGGACTCCTCGATCTGGCCGAGGATCTCGTCGATGTCGTCGAGTCCGAGCATCTTCCGGGTGTCGTCGTCGAACTCCTTCCCGTCGAGCCCCTCCATCTCCTGGACGTCGGAGCCGGAGAGGGCCTTGCCGTAGCGCCCCACCAGACTCGTGAGCTCCTGCGGGAGGACGAACGTGGTGGACTCGCCCTTGCCGATCTCTTCTAAGGTCTCCATGCCGCGCTCGATGATGGCGCGCTCGCCCATCGACTCGGCGGAGCGCGCGCGGAGGACGGTCGAGATGGCGTCCCCCTGCGCTTCGAGGATCTGGGACTGCTTTTCACCCTGCGCGCGGATGATGTTGGACTGCTTGTCACCCTCGGCCTGCTCGACGGCGGAGCGGCGTTCCCCCTGCGCTTCGAGGATCATCGCGCGGCGGCGGCGCTCGGCGGAGGTCTGCTGCTCCATCGCCTGCTGGACGTCCTTCGAGGGGTTGACCTCGCGGACCTCGACGCTCTCGACGCGGATCCCCCACTCGTCGGTGGGCTCGTCGAGTTCCTTGCGGATCTTCGCGTTGATCTCCTGGCGCTTGTTCAGCGTGTCGTCGAGCTCCATGTCGCCGAGGACGGCGCGGAGCGTGGTCTGCGCGAGGTTCGAGACGGCCTTCTTGTAGTCGTCGACCTCCAGGAACGCTTTCTTCGCGTCCATCACCTTGATGTAGACGACGGCGTCCGCGGTCACCGGGGAGTTGTCCCGCGTGATCGCCTCCTGGCGGGGGACGTCCAGCGTCTGGGTCCGCATGTCGAACGGGTACGTGCGGGAGACGAACGGCGGGATGAGGTTGATGCCCGGTTCGAGCAGCTTGCGGTACTCGCCGAAGACGGTGAGCGTCTTCTTCTCGTAGGCGTCGACGATCTCGAACGACTGCCAGAGCGTGACGACCACGAGCAAGAGCGCGAGCAGGCCGACGCTCACGAGCCCGAGCCCGAGCCCGGCTTGGAGGGTGATCGGATCCATGCCTCCCGTTTAGGCCATCGCACGCTTAATAGTTCGCCCACCGCCACCGAATCGGTACGCCGTCTCCCGGTCGGCTCGCCGTCTCGTGGCCGACGTGTCCCGCATCGCCGCCGGCGACGGACCTGCGAGCGTCCTCATCCGTCCGCGTCGAACTCCGCGGCCACGTTCTCCAGGGCCGCCCGGAGCTGTCGCTCGTTGAACCGGCGGATCGCGGGCGCGCCGACCCTCGTGAGCGCGTTCTCCGGCAGGTCGTACGTCGCGGCGTACGTCAGCTCCGTCCCCCCGTCGACGGGGGCGAGCCGGAGGTCGATCGTCCCGGTGAGGCGGCCGCGGAGCTCGAAGACGTGGCGCTCGGGCGGCTCGTGGACGGTCTGGACGATCTCGCCGTCGATCCCGACCCCGGCCATCCGGTAGGTGTACGAGAGCCGTTTCCCGCCGTTCCCCAGGGGTTCGACGTCTCGAACGTCCGTGAGCCCGGGCGTGATCGCCGCGTGGTTCGCGGGGTCGTCGAGGAACGCGAACACGGTCTCCGGGCCGGCCGCGACGACGACCGAGTCGCTCGCGGCGAAGGGGTCGTCGCCCGCGTCCGGGAGGTCGTCGCTCACGCGCCATCCCCCGGGTTTCCGGCGCGCTCCCGGCTCATTCGCACGATCGGGGGTCGACGTACGCCTCGACGAGCTTCCGCTCGGCCGCGCGGAGATGCTGGTGGAACGTCTGTCGGGTGATCCCCATCTGCTCCGCGATCTCCGAGCCGTCGACCGGTCGCGGCCACTCGAAGTAGCCGTTCAGCTCGGCGGTCTTCAGGGCGGCGCGCTGGCGCTCGGTGAGCCGCTCGTCGACCGCGGCCGCGAACTCGGCGACGGTGCGGTCGCGGCTCTCGCGCTCGACGCGCGACCGGAGCTCGACGCCCTCGTACTCGCCGCGGAACACGTCGAGGATCGAGCGGACGTCGTGCTCGGGCGGCGCCTCGATCGTCAGGGTCGACCCCTCCGGCGTGGCGATCGCCTCGGCGACGACGCTGCCGTGGTCGGCCAGCTTCGTGAGCGGCGGCGACTCGGTGACGGTGACGGCGAAGCTGACGCCGTCGTTCGTCTCCGAGACCGTCCGCATCGACTCGACCAACGGGAGGGCGGCGAGCTCGTCGAGATCCGGGTCATCCCCGTCGGCGCGGAAGTACAGCTCGCAGGCGTCGTCGTCGAGCCGCGTCGTCCCGAGGTGTTCCACCTCCCCGCCGACCGCGTCGGCGATCCGCGCGAGCGGCCCCGTCGAGTCTCGGATCTCGACCACGAGCTCCACGACGCGGTCGGTCGTGAGCATCTCCGCCGTCTCGAGCGAGTGGAGCCCGTTCGCGATCATCTTCCCGACGGACTCGCACACCCGCCGCTCGCGGCGGTCGAGGACGTCCGCCCCGCTGCCGTAGATCCCCAACAGCCCGTACCGTCGCTCCCCGTACGTGAGCGGGACGACGAGGAGCCGCCGCCCGCCGACGGCCGCCGGTTCGAGCGGCCCGTCGGCAGCGCCCTCTATCGAGCCGCCGCGGAGCTCCTCGGTCTCGATCGCCTCCCGGACCTCGGTCGGCGTCTCGTCGACGTCGAACGACGCGCCGGCCTCGACCGACACGCCGCTCGCGGCGCGGATCTCGAGGCGACCGGTCGCCGACGACACCTCCCCGATCCAGCCGCCGGCGTACCCCGGCTCGCCGGCGACGACCTCGCACACGCGCTCCGGGATGACGCTCGGATCCCGGTTCTCGACGAGGATGCGACTGATGTCGCTGAGGAGCCCGTTCACCCGCCCGAGGACCCTGTCGAGCGAGCGCCGCTCGGTCGCGAGCTTCTCGGCGCGCTCCTCGGCGAGCCGCTCCGCCTCCTTCCGGTCGCTGATGTCGTTCTGGAAGCCGACGTAGTGGGTCAGGTCGCCGTCCTCGTCGTACACCGGCGCGACCGTCAGCTCGTTCCAGAAGGGGGTTCCGTCGCGCCGGTAGTTCCGGATCTCGACGGTCGCCTCCTCCTCGTTCCCGATCGCCTCGGCGATCTCCTCGACGGTCTCCGGATCCGTCCCGGGCCCCTGGAGGAACCGCGGGTTTCGGCCGAGGGCCTCCTCGACCGGGTAGCCGGTGTGTTCCTCCCAGGCGTCGTTGACGTACACGAGGGGGTAGTCCGGGAGGTCCGGATCGCTGATGCTGATCCCGATCGGCGCGTCCTCGACGGCCCGCCGCACCTCCGACGCGGTCGGCTCGTGGTCGGAGATGTCCTGTCGCGGCTCCGAGGTCGGGACCCCCGAACAGACCGTCGAGACGTCGGAGACGAGCTGATCGATCGACGCCGACCCGTTCTTCTGGAGGAACCTGTCGACGCCGCTCTCGAAGGCGGCCTCCGGCACCCCCTCCTCGTCCGTCTCCGTGAACATCACGACGGGCACGCCGGCGTCGGACTCTTCGATCGCGGTCGCGAGGGCCACTCCGTCGTCGCCGGCCAGCGCGTACTCGCTGACGACGCAGTCGTACTCGCCGGTCGTCGCCTTCGCGACCGCGGACGCCGCGGTGTCCGTGCGGGTCACGTCGAACCCCGCGGCGCCGAGCGCCGTCTCGATCCGATCGCTCCCCTCCTCCGGGTGGACGAGGAGCGCCCGAGCGTTCGCCATGCGCGACCGTTCGCGCCGATAGGGGTTAATGGTTGCCTGTCTTCCGAGAGTCCGAAGCGCCGGCGCCCGACCGGCCGACGGCGGGAACCGTCGAGGTGCGGCTGTCCAGTTAGGCCCGGGTACTTTGGGGTCGCTGGGCGTGAGATCGGCGTATGGTATCGACCGTCGTCGCCGACGAGCCGTCCCGCGAGCGGGCCCGCGGAACATGAGCGTGCGCGTCACCGTCAGAGAGCCGCCCACGTCGGTCCCCGGGGACCGGATCGGGCTCCCCGAAGCCGTCCTCGCCGACCTCGGGATCGGCCTCGGCGACACGGTGACCGTCGAGGGCGAGCGGCGCGTCGCCGCCCCGGTCGTCGCCGTCGACGACGGGGCGCGGGCCGTCTTCCTCCCCGAGCGGCTCCGGCGGACGGCCGGGGTCGACACGGGCGAGGCCGCGACCGTGGCGCCGTCGTCCCTCCCGGTCGCCGCCTCGGTCACGCTGCGGCTCCGCCAGTCGGTCGACCTGGAGCGGAGCGAGGACGCCATCCGTCGCCGGCTCGACCGGCGCGTCGTGGCCGTCGGCGACGAGGTCGAGGTCACGCGCCTCGGCGGCGCGCTCACGCTCCGGTTCGAGGTGCGCGACGTGGCCCCCTCGTCGCCGGCGGTCGTCGACGACGAGACCGAGATCACCGTCGCCGACGGGAGCGAACCGGACGTCGTCGCCGAGCGGCCCGGCGGGGCCGGCGCCGGCGACGGCTTCGTCCCGACGGCGACGTTCGAGCGCCTCCGCGACGCGGTCGCGACCCGGTTCGACGCGGCCGAGACGTTCGAGTCCGCCGGGTCCCCGACGCTGGGGCTGCTCCTCCACGGCCCGCGCGGGTCGGGGAAGACGACGCTCGTCGAGGCCGTCGCGAGCGCGACCGACGCGACGCTCGTCCGCGCCTCCGCGGCCCGGCTCCGGGGCGAGCGGGCGAGCGACCGGTCGGACCGGCTCGACCGCGTCGTCGAGGCCGTGCCGGCCGGCGAGCCGACCGTGGTCCTCCTCGACGACCTCGAAGCGCTCGGGGCCGAGGACGGCGGCTCCGCGCTGGCGGACCGCTTCCGATCGACCGTCGACGAGCTCCGCGCCGGGGACCGGACGGTCGTGATCGGCGCGACCGCGGACCCGGACGCCGTGCCGTCGGCGCTGCGCCGCGGCGGCCGGTTCGACCGCGAACTGGAGGTCGAGCCGCTGACGACCGCGGAGCACGCGGCCGCGCTCGAAGGGCTGTCCGAGGGCGCACCGCTCGCGATGGACGTGGACTTCGAGGCGGTCGCCGCGCGGCTCGACGGCTACGTGTTCGCCGACCTCGCCGTCCTCGCGGACGCGGCGCTGGAGCGTGCGGTCCGCCGCGACGGCCGGACCGCGATCCGGATGGCCGACTTCGACGCCGCGCTCGACGAGGTCGAGCCCACCGGCCTCCGCGAGGTCACCGTCGAGTTCCCCGCGGTCGGCTGGGACGAGGTCGGCGGGCTCGACGCCGCCAAGCGCGAGCTGGTGCGCGCGGTGTACTGGCCGCTGGAGTACGCCGACCGCTTCGCCGAGCTGGGGATCGAGCCGCCGTCCGGCGTGCTGCTGTACGGGCCGCCGGGGACCGGGAAGACGCTGCTCGCGCGCGCCGCGGCGAGCCGCAGCGACGCGAACTTCATCCCGGTGAACGGGCCCGAGCTGCTCGACAAGTACGTCGGCGAGTCGGAGAAGGCCGTCCGCGACCTGTTCGCCACGGCGCGCGAGAACGCGCCGGCGGTGATCTTCTTCGACGAGGTCGACGCCGTCTCGCCGCGGCGCAGCGGCGACGACACGGACGCCGGCGAGCGCGTGGTGTCGCAGCTGCTGACCGAGCTCGACGGGTTAGAGCCGCTCACCGACGTCGCCGTCATCGCGGCGACGAACCGGCCGGACGCCATCGACGAGGCGCTGCTCCGGCCGGGACGGATCGAGAAGGCGGTCGAGACGCCGCTCCCCGACCGCGAGGCGCGCCGAGAGATCCTGGAGATTCACGCCCGGGAGACGCCGGTCGCGTCCGGGGTCAACCTCGACGCCCTCGCCGACCGCACCGCCGGGTACAGCGGCGGCGACCTCGCGGCGCTGGTCCGCGAGGCCGGGCTGCTCGCGATCGAGGACGCGATCGTCGGCGACGGCCCGTCCGCCGAGCCGACGGTCGGGCGCGACCACTTCGAACGCGCGCTCGCCGAGACGTCGCCCTCGACCCGCGACGGGCGCGGCGACGCCGAGCGGCCGGAAAGCGATCCGTCGGCGGAGTGAAGGCGGAGTGAGGGCGGAGTGAGGGCGGCATTCCGGGCTTCGGGACGGGCCGCCGTCGCTACTCCGGCTCCTCGTGGAGGTTTAAAACGAAGTAGACGACGCCGCCCATGGCGATCAGCTCCAGCGCCGCCATCGTCCAGAATCGGGCGTTGAGCCCGCCGCCCGGCTCCTGTAGCGTCGGGATCAGGAATATTCCGACGAGTGCGATCGCGGCGCACGCGCCCAGCCCGACGACGGACCGCGTATTCAGTACTGCCGGCTGTTCGGGTGTCGTGTCGGCCATGTGGAAAAATGAACGGTGGAAACGGTTGAACCGTGCTGTTCGGTTGCGTCGGGGTAGCCGGCCGATCAGTCGGCGGCGGAGGCCTCGGCGCCCGCGGAGGGCTCCGGGGCCTCGGTGTCGCCGAGGATGGCGCGGCTGCGGAGCAGGATGAAGCCGAAGCCGACCTTGGCCGTCACGTCGAGAACCATGAACAGCAGGGTCTCGATGCCGAGGCCGACGACGCCGGCTCCCTCGGTGCCGATGATCCACAGGATCGGGTACGCCGTCCAGAGGACGAGTACCAACCCGGTCAGCGTGTTGAAGGTGCTCGCGACCTCGGAGCCGCGCTCCTTCGCCGCGGCGCGCAGGCTCGTGGCGAGGAAGTACAGCACGACGATCATGCAGATCGTGCTGAACAGCCACCAGGAGTACCGCGCGAGCGGCGTGTGCGAGAGCGCACCGATGAGACCGGTGACGATCATCAGCGCGTCGACGCCGACGAGCGTCCCGATGGTGACGCGGTCGACCTTCGCCAGCAGCGCGAGGTCGAGCAGCAGCAGCGGCGTGGTGAACAGCCAGTCCGCGTACCGCGCGTAGTAGATGTCGAGCATTTCGCCGCCGACCTGGACCTCCGTCAGGCCGATGCCGAAGAACATCGACAGGTACGCTGCCGATGCGATCCCCGGCACGAGGATCGTGATCGCGTAGTACTCACGGGCCTCCTTGTCAGTCACGCCCCAACCGCGGGCGATGAAATAGAAGGTCCCGATGAGCATCAGTAGCGTGCCGATACCCAACCAGAGCGTCTCGGGGCGTCCGTCCCCGAGTAGGTCGTATCCCGCCTGTAGTGCTATCGGGTCCATACCCACATCATGATACAGTATATACTCTATTGAGACCGATGCCAACCCAGTCAGGTATTGGCGTCCGCCGGCGGTCGACCGTCGGGGTTCCTCGGCGGTCGCTGCCCGCGCCCTGTCGCCCGTCGGGGGATACGTTGTCGGCCCGAAAGTAATCAACCTGGGGCCCTAGTGATGCTGTATGGCCGACGACGACACTGAAGCGGAGGCGGAATCGACCACCGAGACCACCGCGGAGGAAGAGACCGAGGCGGCGACCGACGACGTCGCCATCGACGTCGAGGCGATCGACGAGTACGAGCAGCGCATCGAGGAGCTGTCCACCGCGGTCGAGGAGCGCGACGAGACGATCGAAGAGCTCCGGTCGGTCGTCGAGGAGCAGTCCGAACAGATCGAGAAGCTGGAGAACCAGTTCCTCGACCTGTCCGCGCGGGTCGCGGACGGCCGGAACCTCGGCGTCTGTCCCGAGTGCAACGGCCCCACCGAGAAGAAGGAGCGGCTGTTCCGGTCGGACACGATCGAGTGCACGCGCTGTGGCGAAGTGATCCACACGTACTGAGCCCGCTCCGAGCCCCTCGCTCTCCTCGCAGCGCGTCGCCGAACAGACAGGCGGCTCCGTTGGAATCCTCATAGGCGACTCGTTCTGAACTGGCGTTGGCCAGTACAGACGTAGCGACGAGCGATTTCGGGAGTAGGTGTAGTATATCGTGAGTGAGGTCGTTTATAAGTAAATAGCGGTGTTGTTGTCGGCTGTTTATAAATGACTGACACTGCCGAGATGATGTTCTCCAAAGCCCCAGCCGCGACGGCTCGCGCGCCTTGCTGTGCTCCTCAGTCGCTCGTTTCACTCGCTCCTTGCGGTGCTTACTGCGGCGTGCTTCGCCCTCGCGACTGCCCCTTTGAGTCCCGCCCCGCACAGCCACGCACAGCACCTCACGCCTCCCCAACCTCGTCGCCGGCGGCTGCGCCGCCGGCTGCCAGAGGCGCGTCGCGCCTCGCTGCCGCTCACGCCCTGCGGGCGTTCGCGGCGTCCCTCGCGGGCTGGCTCGTGGCCTCCGCTTTGCTCGGCCGCTCGCAGGCGCGCCACCGCACCCCTTTTTATAAGCGCTCGTCGCCGTCGCTCGTGGTTATTTAAATACCACATCGCGGCCGCCGATCTGCGATACTCACTCCCGAAACCGATCGAGAGGCACTCTTCAGCCCCGGACGTTTCAGGCGAAATACATCTGAAAAATGGGGGTTCCGACAGAGCCGGGTATATAAAAGCCCGAATAATGGCGACGAGGCCCTAACCCCGTAACGCCCCTACTGGCACCTATGTCGACGTCGACGGCGAGTCCGGTGCGGCGGCTCCTCGGCGAACCGGAACGGACGGCTATCGGTGCCTCTCGCGCGGCGTTGCTCCTGCTCGCGGTGGGGTTCGGCGCCCTGTCCGCGGCCGGCACCGACGTGTCGCTCCGGACGCAGATGATCGCGTACCTCGTCGGGATGGTCGCGCTGAACCTCCCGCACGGCGGGTACGAACACTTCTCGAACCTCCGCCGGCGGGGGCTCCCGTTCGGCGCGCGGTACGTGGCGCTGTACCTCGGGTTCGTCGCCTCGTTCGTGGCGCTGTTCGTCGTCGCGCCGCTGCCCGCGCTCGCCATCGCCTTCGGGACGGCTGTCGCGAAGGGCGGCCACGGCGACCTCCGCGTGATGGACGCCTTAGTCGGCACCGATCACCTCCCGACCAGGCCGCAGCGCGCCCTCGCCGCGCTGGTCCGCGGCGGGGCCGTGATGGTCGTCCCCGCCGTCTTCTGGACGGACACCTTCTACGGCTTCACCGGCATCATGCTGGGCGTCTTCGACGGGCGGTTAGCGGGTCCGGCGGCGTCGAACCCCGAGGCGTTCACCACGGCGCTCGGCGGCGCGTTCGGGCTGGCGGTCCTCGCGCACCTCGGCGGCGGCCTCGCGACCAGTCTGCGCTCGACCGGCGGGGTCGGGCGTTCGTGGCTCCTCGACGCCGCCGAGACGCTGCTGCTCGTCGCGTACTTCGCCTTGGTGCCCGTCGTCGTCGCCATCGGGCTCTACTTCCCGCTGTGGTACTCGCTGCGACAGTCGGCGCGGAGCATGGTCGTCGAGCAGGAACAGCCGGACCGGACCGAGGGGGTCTCGCTCGTCGTCGCGTGGGGCGTCCTCGTCGTCGGCGCGCTGGTCACGGCGACCGTCGCGGCCGCCCTGTGGACCGTCGCGCCGAACCCGCTGGCCGGCGGCTCGCTGCTCTCCGGCGCCGTCGCCTTCTACACCATCTTCGTCTGCGTCATCGCGATGCCGCACGTCGTGGTCGGCGAGTGGCTCGACTTCGGGCGCGGGATCTGGTACGTCCCCTGACGGCGGCCGAGCGCGGCGGCCGGGAGGCGTTCCGACGCGAGCCGACCGCCCGCGGTCGACGAGATAACAAGCCCTAAAACCCGGCTCGTCGACCGATACGGTATGCCTCTGCGGTTCGCTCGGCGCCTCGGGCTCGCGGACGCGGTGACCGTGGCCAACGCCGCCGTCGGCTTCCTCGCCGTCGTCGCCGCCACGGTCGACGTCGCGCTCGCGGCCCGGCTCGTCCTCCTCGCCGCGGTCGCTGACGGCCTCGACGGCGTCGTCGCCCGGCACCGCGGGTCGACCCCCGCCGGCCCGTACCTCGACTCGCTGGCCGACGTCGCCTCCTTCGGCGTGGCGCCCGCCGCGCTCGTGGCTGCCGTGGTCCGCGACGGGCGCTCGTTCGCGACGGACCCCGTCCTCGTCGCCGCCGGGGTCGGCGCGGGGGCGGTGTTCGTCGCCGCCGCCGTCGCCCGCCTCGGCCTCTACACGGTCGACGAGGACGGCGCCCGCGAGACGGTGGGCGTCCCGACCACGCTGGCGGCGACGGTGCTCGCGGCCGCCGTCATCGCGGGGTACACCGCCCCGCTCCTCCTCGTCGCGGCGACGACGACGTTCGCGTTGCTCATGGGCTCGACGGTGACGTACCCCGACCTCCACGCGCAGGACGCCTTGGTGATGGGCGTCGTTCAGGCCGCCGTGATCCTCACGCCCGCCGGCCACATGGCGACGGACGCGCTCCCGGCGTGGATCGGCGAGGGGTTCGCGTTCGCGCTGCTGTTCCTCTCGTGCGGCTACCTCCTCCTCGGCCCGCGGTTCTACTGGGGCGACGGCATCCGCGCGCCCCCGGGCCTGCGGCGGTGAGTTCGGAACGGACAGACGAACGTTCGGAACGGACAGTCGAACGTTCGGAACGGACCGACGACCGTTCGAAACGGACCGGTGAACGGACTCGTCGGTAGCGAGCGGACTATCGTCGAAGGTCGCAGCGAAAAGCGGTCGGCGAACTCACCTCGTCGGCGGGCCGCCCTACAGCAGGTCGTCGAACTCCTTGTACCGGGTGATCTCGACGCCGTCGTCGGTGACGACCGCGACGTTGATCCCGTTGCCCGATGCGAGGTCGCGCTCGACGGCGGACTGGATCGCCTTCGCGGCGATGGTCTTCGCCTCGTCGATGGTGACCTCGTCGTCGTACTCCTGTTCGAGGACGCCGAGCGCGTACTGCGACCCGGAGCCCGTGACGGTGTACTCCTCCTCGGTCGTGCCGCCGAGGGCGTCGATGGAGTAGATGTGCGCGCCCTCGTCGTCGACGCCGCCCAGGATCGGCTGGACGACGAAGAACGCCCCGGAGCGGAGGAGGTTCCCCGTCAGGGTCGACAGCGCCTCCATCGACATGTCCTTGCCGCGGCGGGCCTCGTAGAGGCTCGTCTCGGCGCGGAGCGTCGAGATGAGGTTCTGGGCCGCCGAGACGGAGCCCGCGATGGTGAGGGCGCCGCGCGGGTGGATCTCCTCGACCTTCTGGACGTCCTTCGAGGAGACCATGCCGCCGAGGGAGGCGCGCATATCGGTCGCCATCACGACGCCGTCGTCGGCCTTGATGCCGACGGTCGTGGTCCCGGTCTTCATCTCGCCGTCCTCCTCCGCCTTCGCGGCGCGTCGCTCGCTGTGTTCGAACTCGCCGAGCTCCGGTCCGAAGACGGGCTGGTCGCGGCCCAGGTCGGCGGCCGGCCCGTCGGAGAGGTCGCCAGTCGGTGTTCGCATTACACGCTCGTTGGCTCGGCGCGCTGATAAAGGCAACCCTTCGGGGGCCGCCGACCGGTTCCGACGGGCCTATCCGTCGCCGGGCCGCGACCGGCCGACGGCGAGGAGGTACGGGGCTCGGATCGAGGCGGCGACGGGAGCGGCGCTCCGGGGAGATCGACGGCACGGTCGCTCCGAGTGGGTTCGGCGTAGTCGGCTGCGCAAAACGAGTCGCTACGGCGGCGCGGTCACTCCTCGGCGACGGTCTCGAACGCCTCGGTGGTGATCTCGACGAGTCGGCCGACGGGGACGTTGATACCGAGGCGCTGACGCGCGAAGACGGCCACCGGGAACAGCGAGATCCCGGCGGCGACGGTCGCTTGGTGCAGCCCGAAGAGGGCCGCGGTTCGGATGCGGTCGAACATTGGACTTCTGCTCCAGCGGAACGCGGGGATGTATAAATATCTTCCGTGCTTGCTCCCGAGACAACCGCGCCGCAGTCTTGCGGTTTTCGGTCGTAAATTAACGATCCTGAAACTTCTCCCGTTCCGCGTCGATCGACGCGTATCCCAACCCGGATTGACCCCGTTTATCTCCATAACTTATGGGAATCCTCGTCGCCTCGTGCGCCTCGCATCGGCCCCGCTCGCCCCGTCCGTCGTCCCGCGGGGCTCGCTCCCCGAGCCGCTCGCTCCGGACCGAACGGGATATAACCGGGCGCGGGCCTACCAAATCGCGTGCAGAACGTCACGGACCGGATCCGGAACCCCTTCGGGATGCGCCCCGACTGCCCCTCGTTCGTCCCCGGCTACGGCGACGCCAACGCCGACTTCCACGTCGTCGGCGATCGTCCCGGCGTCCACGGCGGGACCGCTGCGGGCGTCCCCTTCACCGGCGAACCGTGGTCGCCCGCGTTCCTGTCGGCGCTCGCGGAAGCCGGACTGATCGGCGGGATCGCCGACGGCGTCGACCCCGACGGCGTCGCCCGCGAGGGCGACCCGAACGCGGTCGACCCCCTCCGAACCGACCGCACGTTCCTCTCGTACCTCCACATGTGCGAGAGCGAGGGGCCGCCGGACGACGACGCCTACGACGACATGGAGCGCTTCTTCGACGCCGAGCTCCGCGCCATCGCGGCCCACGTGCTGCTCCCGGTGGGCGCGCGGGCGACCGAACACGTCCTCGAGACGTACACTGCGCGGGCCTGGAAGACCGAGATCGACATGGACGCGCTCCACGGCGAGGAGCTCCTCGGCGCCGGCTGGCTCGTCGTCCCGATCAAGGATCCCGCGGACTGGACCGACGGCGACGCCGACCGGCTCGTCGAGTCGCTGCGGGAGCTCCGCTCGACCGACTTCCGACGCGAGAGCGATCTCGGTCGGTTCATCGCCGGCAGCGACCCGTACCTGGTCCGCTGACGCGGCGACCGCCAGCGAGTCCGCGAACCGGTCGGTTCTCGCCCGGATGGACGTGAACTTCCCCCGGCAAAGCGGGCTATCGATGCGGAGATCCGGCAGTAATGGGTCGTATCTGCGGACGATCGTTTTCTGTCCGGCCGCAACGGAGTCATATTTGTCGCTACTGCCCGGATTTTATACCTGTCCTGTCGATATCTCAGTAGACGCCCGTTCGTTCGGGCGTCGGCCGCAGGACTGGTACTCCGCGCGGCGACTTGGTCAGTTCCGGCCCTCACCGGCCGGTTTTTCCTCGGAACACAGCGCGTCGACGTACTTCCCGACGTGGTCGTCCATCCGCCGCTTGTAGCCCGCCCGCCGCGCGAGGCGGTCGAGCTCGCGGGAGACGTACGTGCCGTACTGGACCGCCTTCTTGTCCGCGGCGTGAACCGATCCCGGTACGCGCCCGGCCGCGACGCGTCGGAGCGCGACCTTCCGCTCGTCCCCGTCCACGAGCAGGTCGTCGGGGAGCGCCAGCGCGGCGGCGACGACCCGGTCGTCGAGCAGCGGCGTCGCGGGCTCGACGCCGGCGGCGCGGAGCGCGAGGACGTCCCGCTCCAGCTGGTCGGGCAGCGTACGCACCGTCTCCGTCCGCGCCCCGCGGACGGTGTCGGCGTCGACGCGGGGGTCCTCGGCGGGGTCGACGACCTTGCTGTAGCCGCCGAACAGCTCGTCGGCGCCCTGCCCGAGCGCGAGCCGGTCGTACCCGTCGGCCGCGGCCGCCTCGGCCGTCAGGAACAGCGGCACCGCGATGGCGACGTCCATCGGGTTCCGGCGGCCGGTCGCGGCTGCGACCGCGCGGACGGCGCGCGTGAGATCCCCGTGCGTGATCTCGACGACCCGCAGGTCGCGGCCCATCGCGCTCGCGGCGTCGCGCGCGGCCGCGACGTCGTGGCTCCCCTCGAAGCCGGCGACGTAGCAGGGGGCCTCGGGGACGGCGGCCGCGACGAGCCCGGAGTCGACGCCGCCGGAGAAGGCGACCGCGAGGTCGCCTTCCTTGGACCCCGCGGAGAGGTCGTCGAGCGCCGCGCTCACCGCGTCGTCGACCGCCGACAGCGCGGTCCCCCGGTCTGCGGTCGGCCCGGAGTCGGGAAGCCCCCAGACGCGTTCGGTCCCGCTCGCCGAGACGACGCTCCCGGCCGGGACCGGTTCGGGCTCGTCGAGAGCGGTCCGGTCGAAGCTCCGCGCGTCGGGAGCGGTCGGATCCCGCCCCGTCTCGGCGTCGAGCGCCTCGCGCTCGACGAACAGCGGCTGCCGGCCGAGGACGTCGCGGACGAGGACCGGGCCCCCGAGGCTCGGCGGGTCGGCCAAGAGGCCGGCGAAGCCGCGCCCGCCGGGGAGGCGGTCGCCGTCGCGGAGGGCGTCGCGGACGCGGTCCGCGGGGGCGCCGCGCAGATCGGACGAATCGGGGGGCGTCATCGCGGTCACCGGAGGGCGTCGAGCGCGCGGAGCGCGCGGCGCTTGGCGCCGCCGCCGAACTGCCTGAGCGAGACCCGCCACGGGGTGCGCTTGCCGACGACGCTCGTCCGGCCGTCGGCGATCCCGTCGAGGATCGCGGCGGCGGAGCGCTCGTCGGCGCCCACCTCCGTCACCGCCTGGCCGACCATCTCTGAGATGTGGGCGTCGCTGCCGGCGGTCATCGGGAGGCCGTTGCGGACGGCGAACTTCTCGGCCTGTCGGTTGGAGCGCCCGGTGAACAGCCGGGAGTTGTACACCTCGACGGCGTCGGCGCTCGCCAGCTGGTCGTCGGTGATGTGCGCGGCGACGCCGTGGCGGGACTTCTGGAAGGGGTGGGGGACGACCGCGATCCCGCCCTGATCGCGGATCCGGTCGAGCGTCTCGTCGAAGGGGAGGCCGCTCTCGACTCGCTCCTCGATGCCGAACGCGAGGACGTGGCCGACCGCCGAGGTCACCTCCATGCCGACGATGCCGACGAGGCCGTAGTCGGGGGCCTTCTCGGCCGCCTCGATGCTGGCGTCGATCTCGTCGTGGTCGGTGACGGCGAGCGCGTCGAGCCCGACCGCGGCCGCCTGCTCCAAGAGGAGCTCGACCGGGTCGCGCCCGTCGTACGACAGCGCGGAATGCGCGTGAAGCTCGACCGATAGCACGTCCGTCGATTCGAGCGTGGTCATAAAAAGCGCCCCGGTCCGCGCCGCTCCACGTCGATTCGCGGCGGCTGAACCCCGCTCCGACGATGTGGTATTTAAAAACAACTGCGGTGGCGCGTGCCTCCGAGCGGCCGACAGGCCGCGAGGAGCCCGCGCGAGGGAGTCGCTGGCGCCAGCGGCGCCAGCGACGAGGCTGGGGAGGTGTGAGGCTGCGGTGCTGTGCGGTTGCGGTGCGGGGCGGGGTGGGACTCAAAGGGGCAGCCGCGAGGACGAAGACGCGCGACGTAAGGACCGCAGGCGCGAACGGAGTGAGCGCCGAGGACCGCAGCGAGCGCATCGAGTCCTCGCGGCTGGGGCTTTGGAGGTGTGCGCCATCGAGTGATGGTTACCTGTGTATCGCCGAGCGGCTGGGGCTTTGGAGGTGTGCGCCATCGAGTGATGGTCACCTGTGTATCGCCGAGCGGCTGGGGCTTTGGCGGTGGTCGCCGTCGATCCGCAGTCAACCATTTATAAGAACTCGGTTGGTACGTTGGTGGTGTTCACCGCCGATCCGCCATCATCCATTTATAGGGATTTGTTGAAATCCTCAGAGGTTGATAGTTTCACACCCCAAATCGCTCAGTACAGGTGAACTACTGAAGGTTTCTGGGGTTTACTCAGTGGAGGAGTGCTTATACTTCTATTTTTCCTCAGATACGACACCTGATTGGCTCGGGCCAAATCGCCGTAAAGCAAACGCAACAGTAGATGATACAATCCCTATTGGGACACCATACAACATTGCTCCCCCCACGCCGGTTAAAAGCCCATAGTCAGGTTGGGGGTGATTAAGCGAGATGACACTATACAGGGCGGAGCCGCTTATGACGATCACGGCGACGGCGATACTCACGAGTATCCCGTCGTTGCGATATGTGTGTATCCCTGCCAGAATAATCGCTGATACCGTGACTCCAAGAAATGAGTTTCCCATACCGGAATTTCCAACAAGATAGAGTTGACCGAAGAACAAGGCCATGAGAATGACCGAGTACCCGAGATACCGAAGTGATAGGTTCAACGACTTCCCGAGAAGAAGCGATTCTAGCCGTGAGTCCATACACCACGCTGACTCACTGGTCATATAAGCTTTTTACCGAGAAGATCGCGGGAAATTAGACATATAGATAGTACCCAAAACGAGCAGGTACTCTATGACCGGGTTCAATACGCACTCTTCAGCGACCGGCTGTTTCAGACGATAGTGTGTCTGAAGAATAGAATTTCAACAGAGCCATTTATAAGCAAATAGCCGAATCGACGACCCCGAAAAAAATACGCCTCGATTACTGATTAGAACGCGCTCTCGCCCACCGTCTTCCGGTAGGTCGCCCGGCCGGTGTGCGCCGAGTCGTCCCACGACTCCACGTCGACGATGATCCGCGTGTTGATCGCGTCGGCCGGCGCGCCCTCGATCCGCAGCGTCGAGTCGCCGATGCGGGCGACGTGGCCGCCGCGGCCCTCACCGGCACTACCGCCGCCTTCGCCGGCACCGCCGTCCTCCTCTCCGGTCACCATCACTTCGAGGACGTCGCCGGCCGCGTAGTCCGGCGTCGACCCGCGGAACGACCAGCCGGCGAGGAACTTGTCGAAGACGCTCACGCGCGCGACACCTCCTCGGAGACGCGGTCGGGAATGTACTCCCGCCCGAAGCCGGTGATCGCGGCGAGGACGAATATCGCCACGAGGAACCAGCCGTGGAACACGTACGGCACGACCTCGATCGGGTTGACGACCATCCCGGGGCCGTACTCGGCGCCGAGCCCGTCGGGGCCGACCATCACCTGGTACCCCACGAGCACGCCGCCCGCCCACGGGAAGATGTAGCCGAGCGCGGAGGTGTTGGCGTCGAGGATATTCGCGCGACGGTAGCCGTTGATGTTGAACTTCTCGCCGATGCGGGCGATGTACGGGGCGATCGCGATCTCCGCGGCGGTGTTGATCGTGATCATCCCGTTGATCGTCGCGGTGCCGAGGACCATCGTGAGCTCCGCCCGGCGGACGGTGGTCGCGACGCGGTCGAGGAGGAACGTCTGGATCGCCTCGAAGCCGCCGCCGCGGATCATGATCTGCGCCATCGCGACGATCAGGAGCGTGAGGACGATCAGCGGGAAGAACCCGACCGCGCCGGAGTAGAGGCTCCCGCCGACGCCGGCGGTCTCACCGACCTCGACGACCGGCAGCCCGGAGAGCGACCCGGCCTCCGTGACGGTGAAGACGACGATGTCGCTCGCGCTCGATAACCCGAACAGGAGGTTGAAGGCGATCGCGACGAGCAGCCCCCACGAGATCGCCTCGACGATGTGGCGGCCGGCGACCGCGGTGAGGATGACGATCCCCATCGAGAGCAGGTGAACGAGCCCGAGCGCGTTCGCGGACTCGCGGAGCGCGACGGCGCCCTCCAAGCTCACCCCGGACATGACGGAGCCGGCGATCAGGTAGGCGGCGAACGCGGGGACCGCCGCCCCGATCGCGTACTTGAACCGCGAGGCGACGACGCCGCCGATGTCGGCGTCCTGCGTCACCGCGCTCACGATCGTCGTGTCGCTGACGGGCGCGAGGTTGTCGCCGAAGACGGCCCCGGACAAGATCGCGGCGAACAGCAGCACCGGGTTCGCGCCGATGAGGACGCCGGCCGGGAAAAAGAGGGTGACGAACGCGACGGTCGCGCCGTACCCCGTGCCGATGCCGGTCGCGAGGAGGCCGCAGAGGACGAACGCGGCCGCCGGGAACGTCGACGCGCCGACGTTCAGAGCGTCGGCCGCGAAGATGAGCCCCTCGACGAAGCCGCCGGTCTGGAGCGTCTGGGCGAACATCCCGGCCCACAGCCACGCGACGATGGCGGTCGCGGCCACGCGCTGGGTCATCCCCTCGAAGATGGTGTCGGCGTACGCCTTCCAGTCGCCGCGGACGAGGAACATCCCGAGGGTCGTCCCGATCAGCGCGCCGACGACGAGGCCGTTGGTGTCGCCGATCCCGAGGACGCCGCTCTGGAGGATCGCCCAGGCGATGAAGAAGACGAGCGGGACGGTGCTCGCCCACTTCCCCCCGCGGAACTCGATCCGCGGGCCGTCGCCGTCCTGCTCGCCGACGCCGAACTCGCTTCCGTCGGGCGACTCCACGCCGTCTGTCGACCTCCCGCCGTCGGTCGCCGGCGGGTCCCCGTCTCTGGTTTCGGTCATCTATCGGTCACACCGCTCCGAACATCCACGACTCACCTAAATCCTCCCTTCCGCGGAGCGCTCGCGCGGAACAAATCCGCGGGCGGCGCGGCACGAACGAGAGATGGACGGGCGCGAGGGCGGCCGCACCGCTCCGCCCCACAAGAACACTCTTAAGGACCCCGGCGGCGACTCCGCAGACGGGAACAGCACAGCTGCAGATCCGACTCGCCGGGGCCCTTTCGCCCGCGGCTTGGGAATGTAGCAGTGCGCCGACGCCTCCGACGTCGCGGTCGGGCGGGCCGCTCGCGCGGGCCGTCCGGTCGGATCGCTCGCTCCGCGAGGGATTCGTAGCCGCGTCGCGCGGAGTCGCGGTCACGTTGCGGTTGTGCCGTTCCAACCAGACAGACAATGGCACGAATGCACACGCGCCGTCGCGGTTCGTCCGGTTCGGACAAGCCGGCGACGGACGAGACCCCGGAGTGGAGCGACGTCGACGCCGAGGACATCGAGTCCCGCGTCGTCGAACTGGCGGAGCAGGGCCACGACCCCAGCGTCATCGGCCTCAAGCTGCGCGACGAGGGCGTCAAGGGCGTCCCGGTCCCCGACGTGAAGCTGGCGACCGGCAAGAAGGTCACCGAGATCCTCGAAGAACACGACGCCGACGCCGACATCCCGGAAGACCTCCGCAACCTCATGTCGCAGGCGATCCGCCTGCGCGAGCACATGGAGGAGAACGGGCAGGACCACCAGAACAAGCGCGCGCTCCAGAACACGGAGTCGAAGATCCGCCGCCTCGCGAACTACTACCGCGGCGACGAGATCGACGAGGAGTTCACGTACACCTACGAGAACGCCGTCGAGTACCTCGAGGAGTAACGCGGCCTCACGCGGCGACTGCCGAGCCGCCACCGACACCGAGACCCAACCCACATGACCGAAGCGACGTCCGCCACGCCCGCCCCCGACGCGCTCGCCGGCGTCCTCGCAGACGCGCCGTTCGTCCGGCTCGTCGCGACCGACGACGGCGACGCGCTGGCAGCGGCCGGGCTGCTCGCGCGAGCGCTCCGAGCGACGGGCACGCCGTTTCAGGCGCGCGTCGACCCCGACCCGGTCCCCGACGACGTCGACGACGGCGTCGCGGTGGCCGTCGGCGTCGACCGCGGCCCGCACGCGATTCCGGGCACGGGACGGCCGGCGAGCGCGGCGGCCTTCGCGGTCGCCCGCGAACTCGGCGTCGAGCCCGACCCCGTGGTCGCGCTCGCCGGCGTCGTCGCGGCCGGGTCGATCCCCGGCGCCGACGGCTCCGGCGACGCGCTCGACGCCGCGGAGCGGGCCGGCCGCGTCGAGCGGCGGCCCGGCGTCGCGCTCCCGGTCTCGGGAACGGTCGACGAGGAACCGTCCCGAGCGGAGGCCCTCGCGGCCTCGACGCTCGCGCGGACCCGGTACTCCGGCGACCCCGAGGCGGCGCGCGACGCGCTCGCCCCCCTCGAACTCCCGACCGACCCCGACGCCGACGACCGCCGGCGCCTCGCGTCGCTGGTCGCGGTCGACGCGGTCGACGGCGACGACGCGAGCGAGCGCGCGGCCTCGGCAGTCGAGCGCGCGCTCCGCCCGTACGCGATGGACGGCCCGTTCGAGACGGTCGGCGGCTACGCCGACGTGCTCGACGCGCTCGCCCGGGAGGCGCCCGGGACGGGCGTCGCGCTCGCGCTCGCGGGCGACCCGGACGACTCGCTCCGGACGGCCGCGCTCGACGCGTGGCGCCGCCACGGCCTGGCGGCGCACCGCGCGCTCGACGCGGCGACCGTCGGCCGGTACGACGGCTGCGTCGTCGCCCGTGTCGACGCCGCGGCGGCCGACGGCTCGCCCGCGATCCTGCCGACGGTCGCCCGACTCGTCCGGGACTTCCGGTCGCCGGAGCCCGTCGCGATCGCGCTCGACGAGGGCACCGGTCGGCTGGCGGCGGCCGCGATCGAGCCGACCGGCCTCGGCAACGCCTGCCGCACCGCCGCCGGCGAGGTCGGCGGCGACGGCTGGGGGACCCCCGAACGCGGGGGGATCGCCGTCGAGACGGACGCGAACGACGGCGGCGACGCCGACATCACGGCGGCGCTGGCCGCGCTCAGGGAGGCGATCTGAGATGCCCGAGGAGACCCGCCGGACCGCCACGGTCCGGACTCGGCACGCCGACGCCGCGACGGTCGCGGCCGCGCTCGGGCCGGACGAGACCGACTCGATGCGCACGCGCGTCGACGGCGACGTCGTCGCCTGTACCGTCGCGCGGCCGACGACCGGGGGGCTCCAGTCGACGCTGGACGACCACCTCGTGAACCTGCGCGTCGCCGACCGGGTCATCGACCGAGCGCGCGATCACGCCACCGCCGACGCAGACGCCGCGAACGCCGACGCCGCGGACGCCGCGGCTCCACTCGACTCCACAGACGAACCGCAGACGACCGACACCGACACACAATCCGACACATGAGCGAACGATCCGTATCCAAGAGCAGAGAACAGAAGCGCTGGTACACCGTGCTGGCGCCCGAACAGTTCGACCGGCAGGAGCTCGGCGAGACGCTCGCCGAGGAGCCCCAGCAGGTCGTCGGCCGCACGATCACGACGACGCTCGACGAGCTGACGGGCGACTCCAACGCGAACAACACCAAGCTAACCTTCAAGATCACCGACGTCGGCAGCGACTCGGCGTACACCGAGTTCATCAAGTACGAGCTGACGCGGGACTACCTGCGCTCGCTCGTCCGCCGCGGCGCCTCGAAGGTCGAGGCGTCGATCACGGTGCTGACGACGGACGATTACCGCGTCCGCGTCCAGCCCGTCGCCTTGACGACGAAGAAGGCCGACCGCTCGCAGGAGAAGGCGATCCGCCGCGTGATGATCGACAAGGTCCACGCCGCCGCCGAGGAGCGCACCTTCGAGGCGTTCGTCGACGCGATCGTCGACGGGAACCTCTCGTCGGCCATCTACGGCGACGCCAAGGAGATCTACCCGCTCCGCCGCGTCGAGGTCCAGAAGCTGACCCTCGAAGCGCGTCCGAGCGAGGTCGCCGCCGAGGAGGAGGCCGCCGTCGACGTCGACGCCGACGAAGTGGCCGTCGACGCCGACGAGTAACGTCTCGCTGTCGGAGCGACCCGTTTTGCGTTTATCGACCGCAGAGCGGCCGCACCGGCGCGCGCAGGTCATCGTGAACCAGGCCACGGTCGGTGGCTCTATTTATAAACACAACTCCCGATCGCTGTGAGGGGATGCGGTGGCGCGCGCCTCCGAGCGGCCGCCCTCGGCGGCCGCGAGACAGCACCGCGCGAGGGAGTCAGTCGCCGGAGCGAAGCGGAGGCGACTGACGAGGCTGGGGAGGCGCGAGGCGCGGTGCTGTGCTGTGCGGTGCGGGGTGGGGTGCTGTGCTGTGCGGTGCGGGGTGGGACTCAAAGGGGCAGCCGGGAGGGCGGCGCAGGCGACGTAAGCACCGCAAGGAGCGAGCGACGTGAGCGACTGAGGAGCGCAGCGAGCGTGCGCCGCCCTCCCGGCTGGGGCTTTGGAGGTGTTCACCGCTGATCCGCTATCAACCATTTATAAATAATTGGTTGGGATGTTGGCAGGATTCTCCGCCGATCCGCCAACCGCTATTTATAAGCAAACGATTGGGTATTTGGCGGAGTCCATCGTCGATCCGGAATCTCCGACTTATAAATAGTCGCTCACTTCACGTCTCGCGTCAGCTGGTTCCGATACGGCTCGAACCCCCGTTTCTCGTAGAACGCCGCCGCGCGCTCGTTGTCGACGTCCACGTCGAGCCGGAGTTCGCCGCAGTCCCGCTCGCGCGCATCTACCGCTGCTCGCTCCAGCAACCGGTCCGCCAACCCACTCCCTCGGTACGATTCGTCCACGTAGATGTCTCCCACAACGAGCCGGTCCGGCCGGTCGAACACCTCCGGACACGCGTCGACGCTCGTCGAGACGAACGCGACAAGGTCGTGGTCCGGATCGGGGACCCCGGCGGGCGCGGGCTTCTCGGGGTCGAGGCGTTCGGGACCGAGCGTCCCGGAATCGACGCCGTCCGGAGCGAGTTCCGAATCGACCGATACGACCCACAGCCGGCGGTCCGCGTTCTCGCGGAGCAGGTCGCGCCGAAACTCCGTCTCGGCCGCGATCAGCTCCTCGTCCGGCCGGTCGGCGAGCGCGTGGCTCTCCGCAGCGGCCGCGAGATCGCGGTGGTAGGGGAGCCACAGTTCGGCGGCGTAGCGGCGGAGGGCGTCCTCGTCGGTCGGTAGCCGTCGGATCTCCATAGGGCGGCCACCGGAGCGGGCGGCATACGCTTTCGGGTCGCGTGCCACCCGTCCGCATCCGTCGATATTCGGGAGACGAAAGCTTGAAACGCCGCTCGCCCGACCTCTCGGGTATGGAACTGCGGGTCATCGAGAAGACCGACACGGAACTCCACATCGAGATCGCGGGCGAGGACCACACGTTCATGAACGTGCTGAAGGGCGCCCTGCTGGAGTCGGACGACGTCGCGGCCGCGACCTACGACATGAACCCCGAGCAGTCCGGGGGCCAGACCGAGCCCGTCCTCACCGTCAAGGCCGAGGAGGGCGACCCGCTCGACGTGCTCGCGGACGCCGCCGAGTCGATCACCGAGCGCACGGACGCGCTGCGCGACGCGGTCCGCGCGGCCTGAGCGGGGCCGACTCCCCTTTCGGCCGGGCTCTCTCCGGTTCCTTCCACTCCTCTCTCCGATTCCCTCTACTCCCTCTGTCCCGCTCCACCGCACGCCACGAGGGGCATACCTAAGTGCCGACTCCCGAAACGGGGGTGTATGCCGCCGAGCGTACTCATGCTGGGGTGGGGGTTCCCGCCGAACATCACCGGCGGGCTCGACGTCCACGTGGGGGAACTGTTCACCGGGCTGCGCGACGACCTCGGCGTCGACGTGACGCTGGTGTTGCCCGCGGAGTTCGCGCCCGACGACGAGCCCGGGCTCGAACCCGTCGAGACCGGCGAGGGCGACGTCGCGGCGCGCGTCGGACAGCTCTCCGACCGGTTCGCCGAGCTCGCGCCCGACCACGACGTGATCCACACGCACGACTGGTTCGGCTACGGTCCCGGTCGCGCCGCCGCCCGCGAGTCCGACGCCACCTGGGTCTCCTCGTTCCACTCGCTGGCGAGCGACCGCAACATCGACCCGCCGAGCCGCGAGGTCGAGACCGAGCGCCGGCTCGCGAACGCCGCCGACACGAACATCGCGGTCAGCGAGATCGTCCGCGAGGACATCCGAGAGCTGTACGACGCTGACTCGCGGGTCGTGTACAACGGCTTCTCGACGCCGCAGTTCTCCGGGAAGGACGTGCGCGAGGACCTCGGCATCGACGGCGAGATGCTGTTCTTCGTCGGCCGCCACACCGACCAGAAGGGGATCTCCCACCTCCTGTACGCGACCAAGAAGCTCCGCGGCCGCGACGTGACGCTCGTCGTCGGCGGGTCGGGCCACCAGACCGAGCAGCTGAAGCGGTTCGCGGAGCTGCTCGGCATCGACGACCGCGTCGAGTTCGTCGGCTACGTCCCCGAGGCGGAGCTGGGCGACTACTACGCCGCTTCCGACGCGTTCGTCTCGCCCTCCTACGCGGAGCCGTTCGGGATCACGATCACCGAGGCGCTGGAGGCGGGGACGCAGGTCGTCGCGACCCGCTCCGGCGTCGCCGAGGTCCTCCCCGACGGCTGCCTCGTCGAGGTCGAGACGGACTCCGAGTCGATCGTCGACGGGCTCATCGAAGCGCTCGACCGCGAGGAGCCGCCGCAGTACGAGCGCCGCGAGTGGGGCGACGTCGCAGAGGACACGCTCGCCGTGTACGAAGACGTCGCCTGACCCGTCCGAATCCCCCTTTCGCGAAGCCTTCCGTCAGTCCTCTCCGCCTCGGAACACGTCGAACTCGGTCACCGGCTGCGGGTGCGTGACCCGGAACCCGTCCGCGGTCTCCATCACGCCGCGCGTGCTGCCGGTCGCCCCGCCGTACGGGCTCTCCTCGCCGCCGGCGCCGGCGCCCTGGTACGGCGAGGTGTACGGCGACCCCCCGACCGGGTCGTCGAACCCCTCGGGCGGGAGGTAGATCCGCTCGCCGTCGTCCGACCGCACGACGACGGCGACGTCCCTCGTGCCCGTCACGTCGATGACCGTGCGGTCCTCGGCGATCCGCGCGTCGACATTGATGTCGGTGTCGTCCATGTGGACTCCTGCGACCGGGAGCGGTTTAGCTGTGCCGGCGACGCGACGGGGGTCACCGGCCGTCGAGGCCGCGACGCCCCGGGGAGCGCCGACCCGGCGCGGGTCGCCCGAGCGGTGGTGAATCCTTTTGTGCGGCGGCGCCGAACCTCGCTTCGATGGACGTCAACAGCCATGCCGAGGAGCTCGCCTCCGACCTCGGCGTCGACAAAGAGGAGGTCAAAGCCGACCTGGAGAACCTACTGGAGTACAGCGTCCCGATCGACGAGGCGAAACAGAGCGTCCGCCGGAAGCACGGCGGCGGTGGCGGCGGGTCGTCGCCCACGCCCGACGCCGTCGACGTCGGCGAGATCACGACGGACCACGACGGCGTGACGGTCACCGTTCGCGTGCTCACGCAGGGGACGCGCACGATCCGCTACCAGGGCGACGACCTCACGATCCGCGAGGGGGAGGTCGCCGACGAGACCGGCGTCATCTCCTACACCGCCTGGCAGGACTTCGGCTTCGAGCCGGGCGACTCGCTGACGATCGGCAACGCCGGCGTCCGCGAGTGGGAGGGCGAGCCGGAGCTCAACCTCAACGACTCCACCACCGTCGCCATCGCCGACGAGCCGGTCGAGGTCGACCGCGAGGTCGGCGGCGACCGCAGCCTCGTCGACGTCACGGCCGGCGACCGCGGGCGAAACGTGGAGGTCCGGGTGCTGGAGGTCGACGAGAAGACCATCTCCGGCCGCGACGGCGAGACGGACATCTTAGAGGGGGTCGTCGGCGACGAGACCGCGAAGCTCCCCTTCACCGACTGGCAGCCGCGCTCCGAGATCGAGGCCGGCGCCGACCTCCGGATCGAGGACGTGTACGTCCGGGAGTTCCGCGGCGTCCCCTCGATCAACCTCACCGAGTTCTCGACGGTCACCCCGCTCCCCGACCCGGTCGAGGTCGCCGAGGACGCCCCCCGCCTCTCGGTCGCCGACGCGGTCGGCTCCGGCGGGATGTTCGACGTCGAGGTCGTCGGCAACGTCTTGGAGGTCCGCGACGGCTCCGGGCTCATCGAGCGCTGTCCGGAGTGCGGCCGCGTCGTCCAGAACGGCCAGTGCCGGAGCCACGGCGACGTCGACGGCGAGGACGACCTCCGCGTGAAGGCGATCCTCGACGACGGGACGGACACCGTCACCGTCGTCCTCGACGACGAGCTCACCGCCGAGGTGTACGGCGGCGGCCTCGACGACGCCCTCGACGCCGCGAAGGACGCGATGGACAAGGAGGTCGTCGCCGACGACATCGCCGACACGCTCGTCGGGCGCGCCTACCGCGTCCGCGGGAACCTCTCGGTCGACGACTACGGCGCCACCCTCGACGCGGTCGAGTTCGAGCTCGCGGACGACGACCCGGCCGACCACGCCCGCGCCGCGCTCGCGGAGGTGGGCGAATGAGCGACGACGGGCCGGGCGCGCGGGAGGTCGCTTACCGGGTGTTCGCGGCCGAGTTCGACGACGCGTCCCTCTCCTACTCCGAGAGCGACGAGGAGCGCGCCCCGAACTACGTCGTCACGCCGACCGGCGCGCGGGTGAACCGCCTGTTCACCGCCGGCGTGCTCACCGAGGTCGAGCGCGTCAACGACGAGACGCGCCGCGGCCGCGTCGTCGACCCCTCCGGCGCGTTCGTCACCTACGCCGGCCAGTACCAGCCGGAGGCGCAGACGTTCCTCGAACGCGCCGAGCCGCCGGCGTTCGTCGCGCTCACGGGCAAGGCCCGCACCTTCGAGCCGGAGGACTCCGACCGCGTGTTCACCTCCGTCCGCCCGGAGAGCCTCAACGAGGTCGACGCCGACACCCGCGACCGGTGGGTCGTCTCCGCCGCGGAGGCCACGCTCGACCGCCTCGCGGTGTTCGCGAAGGCGCTCGACTCCGACCTGCGCGGCGAGGAGCTCCGCGCGGCGCTGGAAGCGGGCGGCGCCCCGGCCCCGCTCGCGGCCGGGATCCCGAAGGCGCTCGACCACTACGGCACCACCGCGGCCTACGCCGAGGCGGTCCGCCGGCTCGCGGTCGACGCGCTGGAGCTGATCGCGGGCGACCGCGACGAGGTCCGCGCGCTCGACATCGCCCCCGACGAGGGCGAGGCGACCGCGATCGGCCCGCTCCCCGAGACCGACGTGACGGTCGCGGAGCCGGTCGCGACGGTCGAGGGCGACGAGGCCGCGGGCGAGAACGCCGGCGACGAGCCGGAACCGCCCTCCGAAGAGACCGATGTCGAACCGACCGCGGAGTCGGAATCGAGTGCCGACGCTGCGTCGAGTGCCGACGCCGGATCGACCGAGTCGGAAATCGACGAATCCAGCGAACCCGAGACGGACGACGCGGTCGAGCCCGAACCGACTCCGGCCGACGAGTCAGAGTCGCTCGGCGATGCGGGAGACGCATCCGAGACGACCGACGACGTCGCCGATACTGACGACGGTACCACGACCGACGACGGCGGCCTTGGCGACTTCGACGCTGGCGGGGAAGCGGACGCGACGACGGAATCCGACGGCGACGCGGACGCGACCCCGGACCTCGACCCGGACGCGGACGCCGACGACATGTACCAGCTCGACGACGAGGAGCGCGAGGAGATCGAGTCCGAGTTCGGCACCGACTTCGCGACCGGGACCGAGGTCGACGAGCCCGGCGAGGCCGACATCGACGTGCCCGACCCGGAGGAGCTCGGCGAGGAGGCCGAGGACCCCGCCGCGGCCGCGGACGACGCGGTCGCGGCCGGGTCCGAAAGCGACGAGGCCGACGCGGCCGACTCCGCGACCGCCGACGTCGAGACCGAGACCGACGCCGACGCCGAGGCGGACGACGTCGACCTCGAAGCCGCGGCGGTCGCGGCGATGGGCGACCTCGACGACGGCGACGGCGCGCCCCGCGAGGCGGTCGTCGAGCGCGTCGCCGACGAGCACGGCGTCGACCCCGGCGCGGTCGAGGACGCCATCCAGGACGCGCTGATGAGCGGGCAGTGTTACGAGCCCGGCGACGGGCTCCTCAAGCCGATCTGATGGCGCGGGGCGAGCCGACCACCGTCGAACCGGTCGTCGGCGAGCCGGCGGCCGTGGCCGACCTCAACGACGAGCGGGCGCTGCTCGTCGCCGACGTCCACGCCGGCATCGAGGTCGGCCTGCGCTACGAGCGCGGCGTCGAACTGGACTCCCGCGCCGACGCGCGGCGCGAGCGACTCTGCGGTCTCGTCGCCGAGACGGCCGCCGACCGGCTCGTCGTCCTCGGCGACCTCGCGCACCGGATCGGAGCGCCCGACGGCGACGAGCGCGCGGAGCTGGAAACCCTGATCCGCGCCGTCACCGACCGCGTGCCGATGACGCTCGTCGAGGGGAACCACGACGCGGGCGTCGCGGCGGCGTTCGCGGACGACCTCGACGTGATCGGCGCCGGCGGCGGCGTGCTCGGGGATACCGTCGCCGTCTGCCACGGCCACACGTGGCCGGACCCGGCGCTCCTCGACGCCGACGTGGTGTGTATGGGCCACGAACACCCCCAAGTGCGACTGGAGGACGCGGTCGGCGGCTCGCGCGTCGAGCGCGCGTGGCTCCGCGGCGAGCTCGACCCCGCGGCGTTCGCCGAGGACGGCGCGGACGGTGTCGGGGACGCCAGCGACACCGACCCGCCCGAACTCGTCGTCTTCCCCGCGTTCAACGAGCGGTCGGGCGGGACGTGGGTGAACGTCGAGGGGCAGTCGTTCCTCGCGCCGTTCCTCCCCGCCGCGCTCCCGGCCGGGGACGCGTACCTGCTCGACGGGACGCGGCTCGGCGACTACCGCCGGATCTGAGCGCCGCGAGCCAGTCTCCCTAGCGCCGCGGGCGCGTCCTCTCGTCGGGCGTGACGGCCGGGACGGTTTTGCCTCGCGGCGCGCAACCCGTCTTATGGTCACAGACCGCTCGCCCACCGAAATCGACGAGGAGGGGTGGCACTGGCTCCGGGTCAAGCACGTGACCGGATTTCCCAGGCAGGCCCGCGACGGCTACTTTCCGGACCACGACGTGACGCGGCCGGCCGCGACGAGCGAGGCAGACCTGCCGGGAGTCGACCCGAAGCGAGTGGCGTCGCTCCCGGCCGACCCCGAGACCGTCCGCGACGTCGACCGCCTCGCGCTGGAGACGACGTACCTGAGCGGGAAGTGGCTCGTCGAGCGCCCCGCCGAGACGGTCGACGAGTTCTGGGAAGCGGTCGTCGAAGATGTCGAAGCCGGGCGGTTCTGGGACGCGGAGGTCACGACCCGCGCCGGCCGCGAGGCGTTCGGCGAGACGGACCACGCCGTGCTGGTGTTCACGCCGAACTACTTCGGTCGGGCGGACGTCGAGCGGGTGCGGCGCCGGCTGCGGGAGGTCCACGGGGCGACCGAGGAGATCCGGTACCGACCCGACGTGTACACGCTCGACGGGGTCCACGAGGAGCGGCTCGGCGCGCTCGCCGCCTCCGACGCGGCGCGGTTCCGGGTCTGAGGCTCGAATCGGGGGAGAAGTCCGGCTACTCGACCGGTCGGAACCGGAACCCGTCCCAGTCCTGGCTCTCCGGCTCGCGGATGCCGGCGCCCGGCTCGCGCAACTCGTCGGCGTACACCGGCTCGACGCGGTCGCCGATGTCGACGTCGAACGACTTCCCGGAGTCGTCCTCGCGCTCCGCGATCTGCCCGAGCGCGCGGACCGGCGGGCCGTCGTACTCGTCGCCCATCTCGAACTCGACGATCGCGAGCGTGTTCGGCTCGCGGACGCCCGGGGGCGTCGCGGTCGAGGTCGTCCACGTGATCACCCGGGCCTCGTGTTCGCGGAGGTCGACCGTCCCGACGCGCTCGGCGCCGTTCGGGCTCACGGTGTGGGGCGGGTAGGTGACCGTCCCGTCCGCGTACTCCGCCGCCTCGAACGTCGGTTCGTCGCCGCCGGACTCCTCGCCGTCGCTTCCGGTCGCGTCGTCGTGCTCGTTGTCGCTCATTGGCTTCCCTCCAAGACGGTGGTGGTCACGCAGTTCCCGAACCCGCCGACGTTACAGGCGAGCCCCGTGTCGGCCTCGACCTGTCGCGGACCGGCGTTCCCGGTGACCTGCTGGTAAATCTCGTACACCTGTGCGACGCCGCTGGCCCCGAGCGGGTGGCCCTTCGACTTGAGCCCGCCCGAGGTGTTGATCGGGAGCTCGCCGTCGCGGTCGGTGACGCCCTCCTCGACCGCCTTCCACCCCTCGCCCTTCTCGAAGAAGCCGAGGTCCTCGCTCTGGAGGAACTCGAGGATGGTGAACATGTCGTGGAGCTCCGCCACGTCGACGTCGTCCGGGCCGATCCCGGCCATCTCGTAGGCGATATCGGAGGAGTCGACGACGCCGCCCATCGTCGTCGGGTCCGCGCGCTCGTGGACGACGTGGGTGTCGGTCGCGCCGCCGATCCCGCTGATCACGGCGTAGTTGCCGTCGGGCGCGTACTCCTCGGCGACGGACTCGGGACAGAAGACGAGCGCCGCGGAGCCGTCCGTGATCGGACAGAAGTCGTACAGCCGGAGCGGGTCGGCGACGACCGGCGAGTCGAGCACCGTGTCGAGGTCGACCTCCTTCTGAAACTGCGCGTGGGGGTTGTCCACGCCGTTTTTGTGGTTCTTCACGGCGACCTTGCCGAGGCTCTCGCGCGGCGCGTCGTACTCGTCGAGGTAGAGGCGCGCGGTGAGCCCCGCGAAGGAGGGGAGCGTGACGCCCTGCTTGTACTCGACCGGGTGGGTGAGCGACGCGATCACGTCGGTCGCCTCCGATGTCGTCCGGTGGGTCATCTTCTCGCCGCCGACTAACATCGTGAGGTCGCTCGCGCCGGAGGCGACCGACTGCCACGCGGCGTACACGCCCGCGCCGCCGGACGAGGAGGTCTGGTCGATCCGCGCGGTGTAGGCCGGCTGGGCGGCCAGGTCGTGGGCGAGCGCGTTCGGGACGCCGGTCTGTCCCTCGAACTCGCCGCTGGCCATGTTCGAGACGTACAGGTGGTCGAGGTCGTCGCCGTCGACGCCGGCGTCGTCGAGCGCGGCCGCGCCCGCCTCCGCCAGCAGCTCCCGAACCCAGGCGTCGCGCTGCCCGAACCGGGTCATCGACGCGCCGACGATCGCTACGCGTTCCATGTCCGCGGGTCGGACGCGGTCGCCTAAAACGTACCTCTCTGCGGTCGGTGGGATGGGGAGGCCTTCCCAGCCGACTCACTCCGCGCGCCGCCCGCCGTGGCCCGGGTAGTCGCGCTCGAAGCGCGACCCGATCTCGTCGCGGTCGAGCCGGATCACGACCGGGCGCCCGTGCGGGCAGGCGTACGGGTTCTCGCAGGCGTCGAGGCGGTCGAGGAGGTCGACGACCCGCCCCTCGGTCAGCGAGGTGTTCCCCGTGACGGAGGGGTAGCAGGCGAGGTCGGCGAGCAGCTCGTCGACGACGTCCGCGACCGGCTCGTCGCCCGCGGCCGCGTCGTCGACCAGCGCTGAGAGGACGTCCCGCAGGAGGTCGGGGTCGAGCGCGGCGTCGAAGACCGCGGGGACCGCCGTCACCGCGACTTGCCGGTCGCCCGCGCGTTCGGCCCGGAACCCGATCGCGTCGAGGTCGTCGACGAACTCCTCGAACAGCGCCGCCTCGCGCGCGGTCAGCTCGATGCGGACCGGCTCCGCGAGCGCCTGCGCGTCCGCGCCGTCCGCGAAGGCCGCCTTCAGCCGCTCGTAGTTCACGCGCTCGTCGGCCGCGTGCTGGTCGATCAGCACGAGCCCGTCGGGCGCCTCGGCGACGACGTACGTCTCGTGGAGCTGGCCGAGTACCCGCAGCGAGGGCAGCGAGTCGAACTCCCGCTCGCGCTCGGTCGCCTCGCCGTCGAGGGTCCGCTGTCGCGCGGCGGGTCGGGGTCGGGAGTCCGACCGTCGCGCGTTTCCGCCGACGGACGCCTCCCCGCCGCTCGCCGCCTCTCCACCGCCCGCCGTTCCGTCGCGGTCAGGTTCGCCGCGGTCAGGTCCGGTGCGGTCCAGTCCGTCACCGGGCGACGGGGAGCCGTTCGGGTCCTCGACGCTCGCGGCGTCGGCGTCCCGGTCGACCGCGCTGCTCAGGGTCTCGGCGTCGTCGGCCTCGTCCCCGGCGCCGACGTCGGTCGGTCCTCCCGGGTCGCGCTCCGTCGCGTCTTCCTGCCAGCTTCGGGGAGAGGGCCGGTCGCCGACCGCGTCGTCGCCCGCGCCGCCGCCCAGCCCGTCGACCGCCCACGCCGCGTCGTCGTCCGGGTCCAGCTCGGTCGGACTGGCCGGGTCCACGCCGTCCGCGTCGGACGAATCCGCGACGTCCGCGTCGGTCGGACTCGCGCCGGTCTCGCGGTCCCCGTCCGTAGTCCCTCCGGAGTCGGTCGATTCGGTCGAGTCGGTCGTGTCAGTCGGCTCGGTCGGTTCCGTCGACTCGGCCGATTCAGCCGCGCTCGCGGGCTCGCGCCCCTCGCGCGCGGCGCGCTCGTGGCCGGTGTCCGCCCCGCCGACAGCCTCGGCGTCGGGCGTCTCGGGACTGACCGCGGTCTCGTCCGGCGCCGACTGGCCGCGGGGCGCCGTCGAGCGGATCAGGCCGTGGTCGAGCAGGGCCGACTCGACCGCGTCCTCGACCGCCGATCGGACCGCGGGCTCCTCGTCGAAGCGGACCTCCAGCTTGCGCGGGTGGACGTTCACGTCGACGTCGCCGGGCGGGACCTCGACGAAGAGGACGGCGAACGGGTAGCGGTCGGGCGCCAGCTGGCCGCCGTAGGCGTCGAGGGTCGCCTCGCGGAGCGCGCTCGCGGTGACGTACCGGCCGTTGACGTACGTCGAGAGGTAGTCGCGGGTCGAGCGCGCCGTCTCGGGGTGGGAGACGAGCCCCGTCACGCGCCGGACCGGCGCGTCGTCTCCCGTTCCGTCCTCGTCCCCGTCCCCGCCGTCGGGCGCCCAGTCGACGTCGATCATCGACTCGGCGACCTCGCGGCCGTAGACGGCGAGGACGGCCGAGCGGAGGTCGCCGTTCCCCTCCGTCGCGAACGTCTCGCGGCCGTCGTGCTCTAAGGAGACCGCGACGTCGGGGTTCGCCAGCGCGTAGCTCGTCACCACGGTGTTCACGTGGTCGAACTCCGTGGCCGTCCGCTTGAGGAACTTCTCGCGGGCGGGCGTGTTATAAAAGAGGTCGTCGACCTCGACGGTCGTGCCCGCCGGGCAGCCCGCGGGCCGGACCTCTCCGACCTCGCCGCCCTCGACGGTGATCTCCGCGCCCGCCTCGGCGTCCGGGGGGCGCGACCGCACCGTCAGTCGGGAGACGGCGCCGACGGTGTACAGCGCCTCGCCGCGGAAGCCGAGCGTGGCGACGCCGCGGTCGAGGTCCTCGATGTCGCCGATCTTCGAGGTGGCGTGCTCCGCGACGGCCGCCTCCAGCTGATCTTCGGGGATGCCGACGCCGTCGTCGCGGACGCGGATCCCCTCCGTGCCGCCCGACTCGACCGACACCGCCACGCGGCTCGCGCCCGCGTCGAGGCTGTTCTCGACCAGCTCCTTCACGACGCTCGCGGGGCGCTCGACGACCTCGCCGGCCGCGATCCGCTGGACGGTCCGCTCGTCCAACCGCTCGATGTCTGGCGGCTCCATGTTACCGTCCGTCCGACGAGCGCGCACTTCAAGCCGTTGTCGCCCGCGGCGACGCGAGACGGATTGAAGCCCAGCGAGCATGCCCTTTATAAACAAATGCGGTGGCGCGTGCCTGCGAGGCCGCTCTGCGGCCGAGCAGCACGCGCGAGGGAGTCGGTGGTCCGGAGCAACGCGGAGGACCACCGACGAGGCTGGGGAGGCGTGAGGCGCGGTGCGGTCGCGGCCGGGCGGGACTCAAAGGGGCAGTCGCGAGGCGGGCGCAGGCGAAGTAAGGACCGCAGAGAGCGAGCGAAGCGAGCGACTGAGGACCGCAGCGAGCGTGCGCCCGCCTCGCGACTGGGGCTTTGGCGGTGTTCTCTGTCGCTCCGCCAGAAATCATTTATAAATAAGCAGATCAGAAACCGGAAGCGGCCATCGCGGCGTCAGCAGTTTTCAGGTAGACCTGTCAGGTTCCGATAAGACTCGATCTCGCCACGGGGAGAAAGTACGAACGATCGGTTCACACGTCGGGGGTGTCCCCGAAACCCGACTCTAATTAAGCGACCGCGGCCGCGATCTCCTCGTCGGTGAGGAACACGTCCTCGCCGGTCTCGGGGTCGAACAGGTGGATGTCCGCCTCGTCGAAGGAGACGCCGACCTCGTCGCCGGCCTCGGGGAGCACGTCCGCCGGCGCTCGCGCGAGGAAGTCCTCGGTCACGTCGAGGTGGACGTAGTTGTCGGAGCCGATCGGCTCGACGACCTCGACGGTCGCGGTCAGCGTCTCCTCGCCGGTCGGCTCCTCGACGACCTCGATGTTCTCCGGGCGGATCCCGAGCGTGTACGGGCCGCTCTCGAACTTGTGGCCGGCGACGTACTCCCGGCTGAGCGAGAGCGAGAGCCCGGAGGACTCGTCGCGGACCGTCGCGGTCGTCCCGTCGGTCTCGACGTCGACGTCGAGGAAGTTCATCGACGGCGAGCCGATGAAGCCGGCGACGAACTCGTTGACGGGGTTCTGGTACACCTCGGTGGGTTCGCCGACCTGCTGGAGCTCGCCGTCGTTCAGGATGGCGAGGCGGTCGCCCATCGTCATCGCCTCCTCCTGGTCGTGGGTGACGTACATCGCGGTGACGCCGAACTCCTTCTGGAGCTTCTGAATCTCCGCGCGCATCTCCGTGCGGAGCTTCGCGTCGAGGTTCGAGAGCGGCTCGTCGAAGAGGAACACCTCGGGCTCGCGCGCGATGGCCCGACCGAGCGCGACGCGCTGCTTCTGCCCGCCGGAGAGCTCGTCCGGCTTGTCGTCGAGGAGGTCCTCGATCCCCATCATCTCCGCCATCTCCCGGACGCGCTCGTGGCGCTCCTCCGTCGTCATATCCGTGCTCATCTTGAGCCCGAACGCCATGTTCTCGCGGACCGTCTTGTGGGGGTATAACGCGTAGTTCTGGAACACCATCGCGACGGGACGCTCCTTCGCGTGGACCTCGGTGACGTCCTCGTCGTCGAAGCTGACGGTACCGGTGGTCGGCTCTTCGAGCCCGGCGACCATCCGGAGCGTGGTCGTCTTCCCGCAGCCCGACGGCCCGACCACGGTCACGAACTCCCCGTCGTCGATCTCAAGGTCCAGGTCGTCGACGGCGACGATGGTCCCTCGGTCGAACTCCTTCCGGAGCGTGTCGAGCGTGACGCGTGCCATTTCCCTGATGACCGGTCCGCTGGCATATGAGTTCTTTGCTGTTTTTCTGATATATGGTGAATAATCTCTTCTCAAATATCGGCAACACCCACTCGCCGAGTCGATCGTCGATCTTCACAGTCGACACGGATCGATCCGGATCGATCGGGACGTACCCCAAACACTAAATGTATGAAAATATAATTCATCATTTGTTCTAGCCACATGAACGAGAAACGTAGAACGCTGCTCAAGGCGATGGGGGGAACGACTGCGCTCGCGGGACTCGCGGGCTGTATCAGCACCGGCGGCGACGGCGGTGACGGGTCCGACGGAAGCGATGGCGGCGACGGCGAGAGCGGCGGCACCGCGACGCTGTGGACCGACCTCTCGGACGGCGAGGACGAGGCCATGTCCTCGTACATCGACGAGTACGAGTCCGAGAGCCCCAACACGATCGAGAAGAACGAGCCGGGCGGCGAGCTCGACCAGCAGCTCGAAACCGCGATCCCGGCCGGCGAGGGGCCCGACTCGTGGATCTGGGCGCACGACTGGATCGGCCGGTTCGCGGTCCGCGAGGAGCCGCCGTTCCTCTACGACGCGAGCGACGACGTCGACGCCTCGCTGGACGTCTTCACGGAGACCGCCCAGGAGGCCGTCCAGTTCGACGGCGCGCTCCACGGGCTCCCGTTCGCCTCGGAGACGGTCGCGCTGTTCTACAACGAGGACATGGTCGACGAGCCGCCCGAGACGTTCGAGGAGATGCTCTCGGTGATGGACGAGTATCACAACCCGGAGAACGGCGAGTACGGCCTCTCGTACCCCGTCACGGACCCGTACTTTGCTAGCGGGTTCATCCAGGCGTACGGCGGCGACATCTTCGACACGGAGAGCCTCGAGACCGCCCTCGACAGCGACGCGTGTAAGCGGGGGATGGACGCGCTTGAACAGCTGTTCGACTACGTGCCGGCCGACCCCGGCTACGAGTCGCAGATCGTCGCGTTCGCCGACGGCGCCGCGCCGTTCGCGATCAACGGCCCGTGGGAGATCGCGAACCTCGGCGAGGAGATCGAGAATCTCGGCGTCACGACGCTGCCGACCGTCGACGGCAACAACCCCCGGACGTACTCGGGGATCCAGACGTTCTACTTCAGCGCGATGCTGTCGGACGCCGACCAGCCGACGGTCGACGCCGCGACGGGCCTGGCCGAGTGGTACACCACGAACGAGGACATCATCGAGACCAACGCCGAGGAGCAGGGGTACATTCCCGTCCTCTCCTCCGTCGTGGAGGACGGCGACCTCTCCGCCGACGTTCAGGCGTTCGCTCAGCAGGTCGACCACGGCGTGCCCATCCCGACCCACCCGAACATGAACGCCGTCTGGACGCCGCTGACCGAGGCGCTGACCCGCGTCTTCAACGGCAATCAGGAGAGCGGCCCGGCCCTCGACCAGGCCGCGTCGGAGATCCGGGAGAACCAGTAGGCGGCCTCTCCACCAGCTACCATGGCCTCTTCACAACTCGACGCCGGCGGCGGGCTCTCGCGGCTCCGGTCAGCGCTGCCGTTCTCCGGTCGCGACTGGGGACTGCTGCTCGTCATCCCCGGCGTGGTCCTCTTCTCGAGTTTCATGCTGTACCCGATCGTCTACCTGTTTTACATCTCGCTGACCGACGCGACGTTCGCCGGGTCGGTGATCGGCGGCGGCGCCGAGCTGATCGGGCTCGCGAACTACGCACAGCTGCTGGCGGACCCGCAGTTCTGGACGTCGATGTCGACGACGTGGCTGTTCGTCGCCGTCTCGCTCGTGGTCAAGGTGTTCGTCGCCGTCGGCATCGCGCTCCTCTTGAACCACGCGCGGGTCGTCGGCAAACGCTACATGCGCGCCGCGGTGATCGTCCCGCTGGGGTTCCCCGGCATCTTCACGATCACCGTCTGGCGCGGGATGTTCAGCGACGCCCGATTCGGCGTGTTCAACACGCTGCTCGGCCGCTACAACGAGTTCATGTCGGCGCTGTCGGCGCCGCAGGTCCTCCTCTTCGACGTGCCGATCGGCTTCCTCAGCGGCCGCTGGGAGGCATTTTTCGCGTACGTCACCACGGAGGTGTGGCTCGCGTACCCGTTCATGGTGATCATCATCGTGAGCGCCTTACAGGACGTGCCAAAGTCGCTCCACGAGGCCGCGATGGTCGACGGCGCCGGGTGGCTCCAGCGGTTCCGGACGGTCACCCTCCCGGCGATCAAGGGACCCGTCCTCTTCGCCTCCATCCTCACCGCGGCGACGTCGTTCCAGCAGTTCCTGATCCCGTGGGTGTTCAACCGGGGCGGCCCGGCCAGGCAGAACGAGCTGATCATCGTGTACGGCTACCGCGAGGCGATCAGCTTCAACGAGTTCGGGCTCTCCGCGGCGATCCTCATCGTCGCCATCGCCTTCGTCGGACTCTTCATGCTCGTCGCCGTGCGCTACGGCGGCCTCGCCGAGGGGGTGGGTGAGCAATGAGCGCGGTCCGCTCGTTCGCGGCGCTCGTCGCCGCCAAGCTGGTCGCGTTCGCGACCGCTCCGAAGCGGTTCGTCGTCACCGTCCAGCGGGCGATCTACGACCTCCGCGCGGGCAAACGCACGCCGTGGGACGTCTCGAAGAGCGTCCTGATGACGCTGTTCGGGCTCGCGATGGTGTTGGTGCTTCTGTTCCCGCTGTTCTGGATCTTCACCGCGTCGCTGGCGGAGGGGACGCGGCTGTTCACCACCAGCGGCATCTTCCCGGACCCGTCGACGTACAACCTCGGCGCGTACCGCTGGGTGATCTTCGAGTCCGACTTCTTCTTCGTCGACGGCGACTGGGGGTACCCCCAGCTCGTCCTCGGCGGCGGGGGCGGGCTGGTGAGCTTCCGGTGGGCCGGCACCGAGACCGGTCCCGGCGCGCTGTTCAACAGCCTCTACATCGTCAGCGTGACGCTCGCGGCCGGGTTCGGGATGATCGTCCCGGCGGCGTACGCGTTCTCGCGCCGGAAGTTCGTGGGCCGCAAGCGCATCCTCTACGGCTACGTGCTGTTCACGCAGATCGGCGCCGGACTGTCGATCGCGACGCTCGTGGCGTTGTACTCGCTGTTCAGCAGCTACGGGCTCACGAACAACCTGTTTGTCCTCGGGCTGTTCTACGCCGCGTCGGCGATCCCGTTCAACACGTGGCTGTTGAAGACGTACATGGACAACATCCCCGTCTCCTACGAGGAGGCGGCGATGGTCGACGGCGCGAGCTTCCTCGACACGATCCGGGAGGTGATCCTCCCGCTGACGAAGCCGGGGCTCGCCGTCGTGCTCATCTTCGTCTGGCTCGCCGGCTGGAACGAGTTCATCATCGCGCAGACGCTGCTGCGCCCCGAGAACTACCCGCTGTCGGTGGAGCTGTACAACATCGCGACCGAGGGCCGGTTCTCGACGCCGTGGACCCGCTTCGCGGCGTTCGCGAACCTGTTCGCGCTGCCGGTCGCGATCGTCTACTTCGCGGCCCAGCGCTCCGTCGAGGACGGCCTCTCGTTCGGCGGCATGGAGGGGTAACGGACCGAGCGCGGTCCGTCTTCGGTCGATCTGCGTTTCTCGTTTCTCGTTTTCGCGGTTCGTTTTTGCCTGAGCGGTCCGGCCCGCGACCGATCGTCTCGACCGCTCCGCACGGCACCGCACCTCACGCCTCCCCAGCCTCGGCGGGCGGCCCGGCGCGGGCGGAGCCGCGCCGGACCGCCGCCTCCCTCGCGGGCTTCTCGCGGCCGCCGACGGCGGCCGCTCGACGGCGCGCCACCGGGAACTGACTAATAAAAACCGCACCGCTCGAACCCGTCCGCCGGTCAGTCGTCGGCGGTCGGAGCCGGCGGCGTTCCCGTGAGCCGGTCGCGGTCGTGGGCGGCCTCGAAGTCGAGGTCGGGGCCGCGCGCGATGATGCCCGAAGGGGTCACGTCCGGGTGCGTGGTGTAGTAGTGCTCCTTGATGTGCTCCATGTTCACCGTCTCCGCGACGCCCTCGGTCTGGTAGAGGTCGCGCAGGTACGGCCAGAGGTTCTCGTACTGGTGGATGAACTTCCGGTTGCACATGAAGTGGGTGTGGTACACCTGATCGAAGCGGATCAGGGTGGTGAACATACAGATGTCCGCCTCAGTCAGGGAGTCGCCGACGAGGTAGCGCTGGTCGGCGAGCCGCTCGTCGTAGCGGTCGAGCGCGCCGAACAGGTCGTCGATCGCCTCGTCGTAGGCGCTCTGCGAGGTGGCGAAGCCGGCGCGGTAGACGCCGTTGTTGATCGGCTCGTAGATGTCCGTGATCACCTCGTCGACGTCCGCGACGGTCGCGTCGTCGTCCGCGTCGGGTAACAGCGAGACGCCGTTGCCGAGGTCGTCGAACGCGGTCGAGAGGGTGCGGAGGACCTCGCGCGACTCGTTGTTGACGATCGTCTCCTCCTCTTTGTCCCACAGCACGGGGACGGTCACCCGGCAGGTGGCGTCGGGGTCGGCCTCCACGTACAGCTCGCGGAGGAAGTCGCTGTCGTGGAGGTGATCGCGGGTACAGCCCTCCTTCTCCGGGGTGAACTGCCAGCCGTCCTCGTCGCGGTACGGGTCGACGACCGAGACGCCGATCGCGTCTTCGAGGCCCAAGAGCGACCGCGCGAGCAGCGTGCGGTGCGCCCACGGGCAGGCGTACGAGACGTACAGGTGATACCGGCCGGCCTCCGGCTGGAAGCGCTCGTCCGGCTCCGCGTCGACGTGGTCGGGCACGTCGCTGCCCGCGACCCAGTTCCGGAAGGTGGTCTCGCCGCGCTGGAACGCGCCCTCCTCGTCGGTCGCCTCGTAGGTGTCCGTGCGCCACTCGCCGTTCACGAGCTGATTCATGTCCGGTACGTGGGCCTCCGTCCGTATAACGTGGGCGGGGACACGCGTGTCACCCGCCGAACGCGGAGCGAACCGCCGGATCTCGATCCCCTCCTACTCGTAGACGCTCACGTCGTCGAACCGGCCCTCGTAGGCGACGTTCGACGGGAGGGTCGGCTCGTTGCCGGAGAGGAACATCCGGTCGAGCTTCGCCCACGTGTTCTCGTACGCGAGGTGCGCGAACTCCACGAGCCCGCGGAGCTGGTGGCCGGCGCCGCCGCGGTGGATCACCGTCCGGGGCCGGCGCTCGCGGAACGCGTCGACGACCGCCTCCTCGTCGGCGAGGTCGCCCTCGAAGGCGGTCCACGCCTCGCCGACCGTGCCGGGGAGGTGGGCGTACGACGAGCCGAACCCGGCGCAGCCGGTCTCCTCGGCGGTCCGGCGCGCTCGCGCGTTCTGGTGGGGGAGCAGCTTCGTGTTGTACGTCTCGACCGCGTCGAGCCGCGCGGCGTGGGCGTCCACCTCGGGCTGCGTGAGCGAGATGGTGGCGAACCCGGGGTGAGGGACGAGGACCGCCGCGTCCTGCCGCTCGAACTCGGCCATCGCGCCCTCGAAGGTGATGTAGTCGGGGACCGGGTCCGAGAGCCCGATGGCGAGGAGGTGCCGCCGGTTCCCCCAGTCGCCGGTGAACACCTCGCGGGCGGGGACGACGGTCAGCTCGTCGTCGGTGTACCGCGCCGCGCGCTCGCGGATCGTCGGGAGCCGCGTGAAGTGCGGCGCGTACACGAGCGCGTCGATCCCGCGGGCCTTCGCGCGGGCGACGACCTCGTCGTCGAGCACCTTCACGTGGGCGTCGACGCGCGTTTGCGGTCGGGTCACGGTCGCACGGTCGTCGCGGCGGCGCAAAGGCGTATCGTTCGACGACGACGGTGCCGCCGCCGCGGGGCGGAGCGCGGCGCCGGTGCGCCGCGGCGTCGGGCCCGGTCGACGCCGCGGCACGGCCCGACGAGGTGGGAAACCGTTAATCCCCCTCGGGCGAGAGTTCGGGGTATGGCCCCTCGCTGGACGTGCGGCATCGGCGACTGCGACGCCGCCTTCGACGACGTGGAGGCGGCGATCGTCCACCAGACGAACGAGCACCAGCGCCACGAGTGTAAGGTCTGCGGCACCATCGTCCCGGACGGCTACTTCGCGATCCGCCACGCGTTCGACGAGCACACCCGCGCCGAGTTCGTCCGCGCGTACGACGCCGACTCGGCGGCCGTCCGCCGCCGCGAGGAGATCAAAGGCGAGATCGAGTCGGCGGCCGACCTCCAGCGGGTCGTCGAGGAGCTCGACCGCGGCGTCTGACCCGCTCTCCCGACCCGCCGCTCTCCGAACCCGATTTATAAAACTCGCTTCCCGAACGCGCTCGCCGCCAGCTCCGTCGCCAGCTCGGCCGTCTCGTTGTGCTGGTCGAGCGTCGGGTTCACCTCGACGATCTCCATCGAGCGGAGGGCGTCGGTCTCGTCGACGATCTCCATCGCGCTGTGCGCCTCGCGGTAGGTGACCCCGCCGCGGACGGGCGTCCCGACGCCGGGCGCGGCGTTGGGATCGAGCCAGTCTAAATCGAGGCTGACGTGGATCCCGTCGACGCCGTCCGCGGCGACCTCGAGCGCCTCCTCCGTGACTTCGGTGATCCCCCGCTCGTCGATGTCCGACATCGTGTACGCGGCGAAGTCGCGCTCTCGGATCAGCTCCGCCTCCGCCTCGTCGACCGACCGGAGCCCGACGAGGGCGACGTTCTCCGGCGACAGTCCCGCGGCGTTCGCCCACTCGGTGTCCGCGAACTCGTCGACCCCGAGCGCGGCCGCCAGCGGCATCCCGTGGACGTTGCCCGAGGGCGTCGTCGCGGGCGTGTTGAGGTCGGCGTGCGCGTCGAACCAGACGGCGCCGATCTCCGCGTCGCGCGCGGACCCGGTGAGGCTCCCGATGGCGATGGAGTGGTCGCCGCCGAGCGCGAGCGGCACTTCGCCGTCGGCGAGCGTCGCGGCGACCTCGTCGCCGAGCCGCCGGCAGACGTCCGCCGTCTCGCGGAGGAACTTCGCCTTCCCCTCGCTGGGCGCGTCCGCGTCCGGGTCGCGTTCCTCCGCCCGCGGGACGGGGAGGTCGCCCGCGTCGACCGCCTCCACGCCGGCGCCGGCGAGCTGCTCGGCGAGCCCGCCGTACCGGATCGCCGACGGTCCCATGTCGACCCCGCGTCGGTTCGCCCCGTAGTCGGTCGGCGCGCCGATGATCCTGACCGTGGTCATACCGGCAACGCGGCGCGCCAGCGCTTCAATGGTTGGGATCGACGCGCCCGTCGCGGGTCGACGCGGTCACGTCGCGCTCGAACGCCGCCGTTGCCCCGCGCCCGCGGCTCGCCGGATCGGACACCGTTTTGCGCCCGGCCCGCCACGGGACGTTCATGGGCAGCTCCGATCCCTACTCGGTCGACCCCGGCGACATCGAGCCGATGGGCGCCACCATCGCGGTCGCGTTCACCGGCGCGGCGATCGGCCTCGTCGGCGCCGCGGTCTCGTTCGTCGCCGTCGACTTCGGGGTCGCGCTGGTCGGCGTCGGCGTCGTCGTCGCGCTGTCGAGCCCGCTCGCGTACGTCCGGATGAAGCGGCTGCGCGGAGAGTAGGGCGGGGCGCTCAGCGCCGACTGTACCCGACCGTCGGGGCGATTCCGCATGATCATTTATAAGTGAATTCCATCGCATTTAAGCGGGGGCGCTCTGTAATTGGCACCATGTCATCGATCGAGCTCACGTCGAGCCAGAAAAGCATCCTCTCGGCCCTCATCAACCTGTACGGGGAAGAAGAGGACGCCGTGAAGGGCGAGGCGATCGCCGAGGAGGTCGACCGCAACCCCGGGACGATCCGCAACCAGATGCAGAGCCTCAAGGCCCTCCAGCTGGTCGAGGGCGTACCCGGCCCGAAGGGCGGCTACAAGCCCACCTCGAACGCCTACGAGGCGCTCGACATCCAGCGCATGGACGAGCCGGCCGACGTCCCGATCTACCACGAGGGCGAGCAGGTCGAGGGGATCAACGTCGACGGGATCGACCTCTCCAGCGTCCACCACCCCGAACTGTGCCGCGCCGAGATTCACGTTCAGGGCTCGGTCCGCGACTTCCACGAGGGCGACAGCGTCACCGTCGGCCCGACGCCGCTCTCGAAGCTCGTCATCGACGGCACCGTCGACGGGAAAGACGACACCGCGAACATTCTCATCCTGCGGATCGACGACATGCGGGCGCCCGACGAGCCGGCCGAGCACTGACCGTCCGACGGAGTTTCTGCGAGTCGTAATCTGTCGGAGCGCGTCGCTCAGTAGCCGCCGAAACGGTGAAAACGATTCCGTCGAGCCGAGCCGCTACCCCGAGTCGCCCGCGTTCACATGTCGCCGAACGCGCCGACCGCGCGGCCCGGGGAGGAGACCTTGTTGATCCAGCGCGTGGCGATCGCCTTCTTCAGCAGCTTCGCGGGCGTGCCGCCGAACGTCTTGATCGGCATACCCATCACGTCGTGGGCGACCGCCTCCTCGCCGACGGAGATGACCGTCCCCTTGTCCTCGTGGGTCCACGAGCGGAGCGGCGCGCCGCGGGCGGCGCGAGCGAGGTTCTCGCCCGCGACCTCGGCGGCCTGCCACGCGGCCTGCGCGGTCGGCGGGGCGACGTCGTCGTCGCCCTGCTCGACGAGCGCGGTGTCGCCGATGGCGAACACGCGGTCGTCGCTGGTGGCGAAGTCGGAGCCGGCGTGGACGCGGTTCGAGCGGTCGTCCTTCTCGACCTCGACGTTCTCCAGCTCGGGCTGGCCCGTAATGCCGCCGGTCCAGATCAGCACGTCGTAGCCCAGCTCCTCGGGTTCTTCGTCCTCGCCGCCGCCGAGGTAGACCGCGTCCTCGTCGGCCTCCGAGATGAAGTCGCCGGTGAGGATCTCGACGTCGGCGTCTTCGAGCCGCTGGCGGAGCGCGCCCTGGATCTGGGGGTCGTTGCCGGGGAACACCTCGTCGAGCCCCTCGACCAGCTTGATGTCGAGCGGCGCGCGGTGTTTGTCGCGGTACTCGGCGATCTCGCCGGCGGTCTGGATGCCCGAAAGGCCGGCGCCGCCGACGATCACCCGCGCGGGGTCCGAGCGGGTCGCGTCCGCGGCCGCCTCGCGGACGTCCTCGTGGATCGCCTTCGCGTCGTCGAGCCCCTTCAGCTGGTGGGCGTGCTCCTTCAGCCCCTCGATGCCGAAGAAGGCGGTCGTCGAGCCGATGCCTAAGAGGAGGTAGTCGTAGTCGACGGTCGTCCCGTCGTCGGTCTCGACGACGCGGTCGTCGGTGTCGACGTCGACGACCCGGCCCTGGACGAAGTCGGACTCGGGCGACTTGATCTCGTCGACGGGGATCGTGATCTTGTCCTCGACGGCGGGGTTGCGGATCGCGCGGTGGACCTCGTGTAAGACGAGGTGGTAGTCGTGTTCCGAGATCCACGTGAGCTCGGCTTCGCCCTCGCCGACCTCGTCTTCGAACGCCTTCACCGCCCCTGCGCCGGCGTACCCGGAGCCGACGACGACGACCTGTGTACTCATGGCCGTAACTCCACGGCGCGCAGATAAAGTCGCTTTGGAACGCTCGCAGGCGAGAATCGCCGACGCGGCGGTGACGGTCCGCAACGCCGGGACCGCGCGCCCGCTACAGCGAGAGGCCGGCGTGCCAGCGGTCCGCGCCCGCCTCCCGCTTCACCTCGTCCATCCGCGCGAGCAGCTTCACCGCGAGGCTCGCGGTCTCGGCCGCGCGCGACTCGCCCTCCGTCCGGAACTCGCCGGTCACGCGGTTGGCGTAGACTGAGCAGACCGCGCCCGCGCGGAGCCCGTACACGTTCGCGATCGTGAGGATAGCCGACGCCTCCATCTCGATGTTCTTCACGTTCGCGTCTTGTAATTCCCGGACGAGCTCGTCCGAGCCGGCGGCCTCGAACCCCTCGAACCCGGGGCGCCCCTGGCCGGCGTAGAAGGAGTCCGCGCTCATCGTCACGCCGGTGTGGTAGTCGTGGCCCAGCCGCTCGGCGGCGGCGACGAGCGCGGAGACGACCTCGCCGTCGGCCGCGGCCGGGTAGTCCTCGCGGACGTACTCGTCGCTCGTCCCCTCCTGGCGGACCGCGCCCGTGGTGATGACGAGGTCGCCCACCTCCATCTCCGGCTGGATCGCGCCGCAGGAGCCGACCCGGATGAACGTGTCGACGCCGACGCGCGCGAGCTCCTCGACGGCGATTGCGGCCGAGGGGGAGCCGATCCCGGTGGAGGTGACGGAGATCGGCGTCCCGTCGTACGTCCCGGTCGCGGTTCGGTACTCGCGGTGGCGCGCGACCTCCTCGTGGTCGTCCCACAGCGCCGTGATCTTGTCGACGCGCTCCGGGTTGCCGGGCAGGAGGACGGCGTCCGCGACGTCCTCGGGCGCGGCCTCGACGTGGTAGCCGGCCCCGTCGTTCGGGTCCTCGCTGTCTTCGGTCATGTCTCCGCCGTTCGGCGAGCCGTTTAAAAGTAGTTCCGTCTCGGTCGCCCGGGGCCGTCCCGTCGGCGTCAGTGCCCGCTGGCGTCGTCGAGCGTCCCCTCCGAGATGGTGTTCGGGAGCAGCTCGCCGAGGGTGTACTCCGTCACGGCGTCGCCGCCCTCGTCGCAGGCGACGACGAGGTCGTCGGCCGCGAACTCCGCGAGCGACTGCCGGCACATCCCGCAGGGGGTGACGCCGTCGCGCACGCCCGAGGAGACCGCGATCCGGTCGAACTCGCGGTGGCCGTGCTTCACCGCCTCCGCGAGCGCGACCTCCTCGGCGTGGAGGCTGTTGGAGTAGTTCGCGTTCTCGATGTTACAGCCGGTGTAGACGGCGCCGTCGGCGGTCCGGAGCGCGGCGCCGACGCGGTACTCGGAGTACGGGACGTGGGCGGCCTCTAGGGCCTCGCGGGCCGCGGCGATCAGATCGTCATCGTCCATACCGACGGATGACGCGGCGCGCCGATAACTGTGCTGTGTCGCGGTCGCGGGGGCAGGGTCTCCCCGTCAAGCGTCGTCAGTCCACGCCGAGAAGCCGCCGTCGATGAGCGTGTCGGCCTGCTGGCGGATGTACTCGCGCTGGGTGTCGTGGACCGCGGTCGCGAACTCGTCGCCGGCGTCGAGGCGGTCGCGGACGCGGTCGCGCTTCCAGCTCGCCGGGGTCGTGCGGTTCGCGACGCGCCAGCGGAGCGGCGCGATCCACTCGGCGGCCTCGTCGTCGGCGCAGCCCGCGGTCCGGAGCCCCGCCTCAGCGTGGTCGAGGAGGTCGGCGTACATCGCGTCCGCGTCCGTCGTGCGCTCCCCGTCGCGACCGATCCACTCCATGTCGGCGTCGATGCCGTCCGCGACGGCGGCGTAGAAGTTGTCTCGGGCGGTCTCCCAGTCGAGTCCGATGACGGGGTGTTCGTGCTGGGCGAGCGCCTGCATCAGGCCCGCGAACGCCCCTTGGAACGCGATGGAGTCGCGGACCGTGGGCTGGCCGGGGATCGGGCGGAACTCGATCCGGGCGTTGGCGGCCGAGCGGCTCGCCCCCTCGAAGACGGGGCGGACCCACCGCCAGTAGCTGCCGTGTTTCGTCCGGAACGTCGCGAAGTCGTCGTCGAACCGGTCGCTGCCGCCCGGGTCGGGCATCGGGATCAGCGTCTCGTCGCCCGCGATGCGGTCGACCGCGGTCTCGACGTCCCGGAAGTCGCGCGGGAACCGCACCTTGTCCGCGTCGGTCCGGGCGTTGAGGACGGACTCGAACACGTGGATCCGGTTCTCGGTCGCCCCCTCGGCGAGGACGCGTTCGCCGTCCCAGCCGTCGTCGTACAGGTCCGGCGGGAAGAACGGGGAGTTGACGCCGAGCGCCAGCAGCGGCCCGGCGATCCGGAGCGCGTACCGGAAGTGCCGCGGGAGCGTCTCGGCGTGCGCCACCTGGTAGTGGGGCTGGATCGAGGTAATGAGGCTCTCGGGCATCACCGTGTCCGCCGCCATCGACACGCCCGGGGCGGAGAGTTCGACCTCGGCGCTCCCGGACGGCTCGGCCGGAGTCCCGTCCCCCCCGGCCGACTCCGCGCCATCGGCTTCCTCGTCGCCGGCCGCGTTCGCCATCGCGTGGTACCGGACGGAGTCGCTCATGTTGACCGCGACGACGACGCCGTCGACCTCGACGCTGTCGGTGAGGTACTCGCGAGCGGTCTCGCCCGCCGGCGGGATGGTCCAGAGCCCGTCGGAGACGAGCCGCATCCCCTCCACGCCGGCGGTGTTCTCGGCGGCCTCCAAGCGCGCGCGGACCTCGGCGAGCTGCGCGCGGAGGCCGTGGTCGGAGAGGGGCTGCGGGCTCGTCGACATCTCGGCGTTGTGGAGCCCGAGCTCCTTCTCGAACCCCATCAGCTCCAGCATCCGGCGGGGCACGCGCATCAGCGCGTACTCGCCCGCCCGCGACTCCTCGCTCCACCGCCCGTCGCCGACCGCGTAGAACTCGTACTCGAAGCCGACGATCGACTGGTGGTTGTCGAAGGAGCCGTCGCGGAGCTCCTGTTTGACGATCTCGGCCTCCTCGGCCGCGCGCTCGGCGAACGCCTCGGCGTCGACCGAAAGCGCCTCCCGGACCCCGTCGGCGAGCGCGGACTCGGTGGTCATGCGACCGAGGAAGGACGCGGCGACGTGAAAAGGTCACCGGCCGCGAGAGCGTTCGGGTCGCGTTCCCACGACCGCTCCGAGGGGGTCTCTCCCCGCCGGCTCGCCGAACTCTCGGCCTACTGGTTCGCCGTGCGCGCGTCGAGCGCGACGGGGATCGACCGGCTCGCCACGTCGCCGGCGAACGCCTCGCCGTCCGCTTCCAGCCCCTCGAAGGTGTCGTAGTGGATCGGGACGACGAGGTCGGGGTCCATCGCCTCGGCCAGCTCGGCCGCCTCGCGTCGGTCGGCGACGATGCCGCCCCCGCCGATGTTCGCGAGGAAGACGGAGACGTCGAGCTCGGCGAACCCGTCGAGCGCGTCGGAGTCGCCGGGCCAGAAGACGGTGCGCCCGCCGAGCGACAGCAGGAAGCCGCAGCCGAAGCCGGGCGGGTGCGCGACCGAGCCGTCGGCGTCCGCGTTCGGGCCCTCCGGGTCGTTGTGGGCGGGGACGGACCACACCCGCACCTCGCCGGCGGGCGTGTCGACGTCGACGCGCTCCTCCTCGCTGACCCGGACCACCTCGTAGTCGGCCGCGAGCGCGTCGATCGGCTCGACGTCGCGGTCGATCCCGGCGGGGTCGACCGCCTCGTAGATCACGAGCGTCGCGTCCTCGCTCGCGACCGATCGGATCCCGTCGCCGTCGTAGTGGTGGTCGTGCGTGACGACGACGAGGTCGCCGTCGCGCGCCCAGTAGTCGTCGAGGACGCCGTAGCGGCCGGGATCGGTGTAGACGACGTGCCCCGCGTCCGTCTCCAGCCGCGCCGTCGCGTATCCGATCCACTCCACCGCGAGCTCCTCGTAGCGGACCGTCATGTCACCGTCTGCGGCCGCGGGCGCCTTGAGGGTGGCTATCGGTCGCGGTCGCGCTCGGCGCCGCGGTCGACGCCGTCGACCTCCTCGGCGTCCGCGCCGTCGATCACGGAGAGGTCCCACGCCGCCGCGAGCGCCTCGTCGTCGAGCGAGCGCCCCAGCGCGTGTTCCGGAACCAAGGGCATCGGAATCGGAAGGTACCCCGCCTCGCGCAGCGCGGCGAACCCGCCGACCGTCTCGACGACGACCCCGTCGTCGCCGCGCCGGACGCGGAACCGCTTGTCGTCAGGATCCCGGCGGTACGCGAAGGGGAACGCGTCGTCCGGCGGGGTCCGGAGGCTGTCGACGCCCGCGAGGACGGCGACCGCCTCTCCGTCGGCCTCGCAGACGAGCCGCGGGACCGCGGGCCGACCGTCGTCGTCGACGGCCGCGGCGTCCACGTCGGGGCGGGCCGGAACGGGGCCGGCGGGGGTGTCCGTCTCCCGCCACGCGAACGTCGGGTCGCCGAGCCCCTCGGCGCGGACGCAGGCGTAGCCGCCGCCCGAGACCGGGACCCGGTCCGGGCCGAGGTGGAAGGTTCGGCGGCCGTCGGTCCGGGCGGCGAGCAGCGGCGGATCGGCGAGGAGGTCGCGCACGGCGGTCGCGGTGTCGGCGTCCCTGGCGACGAACAGGACGCGGCGGTCGCGGTCGAGCGCGTGGCCGAGCCGCGAGATTATCACGGTAGGCGTGGCGTCGCCCGTAGCGAGCGGCTCCACCGCGATCCGGTCGTCGCCGCGGGTCGCGACCGCCGGCGGCTCGGCGCCGCTCTCCGGGCGGGCGACCTCGAACCCCTCGGCCGCGAGCCGGTCCGCGGCCGCGTCGGTGAGGTCGCGCCGCGTCGCGTCGCCGAGCGGGCCTGGCATGCGAGCGCCTACGAGCCGGACCGTGAAGGGGTTTCGCGTGGCGGAACGCCGCGGGGGCCGCGTCGCTCGTCGCCCTCTCGCGTCGGCTCAGTCGTCGCCGGCGAGCCGGCGGACCCGCGCGAGCGAGTCGGCGTCGTCGACCCCCTTGTCCTCGCGGACGCCGACGAACCGGGGGAACCGGAGGGCGTAGCCGGCGGAGTACGTCGGCGAGGCCTGGATCTCCTCGTAGCCGACCTCGACCACCAGTTCCGGGTCGAACGCGACCGTGGTCCCCTCCTCGCGGACGACGTGCGGCTCCAGCCGCTCGGTGAGATCCGCGAGCGCCTCGTCCGTGATCCCCGTGGCCACCTTGCCGACCGTGGCGTACCCCGCGGGCGCGGGGTCGTCGGCGTCGCGGTCGCCCGCGCTGCGGTCGGGGGCCTCGCTCGCGTCGCCCTCTTCCCGGACTGCGAGCAGGAAGGTGCCGAACAGCTCCGCGCGGCGCCCTTCGCCCCACTCGGCGCCGACGACGACGGCGTCGAGCGTCTCCACGTCCGGCTTGCGCTTCAGCCAGTCGCGGCCGCGGTCGCCGGGCGTGTACGCCGCGTCGGGGTTCTTCAGCATGACGCCCTCGTGGCCCGCGTCGAGCGCGGCCCGTTCCGCGGCCGCGATCGCCTCGGCGTCGTCGGCCAGCGTGAGGTCCGCCGCCGCGTCGGGGAGGACCTCCCGGAGCCGGTCGTGGCGGACGCGGAGAGGCTCGTCGAGCAGGTCGTCACCGTCGGCGTGGAGGCAGTCGAACGCGTGGAGCCGCAGGGAGACGGTCTCTCGCATGCGGTCGACGTCGTGCTTCCGGCGGAACCGCCGAAGCACCTCCTGGAACGGGAGCGGGTCGCCGTCGTCGCCGACCGCGACGACCTCGCCGTCGAGGATAACCGGGGCGTCGACGCGCTCGGCGACGTACTCGACGATCTCGGGGAGCGCCTCGGTCACGTCGTCCATGTTCCGCGAGTAGAGCCGCGGGCCGATCGCCGCGTCGCCGTCGTCTTCCGGAGCCTCACCGTCGGTGGCGTCGCCGCCGCCGCCCTCGGACCCGCCGTCGGCTCCGGGGTCGTAGTGAACCTGAACGCGGGCGCCGTCGAACTTCGTCTCGACGGCGACCTCGCCGAACGCGTCGAGCGCGTCCGTCGCGGTGCCCGCCTGCGCGAGCATCGCCTGGACCGGCCGGCCGACGCGCAGCGACTCCTCGCGGAGCCCCGCGAGCCCCTCGTCGCGGGCGCGGACCGCGACCCGGCCGTAGTCGTTCGTCACCTGAAGCGCGCGCTCGACGGCCGCGACGGCGTCCTCGGGCGCGTAGAGTTCGGGGTCGTCCTCGCTCGATCCCTCTTCGTCCGCTTCTCCTGACGCCCCGGGCGGCGCGAGGAACGCCTCGGCGACCGCGTCGCGGACCGTCCCCTCGCCGACGCCGAGCCGCATCTCACCGAGGACGAGTCGGGCGAGGAACGCGGACTCGCTCGGCGAACACCGGGTGAACAGCCCGAACAGGGCGTCCCGCTTGCGCGACTCGCTGCCGTCGCCGCTCTCGGCCGCGAGGCCGCGCAGCTCCTCGTCGAGCGCGGCGACCGTGAGCGCGTCGCGGCCGCCGCCGAACGCGGCGAGCCCCCGCTGGCCGCCGAAGTCGTAGGCGGCCGCGACGGCGCCGATCTCGCCGCGCTCCGCGAGCCGGTCCTCGACGTCGGCGGCGGCGACGTTCGGGCCCGCGGCGCGGGCGATCGCCTCGCGGCAGAGCGCGGGACCGACGTCGAGGGTGCGGGTGTCGTGGGCGGGGAAGACGCGCCCGAGGAGGAACCGGACGACGACTGGGAGGTCGTCGGCGGACCCGTCGCCCTCGCCGCCGCCCTCCTCGTCCCCGTCGGCGTCGCCTCCGGCGCCGGCGTCCGCGAGCAGGTCGGCGACCGCGAGCGTCGTCTCGATGTCGCCGTCGTTCGCGGCCACCCGTTCCGCCCGTTCCGCCAGCGCGGCGAACTCCATACGCGTCCGGTCGGCTGCCGCTACGCAAAAGCGGTCCGATGCGCGCCGGGGGAGCGGGCACGAGACGAGGAGGCTGGCGTCACGGCCGGGAGACGCGGGAGGAGCCGCCGGGGAACCGCTTTTTACCTCCGGTCTCGTACGGTTCTCTATGTACGTCCGCGACGCCAAGAACCGTGACGAGGCGTGGTTGTTGGACGCGATCGAGCAGCTGGGGCTCGACGACGTCGCCTTCCGGTCACGGGACTACGTGATCGCGGTCGACGAGGAGTCCGGCGACCGGGCCGGGTTCGGCCGGCTCCGGCTCCACCGGGGCGACGAGGACGAGGCCAACCGGATCGAGCTCACCGGGATCGGCGTCCTCCCCGAGTGGCGGCACCGCGGGGTCGGCGCGCACGTCGTCGAGCGCCTCGTCGACACCGCGGCCGCGGACGGGTTCGAGACGGTGTACGTACTCACCGACCAGCCCGACTACCTCGCGCAGTTCGGCTTCGAGCGCGTCGACACCGACGACCTCCCGCCCGCGCTCTCGGACCGCCTCACCGAGAAGCGGGAGTTCCTCGGCGGCGACGTGGTCGGCCTCGCGCTCGCCGTCGACGAGTTCGAGATGCCGAGCAGCCTCCGAAAGGCGTTCAAGGACGCCGAGCCGACCGGCGACGACGAGCCGGAGGAGTCCGCCGAGGACTTCGGGATCGACCCGGACTCGGCGACTTATAAATACGACACCGGCCGCTGAGCCGCGAGACCGACTCTTTTCTGCGGTCGCCGTGGCGCGTGCCTGCGGGCGGCCGGTAGGCCGCGAGCAGCACGCGCGAGGGAGTCGCTGGCGGCGTCAGCCGCCAGCGACGAGGCTGGGGAGGCGTGAGGTGCGGTCGCCGTGCGGGGAGGACTTGAAGGGGCAGCCGCGAGGCCGGCGTAGGCGACGCAAGCACCGCAGGAACGAGCGGAGCGAGTGACGAGGAGCGCAGCGAGCGTACGCCGGCCTCGCGGCTGGGGCTTCGGTGGCGTCCGTCGCCGATCCGGCAGCAAGAGCTTATAAACGAGCGGCTGGGGCTTCGGTGGCGTCCGTCGCCGATCCGGCAGCAAGAGCTTATAAACGAGCGGCTGGGGCTTCGGTGGCGTCCGTCGCCGATCCGTCATCGATTATTTATAAGTAGGCTCCCGAGCAGACAGCATCCATTTATAAACAAACGCTCGCGGTGTCGACGCTCACGCCGGCGACCGCAGCGTCACAGCGTCACCACTCAGCCAACGAGAATCGGTATGAATGGCGGACAGGCGGGGTAGCCCGGCGTTCCGGCACGGGGTATCCCGATTGCCTCCTCCACCCCGCGACCCGACGAGCGACTGGCGTCCGGCGGTGGGCTGCTCGCTTCCGCGCCTGACCCAGTGCCGCCGACGAACCGCGACGGACCGCTCCTGCGAGCGGGCGCCGCGGACCGCTGTCCCCGGCGGACGAGGCTTCCACGTTGGCTCTCGGGGCCCGCGCCGGTCTGACCGGACGTGCCCGCTGTTCGGTCCCCGCTGAAGACTGCCTCACGGGTAACGAGCGGGGCCTAACCGCCCGACCTAGTCCGTTCGACGATATTCGGGTGCGGCATAAGGGCCTTTCGTTCGGCGACCGGTCCTACGACAGCACCGCCCGAGCGTACACCGCGGCGGCGAGCGGCACGGGGACCGACAGCGCGACGACGGCGCGCGCGTGCCACACGAGCCAGAGGTGGTCGCGGAACACCGGGCTCGGCTCGACCGCCAGCGCCCACGTCGCCGCGCTGACGGTCGTCGCGAGCCCGAGGACGACCGCCACGCCGGCGAGCGTCCCGGGGTCGACGTTCCCTTGTTCGACGGAGGCGATGACGACCGCGGACAGCAGCGCGAACAGCGCGATCCCGCCCCAGCCGACGACGCCGGACGCGTAGTACGCCGCCAGCTGGGTCGCGTACTCCGGCCCCGTGATGACCGCGTACGGCGCGACGAGCGCGACGACGGTGACGACGGCGGCGGCGATCCCGACGCGACGCGAGACGGCGCGGAGGTCCATACCCGCCCTCGGGACGGCGCCGCGGTAAAAGGACCGGATCGGCCGCGGCCGACTCCCGTCCCGTAGGGTTTTGGCCCGGCGGCGCCCACCACCGGGCATGTCACTCGACGTCGAGCCGCCGGAGCCCCCCGAACTCGCCGCCGTCGACCCGAACGAGTACGAGGACGCCGAGGTGGCGGGCGGGGAGTACCGCCGCGACGACCTGGAGGCGCTCCTCCGCGAGGGGGCGTGGGAGGACGCGTTCTCCGAGTGGGCCGACGCGACCGACATGGACGAGTCCGACTGGGCGATCGCGGTCGATCTGGACCTCGTCTCCCGCTTCGACTTCTTTTGTAATAACCAAATGACTCGTTTGTTATTCTAATCGAAGTCGGGGAGATCGTCCGGCGCTTCATATTCGCTCTCCCAGTCAATATACTCGTTTTTTAGTACATCACACGCGGTTTGCCCCAGTTCTGTGAGCGCAGCATTGATTCCTGAAGTGGTTCCCCAACTATCCAAGTCCGGGTGGTAGTTTCGTTCCTTCCAGTCCTCCGGGATTCCCGGCGCGTGGTAGCCGACGCGCTCGGCGAAGGCATCCCAAAAAAAGTCAAACTGCTGTATCATGTCCAAGTCGGTCAGGATCTCAAATTCTTCCTCATCAAGATCCGTGTCCTCCGCCCACTCCGTGAACGCGTCTTCCCACGCGCCCTGTCGAAGTAATTCCTCTATCTCTTCGCGCTTATAGTCCGTATCGCCTACTACATCGGCATCGTCGTATTCATTCGGGTCAATCTCTTCAAGCTCGGGCGGATCGGGTGTTGGTACGTTCAACGTCATACCTAAGGTTTGACCGGCGGCGACATAACTTCACTACCATAGCGACAGCAAGGCCCAAACCTTTCTTTGACACAACGATACTCTTAGTTTGAATCAAATACCGGTGTATCTGTCGGACTGCGCATGGAGTTTTTATTCCAAAATAAATCAGCTCAAAGTAAACAACAGCGACTACATCGGTAAGCCCACCTACCACCAATCCCGCTACGACTGTATTCACAAATATGTGGTTCTGTTGAAATCCTCAGCAGGTGATATATTCTGACCCGGTTGCGGTCAATACAGGGGACTCACGTACCGGTGCGGATCTGTAGAATCTGCGACTCTGGGTTCGCCCCCTCGCTCTCGCTGTGATATCTCAAGAAGTAGTGAACTACCCCACCCTACTCGCTCACGGCTGAAGCCGTTCGCTCCTTGAGGGTGTCCTCAGAAATCGCAGATTTCTGATGTGCGAACGAGAGCTTGCTCTCGTTAACGCTACTCGGTCGCTTTGCTCCCTGTGTTGCTCCTTGAGGAAGGGGATTTAGCGCCTAATTCCAGTTAAAACGACCTATCAATCGTTTCTTGTCTCGTGTCGCTTTCAGGGCCGCTCCGATCTCCAGATCGGTCATCGTAGTATTTCCGGCCGATATACTCGTCACTCACATTACCACGAATGGCAGTAAGCAAGTGATCTGGAGACTGATACGTCTCTTTACCACTCCGTTCAAGAATGGCAGAGAGTGTCTCTGAATCCTCTTCGTCAGGTGCGTGAATCTCGGTGTCACCAGCCTGATCGATGATCGATTCTCTCGTGATCGGGAACGCGAATTCTGTTTCGGTCCACTCAGGGAGCTCTTGAATCTTCATGGTTCTTAACGAATCGGGGACCTGTTACGCTCCCGTCCGACGTAAATGCTGTGGCGAAGAGGGCCCTCACGGAGGTGTTTGTACGCACCCTCAGCGACCAGTCGTTTCATTTGATTATATGTCTGAAGAATAGGATTTCAACAGAGCCAAATATGTCTAAGTATGAGTAACTACACGAACAGAGAGAACAGAGCCTGTACGACGCTAAAAAAGTGACTGGCCCGACTAATCTTCTTGGAGCTTCTCAATTAGTGCTTGTTTGACAGCGGGATTTTCGAGTAGTTCGTCAACGTCGTCAATGGCTTGAACATCGCCGGCCTTCCCTGCTTCTTTATAAGTGTCTTTGACTTGCTGTTCCGTTTCCTCTTCAACCGCCCGCGCGTCGGGGCTGAACAGCATCCCACAGTTTGGGCACGCCTTCGCGGTCGGTGCGACTTTCTCGCCACAACTACACTGCTTGGGTGTGAGTGTGCTCCGGCTGGTTTCGTCAATCAATCCGGCCTTTTCTTCGGCCTTCTCCCGAAAGTCCATGTCTGACAGGTGGCTGTAGGTTGTTTCCATCACCTGACTGTCTTTGGTGTGTCCAATCAACCACTTGATCGTGTCATTATCCATATCGTAATCGCGCTTACAGATCGTCACGAAGTTGTGACGCAGTGAGTGCGGGTTGAGTGGCTTCTCGATGCCCGTCTCATTTTGGAGCGTGTTCAACACGTACCGAAGACAGTTATTCCCGACCGGGCTTCTTGGGTTCGACTTCCCGTAGTTCGGTTTTCCAGTAATCAGGAAACACTCTTCAAAATCAGCATCTCCTCTTGCGGGGTGGTAATTATTCACCCACTGCCGAACCGCCCCCTCGGCCAATAGGAGTGGCCGCCACCCGTTCCTGTCGTCGGCACCTTTCAGGCCGTGGTCCACGCTGGGATTGAAGCGATAGCGGCCCGTCTTATTCTCGTCGTTGAGGTGTTTTACGTCCTTCACACGGAGCGTACGGAGCGCGTTGCTCCGCATCCCGGTGTACAGGAGCAACGTCAGGATCATCTTGTCACGCGGGTGGTCCGCAGCGTCTTTGAGCCGTTCTATTTCGTCCCGTGTGAGCATATCGTCGGGGTCCACGGAGCTATCACCATCTTCGCTGTAAATCGCTATGTGCTCCGGGTCAACGCCGAGATCGGAGTGATATCGGTAGAAAATGCGGAGAGCAAACTGATAGGTCCGGATAGTCCCCTTGCTCATGCCGTTACAGTTCGGCACCTCTGCTTTGTAGTAGCCCCGTTCCATCAAATCGTTGAGATCCGCCGCTTCGGCTTCGGTCAACGTGTCCACAGTGAAATCAGCGTTCTTTAGATCTCTCCCCATCCGCGAAAGGCGATACATCCATCCCCACAATGTCGAATAGCTCTTGTCCTTCCGCTTGTCGGGCTCGAAGGACTGTTTCTTTTCGGTGTGGTTCTGACGGTCAAGCTTCTCGCCGTCAAAGGCGTCACACAGCTCTTGGATCCGCTCGGCTTCGGCTTGGGTTAATTTTCCAGTATCAACGTAGCCGTCAATCTCAAAGGTGTCCTCATCACCCCAAACGGTTTGCTGTATCGATGCGTACTTTTCTTCGGGTGTGTCGGTCATAGGTTGGAGCCTCCGCCACACCCACTTTCGCGTATCAGTGGGTGCTTGTCATATCATACGTCGAGTAGCACTTATAGATTCAGTGAATAACCAACGAGTCGTCTAGTTAAGAAACGACGACTTCGCCGACCGCGTCGGCTACCACGCGCCGGGGCTCCCCGAGGACTGGAAGGAGCGCGACCTCCACCCGGACCTCGATTCGTGGGGGACCGTCTCCGCGATCAACGCCGGCCTGACCGAACTCGGACAGATCGTCTGCGAGACGCTGAAGGAGGAGTACATCGACTGGGAGGCCGACTTCGAGGCGCCGGACGACCTCCCCGACTTCGACGAGTAGCGGCCGCGCTCCGATTCGGACGCGGCCGCCCGTCGCTGGTCCCCGCGCTCAGTGTCCCCAGAGCGTCCCGTCGGGGGCGTACCGCGCGTCCATGATCCGGTCCCACTGCTCGTCGGAGAGGTCGAGGTCGGCGGCCGCGACGTTCTCGTCGAGCTGGTCGACCGTCCGCGCGCCGACGATGGGGACGCAGGTGAACTCGTCCCACTCGGTGAGCCACGCGAGCGCGACCTGCGCGGGCGTGGCGTCCAGCTCGTCGGCGACCTCGCGGACCGCGTCGAGCACCTTCCAGCCGCGCTCCGAGAGGTAGAAGCGCTCGAACCGGTCGTCGAAGCTCGCGCGCGAGCCGTCCGGCGCGATCACTTTCTCGGGGTCGTCCGGGTCGGCGCGCTCGTACTTCCCGGTGAGGAACCCGCCCGCGAGCGGGGAGTACGGGCAGACCGCGAGGTCCTGATCGATACAGACGTCGAGGTACTCGCTCACGTCCTCGTAGTAGCCGGCGTGGTGGAGCGGCTGGACGGCGTCGAAGCTCGCGTAGTCGTTGACGTCCGCCGTCCACTGCGCTTTGGTCAGCTGCCAGGCCGCCATCGTCGACGCGCCGAGGTGGTGCACTTTCCCCTCCGCGACCAGCTCGTCGAGCGCGCGCATCGTCTCCTCGATCGGCGTCTCCTCGTCCCAGCGGTGGATGTAGTAGACGTCGAGGTAGTCGGTGCCGAGCCGGTCGAGGGTGCCCTCGATCTGCGCGCGGACGTGCTTCCGACCGAGCCCCGAGTCGTTCGGGCCGGGCTCGCCGCGCCCGTCGAACGGGAAGTACACCTTCGAGGCGATCACGTAGTCCTCGCGGTCGCGGTCCGCGAGCCACTCGCCGATGTACTCCTCGCTCGTCCCGTTCGGGTTCCCGTACACGTTGGCCGTGTCGATGAAGTTGATCCCGCGGTCCGCGGCCGCGTCGAGCAGTTCGTGCGACTCCTCGCGGCCCGTCTCCACGACGCCGTTCGTCTCGCGCCCGAACCGCCACGTCCCGAAGCAGAGCTCCGAGACGCTGAGCCCGGTGTCGCCGAGTCGTCGGTAGTCCATACCCACACCTCTCGGGGGAGTACGTAAAGCGTGGCGGCACCGGCGGGCGAGGCCGCGGGGCGATGTCGGCCGTCCGGACGCCCGCTATCCGAAGTTCTCGACCTTCGCGGCGTCCGCGTCGCCCCCGGCCGCGTCGACCGCGGCCTCCGCGTCGGCGACGAGGTCGGCGAACCCGTAGACGAACACGGTCTCGCCGTCCGCGCCGATGATGACCTCGGCGACGGCGTCGGTCAGGGGGTCGCCCGCGTCGAGGAGCCGAATATCGGCGCCGCGCTCGCGGAGTGCGTCGATCCGGTCGGCGTGCGCGACGTCGTCGTCGCGGTAGACGACCGCGGCCTCGGCGCCCTCGTCGAGCGCGCGCTCCGCGATGGCGACCGCGGGGCCGATCCCGGGACCCCCCGCGATCACGACCGCGCGGGGCTCGCCGTCGTAGTGCTGGTCGCCGTACGGGCCGGAGAGGGTCATCTCGGTGCCGGCCTCGGCGTCCGAGAGGAACGCCGAGAACTCCCCGCCCTCCTCGGGGTCGATGCCGACCGTGACCTCGAACGTCTCGCCCACGCGCGGCGACGAGAGGGTGTAGAAGCGCGCGACCGACTCCCCCTCGATCTCGGTGCCGAGCTTCACGAACTGTCCGGGTTCGGCCGCGAACCCCTCGGGCGCGCGGAAGCGGAGGGCGTACGTGTCGGGGCCGACCGCCTCGACCGCCTCGACCGTCGCTGTCGTGTCCATACGACGGATCGGCGGGGGAGACACAAACCCCTTCCCGTCGGGGTCGGTCCTGCCCGTGCCGAAACCGCTTCCCGCGGCGCGCCCCGAGTCGAAACGCGCGCACTCGGCGACGCCCACGCTCTCGTCACACCGCCGCCTTCGCCGACGCGTCCGGGAGGTACGCTCCCGGCCGAGAATGTTCGATAATCGTCGAAAACGGGTCCGACGCGAGGGGTCGATCGTGAGGAATACGGTGGATGTATGTTCAATTATATTCGTATATAAGCCGAATACAGCGCTTAGAGCCGACAGTATTCGCGAGAGCGAACACGTTCGTCCAGAAACACCTCGGTGGCTCCTTCCAGAAGCCTTTTGATGAGTCCGCCGGAACCTTGCCCATAGCACATGGCCGCGGATTTCAACTGGGCTGTCGGCGGAGAGGCCGGCGACGGCATCGACTCGACGGGGAAGATCTTCGCACAGGCGCTTTCCCGCGCGGGTCGGCACGTGTTCACGTCGAAGGACTTCGCATCGCGGATCCGAGGCGGGTACACCGCCTACAAGGTGCGGACCTCCGTCGACAAGGTACAGAGCGTCGTTGACCGACTCGACGTGCTCATCGCGTTGACCCCCCGGACGATCGAGGAGAACCTCGACGAGCTCCACGAGGGGTCGGTGATCATCTACGACGGCGAGCGGACCACGATGCAGGACGTCGAAATCCCCGAGGGGATGATCGGGCTCGATGTGCCCCTCAAGAGCCTCGCCGAGGAGGCCGGCGGGGCGATCATGCGGAACGTCGTCGCGCTCGGCGCCGCCTGCGAGGTGGCGGATTTCCCCATCGAGAACCTCGATTCGGCGCTGGAGAAGCGGTTCAAGGACAAGGGACAGAAGCTCGTCGACAACAACAAGGAGGCGGCCCGCGCGGGCCAGTCGCACGTCGCCGACGAGTACGACCACGAGTTCGACTACTCGCTGGAGACCACCGACGAGGACTACGTCCTCCTCAACGGCGACGAGGCGATCGGTATGGGCGCCATCGCGGCCGGCTGCCGCTTCTACGCCGGCTACCCGATTACGCCCGCGACCGACGTGATGACGTACCTCACCGGCCGCATCGAGCGGTACGGCGGTCACGTCGTTCAGGCGGAAGACGAGCTGTCGGCGATCAACATGGCGCTGGGCGCGGCCCGCGGCGGCGCCCGCGCGATGACGGCGACCTCCGGGCCGGGGATCGACCTGATGACGGAGACGTTCGGGCTCATCGCCACCTCGGAGACGCCCCTCGTCATCTGTAACGTGATGCGCTCGGGCCCCTCGACGGGGATGCCGACGAAACAGGAGCAGGGCGACCTGAACCAGATGCTGTACGGCGGCCACGGCGAGGTCCCGCGGTTCGTCCTCGCGCCGACGACGATCGACGAGTGCTTCTGGAAGACGGTCGAGGCGTTCAACCTCGCCGAGAAGTACCAGCTCCCCGTCTACCTCACCGCCGACCTCTCGATGGCGGTCACCGAGCAGACGTTCTCCCCGGAGACCTTCGACATGGACGAGGTGGAGGTCGACCGCGGCAACGTCGTCGACGAGACGACGATCGACGACCACACCAGCGAGTCGGGCGGCTTTCAGCCCCACGAGATCACCGACGACGGGATCTCGCCGCGGGCGTTCCCCGGCACGGCCGACGGCGCGCACATGTCCACCGGCCTCGAACACGACGAGCAGGGGCGCCGGACCGAGGACACCGACATGCGCGTCGCGCAGGTCGACAAGCGAAACCGGAAGGTGGAGACGGCCCGCGAGCGCGAGGACTGGAGCCCGCGCGAGTTCGGCGCCGAGGACGCCGACACCCTCGTGGTCACGTGGGGGTCGAACGAGGGCGCGCTCGCCGAGGCGGTCGAGTTCCTCGAAGAGGACGGACTGGACGTACGGGTCCTCTCGGTCCCGTACGTCTTCCCGCGGCCGGACCTCTCCGAGGACGTCGCGGCGGCCGAGCGAACGGTCGTCGTCGAGTGTAACGAACAGGGGCAGTTCGCGGACCTCGTCGAGCACGACGTGCTCGAACGGGTCGACCGCGTGAACAAGTACAACGGCGTGCGGTTCAAGGCCGACGAACTCGCAGCGGAGATCAAGTCGACCCTCGAAGCGGGGGTGGAGGCGTAACCAATGAGCTCAGAGATTCGATTCACCGACTTCAAGTCCGACAAGCAGCCGACGTGGTGCCCGGGATGCGGCGACTTCGGGACGATGAACGGCATGATGAAGGCGCTGGCGGAGACGGGCAACGACCCCGACAACACCTTCGTCGTCGCCGGCATCGGCTGTTCCGGCAAGATCGGCACGTACATGCACAGCTACGCGCTCCACGGCGTTCACGGGCGCGCGCTCCCAGTCGGGACCGGCGTCAAGATGGCCCGGCCCGACATCGAAGTGATGGTCGCCGGCGGCGACGGCGACGGCTACTCCATCGGCGCGGGCCACTTCGTCCACGCCGTCCGACGCAACGTCGACATGACGTACGTCGTGATGGACAACCGCATCTACGGACTGACGAAGGGGCAGGCCTCGCCCACCTCGCGCGAGGACTTCGAGACCTCGACGAGCCCCGAGGGCCCCAAACAGCCCCCGGTGAACCCGCACGCGCTGGCGCTCGCCTCCGGCGCGACGTTCATCGCCCAGTCGTTCTCTTCGGACGCGCTCCGCCACCAGGAGATCATCCAGGAGGCCATCGAGCACGACGGGTTCGGCTTCGTCAACGTCTATTCCCCCTGCGTCACCTTCAACGACGTCGACACGTACGACTACTTCCGCGACTCGCTGGTCGACCTCAAGGAGGAGGACCACGACCCGACCGACCGCGAGGACGCGAAGGACGTCATCCTCGACAACGAGAAGGAACATCAGGGCGTCATCTACAAGGACGAGTCGTCGGTGCCGTACCACGAACAGCACGGCGTCGACGAGGACATGTCCGTCATCCCGGACGGCGCCCCCGAGGGGGCGACCGACCTCGTCCGCGAGTTCTACTGAGACCGCCGGACGAAGCCGGGGGATTCCGACCTCTCTCGACGGCCAAAACCGGCCGAACGGGCGGGTTCACGCGGATTTTTCGGGGAGTTTCAGCAAGCCTAATTAGGAGGGTCCGCAACTGGCGTGTATGGTTGACCGCTACGACGTCGCTATCGCCGGGGCCGGTCCGGCGGGCGCGCAGTGCGCCCGCGACCTAGCGACGCGCGACTACGACGTCGTCGTCTTGGAGACGGAGTCGGAAGCCGAGTTCCCGCGACAGAGCAACAAGTCGACGGCGGGCACGTTCCCGTCGATGATGTCCTCCTTCGGGATCCCCGACGACGTCGTGATGTCGTACACCGACGACGTCGTGTTGGAGTCGCCCAACGAGTACTACGAGAGCTACCAGCCGGGGGCGGTGTTGGAGTTCGCGGAGTTCAAGCGGTTCCTCGTGGCGGACGGCCGCGAGAACGGCGCGGAGTACCGCTTCGACGCGCGCGTCTCGCGGCCGATTCTCGACGACGACGGCGTCATCGAAGGGGTTCGGTACAACGGCGACGAGGAGGTGTACGCCGACGTGGTGATCGACGCCACCGGCCCGGCCGCGCCGCTCGCGAGCGCGCTCGACGTCGTCGACCTCGAACGCGAGAACCAGGCGATCGGCATCGAGTACGAGATGGAGGGCGTCGAGATGAACCACCCCGACTACGCGGACCTCCGGCGCGCGATGATGCTGCGGCTGGACCACAACATCGCGCCGGGCGGCTACTCGTGGATCTTCGCGACCGGCGAGGACACCGCGAAGGTCGGCCTCTGTTACATCCAGAACGACCGCCACCGCGAGTTCGCCGAGGCGGGGAAGACCGTCGACGGCTACCTCGACGACTGGGTGAGTCGCGACCCGCGGTTCTCCGACGCCGAACAGATCGACGAGAAGGTCCACCGCGGCTCCGCGCATATCCAGCGCCCGGGGCAGATGCACACGGACCGGTTCATCGCGATCGGCGATACGGTCCCCTCCATCGACCCGCTGTGGGGCGAGGGGATCCACAAGGGGATGAAGTCTGCCCGCGCCGCCGCGGCGACCGTCGACCGCTGTCTCACCGACTCTGAGCGGCGCATCGACGCGGAGAGCCTCGCGGTGTACGAGACGCTGTGGCACCGCGACGTGGCGCCGCGCGCGGAGTCGCGGCTGGCGCTCACGGAGCTGCTGTACCTCGCGCCGAACGAGCGGTACGACCGGTTGATGCGCGACCTCCAAGAGACCGACGACGACATCTTGGCGAAGGCGAACCGCGGCGAGAAGGCGGGGATGGCTCGGCTGCTCCACCTCGACGACGTCCCGCTGCTCGCGAAATACGCCCGCGAGCGGCTCGGGGTCTGAGGCCGCGGCTGGGGAACGGCGACGACCGGGAGAGAAACGGAACGGGGGAACGTGTCGCCTACCGCTCGTCGACGGGGACGAACTCGACGTCCTCGGGGCCGGTGTAGCGGGCGCGCGGGCGGATGAGGCGGTTGTCCTCCTGGTACTCGGCGACGTGGGCGATCCACCCGCCGACGCGGCTCATCGCGAAGATGGGCGTGTACATGTCGACCGGGATACCGAGCGAGTCGTAGACGGAGCCGGAGTAGAAGTCGACGTTCGGGGCGATCCCCTTCTCGACGAGCCCTTGGTCGGTGAGGTACTCCTCGATCGCGGTGGTGTAGTCGAGCCACTTCGTGTCGCCCGACGACTCCGAGAGGTCGCGGAGCTTCTCTTCGAGGATCTTCGCGCGGGGGTCTTTCACCTTGTAGACGCGGTGGCCGAATCCGGGGATGCGCCGCCCCTCGTCCCGGGCGTCTTTCACCCACTCGACGGGGTCCTTCGAGGACGCGTCGACCTCGTGGAGCACCTCCATCACGTCCTGGTTGGCGCCGCCGTGGAGCGGGCCGGAGAGCGCGCCGATGCCGCCGGTGACGCCGGAGTAGACGTCGGCCATCGTCGAGCCGATCACCATCGCGGTGAACGTGGAGGCGTTGAGCCCGTGGTCGGCGTGGAGCGTCAGCGCCATGTCGAACGTCTCCTCGCTCACCGCGTCCGGTTCCGTCCCGGTGAGCATGTAGAGGAAGTTCCCGGCGTGCGAGAGCTCCGGGTCGGGGGCGACCGGCTCCTCGCCCTGCCGGACGCGCTCGAACGCGGCGAGGACCGTCGGGATTTTCGCCGTGATCCGCCGGCCCTGGCGGAGGGCGGCCTCGCCGTCGTCGCCCTCCTCGTCGTCGTCCGGGTCGTACGCGGACAGCATCGACGTCGCGGTCCGGAGCGCGGCCATCGGTCGCTCGCCGGCGTCCGCGAGCGCGCGCACCGTCTCGATGACGTCGTCGTTCACCTCGCGTTCCGCCGCGAGGTCGGCGGCGAACGAGTCGAGCTCCGCGGCGGTGGGCAGGGAGCCGTGCCACAGCAGGTACAGCACCTCCTCGTAGGACGCGCCGCGCGCGAGGTCCTCGATGTCGTACCCGCGGTATACGAGCTTCCCGACCTCGCCGTCGACGTAGCTCAGATCCGACTCCGCGACGAGGACGCCCTCGAGCCCGCGTTTTAACTCATCGGCCATACTACGTCGTTCCGACCACCGGCAAAAAAGCGTTATCTTTCAGGAGGAATACGATACGTCGATCGTGGTACGCCACCGCGTCGCACGACGACGTGACAAGGTTCGGAAACGTCCGCGTCCGGTCGCGAGCGGGCCGGACGGCCGCCGTCTCGGTGCGCCGCCGCCAGACGGCTCCCGGCTCAGCGCGCCGGGACGACCGTCACCGTCCGGTTCCGGTCGATTGCGTCCTCCAACTCCTCGGCGATGGCGGAGCCGCGGGAGACCTGGACCTCGCCGCCGCGGCCGACGGTGGCGGTGAAGAGGTACTCGCCGTCGGCGCGCACCTCGACCGTCTCGCCCACCCCGTCGTCGACGTCGATGACGACGTGCCGCGAGGTGATCTCCGGCGCAACGGCCGTCCCGCGCTCGGCGCCGACCTGCCCGTCGCCGCGGCCGTTCTCGGCCGCGCCGCCGGCGGAGCCGCCCCCCGACCTGCCGGGCTTCTCGTCGTGCGTCCGCACGTCGATGTCGATCCCGAGGCGGTTCTCGATGTCGGCGATGCGGCCGCCGCCCTTCCCGATCACCGTGCCGATGTCGCCCTCGGTGACGTAGACGACCGCCTCGTCGTCGCCGTTGAGCGTCACGTCGACCCGGCCGTGCGCGACCGACTTGATCTCGCGTTCGATCTCCTTTTTCGCGATGCGGCCGACGCCGGACTCGCTTTCGGCCTCGCCGCCGTCCTCGTCGAGCGGCACCGTGACGACCTGCCGGTTGAAGGTGTATATCTCGTACTCGGGCCGGCCGGTCTCGAAGTTCGACACCTGGATGACCGGGCGGGCGAGGTCCTCGGCGGTGAGCCCGGCGGGCACCTTCACCTCGGTGGTCACGTCGTAGACGGTGTGGACCTCGCCGGCCTCGATGTAGACGACGGTGTCGACGATCTGCGGGATCATCCCGAGCTCGACGCGCCCGACGAGCCGCTGGAGCGCGTCGATGGCCCGAGATGCGTGGACGACCCCGACCATGCCGACGCCGGCCATCCGCATGTCCGAGAACACCTCGAAGTCGTTCGTCTTCCGGACCTCGTCGTAGATGGTGTAGTCGGGGCGAACGAGGAGGAGGGAGTCGGCGGTGTTCTCCATCTCGCCGCCGAGCGCGCCGTACTGCGTGATCTCCGGACCGACCTGGAGGTCCCGCGGCTTCTCCATCGTCTTCACGGCGTAGTCGCTGTCGTTCAGGAACTCGGCGACCGCCTGCGCGAACGTCGACTTGCCGGCGCCGGGCGACCCCGAGATGAGCACGCCGCGCTTGCGCTCTTTGAACCGCTCGCGCAGCTCGTCGGCGAACTCGTAGTCGTCGAGGGTCGTCTTCGCGATGGGGCGGACGGCGGTGATCTCGATGCCGTCGGCGAAGGGGGGCCGCGCCACCGCGATCCGGTAGTTCCGGAACTGGACGATGTCCATCCCGTCGTCGGAGAGCTCGATGAACCCCTCGTTCGACTGGCGGGCGAGGTCGACGATCGAGTTGCCCCACTCGCGCATCTGTTCCTCGTCGGTCTCCTCGTCCGCGATCTCGACGTAGCGCATCTCGCCGAGCGTCCCGCGCTTCGCCTTCGGGACGGTGCCGGTCTTGAGGTGGACCGACATCGTCTCGTCGGTGAAGAAGTCCTGAATCGGAAGCTCGTCGACGACGCCGCGGGCGACGGGCTCGACGTACTCGACGTCGAGCCCCTTCGCGCGGGCGACCTCGGCCTGGACCACGTCGCTCGACAGGAGGGTCGCGTCGTGGTCGGCCGCCAGGTCGCGGATAAGCGCGTCCACGTCGCCCTCGTGGGCGTTCGAGCGGGCGTCGCCGCTCGCGCGCTCGCCGACGTACCGCAGCTCGATCGTCCCGTCGTCGGCGTAGTCCGCGAGCCGCTTCAGCTCGCTCAGCCCGTCCCAGCCGGATTCGAGCCCGTCGTTCGCCTGCGACTCCAGCTCGCCCACGACCGCCTCCGGGACGAACACGGTGACCGACTCGTAGGTCCCGTCCGCGACGCGTTCGGACACGCGGCCGTCGACGACCGCGCTCGTGTCCGGTACTACGTTCATACCGAGGATCGGTCCGGGAACCGTATAAGGGTGTTCGACCGGGGCGCTCGGCCGTGGGGTCCGTCCGCTCGCTCTGACTCCTCTCTCAGTCGTCCGCGGCGGCCCGCTCCGCCCGTTCGGCCGCCAGCCGCTCGGCGTGGGCGGTGAAGTTCTCGAACAGCGCCTTCGCCTCGCAGGCCGCGTCGTACGCCTCGGGGGTGATCGATTCGAGGACGCCGTCCACGCGGGCGTCACCGATCTGGTCGCGCTTGCCGTCGGTCACGTCGCGGGCGGTCTCGACGTCGTACTCGGGGTGGAACTGGACGCCCCAGCAGTGGCCGTCGCGGAACGCGTGGACGCCGCGGTCGTTCTCGGCCAGCAGCGTCGCCGACGGCGGGAGCTCGACGACCGCGTCGCCGTGGGTCGTGAAGGCGGTGAACGACTCGCCGATCCCCTCGAACAGCGGGTCGTCGCGCACGCGGCGGATCTCGTTGTAGCCGATCTCGAAGCCGTCCATCCCCGCGACGCGGCCGCCGAGCGCCTCCGCGAGCACTTGGTGGCCGTAACAGACGCCGAGGACCGGGACGCCGTCGTCGGCGGCCTCGGCGACGTAGTCGACGAGCGGCGGGATCCACGCCTCGTCCCAGTACACCGACGAGCGCGACCCCGTCACCACGACGCCGTCGAACTCGGTGTCGTCGGGGAGGTCCCCGGCGGTGGCGTCGAACTCGACGAGGTCGGCGTCGAGCTCCCGGCGGAAGTTCCGACGGGTGTTCGCGCCGTCGTGGGCGGCGTTCAACAGGGCGAACCGGAGGCGAGTCATCGACCGAACGGAGACGCGAGAGTCACAAAACGGTTGCGGCGCCGGACGTGCCGGCCGACGACGCGGACACGGGGCACCGCTCGAACCGCGGCGTTGGCCCGCCGGAGGGCGCCGGCACTACGCGAACCGGTCGGTCGCGTGTTCGGCGAGCCAGCCCGTGAGCAGGTCGTTGACCGCCGCCGACGCCTCGACCCCGACGAGGTGCCGGGCGCCCTCGACGGCGTGGAACTCGCCGCGCGGGAGCCCCTCCGCGAGCGTCTCGCCGGCCGTGACCGGACAGACGGTGTCGTCGCCCCCGTGGACGACCAAGGCCGGCGTCGTGACCTCGAAGAGGTCGTCGGTCAGGTCGAACGCCTCGACCGCCGCGCGGTGCGCCTCGTACGCCTCCCGGTCGGCGTCCTCCGCGAGGCGCCACTCCGCGATCCGCGAGAGCGCGTCCGGGTGCGCCTCGCGGAAGTCGGGCGAGAGCAGCCCGGAGAGCGACCCCTCGACCGTGGCCGGGTCGCTCGGGTCGGCCCAGACGCCGGCGGGGTTGTACGCGTCGCCCGCGGGCGGCGTTCCCACCAGGGCCAGGCTCGCCGGTCGCGAGCCGGTCAGCGCGGCCGTCAGCGCGACCATCCCGCCGAGGCCGTACCCGACGAGGTGGGCGTTCCTGACGCCCTCGGCCGCACAGACCGCGTCGAGGTCGGCGGCGAGCGTCTCGGCCCGGTACGGGCCGGGCGGCGCGTCCGACCGCCCGACGCCGCGCGTCTCGGGCGTGATCACCGTGTGCGGCCCGGCCAGCGCGGCGTGCTGCCAGCCGAACTGCCACGCGCCGAGCCCGACGTCGCCGCAGAACACGACCGCCTCGTCGTCCGTACCGGCGTCGGGCGCGTCCACCTCGTACCGGATCTCGGTGCCGGCGTTGGTCGCGTAGGGCATATGGAACTCGCTGGGACGGAGCTAGGCCTCCTGGAGGCTGCGGAGGACGTCGGGCGCCGCGTCGAGCGCGTCGTCGAGCGCCTCCGCGTCGGGGCCGCCGCCCTGCGCGAAGTCGGGCGGGCCGCCGCCGCCGCCGCCGACGCGCCCGGCGAGCTCCGAGACGACCTGCCCGGCGTTCACGTCGACGCCGTCGGGGACGCCGACGACGAAGCTCGCGGAGCCGCCGGCGCCGCTGCCGATCACCGCGACCTTCCCGTCGTCGACGTGGGCGTTCGCGGTCGCGCGCAGCTCGTCGGCGTCGCCGTCGAGCCGCTGGATCACCGCGGTCGCCCCGGCGACCTCGACCTCCTCGGCGTCGGCGCCGCCGGCGGCGCGCGCGGCCGCCAGCTCCTCCTTCAGCGACTCGACCTCCTTCCCCCGCGCCTTCCACTCCTCGAAGAAGCGCTCGGCCGTCTCGGGCACGTCGAGCGGGTCGACGTCCAACACGTCGGCCGCGTCGTACAGCGCGTCCTCGGTGCGCTGGGTCGCCTCGACCGCCGCGGCGCCCGCGGCGAAGGCGATCCGCTCGACGCCGTCCTGAACCGGCTCCGTCTTCAGCACCTTCACGGCGCCGATCTCGCCGGTCCGGTCGACGTGGGTGCCCGCGCAGGCCTGGACGTCGGCGTCGCCGACGTGGATCAGCCGGACGTTCGTTCCCGGCGGCACGCCCCCTTGGTACAGGTCGAAGCCGTGTTCCGCCTCGGCCTCGTTGCGGTCGGGCCACTCCTGTCTGACGGGGACGTCGTCGCGGACGAGCTCGTTGGCGACGCGCTCGATCGCCTTCACGTCCTCGCGGGTGATGCGCTCGAAGTGGCGCACGTCGAGCCGTGCGGAGTCGGTCCCCTTCTGGGCGCCCGCCTGCCGGACGTGGTCGCCGAGCACCTCGCGGGCGGCGTGACCGATCAGGTGGGTCGCGGTGTGGTGCGCGCGGAGCCGCTCGCGGCGGTCGCCGTCCACCTGCCCCTTGACGAACTCGCCTTTCCCGGGGTCCGCGTCCGTGCGGTGGAGGACGACGCCGTCACGCTCTTGCACGTCGGTGACGTCGACGGTGGTCTCGCCGACCGTGAGCTGGCCCCTGTCGGCCGGCTGGCCGCCGCCCTCGGGGTAGAACATCGTCTGGTCCAACACGACGTCGTACCCCTCCTCGGCGTCCAACACGTCGAGGACGACCGCCTCGAACTCCGTGCGCCCCTGGTCGTCGTAGAACAGCTTCTCCGTCTCGGGGAGGTCGGCGAGCCGCTCGTCGCGCTCGTCGCCCCCGGTCGCGGCGTCGGCCTCCTCGTGTCGGTCGGCGACGAGCGCGTAGAAGTCGTCGGGCACGTCGACGGCCGCGCCGCGCTCGTCGGCGATGTCGGCGACCATGTCGGGCTGGATCCCGTGGGAGTCGTACAGCTCTAACAGCTCCTCGGTGGGGATCGGCTCGCCGGCCCCGGCGTACTCGTCGGCGAGCTGCTCGACCTTGCGGGCGCCGCGCTCCAGCGTCCGCTCGTACTTCCGCTCCTCGCTGCGGACGATCTCGCGGATCGTGTCGCGGTTCTCGTAGCCGAGCCGCTCGGCCTGCATGTCGACGAGCTCGTCGAGGGGCGCGTCGACGCCCACCTCGTCGACGAGCCGCTTCATCCGGCGTAACACCATCCGCGCGAGGTAGCCCGTGCCGACGTTCGAGGGGACGATCTCGTCGCCGAACATGTACGCGAGCGTCCGCGAGTGGTCGGCGATCGCGTAGATCGATTCGAGCGGCTCGACCAGTTCGCGCAGGCGGTCGACGTCGACGTCGAGTCGGTCGGCGATCTCGCCGCGGGCGGCCTCCACGTCGTCGACGTCGTCGATGTCGAGCCGGCCGGAGAGCTTCGCGGCGCGGTGGACGATCTCGCGTTCCGCCTCGGTGCGTTCGATCCCGGCGTTGTCCTTCAAAAAGTCGATGGCGTCGGGATAGATCGCCTCGTACACCGTCGCGGTCCCCTGGCTCATCCACGTCCACCGTTCGAGCCCGTACCCGGTGTCGACGATGTACGTGTCCATGAACGAGTACGTGTTCCCGTCCTTCATCTCGTAGTCGCCCTCGGGGTCCTGCTCCATGCACATGAAGACGAGCGTCGCCAGCTCGGCGCCCTTATAAATGACCTCGATGGCGGGCCCGGCGTTGCCGCCGCCGACCCACGGGTCCTCGATGTAGGTGATCTCCTCGAGATCCGCGCCGAGGCTCTCGAACAGCTCGTCGCAGTACTGTACCGTCTCGTCTTTCCAGTACACCTCGCCGTGGTAGGCGTACTCGTCCTCGTCGACCTCCTCGCGCGTGTTGAACGCGTGGTGGGCCATCATCTCGAACGCCATCGTGTGCCGGCCCGTCTTGCCGACGTTGTCGATGTCCTGCATCCGGATGCAGGGCTGCGAGATCGTCAGCGGGTTCGCCGGCGGCGGCGTCTGCCCCGAGGTGACGAGCGGCTGGAAGTCGTAGATCGACGCCTGCGTCAGGAGGACGTCGTCGCGCCAGCGGTTCGCGGCGACCGGATACGGGTCGATCCGCTCGTGGCCGTGGTCCTCGAAGAAGGAGAGGAACGCCTCGCGCATCTCCGACAGCGAGCGGGCCTCCGGGAAGCCCGGGTCGTCGATGAAGCTGTAGTCCTCGCAGGGCGGCTCGCCGCACAGTTCTCGCCCCGCGTCGCGGGTCCAGAAGTGCGCGCCACAGGAGGTGCATTCCTTGCGCTCGAACCCTTCTTCCTCGAAGTAGTCGAGACGGTACTCCGCTTCGAGATCGCTCATTACACGAACGTGGCCCGTGTTGCTCCAAAAGGGTTCCGGGGTCGCTCGTGGCCCGTGACGGCGCCGCTCGCCCCCGCGAGACGGGCTCGATGGGGATTCTCGGCCGGAGCGACGGCGACCGGTCGCACGGGCGGACTGGAAACGTTGCGATCGATCGGAAACGGGCGACGGCACCGGTGTTCCGCCGATCGGTACGAAGATTTATACGCTGGGCGGGACCTATGACGTACAATTGTGACCTCCGCGTTGGGCGAGCACGCCTCGGTCCTCGTGCTCGACGACGACCCCGAGCTCGCCGGCGAGCTCGGGTCCCTCCTCGGCGCCGAGCGCCGCGAATCCGACGACGGCGGTGCGGTCGAGACGCACGCCGCCGCCCCGGACGGCGTCGACGACTCCCGCCTCGCCGGGGCCGACGTGACGGTCGTCGTCGTCGACGAGGCGGGGCTCGACCGGGTCCGGGCGGTCGATCGCGTCGGCGTCGTGGTCGCGTACGTCGACGACCCGACGGGCCGCGTCGCGACCGACCCGCTCGTGGACGCGGTCGCGGGCTCTCCCGATGCGCTCTCGGAGACGGTCTCGTGGCTGATCGGTCGGAACCGACGGTCCGTCGTCCGGTCGGCGCCGACGCGGACCCCCTCGCGGATCGAGCAGCTCAACGCCGGGATGGCCGAGCTCGCCGCCGTCAGGTCGGTCGACGAGGCGTACCGGGCGACCGTCGCGGTCGCCGAGCAGGTGTTCCCCGAATACCAGAGCGTGGTCGCGGTCCGCGACGGGGAGTGGGTCGAACCCGTGGTCGCCTCCAGCGGGACGCCCGTCGAGGACTGCAACCGGGTCCGCGTCGGGACCGGCGTGGCCGGCAGGGCCGTCCGGACCGGCGACGCCTCGATCGCCCCGAACCCGAACCCCGAGAGCCGGTTCGACACGGTGCTCACCGTCCCCGTGGGCGACGACGTCGTCTTCCAGCTCGCGAGCGACGATACCGGCAGCGGCGGCGAGTTCGACGACGCCGACCGCCGGTCGGCGGAGCTGCTCGCGTCCCACCTCGAGGAGACCCTCGATCGGATCGACGTCACCGAGACGCTCAGGGCCGAGCGGGACCGGCTGCTCGCGCTGTTCACGAACGTTCCCGACCCCGCCATCGCGTACGATTACGCCGACGGCGACCCGATCGTCCGCCAGGTGAACGAGGCGTTCGAGGCGACGTTCGGGTACGAGCCGGAGACGGTCATCGGCGAGTCCATCGACGACTACATCGTCCCTCCGGACGCCGAGTCGGAGGCCGACGACCTCAACGAGCGGTTACAGCGCGGCGAGAACGTCCGCCGGGAGGTGACGCGGACCACTACCGACGGGCCGCGCCACTTCATCCTCCACGTCATTCCGATCCACCTCGACGCCGCCAACGCGGCGGGCTACGCCATCTACACCGACGTCACCGACCGGCGCGAGCGAGAGGAGACCCTCCGGCGGCAGAACGAGCGGCTCGACGAGTTCGCCTCCATCGTCTCCCACGACCTCCGGAACCCGCTGTCGGTCGCGGAGGGGTACGTCGACCTCGCTCGCGAGACGGGCGACGTCGACCACCTCGAAAAGGCCGCGGACGCGATCGACCGGATGGACGAGCTCGTCGCCGACCTCCTGTCGCTGGCCAGAGAGGGGCGCTCGGTCGGCGAGACGGAGTCCGTCTCGCTGGCCGACGTCGCGCGCGAGGCGTGGGGCAGCGTCGACACGGGCGACGCGAGCCTAACGATCGAGGCCGACGGGACGCTGGCGGCGAACCGGACGCGGCTGCGCGAGCTGTTGGAGAACGTCTTCCGGAATAGTGTGGAACACGGCCGCGACTCCCCCGACGACCCGCTCTCGGTCCGCGTCGGGGCGGGGACGCTTCGGGACGGCGACGGGGAGGAAATCCTGGGGTTCTACGTCGAAGACGACGGGATCGGGCTCCCGGAGGACGCCGACCGGGTGTTCGAGAGCGGCTTCACGACTGAGGAGTCGGGCACGGGGCTCGGGCTCGCCATCAGCGAGCGCATCGCCGAGGCGCACGGCTGGACCGCCCGCGCGCTCGACGGCGAGGACGGCGGGGCCCGGTTCGAGTTCCGCACGGGCTGAGCGGCCGTCACCGCAAGGGCGACCCCGCGGCGGTCCGAAACGACCTTACGCCGCGCGCGAGGGTATCCGGTATGGTCGAGAACGTCGTCTACCCCGCCTACTTCGACGCCGAGCTGTCCCGCTCGGAGGGCCGCCGCGTCCCGACGGACCTGGCGGTCGAAGCGCCGACCGTCGACGAGATCGCGAAGGCCGTCCAGCAGGTCGGCTACGACGCCGTCGTCGAGCGCGACGCGACCTACTCCCGGGAGTTCGAACCCCGCGGCTCCGTCGTGGTCAAGGGGACTGAGGACACCGCGAAAAACGACCTCGTTCAGGCGATCGCCGCGTACCTCGGCGTGCTCCGGGAGTAACCGTGCGGCGCGTCGGTACCGTCGTCCGGACCGCCGGTGGGCTCGCGATCGCCCGCGGCGACGCCGGAGCGGACCCCCCGCGGATCGGCGCGAGCGTCGTCGACGAGTCGCTCTCGACGGTCGGGCGCGTCGTCGACGTGTTCGGCCCGGTCGATCACCCCTACGTGGCCGTCACGCCCGGCGACGGCGTCGGGCTCGCCGACCTCGTCGGCGGGAAGCTGTACGCGCGGTAGCGCCGCGGCGCCCGACGGCTACGCCTCCGTCGCGTCGCCGCCGGTCACGTCGAAGTCCCCGATCTCCTTGTCCGTGCGAGCGAGCCGCTCGGCGACCAGCAGCTTCTCGCGCCGCTCCAGTCGATCCCAGTCGAGATCCCCCGGCGGCGACGCCTCCAGCGACTCGAACCGCTCGACGACGGCCTCGTTGGCGAAACGCTCGAACGAGCCGCAGTTCGGGCAGGTCCGCGAGAGGTGCGACGTGTCGAACGAGCGCGTGACGACCTCGTCGAGGCAGTTCAGACACCGGTAGGTGCGAGTCCGAGACACGGACGGGTCGAGGGGCCGAACGGGGGAGTATCTGTGGGCGCCGGCGGGCGGCTCGGGGAGCGAAAGCCGGTCCGTCGAGCGAGAGCCGGCCCGCCGGTCGAAACCATCCGTATACGGAGCGGTCGCTGCGGGCGTCGAACGCGTCGAAAGAGAAGGGAACCGGCCGCTCAGAACAGCGCGGACGCCGCCGCCTCGGCCGTCTCGATGACGGGGCCGAAGCCGGGTAAGAGCAGCACCGTCGCGACCGCCGCGAAGACGACCGCGGCGTACAGCGCCGTCGGCCGCACGTCGATCGCGTCGAGCGCGCTCGGCGACTCGGGGTCGTCCAGGAACAGCGCCTTCACGACCCGGCTGTAGTAGTACAGCGACACGACGCTGTTTATCGCGCCGAGGCCGGCGAGCCACAGGAAGCCGTTGTCGATGGCCGCCTGGAACAGGAAGTACTTCGAGAAGAACCCGGCGAACGGCGGGAGCCCCGCGAGCGAGAACATGAACACGGCCATCGCGACGGAGGCGACCGGCGCGCGCCGCCAGAGCCCCGCGTAGTCCGCGAAGGTGCGACCGACGCCCCACCGCTCCGCCATCGCGACGAAGAGGAATGCGCCGGTGTTCATGAACCCGTAGACGAGCAGGTGCGCCATCGCGGCGCCCATGACGGTGCCGTTCGCGGGGCCGTCGACCGTGAGCGCGGCGACACCGATGAGCGCGTACCCGGCGTGCCCGATGGAGGAGTACGCGAGCATGCGCTTGACCTCCTCTTGGACCGCGGCCGCGAAGTTACCGAGCGTCATCGTGACTGCCGCGAGAATCGCGAAGGCGAGCATCCAGTCGACGTTCGCCGACACCGCCAGCTCCAGCGGGAACGCCTCGGTGAACACGCGGAACGCGACGACGAACCCGGCGGCCTTCGAGGCCGACGAGAGGAACGCGCTCACCGGCGCGGGCGCGCCCTCGTACGCCTCCGGCGCCCAGAAGTGGAACGGGACGGAGGCGGTCTTGAACGCCACGCCGCCGATCATCATCACGACGCCGACGCCGAGGACGCCGGCCAGCCCGTCGATCGACGCCGACGCGATGTCGGCGAGGATCAGCGAGCCCGTCGCGGCGTACACGAGCGAGATGCCGAACAGGAAGATGGCGGACGAGAGCGCGCCGACGAGGAAGTACTTCAGCCCCGCCTCGACGCTCCCGCGGTTCTGCTTGAGATACGCGACGAGCACGTACGACGGCAGCGACACCATCTCTAAGGCGACGAACACGACCGCGAGCGAGTTCGCGGCCGCGAGCAGCGCCATCCCGGTCGCGGCGAACGTCACGAGCGAGTAGAACGCCGCCGGGTTGGCGTGGTCGTGGAAGTAGTCGTGCGCGGCGACGAGGACCAGCGCGGTCACCGACGCGAAGATGGCGGTGAAGAACAACGCCATCGTGTCCACCTTGATCGCGTCGGCGAACAGGAGCACCGCGCCGCCGTCCGGGCTCACGCCGCCGCTCGCGGTGAGCCAGACGGTGGCCGCCAGCGCGGCGAGCGAGCCGAACGTGCCGACGACCGCCATCGACGTGTTCGACCGCGCGTCCGGCCGAATCGTGTCGACCAACAGCAGCGCGAGTCCGGTGAACGCCAGGAGCAGCGCCGGCAGCAGCGCCGTCACGGCTGGCAGTCCGTTAACCATCGACGGTCACCCCCTCGACGACCGGCAGGGCAGCGTCACGGATCATCTCGAAGAAGATGTCGGGCGCGACGCCCAGCACGATGATCGCCACGAGCAGCACCGCGAGCGGGGCGACGTCGTGGAACGCCGCGGGCCCGACGTCGTAGTCGGTCTCCAGTTCGAACGGGCCGAACAGCGTGCTCTGCATCGCCGACAGCAGGTAGCCGGCGACGATGACGATACCGAACATCGCGGCCGCGGTGAAGAGCGGCGCGTACGGGAGCGCCGGCGCGGACAGCGAGCCGACGAAGATGAAGAACTCGCCGGCGAAGCCGGCCATCAGCGGCAGTCCCATGTAGCCGAAGGCGCCGGCGACGAGGATGCCGACGGTGACCGGCATCCGGTCGGCCATCCCGGCCATGTCGCCGACCATCCGGGTGTGGGTGGCGTTGTAGATGACGCCGACCGCCATGAACATCAGCCCCGAGATGAGGCCGTGCGCGACCATCTGGAACGTCGCGCCGCCGACCCCGTACTCGGTGAAGACGACCAGTCCGAGGATGACGTAGCCCATCGAGGAGACGGAGGAGTAGGCGACGATCCGCTTGAGGTCCTTCTGTGCCAGCGCCAACATCGCGCCGTAGATGACGCTAACCACGGCGATGGCGGCGATCGGGACCGCGAGCATCGACGCCTGCTCCGGGAGCATCGTGAAGTTGAACCGGAGCAGCGCGTACGTCCCCATCTTCAGGAGGACGCCGGCCAAAAGCACCGACGCGGGCGTCGGCGCCTGAACGTGGGCGTCCGGCAGCCACGTGTGGAACGGGACGATCGGGACCTTCACCGCGAACCCGAGGAACATCGCGAGGAACGCGACCATCGCGATCCGGTCCGGCGGGATGCCGAACCACGTTCCCAGGTCGCCCGCTGCGATCGCCTGTGCGATCTCCGGCAGGGCGAACGACGACACCGAGTCGCCCAGCGCGAACACGAGGCTCATGAAGCCGATGAACATCAAAAGCGACGCCGCGTTCGTGTAGACGAAGAACTTGATCGCGGCGTACTTGCGGCGCGGACCGCCCCAGATCCCGATGAGGAAGTACATCGGGACCAGCACGGCCTCCCAGAAGACGAACCAGAGGAAGAAGTCGAGCGCGGCGAACACGCCGAGCAGGTTCGCCTCCATGAACAGCATGAGGCCGTAGAACTGGCTCTGCCGCGTGTCGACGGGCGTCCACGCGCTGAGAATCGCCAGCGGCACGAGGAACGTCGTGAGCACGAACAGCGGGAGGCTGATCCCGTCGAGCCCGACGAACCACGAGACGCTGCGACCGCCCACTTCCAGCCACTCGATCCGCGTCGCGTACGCGATATCGCCGCCGAGCAGCGCGTTGCCGCCGGCCTCGAAGCCGGACCAGAGGTAGAGGCTGCCGACGAACGGGATCAGGCTGATGGCGAACGCCAGCCGACCGGCCCACTCGTCGGGCGCGAGGAACACCGTCAGCGCGCCGACGAACGCGGCCGCCATGAGCGCTTCGAGTATCACAGGAACCACCCCCCGGTCGCGCCGAGTACGAGCAACAGCGCGACCAGTCCGAAGGTGAGCAGCGCGGCGTACTGCGAGACGACCCCCGACTGGAGCTTCCGGATCCGGCCGCCGCCGGTCAGGCTCACCGACGAGACGCCGTTCACGACGCCGTCGATGATCCCCTGGTCGAAGGTGTTCGCGCCGCCCGCGACGTCTTCCGTCCGATACGCGAGCCAGACCTGCAGTTCGTCGAGGTAGTAGTTGTTGTACAGCACGTCTTTGACCCCGCCGAGTTTGGCGGTGTGTTCCGTCGGCGACGCCACGTTGTAGAGCCGCCAGGCGAGTCCGAGTCCGAGCAGCGCGAGGCCGAGCGAGACGGCCGCGCCGACGAGGACGGTGCCGACCTCACCGCCGACGAGGTACGCGCTGCTGTACGGGCCGATGTCGGCGTAGTGGTGCGAGGAGAGCCCCTCGATGCCGCCCCACTCGTTGTCGAGCCAGCGGTGGAGCAGGTCGATCCCCTCGAGTCCGAGCACCTTCTGAACCGGCACCATGTTGATGAGGCCGGTGACGACCGCGAGCGAGCCGAGGACCGTCAGCGGCCCCTTCACGTTCCAGCCGACGGGCTCGGGGTCGCGGGCGGTGTCGCTCCGGGGCTCGCCGTGGAACGTTAAGAACACCATCCGGAAGGTGTAGAACGCGGTGACGGGCACCGCGAGCAGCCCCATCAGATAGCCGCCGAGCAGCAGCGGGTCGTTGAGGCCGTGGACGAGCGCCTCGTAGAGGATCTCGTCTTTCGACCAGAAGCCGGCGAACGGGAAGATGCCCGCGAGCGCGAGCGAGCCGGCGAGGAACGTGTAGTAGGTGACGGGCAGCCGCGACTTGAGCCCGCCCATGTCCCACATGTCCTCGTTGTGGTGCATCGCGATGATGACCGATCCGGCGCCGAGGAACAGCAGCGCCTTGAAGAACGCGTGGGTGGTGAGGTGGAAGACGGCGGCCACGTACCCGCCCGCACCGAGCGCGAGCATCATGTAGCCGTACTGCGAGATGGTGGAGTACGCGAGCACCTGCTTCAGCTCGTCTTTCACCACGCCCATCGTCGCCGCGAACAGCGCGGTGAAGCCGCCGACGAAGGCGATGACCGCCATCGTCGTCGGCGTCAGCACGTAGAAGCCGTACATCCGCGCGACGAGGTAGACGCCGGCCGCGACCATCGTCGCGGCGTGGATGAGCGCGGAGACGGGCGTCGGGCCCTCCATCGCGTCGGGGAGCCACGTGTGAAGCGGGAACTGCGCGGACTTGCCGACGACGCCGCCCAACACGAGCAGGCCGACGACCGTCAGCCACGTCCCGAGGTCGAGGCCGCCGGGCGTCCACGCGACCTCGCCGGAGCCGTTGAGCGCCGCGTCGGCCAGCGCCGGGAACGACTCGGGGCCCGCGAACTGCGCCGTGCCGAAGGTGGCGAACACCGCGACGACGCCGACGAGGAAGAAGTAGTCCCCGAAGCGGGTGACGAGGAACGCCTTCTTCGCGGCCGACGGCGGTCCCGGCTCCCGGAAGTGGAAGCCGATGAGCAGGTACGAGCAGAGCCCGACCAGCTCGAAGAACATGAACGCCATCAGCAGGTTGTCGGCGACGACGAAGCCGAGCATCGACGCCGTGAAGAGGCCGAGCCCGGCGTAGTAGCGCGGCAGGCCCGTCTCGCCCTCGTCGTTCATGTAGCCGAGCGAGAACACGTGGACCAACAGCGCCACGAGCGTCACGATGACCAGCATGAGCGCCGACAGCGGGTCGATCAGGACGCCGAACGTGAGCTCGATGTCCGTCGGACCGATCCCGGCGCCGCCCTCGCTCGCCCAGTGGTACAGCGTCTCGTTGTACGCCCGCCCGCCCGCGACGGTCGTGGCGACCCAGATCGACAGCAGGAACGAGCCGGCCGTCGCCGCGATGCCGCCGAAGGCGCCGCCCTTCGGGAGGTACCTGCCCGCGCCGAGCGCGACCAGGAACGAGAAGAACGGTAAGAGTACGATCGCCGGAACGTATGCGAATGCGTTCACCATCTTACCACCTCATCTCCGCGGGAACAGTCACGTCTGTCGTGCCAAAGTTGCGGTATAACACGAGTATGATGCCGATGCCGATGGCGACCTCCGCGGCGGCGAGCGCGATGACGAACAGCGCGAACACCTGCCCCGTGAGGTCGCCGTAGTACAGCGCGAACGCGACGAAGTTGATGTTGGCCGCGTTCATCATGAGCTCGACGCTCATGAGGAAGTAGAGCGCGCTCCGCCGCGTCAGGACGCCGAACAGCCCGATACAGAACACGGCCGACGCCAACAGCAGGTACCACGACGGCGGGATCGAGGCGGCGACGGCGGTCACCGGCGGTCACCCCCGTCGGTGAACGCCTGGCCGAGCGCGGAGACGATGGAGTCGTCCTCCTCGCGCTTCGCCAGGTAGACGGCGCCGTCGACCGCGACGTCGAGCGCGACCGCGGCGATCAGGAAGGCCGCGAGGAACCCCTCGGACGGCACCGAGCCGAGCTCGTACTCGGCGAGGTTGAAGAGGGCGTACCCGATGTTGTGGACGATCGAGGCGTCGGCCGGGAAGCCGACCGACTCGAAGCCGAACGTCGCCCCGCTCACCGTCGCGGCCAACACCGCGAAAAGCCCGCCGACGGCGATCGCGGGTGCGATCCGCGAGCCGCGGCTCTCGTCGTTGCTCACGCGCTACTCACCTCCGTTTCCGTGTCCGATCGCGTGAGCATCACGGCGAACGTGACCAGGATGAGGACCCCGCCGACGTAGACGAGGATCTGCATGGCGGCGATAAACTCCGCCCGCAGCATCACGTAGTGCACCGCGACGCTCGTGAGGGCTCCGCCCAGAAGCAGCGCGGCGTGGAACACGTCGCGCGCCAGGACGACCCCGAGGGCGAACGCCAGCGTGACCGCGGCGAACAGCCCGAACGCGATGGTAGCATAAACCATTGTGTTTGTCTCCTATGAGAACCCCTTTGAAGATTTCGAGACGTGCCCGCTACTGGTAGTCGACCTCGCCGTCGCCCTCCCCGATCCACGCGCCGCGATCGGGGTTGCGGGACTCCAGCGGGTCGATTCCCTTGTACCACGGGACGTTCTTGAGCTGTTCTTTGTTGAACACGAAGTCGTCCTTCGTGTCGGCGGTGAACTCGAAGTTCTGCGTCAGCAGGATGGCGTCGACGGGGCAGACCTCCTCGCAGAGCCGGCAGTAGATGCACTGCCCGATGTGGAGGTTGTACTGCTCCCCGTTGCGCTGGTCGTCCTGAACGATCTGGATCGTGTCGTTCGGACAGACGTTCTCGCACTGCCGACACCAGATACACCGCTCTTGGCTGAACTTGTGGACCCCGCGGAACCGCGGGCTCACCTCGGGCGCGTCCTCCGGGTATTCCACCGTGAACGTCGACCCGTCCAGCGCGTGTTTCATCGTCGTCGCCATGGATTTCATGAGTCCGATCATGTTACGCGATCACCCCCACGATTACGGCCGTGAGCACCAGGTTCGCGAACGACAGCACCAGCATTCCCTTCCAGCCGATCTCGATCAGCTGGTCGATACGGACGCGCGGCAGCGCCGCGCGGGCCCACTGCGTGAACAGGAAGAAGCCCCAGATCTTCACCACGAACCAAATGAAGCCGATGCTCTCCGGACCGGGCCCGGAGGCGCCGCCGAGGAACGTCACGGCGAGGATCGCCCCGCCGAGGAAGATGTGGACGAACTCTCCGAGGTAGAAGAGGACGAAGTACGCCGAGGAGTACTCCGTCTGGTACCCCGCGACGATCTCCGTCGGCGCCTCGGGGATGTCGAACGGGTTCCGCCCGATCTCGGCCATGTTCGCCGTGAGGAACAGCACGAACGCGAACGGGTTCACGAACGCGTACCACGACGGGATCGAGACCCCGGCGATCGTCACCAGCGTCTCCGTCTGCGCGCCGACGATACCGCTCATCTGGAGCGTGCCGGCGAAGATCACGACCGACATCGCCGTGACGATGAGCGGGATCTCGTACGCGAGGTTCTGCGCGACCGCGCGGAGCCCGCCGAGCAGCGAGTACTTGTTGTTCGACGCGTAGCCGGCCATCACCAGCGAAATCGACGCGATCGACGCGAACGCGAACACTAACGCGAACCCGACCTCCGGGTCCGCGAGCTGGAGGTTGATCGGGCCGAGCTGCCCCATCGGGATGACGGAGAAGCCGAGCAGCGCCGACGCCGGTAGGAGGATCGGCGCGATATCCCACGAGGGGCGGTCGACGCCCTCCGGGATGATGAGCTCCTTCGCGAGGAGCTGGACCGCGGCGGCCGGGATGATTAACAGTCCGTAGGGGCCGATCCGGTCGACCGCGATCCGGTCGGTGAACGCGGCCGTGATCTTCCGTTTCGCCCACGGGCCGGCGACGCCCGTGAACGCGAGGATGATGTTGCCGACGACGAACGCGGCGACGAGCGAGGCCGCGACCTCGCCGATGACGCTGTCGAGCCCGAGCGTGTCGACGATGAACTCGGGGAACAGCTGCGCGGGCGCCGTGCCCATCAGCGGTCCACCTCCCCGAGAACGACGTCGAGGCTACCGAGCGCGGCGATGACGTCGGGGATGTACTCTCCGTTCGCCATCTCCGGCAGCGTCTGGAGGTTCGAGAAGCACGGCGATCGGATCTTGAACCGGGCCGGCTTGTCCGTCCCGTCCGCGCGGATGTAGATGCCGAGCTCTCCCTTGGCGCCCTCGACGGCGCGGTAGATCTCCGTGTCGTCGTCCGGGCGCAGCGTGCGCGGCACGTTCGCCTGAATGTTCCGCTCGTCTTCCGGCCAGTCCTCGAGCAGGTCGACGCACTGCTCGATGATCTTCGCGGACTCCTCGACCTCGCGCATCCGGACGAGGAGGCGGCTGAAGTTGTCGCAGCCGTCCTCGGTGACGACGTCCCAGTCGAGCTCGTCGTAGTAGCCGTACGGGTCGTCGCGGCGGAGGTCGTAGTCGACGCCCGAGCCGCGGGCGACGGGCCCGGTCGCGCCGTAGTTCTTCGCGACGTCCGGCGGGAGGATTCCGGTGTCGATCGTCCGCATCTGGAACACCTCGTTCGAGGTGATCAGGTTGTGGTACTCCTCGATCGACTCGGGGAGCTGGTCGAGGAAGTCGCGGGTGTCCGAGAAGAACTCCTCGCGGGGCTCGGGCAGGTCCCAGACGACGCCGCCGAGCCGGAAGTAGTTGAACATCAGCCGCTGGCCCGTCAGATCCTCGAGGAGGTTCTGGACGCGCTCGCGGTCGTTGATGGCGTACATGAACGTCGCCGTGAAGTCGCCGTTGATGTCGAGCGCGAACGTCGCCAAGGCGAGCATGTGCGCGGCGATCCGGCACATCTCCGCGCCCATCGTGCGGATGACCTGTGCGTACTCCGGCACCTCGATGTCCGCGAGGTCCTCGGCCGCGCGGGCGTACGCCCACTCGTTGAGCAGCCCCGCCGAGATGTAGTCCCAGCGGTCCGGGTACGGCATGATCTGGTGGCGGTACGTGCCGGACTGGGCCATCTGCTCCTCGCTGCGGTGGAGGTAGCCGATGTCGGGCTCGACGTCGACGACCTGCTCGCCGTCGAGGACCGTCTTCAGGTGTAAGACGCCGTGGGTCGCCGGGTGGTGCGGCCCGATGTTGAGGAACATCGTGTCGGACTCCGCGTCCTTGTGGTGGTCCTCCAGCGGGTTCGCGTGCTCCGGCAGCGTGGCGATCTGCGGCCGGTCCTTGTCGTAGTCCATCGACAGGGGGTGGCCCTGCCAGGTCTCCGGCAGCAGTATCCGGCGCAGGTCGGGGTGGTCGTCGTACTCGATCCCGATCAGATCGTACGCCTCCCGCTCGTGCCAGTCGGCGGTGCGGAAGACGGGCTCGGCGGACTCGGAGACGGGGTCGTCCTTGTCTGCGGGGACGACGATACTGACCTCCTGGGTCGGGTCGTCGTACTTCTTCAGGTGGTAGATCGACTCGTAGCGGTTCTCGTACTCCTGTGCGGAGACGACGGAGAGGTGGTCGTACCCCGCCTGCTCTTTCAGGGTCCGAAGCGTCTCCTGAACGGTGTCCGGCCGGATGACGAAGCCGGGCGCGTTCAGGTGGTCGTCGCGGTCGACGACGAGGTCGCCGAGGAGCGCCTCCAGCTCGTCCGGCGTCTGCTCGACGGCGCCGTCGTCGACGGTGTCCGGTCGTTCGAGGCTCATGGCGAATCAGCGAAGTTGTACCGCATGACGAGCTCGTCGTCGTCGATCTGGTCGGCCAGCTTGTCGACGAGTTCGTCGCGTTCGAGGTCCGAGAACTCCTCCAGCTCGTACGGCTTCACCGTCACGGGCGAGGCCTCGCCGTTGGCGACGCGCTCCTGCAGCTTCACGACGCCGTAGACGAGCGCCTCGGGGCGGGGCGGGCAGCCGGGGACGTGGATGTCGATCGGGATGACCTCCTCGGCGCCCTTGATGACGTTGTACCCCTCCTGGAACGGGCCGCCGGAGATGGTGCACGAGCCCATGCCCACGACGAACTTCGGCTCGGGCATCTGGTCGTAGACGCGCTTCATCCGCGGGGCGAACTTCGAGACGATCGTCCCGGGGACGATCATCACGTCGGCCTGTCGCGGCGAGGCGCGGGGGACGCCCGACCCGAAGCGGTCGAGATCGTGTTTCACCGCGTAGGTGTGCATCATCTCGATGCTGCAGCAGGCGATGCCGAACTGCAGCATGAACATCGAGGAGCCCCGACACCAGTTCAGGAACTTGTCGAACTTGGTGAGGATGAACGGCGAGGAGCCGAACGCCTCCCGGAGCCGGGAGTTGAACCGGTCTCCCTGCCCGGTCATCCGGGCGTCTCTGGTCTCGGTTACGACTTGCGAATCGTCGGTGATAAACGGTTGATCGCTGCTCATTAGTTGATGTCCTCCGTCGTCTTTCTGCTGGTCGCGCGGGGGCTGCGGGCCCAGCTGATCGCCCCCGACCGCCACGCCCAGACGAGTCCAACCGCGAGGATCCCGACGAAGGCCAACATCGGCCACAGCAGGTCGGCCATCGGCACGCCGGCCTGGACGGCCGGGCGGTAGATGACCGCCCACGGGAACAGCAACACGGTCTCGATGTCGAACACGACGAACAACAGCGCGACCATGTAGTACTGGATGTTGAACCGGATCCGCGTCCCGCCCGTCGGGGTCTCGCCGGACTCGTAGGTGGTACTTTTACCGGTCTCAGGCACGCTCGGACGGAGCAACGCCGACACTGTCATCATCGCTATCGGGATGAGCAGGCCGACGACCGCCAAGGCGCCAATCGCTATCCAATCGCTCATATAGGTCTCCGTAACGTGCTGGGGTTTGGACCGCCCCCTCATAAGCGTTGAGTCTTGTGCGTCCGCGGGCGTGCGGGCCGGTATCTCCCGTTCGCGGTCGAAGCGCCGGCGAAGAGAGTGAGAACACTCGATCCGAAACCGCGTGCGAGTCGATGGAGGCGCAGCGACTCGACGGGGAACGAGCCGGTCTCCGTTTATAAGTAATTACGCGGTGGCGCGTGCCTGCGAGCGGCCGCCACCGGCGGCCGCGAGTCAGCACGCGCGAGGGAGTCGGTGGTCCGGAGCGAAGCGGAGGACCACCGACGAGGCTGGGGAGGTGTGAGGTTGCGGTGCTGGGTGGGGCGGGACTCAAAGGGGCAGTCGCGAGGACGAAGCACGGCGCAGTAAGCACCGCAGCGAAGGAGCGAAGCGACTGAGTAAGGAGCGTGGTTCGAGAGAGCTTTGCTCTCTCGTCATCACGAAAGGCGCTCTGCGCCTTTCGAACGACAGCAAGCCGCGCGAGTCCTCGCGGCTGGGGCTTTGGAGGCGTTCACCGTCGATCTACTGTCAGCTATTTATAAATGAGCGGCTGAGGCTTTGGCGGTGTTCGCCGTTGATCTTCGGTTTACCATTTATAAGCAAACGGCTGAGGCTTTGGCGGTGTTCGCCGTTGATCTTCGGTTTACCATTTATAAGCAAACGGCTGAGGCTTTGGCGGTGTTCGCCGTTGATCTTCGGTTTACCATTTATAAGCAAACGGCTGAGGCTTTGGCGGTGTTCGCCGTTGATCTCCGGTTTACCATTTATAAACGAGTGACCGAGGCCTTGGAGATGTTCTTGACCGATCTACCGTCACCGGCGTAACGCTGAGCGGCTGAGAGTTTTTAAGAGTCTACCGAATCCCAGTACGGCACTATTTATAAACGAACGGTCGGGTATTCGGACGCGGCCACCACGCCGGTCGCTCCTTACCGATCCCGGAACCCGTCGAGACCCAGATCGTGAAGATCGGCGGAGACGTCCGCGACCCCCGCCTTCTGCTCGTCGTGGAGTTCGACCAGCCGCTCCTCGATCTCGTCGTGTTCGCGCGCGAGCACCTGTGCCGCCGACAGCGCCGCGTTGTACGACTTCCCGGCGTCGACGGCGACGATCGGCGCGCCGGTCGGCATCCCGATGACGGAGTCGACCGACTTCTCCTGGACCGGCACGCCGATGACGGGCACCGGGTAGGCGATCGACGCGGTCATGTTCGGCAGGTCGGCGGACTTCCCGCCGGCGCCCGCGATGACGACGTCGAGACCGCGCTCCGTCGCCGTCTCCCCGTACGCGTACATGAGCTCCGGCGTCCGGTGCGCGGAGACGACGTAGCTCTCGTAGGTGAACCGCGCGTCCGGCGCCTCGCCGAAGTCGGTCTGCTCCGCGAAGCCGAGCTCGTCGAGCGCGTCGTAGGCGTCCTCCATGACGGGGAGGTCCGAGTCCGAGCCCATGATGATCCCGACGTCCGGGGTGGTCGCCGGGTCCGCGTCGGCCGCCGCTTCCGCTTCGAGCCGCTCGATCAGGTCGTCCACCGTGGTCATGGGCGATGGTTCGGCGGAGGGCTACAAGGAACTCCCGGATGCGGCGACCGGTATCGGCTCGGCCGTCGCGTTCGTTCTCTGCCCAACCCTTATCAACCGAATCGCCCGAACTGTACGGTAATGGCGAGTTCGACGGACGACGGAGCGGACCACGACGGCGAGATCCGCCTCTGGCGAGAGGAAGGGTGGTGGATCGTCCGAGACGTGGGGACGGGCGTCACGACGCAGGGGGAGTCGCGGTCCGACGCGCTGGAGAACCTCGACGAGGCCGTCGCGCTCCATCGGGGAGAGATCGGCCGCGAGCCGACCGACGAAGAGCTTCGAGAACTCGGAATCGATCCCGAGGAGAACGCGACCGAGAACGAGAATCCGCCCGACGTCCTCGAATAACGTGGCGAGGCGCACGTTCTCCGGACGAGAGGTCGTGAAGGTTCTCGTCAACCGCGGCGGATTCGAGTGGCGACGAACTACCGGCGACCACGCGCAGCTCTACCACGAACACCCGACAAACGAGACGGACAAACGGCACGTCACGGTTCCGCTCCACGACGAACTCCGGGAGGGAACGCTCAGGGGCATCGCGGACGACGCGGGAGCGCACGATTTCGACGCCTTCTGCGCGTGGATCGACCGCAATTCGTGAGCGCCGACCGGGACGCGACTACGTATCCCGGAACGTCAGCCCGTCGCGGAGCTCTCGGGCCCGCGAAAGCAGCGCGTCGCGGTCGGTTTCGCCATCGCCCGGCGAGTCCGCGTCCCATTCCGTCACCGTCAGGTGCCCCATCTTCCGGAGCGGGTACACGTCGTCTTTGCCGTACCAGTGGAGGTCGGCGTCGGGCGCGTTGAGGACCGACTCGACGTTACGGAGCGTCGCGGACTGCGTCTCGTCGACATCGCCGAGGAGGTTCGCCGTGACCGCGGGCGCGACGAGATCGGTCGGACCGAGCGGCCAGCCGAGGACGGCCCGAATATGGTTCTCGAACTGCGACGTGCGCGCGCCCTCGATCGTCCAGTGACCCGAGTTGTGAGGCCGGGGCGCGATCTCGTTGACCAGCACCTCGCCCTCCTTCGTCTCGAACAGCTCGATCCCGTAGACGCCGCGGCCGTCGAGGACGTCGAGCACGTCGCGCGCGACCGATTCCGCCTCGGCGACGATCGCGTCGCCGGCGCGGGCAGGGCTGACGCTCTCGCGGAGGATCTCCTCGCGGTGGACCGTTTCCGTGACGGGGTAGGTCCGCGTCTCGCCGTCCGCGCCCTTCAGGCCCATCACGGCGACCTCGCGCTCGAAGTCGAGGAACTCCTCGGCCATCGCCGCGCCGCCGACCGCGTCGAGCGCGTCGGCGGCCTCGTTCGGCGCCTCGATGGGGACGTTCCCGCGGCCGTCGTAGCCGCCCTCGCGGGCCTTCAGCATGACGCCGCCGAACTCCTCGACGACGCGTTCGAGCCCCTCGGCGGTCGCGACCGCGACGAACTCGGGGACGGGGATCCCGGCGTCCGCGAGCGCCTCCTTCTGGACCAGCTTGTCCTGAATCGTCTCCAGCGTGGCCGGGTCGGGGTGGACCGGCACGCCGTGCTCCGCGCTCGCGGCCGCGAGGATCTCGGGGTCCGCGAGTTCGATCTCGAAGGTCAGGGCGTCGACGCGGGCCGCGAGCTCGTCGATCGCGTCGGCGTCGTCGAACTCCGCGACGATCTGGTCGGCCGCGACGGGCGCCGCCGGACAGTCGGGCGTCGGGTCCAACACGACGAGGTCGACGCCGAGCGGCGCGGCCGCCTCGCACAGCATCCGACCCAGCTGCCCGCCGCCGACGACGCCGAGCGTCGGTCCCGGAAGGGTGATCGACATGTACGCGTCGGTACTGGACAGGAGTGAATAAGTATTGCCAAACGAGCCGGCGAATACGCACGGACACGGATCGATCTGCCGAGCGCGCGCCGGCGAGTCAGACCGATATCCGTTCGAGGTCGCTCTCCAACTCCTCGACGAACTCGTTGTACGCCTCCACGAACCCGCGGAACCGGTCGGCGTACTCCCGGACGTCGGCCGCGGAGGGGGCGCCGTACTGCGAGAGGAGGTAGAGGCCGCCGGAGCCGCCGACACGGAGGTACGACACCGCCCCCTCGTCGTACTTCAGCTCCCAGCGGTCGCCCTCGACGCGCGCGGTGAACGTCCCGTAGTCGTCCCCCTCGTACCGGTGGATCTCGCCGGCGATGACCGCGCAGGTGTCGCGGATCCCATCGAGGACGCGGTCGCGCTCGGCCACCACCCCCTCCGTGGTCGCCGGGTCGGGGAACTCGGCGCTCACGCCGTCGAGGACGCCGGACAGCGAGTCGACGTGGTCGTTCCACGCTGCCACGAACGCCGCGTAGTCGTCGAGCGCGGTCGCGAGCGCCGCCGGCTCCGGCGGCTGCTTCGTCGAGATGACGTACGTGTCGGAGCCCGATTTCGGCGAGAACAGCAGGAACTCCAGCTCGCCCGCCTCGTGTTTCACCGTCCACTCCCCGCCGGGCGTCGACAGCGTCTCGCGGCCGTAGTCGCCGCCCTGGAGCCGCGCGAGCTGGTAGGCGATCCGCCCCGCGTGGTCGCGCACGGCGGCGACGAGCTCGTCGCGCTGCTCCGCGACCGCCGCGGCGTCGCGCACGTCGACGTTGATCCCGAGGTCTGCCTGCGTCGTCACGGTCTCAGTGGGCGCGCCATCCGGTTAACCGGTTCGGGTCGGCGAGCGGGGATCGACCGCCGGCTCGCAGCGGCAACGCGCCAGTCACCCGATCGTCTCGCGGATCTCGCGGATCCGCTCCGGCTCGTCGATCCCTGAGCGGACCACGACCGCGAACACCGCCTCGCCGTCGGGAACCGGCGCGTCGCCGCTTAAAATCGCGTCCGAGCCGGTCTCCTCGGCGAGCCAGCGCCGCCCGTCGGCGATCGCCTCCCGGTTGAGCCACGCGGGCGGGCCGCCGACCACGAGCAGGGTCCGATCGGCGCGCCCCTCGGGGACCGCGACCGTGTTCTTCCCGCGGGCCGCCTTCCGGATGACCGTCTCTATCGCCGACACGGCCGCGCTCGTGTCGATCTCGGCCGGCTCCGAGGACCCGAACAGCCCGAGTCCGAACTTCGAGCCCGAATCGGGGGGCTCCACCGCCTGCGTCGCGTGCCCGATCGCCGCGATCTCGCCGTCGCCCCCCGCCGCGCGGGCGACGTCGCTCGCGTCGAGCACCTGCTGGGGCGTCGCCGTCCCCTCGGGCGTTTCGCCGGCGCCGAACAGCGCCGCGACCCGCTCGACGGCGACCTCGTTGAGCCGGTCGCGGGCCCCGACGAGCGTCTCGCTCGGGCGGAGCCACGCCCCGTTGTCGAACGGGAAGACCGCCGCGCACTCGTCCGAGAGCGCGTCGAGGGTCCGCGCGGCGTTCCGCTCGGCCAGCGGGCGGTGGGGCGTCGGCGGCGCCGGTTCGTCGCCGGCTCCTGCGCCCGACCCCGCGCCGCCCGCCCCCCCGGAGGACGCGCTTCGCGGCCCGTCGTCGTCCGGTTCCTCCGCCTCGTCGCGGGTGGGGAGAAACCCGAAGGCGTAGACGGGGGCGTCGTAGAGCCGCGAGAGCTCCGCGGCGAGCGCCGGGGCCGCGCCCGCGCCGGCCGCGCCGCCGAGGCCGACGACGAGAAGGAACGCCTCGGCGATCGACGGCGCCTGGTCGTCCATGGCCCGGCCGAGCTCGCTCGCGTGCGCGTCGCCGAGGCGGCGGCCAGCGTGGAGGTCGCCTTCGAGCCCGTCCCCGCCCGCGGCGTCGCCGAACCGGTACCGACGCTCCTCGCCGAGCGCGTCCAGTTCCCCGAGCGCGTCCATATCGGTGTCGAAGGCGTGGACGCCCGCGAGGAACGGGTCGTCGCCGTGGTCGGCGGCGAGGCGGTCGGCGATCCTCCCCCCGGCCCCGCCGAGGCCGATAACGTGTAGTCGCATACGTGGGGCGGTCGTCGACCGGGGATATATGACTTCGGCTCGGCGCGAATTGCGGCCGAGCCGTCGGGCGCTCCGCCTGCGAACGGAACCGGGTGCCCGCGACGGCTCAGAACTCGTCGATCCGGCGCTGATCTGCGGGGATCTCCGGCCCCGGATCCGGCTCGACGCCGAGCAGGCGCAACAGCGCGGTGTCCGCGAACGTCAGCGCCAGCACGAGGATGATCGGCGCGAGGAACAGCCCGTGGAAGCCGAACACGACCGGACCGAAGATGTACGCCAGCATGAGCAGGCCGACGTGGGTCGTCTTGCCGCTGAAGTACGGCCGGAGGACGATGTCCGGGATGGTGTCGACGACCACGGCCGCGACGGCGAGGAACCCGGCGACGTAGGCGAGCAGCGAGAGGTCACCGTCGAGCGCGATCGGTATCGACATCGCCGCCGCGATCGGGATGTAGACGATCTTCATCCCGATCACGGGGATCAGGCTGGCGACGCCGGTGAGCGCGCCCGCGAGCGTCGGATACGGGATCTCGACCGCGGCGGGAGCGATCGCGTTGTACGCGAGGTAAGTGACGACGGCGATGATCGAGATGGCGATGACGTTGAGCAGGTTACCGTACAGCACCGCCTCCAGCTCGTCGTCCGCGGTCTCGAGGTACTCGCGGACGACCGCGTCGTCGTCGAAGGTGAGCAGCCAGTCGTGGAACTTGGAGCCGTCGATCAGCAGGTAGTACGTGACGACGACGGTGATGAGCAGGTTCAGGGCGAGCCCCGACAGCGTGCTCGCCAGCAGCGACGCCTGCTCGGAGACGAGCTCGATGAGGGGGTCGAACTGGCCGGAGCGGTACGCCGCGAGCAGCTCGTCCATCGTCGGGTTCGACAGCTCCGCGAGGTCGCCGATCACCGAGTTCTCCGCGCCGATGGTGTCGGCCACCGGGTACGTCTCGATGAACCGCCGCGCCTCCAAGATCAGCAGCACCAGCGTGTAGCTCACGAGGCCGATGAGCGGGACGCCGATGACCGACAGCGACACGACCGCGCGGATCCGGGCCGGCAGCCGGAAGCGTTCGAGCCGGTGGTAGAACCGCCGCGTCGAGTAGTAGAGGAAGACCGCGACGGTGAGCGGGGCGACGAACCGATAGGCCACGTAGCCGGCGACGACCGCGACCGCGAGGCCGAAGAGGGCGACGACGAACCGCTTTTCGTCCATGGGCCACGGTCACCAGCGCCTGACATAAACCATGGTGGTCGTCGCGGCTACCACGGCCGCGGCAAACACCGTAATCGCGGTCGCGCGGATCCCAAAGCCCCTAACGGCGGGGGGTGAAGGGGGACGCATGAGCGAGATTCACCCGGACCAGCGCGTCGCCGTGCTGGCGGACTCGCAGAACCTGTACCACTCCGCGCAGAGCGTCTACTCGCGGAACATCGACTACTCCGGCCTGCTCGACGAGGCCGTCGCGGACCGGTCGCTCGTCCGCGCCATCGCGTACGTGATCCGCGCCGACTCGCCCGAGGAGGAGAGCTTCTTCGAGGCGCTCCGCGACATCGGCTTCGAGACGAAGATCAAGGAGATCAAGACGTTCGCCGACGGCTCGAAGAAGGCCGACTGGGACCTCGGGATGAGCCTCGACGCCGTCTCCTTGGCGAGCCACGTCGACACCGTCGTCCTCTGCACCGGCGACGGCGACTTCGCCCGGCTCTGCTCGCACCTCCGCCACGAGGGGGTCCGCGTGGAGGCGATGGGGTTCGGCAACTCGGCCGCCGACGAGCTGATCGAGGCCGCCGACGACTTCGTCGACCTCGCCGAGGAGGAGGACACCTTCCTGCTGTAGTCGGTCGCGCGTCTGCGGCGTCCCGCTACTCGTCGCCGAGCAGCGAAGCGACGGTTCGCTCGACCGCCGTCGCGGCCGCCTCGACCTCGCGCACCCGCACGTACTCCCGCTCGGCGTGCGCGACCGCGCCCGCCTCGTCGGCGAGGTCGCCGGGTCCGAAGACGACCGTCGGCGCCGGCGCGAAGTAGGAGGCCTCCGTCGCGGCGCCGAACGGGCGGGCGTCGCCGCCGCGTCCGCCCGGAAGGCCGACCGCGTCACCCGCCTCGCGCGCCGCGGCCGCCACGGTCCGGACGAGTTCGTGGTCAGGGTCCGTCGCGAACGCCTCCAGGAACGGCGACTCGCGGTCGGTGAGCGAGACAGCGCCGTCGACGCCGTCGCGACCCTCGCCGACGTCGCCGACGTCGTCCGTGCCGCCGGAGAGCGACGCCCGCACCGCGTCCGCGAGCGACGACCGGAACCCCTCGGCCGTCTCCGGCGGGACGCTCCGCCGGTCGACGGTGATCGCGCAGTCCGCCGGCACCTGGTTCGTCGCCGCGCCGCCCTCGATGACGGTGGGCGTGAGCTTCGGCGGGCCCAGCTGCGGGTGGGCGTCGCCCCCGTCGTCGAACGTCCGGATCGCCCCGAGCGCGTCCTCGGCGGCCGCGACCGCGTTCGCGCCGGCGAACTCCGCGGCGTGCGCGGCGGTCCCCGACAGCTCCACCGTCGCCTGAAACCGCCCCTTCGCCGCGGTACACGCGTCGAGGCCGGTCGGCTCTCCGACCAGGTACAGGTCGCCGTCGAGCCGGTCCTCCGTCCCCGGGAGCCGCCCCGTCAGCGCCGCCGCGCCGAGCGAGAGCTCCTCCTCGTCGGGGGTGAGCACGAGCGTGAGCCGCCCGCGGTCGGGGTCGGCGGTGAGGAATCCCGACAGCAGCGCCGCGAGCGGCCCCTTCGCGTCGCAGGCGCCGCGTCCGCGGATCACTTCCTCCGGGCCGTCGACGGTCGACGCCGAGGTTCCCCGCTCGTCCTCGGTCGCCGCGCCCCGCTCGAACGGGACGTGCGGCGTCACCGTGTCGAGGTGCGTGTTCAACACGAGGTGCGGGCCCGCCTCGGGCGCCGGCGAGCGCTTCTCCGCGACGACGCAGCCGTCGGCGACCGCGGGGTCGGCGCCGCGGTCGTCCAGCAGATCGACGACGAACTCGCGGGTCTCGTCGACCGACTCGTGGGAGGGGATCCGGACCGCCTCTTCGAGGAACGAGACCGGATCGAAGTCGGAGCCGCGCCCCGGTTCGGGTTCGCGCTCCCCGCTCATCGCGGGTCTGCGGGGAGCGTCCCCGAGAACTCGTGGGCGACGGGGCCGGTGAGGGTGGCGTGGCCGCGGTCGGGGACGGTGATCTCCAGTTCGCCGCCCGGCGGGCGGCTCACCGCGGCGTCGCCGTCGATTAGCCCCAGTCGGCGGGCGGCCGCGACGACCGCGACCGCGCCGGTGCCGCAGGAGCGCGTCTCGCCCTCGACGCCGCGCTCGAAGGTGCGCTGGTCGAGGACCGCGGGGCCGTCGCCGGCGCCGTCGTCGACGATCGCGGCGAGGTTCACGTTCGCGCCCTCGGGGAAGACGTCGGCGTGGCGAACCGGTGGCGCGACCGCGTCGAGGTCGACCGCGTCGATCCCGTCGGGGTCGTCGCGGCCGCCGTCGACGAACGCGACCGCGTGCGGGACGCCGGTGTTGACGGCCGTGACGGTCAGCCCTTCCACGAGTTCGTCGACCAGCGGCTCGTCCGCGAGCGCGCCGTCACGGGCGACCGGGACCCGTCGGGGGTCGAACGTCGGCTCGCCCATCTCGATGGTGGCCGCGGTCGCGTCGGGGGTCACGGTGGCGCGCCGGGTGCCGGCCTGCGTGTCGATCATGAACTCGTGATCGCCGGTCCGGTCGTGGGCCCAGCGCGCGACGACGCGGGCGCCGTTGCCGCACATCGTCGCCGTCGAGCCGTCCGGCTGGACCAGCGTCATCACGACGCGCGTCGGATCGAACCGCTCCTCGACGCTTACAAAGAGGACGCCGTCGGCGCCGCGTCGCCCGCCCGCGTCCCGGGAGTCGGCGGGCGCGGCGCGGTCCGCGGCGTCGGCGGGCGCGGCGCGGTCCGCGGCGTCGGCGGGCGCGGCGCGGTCCGCGGCGGCGTCGACGCCGAAGTCACGCCCGTCGACGCCCGTCTCCCGGTCGCAGTGCGCCCGCGCGAACGCCGCGCGGTCGCCGACGTTCTCGGCGGCCGCGTCGACGACGAGGAAGTCGTTGCCCGTGCCGTGGTACTTCTCGACCGGGACGGCGTGGGTACTCATCGGTCGCCCTCCGGTCGGTCGGTTCGGCCGCGACCCGCCTCCCGCTCGACCGTCGTCAGGTCGCCGAGCGTCTCTCTGCGTCGGGCGACCGCCGCGGTTCCGTCGTCGAGCGCGACCTCCGCGGGCCGCGGTCGTGAGTTGTATTGGCTCGCCATCTCGTATCCGTACGCGCCCGCGACGCCGACCGCGAGGAGGTCCCCGCGGTTCGGGTCGGCGAGCGCTCGGTCTCTACAGAGGGTATCGCCGGTCTCACAGATAGGTCCGGCGACGGTGACAGGGGTTGCCGGCCGGTCGTCGGGGGCCGGGGCGTCGCTCCCGTCGCGCTCCCGCCCGCCGCCGAGGTTGCGGACCGGGTGGTAGGCGTCGTACATCGCCGGGCGGAGGAGGTCCGTCATCCCCGCGTCGACGCCGACGACCGTCTCGTCCGGCGTCTCCTTCACGGTGTTCACTCGCGTCAGGAGGACGCCCGCGTCGGCGACGACGTAGCGTCCGGGTTCGATCGCGAGGTCGACGCCCGCTGGCAGCGGCGCGACCGCCTCGCGCGTCGCGTCGGCGACGGCCGACAGGTCGAGCGCCGGGGCGTCCTCCTCGTAGGGGACGCCGAACCCGCCGCCGACGTCGACGTATTCGAGGTCGACGGGGGCGACGTCCGCGGCCGCGTCGGAGTCCTCGCCGTCCGGGTCCGCGAGGTCGCGGGCCAGCTCCCCCATTCGCGCGACGAGCTCGCGGTGGCTGTCCAGCTGGTCCGGGTCGATGCCGGAGCCGGCGTGGGCGTGGATCCCGACCACGTCGAACCGCTCGGCCGCCGCTCGGGCCGCCTCGGCGGCGCGGTCGTACGGGATCCCGAACTTCGCGGCGCCCCCGGTGGTGACCTTCTCGTGGTGGCCCGCGCCGACGCCGGGGTTCACGCGGACGCAGACCCGGCCGTCGTAGCCGCGCTCCGCGAGGCGGTCGAGGGTGTCGACCGCGCCGACGGTGACCGTGAGCTCCGGTTCCGCCTCGGCGACGCCGACGACGTAGTCGAGGTCGCGGGCGGGCGGGTTGACCGCGGTGTAGTGGAGCCGCGAACCGTCGAAGCCGGCCGCGAGCGCGCGGTCTACCTCGCCCGCCGAGGCGCACTCGGCGTCGAGGCCGGCGTCGCGGACCGATTCGAGGACGCGTCGCCCGGTGTGCGCCTTGACGGCGTACCGCACGTCCGCGTCGGGGAACGCCGCGAGCAACCGTTCGCAGTTCTCGCGGACGCGGTCGAGGTCCTGGACGTACAGGGGGGTCTCGTGGGCGTCCGCGAGCCCGCGGAGGCGCTCGGCGTCCCAGTCGCTCACGCGGCGGGCCGGTGGATTTTCCAGCGCGGCCGCTGCGCCCGCGTCGCGGTCGCTCATTCGCGGAGCGCGTCCTCCCGCCGCGTCGCTTCGAGGGTGTCCTCCTCGACGTGCGTCGCCACGACGGCGGGCTTGTACGCGCCGCCCTCGAAGAGTTCGTGGTCGCCGACGGACGACTCGACCATCCGGGTGAACGCGCGGCGCTCGGCCGGGAGGTGGCCGTAGATCACTTCCTCCTCGACGAGGTCGTAGACCGGAATCCGCGGCGTCAGGAGCGTGTTCTCGCCGACGATCGAGTTCTCGCCGACGCGGAAGCCCGACGTGACCCGGCAGCCGGCGCCGAGCGAGACGCCGTCCTCGACGATCACGGGCGCGTCCTCGACGGGTTCGAGGACGCCGCCGATCAGCGTGTTGGCGCCGAGCTTGACGTTCTCGCCGAGCTGCGCGCAGGAGCCGACCGTGTCACAGGAGTCGACGAGGGTGCCGTCGCCGACGTACGCGCCCATGTTGACGAACGAGGGGCTCATCATGATACAGTCGCTGCCGAGGTACGCGCCGCGGCGGATCGCGGTCCCGTCCGGGGTGTTCCGGGTGCCGCGCTCGCCGAGGTCGTCCGTGTCGCGCAGCGGGAGCACGTCGTGGTAGGTGACGCCACCGTACTCGCGCGGCTCCGTCTCGCGCAGGCCGAAGTTGAGCAGGATTCCCCGCTTGACCCACTCGTTGGCCTCCCACGAGGTGACGTCGTCGCCGGTCTTCTCGGCGGCGCGGACCTCGCCGGCCTCCAAGGCGGCGAGGAACTCGTCGACGACGGCCGCGTCCGCGTCGGTCGCGTCCGCGACGGTCAGTCCGTCCTGATAGCGGTTCCAGAGGTCGGCTACGTCGGCTTCGAGGCTCATTGGGTAGTGTATGGATGAGTGTCGGTATTTACTCGTCGATATGCTGATTCCCCGCAGTTATTCCTCGCCCGCGTCCAGCACGTCGCCGAACCCGTACCAGCCCGGGTCGCGGTCGGCGAGCCACGCGGCGGCGTCGAGCGCGCCCTCGGCGAACACCCCGCGGTCGCCGGCGCGGTGCGTGAGTTCGAGCGTCTCGCGGTTCCCGGCCAGCAGGACCTCGTGCTCGCCGGTCACGTCGCCCGCGCGGCGGGCGTGGACGCCGACCTCGCCCGGGCTCCGGGGGGCGTCGCCCTCGCGGCCGTGGACGCGCTCGTCGAGGTCGTCGCGGGCGTCCTCCACGTCGTCGAGGATCGACTTTGCGGTGCCCGAGGGGGCGTCGCGCTTCGCGTTGTGGTGCGTCTCCGTCAGCTCCACGTCGTAGCCGGGGAGCGCCGCGGCGGCCTCGCGGACCGCCCGGCGCAGCGCGGCCACGCCGCGCGCGAAGTTCGACGCCTTGAGCACGGGCACCGCCTCGCTCGCGGCCCGGAGACTGTCGATCTGCGACTCCGCGAAGCCGGTCGTCCCGGTGACGAGCGCGACGCCCGCGTCGGCGCACGCCTCGGCGTACGCGACCGCCGACTCGGGGCCGGTGAAGTCGACGAGGACGTCCGGGTCCTCGCTCGCGAGCAGGTCGTCGAGGTCGTCGGCGTCGGCGACCGGGACGCCCGCCACGGGGTCGGTCGCGGTGCGGTTGACCGCGACCGCGACGGCGACGCCCTCGCGGTCGGCCGCGGCCTCGATCACTTCGCGGCCCATGCGGCCGCCCGCGCCGGTGACGGCGATCCGGAGGTCGGCGTCGGCCGAGTCGCTCGCGTCGCTCATTCGGCGCCCTCCGTCGCCGCCGAGCCGAGATCCGTCGGGTCGAGCGCCCCCGCCGCGCGCTCGTCGTACGCGGCCAGCAGCTCGCGGAGCGCGTCGCGTCGCTCCTCGGAGAGCCGCGAGAGCGGCGACCGGACGCGGGGCCCGCCGCGCCCGCGGATGTGCATCGCCTCCTTCACCGGGATCGGGTTCGTCTCGGCGAACAGCTCGCGGACGAGCGGCGACAGCTCGTGGTGGAGCGTCCGCGCGCGACCGTAGTCGCCCGAGAGCGCGGCGCCGACCATCGCGCAGGTCCGCTCGGGCTCGACGTTGGCGACCACGCTGATCGTCCCCGTCCCGCCGATCGAGAGGACCGGCAGCGTGAGGCCGTCGTCGCCCGACAGCACCGCGAACGACTCCTCTCGGGTGCGCTCGATCACCTCGCTTATCAGGTTCAGGTCGCCGGAGGCCGCCTTGTACCCTCGGATGTTCGGGTGTTCGGCGAGCTCGACGGTGACGTCGACCGGGATCGACTGCCCCGTGCGGCTCGGCACGTTGTAGACGATCTGCGGGAGGTCGACCTCGTCGGCGATGGTCCGATAGTGTTCGAGGAAGCCGGCGGGCTCGGGCTTGTTGTAGTACGGCGAGATGAGCAGCAGGCCGTCGGCGCCGGCGTCGGCCGCGCGCCGCGACAGCGACAGCGCCTCCGCGGTGTTGTTCGAGCCGGTGCCCGCGATGACGGGGATGTCGTCCAAGGCGTCGCGGACCGTCTCGATCACCGCGACGTGTTCGTCGTGGCTCATCGTGGCCGACTCGCCCGTCGAGCCGACGGGGACGACGCCGTCGACGCCGGCGCGTTCGAGGTAGCGGGCGTTGTCGGCGAGCTGGTCGTGGTCGACCGCGCCGTCGTCGGTGAACGGGGTCGTCATCGCCGGGTAGACGCCCTCGAAGGGGGCGTCGGTCGCGTCGCCGTCTGGCTGTTCCGTCGTGTATGGGGTCGTGGTGGTGGTGTCCGTCATGGGTGCTGCGGTGGGTTCGGGTCGGTGAACGGGCCGATGCGCGCGAGTCGGGGGTCGTCCGGGACGGGGTCGCCACTCCCGCCGGCGGACGGTTCACGCGCGTTTTTTCGAGAAGAGCCGCGTCGCTGGCGTCGACTGCTGGCCGCGTGCGGACGCGGAGCGAATCACACCGGCATATGGAACCGACGCGCGCTTATACGTTGTGCCTCGGGTCGAAACTGCCGCGGCGATCGGTCGCCGGGCCGCCACGCGGGGTCCTCGCGTGTGCGGCGCAGTCACGCCCCGAGCCGGTCCGCGAGCTCGTGGAGCGTCTCGACCGTGAGGTCCGGGTCGCCGCCGAACGGCTCCCACGGCGTCCCCTTCCGGTCGACCCACGCGGCCTGCATCCCGGCGTGGCGCGCGCCCAACACGTCGAACCAGCCGGCGGTCGCGTGGACCACCTCGTCGACCGGCGTCCCGGTCCGGGCCGCGCCGTGGCGGTAGAGCTCGGCGGCCGGCTTGAACGTCTCCACCTCGTCGGCGCTGATCGCGTCCTCGACGAGGTCCGCGATGTCGGCGTGGTCGACGAGCGAGGCGAGCATCTCGGGGTCGCCGTTCGAGAGGACGTAACAGTCGTACCCGGCGTCGCGGAGCCGACCGATCGCGTCGCGCACGTCGTCGAACACCTCCAGCTCGTGGTACACCGCGAGGATTTCGTCGCGCTCCGCGTCCGGGAGGTCGACGCCGTGCGCGTCGAGCGCGTACGTCAGCGCGTCGCGGTTCATCTCGTAGAACGGCTGGTACGCGTCGACCGCGTTCGCCACGAACGTGTACGCCAGCGACCGCGACCGCCAGAGCCGCGACACCGGTTCGGGGTCGGCGACTCGGTCCGCGAGCGCCGCCTCGGCGGCCTCCACGTCCACGAGCGTGCTGTACGAGTCGAACGTCACCGTCGAGACGCGGTCGGGATCGAACGCCATGCGCGATGCCACAGCGGGCGGCCGGATAAGCGGTCGGGGCGCCGGCAGGCTCCGTCGCGGTTCGGCCGACGAGACCGCGGCGGTCCGGACACCGGAACCGCGCGGCTCGCACATTTATCCCCGGCGGGCGACTCTGGAGGACGCATGAGCGACCCTGCCGAGGACGCGCCCGATCCGACGGACGACGATGAAGTCCCCGACCCGACCGCGGAAGACGCGCCCGACCCGACCGCGGGAGCGGTCGAGGACGCGGACGTCGACCTCGGTGCCGACACCGACGCCGGCCGCCACGAGTACGACCCGGACGCCGACCACGCGTTTCCCGACGAGCGGCTCAACGAAGTCCTCGCGCGGCTCGAATCCGACGAGGAGGTCGTCGCCTACCTGGAGGCGCAGAACGTCAACCCGGTCGCGCGGAAGGGGTACAACGACCACGGGTCCAAGCACGTCGAGATCGTCCGCGACCGCGCGCTCCGGCTGTACGACCTGCTCAAGTCCGGCGGCGTCGAGTTCAACGGCGCCCGCCAGCAGGGGTTAGAGGAGGCCGACGAGCCGGTGATCGTCGCGCTGGCCGCGACGCTCCACGACATCGGCCACGTCGTCCACCGCCACGACCACCCGTACTACTCGATCCCCCTGGCGGCGGACCTCCTAGACGACCTGCTGCCCTCCTTCTACGGCGTGGCCGATCAGGTCCGGATCAAGGCCGAGGTGCTCCACGCGATCTTATGCCATCACACGGAGGAGCAGCCGCTCACGCTGGAGGCCGGCGTCGTCCGGATCGCGGACGGCCTCGACATGGAACGCGGGCGCTCGCGCGTCCCCTACGAGGAGGGCGGCCGCGGGATCAACACCGTCTCCTCGCAGGCGATAGAGCGCGTCTCGCTCCGCGAGGGCGACGAGACGCCGGTTCAGGTCGTGATCCGGATGAACAACGCCGCCGGCGTCTACCAGGTCGACTCGCTGCTGAAGGCGAAGATCGAGGGGTCGCTGCTCGAAGACCGGATCCGCACCGTCGCGATCAACACCCACAGCGACGGGAACGACGGGAACGGCTCGATCGTCGACCGGATCGAACTCTGATCGCTCGGGTTCGGGCCCGAACGTCCAGATTCAGGGACCCCGAAGCGTGTCGCCCGCGCCGTTCCGGTGGGGCTCCTCGTCGACGACGCTCGTCGCGGCGACGGTCGTCGTCTGCGCGAGGCGGCCCGGCGTGAGCCCCCCACAGAGCTGGCTCCCCTCGGCGGTCCCGCCGCCCAGCACCGGCGCCGCCTCGAACCCGTTCGAACGCGCGCCCGTCGCCGCGATCCCCGGCTGATTGACGACCAACCGGCCGGGAGCGAGGCGCTCCGCGACCCTGCGGGCGCGGCGCTGTTGGGTGGTGTGGACCGCCGCGGCGTGGGGCGAGCCGATCTCGGCCGCGAGCGCGGTCGCGGCGTCGAACCCGCTCCGCCCGTGGACCGCGACCGCGGGGATCCCCGGCAGCGCGGCGAGCCGGTCGTCGGCGCCGTCGGGCTCGGCGACGAGGAACGCCGCCTCGCGGGCCGCGCTCGGGAGGTCGAGCGCGGCCGCCAGCCAGCGCGGCGAGTTCCCGCGGGGGTCCGCCTCGGCGTTTTCGTCCGTTTCGTCCTCGTCGAGGAGCGCGCGGAGCCGGTCGCGCTCGGCCGCGTCGAGGACGTACCCGCCCTCCGATTCGAGCGCGGAACGCAGCCGGTCGACCGCCGGGGACACCGTGACGACCGCGGCGTCGCCCGCGGGGTGGGCGCCGAAGTCGTAGGTCGCCCCGACCGCCACCCGCGTCGCCACGGCCTCGGCCGGGACCGAGCCGTCCGCGACGGAGACGACGCCGTCGGCGCTGGTGGCGACGTTCGGCGTCCCGCAGCGCTGCCCCGCGGCGACCGTCGCCTCGGAGCCGGCCGCGACGACGAGGTCGGCCCGCTCGAACAGCGCGTCGGTCTCGGGCTTCGCCGCCGGCGCGGGCAGCATCGACACCGCGCCGGTCGGCGCGCCCGCGTCGGCGAGCGCGCGGCGGACGGTCTCGACGACGACGTCACACGTCTCCACGGTCGACGGCGAGGGCGCAAAGACGACCGCGTTCCGGGCGGCGAGCCCGTACAGCGAGAGGACTGCGGGCATCACCACCGCGTGCGTCGCGGGGACCGCCGCGCCGACGACGCCCGTCGGCCCGGCGACAGTCACCGTGCCCGCCGCCCCGTCGCGGTCGACCACGCCGGCGGTCGGCGCGTCCCGCAGCGTCCGCCGGGCGGCGTCGAGCGCGGTCGCCGCCTTCTCGGCCTTCGTTCCCGGGTGCCCCCGCCCGGTCTCGTTGGCCGCCGACCGCGCGAGGCGGCTGACCGTCTCCCTGTCGGCCAGCCGCTCGCCGACCGACCGGACGAGGGCGTCGACGTCGTCGGGGTCCCACGCCGCCAGTTCGTCCGCCGCCGTCCGCGCGGTCGCGACGGCCCGCGACGCGCGGCTCGGCTGGTCCGCGGCGCTCGTCGCGGACCGGCCGGCGGCCGGTTCGCGCGAGTTCCCCTCCGCCGCGGGGTCGGTATCGGCTCGGTCGGCGGTCGCGTCCGCCTCCGCCTCCGGCGTCGCTTCGTCGCCCTCGGCCGCAGCCGCTCCGTTTCGTCCGGTCGATTCGCCCTCGCCGAGCCCGGCCGCCGTGCCCGGCTCGTCGCCGTCGCCCGCTCGGTCCCCGTCCATGGATCCAACTGCGTCGGTATCCGGTTTATTCTCACCCCGTGGAACACTGTGTCACCGCGCGCGAGAGTCGTCACTGAGGAAATAGTTATGTCGGTCGGGGCGGTGCGGACGGACGTATGACGGAGCCGTCGGAACTCGTGGGCGTCGTCGAGCGTCGCCTCGACTTCCTCGAACGGCTCACCGCGGGACCGCTTCGCAAACACGAGCTCGTCGACGCGCTCGGCCACTCCCGGTCGACGGTGAACCGCGCGATAGACGAGCTGGAGGCCGCGGGGCTCGTCACCGGCGAGACCGACGGCTACCGGACGACGCTCTCGGGGCGGCTCCTCGCGGGCGAGTACCGCGAGTTCCTGACGGTCGCCGACGACCTCGCGGCCGCCGGCGACGTGCTCGACCCGCTCGGCCCGGACGCCGACGTCGACCCGGCGATCCTCCGCGAGGCGGAGACGTACCGGGCCGCGGCCCCCGACCCCTACCGACCGCTGGAGGTCCTCGACGAGGCGCTCGCCGACGCGGACGCGGTTGCCGCCGCGCTGCCCGCGTTCCCCTATCCCCGGGTCGCGGAGCGGCTCCGGCACGCGGCCGCCGGGGGAGGGACCGTCGACCTGGCGCTGGCGGACCGCGCGTACCGGCACGCGGCCGAGCGCTTCGCGGACGACCTCGGCGCAGTCGCGCGCCGGGACGGCTGCCGGGTCGCCGCCGTCGACGCCGTCGACGCGGGGGTCGTCGCGGCCGACGGGACCGCGCTGCTCCTCACCTTCGACGACGACGGGACGCTCCGCGGCGCGGCGGCGTCGACCGAACCGGAGGCGGTCGCGTGGGCGGAGACGGAGGTGCGCGAGCTGGTCGAGCGCGGGCGCGACGCGGACGAGGCGCTCGCGGCGATGGACCGCTCCGAGACGAAGCGCACGGAGGGCGACGCGGACGCGTCCGACCGGGCGGGTCGCGACGGCGAGGCGGCCGGGAGGGGATCGAGCGCCGCGGGCGAGCTCTTCGGGCGGATCGGTTCGGGCGGCGGCGGTCGGAGCGCGCTCTCGGCGCAGGGGTTCCACGCGGTCGACGAGGAGCGACTCTCCGGCGACCCGGACCCGTACGGACCGCTCCGCGCCACGGCGTCGTTCCCGGAGGTCGACGCGGGGTACGTCCTCGACAGGACGACGGTGCGCGACGGCGACCGACGCTCGATCGCCGGGCTGCTCGTCGACGGACTCGCCGAGGGGACGGACCACGCGCTGGTCGGCCCGCCGGGGAGCGGGAAGAGCACCGTCTGCCGGAGCGTCGCGGTCGAGTGGTACCGGTCGGGACGCGGCCCGGTGACGTACCGACCGGGCGACGGCGGCGACCCGTTTTCGGCGACGGAGCGGCTCCGCGAGCGCGTCACCGAGGGCGACGGCCACCACCTCGTCGTCGTGGAGGACGCCGTCGATCCGGGGGTCGCGGAGGCGTTCGGCGTCGCCCGCGAACTGGCCGACCGCGACGACGTGTCCTTCCTGTTCGACGCCCGCGAGGAGCCGTACGACGACCCCGACGGACTGCCGCTCTCGCCCGCCGACCTCCGCTACCGCCGGGAGATAGCGACCGCGCGGATGCCGCGGCTCGACGGGCGCGAGGTGGAGCGGTTCGTCGACCACGTCGCCGACTGTACGGGGTCCGCGCCGGCGGCCGATCCGGCGGCGCTGCTCGACGACGTGCGGCGCGCCGACGACGAGCGCGTCGGCGAACTGCTCGCGCTCGTCCATCGCCTCGTCCGCGCGACCGGCGACGGCGCGAGCGTCGTCGGCGAAGCGGGCGAGAGCGCCGGCGGCGCGTCGGGGACGGAGGCCGACGCGAGCGACGCCCCGGCCGGCCGCGACGACGCGGGCCCCGAGTCCGGACTGGAGGCGGCGGTCGCGGAGGCGGTCCGGGAGGTCCGGAACCGCCCGCCGCCGACCGCGGACGTCGCGGTGCTGGTGAACCTCCTCAACGTCGCCGGCGTGGGCGACGTCCGCACGCTGGCGTACGCGCTCGTCGACGGCCCGGACGGGGTCGCCGGATCGGAGACCGGGGGAGCGGGGACCGACGCCGAGGGGGCGGACCGCGACCCGTCGCCGACCGTCGACGGCGTTCGCCGTGCGCTCGACCGCCTCGTCGGGACGGCCCTCGTTCGCTCGGGCGACGGGGAGTACCGCGCGGTCCACGACGAGTGGTCGGTGCTGTTCTTGGAGCGGCTCGTCGAGCGGGAGCCGGCGCCGGTCGTCGCCAGACGCGTGGGGCGGGCCGTCTCGCGGGTGCTCGCGCTCGCGGACGACCCCGCGCGCCGCTCGCGGATCCGCCGCGCCGTCGGCGGGGACGCGCCGACGGTGGCCCGAATCGAGCGCGCCCCGGGCGCGTGGGCGGCCGAGACGGTCCGTGCGGTGTACGGCGTCGGGCGCCGTTACCCCCGTCTCGCGCCGCTGTACGGGCGCGTCCGGTACGCGTGGATCGACCTCCCGGACGCGTGCCCGGACGACCTGCGCGACCGGCCGCCGGAGTGGGTGGCGCGGATGTACGTCGAGGCCGGCGACCTCGACGGCGCGACGGCGGCGCTGGACGCGTGGCGGCCGGTCGACGAGGCGGGCGCCGCCGAGCGGCAGCGCGGGTACGGCGACGTGGCGCGGCGGCGCGGCGAGTACGACGCGGCGCGCGAGCGGTACGAGCGGGCCGAGGAGCTGTTCGCGGCCGCGGGCGACCGCGGCGGGCTCGCGGCGGCGGTCCGGGGCCGGGCACAGGCGGCGCACTTCGACGGCGACTACGAGGAGGCCTACGAGGCGGGTTCGCGAGCGTACGCCATCGCCGCGCGGACCGGCGACCCCATCGCGCGGGCGAAGGCGCTGATGGACGTCGGGAACGCGCTCGACGGGCTCGACGGGACCGACGCCGTCCTCGACCACTACCGAGTGGCCGGCGATCTGTTCCGCGCTTACGACGACACGCACGGGGAGGCGAACGTCCGGGCGAACCTCGCGGTCGCGCTGCGGCGGCGCGGCGACCTCGACGCGGCCGAGCGGACGGCGAGACGCGCGCTCGACGGCTACCGGACGGTCGGCGACGAACACCGCGAGGCCATCTCGCTTTTGAACCTCGCGGCGGTCGCAGAGCAGCGCGGCGCCGTCGGCGAGGCGGTCGCCCGCGCGTCCGAGGCGCGGGACATCGCCGAGCGGATCGGCTCGGACATGTACGAGGCGTTCGCGCTGAGCCACCTCGGCAGCGCGGCGCACCTCGCCGGCGACCTCGACCGGGCGGAGCGGTTCCTGACGGCCGCGCTCGACCGCCTCGACCGCCTCGGCGCCGACACGCGGTGCGCGATGGTGACCGCGATCCTCGCCGAGGTGGCGCTCGACCGCGGCGACCCGCCGGAGGCGGAGCGGCGGACCGAGCGGACCGCGTCGCTGCTCGACGACCACGCGGGGCGGAAGCGCCTCGCGGAACTGGACCGCGTCCGGGGGCGGCTGGCGCTCGCTCGCGGCGACGGGGACGCCGCTGCGGCGGCGCTGACGGACGCGGTCGACGCCGCGAGGGAGGGCGGGTTCACGCAGGTCGAAGCGCAGGCGTTGGCGGCGCTGGGCGCCGCGGAGGCCGAGCGCGGCGACGCCGCCGCGGCGGCCGACCGGCTGACCGCGGCCCTCGATCTGGCTCACCGGATCGAGGGCGCGCGGGCCGTCGTTTCGGCGGCCGACCGGCTCGCCGACCTGCTCGCGGGGACGGCCGCCGGGTCGGATTCGATCGACCGGGAGGTGCTGACCGAGGCCCTGCGGGAGTCGTCGCCCGGACCGGTCCCGGACGACTCGGCCGCGGACCCGGCCGCGTACCGGGAGATCGCCGACCGCTGGCGCGTCGACGGCGACGGCGTCGCCGCGGCGTACCCCGCGCTCGGCTGAGGGGAACGGCCGCGACGCGAACGGGGGGCGCGGGAGCAGGGGGGAATATCGAGGCCGGACGGGCGCGAGCGACCGCACCGCGGCCGGTCGGTGTCGCACGCGGCCCGACGGTGTCGCAATCGCTTTCAGCGCGCGCGGAGAACCGCGGCCATGACCGACGCCGACACGCTCGCGGACCTGCGGACCGCCGCCGACTACCAGTTCGGGGCCGGCGCGGGCGACGCCCTGTTCCCGCCGGACGACGCCCTCACCGTGCGCCGGTCGAGCGGCGGCCGCCCGCGGCAGGTGATCGACGGCGACGTCGACGACACGCCGGGTAGCAGCGAGGGGGACCGGCTCGTCTCGTACGGCACCGACGGCCGGTTCACGCTCGGGCTCGCGGGGGGGAAGCGGATCGCCGAGGCGTTCCCCGAACCGCGACACCGGATGGTCGTCGGCGAGGAGAGCGAGCCGTTCGTGCGCGAGGGGCGCAACGCGTTCGCGAAGTTCGTCACCGCGGCCGACGAGGGGATCCGCCCGGGCGACGAGGTCCTCGTCGTCGACGAGGGCGGAGCGATATTCGGGGTCGGCCGCGCCGAGCTCTCCGGCGCGGAGGCCGAGGCGCTCGGCTCAGGCGTCGCCGTGAAGACGCGCGACGGGAACCCCGCAGACAACGAATAGCGGATTTTCTGCGGTGGCGCGTGCCTGCGAGCGGCCGACAGGCCGCGAGCAGCACCGCGCGAGGGAGTCGGTGGTCCGGAGCGAAGCGGAGGGCCACCGACGAGGCTGGGGAGGCGTGAGGTGCGGTCGCTGTTGCGGTCGGGCGGGACTCGAAGGGGCAGCCGCGAGGGCGAAGCACGGCGAAGCAAGCACCGCAGGAAGCGAGTGAAACGAGCGACCGAGGAGCGCAGCGAGCCGCGCGAGTCCTCGCGGCTGGGGCTTCGGCGGTGTTCGTGGCGATCGGTGGTTTATAAATAACATCGCCGTAGTGCCGAGGGGCTGGGGCTTCGGGGGTGTCCGCGTCAGTCAGCAGTTTATAAAGAAATTATCGGACGCCCGAATCTATTTAAAAGAAGCCCGCGAGCCCCAGCGCCTCGATCAGCGGGACGCCGGCGACGAGCGAGCCGATCAGGTAGCCGCCGATCGCGCCGCCATTTAAAAGTGGCAGCCCCGCGTGCGGGCGGCCCTGTATCACCCATCGCATGAGGACGAGCAGCCCCGCGAGCGTCCCGACCATCGCGAGCAGCGCGGGGAGGTTGACGCCGAGGAGCGGGACCGCGAGGTCGGCCGCCGGCGAGAACGTCGCCGCGCTCGCTATCAGCACCGTCGGGATGACGGCGTCGCCGAGGCCGATGAAGAAGGCGTCGCGGTCGCCGCCCTCCGTGGATTCGACGGGCCCGTTGTCTCCGTCGGTGGACTCCGTGTCGGCCGCGTCCTCGTCGCCCTCGTCGGCGGAAGCGCGCTCGGCGTCCGTCTCCGCCGCCGCTTCCGCCTTCTCACCGACCCCCGCGGCCTCGTCGCTAGCCGACTCGCCGTCGAGCAGCGAGTACGACACCGACAGCGGGATCACTAACACGACGGGGATGTTCAGGTCCATCACGCCCTCCGCGAGCGACAGCATGTGCTCGGTGCCGTAGACGGAGACCGCGTCGTAGACGGCGAGGACGGCGAGCAGTATCAGCGCGGGCAGCAGCCCGAAGGAGATGCCGAACAGCCCGGCCGCGCCCGCGCCCATCAACACCCCGGCGGTGTCGATCACGTACCACTCGGGGTGGACGAGCAGGCCGACGGCGACCGCGATCGCGGGAATGGCGGCCGCGAGCGGCGAGACGAGCGCGGAGAACACGTACCACGAGAGCCACGCGGAGGTGCCGACGATCAGCAGGCGGATCGCCCAGTCGAAGTCGTACCGGAACGCCGCCAGCATCAGCCCGGTCATCGCGACGATGGCGGCGACGTACACCACGCTGTTCACCGGATTCTCGGGGTTCTCGACCGCCTGATAGCCGCTCTCGGCGAACTCGGGGACCAGCGCCAGCGCGCCCACCTGAACGACGAGGAACAGCCCGACGACGAAGGCGACGCCGCGGTACTCGCGGGGGAACATTCGACCGCCGGTTCGTCGGCCGAGGGTTTCGGCCTTGCGCTTCGACGCCGCGCTCCGATACTCGCCGCTGTCCGGTGAAGCGAGGCGCGTACCGAAAGGGGTTCGGGCTCGGTGTGGGAGCGGGTGGACCCGAACCCAAGCCGACGGACGACGGACGGTGGAAGCGAGTGGCCGACCGGCCCGCCCGGAACGGGATGGGGCCGGCCGGATTCGTCCGCGGCGTTTGCTTGCTCCTCCGAGCGACGTAAGAACCTACCGGCCAAGTTATCAGTACAGATACTCGGCTCCGGACGAAGCGAGTCCCGCGGCGTCGTCCCCGAATCGCTCCGAGGTTCGTTAGTGCGACGTGGAGAGGGCGACGGCTGAGCGCGTCGAATGCGGATGTGACTGGGCGTCGGTAGAAGGGGGGAAAGGGGTGGAAGTGGGAAGGGGAGGCGGGCGAAAGGCGAAGCGGCGGGAGGCGGACGGGCGGCGGCCGGACAGCGGACCCCCGGGCTGTCGTCGGCGACGCCGCCCAGTGGTCGGGACGGGCGCGCGGATCGATTAACGCCGAATCCCAACGAGAAAAGCGTCGGTCTTCGGCAAGACAGGGTACGTGCCTCATAGGTATAAATGTGTAAGATTCGGATCTGTGGAATCCGGACGTGTGCGATCCGAATGCCCTCAACCCCGTGTCGATCGGCGGGCGCCCGCGGACGCACTCAGCGGCGGTCGCGGAGCGCGGGAAAGTCTTCGCGGACCGCCGCGACCCGCTCGGGATCGACGGTCGCGGTGACGACCCCGGGTTCGTCGCCGACCGACGCGAGCGCGGTGCCCCAGGGGTCGTACACCGCGCTCCGGCCGCAGAGCGCGTCGTCGCCGAACCGGCCGCTCCCGTTGATCGCGGCGACGTACGCGAGGTTCTCGATGGCCCGCGCGCGGCCGAGCGTCCGCCAGTGTTCGATCCGCGGGTACGGCCACGCGCTCGGCACCAGCACGCACTCGACGCCCGCGTCGACCATCGCGCGGAACTGCTCCGGAAACCGGAGGTCGTAGCAGGTCGTCACCCCGACCGTGACGCCCGCGAGATCGATCACAGGCGTCCGCTCGCCGGGCACCATTCGGTCCGTCTCCTCGGAGCCGTACCCGAACAGGTGGTGCTTCCGGTAGACGAGCCGGCGCTCGCCGTCGGCGTCGAACAGCACCGCTGCGTTGGCGAGGCCGGACTCGGCCGGCACGTCGAGGCCGTCCGCGGCCGACGCGGACAGGTCCTCGACGACCGTCCCGGCCAGCACCGCGACGTCGTGGTCGTCGGCCGCGGCCGCGAACCGGGCGAGGCGGTCGCCGGCGAGGCTCTCCGCCGCGCGGCCGTACGAGTCGAACGCGAAGTAGCCGACGTCGAACAGCTCGGGGAGGACGACGAGGTCGGCGCCCTCGTCGGCGGTCGCCCGGACGCGGTCGAGCGCCCGCTCGACGTTCTCCTCGACGTCGCCGCCCTCGACCGCCAGCTGGACGCCGGCGAGTTTCATGCCGGCGAGGCGAGCGAGGCGCGGAGCGCGTCCTCTAAGTTGTCCAGCTCGGCGTCGAAGTTGCGCTTGAAGAAGGACTCGACGCCGGGGAGGCTCCCGTCGACGACGAACTCGTTGGCGAGCCGGCAGCCGCCGTCGTCGGTCTCCGTGATCTCGTGTTCGCCGGTGACGCGGAACGCCCGCGACTTCCCGACGAACTTCACTCGGTTCGGGGGGTCGCGCTCGACTTCCTCCGTCTCGACGTCGATCGTCGAGCGGATCATCGGTATCGGGAGCGCGACGTGCCAGGTCGCGTTCCGGTCGTCGTGAACCTCGAAGGAGTCCACCACGCTGATGGCGCCCGCGCGCTGCTCCGCGTCCGAGATGAACGCCCACACGTCGGCCGGCGGCGCGTCGAACTCGAACGTCCGGGAGACTCGAACGGTCATACGATCCCGTTTGGGGCGACGGGGGTTAAAAATGCGCGTCGACGGAGTCGGATTCGGGGAACGCGTCGACGGAGCCGGCGAGCGCGTCGGGACGCGACCGCGACTCTCCCCTCTCAGCCGTCCGGCGTCACGCGCCAGGTGGTCGACTTGGCGCGGCCCCACTTCTCGATATCGACGTCGTCCGACTTCTCGGCGAGTCTGGGGAGCCGCGAGCCCACCTGCTTCGCGGTGAGTCCGATCGCGTCGGCGATCGTCTTCGAGCGAACGTACCGCTCGCCACGGGTAACGCTGTCCGTGAGGTACGCGAGGATCCGCTGTTCCTCCTCGGTGTACTCGCTCATTATCAGACCTACGCGTCTGACGTCCTTAACGGTTTCTCGTTGTTCGGACCGGGCGACCGGTCCGCGCCGCGGATCGGTCGCTCAGTCGAACAGTTGGGCCGCGCCGACGGCGAGCGTCGCGAAGACGAACGCGCCCGCGAATCCCCACGCCTTCCCGAGCTGTCCCGGGTACGCTAGCATCACCACGGCGCCGACGACCGCGATGGCGCCGAGCGCGAGCGCGACGCCGACCTCCTTGTCCGATTCGATGGAACCCTCGCTCATACGAACCGCTTCGCGGGGGGCCACTTAGTTCATGCGAACCGCGCGACACGGGCCGGGGAGGAACCCGCGCGACGGCCCGTGCCGCGGGCGACGCGCCGCGGTCAGATTATCTCGACGTGGTCGGACGCCTCGTTGAGCGCGAGGTTCGCCGCGATCTCCGCGTTCCGCATGGCGTACTCCGCGGTGTGCTGGAGGCTGACCAGCACCTCGCGGGTCATCAGCAGCGTCTCGTTGTCCAGGTCGTCCGGCAGCTCGGCGAGGATCTCCTGTTCGCGGTCCTCCAAGCGGGAGAACAGGTCGCGGCACTCGACGGTGAGGTCGTAGTCGCGCTCGACGACGGCCCGCACCGCGAGCGCGGTCAGCTCGTCCACCTGGTCGGTGAACTCGCGGATCTGCCGCATCGTCGCGCTGTCGACGTCGAGGGTGTGTCCGTCGGCCTCCATCACGATCTCGGCGATGTCCTCCGCGTTGTCCGCGGTGAGTTCGAGGTTCTTCGCGACGGAGCGGTAGCCGATCAGGGGGAACCCCTCCTCGAGACCCACTGCGCGAGCGAGGTTCGGGTTCTGATACGCCGTGAAGATGAGCCGGAGCAGGAGGACGAAGATCTTGTTCGCCTGCCGCTCGCGGTTGAGCGCGCGCTGCGCGAGGTCGGGGTTGCCGTGCGCGAGCGCCTTCACGCCCTCGCCGCGCATCGTCGAGCCCGTGTTCTCCAGCCGTTCGAGCAGGTTGTCGAGGGTGAAGTCCTCCGGGTCGACCGAACAGCGAATCGAGATGTCCTCCGGGGTCTCTTCGATGACGCCGAGCCCCATCAGCTGGGTCTCGGCTTTGTACACCGCGTTGATGTGCTCGCTGTCGAGCGTCCCCTCGCTGCGGACGTGGATCACGCGCCGCCCCAGCACGTACTGCGCGACGATCGCGCGTTCGAGCGAGCGCGCGTCGAGCCCGTCCGCGTTGATCACCGCCTCCGACTCCTCGGTGCTCACCGACTCGGGGAGCACCGTGAGCGTCCCCTTGCCGCCCATCCGCAGCGACACCTCGTCGCCTTTGTTCACGCCGTGTTCCTGTGCCCACTCGGCCGGGAGGGTCATCGCCAGCGTCGACGGCCCCAACCGCTGGACCTTCCGCGTTTCCATACGCGACCGTATCGCGGGATACACCTTAACGTTGTTCCCATGTTCATTATATGCTTCATCGAATATACAAGGGATGGCGGTTGCGAGGGCGTCACATACCGACGCCGAGCTCGTCCCCCGCGCCGGCCCGCGTGTCCCAGCCCGTATCGTGCCGAGCGATCCGCGCGCTTATGTCGGTCTGGCGGGGAGAACGCGTATGACCGAGCGGGTGCTCGTCGTCGACGACTCCTCGTTCCAGCGGACCGTCGTCCGGGACGCGCTGGAAGGCCGGTTCGAGGTCGTCGACGAGGCGGAACACGGCGCAGAGGCGGTCGAGCTCTTCGAAGCGTACGAGCCGGACGCGGTGTCGATGGACGTCGTGATGCCGGAGATGACCGGGATCGAGGCGACCGCGGCGATCAAGGAGCGCTGGCCCGACGCGGTGATCGTGATGTGTACGAGCGTCGACCAGCAGGAGAAGATGATGGAGGCGGTGAAGGCGGGCGCCGACGGGTACGTGACCAAGCCCGTCGACGCCGACGAGCTGGTCGGCGAGTTCGAGAGCCATCTCGGGTGAAGAGCCCTTTTAAATAACTCCCAGTGGTCAGGCGGGATCGAACAACCGGAGGATGGACGCGAGCGCGCTCGCCAGCTCCTCGAAGCGGTCCATCTCCATCGAGTCGGTCGTCACCCAGACGCCGTGGTCGTTAGCGATCACCCGCGTGAGGTAGCCGTTCTCGAACACGCGGACCGTGAACTGGTAGTCGCCGAGCTGCGTGTTGGCGTACATCGACTGCGCGTGGAACCCCTGTCGCTCGTTCTCGGCGAAACCGACCAGGTCGGCGGTCCGGCTCAGATCGCTGCGGAGGTACAGCTGCTCGACGTCTTCCTCCGTGAAGTACGTGAGGCTCCGCAGCTCGTCGCCCGTCGCCGTGCGGGCCGCGCTCAGTAGTTCGTCGGCGCGCTCGTCCGGTGGTTGGGACATACGACCACGATCAATGCTCACATACATGAGCGTGTGGGTGGCCGCAGCGTCGGCCGGCGACCGGGAGGGACAGAGTTTACCGACTCCCCCGTGATCGCTCGCCTGATGAGCGACCACGACGACGTCTGCGTCCTGTTGCCGACGATGAACGAGGCCGAGACGGTCGCACGCGTCGTCACGGACTTCCGCGACGCCGGGTTCGAGGAGGTCTTGGTGATCGACGGCGGCTCGACCGACGAGACGCGGTCGATCGCCCGCGAGGCCGGCGCGCGCGTCGTCGAGCAGTCGGGCCGCGGGAAGGGGCAGGCGGTCAGGGAGGCCGTCCGGGACCACGTCGAGGCCCCGTACGTGCTGATGGCGGACGCCGACGCCACGTACGACGCCGACGACGCCGCGGCGATGCTCGACCCGCTCTTGGACGGCGAGGCCGACCACGTCATCGGGAACCGGTTCGCGGACATGCGCCCGGGCGCGATGACGCGGCTGAACCGGATCGGGAACCGCCTGATCAACCTCGCGTTCCGGGCGATCCACCGCGAGGGCTACCGCGACATCCTCTCGGGGTACCGCGCGTTCACCCGCGAGTCGTTCCTGCGGCTCCACCTCACTGCGGACGGGTTCGGGATCGAGACGGAGATGGCCGTCGAGTGCGTGAAGAACCGCGTCTCGGTCGCCGTGGTCCCGATCACGTACCGGGAGCGACCCGGCGGCTCCGCGACGAACCTCCACCCGATCCGGGACGGCGGCGTGATCTTCCTGGAGCTGTACCGGAAGGCGAAGACGAACAACCCGCTGTTCTACTTCGGGAGCGCCGGCGCGGCCGCGACCGCGGCGGGGCTCGGGATGGGAGGATTCGTGCTCTACCGGTACTTGGCGTTCGGCATCAGCCACCAGATCATCGCCGTCGGCGCGGTCGGCGCGACGATCCTCGGGATCCAGCTGCTCGTGTTCGGCGTGCTCGCCGACATGATCCACTCGCTCCATCGCGAACAGATCGCGCGGTACGAGCGCGCGATCGACGGCGACACGGTCGAGGGGTCGTCGGTCGCTGACGGCGACGGTCCGGCGGTCGCGACCGACGGGAACGCCGAGGCGAGTCGCACGACGCGGACTCCCGGCTCCGAGCCCGACGACGGCACCGGCCGAGACGGCCGCGGCGACTGAGGGACACTCCCGCGACGGGCGAGGGACGGACGGCACCGCACCGCCAACTTCGGAAATCATCCCGGTAAGCGTCGGCTACTCGCGTACGACGCGAGATTGCCTAATCGAGTCAAATTTTGCGACTCCGACGGCGTCGAACTCTCCGATACGCGATGAAATATGCGACTGTGGTCCGATTTTCCCCGTTGGATGCGCCAATTATCAAAACGGATGTAAGATGATCGTCCCCGACAACTGTCCCGAAGTCTGAAGTTTTTTATACACGCACTCGTACTAAATGGTATGCCACATCGAAACATTGAAAATCGTGATGGTTCCCGGCATATCGACCGGCGGCAATGGCTCTCCGCGCTCGGTCTCGCCGGCGCAGTAACGCTCGCTGGCTGTTCCGGAAACGGCGGCGACGGTTCGGACGGCGGCGACGGCTCCGACGGCTCCGACGGCGGCGACGGCATGGACGGCGGCGACGGCGAGAGCCTCGAGGTCCCCGACTTCCCCCGGTTCGGTGTCGACGACCTCTACGGGTCGGAAGTCGCCCGAACGCTTGCGGAGCGCGCCTTCGAGCAGTCCGAGTACGACTACAGCTTCGACGGGGACACGATGGTCAACCCCGACGGAGACCAGGTCGAAATCAACATATACCACAGCGCGGGGGCGGAGACCTCGCAGCTGACGGCGAACTTCATCGCCCAGGAACTCGGCGAGAACCTCGGAATTAACGTCGTCGTCGAGGCCATCGACGGCACGCGGTTCAACAACGAGTACTGGACCGCCGAGCCCCAGGGCGGGACCGACACGGTCAACGGCGAGGAGGTCACGTGGGAGAACCCGACGCCGACGAACCCCGGCCCGCAGTCCGTCACGAGCAACGAGCCGTGGGACATGTCCGTCGTCTTCGGGCTGAACACCTACCCGCTCAACCCGCTCACGAACTCGGCGTTCTTCGACGGTGCCACCGCGTTCTACAACCCGGTCGGCTACTACCCGCAGTTCGACGCGCAGGAGCTGTTCGACCAGGCGCAGCAGGCGTCGAGCGTGGAAGAGCTCCAGCAGGCGTTCGTCGAGATCTTCGAGAACATCGCCTACGAGCAGCCGTACATCACCCTGCTGTTCGGCGACGACCTCGTCGGCTACAACCCCGACCTCGAAGGGCCGATCGAGAACTTCTCGAACGGCTGGAACCTGCCCGCGTGGTACGAGGGCGAGCCGGAGGTCAGCGGTTCCTACGACACGGTCAGCGCGTCGCGGTTCACCACCCTGAACCCGCTGTTCAACACCGAGAACGGCGCCGGCATCGCGATCGGCCGCGCGCTCGATCAGGGGTACACCTTCGACGAGAACCAAGAGGTCTTCCCGCTGCTGTACGACATGTCCACCGAGGACGGCGAGGTGTGGACGTTCGACGTGCGGGAGAATCTCCAGTTCAGCGAGCCGTACGGACAGGTCACCGCCGAGGACTTCGTCTACCTCGTCCAAGAGCTCCACCAGGCCGACTGGGCGCCCACCGCGGCGTCGAGCAGCTGGGACGGCGTCACCGTCGAGCAGACGGGCGAGTTCCAGTTCGAGGCGACGCTCGAGTCCCCGAACATCCTGTGGCCCAAGACGTACGACCCGCTCCTGTACCCGATCCCGAAGGACCTCCTCCAGCCGTACGTCGAGGAGGAGGACGTCCAGGGTCTCGAGCAGGACGAGGAGCTGCTCGAACTCCAGTTCGCCGGGAACCTCGGCGCCTTCGAGCTCACGTCGTGGAACCGCGGCTCCGGAACGGAGTACACCCGTAACGACGAGTACTACCTCCGCGACATCGACGAGGGCCCCGACCTGTTCTCGGAGGGACCGTACTTCGAGTCCGCCTCGATCAGCGTCGTTCGAGAGCAGGCGTCCCGTCTCGGTGCGCTCGAGACCGGCGAGGCCGACTCGGCGGCGATCCCGCCGGAGCAGTACGAGTCGTACCAAGAGAACGAGAGCGTCGACGTCCTCCAGGTCCCGACGCCGTACAACACGATCCTCTCCGTGAACCAGCGCGCGAACGGCTGGAACGCCGGTCCGGGCAACCTCTTCCAGCTGGTCCCGTTCCGTCAGGCGTTGGCGGCGGCGATCAGCAAGCAGGACCTCATCCAGGGCGTCTACCGCGGGCTCGCCTCGACGCACTTCACGTGGCAGCCGCGCTGGTCCCAGTTCTACCCGTCGACGGACGAGTAAGCCCGAACCGCCCCGTTTTCACCTCACCAGTTTAGAAATCACATGGGATTTGGAAGATACGTTAGCGCTCGGGTCCTCTGGGCGGCAGTGGTATCGCTCATTATCGTCACGGTCACGTTCCTGCTGCTCTCGGCCGCCCCGAACCCGGCCGTCCGGCGGGCAGCGACGCAGGCGGCGCTCCAAGGCGGCGACCCGGCCGAGGCCGCCGAGCGGGTCCGCGAGCTGCGCGGACTCAACGAGCCGCTTCACGTCCGGTACTTCGATTACATCCGGAGCGTCTACACGCTCGACTGGGGCTGGTCGGTGAGCACCAGTATGCCCGTGACCGAGGCGGTCACGAACGCGCTGTACTACACCGCGCAGTACTCGATCCCCTGGACGATCCTCACGGTCATCTTGGGGCCGCTCGTCGGCGTCTACTCCGCCGCGAACATGTACAGCTGGAAGGACCACGCGGCGACCGGGTTCGCCTTCTTCGGCTACGCCATCCCGAACTTCTTCTTCGGGATCATCCTGCTACTGATCTTCGGGGTGTGGCTGGAGTGGATACCGATCATCTACAAGACTGAGGTTCCGGTGTTCAGCGTCCAGAACGCGATACAGTTGGCGTTGCCGGTGTTCGTGTTGGTCACCGGATCGATCGGCGCCGTCATGCGCGTCTCCCGGAACGAGTCCGCGGAGTTCCAGAACGCCGACTTCATGAAGACGGCGAAGGCGAAGGGAGTCTCACCGTTCCGTGCGTACGCCTACCACGTCATGCGGCCGACGCTGGTCCCGCTCTCGACGACGCTCGTCGGACAGCTCCTCGCGCTGTTCCTCGGCGCGTCGCTGCTCGTCGAGGTCGTGTTCGGTATCCCCGGGCTCGGACGGTTGACGTACAACGCGCTGATCCAGCAGGACACGAACCTCGTGTTGGGGACGACGCTGTTCTTCACGTTCGTCGCCGTCATCGGGAACCTCATCGAAGACCTCGTGTTCACCGTGCTCGACCCGCGGATCAGCTACGATGACAGGTAACACAACGGAGAACAATGGCAACTGAGAAATCCGAACGATTCGATCAAGTCGACTGGAACGAGCTCTCGCGGTCGGGGCGGTTCGACCTGTCCGTCAACTCGCTCGGGATGCTGCTGACGACGATCCCGCTCGCGCTGCTCGGCGTGTACGACTGGCGGTTCCTCGGTCAGCGGACCCCGACGTTCGAGTTTATCGGTCTCGACAGGACCCTTGAGACGATCGACTTCTTCTTCATCTTCACGCTGTTCCTGGCGTTCTGGTACCTCGTCTTACCGCTGTACCAGAACCCGCGGATGACGCGGTACTACTGGAAGGAGTTCAAGCGCAACCGGCCGGCGATCGTGAGCCTCGGCTGGCTCGGGATCGTGTTCGTCGGCGGGCTCGTCGGGCCGCTGATCCTGAACGCGCCACAACAGGACCTGCTCATCGCCTACCAGCCGCCGGTGTTCACGTCCGTCGTGGACACGACGCCGGCGACCTGCGTCGGAGAGACGATGAACGGCCGGTGTTTCGGCACCTGGCAACACCCGCTCGGAACCACGGGGGGCGGAAAAGACGTGTTCACGATGATCGTCTACGGGATGACGATCAGCATGCAGATCGGGTTCATCACGACGACCATCGTCGCCACCATCGGCATCTCGTTCGGCACGCTGAGCGCGTACGCCGGCGGGTGGGTGGACGAGATCATGATGCGGTTCGTCGACATCATCCTCTCGTTCCCGACGTTCCTGATGTTCCTGCTCATCCTGTACATCTACGGCGCGGGACTGGGCATGTTCATCGTGGTGTTCTCGCTGTTCGCCTGGGGCGGCACCGCCCGGTACATCCGGAGCAAGTCGCTGTCCATCTCCGAAGAGGAGTTCATCAAGGCGAGCCGCATCAGCGGCGCGAGCACGTATCAGGTGATCCGGGGACACGTCGTGCCCAACGCGGCGAGCAGCATCATCACCAATCTCACGCTGCTCATCCCCGGTTTCCTGCTCGCGGAGGCGCAGCTCGCGTTCCTCGGGGTCGGTGACTCGACGGTTCCCTCCTGGGGACAGCTCATCGCCGCCGGCCGGAGCGACCTCTCGTTCGCACCGTGGATCGTGTTAGCGCCCGGTATCGTGCTGTTCCTAACTATCCTCGCGTTCAACTTCCTCGGTGACGCGCTGTTGGACGCGTTGAACCCCGAAGCTGAGGCGGAGAACGCATAATGTCCGGAAACCAACGACTACTCGAGGTCGAAGACCTCACGACGACGTTCAGTACCGACAACGGAACGCTCACCGCGGTCGACGGGATCGACTTCAATGTCGACACCGGCGAGACCGTCTGTATCGTCGGCGAGTCGGGCTCCGGGAAGACGGTCGCGACGGAGTCGATCACCGGGATCATCAACACGCCGCCGGGTGAGATCGAGGGGACGGTCCGGTACAAGGGGCGCGACCTGCTGTCGCTCCCCGAGTCGGAGCTCCGGGAGATCCGCGGCAACGAGATCGCGCACATCTTCCAGAACCCGCAGGAGGCGATGAACCACTGCTACACCGTCGGGTGGCAGATCACCGAGGCGCTCCAGATTCACCAGGACGTCTCCGACGAGGAGGCCCGCGCGAAGGCGGTCGACCTCATGGACCGCGTCGGGATCGCGAACGCGAGTTCGCGGTTCGACGACTACCCGCACGAGTTCTCCGGCGGCCAGAAGCAGCGCGTGATGATCGCGATGGCGCTCGTCGGCGACCCCGACCTGCTCATCGCCGACGAGCCCACGACGGCGCTCGACGTGACGGTTCAAGCGCAGATCCTGAAGCTCCTCAACGACCTCCAAGAGGAGTTCGAGATGGGAATCCTGTTCGTCACGCACGACCTCGGCGTCGTCGCGGAGATCGCCGACCGGATCGTCGTGATGTACGCCGGCAAGGTGATGGAGCGAGGCGGCGTCCTCGACATCTTCGACCACCCCGCGCACCCGTACACCCAACAGCTGTTGGAGTGTCTCCCGGAGTTCGGCGGGAGCGGGGGCGGGATACCGGGAACGCTTCCGGACCCGCACAACCCGCCGGACGGCTGCCGGTTCGCGCCTCGTTGCGAGTACGCAGAAGAGGCGTGTCGCACCGGCGATCAGCCGGAGGAGATCGAGGTCGCACCCGACCAACACGTCTCCTGCGTCCACTACGGGCCGGGCGGCAACCCCTCGATCGTCAGAAGCGAGGGGCTCGGGCCCGGCGACGAGCCCGGCGCGGCCGACGGCGACAGCGAGGTGGGTCCCGCCGATGACTGAGCCGTTGCTTTCGGTCCGCGACCTGAAGAAGCACTACCCGATCCGGAAGGGGATCTTCAACCGGAAGGTCGGCGCCGCGCGCGCCGTCGACGGGATCAGCTTCGACATCGCGGAGGGCGAGACGCTGGGACTCGTCGGCGAGTCCGGCTGCGGGAAGTCCACCGCGGCGAGCTCCGTCATCCACCTCGAGGAGCCGACCTCGGGCGAGGTCATTTTCAACGGGAACGGTCGCGAGGGCGCGACGCGCAATCCCGACGGGACCCACCCCAACGACGTGACGAAGTTCGACGACGACGAGATGATGGAGTTCCGACGGGGCGCCCAGATGATCTTCCAGGACCCGTCTTCGAGCTTCGACCCGCGGGTGTCGGTGGGGAACGCGGTCGGCGAACTCCTCAAGGTTCACGGCATGAGCGACCGCCACCGACGCCGAGCGATCGTCGAGGACCTGCTCGAACGCGTCGGGCTCTCGGCGAGCGACTTCGACCGGTATCCGCACGAGTTCTCCGGCGGGCAGAAACAGCGGATCGCGCTCGCGCGGGCGCTCGTGCTGAACCCGGACCTCATCATCGCCGACGAGCCGGTGAGCGCCCTCGACGTCTCCATCCAGGCGGAGATCCTCTCGCTGATCAACGACCTCCAAGACGAGTTCGGGCTGTCGCTGCTGTTCATCAGTCACGACATGTCCGTCATCCGCCAGATCTGCGACCGCGTGGCCGTGATGTACCTCGGCGAGATCGTCGAGGTCGGGCCGGTCGAGGAGATATTCACCAACCCGCAACACCCGTACACGGAGGCGCTGCTGTCGTCGATTCCGACGCCGGACCCGCGCGCGAGCGTCGGCGGCATCGAACTGAAGGGGACCGTCCCCAGCCCGACGAACCCGCCGAGCGGCTGCCGGTTCCACACGCGGTGTCACAAGGTGATCCAGCCGGACGGCGTCGACATCGACCAGGAAGACTGGCGCGGCCTGTTGAACTTCCGCGATAAGGTCAACACCGGCGAGATCGACGTCGAAGGGGTTCGCGAGAACGTCGCCGCCAGCGGGACCGAGCCGACGGACGCCGAGATACAGACGGAGATCCGGCGGGAGTTCGACATCGGCGAGACGGTCGACGACCCCGAACTCGAACGGACGCTCTCGGAGGCGCTCGACCTGCTCATCGATGGCGACGAGGAGCGGGCGGGAAGCATTCTGTCGGACGCGATCACGACACCGTGCGCCGAGACCGTGCCCGAACGCACGGCCCACACGGCCGACCACGAGTCCGCCTGCCTCCTCCACGAGGAGCGGACGCCCGCGGAGCCGAACCCAGCGGACGACTGATCCGGGCGCGATCCGGACCGGAGTTTACTCGGCCGCCGACCCGATCGACGCCGGATCGACCCGGCGCGGTTCGGGGACGTCGACGCCCGCCGGAGCCGCCGCCACGTCCCCGCGTGGGTCGTCGGCCGACTCGCCGTCGCCGCTCGGCGGCGCGAGCACTGCCGTCGCACCGACCGAGAGCGGTGCGACGAGCCCGGCCGCGAGCGCCGGCGAGTCGGAGAAGGGGCGGCGGAGGACGACCCGCGTCTCCTCGTCCATCGCGCCGGCCTCGAAGGCGGCCGCGGCGATCGAACACAGGTCGCGGTGGCTGACCGTCCGACCGGGCCCGACGATCGCGGCGTCGTCCGGTTCCACGTCGCTCGGCGGCATCCCGGGGTTCTCGCTCCACAGCTCCTGCTCCCAGTGCGTGGTCTCGGGCCGCTCCGGCGGCCCGCCGAACGCGGCGAGGTTCGTGCCCGGCGCCGGATCGAGGGCAGCGGCGGTCGCGACCGGCGCGAGCACGACCCGGTCGCCGGCCTCGATTCCCGCCGCCGGGTCGAACCGGACCGGCGCGCCGACGGCGGCCGCGCCGAGGAACGCGAGCGTCGTGTGAAAGCCCGGCGTCGGGTCGACGGCGACCGTCGCGCCCCTGCGGACGCCGAGGTACCGGAGCACGTTCGCCGCCTTGTAGCCGTTCGTGATCAGGTCGTGGTGGGTCCGCTCTCGACCGTCCGCCGTGACGAGCGCCGTATCGCGGGTGCGCCGGTCGCGCGCGAGCAGGTCCCCGACGAGTTCCATACGCTGTTCTCGGGGCGCGCGAGCCTTAACGCTGCGGCGTCGACGAGAAGCGTCCCCGACCGCACCGGGCCGAGTCGCGACCGGCGTCAGGGTGCGCCGGCGATGACTATCATCGAGCCGGCGTCAGGGTGCGCCGGCGATGACTATCATCGAGCCGGCGTCAGGGTGCGCCGGCGATGACTATCATCGAGCCGGCGTCAGGGTGCGCCGGCGATGACTATCATCGAGCCGGCGTCAGGGTGCGCCGGCGATGACCATCATCGAGCCGGCGTCAGGGTGCGCCGGCGATGACCATCTTCGAGCCGTCGGCCGAGAAGGTGAGGTCGCGGGTGGATCCGGGGTCGACGCGGACCGCGTCACCGGGATCGAGGTCGAGGGCATCCCCGTCGACGGTGAGCGTCGCCTCGCCGCCGAGCAGCACGTACACCTCCTCGTGGTCGCCGTCGGCGTGATCGTGTTCCATCCCCTCCCAGCCGTCGTCGGCCTCGACGACGGTCACGCCGAGGTGCTCGCAGTCGAGCGCGTCACGGAGGAAGTACATGCCGGGCGCGCGCGGTTCGACGTCGTCGTAGGCCGTCGTGTCGTAGCCCATGCGTCGGTGATGGACCCGGAAGACGGAAAAGCTACGGGCAGCGGAAGTCGAGGCTGCTCCGAGTTCCGGACCGGAAACGCACCCGCTCAGAAGGAGCTCTTCAGCTTCTCGAAGAAGCCGCCGCCGACGTCGATGTCCTCGCCGCCGGCCTCGGCGAACGCCTCCAGCGCCTCGCGCTGTTCCTCGTTGAGCGACTCGGGAACGACGACCCCGACCTGGACGTAGAGGTCGCCGCGGCCGCGGCGACGGAGCCGCGGCATCCCCTTCCCCTGAAGCCGGAACGTCTCGCCGCTCTGGGTGCCGGCGGGGACGTCCATCTCGACGCTGCCGTCGACCGTCTCCACCTCGACGGTGTCGCCGAAGACCGCCTGCGGGAAGGAGACCGCCTCGTTGACGCGGAGGTCGTCGCCGTCGCGCTCGAACCGGTCGCCGGTGTCGACGTCGACCTCGATGAGCAGGTCGCCCTTCGGGCCGCCGTTCTCGCCGGGCGCGCCCTCGCGCTCCATCCGGAGGCTCTGCCCCGAACGGATGCCGGCCGGGATCTCGACGGAGAGCGTCGCCTCCTCGCGGACGACGCCGTCGCCGCCGCAGTCGGCGCAGTCCTCGCTGTACAGCTCTCCCTCGCCCTCGCAGCGAGGGCACGTCGACGTCTGCTGGACGCGCCCGAGCGGCGTCTGCTGGACCTGCTGGACCTGTCCGCGACCGTTACACTGCGGGCACGTCTCCACGTCCGCGTCCGGGGGATGCCCCGCGCCGTCGCAGGTGGCGCAGGTGGTCGGCCGCGTGAGCGTGACCTCCTTGGTCGCGCCCTCGAACGCCGCTTCGAGATCGATCGTCAGCCCCGTCTTGAGGTCGCGCCCCTGTCGCGGGCGGTTGCCGCCGCCACCGCCGCCGCGGCCGCGACCGCCACCGCCGCCGAAGAACTGGTTGAAGATGTCCTCGAACCCTCCCGCGCCGCCCGCGCCGCCCGCGCCCCCGAAGGGGCCGCCGGGGCCGCCGGGGCCGCCGGGGCCGCCGCCACCGCCGGTCGCACCGCGCTTGTCGGCCTCGGTGAACCGGTCGTGGCCCATCTGGTCGTACTGCTGGCGCTTCTGCTCGTCGGTGAGAACCTCCTTGGCCTTCTGGATCTTCTTGAACCGCTCCTCGGCGTTCTCGTCGTCGCTGACGTCGGGGTGGTGTTTCGCGGCCTGCTTGCGGTACGCCTTCTGTATCTCCTCCTCGCTGGCGTCCCGCGACACGCCGAGGACGTCGTAGAAATCTTCGCTCATGCGTTGCGTTCGTTGAGTGGTGTTGATCGACGGGTCGATTTAAGCGGCGGGGTCGAGGCGTCGAAGGCCGGGTCGGCGAGGGTTACTCCTCGTCGTCGTCGTCCACGTCCTCGAAGTCGGCGTCGACGTACTCCTCGTCGTCCGCGTCGGCGCCGGGACCGGCACCGCCGGGGCCCGCCGCGCCGCCCGGACCGCCGGCACCGCCCATGCCGCCCATACCGCCGGGACCGGCGCCGCCGGCGCCGCCCGGACCGGCCTGCGCGGCCTGGCCCTCGTACATCTGCTTGCCGATCTCTTGGAGCTCCTCGGTGAGCGCCTCGGTGGCGGACTCGATCTCGTCGGTGTCGGCGTCCTCGTCTTCGAGCACGTCCTCGACGTCCTCGATGGCCGCCTCGATGTCGGCGACGAGCTCGTCGTCGTCGAGCTCTTCCTCGTTCTCCTCGAGCAGGGTCTCGGCGCGCTGGATCGTCGTCTCGGCCTCGTTGCGGGCCTCGATCCGCTCGCGGCGGGCCTCGTCCTCCTCCTTGTGTTTCTCGGCTTCCTCCTGCATCTGGTCGATCTCCTCGTCGGAGAGGCCGACGCCCCCCTCGATGGTGATCGACTCGGCGTTGCCCGAGCCCTGGTCTTCGGCCTCGACGTTGACGATGCCGTTCTCGTCGATGTTGAACGAGACCTCGATCTGCGGGGTTCCGGCGGGCGCCGGCGGGATGCCGGAGAGCTGGAACGCGCCGAGCAGCTCGTTCTCCTCGGCGATCTCGCGTTCGCCCTGGAAGACGCGGACGTTGACGGAGGTCTGGTTGTCCGCGGCCGTGGTGAACACCTTCGACTCCTCTGTGGGGATCGTGGTGTTCTTCTCGATGAGCCGCTCGAAGAGGCCGCCCTTCACCTCGATCCCCAGCGAGAGCGGGGTGACGTCCAGCAGCACGATGTCGTCGACGTCGCCGGAGAGCACGCCGCCCTGGACCGCCGCGCCGAGCGCGACCGCCTCGTCGGGGTTGACGTTCTTCTTCGGCTCCTGCCCGACGAGCTCCTCGACCTGCTCTTGGACCTGCGGCATCCGGGTGGAGCCGCCGACGAGGATGACCTCGTCGATGTCGGACTTCGAGTAGTCGGCGTCGGAGAGCGCCTGCTCCGTCGGCTCGACGGTGCGCTCGATGAGGTCCGACGTGAGGTTCTCGAACGTCGCGCGGGTGACTGACTGTTCGAGGTGGACCGGCCCGCTGTCGGTCGCGGTGACGAAGGGGAGGTTGACCGTGGTCTCCTTCTTGTTCGACAGCTCGATCTTCGCCTCCTCGGCGGCGTCCTTCAGCCGCTGGAGCGCCTGCCGGTCGTCGCGGAGGTCGATCCCATGGTCGTTCTGGAACTCGTCGGCGAGGTGGTCGATGAGCGCCTCGTCCCAGTCGTCGCCGCCGAGGTCGTTGTCCCCGTTCGTGGCGACGACCTCGTAGACGCCGCCGCCCAGGTCGAGGACCGACACGTCGAACGTCCCGCCCCCGAGGTCGTACACAAGGACCGTCTGGTCGGACTCGTCGTCCAGGCCGTACGCCATGGAGGCCGCGGTCGGCTCGTTGACGATGCGTTCGACCTCGAAGCCGGCGATCTCGCCGGCGTCTTTGGTCGCCTGCCGCTGCTTGTCGTTGAAGTACGCGGGGACGGTGATCACCGCCTTCTCGACGTCGTCGCCGAGGTACTCCTCGGCGTCGCGTTTGATCTTCTGGAGGATCATCGCCGAGACCTGCTCCGGCGTGTACTCCTCGTCGCCGATCTCGACGGTGTAGCCGTCCTCGCCCATGTGCCGCTTGATCGACTGGATCGTGCGGTCGGGGTTCTGGACGGCCTGGTTCTTCGCCGGCTTGCCGACGAGGCGCTCGCCGTCGTCGGCGAAGGCGACGACCGACGGAGTGGTTCGGTCGCCCTCGGCGTTGGCGATGATCTCGGGCTCGTCGCCCTCCATCACCGCGAACGCGGAGTTGGTGGTACCGAGGTCGATACCGAGAATCTTGTTGCTCGCCATCTTGCTCATAGGTAGCGGCTTGTTTCGGTTAAAGGTTACTAGATGCTGCCATTCGCCGGAACGAGAGAACCCGCCGCTGTCGTGCGATTTCTCGATCGTGTGAGTCGCTCACATCGGTGTCTTTATACAGATCCGCAAACGCAGCGCCCCTCGGAATCGGTCGCGGAGGGTTCTGGAGTGCGGGCGCGGACGTACTTCGCCGAAGTCGTGTCGCTGAGGCCCCGGACAGCAGATTCAGATCCCGCTCACGAGGTCCTCGAGCACGGCCTCGGGGTCGTCCGCCTTCGCGACGCCGGAGGCCAGCAGGACGCCGGCGGCGCCGAGTTCGCCGGCGGTCGACACGTCCTCGCCGGTCGAGACGCCGGCGCCGCAGAACACGTCGACCGCGGGGTCGACGGCCTCGGCGGCCGCGACCGCGTCCTCGACGATCCCCGGGTCCGCGGTCGCGACGGAGATGTCACCGCCGATGAGTTCGGGAGGCTCGACGGCGACCGCGTCGGGGCCGAGCGCGGCGGCGGCGCCGACCTGCGCGGGGTTGTTCGCGCAGACGATCGTCTCCAGGTTCGCGCGCTCGGCGGCGCGCACGGAGCCGTCGACGTCGGCGAGCTTCAGCCGGTTCTCCGAGTGGTTGATCAGCGTGCCCTCGGCGCCGTTGTCGGCGACGGCCTCGGCCAAGGTTGAGCCGGTGTGCGAGCCGTGCGCGTTCGGCGAGACGTGCTGGGCCCACGTCTCGACGCCGGTGTCTGCGACGCGGGCGACGTCGGCCGCCTGCGGCGAGACGGCGATCCGCGCGCCGGACGCCTCGGCGACGTCGCGGGCCGCGGTCGCTACCTCGATCGGGTCGCACGGGTACGCCTTGAGGTTCACCAGGATGAACATACGCCCACTCGGGTGGCGCGGCGCAAATAGGTTCGTGCTTCGCGCTCGCTCGGCACGTCCCCCGGTACCGGTTCCGGAGGGTCCTTCTCGGTCCCGAGAGCAGAAACGACCTTATACCCCGATGCTGTGGGTCCGGGCAAGGGATGTCCCTCATCGAGCTCATCGCTGGCGTGGAGGCGCACGAGGCCACGCTAACCGTGTTCAACGCCGACCCGGCGGTGACGGACGAACTCCGGGAGCACTTCGCCGACCGCAACGTCCGGATCGTCGACGACCAGACCGCCTCCGGGCCAGAGGAGTTCGCCGTGCTGGCGCGGGACGGAGAGTTCGTCACGGCCGCGACCGTCGACGACCTGTTGTCGCGGCCCGGCGGGGACGGATCGGAGGACACGAGGGGCGGGGGCGACGCTCCGGGAGTCGCGGGCGGAGGCGGGGACCGCGTCGGGCGGCCGGTGTTGGACCACCTCGACGAGACGATGTTCACCTCCTACTCGCGCGAGGACATGGTCGCCGCGTCGCGGGAGATCGAGGACCGCGCCTGGCGGGTCGGCGACGGGGCGCTCCACGCGGGGTTCCAGACGCTCGACGTGCTCACCGGCGAGGCGGACACCTACGACCTGCTCGGCGAGAAGGAGCGGCTCGACGTCCACGCGTACGCCGCCGACGAGGGGGAGGCGCCCGACGTCGAACACTACACGGTCCACGTCGGCGAGACCGCAGAGATCCGCGAGACGTGGTTCGTCGCGTACGACGGCGGCGGCTACGAGGACGCGAAGTGCGCGCTGCTCGCCGAGGAGCGCGCGCCCGGCGAGTTCTACGGGTTCTGGAGCTACGACCCCGAGACGGTCGACTACATCATCGACTACCTCACCGAGCGGTACGGGGGGTCGGAGCAGACGGACGAGGGCGGCGCGACGGCGTGACCGCCGCGAACGTCCGCCGATCCGCTCGTCGGAACTCGGCGGTACGTCGGAAAGAGAGCGCGGGCGACGGCCCGGTGGCTAATCCTTCCGCTTGACGACGTCGCCGAGCGTCATCGTGCCCGCGTCGTTCGTCTCCCAGTCGGCGTCGTCGGACGACTGCCCCTCGACTAAGGAGATGTCGAGCGCGCGTTCGAGCTTGCGCTGGACCTCGTCGGTCGGGAGCGTGTCGCTGCGTTCGAGCTTCCGGATGAGACTCGCCTTCTCGTTGAGCTGGTCGGCCAGCTCCTCCTGGCTCACGCCACGCGACTCCCGCGCCTCGCGGATCCGCTCGTCGTAGTCGGTGGCGATCTCGTCCATGTCGTCGAACATGTCGCGGGGGCGGGTCGACCCGCCGGAGCTCCCGGACCCGCTCGACGAGCCGGACGAGCCGGACGACGAGGACGACTTCCCGGTGCTGGAGCTGGTGGAGTACTTGCCGCCGCCGGAGCTCGTCGACTCGTCGCGGACCTCGGTGCCGAAGTCCGTACACGAGCTACAGAGCTCCAGCTCGGCGCCTTCGACCTTCGTCGTCGTCAGCGAGGCCTCCTCGGCGCCGCACATCTCACACTGGGGCATACGCGACGCTAGCGCTCCCGATGGTATAAAGGGTGTGCCGCGGCGCCGCGGTGGGGGTCCGGGACGTGTCGCCCGCTGAGCCGTCCCGGCCGCAATCGTGCCGCGGTCGGTACCGACTTGTCGCCCCGGCCGGCAGAGTGGGGTATGGACGTTCACGTCACGCGCTCGGAGCTCCGAGGGACCGCCCGCGCGCCGCCGTCGAAGAGCTACACTCACCGCGCGCTGCTCGCGGCCGGCTACAGCGACGGCGCGACCGTCGAGTCGCCGCTGGTCTCCGCCGACACGCGGGCGACCGCCCGCGCGGTGACCGCGTTCGGCGGGTCGGTCGCGCCGGCCGGGAGCGAGCGCGGCGGCGACGGCGCGGCCGAGATCCCGAGCGACGCCGACGCGCTCGCGGTCGAGGGGTTCGACGGCCGCCCCGAAGTGCCCGACGACGTGATCGACTGCGCGAACTCGGGGACGACGATGCGGCTCGTCACCGCCGCGGCCGCGCTCGCGGACGGCACGACCGTCCTCACCGGCGACGGCTCTCTCCGATCGCGGCCGCAGGGCCCGCTCCTCGACGCGCTCGCCGACCTCGGCGTGCGCGCGGAGTCGACCCGCGGCAACGGACAGGCGCCGCTCGTCGTTACCGGCCCGCTCGAAGGCGGCGCGGTCGCCATCCCTGGCGACGTCTCCTCGCAGTACGTCACCGCGCTGCTGATGGCCGGCGCGGTCACCGACGAGGGGGTCGAGGTCGAGCTCACGACCGAGCTCAAGTCGGCGCCGTACGTCGACATCACGCTCGAACTGCTCGCCGACTTCGGCGTCGAGGTGACGCCGATAGACGAGGCCGGCGATTCCCTCGACGGCGCCGCGGGCGCCGCGGGTTTCTCGGTCCCGGGCGGGCAGACCTACGAGCCCGCGGGCGGCAGCTACGCCGTGCCGGGCGACTTCTCGTCCATCTCGTACCTGCTCGCCGCTGGCGCGGTCGCGGCCGCGCCCGACGAGCCGCTCCGGATCGCGGGCGCGCGGCCGAGCGCACAGGGCGACGCCGCCATCGTCGATATCGTCGAAGAGATGGGCGCGCCCGTCGACTGGGACCGCGAGGCCGGCGAGATAGCGGTCGAGCGTGCCGACCTCTCCGGCGTGACCGTCGACGTGGGCGACACGCCGGACCTGCTCCCGACGATCGCCGCGCTCGGCGCGGTCGCGGACGGCGACACGCGGATCGAGAACTGCGAGCACGTCCGCTACAAGGAGACCGACCGCGTCTCGGCGATGGCCGAGGAGCTCGGAAAGATGGGCGCGGAGACGACCGAAGAACCCGACGCCCTCACGGTCCACGGCTCGGAGAGCGATCTCAAGGGAGCCACCGTCGACGGCCGCGCCGACCACCGGATCGCGATGGCGCTGTCCGTCGCCGCGCTCGCCGTCGAGGGCACGACGACCGTCCGCGGCGCCGAACACGTCGACGTCTCGTTCCCCGGCTTCTTCGACGCGATGGCCGACCTCGGGATGGACGTCGAGCGCGACGGTGCGATCGAATAATCCTTTATAAATAAACGGCGGTGCGGCGGCGCGTGCCTGCGAGCGGCCGCCCCCGGCGGCCGCGAGGAGCACGCGCGAGGGAGTCGGTCGCCCGGAGCAACGCGGAGGGCGACCGACGAGGCTGGGGAGGCGTGAGGCGCGGTTGCTGTGCGGTGCGGGGCGGGACTCAAAGGGGCAGTCGCGAGGGCGGCGCAGGCGACGTAAGCACCGCAGGAACGAGCGAAGCGAGTGACGAGGAGCGCAGCGAGCGTGCGCCGCCCTCGCGACTGGGGCTTTGGAGGTGTTCGCTGTCGATCCGTACTCGACCATTTATAAATTGGTTGCTAGGGATTTGGCAGTGTTCTCTGCCGATCCGCGATCGACTATTTATAAGTGAGAGACTGAGCCTCTGGGAGCGCTCGCCGTCGCTCCGTACTCAACTATTTATAAATAATTGAATGGTTATTCGAGTGAGTTCGCCGCGGAAACGACGTCGATAGCTTATCGGGACCGACGGGTACACAAGCCCGCCGGAACGACACGCTACCATGGACGACATCGACGTCGAACCCGTCGACCGGGTCGACGAGCCCGAAGACGAGACCGCCGTCGAGCCGGCGGAAGACGACGAATCCCTCGCTGTCGACGAGGACCTCGCCGACCTCCCGGCGGGCGTCGACGCGCCCGACTACGTGCTGTACGGCGGGAAGGGCGGCGTCGGGAAGACGACGATGGCGGCCGCGACGGGGCTCGCCTCGGCCGCGGGCGGCGTCCGCACGCTCGTCGTCTCCACGGACCCGGCGCACTCGCTGTCCGACACCTATGAAACCGACATCCCCGCCGAGCCGGCGCGCATCCGCGAGGACGTGCCCCTCTACGCCGCCGAGATAGACCCCGACGCCGCGATGGACGAGGGGATGTTCGGCGCCGACGGCGACCCCCTCGGCGGGCTCGGAGAGATGGGCGACGCGATGGGCGGGATGGGCGGCGACGGGCCGATGGGCGGCGCGGGCGGCGCCGACGCCGGGGCGGCGGGCGAGGGCGGCGAGGGGCTCGGCGGCCTCCTCGGCGGGACGATGCCCGGCGCCGACGAGGCGGCGGCGATGCGCCAGCTGCTGGAGTACCTCGACGACCCCCGGTTCGACCGCGTCGTCGTCGACACCGCCCCGACGGGCCACACCCTCCGGCTGCTCCAGCTGCCGGAGATCATGGACTCGATGCTCGGCCGCGTGATGAAGCTCCGCCAGCGCTTCTCCGGCATGATGGACGGGATCAAGGGGATGTTCGGCGGGGGCGACGACGACCCCGACCCCTCGGCCGACCTGGAGGAGCTCCGCGAGCGCATCGAACGCCTGCGGGCCGTCCTGCGCGACCCCGCGAAGACCGACTTCCGCGTCGTGATGATCCCCGAGGAGATGAGCGTCGTCGAGTCCGAGCGGCTCGTCGCCCGACTCGACGAGTTCGGGATTCCGGTGAACACGCTGATCGTCAACCGCGTGATGGAGGGCGTCGGCGACGTGACCGGCGGGGACAGCGGGATCGACCCCGACTGGGTCGTCGAGCCGAACCCCGACACCTGCGAGTTCTGCGCGCGACGCTGGGAGGTCCAACAGAACGCGCTCCGCGAGGCCACCGACCTGTTCCGCGGGCGCGACGTGAAACGAGTTCCCCTCCTCGCGAACGAGGTGCGCGGCGAGGCCGCGCTGCGGGTCGTGGCGGCCTGTCTGAACTGAGGGGCCGGGGCGGCTTGGCCCGGCCCACTCCCGTCGTCGCTACTCGGGCGCGCTCCCGAGCAGCCGGTCCCGGACCAGTTCCGCGACGCCGGTGAGGTGCGCCTGTCCGAAGAGGCCGACGAGGACCGCGCCCGCGGTGTTGTACGTCAGGTCGAGCACGGTGTCGTCGAGGCCGTGCTGCGCGAGCGGCATGTCGATGCCCGTCTCGGTCGCGACGATGTCGAGCCCGAACTCGAACAGCTCCCAGAGCACGCCGAACGCGAGCACGACGACGACGATGAAGACGAACGCGAACCGCGCGGGGATGCGGATCCCGTCGCTGTGGAGGTCGACGGCCCGGATCGTCGTGTACCCGACCGCGGCGACCAGCGAGGCCGACAGCGCGTGCGTCATGTGGTCCCACCACTCGACGCGGGCGTAGAACCCGGCGGACCCGACGGTGTGGAGGAACACCGCCATCGTGATCCACAGGGCGAGCCACGGGTCGAGGGGCAGGTCGTACCGCCGTTCGAGCGCCGCCGGGACCAGCGTGACGAGGAAGGCGATGATCCCGTTGCTTATCGCCTTCCCCTCGCCCGCGAGGAAGCCGTAGGCGACGATGCCGACGAGGAGGACCTGCATCGCGCCCGTGAGGCGCCGCTGCGACCGGATGGAGGGGCGCGGGAGCAGCGTCATCGGCGGATCACCCGCCGGATGACGCGACGGAGGCGGCGTCCGCGCCCCCGGAAGTACCCGTCGAAGAGGAGCCCGGCCGCGAGCCCAGCCAGCGTGACGTAGATCCACTCGATCATCAGCGCGTCGTTCGTCGTCAGGAACTCGGTGCCGACGCGCCGGTCGAGGTTCCACCGCAGCACCGTCCACACCGCCGCCGTCGCCAGCGTCGCCATCACGACGAACGCGACCGCGAACCAGTGCGTGAGCCGCAGCGACGTGAACATGTGGAGGTCGACGGCGATCACGAGCGCCAGCGCCGCGATGGCGACGTACGTCGCGAACGTCCCCAGTTCGCCGCCGAAGACCGCGCGCACGAGGACCGGCAGCAGCGCGAGGCCGACCAGTTCGGCCGGGAGCATCGCCCGCCAGTCGCGCGCCGCCGCGGTCGGCGCGAGCACGACCGCGCCGAGCCCGACGACGATCGCCGCCGAGAGGAGGTCGTACTCCAGCGCGCTCTCGACGAGGATCCCCGCCAGGACCGCGATCGTCGCCCACGCGACGATCGCGTTGAACCGGCCGTCGCGGACCAGCTCCGTCAGTCGGTCCTCGACCGCCTCCAACCTGTCGGCCAGATCCTCGTCGTGTTCCGCGTCACCGACGTCCGCCTCGGAGCCGGCGTCGGCGTCGCGGCGTCGGTCTCCGTCCATGTCCGGTACGGAGGTCGGGGAGGGTAATAAGGGGTCGCTCCGGCTCGGTGCGGCGAACGCCGACCGCGCCTCGACGGGCCGGTCGCACGCCGAACGGACGCCCTTTTATCTTCCACGGCCGTCCGATCGGTATGAACTGCCGGCGGTGTGGGACCCCGATCGAGAAGCCCGGGGACTACTGTCTGACCTGCAACACCGCCAACGCCGACGCGGTCGTCGCCGAGTTCGAGACCGACCGCGCGCACCTGACATTGCTCCGCGAGGACGACGTCGTCGGCGAGACGACGGTCACCACGCGCCCGGAGGAGGGCGAGCGGCTGAGCGAAGTCCAGCTGCGGAACTTCGCGGGGCGCGTCGCGGACGAGATCCGGCGGAAGCGCCCCGAGACCGTCTACGCCGCCGGCGAGCGCGAACCGCTCCGCGAGACGCGCGCGCAGCTCCACCACGAGTTCTACCGCGTCCCCGACGGCGGCGCGGGCGGGAGCGGTCGCGGCGGCGAACGCGGCGCGGCGACCGGGGACGCCCCCGCGGACGACGGCCGCGAGCCGGACGTGAGCCCGGTCGTTCGGTGGGTCCTCGACCGGCGTGGCGACCGTTCGCTGGCGGTCGTCGAGACGCCGCCGCGCGAGAAGATCGGGGGATCGCACTCCACGCTCATCGGCGACCGCAAGGGACGTAAGGCCGTCCAGACCGTCGCGGAACACCCGCACGTCAAGAAGATCGTCCCCGGCCCCATCGACGCCGGCGGGACGGGGTCGCGGACGGGCCTCCGCGCGAAGGCGACGCGCGCGGGGACGAACGGCAACGTCCGGCTCCTCCTCCGGGACGGTTCCAGCGTTCAGGAGAACCGGATCGTCACCACCGCGATGGACCGCGAGACCGGCGAGCGCGTCCGCGAGGACCTCAACGAGGCGCTCCGCGACGCGGAGCTCCAGGACGCGTAGCCGCGAGCCACGGTCCCGGTCGGGCTCCGACCCCAGTGTTCGGATCCGTCCGTCGATGCGTCGATCTCGGGCGTGCCGTCCGGAACCGGCCGTTACCGACCGCCTCTCCGTCGCGAGGTTTTTCACGAAACCGGGCGTTGCGAGCGGTGTGAGTACCCTCGTTACGCTCGGTGCGGGCGTCGTCTTCGGCCTGGCGCTCGCGGCGCCGCCCGGCCCGATGAACGCGGTGATTGCCGAGGAGTCCGTCCTCCGCGGGCGCCTCGCCGGCTTCCGAGCCGGGCTCGGCGCGGCGACCGCCGACGCGATATTCTTCGTCCTCGCGTACGTCGGCGTCGTCGCGGTCGTGGAGTCGCTCCCGCTGCTCCGGGCCGCGATGGTCGCGGTCGGCGGCGTCTTGATGTTGTACTTCGCGGTCGACGCCGCCCACGGCGCCCGCGCGTCGTTCCGCCCGACCTCGGGCGAGGAGCCGATCGCCGCGGAGGGGAAGGGGTTCCGCAAGGCGCTGGTGCTCGCCTTAACGAACCCGTATCAGGTGCTGTTCTGGCTGACCGTCGGAGTCGGGCTGTTGCGACCGGGGGAGCTCGACGTGCTCTCCCGGCTACCGGTGGTCGGGCCGGAGCTGGCGGGGACGTTCGTCGTCGCCACCGGCTCGCCCGCGCTCATCGGCGGGTTCTTCCTCGGGGTGTTGGCGTGGATCGTGGGTTTCCCGACCGGGCTCGTCGCCGCCGAGCGCCGGATCGAGACGTTCGCGCCGATCGTCGCGGTCGGCTCCGCGGTCGTCCTCGCCGGCTTCGGCGTCTACTTCCTCTACGACGCGGCGACGACGGTCGACGCCCTAACGTTCCTCGCCGGTGTCGTGTGAGGGACGCGGGGCGACCGAGGCGGCGACGAAGCGATCGGAGGCTCCCGGCGTCGCGGGCGCTCATTTATAAGTGGTTGATACCGGAGCGGCGGCGAACACCTCCGAAGCCCCAGCCGCTCACTTATAAACGATCGACCGCGGATCGACTGTGAACACCGCCGAATCCCCAGCCGCTTGCTTATAAATATCCAATCACAGATCGGCAGCGAACACCGCCAAAGCCCCAGCCGCGAGGCGGGCGCACGCTCGCTGTGCTCCTCGGTCGTTCGCTGTGCTCCTCGGTCGCTCGCTGTGCTCCTCGGTCGCTCGCTGTGCTCCTCGGTCGTTCGCTTCGCTCACTCCCCGCGGTGCTCACGTCGCCTGCGGCCGCCTCGCGGCAGCGTGGCGCGTAGCGCCACGGGCAGCGAGGGACGCAGTCCCTCGGGCAACCGGGCGTCGCCCGGTGACAGCCGGCGGCGGAGCCGCCGGTGACTGCCCCTTTGACTCCCGCCCCTACAGCGACCGCACCTCACACCTCCCCAGCCTCGTCGGCCGGCCTCCGCTTCGCTCCGGCCGGCCGACTCCCTCGTGCGGTCGGTTCGCGGCCCTGCGGGCCGCTCACCGGCGCACGCCACCGCCGTTCATTTATAAATAATCGTCGTACTCCGACCCCGTTTACGGCGGTACCTCCGACTCCGCGGCGCCGCTGTCCGTCCGAGAATCCGCATCTTCTAGACCCTCCGGTCGCGTATCTGAGCCATGTTCGAGAAGACGACGTGGATCAAGCTCCCGCGGAACGTCCTCGTGGGACACGACGTCATCGACGACCTCGGGGAGGCGGTCGGCGAGCTCTACCTCACCGGGCGGCCGCTGATCGTGACGAGCCCGACCCCCAACGAGATCGCCGGCGACCGCGTCCGGGCGCAGTTCGACGACCCCGCGACCGCCGTCGTCGACGAGGCCTCCTTCGACGCCGTCGAGGAGCTGAAGGCGACGGCCGAGGCCGTCGACCCCGGCTACCTGATCGCCCTCGGCGGCGGGAAGCCGATCGACATCGCGAAGATGGCCGCCGACCACCTCGACGTCGGCTTCGTCTCCGTCCCGACCGTCGCCTCCCACGACGGCATCGTCTCGGGGCGCTCCTCGATCCCCGAGGGCGACACCCGTCACTCGGTCGCCGCGGACCCGCCGCTCGCCGTCGTCGCGGACACGACGCTGCTCGCGGAGGCGCCGTGGCGGCTCACCACCGCGGGCTGTGCGGACATCATCTCCAACTACACCGCGGTGAAGGACTGGCGGCTCGCCCGCCGCCTGCGCAACGTCGAGTACAGCGAGTACGCGGGCGCGCTCTCGGAGATGACAGCGGAGCTGCTCGTCGAGAACGCCGACATGATCCGCCCGGGCTTAGAGGAGTCCGCGTGGGTCGTCGTGAAGGCGCTCGTCTCCTCCGGGGTCGCGATGTCGATCGCCGGCTCCTCGCGGCCCGCCTCCGGCGCCGAGCATCTCATCTCCCACCAGCTCGACCGGATCGCGCCCGGCAAGGCGCTCCACGGCCATCAGGTCGGCGTCGCCTCGATCATGACGGAGTACCTCCACAGCGGCGAGAACGGGCGGTGGAGCGCCATCCGCGACGCCCTCGACGAGCTCGACGCCCCCACGACCGCGGGCGAGCTGGGGATCGACGACGCGGAGCTGATCGCGGCCCTGACGAGCGCCCACGAGATCCGCGACCGCTACACCATCCTCCAGGGCGGGATCAACGAGGAGGCCGCGGTCGAGGTCGCGACCGCGACGGGCGTCATCGAGCGGTAGTCGCGACGCCGCTGTCGCGACGACGCTTTCGGGACGGGCGGGGGCGAAACGTCCCGCCCGACGGGAGCACCCGAAGCCGACTTATCGCTCCGTTCCCTCCGTCCGATATGTCCACCGCCAGCGTTCGCGAGCGGGCCAAAGCGCGGGCCACAGAGATAACCGTCCTCCTCACGCTCGTGGGTTACGGCGCCGTCGGCGGCGTGTTCCTCGTGCCGGAGTTCCAGGCGCTGTTCCCCACGCTCACGCAGGAGACCGTGAACCTCCTCGCGCACGCCATCGCCGCCGTCAACACGGTCACCGTGATCACCCTCTCGCTCGGCTGGTACTGGATCCGCAACGACGAGGTGAAGAAACACGCCGCCGCGATGACGACCTCGTTCGGCCTCATCCTCCTGTTCCTCGGGATGTACCTCCCGAAGGTGGCCGGCGGCGGCACCAAGGAGTTCGTGTTGGACTCGGCGTACGCCTGGGTCCCGCTGTGGGACCCGGTGTATCCCGCGTACCTGATCATGCTCGCGATCCACATCATTCTCTCCGTGGTCTCCGTCCCCGTCGTCCTCTACGCGATCGTCCTCGGGCTCACGCACACGGAGCGGGAGCTGCGGACGGAGACGCCGCACCGACGCGTCGGGCGGATCGCCGCGAGCGCGTGGATCCTCTCGCTCGTCCTCGGGGTCGTCACCTACCTCCTCTTGAACCACCTGTACGACTCGACGTTCGCGGCCGCCGAGGCCGCGACGGTCCTCCTTCCGGCCGTCCCGGTCTGAGCGCTTCGACGAATCCGTCGGCTCCGCCCCCCGCTTCCGGCCGCCCCCGCCGCCACCGAAACGCTTGAGCGGCGGCCGCGACACCCACACCCATGACAGAGTGGATCGGCGAGACGTTCACGAGCGACGCGGGCTGGAACCACCTCCTCGACCTCGTCGACGTCGGCGACCGGATGGCCGGCTCGCCGGGCGAGCGCGAGGCCTTGGAGCTCACGCGCGACGCGTTCGCCGACGCGGGCGCGCGCAGCGCGGCGATCGAGGAGTTCGAGATCCAGGGCTGGGAGCGCGGCGACAGCGCGGTCCGGGACGCCGCGACCGGCGAGCCCGTCGCGGTCGGCCCGAACGAGTGTATCGCGCTGCCGCGCAGCCCCAGCGGCGAGGCGACCGGCGAGTTCGTCGACCTCGCACACGGCGTCCCCGAGGACTTCGAGGCCGACCTCGACGGAAAAGTCGTGATGGCCTCGTCGGACACCCCCGACTCGGTCGACCGGTTCATCCACCGCCGCGAGAAGTACTACCGCGCGGTCGACGCGGGCGCGGCCGCCTTCGTCTTCGCCAACCACGTGGAGGGGACGCTCCCGCCGACCGGCAGCGTCGGGACCGCCGACGACCCGATCGGGGCGATTCCGGCGGTCGGCGTCTCGAAGGAGACCGGCGCCCGGCTCGCGCGACGCAACGAGGGCGACGACCTGACCGTCGCGGTCGACTGCGAGACGCCGACCGCGACGAGCGGGAACGCGGTCGCGGAGCTCGGCCCCGACACCGACGAGCGCCTGATCGTCTCCTCGCACGTCGACGCCCACGACCTCGCGGAGGGCGCGATGGACAACGGGGCCGGCACGGCGACGATCGTCGAGGTCGCGCGGGCGCTCGCCGCGCGCGAGGACGAACTCGACGTGAAGGTGCGGTTCGCCGCGTTCGGCGCCGAGGAGGTCGGTCTCGTCGGGTCGTCGGTGGCCGCCGAGGCGGCCGACCGGGACGCGGTCCGCGCGGTCGTCAACGTCGACAGCAACGTGTACGGCCGGACGCTCCGGCTCGACCACCACGACTTCGACGCGCTGGCGGCGGCCGCGGAGCGCGTGAGCGACCGCTTCGATCACCCGGTCGCGACGGGGAGCGAGCTGGTCCCCCACAGCGACCACTGGCCGTTCGTGAAGCGGGGGATCCCGGGGTACATGATCTCGGGCGAGACCGAGGGGCGCGGCCGCGGCTGGGGGCACACCCACGCGGACACGCTCGACAAGCTTGAGTCGCGGAACCTCCGGGAGCAGGCGATCCTCCTCACCGAACTCGTCGTCGACCTCGCCGAGACGGACGCGTCGATCCCGCGCCGGGACACCGATGAGATCGCGGCGGCGCTCGAAGCGGAGGGGAAGGCGACGGGGATGAAGCTCACCGGCGACTGGACGTTTTGACGAAGGAAGCGTCGGGACAGGGCGATCGAGCAGGACGCCGGAAACCCGCCGCCTTCTCGGCCCTAACAAACAGCAACTTGGTTTGTCTAGAAGTGTTAATTAAGAACTGACGGAAATGTAGACGATGCGCTCGGAGACCGGGAACAACTACCGAGAGAGACTACGTGGCTGTTAGGCCGGTACAGCAAGAACAGTCGCCGAATAGGCGGTGACCGAATCGTTCGGGTCTTCAGCAGTTACGACAAGCGTGGTCTCACCGCCAGGATCAACGGTTTTTGTTTCGGTTTGTGTCACGACCGCGTTCTCGTCATTGCTGACCTCCCAGATGACCTCGGCATCCGTGTCAGCGGTTCTCTCTGAGTTGTTGCTGACGGTGATCGCCAGTTCGTATCCAGTATCAGTGGCAGAAAGATCGGTTGACGCGGAAACGCTCACCATCGGCCCCTCGACAACCATCTCACCGTCAAGACTGGGACCGAACCCGCCGTCAAGACACCCGGCGGTCGCGAGGATCGTTCCGCTGGTTACCAGCGTGGCGGTTGATCTCAGTGCGCCGCGACGCGTACTGGTATTTTTTTCCACCACCCCAAATATCTGGACGAACGCATATAAATCACTGTGGAGAGGGGTAGGTGGAGCGTGACGAAAGGACCGGGCGAGGGGGGAGATAGAGGGAGCGTCGGAGCGGTGGAGAAGGGGAACGGGAACGTCACGCGCCGAGCGCAAATTCGCTCAATTCGGAGCGCGCCCGTCAGGCGACGACGAACTGGTTCCAGATCCCTTCGACGACGAAGAACAGCGCGAAGTACGACGTCCACACTAACACGACCAGCGAGGCGGCGATCGAGCTCTTCGGCGCCTCGATCTCCATGTCGTTGCGGGCCTCGACGTTGCGCGCCTCCAGCTCGAAGAAGTCGGCGATGAACATCGCCAGGACGAGGACCGACAGGATCGTCCCTCGCACGGGCGCAACGAGGATGTATACGAACGACAGGAGGACGAGCCCGACGTTGGTGAACACGTGCGGCGTGTACGCCTCCACGCTGTCCGCCTCCTGTCCCTGATCGACGTGTCGCCTGTGCGCGAGGTGCCGGGTCGCGAGGTTCGCGACGGTCATCACGAAGATCGCGTACGGCAGCGCCGGCCCGGCGGCCGCCAGCCAGCCGAGGGGAACGAGGAACTGCAGTGGGTCCATATCCACCATTTCCGTTCACGACGTATTAGAGTGTTTCCGATCGGCGCTCCCGCGACGGGGCCGCGGACGCCGTTGGGCGCGAGGGAGCAGCCCCCTCACTCCGCCGTCGCCGAGAGGAGATCGACCGTCGCCGCGATCTCGACGCCGACCGCGCGGTGCGGCTCGACGGTCCCGCGGCGATCGCCGTCGACGACCAGCGCGACCGGTTCCGCCTCGCGCTCGATCGTGACGCGGACGCCGCCGCTCGCGACCCACGTCTCGGGGCGAGTCGTGAACGGCGAAACGGGGACGACCGAGAGGCCGCCGCCGGGTGAGACGACCGGTCCGCCGGCCGCCGCCGCGTAGCCGTCGCTCCCGAGCGGCGTCGCGACCACGGCGCCGTCAGCGCGCACCGAGACCGACTCCCCGTCGGAAAAGGCGATCCCGTACTCGGAGATCCGGGCCGGCTCCGCCGTCACGAAGGCGACGTCCGCGGCCGCGAACCGACGGGGGGCGTCGCCGGCGCCGTCGACCGCCAAGACGGGGTGCGCGACGCGAGAGAACCCGTCGACCGCGTTCGCCGATCCGCCGAGCCAGTCGTCGGCGTCCGCGATGCGGTCGGCCGCGAGGTCCGGGTTGACCGCGTGACGACCGTCCCCGATCGGGAGGATCGGACTCGAACGCCCGTCATCGGTCGCGGCCGCGCGCATCGCCTTCCGAAGCGCGGCGTCCCCGACGGCGACGACCGCGTCCGCCTCGGTGTGGTCGACGAGACGGGCGCCCGCGCCGTCGACCGCCGATCGGATCGCCGCCGCCGGGTCGCCGTCGCCCAGAACCGCGAGGCGGCGCGTCGGCTCACTCATGCGCGAGGCTGGGGCGAGCGGCGGTGAAAAGCTCTCGGTTCGTCGGCGAGGACCGTCGCCGCCGCTCTCGGACGGCGGAACGGACGGAGAAAGGGAGACGAGGGGGGGGTACGTTCAGTTCGCGGCCGCGTCGTCGTCGCCGTCGTTGAGGGCGTCACGGAGCTGCCGGCTGGCGGGGATGAGTACCCAGAACGTCAGCGCGCCGAGGATCATCAGCCAGAACAACACGTCGCCCGCGAGCAGACCGACCTCGCCGTACGCCGTGTTCACGCCCTCCGCCGGGTTCACGAGCTGTGACACCTGGTAGTACGACGGTGTCCGGTACCAGCCGCCGAAGGTGATCCACCCGAGACCGCCGATCGTGAACAGGGCGAAGCCCTTCATGAACTCGTCTGCCATTATCTCACGTTTCGCTGGAGTCGTCTTGAGACTTTCCCATCCCTCGTCCGCGGAACCGGGTCCCGAGCACGTACACGGCGGTCCCGAGGACGATGAAGCCGACGCCGGTGATCGCCAGCACCGCCACGAGGACGTCTTCCGGCGGTACGATCCCGGCGCTGTCGAGCAGGTAGACGATTGTCGCCCGGACGAAGCTTATCTGAAGCGTCGCGGCGTCGATGAGCGTGAACCCGACGAGGTAGGTGACGACCGCGGCGAGCGTCGAGAAGACGGTCACGGCCTTGTACAGCCGGAAGGGGACGACGACCTCCCGGCCGCTCGCTCCCTCTCGCGGGCCCGTCGGCTCGTTACGCGGGTCGGCGTCGTCGTCGGCCGCGATCGGATCGCCGGTCTCGTCGAACGCCTGCGAGGCGTCGCCGTCTGTTGAGGATGACATGGGAATACGGAGCGTCGGAACGGCGGGGGCGGGAGCCCGGCCGCGCTTCGGCAGCGGGACCGCAGCGGACTGTGTCGGTCGCTACTTCGGCGGCCGCAGCATGTAGTACCGGCGGTTGAGGTCGTACATGTACCCTTCGCGCATCGTCTTCAACACCGCGTAGGTGATGACGCCGCCCGCGATCGGGACCATGAACACGAGCGACATCAGCAGCTCGGTCGGCACCGGGAAGAAGTTCTGGATGGCCAGCACCGCAAGCGTGATCGCCAGGATGACCCCGGTCACGCCGAGCGCGGCCCAGCCCGGCTCCTCGACGGGGCGCCGCGCGTTCCCCTTGTTGAGGAAGGGGACGAGCGTGATGACGCCGAAGATGGCCCCGTGGGCCACGAGCCCGTACAGCTCGTTGGACATGATGATGTTCCCGCCCAACACCTCGAGCCCGGGGTTGATCGGGCTGAGCTTCAGGAGGCCGAACGACCAGTAGAGGTACCAGTCGGGCAGGATGATCGCCGGCGTGGAGCCGGGGTTCGCCGGGTCGCCGAAGTGCGACGGCAGGATCGAGGCCACGAGCAGGATGGTCCCGAGGAAAAAGGAGGTGATCGCGAGGTTGCGGATCGTCTCGTGGGGCCACGTCGGGAAACCCAGCACGTCGCGCTCGACGTACGTCGACTCGGCGCGCAGGTCCTCGTCCTCGCGCCGGGAGCGCTCGAAGTACTGGTAAGTGAGCTGTGCGAGCCCCTGGCTGCGCTCCTTCCGCTCGGACCAGGTCGGCGTCTCGTCGTCCGGCGGGACCGTCGCCGGCGGACCGCCGTCGGTGCGCGCCTCGTCGTCGGTGCCTCCGTCCGTCGTGGGTGTGGTGTCGTCGGTCATTGGATTAGTGCGGCTCCGCGATGCCCTGCACCCAGACGATGCCGACGTGGATCGCGATGAGCGCGGTGACCACGAACGGCAACACGAACACGTGCAGGATGTACATTCTCACGAGCGTCGCCTGTCCGAGGGTGAAGCCGCCGAACAGCAGCTGGGCCGCCCACTCGCCTACGATGGGGGTCGCGAGGGCCAGCTCGACGCCGATCTGCGCCGCCCAGAAGGACAGCTGCTTCCACGGGAGGACGTACCCGGAGAAGCCGAACAAAAGCGTCAGGGCGATGAGCACGACGCCGAGGATCCAGTTGACCTCGCGCGGCTCCTTGTACGCGCCGGTGAAGTAGACCCGCAGCATGTGGAGGAACACCGCCGCCACCATGAACTGCGCCGCCCAGCGGTGGATCGACCGGAGCATGAAGCCGAACTGGACGTCTTTCATGATCATCACCATCGAGTCGTACGCGGCGGTGGGGTCGCCCTGTGCCGCCGCGCCCGCGGTCGACGGGGCGTAGTAGAACCCGAGCAGCGCGCCCGACACCGCCGCGAGCAGGTACGCGATGATGGAGAGGGACCCGAGCGAGTACAGCGGGTACCAGTACCAGAACTTGTTGTCGAGGTCGTACTGCTCGGTGTGGCTCTTCGGCATCTGGAGGTTCGCGCGGTAGTACATCGTCTCCAGCAGCTCGAGGTAGTCGACGATGCGGAGCCGCTTGTCCAGCCAGATGAGCGTGGTCAGGAACGCCGTCTCGATGGCCGTGAGGTCCTGACTCTTGAGCCACGCGTTGTGGTCCATGTCGTCTTGTTTTTTCAGACTCATTGTCGAATCACTTCTTGTAGTACGGGTACACCGCGCGCTTCACCGTCTCCGCGAGGCCGCCCGTGTCGATTCCCTTGCCCTCCTTGTCCTCTTCGCGGACGTACAGGTCTTCCCACTTCCGCCGACGTTTCTTCACAATCATCACGTCTGGAAGGAACTCTTTCCGGTACAGGAGCAGAATGAACGCAAGATCAATAAAGATGAAGGCCAACAGCGCGCCGACGTACATGTTCCCCGCCTCCGTCGACGCCCACGCGGACATCAGTCCGTAGGTGAACAGGGCGACGAACACGACCTCGATGACGGTGAGGAGGACGATCGCGATCGCGGCGGCGGTGCTCTCGCGGGCCGGCTCGTACCGGTGGATGTCGCCGTACGAGGAGCCGCCGGAGCTCATCTGGCACCTCCGTGGCCCGTGTGGGCCGACTCGCCGTACTTGAGCATGTAGAACGTGAACACGAACGTCATCCCGATGCCGAGCATCGCGGAGATCCCGACCCAGTGAGCGTGGAGGGGGACGCCGACCTTGGCGATGTTCTCCGGCCACCCGGTGTTGCCGCCCCCGCCGACCTCGACGGTGGCGACGTCCTCGCCGACGGCGATGCCGCCGTGCATGCCGACCGCGGTGTGGGGGACGCAGTGGTAGTGAGTGATGCCGGCGTCCTCGCTCGACGTCTCGTACTCGTAGGTGTACCCCTCCTCGCCGACGGGGTTACCGCTGTCGAGGCTGGCCGGGCCGCCGCCCTCGACGGTCTGGACGTTGTGCGAACCGCCGTTACCGGTCCACTCCCAGACGATGGTCGTCCCCTCGTCGACCCAGACCAGCGTCGGGTCGAACGCGAGGCCGTTGCTGCCGGCGCCGACCGAGATGGTCACCTCGTCCTGGCCGCGGGCGTCGGTGTACGACCCGACGTTTCCGTCGGCCGCCCCGCTGGGCCAGTCGGGCTGTACCTCCTGTGCAGCCACCGTTCCGGTCGCCCCGGCGGAGGCCGCGACGGCGGCGGTCGCGCCGCCGGCCGTCCGCACGAAGTCCCGCCTTTTCATACAGGCTCACTCGGGACGGGGTTCGCTTAAACCCACCGACTGAAACCGCCGACGTGGAGGAGGTCTCGGGGTCTGAAACCGTCGAAATCGTCGGATTACTCCTCTCGGTCACGCTCGGTTGCGTCGGCGTCCTCGTCGGCCGCGACGCCGTCCTCGACGGGGACGAACTCGGGGCGCTGTTTCGCCTCGCGGAGCGCGCGCAGTCGGTCCCGGTACTCCTCCGAGCGGAACCGGTCGGAGAGCCGTGCGTTCGCCACCATCGCGAGCAGGAAGACGCCGATCAGGAGGAAGACGATGCCCATCGCCGGCGCGACGATCGTCCCGAGGTCGGCCACGGCGCTCGCGACGAGGAGCGCCGCGCCGGCGAGCACCTGGACCGCGGCGACGGCCTGCACCACGAGGTTGCCGAACTCGCCGGAGCCCTCCGGGACGCTGTCCGGGTGCGGGAGCGACCAGTTCTCCGGCGGCTCGGGGACCTCGTACGACTCCATCGCCGCGAGCGCGACGACCGGCTCGATGTCACGAAGCACCGTTCCCTCGCCGCGCACCTCGCCCGTCGGGCGGATGATCGCGTACCCCTCGTCGGAGTAGACGAGGATGCGCTCCTCGCCGTCCTCGCGGACGCGCTCCAAGACGCCGAACACGTCGCGGGTCGCGATGCGGGACTTCAGCTCGGCGTCGACGCGGTCTAAGAGTCGGTCGCCGGTGATCCACGTGTCCGGGTCGAACGCGGCGTCCCACTCCTCCGCGTTCATCTGCGCCATGTCCGACGGGCCGAAGTCGTCGAAGTCGTACTCCGACTCGACCCGCTCGCGGAGGGCCTCGATGTCGGTCTCGTCTTCCGGGGCCCCGTCGGCGTCGGCCGCTGCGGGATCGGCGTCCCCGGCCGCCGAACCGCGCTCGTCCCGACCCTCGGGCGCCGGATCGGCCGACTCCTCCGGCGGCGACTCCGACTCCGACCGCGTCGAGGTGTCCTCCATCGACCGACGCTACGTGCTCCTGACGCTAACTGTTTTCGTCCGCGCCCGGGAGCCGGGGGCGCGGGACGGCAGGTCGGGAGTGCGGGACTGCGGGCCGGAAGAGCGCGGCGACACGGCGGAACGCCGGACGACGCACCGGGAGGACCCCCTCGCCGGGCGCGGATCGCGGGGCTTTACGCGCCGGAGCCCGTACCGTCGGTATGGTCGACGAGTCGGTCATCGCGGCGCTCGCCGGGATGTCCGTGACGGCGAGTCTCCCCTTCCTCCTGTACGGCGCCTGGATCATGATCGACACGGAGACCGTGACGTGGAACGTGCTGATGCGGCACCTGCGGTACATCCTCGCCGGCCTGGTGCTCACGACGGTCCCCATCGTCACCTGGATGATCCCCCGCGTCCTCGACCAGGTGAGCGGGATGGCGATCCTCCACGCGTTCTTCGGCGTTCAGGCGTACGCGCTCCTCGCGTTCGCGCTCACCGGGATCGTTCGGATCTTCCAGGCGAAGCGGAACGCCGACGCCTACGAGGACCCCGACGTCGACATCGACGAGATCCACGAGGACATGGGCCACTGGCGCAAGCGGCTCCGCGCCGGCGTCGCCGGGTTCATGCTCCTGTGGCTGTGCGCGTGGGTGACCGGCCTCTACCGCCTCGTCACCCTCCACTTCGGCTCGTTCCTCTGACCTCGGCGCGCGGCCGCGACCGGGGCGTCGCGCGGGCGTCGACGCCGGTCGCACCGACCGACAGCTTCAATCCGGGTTTGCCCGTAACAGGGGTATCGTGGCAGTCACCTTCGACCTCTTCGGGACCCTCGTCGACGTCGAGTACCCGTCCGACCCGGCGGAAGCGGTCGCGCGCGAACTGGAGTCCCGCGGCGTGACGGTCCCCGACGACTGGCACGTCGCGTACGGGGAACAACACGTCGAGGCGCCGGCGGGCGCGGAGGTCCCCCTCCCAGCGCACGTCGCTCGCGCGCTCGACTCCCGCGGCGTCGACGCGGACCAGAACGTCGCTAGGCACGCCGTGGTCGCGGCGTTCGACCCGGACGTGACCCGACGCGACGGCGCGCTCGACGCGGTCCGCGGCGCCGGCGAGCGCGGCCCGGTCGGGCTGCTCTCGAACTGCGCGGTGCCCGAACTCGTCCCGCGGACGCTGATCCGCGCCGGGCTCCGCGGCGAGTTCGACGCGGTCACGACGAGCGTCGGCTGCGGCTGGCGGAAGCCCCACCCCTCCGCGTTCGAGGCCGCGGCGGAGGCGCTCGGGACGTCGACGACCGGGCTCGTCCACGTCGGCGACGACCCGGAGACCGACGGCGGGATCGTCGCCGCCGGCGGCCGCTTCGTCGACGTGACCGAGACGCCGCTGTCCGAGGTCGTCGCCGAACTCGGAGCGGAGCAGTAGCGCGGTTCGACTGGCGGCGAGAACCGCGGCGTCGTCAGTCGAACCCCCGGTCGGCCAGCCGCGCGCGCCACGCCTCGCCGATCCGACCCTCCGCGACCAGCTTCTCGACGTGGGCCGCGACCGTCGCCAGCGCGAGGTCCCGCACGCCGGAGAGGTCCCTCTCGTAGGCGCCGTCGACGACCGCGTCGAGGTCGGCCGCGCCGCCGTCTATCGCGGCGATCACGTCGCGCTCGCGGGCCAGTCGGTGTTCGATCAGCCGGTCGCACGTCGCCGCCGGGTCGTCGATCGCGGGCCCGTGCCCGGGGAGGAGCCGGTCGTAGCCGGCGTCGCGCACGCGTTCGAGGCTCGCGAGGTACGCGGACAGGTCGCCCTCGGGCGCCGCGACCGCGACGCTCCCATCCGCGACGGCGAGGTCGCCGCAGCATAGCACGGTGCGGACCGCAGTCGACGGCCCGCCGGCCGCGAACGCGACGTGGTCCGGCGCGTGTCCCGGCGCGTCGACGACGCGGACCGCGGTGTTGGCGACTGTCTCCCCCGGTGCGACCGTCTCGTCGGGGGCGACACCGGTCGCCTCGGTGAACCGGTCCGCGTGGCCCTCGCGGGCGACGACGGTCGCGCCCGTCAGCGCCGCGTAGTCGGCCACCGCGCCGACGTGGTCCTGGTGGGCGTGGGTGACCGCGATCGCCTCGATCGGAGGGGCGTCGGCGGGGCTGGCGGGGCCGAGGCCAGCGTCGTCCGACGGGAGCGACCCGCGCGCCGCGAGCGCGGCGTCGAGCGCGTCCGTCCGGGCCGCCGGGTCGACGAGGAGCCCGTCGAGCAGGTACGCGTTCGTGGTCCCGCCGGGGGCGCGCGTGTCGACGGGGACCTCGACGCGGGCAACCGCGGGGTCGCCGTCGTCGGCCGAAGTCGGGTCGTCGCCCACCATCTATCAGTCCCCGCGTCCGAGCGAGGACCGCGCGGCCGGACCGGGACCGGAGCCGGGGCGCTCGCGGCCCGGGATCGGCACGTCGGTGTCGCCGGCGACGGCGTACGCCGAGAGGTCGACGGTCCCCGGAGCGACAGCGTCGACCGCGTCGACGGAGTCGTACGGCCGGCCGACCACGACGTCGCCGGCCGTGCTCCGGTTGATCCCGGGGATCGCCGTCAGCTCGTCCATCGAGGCCGCGTTGACGTCGAGCGGGTACGGGACGCCGGTCACGGAGCGGTAGCCGTGGTCGGTGATCGCCACGTCGATCGTGGTCCCCAGCTCGCGCTCGCCGGGGACCGCGACGAGGAGCGCGTACGTGCCCAGCTGGCGACCGAACGTCTTCCCGTCCTGATGGTATTCGAGGTGGAGGTCGGGCAGGACGGTCCCCGGCGGGACGACGCGGTCGAGCATGGGGTTGTCGATGGTCTCGCGCACCTCGCGCTTGTACGCCTGGAACTGGTCTTTGTGCTCCTGTGCGATGTCGGCGCCCGTCTCCGCCATCTCCGTGCCCGCGAACGCCATCACCTGGCGGATGTTGATCCGGCGGAGCATCAGCCCCTCGTCGTACACCGTCTGGAGGAACTCCTTGTTGTGTTCGTACGTCTCGGGGCGCTCGCCGGCGAGCCCGTGGACGAGGTTGATCCCGGGGAGGAGCTTCGGGAGCCGCGGCGAGGCGTCCGGGCCGGTCGAGGGGCCGGTGACGCGGGTGGTGTCGCCGGGCGTCGTCTCGGGGCCGTCGCCCGGGCGCCAGCCGCCCTCCTCGTTGACGACGCGGACGGCCTCCAGACACTCCTCGGCGGTGACGAGCAGGTTGTTCTCCTCCTGAACGACCGGATCGGCCGATTCGAGACCGAACGCGGCCGTGTCGCCGGGCGTGTTGTGCTCGGCGATGACGCGGATCGCCTCGCGGGAGGCCTCGGGGTAGTCCGTGATCGTCACCGGGTTCATGTTGTCGAGGTGGAGCGTCCGGAGGTCGGGCGCGACCTCGCGGATCCCGCCGTACAGCTCCCGGAGCGCGTCGGGGTTCGGCGCCTCGCCGTCGCCGCCGAACGCGAGGATGTCGGCCTGCCGCCCGAGCCGGAAGTGTCTGACCCCGCGGTCCGAGAGCGCGTCGACCTCGTCGACGACCGACCGCGCCGCGCGGAACGCCGGGTCGCCGTACAGCGGCTCCGTACAGAACGAACAGCGGTACGCGCAGCCGCGCGAGGTCTCCATCTCGCAGATGAGGTAGTCCGGGTGGTTGGGGTGCTGCTCGACGACGAACGCCCCCTGCCGGGCCCAGCGGTCGACCTCCTCGTTGGTCCGCATCCGGTTGCCGTACCCCTCCAACCCCTCGCGGACGAGGTCGTGGGCCGCGGCCTCGACGTCGCCCATCGCGACGAAGTCGTAGTCGAGGTCGTCGCGCTTCGTCTCCTGTGCGCCCGCGTTCTCCTCGCCGACCCCGAAGCGCACCGGGCCGCCGAGCAGCGTCACGCCGTCGGCGGTCCAGCCGAGCTCGCGCACCTCGTCCGGCTCCGCGGGGGTGCCGCCGACGTACTTCCCGGGCACCGTCATCCCGCCGACGTACACCATGAGGTCGGCGTCCGCCACGTCGGCGTGTTTCGACCGGTCCTCGCGGAGCTCGTCGATGGTGTGGTAGGTGATCTGCGACTCCGGGACGCCCGCGTCGACGAGCGCGCCGGCCGTGTACCGGGGGTACGTCGAGAGGTACGGCGGGACGCCGAAGTGGGCCGGCTCGTCGACGTACCCGTCGACGACGGTGACGGCGAGGTCGTTCGGGTCGGCCGGGAGCGACCCCCGGGCCGACGCGGGCGAATCGGTCATGTTACCCTCCGTAGTCGGCCGAGAGGGGAAAAGCGTGCGGAGTCCGCCGGGGGCGGAACGGACCGACGGAACCCGCCGGCCCGATCGCTTATGCCGGATCGCTCGAAACCGCGACTCGTGTCCTCCAATACGCCCGCTCGACGACAGCGGCTCGGACAGTACCTCGCGGTCGCCCTCGTCTGCGCCGTCGGCGCGGGCCAGTTCTACGCCGCCGACCCGCGCCCGTGGGGCGCCGCGGCCGCGTGGGCGGTCGGCACCGCCCTGCTCGTCGGACCGCTCGCGTGGCTCGCGCGGGACCGGCTCCCGTCGGACCGGTACGAGACGCTCGCGTACGTCGCCGCGGGAGCCGCGATCCTCGTCGCGGTCGTCTGGCTCGGCGTTTCCCTCGCGTTCGCACCCGCGCTGTTCCCGTACGGTCCGGGGTTCGCCGCCGGCGTCGCGTCCGGGACCCTCCTCGTGTTGCTCGCGGAGCGGACCGTCGTTCCGGAGCGCATGCGCGGCGCGGGGCTCTGACCGGCCCGTCGCGCGGGGCGCCGATCGCCGCGCGCTTCGCGCCACCTCGTCGCCGCCGCCACGCCGTTTAAGCCCTCGCCGGCACAACGGATCGGTATATGCCATCGACGATGGAGGTCAAGTGCGTCAGCGACGACTGCGAGCTGGACATGTTCGAGAACCACTACACGTACGACGTGCCCGACGACCACGCGGTAGAGGACCTCTCGTGTCCGTACTGCGGGGGGAGCGACCTCGTCGAAATCGAGGTGTGAGCCGGTGAGCCGACTCGTCGAGACCGGTCGGTCCGCGCTCCGGAGCGCCCTCGAACGCGTCGGCCGCGGGTGGGGCCGCGTCCAGGAGCGCCGCCCGCTCTCGTCCGACCTCCTCGAGAGCGACGACGCCTACCTCGTCGTCTTCGACGCCCCCGGCGTCCGCGGCGAGGACGTCGACGTGACCTTCCTCGACCGCACCGTCGAGGTAAACTTAGAACGCTTCCGCGACTTCTACGACGGCTACGACCTCGTGTTCCCGGGCCGCGGCGTCTCCCTGTCTGGGAGCGTCGACCTCCCGCGCGACGCCGACGTGACGCCCGAGGGCGCGAACGCGACGCTCACGCGCAACGGCACGCTCCACGTCGAGATCCCCAAGCGCGGCGGGCCGAGCGACGTCGACGTGGTCGAAGAGGACGACTGACAGCGCCGACTACCTTTCAAATATCGTCCGTCCGGGTCGACAGCGACATCCCCTCCGCGATCTCGAACTCCTCGTCGCCGTCGAACCGCTCCGGGTCGAACGCGCCGATCCACGGGGAGTCCGAATCCCCGACCGCGACGCCCGCGAGCGACGCGAGCACGCCCTCGGCGACCGTCTCGCCGATCGCCGGCGCGCGCATGAACCCGTGCCCCTGCCAGCCGGCCGCGACGAAGAGGGTGGGACCGGCCTCCCCGCTCGCATCCACCGGCCCCACGAGCGGGTCGCCGTCGGGCGTCGCGGTACAGAGTCCGGCCCACGCCCGCGAGACGTCCGTGTCGGGATCGATTCGCTCGGCGCGACCGTCGCCGTGCTCGGTGCCGACGAGCCGCTCGCCGAGGACGGCGACGACGTCCTCGCGGAACCAGTCGTCCGCCTCCCGTCGGTAGTCGTCTGGGTCGGCCGGGACGGGCTCCGTGCCGTCGCCCGCGAGCAGTCCGTCCGGGTGCGGGCGGAAGTACGCGTCCGCGGTGGCGTCGTAGACCATCGGGCCGTCGTAGGCCCCTCCGGCGACGAGCGCCTGAACGCGGTAGGGGACGACCGGGACCGAGAGGCCGGCGTCCGCCAGCAGCGACCGGGTGTGCGCCCCGGCGGCGACGACGACCGCGTCGAACGCGCGCGTTTCGGCCCCCCGGTTCTCGTCGGCTTCGGCCTCGCGGACAGATATCTCGCGCCCCGCGTCGGTCCGCGGGCCGAGCGCGACAGCCGTCTCCGTCTCGACCGCGACGCCCTCCCGAGCGGCCCGCTCGCCGAGCGCGCGGACGTAGCTCGGCGGGTCGGTCCACCCCGCGCCCTCGGCGACCGCCGCGACGGCGAGGTCGTCGGTCCGGAGCGCGGGGAAGCGCTCGCCGAGCGCGTCGGGGTCGACGACCGACACCTCGCACCCGTGTCCGCGCATGCGCTCGACCATCGCCGGGACGGCGTCGGCGTCGGGGTCGCCCTCCCGGACCGCGATGACGTACGGGCACGCGGAAAACGAGAAGCCGGGGAGCGACCGGTCGAACGCGCGGAACCGCTCCAGCGCGCGGGCGCCGACCGCGGCGTCGACGTCCTCGGCGTAGGCGTCGTAGAGGACCCCCGCCGCGCGCCCGGAGCTCTCGGCCGCCAGCTCCCCGCGCTCGAACAGCGTCACGTCGGCGCCCCGGGCCGCGAGGTCGCCGGCCGCCGTGACGCCGACCGCGCCGCCGCCGACGACCGCGACCGACGGCGCGGCCTCGTCTTCCTCGGTCATGGGTCGGGACACGCGAGCGACGACGAAAAGCCACCGGGACGGCGACGGAAACACTGCGGTGGCGCGTGCCTGCGAGCGGCCGCCGGAGGCGGCCGCGAGTCAGCACCGCGCGAGGGAGTCGCGAGCGATGCGGGCGACCGGAGGGAGCCCCAAGCGAGCGACGAGGCTGGGGAGGCGTGAGGTGCCGTGCCGTGCGGTGCGGGGTGGGACTCAAAGGGGCAGTCGCGAGGGCGGCGCAGGCGACGCAAGCACCGCAGAGAGGGAGCGAGTGAAACGAGCGACCGACTGAGGAGCGCAGCGAGCGTGCGCCGCCCTCGCGACTGGGGCTTTGGAGGAGATCGCCGCCGAGCCGTTAGCAGCTATTTATAAGTAAGCGGCTGGGGCCTTGGCAGTGTCCGCGGCTGATCTACTATCTATCACTTATAAACGAGCGGCTGGGAATTTGCGAGTGCTTGCGGTCGACCCCCGGACATTCATTTATAAACGAACGGCTGAAAATCCGAAACTGTGCGCCGCCGATCCGGTGTCGCTTACTTATAAACAACCGACTGAACCTTCCACGCTATCGTCGACGCCGCCGATCGCCGGACGACCGCCTCAGCCGCGATTTATTTATAAACCCAACCCCGCTGCGGCCTGCGAGGCAGCCGAGAGGTCGAGATCGAGGTTGACGACGTAGGTGTGGATCGCCCAGAAGCCCGCCAGCTCGATCGCGGTGATGATCACGGTGACGAGGTCGGCGTACTTGCTGCTCGTCGTCACGCCGCTCGGCAGCCCGAACTCCCTGTCCGAGAGCGGGTGGAACAGCGCGATGCCGCGCCGGCTCCCGACCACGTCGAGGAGGTAGTGGGTCAACACGCCGATCCACACGTACTGGAGGTTCCCGAAGACGATCGGGTACGCGAGGAAGACCGCCAGCACGGGGAGGCTGTGGAGCGTCTTCCGGTGGCGCCCGAAGGCGGTGTCGACGTCGGGGAACAGCGCTCCAAGCACGACCGGGACGGTGATCTCGGCGACGGTGGTCGCCGTCGCCATGTCGAGGCCGGGCTCCACGATGAACCCGAGCCCGAGGGCGAGCAGCAGGCCGTTGAGGACGTGGCCGCGTTTGTTCATACCGCTCGCTTCGCGCGTCGATAGGTCAAACCACCGGATCGCGGCGACGATCGCGGGACGGGCGTCCCCCGGTCCACCTCGGCCACGGCGCAACGACCCGCTCCGCCGCGGTCCGCACCGCCGCTCCGCCGCGGTCCGCACCGCCGCTCCGCCGCTCCCGGGTCGAAAGAGCCACGGCGGGCGCGCCCGACCCGACCGTATGGAGTACGAGGAGCCGAAGTTCTTCCACGTGATGCAGTACGCCGCGGCCGCCGACGGCGACGTCATCGACATGGTGAGCGGCAACCCCGACTGGGAGCCGCCCGCCGCGCTCCGGGAGGCGCTCCGCGAGTACGCCGACCTCCCGCCCGCCGACTTCCAGTACCCCCCGAGCGACGGGCTCCGCGAGCTCCGGGAGGCGATCGCCGAGCGCCGCGGCGTCGACCCCGAGCGCGTGGTCGTCACCAACGGCACCGGCGAGGCGAACTACCTCGCCATGGCGCGCGCGCTCGACCGCGGGGCGGGCGACGAGGCGCTGTTGATGGACCCGGTGTACCCGTACTACCCCGGGAAGACCCACCTGCTCGGCGGCGAGCCGACGCTCGTCCCGACCGACCGCGACGGGAGCCTCGACGTCGACGCGGTCCGCGAGGCGGCGAGCGAGGACACCGCCCTGATAGTCTTAAACACGCCGAACAACCCGACCGGCGCCGTCTACGACCTCGACACGGTCCGGGAGGTCGTCGCGGTCGCCGAAGCGGTCGACGCCTTGGTCGTCGTCGACGAGGTGTACGACCGGTTCGACCTCGCCGGCTCCTTCGAGTCCGCCCTCACCCTCGATTCGGACCGCGTCGTCGTCACCAGCGGCTTCTCGAAGTCGATGGCGATCACCGGGCTCCGCGTCGGCTACGGCGTGTTCCCCGAGGCGCACGTCGGCGACGCCAAGACCCGGCACATGCTCGTGAACGTCACCGGCGCGCGCCCCTCGCAGTACGCGGTACACCACGCGCTCGCCGAGACGCCGCCGGAGTACTACGCCGAGTCACGGGAGCTGCTCGCCGACCGCGTCGACGCGTTCACCGACGCGCTCGACGCGGCCGGCGCGGAGTACAGCCGCCCGGAGGGCGCCTTCTACGTCCTCGCGCGCTTCGAGGGGTTCCCCGGCACGATGGCGAACGTCAAGCGGCTGGTCGACGAGGCGGGCGTCGCCGGCATGCCCGGCGAGGCGTTCGGCACCGCCCGCGACGAGTGGATCCGCTTCGCGCTGGTGACGCCGCGCGCGACCGAGGCCGCAGAGCGGCTCGCGGACTACTTCGCGGACGGGGCGCCGGAAACGCCGGCGGACCCGCGGTAAGCGGCGGCGACCGCTACCCGCCGCCGCCCCCGCCGAAGCCCCCCTTCCCCGCCTCGGCCTCTCGCTCGCGGCGCTCGCGCTCGTCGTCCGCGTCCGCCGCCGGTCGCTCCGACGGCGACCGCTCCGGCGCCGACGCGGACCGCCGCGCCGAGAGCGCCCACCCGAGCGCGTACGTCGCGACCGCGGCGGCGACCCCCGCGGCGGTGCCGAGGAACTGTGCGCCGACTGCGAACGAGACGGCGGCCAGCACCGGCCCGCCGAGGAGCGCGTACCCCAGATTCTCGCGCACGACTCGCGGCGTTTCCATGCCCCGATCGTTCGGTTCCCGGTGGAAGTGTCTTGTCCCGTTTCGCCGCCGCTGAACCGTTCCGGGGACTCCGCAGCCGCTGAATCGTTCCGGGGACTCCGCAGCCGCTGAACCGTTCCCACGACTCCGCCGTATTCAAATACGCGCGCGCAGACCAACGCGTATGGAGCAGATCGACGACCAGTACGCGCCCGCGGACGTCGAGTCCGCGGTCGACGAGTACTGGGACGAGCACGACGCCTACGAGGCGGCGAAGGAGGCGCACGCCGACGACCCGCCGTTCTTCTTCGTGGACGGCCCGCCGTACACCTCCGGGCAGATGCACCTCGGGACGGCCTGGAACAAGACGCTGAAGGACGCCGTCATCCGGCACAAGCGGATGACCGGCCACCGCGTCACCGACCGCCCCGGCTACGACATGCACGGGCTCCCGATCGAGGTGAAAGTCGAGGAGGAGCTCGGCTTCGAGAACAAGCGGGACATCGAGGAGTACGGGATGGAGTCGTTCATCGAGACGTGCAAGGAGTTCGCCCTCGAAAACCGGGCGGCGATGGACGAGGACTTCAAGTCCATCGGCGTGTGGATGGACTGGGAGGACCCCTACGAGACCATCTCGCCGGAGTACATGGAGGCCGCCTGGTGGGCGTTCTCCGAGGTCGCCGACAACGGGCTCGTCGAGCAGGGGAAACGCTCCATCTCGCAGTGCCCGCGCTGCGAGACGGGGCTCGCCAACAACGAGGTCGAGTACGAGGACGTGGAGGACCCCTCCATCTACGTGAAGTTCCCGCTCGCGAACCGCGAGGGAAGCCTCGTCGTCTGGACGACGACGCCGTGGACCATCCCCGCGAACACCTTCGTCGCCGTCGACGAGGAGCTCACGTACAACGCCGTCCGTGCCGAGAAGGACGGCGAGGCGGAGCTCATCTACGTCGCCGCGGAGTGCGTCGAGGACGTGCTCGGGGAGGGCCGGTACGAGGAGTACGAGGTCGAGGCCGAGCTGACCGGCGAGGAGCTGGTCGGCTGGGCGTACGACCACCCGCTCGCCGACCGCGTCGCCGAGTACCCGGACTTCGAGGGCGCCGGCGAGGTGTACGCCGCCGACTACGTGGAGGCCGACCGCACCGGGCTCGTCCACTCCGCGCCGGGCCACGGGGAGGAGGACTTCGAGCGCGGCACCGAGCTCGGCTTAGACATCTTCTGTCCGGTCGGGCCGAACGGCGAGTTCACCGAGGCGGCCGGCGAGTACGCCGGCCAGTTCGTGCGCGACGCCAACGACGACATCGTCGAGGACCTCGTCGCCGACGGCCACATGCTCGCGCACGGCACCGTCGAGCACAGCTACGGCCACTGCTGGCGCTGCGACACCGGGATCATCCAGCTGGTCACCGACCAGTGGTTCATCTCGATCACGGACGTGAAGGAGGACCTCCTCGAGAACATGGAGGACTCCGAGTGGCACCCCGAGTGGGCGCGGGACAACCGGTTCCGCGACTTCATCGAAGACGCGCCGGACTGGAACGTCTCCCGCCAGCGCTACTGGGGCGTCCCGATCCCGATCTGGGTGCCCGAGGACGCGGCGGCCGGGAACCTCGACGAGGACATGATCGTGATCGGCACCCGCGAGGAGCTCGCCGAGCGCGTCGAGGAGGACGTCGACCCCGAGTCGATCGACCTCCACCGCCCCTCCGTCGACGATCTCACGATCGTCGAGGACGGCACCACCTACCGGCGCGTCGAGGACGTGTTCGACGTGTGGCTCGACTCCTCCGTCGCGACGTGGGGCACGCTCGGCTACCCGAGCGACGAGGCCGCGCACGACGAGCTGTGGCCCGCCGACCTGATCATCGAGGCGCACGACCAGACGCGCGGCTGGTTCTGGTCGCAGCTCGGGATGGGCACCGCCGCGGTCGATCAGATCCCCTACGAGGAGGTGTTGATGCACGGCTTCGCCAACGACGAGGACGGTCGGAAGATGTCGAAGTCGGTCGGCAACATCGTCACGCCGGAGGAGGCGATCGAGCGCGCCGGCCGCGACCCGCTCCGCACCTACCTCCTCTCGCACGACCAGCAGGGGGTCGACCTCGCGTTCGAGTGGGACGGGCTCGGCGAGCTACAGGGTAAGCTCAACATCCTCTGGAACGTGTTCCGCTTCCCCTTGGAGTACATGGAGCTCGACGGCTACGATCCCGCCGACGCCGACCTCTCCGACGGCGAGCTGGAACTCGTCGACGAGTGGGTGCTCTCCCGGCTCCAGTCGGTCGAGGCCGAGGTCGTCGACGCCTGGGACGACTACCGCGTGAGCGACGCGGTCAACGCCGTCATCGAGTTCGTCACGCAGGACGTCTCGCGGTTCTACGTGAAGGCCGTCCGCGACCGCATGTGGGAGGAGGCCGACTCCGCCTCCAAGCGCGGCGCGTACGCGACGCTCGCGACCGTCCTCGACGAGGTGATCCGGCTGCTCGCGCCGATCGCCCCGTACCTCTCCGAGCGGATGTACCAGCGGCTCGACGGCGCGGCGACGACGGTCCACGCGCTGTCGTACCCCGAGCCGGACGCCGACCTGCGCGACCCCGACCTCGAACGCGACGTGGCGGTCTTCCGCGACGTCGAGGAGGCGGCCGCGAACGCGCGCCAGCAGGCCGGCCGGAAGCTCCGCTGGCCCGTGCCGCGGGTCGTCGTCGAGACGGACGACGAGACGGTCGCGGCCGCGGTCGACCGGCTGGAGGAGCTGATCGCCGACCGCGTCAACGCCCGCGAGGTGGTCGTCACCGAGGCCTTCGACGAGCTCGTCGAGACCGCGGAGCCGCAGATGGCCGCCATCGGCCCCGCCTTCGGCGGCGACGCGCAGAAGGTGATGGAGGCGGTCCAGGGCGCGAGCCGCGCCGCGGTCGAGGGCGGCGAGGTGGCCGTCGACGGCGAGCCCGTCGACCTCGACGACGAGATGGTCGAGTACGTCGCGGAGCCGCCGGCGAACGTCTCCGGCGCCGACTTCGAGGGCGGCACCGTCTACGTCGACACCTCGCTGACCCCCGACATCGAGTCCGAGGGGTACGCCCGCGACGTGATCCGCCGGATCCAGGAGATGCGCAAGGAGCTCGACTTGGACGTCGAGGCGCGGATCCGCGTCGGCGTCGCCGTCGACGACGAGCGCGTCGCCGGCTTCGTCGACGACCACGCCGACCTCATCGCCGGCGAGGTGCGCGCCGACGCGTGGCTCGACGACCCGAGCGACGCCGCCGACGCCGAGGGCGGCCTCGTCGAGGAGTGGGACGTCGAGGAGACGACCGTCACGATCGGCGTCGAGCCGGTCGCGTAGGGGCTCGGTCGGGGGACGCGCCGGTCTTCGGTCGGCCGACGAAGCGGATCGCGCGCCCCGCCGCCGGCCGCGGGTCGCGCCGACGCCGAAACCTATAGGTGCGTTCTTTACTCACGGTCGACCATGTATGTCCGGGCGGCTCGCCCCGACGACGCGGAGGCGTTGCGGACCGCGGTGTCGCGAGCCCGCGAGGAGACGGTGTTCGACGACATCGGCGCGCCCCTGCTCGACGTGTCCGCCGCCGGCGTCCGCGAGGCCGCCGCCGAGGCGGAGTGGTCGTTCCTGATGGAACACGACGAGGAGGGTCCCGTGGGCCTCGCGATCGCGCACCCGGACCCGGACGACACCGAGGCGGAGCTGCTGGCGCTTTGGGTCCACCCGAACCGCGCGGGAGAGGGGGTCGCGGACGAGCTGCTCGCCCGCGTGGGGAACGCGCTCGCCGACCGGGATATCGAGACGCTCCGCGCGACGGTCCCGCCGGACCGCCCCAGCGCTGAGGAGTTCTTCAGCGCGCACGGGTTCGCGCGGCGCGGGACCCGCCGGAGCCCGGCGGGCGACGAGTCGGTCGTCGTCGCGGACCCGCGGGCGCTCGCCTGACGCGGACGCGGCGACGAACGGGGCCGGACCGCCCCCCGCGTCACTTCAGCCGCTCTTGGAGGAAGGAGGGGTGCGCCGCGGTGACGCCGTCGACGCCGAGCAGCTTCTCGGAGATGACGTCGCCGAGCTCGTCGCCGTCGCCGGCGCGGACCTCGGCCATCAGCATGTGGTCGCCGGAGGAGGTGTACAGCGCCTGTACCTCGTCGAGCGACTTCAGTTCGCGGGTGGCCGCAACGTACTGGCCCGAGTCGACGTCCATGCCGACCATCGCGATCGACTGCGACGAGAGCTTCTTCGGGTCGACCTCCGCGGAGTAGCCGACGATAACGCCCCGCTCTTCGAGGCGGTCGATGTACTTCCGCACCGTCGGCTTCGAGACGTCGGCCCGCTCGGCGATCTCCCCGCAGGACGCCTGCGCGTCCTCCTCTAACACGGAGAGGATCCGTTCTTCCGTCGATACCGTACTCATACCACTACGTTTGTCACCAATGAAAAAATACCTTGCGAATCAAAAAACGAACTCACCGCGCCGTGAACGGCCGCCGGCCCCGCTCAGGCGTGTTTGTCGAGGAACATGTCGTGGGAGCGCTCCCACTCGTAGTCGTCGTCCCAGTAGCGCTCGGCGAGCGGCTCGTCGGGCATCTCGCCGATGGCCTGCTTCTCGGCGCCGTAGGAGGGGCGCTCCTCGTCGACGTAGAAGCGGCCGGTGAGGACCTCGCCCTCGTACAGCGACTCCTCGGTCTCGCGCATCATCTCGGCGGCCTCGACGCGGTCCGTCTTGTCGAACTCGTAGTCGTCGGACTCGTTGACGTCGATGTACGGGACGTACTGGCGCGCGTCCTTGTTCCACGTCGGACACTGGGTGAGGAAGTCGACGTGCGCGAACCCGTCGTGTTCGATCGCCTCGGTGATGATCTCCTTCGCCTGGTTCGGGTTCACCGCGGCCGTCCGGGCGACGTAGGACGCGCCGGCGTTCAGCGACATCGAGAGCGGCTTGATCGGCTCCTTGGCGCTGCCCGAGGGCTGCGTCTTCGACTTGTGGCCCTTCGGGCTGGTCGGGGAGGTCTGTCCCTTCGTGAGCCCGAAGATCTCGTTGTTGAACACGATGTACGTCATGTCGTGGTTCTCCCGGGCCGTGTGGACGAAGTGGTTCCCGCCGATCCCGTAGCCGTCGCCGTCGCCGCCGGCGGCGATCACTTCGAGGTCGGGGTTCGCGAGCTTCGCGGCGCGGGCCACGGGCAGCGAGCGCCCGTGGATCGTGTGGAACCCGTACGTGTCGAGGTAGCTGTTCAGCTTGCCCGAACAGCCGATCCCCGTACAGAGCAGCGTCTCCTCGGGCGTGCGCCCGACCTCCGGCAACGCCTGCTTGAGCGCCTTCAGGACGCTGAAGTCACCGCAGCCCGGACACCAGGTCGGCTGCGGCTCCACGCCGGGGGTGTACTCGTCGCGGTCGATCTCTCGCTCCTCTCCGATCGCTGAAAACGTGCTCATTGGTTAGTCACCTGCGGCTGGGACGAAGGTGGTCTGATGGCCGGACGCGTCGCCGTCGCCCTCGACGACCGCGGCCTCGAACCCGTCGACGATCTCCGCCGGCTCGAACGGGTTCCCGTTGTACTTCAGCAGGCTCGACAGCTTCTCGCCGTAGCGGCCGAGGTTCTTCTGGACGAGCCCGCGGAACTGTCCGGACGCCGTCATCTCGACGACGAGGACCTCGTCGACGCTCGCGACGAACGCCTCGACCTGCTCGGTCGGGAACGGGAGCATGTCGGAGACGCCGTACGACTTCACCGAGATCCCGGCGTCGTTGAGGCGACCGACCGCCTCCTCGACGGTCCCCTGCTGGCTACCGAACGTGAGGATGCCGTACTCGGCGTCCTCGGGACCGGCGTACGAACCGGTGTCCTCCTCGTCGAGGTCGTCGCGGATGGCCTCCAGCTTCTGGGTCCGCCGGTCGATCTGCGCGACGCGGTTGTCGGGCGACTCCGCGATGTGCCCGGTCGGGTCGTGTTCGTTGCCGGTCGCGAGGAAGCGACCGCCCTTCTGGCCGGGGATCGACCGCGGGGAGACGCCGTCTTCCACGTCGTGCTGGAAGCGGTGGAACTTCCCGTCGGCCGAGTGCGGCTCGTCGGCCAGCGCGTCCTCCGAGAGCGTCTTCCCGAGCGTCGGGTTCGGCTCGCGGTCGAAGTGGCTCTTCGGGACGTTCTTCATCTCGCCGCCGAGCTTCTGGTCGTACAGGAGGATCGACGGGATCTGGTACTCGTAGGCCAGCCGGAAGGCGAGCCGCGACTGCTCGTACGCCTCCTCGACGGTCCCGGGCGCCAACACGACGCGCTGGGAGTCGCCCTGCGAGGTGTAGAGGACGTGTTCGAGGTCGGACTGCTCCGGCTTCGTCGGCATCCCGGTCGAGGGGCCGGCGCGCATGGCTTCGACGAGGACGACGGGCGTCTCCGTCATCTCCGCGAGCCCGAGCGGCTCGGACATCAGCGCGAACCCGCCGCCCGAGGAGCCGGACATCGCCTTGACGCCGGCGTGCGAGGCGCCGACCGCGAGCGCGGCCGCGGCGATCTCGTCTTCCACCTGCTCGGAGATCCCGCCGAGCTTCGGCAGGTTCTGCGTCATGATGGTGAACACCTCGGTCCACGGCGTCATCGGGTAGCCGGCGATGAACCGGCAGCCCTCGTCGATGGCGCCGTAGGAGATGGCGTCCGAGCCGGACATGAGCAGCTGGGTCTCGTCGTGTTCGCCCGTCGGCACCGAGACGTCCGGGGCGTCCACGTCGTACTCCTCGCGGACCTGGTCGTACGCGATCTGGAGGATCTCGAGGTTCGGTTCGAGGATCTTCTCCGGCATCGCGTCGCGCATGAGGTCCTGTACGTGGTCGAGATCCATCCCGGTCAGCGCGCAGGTCGCGCCGACGCCGGCGGTGTTCCGCATGACCTCGCGCCCCTGGTCGCGGGCGAGCCCGCGGAGGTCGAGGGGGAACACGTGCCAGTCGTTCTCCTCGACGCGCTCGTCGAAGTTCGGGATCTCGGAGGCGTCGAGGAGTCCCTCGTCGTAGACGATGACCCCGCCCTCGCGGAGCTCGTCTAAGTTCTCCGAGAGCGGCTTGATCTCTTCGTTGCCGTAGACGGCCTCCTCCTGCGGGTTGCGGGCGAACGAGTCGCCCAGCGCGAGCAGGAAGTTGTAGCCGTCGCCCCGGGATTCGACGGGGTCCGCCGACGCGCGGACCTCGGTGTAGGTGTGACCGCCGCGGATCCGCGACGGGTAGTGCCGATGCGTGAAGACGTTGAGCCCCGATCGCATCAAGGCCTTCGCGAAGTTCTGGCTGGTCGAAGCGATCCCGTCACCGGATCCCCCCGATATCCGCCAGATGAGTTCGTCGTCAGTCATAGTGGTGTGTGAGCCCGAGTGGGCCTCGTGGTCCGAAGTTGTGTTGGTTCCCTCTTAGGGCTTGCTATGGAATCCCAAGGGACAATCATGAAGGTCTATTAGGATGCCACTCTATCCCACACCGCCGACCGGGGTTCCGCGTCCTTTTACTGCGCCGCGCGCCGAGCGCGGACATGCTCACGTTCATCGGGCTCGGCCTCTACGACGAGCGCTCCGTTACCGTCGAGGGGCGGGAGGCGCTGCGCGAGGCCGACCGCGTCTTCGCGGAGTTCTACACCAGTCGGCTCGTCGGCGCCGACGTCGCCGACCTGGAGGCGCACCACGGCGTCGACGTCGAGGTCCGCGACCGCGACGGCGTCGAGCGGGACCCGGAGCCGATCCTCGACGCGGCCGCGTCCGGCGACGCGGCGTTCCTCACCGCCGGCGACACGATGATCTCGACCACTCACACCGACCTCCGCCTCCGCGCCGAGGAGCGCGGCATCGACACGCGGGTGGTCCACGGGGTCACCGCCCAGTCGGCGGCGTCGAGCCTCACCGGCCTCCAGAACTACCGGTTCGGCAAGGCGACGACGCTGCCGTTCCCGTACGCGCACGGCGGCGACGACGTGCCCGCGAGCGTGGTCGAGACGATCGAGGCGAACCGCGAGCGCGGGCTCCACACCGTCGTCTACCTCGACATCAAGGTGGGAACGGGACCGACCGGCCCCGATCCCGACCACGAGGAGTACATGACCGCGGCCGTCGCCGCGGGCCTGCTCGCCGACAACTGGGCCGACGAGCTCGCGGTCGTCGTCGCGCGTGCCGGCTCCCCCGACGCCGTCGTGGCGGTCGACCGACTGAGCGCGCTCGCCGACCGCGAGTTCGGCGACCCGCTCCACCTGCTCGTGATCCCCGGCGACCTCCACCACGTCGAGGCGGACGCCCTCGTCGGCCTCGCCGGCGCCCCCCAGTCGCTCGTCGAGGAGTGAGTCCTCGCGGTCGGACCCGCGCGGCGGTCACGGACCGACCGGACGTTTGATTATCGTGCCGCGCGTTGGCAGGCGGCATGAACGACGTGCCCGTCGACCGGCTGATGTCGACCGACCTCACGACGATCGAACGCGGGGCCGCCGCGGCCGACGCGGCGAAGCGAATGCGGGAGACAGGCGTCGGCTCGATCCTCGTCGTCGAGCCCGACGGGACGCTGGCGGGCCTGATCACCGCGACGGACTTCGTCGCGCTCGTCCGCGACAACGACCCGAAGGACCGGACACCGGTCGAGGCGTTCATGACGACCGACATCGTCACCGTGGGCCGCGACGACACCGTCGCCGAACTGGCGGAGCCGACCGCGCACGGCTACACCCACCTCCCGGTGACCGACGCCGACGGCAGGCCGATCGGGATGGTGTCGACGACGGACCTCACAGCGTACCTTTCGAGGGCGCGGTGACCGACCGGAACCGCGGCGCCCGCCCCGCGTTGTGCGTTCCGGAAGAGTAATGTGATACGGTACCACACAGCGAGGTATGGATCTCGACGACAGAACACGCGTCGCGGACGTGATGTCGACCCCGCTGGAGACGATCGGCGCGAACGCGCCGGTTCGGGACGCCGCCCGTCGGATGCGCGACGAGGGGATCAGCGCGCTGGTCGTGACGACCGGCGGCGGCTGTATCGTCACGCAGAGCGACGTCGTCGGGGCGGTCGCCGACGGGCGCGACCCAGAGGCGACGGCGGTCCGCGACGTGATGACCGAGGACGTCGAGACGGTGACGCCCGACCTGATGATGCAGGAGGTCGCCGCCATGATGACGATGTACGGCGTGAAACACCTCCCAGTCGTCGACGACGACTACGTGGGGATGGTGTCGTCGACGGACATCGCCGAACACCTCTCCTGAAAGCGGCTTGACCGTCGACTCCGCCCGACTCCGCGGCGAAAGCGATCAGAGTACTAACAGCGGTAGCCCGGCGATCACGCCCACGGCGATCAACAGGAGGTTCCAGAGGAACACCGGCCGTACCAGTTCGCGCGCGATGCTCGCGGCGAAGGCGGTCTTGATCAGGATGCTGGCGGCGGTGCCGGCCACCACGCCCGCGACCGCGGCCTCGACGCCGATCTGACCGGTCCCGAGCAGCGAGACGGCCGTAGTCGTCGAGGTCCCCGACGACACCAGCCCGGCGAGGAAGGAGGTGGCGACGAACCCGCCCGCGCCGAACGTCTCCTCGGCGACCGCCGAGACGAGCAGCACGAGCAGGAAGAGCGCGCCGAAGGTGAGCGCGTTCCCGAGGCTGAACGGAGAGGTGAGCTCGGCCTCCATCGCCGTCCGCCAGTCGCTTCGCCACACCGCGACGCCGATCCCCGCGAGCGTGATCGCGCCGAGGGGCACTCCGACGACGAGCGCCGCCTCCGGGACGAAGACGGCCACCACCGCGGCGTTCCGGAACGCCATCGCCGCGTTCGCGAGGAGGATCGACCCCACCGCGATCTCGCGGAGGTCCGCCCGCCCCTTCGCGCGCTTCGCCATCTCCGCGACGACCGCGGTCGAGTTGACGAGCCCGCCGAAGAAGCCCGTCACCGCGTAGCCGCGCCCCTGGTACCGCTTGACGAGGACGTAGTTGACGAAGCCGATGGCGCTGACCGCGACCACCAGCGACCAGACGAGCCGCGGCTGGACCGCGCCCCACGGGTCGATCGTCTCGGCGGGGAGGAGCGGGAAGACGACGAACGCGAGGATGGTGAACTCCACGGCGCTGCGCACCTCCTCGCGGGAGAGTCCCCACGCGAACTCGTGGAGCTCCCGCTTCAACACGAGCAGCAGCGACGACAGCACCGCCACCGTCACCGACTCGATGAAGAGTCCTTCCGCGACGAGGACGCCGACCCCGTACGCGACGAGCATCGACGCCGACGTCGTCAACGAGAGCCCGTCCACGTCGGGCTCGACGAAGCTCCGGACCGCGAGCAAGACCGCGCTGGCGACCACCAACACCCCGCCGACGACGAGCAGCCCGGGCTCGTCGAGCAGCGAGAACACGGCCGCCGCGAGGCTGACGAGCGCGAACGTCCGGATCCCCGCCGACTTCTGGGACCACTCGCGCTCCAGCCCGAGGAACATGCCGAGCGCGGTCGCGAGGACCAGCTTGGCGACGTTCGTCTCCAGGTAGACGAACGGGTCGACCGCGCTCAGCACCGGCGACCACCCCGTCGCGGCCGGGCTCCGCGGCCGGAGCCCGGCGGTCCGTCTCGCGTCCTCGCAGTCATGGTCGCTCGTACCCGTCGCCAACGTCTATAGCTTGCTATATAGCGCTATATATTTTCGGGAACACGACCGCCTCGGTCGCCCGCCGGTGTCGGCGACCGGATTCCGGGCTACCGGTTCGTCGGCTCGCGCGGGAGGTCGAGCGACTCCGTCAGGTCGTGTTCCTCGCCGGTGATGAGGTAGAGGACGTCCTCCAAGATCACCGCGAGCTCGGGCAGCTGGCGCACCGCGAGGAACGTGATCGCGATGAGCGCCACGACCGCCAACAGCTGGCTCATGATCCGGTCCGAGATGAGGAAGGAGACGCGGTACGGGTCGGTCGCGCCGAACATCGTCAACACCAGGTCCGGGTACCAGTGCATGTACTGGTTGCCCGCCACTACCGAAATGAACGTCGTCCGGAGGAGGTTCAGGACGTAGATGAGCGGGAGCGACACCGCGAGCGCGCGGAGCTTCCGCGAGAGCGGCGCCTCGACGGCGGCCACGAGGCCGCCGAAGATGGCCATGCTTCCGAGCCCCGTACACGCCAGCACGATGTGGATGACGACGGTGTGGCCGTCGTCGAGCGTCCACGAGTACGCCGCGTCGTACCCCTCGCTGCTCGTCACCGCCTCCGGCGCGTACCCGAGGAGATCGATGAGGGCCCCGGTCTGCGCCGCGACGATCTCGATGAGGACCCGACGGGGCTCCGGCACCGCGATCCCGGCGAACGTGAACGCCGGGATCGTCTCGAACGGGAGGTAGATGAACAGCATAATCGCGATGGCCCGAGTCAGGGTGAAAAGCGACGCCCGCCCGTCGTACAGGAGGTACCCCGCGTACACGCTGGCGGGGAAGCCGGCGAGCGCGAGGATCGACTCGACGTAGCTCTGGTGTTCGAACGCGAAGTACGGCACCGTCGACAGCCAGAACAGCCCGAACAGCGCCCACGTCGCGGCCGCGAGCGTCCGCCCCGCGGACAGCCCGCGGCTGTCGAGCAGCCACGCCGTCGCGAAGAGGATCGCGACGATCCACGCGAACGTGAACGTGTCGGGGATCACGCTCAACACCGCCGGCGCGCCGTGGCCGAACATATCCGTCTGGTCGGTCGTCGTCGAATAAAGCCCTTGTCGTTGCGTGCGGGCCCCGCGTCAGACACCGGACCGGTCCGCCGCGGCTCCGCTGCCCGTCGCGCCGCTCGCTCAGTACGAGGCGCTACCGCTCCTCGCTGTCGAGCACGCGGATCTGGTCGCCGCGGACCGTCACCGGAATCGGCACGGTCGCCTCGTACAGCTCGACGGTTACCTGGTCTTTCCCCTCGTCGATCCGCTGGACGCGCGCCTTCTCGCCCTTGAACGGGCCGGCGATCAGCTCGACGATGTCGCCCTCGCCGATCCCCTCCACGTCCGGGGTCGGCGAGAGGAAGTGCTCGACCTCGGAGAAGGGGCTCTCGGCGGGCCCGTCGCCGCCCTGGATGACGCCGCGGGCGTGCGGGATCTCGTCGAGGATCCGGCCGAAGGCGGTCCCGTCGGTCGCCTCGACCATCACGTAGCTCGTGAGCTGGTCGGGGGCGATGACGGCCTGGATCTCCGGCGCCTCCTTCTCGGCGATCATGTCGGCGACGGTGCGCTCCTGGCTCGCAGTCGTCTTGACCGAGTAGATCGGCATTACGCGCCGACCCCCGGGATCAAGCTCATGATCGCGAAGATCAGGAACCCGATGAACCCGATGAGCAGAATCCCGGCGCCGGCGATCTTCGACACCTGGAGGAACTCGTCGGTGCTCGGCGTGCTCGCCAGCTTCAGCACCCGAATGTAGCTGTTGAGGTCGTACGGAACGTCCATGTTAGCCGAGGATTTGAGACGAGACGGTTTTTACCTTTTGATGCGCGCCCCTAAGCCGAACGGTCAGGCGGTCGCGGTCGCCCGGTGGCCCGAGGCGATCGACTCCGTCGCCTGACGCCCGTTACTCTACGTAGTCGATGTCTTCGACGTCGCTCGGCGCGCCGCCCTCCGGCGGTTCGCCGTTGCTGCCGTAGATCTGCGGCGACTCGACGCCGGTGACGACGATCATCGTCCGCATCTCGCCCTCCAGCTCGTCGTCGACGGAGGTCCCCCAGATGATCCGCGCGTCGGGGTCGATCCGGTCGTAGATCTCCTCGACGACGCCCTCGGCCTCCTCGATGGACATGTCGGTGCCGCCGGTGACGTTCACGAGCGCGGAGTTCGCGCCCGAGATGTCCACGTCGAGCAGCGGCGAGCGCAGCGCCGACTTCACCGAGTCCTGCGCCTTCGAGTCGGAGTCGGACTCGCCGAGGCCGATCATCGCGACGCCGCCCTTCTCCATGACCGTGCGGACGTCGGCGAAGTCGAGGTTGACGAGCCCCGGCATCGTGATCAGCTCGGTGATCCCCTTCACCGAGCGCATCAGGACCTCGTCGGACACCTTGAACGCCTGCCGGACCGGGAGCTTCCCGACCGCGTCGAGCAGGCGGTCGTTGGGGACGACGATGACCGTGTCGCTCACGTCGCGGAGCCGTTCGAGGCCGGCCTCGGCGTTCGTCCGCCGGACCTCGCCCTCGGCCGTGAACGGCGTCGTGACGATGGCGATGGTGAGCGCGCCCGACTCGCGGGCGGCCTTCGCGACGACCGGCGCCGAGCCCGTCCCCGTGCCCCCGCCGAGCCCGGCGGTGACGAACACCATGTCGGAGCCGTCGATGGCGTCTTGGATCTCCTCTTGGGACTCGATGGCGGCCTCCTCGCCGACCTGCGGGAGGGAGCCGGCGCCGCGCCCCTGCGTCTTCTGCTGGCCCATGAGGATCTTCGTGTCGGCCTCGATGTTGACGAGGTGCTGGACGTCGGTGTTGGCGGCGACCAGCTTCGCGCCGTGGATCCCCTCCTCGGTCATCCGGTTGACCGTGTTGCCGCCGGCGCCCCCGCAGCCGACGACCGTGATGTTCGTCTGGAGGTCCTGGAGGACGTCCTGTAGCTCGTCGTCGGTCATCGTCCCGCTCTGCGGCGGCGCGCCGGCGCTCCCTCCGGCGGCGCTCTCGCCGGCTCCCCCGGCGTCCTCTGCGGGGGCCTCTTCGGCTTCGTCGATGGCGTCCTCAACGATGGAGTCCATTATATGGTGTGGTTGCGACCCGGACGTATTTATTTTTGCCCGTTCGTCTGACGCGAGTCGGACGCCGAAATCACCGGCGTCCGCCGCCGACCGCCGTGAGTACGGGCGCCGCGACCGTGCCCGCCGATCGCGGCGTTATTTATAAATCAGTCGCGCGAGCCGGCGTCGATCGGGAACCGGTCCGTGCGCGTCCGCGACACGTCCTCCGGCCCGACCGTCTCCCCGTCGACCTCGACGGTCTCCCCGTCGGCCAGCCGCCCGAACGCCGGTCCCTCCGGGACGCCCCGCTCGGCCGCCAGCGCCGGGTCGAACGCCGTCTCGCTGGCGACGACCGCGTTCCGGTCGGGCGCCACCTCGACCGCGTCGTAGCCCGTTTCCAACACTTCCGCCAGTCCCTCGACGAGGTCCGCGTACCCCGGCGTCTCCGAGGCCGTCGCGAACGCGACGCGCCCGGTCGCGCGGGTTCCGCCCTGCTCCGTGTCGAACGCGATCGCGACGCGCTCGACCGCCTCCCGCGCCGCGTCGGCGTCGAGGCCCTGCGCCCGGGCGAGCAGGTCCGCCGGGAGGTCGCGGACGCGGACCGCGTCGCCGATCGCGTCGGCGTCGCCGCGCTGCTCGCCGGCCAGTTCCGGCTCGACCGCGCCGAACCGCAGCCCCTCGTCGACGGGACCGATCTCGACCTCCAGGTGCTCGACGAGCGGGAGCGGCGCGCCGCCGACCTCGCGGACCCATGTCTCGCTCACGACCCGGTGGCCGAGGTCCTCGACGACCGCGGCGAGTTCGGGACGGTCACCGTCGATCACGGCGCGGTCGGCCCGGCTCCGTTCGAAGGCGGCCTCGATCACGTCGCGGTTCGCGTCGGGTGCGCCGAGGTCGGCGAGCGCCCAGTCGGCGCCGACGTGCCCCACCGCCCACTCCGTCTCGCGGACGATCCGGGTGAACCGCGGCGCGTAGTGGCCGCCGCCGAAGCCGACGACGTGGCGGGGACGGCCGCCGGAATCATCGGTCAGATCGGCGCCCGTCCCCCGCAGGTCGAGGACCGCCCGCGCGACCGCCCGGGCCGCCGCCGGGTCCGCCCACTGGGGCTCGTCCGAGCCGAGTTCGACGAACAGGGAGGGGACCGACACGTCGGTCGGCCCGTGGTGCGTGCATTCGATACCGACCTCGTACCCCTCCGGCGCGTGCCGCGCGAGCGCCTCGACGACGCGCTTCTCGGCCCCGGGCGCGGCCCGCGCCAGCGACTCCGGCTCGCCGCCGTACTCGGCGCCGCCGAAGTTCCCGGTGACGTGCGCGGTGAGCAGTTCGCCGGTCTCGCCCGAATGCCGGGAGACGAACGCGATAAAGGCCGGGTCGCAGTCGAACGCGGCGGTCGGGTCCGACATGTGGATGTGGAGGTCGTCGAACTCGCGGAGCTCGACCCCGTCGGTCCGGTAGTACGTTCCGCCCCCGTCGGCGTCGGACCGCGAGCCGTCCTCCCGGGTCTCCCAGTCGCCGACCTCCAGCAGCCGCTCGCCGATGTGTTCGGAGGCGCTGTCGGCCCGGCTGACGACGATCGCTATCACGACACCGGCTCCGCCGTCCGCGACCGAATACCCGTCGGTTCGCGTTCCGTCACGCCTCCGCTCCGGTCCGCTGGACGGCTCCCGCGCTACGGGAGCAACAGGTAGACGAAGATCCCGTACCCGACGGTGAGGGCCGCGCCGTCGACGCGGGTGATCCGCTCGCGGTACGCCATCACCCCGACGATGGCGGCGGTGAACGCGAGCAGCGCGGGAAACTCGAAGCCCCGGACGCCCGGGGCGACGCGGATGGGGGTCACCACGGCGACGATGCCGATGACCGCGAGGACGTTGTAGATGTTCGAGCCGACGACGTTGCCGACGCTGAACTCCGCCTCGCCGCGCACCGCGGCCACGACGCTCGCGGCCAGTTCGGGCAGCGACGTGCCGAGCGCCAGCACGGTGAGCCCGATGAAGATGTCCGAGAAGCCGGCGGCCGCCAGAAGCGACTCGCTGCCGTCGATCAGCCACCGCGACCCGAGGACGAGCGCGGCGATCCCGGCGACGACGATCGCGGCGTCGCGGAGCTTCGCGTCGGGCATCTCGTCACGCTCGCTGTCGGTGATCGCCGACTGGTTCTCCTGGACGCGCCACAGGACCGCGGCGGTGAACGCGACGAGCGCCGCGAGCAGCACGGCGCCGTCGACGAGCCCGATCCGACCGTCCCAGCCGAGGCCGACGAGCAGCAGCGCGGCCAGCACCATGAACGGCACGTCTCGGCGGAAGACGGTGTCGGAGACGTCGAGCGGGCGGATCAGCGCGGAGACGCCCAGCACGAGCCCGATGTTCGCGATGTTCGAGCCGACGATCGCGCCGAGCCCGATGTCGGTCGACACCGTGACGGCGCCGAGGAGGGAGACGAAAAGCTCCGGGGCGGTCGTCGCGAACGCCACGACGGTGACGCCGACGGTCGACGCCTTCAGCCCGACGGCGAGCGCGAGGTCCCTCGCGCCCGCGACGAGCAGTTCGGCGCCGGCGTACAGGAGGGCGACGCCGCCGGCGATCAACAGCAGTTCGACGAGTGGCGACCCGGGCAGCACGATTCCGGGTTCGCCACGCCGTCTCAAAAGGCTCGTGATTCCCGGTCGGTCGCGGCGACAACCGCTATCGCTTCGCGATCGGGCGCTCGTCTCCCGCCTTCGGCGTCGGCTCAGGCGTGTCCGGCCCGGAACTCGCCGTGTTTCACGCCGAGCGCGAACGCGAGCGCGCCGAAGACGAGCATCGACGGGACGACCATCATCAGCGTCGTCTGGAGGGGCATCATCCCCGCGCCGATGAGGCCGCCGGCGCCGACCGCGACGATCAGTACGAGGATCGCTGCCGCGCGTGGAAGGTCGAACTCCATAGTCACGGTACGTCGCGAACGATGCTAAACGTTCGGTCCGCGGCCCGCGAGTCCGGCCGTGAGCGACGGGACCGTCCCGGTCGGCGGTTCGGGACAGGCGGTTTACGCCTCGATGATCTCGTCGTCCTCGTCGTCGGGGATCCGGATCTCCCCGTCGAGCGCGACCGTCGCCCGCCCGCCGACGCGGACGCCCTCCGCCTCGACGCGGACGCGGACGTGACCCGGCCGGTCGACGAAGTGGCCCTGCTCGAACCGGAGCTCCTCGGGCTCGTCGCCGTCGAAGGCGTCGACGTGGCGGAGGTACCCGCCGACCGCCCCGCTCGCGGTGCCCGTGACCGGGTCCTCGGGGATGCCGAGCGACGGCACGAACGCCCGGCCGTGGAGCGTCGAGTCCGCGTCGAGCGCGTCGAAGGTGAACGCGTAGACGCCCGCGACGTCGAACTCGTCGGAGAGCGCTTCGACCGCGTCGTCGTCCGGGTCGGCCTCGCCGAGCCGCTCCAAGAAGTTCACGGGGACGACGAGGAACGGAAGGCCGGTCGACGCGACCGCGACGGGGAGGTCCGCGCCGACGTCGCGCAGCGCGGCGGGGTCGACCCCGAGGGCGTCCGCGACCCGGTCGAGGTCGACGTCGACGACCTCCACGCTCGGCGCCTGCTGTCGCATCCAGACGGTGCCGTCGTCGTCGACCGCGACCGTGACGTCGCCGACGTTCGTGCGGACAGCGCGCTCGCCGCCGTCGATCGCACCCTCGGCGAACAGGGCGCCGTAGGTCGCGATCGTGGCGTGCCCGCAGAGGTCGACCTCCGTGGTCGGCGAGAAGTAGCGGAGCCGGTCGTCGGCCGCGCCGTCGCCGGCCGAGTTATCGCCGTCACCGGTCGCGCCGTCGCCGTCGGTTAGGAACGCCGTCTCCGAGGCGCCCAGTTCGGCGGCGACCGCGGCCATCTGGTCGTCGCTCAGCCCCTCGGCGTCCGGGACGACGCCGGCGGCGTTCCCGGCCAGCGGCTCCGCGGCGAACGCGTCGACGAGCAGCGCGCGTCGGGTCTCCATGTCGGGCCCTCCGCGGGTCACGGACAAAAAGCCCCCCGAGGGAGTCTTCGAGCGCGGGTCGGTCCCCGCGCTCTCTGCCGCGCCGATGTCAATCCTTTTGCCTTCGACCGCGGATGGGTGTGTATGGGCCTCTTCGACCGGCTGCGTGGGAGCGAGACGCCGCGGGTGGCGTTCATCGGGATCGACGGCCTCTCGTACCGGCTCGTCGCCGACAACCCCGAGACGTTCCCGACGCTGTCGGCGATCGCGGACGACGGCGAGGGCGGCGGGATCGACAGCATCGTCCCGGCGGAGTCGAGCGCGTGCTGGCCGAGCCTCACGACCGGGAAAAATCCCGGAGAAACGGGCGTGTACGGCTTTCAGGACCGCGAGGTCGGCTCTTACGACACGTACGTGCCGATGGGCCGCGACGTCCAGGCCCCGCGGGTCTGGGACCGCGCGACCGACGCGGGGTTCGACGCGACCGTGATGAACGTCCCCGTCACGTTCCCGCCCCAGCGGACCGTTCAGCGAATGGTCTCGGGCTACCTCTCGCCCGACCTCGACGCGGCCGCACATCCCGAAGAGCTCCGCGAGTACCTCACCGGCAGCGACTACCGCCTCTCGGTCAACGCGAAGCTCGGCCACAAGGAAGACAAGACCGCGTTCTTAGAACACGCCCGCGAGACCCTCGACGCCCGCGCCGCGGCCTTCGAGCGGTACGTCGAGCGCGACGACTGGGACCTCTTCGTCGGCGTCTTCACCGCTCCCGACCGCGTCAACCACTTCCTATGGGGCGACTACGAGGACGGCGGGACGTACCGCGAGGAGCTGCTCTCCTTCCACACCGCCTTAGACGACCACATCGGGACGGTCCGCGAGGCGCTCTCCGACGACGTCACGCTCGTCGTCGGATCGACGCACGGGTTCAGGCGGCTGCGCTACGACGTCTACTGCAACGAGTGGCTCGAACGTGAGGGGTGGCTCTCCTACGAGGACGACGGCCACGACGCGCTCGCCGACATCGACGACGCCCGCGCGTACTCGCTCGTCCCGGGCCGCTTCTACCTCAACGTCGAGGGGCGCGAGCCGGACGGGGTCGTCCCCGAATCCGAGTACGAGGAGAGGCGCGCGGAGCTGCGCGAGGCGCTGGAGTCGTGGACCGGCCCCGACGGGAACCCCGTCGCCGACCGCGTCGTCGACCGCGAGACGGTGTTCCGGGGCGACCACGCCGCCATCGCGCCCGACCTCGTCGTCCTCCCGAACGACGGGTTCGACCTCAAGTCCGGGTTCCGCCCGCACGACGAGGTGTTCGACCCCGACGGCCCGCGGACCGGGATGCACGCCTTCGACGACGCCGCGCTGTTCGTCGACCACCCGGACGCGACGGTCGAGGACGCCGACCTCCTCGACGTCGCGCCCACCCTCCTCCGCCTGCTCGACGTCGACTACGGCCGCACTGACTTCGACGGCGCCAGCCTCGTCTAACTGGCCGCGCCTCCCGCATCTCCCCCCACCCGCACCTCTCGCGTCTCCCCGCTCCGGCCGACCGAATTGAAGTGAGTCCGCCCCCACCGGCCGGTATGGAGCGCACTCCCGACGGGACTCCCGTCGGCGTCGACGACCCGTACGCGGTCGCCGGCGTCTGCGACCACCTCACCGACGACGGCCGGTGCCGCTCCGCGCTCACGCGCGCGGGACACGACCCCGAGTTCGCGGCCGCCCGACGCGTTGACGGATACGACTGTCACGTCGGCCCCGACCGCGAGTGGCACGCGTGCCCGCACTATCGGTCCACGACGGACGCGAAGGCCTGCTCCCGGTGCGGACTGGACGACGTGCGACTGGCCCACGACGACTCGCGGCCGCTCGTGGAGGAGCATCACCTCTCGTACGGCGGCGACGACGCTCACGAGATCACGGTCGGCCTCTGTCGCTGGTGTCACGCGAAGGTCCACAAGTCGATCGCTCGGATCGACGACGACGCGAGTCCGGCCCCCGAGGCGATCGCGGAACGCGAGCGCCGGCGGGAGACGGAGCGCTCGGCGTCGGCGTTCGAATCGGCCAGCGAGAAGTACGATTCCGAAGAGTAGTACGATTCCGAAGAGTAGTACGATTCCGAGGAGTGAACCGACCGAATCAGGCGTCGTCGGTCGGCCGGATCAGGTTCGCCAGCGCGACGAGCAGGCCGAGGAACCACCCGAGCGGCACCGAGATGCCGATCCACATCAGCACGTAGCCGAGCCCGGGGAGCCCCCACTGCTCGCCGAACGTCTCCAGGTCGAACGCGCCGCGGAGCGCCTCGTTGATCCCGCCCACCGAGAGGAACGTGTCGAGGATCCACCGCGCCAGCTCGTAGCTCGGCGGTAAGATTAGTTCCTCCAGCGTCGGCGTGACGAGCGCGGCGACGACCGGCGGTAAGAACAGCGCCGTCATCGCGAACGGGTACGCGAGCAGGACGCTGACGAACCGCCCGCCGACCTTCGAGAAGCCGGCCGCGAGCGCGGCCGAGACGACCGCCACCGTGCTGGCGGCGCCGACCGCGATCACCGCGTCGAACGGGAGTTGGAGGTGCGTGATCACCGTCAGCGTCCCCCAGACGACGGCGGCGACGAGCACGGCGCCGGCGACGCCGATGCGGGTGACCGCGGAGTCGAGCTTCGCCGCGTAGTAGCGCGTGGCGAACCCGACGAGCAGGAGCGGGTACGCGACCGCGACGAGCGGCGCGCCCAGCACCGCCCAGAGGTAGTAGCCGACCGACTGGACGGTCGTCTCGGGCTTCCACTTCCCGAGGACGGCGCTCGGGTCGAGCTGCCGCGGGAAGACCACCTCCATCCACGTCTCGTGGAGGCGAACCACGTCTAAGAAGAGCGCTTCCACCAGCCCGGTTTGTCCTCGACGTTCCATTTGCCTCACGTCGCGCGCGGCCCGACGTGAACTTTGTGCCTTCGGCTGCGGGGTTCTCGCGACTAATAGACGCGTCGATAGGCTTAAAGAACTGTGCAGACCTACCAGAACACATGAAACGACGTGGACTGCTCGCAGCCGTGGCCGCCTCGGCGTCCGTCGCGGTCGCCGGCTGCGCCGGCCAGGACGGGAGCTACGAGTTCGACGCGGAACCGGCGCGCGTCCCTGAGAGCGCGTACGCCGACTCCGAGTACAACGGACAGGAGCCGGAGTCGTTCAGCATCGACCGCGAGTTCAACGTCACGGGCGTGAACGCGAGGGTAACGGCGACGACGTGGATCGCCCGGTACGTCAACCCGACGACCCAGTCGGCGCTGTTCGTGGCGAGCACGCCGAACGCCTCGGTCGCCGGCCAGTCGGTCAATCCCCTCGTCCGAGTGGAGGGTGCGGACCTCATCCGCCAGCTCCTCAACCAAGTCACTCAGCAGGGCGTCGGCGGCGGCAACGCCGACATCCAGACGGACGATATCGAGTCGCGCGGCGAGCAGACCCGGACGATCCTCGGCAAGGAGACGACCGTCTCGAAGTTCGAGACGACGGTCAGCGCCGACGTCGAAGGCTCGAACGGGCAGAGCGGGTCCGTCGAGGACATCCCCGTCTTCCTCTATCTCGCGACCGTCCAACACCAAGCGGCCGACGCGGACAGCGAGGACGTGATCGCGCTGGTGGGACTCCATCCGGTCCAGGTCGATCAGTCCGAACAGCTGCTCGCGATGATGGAAGCAGTCGAACACTGACCGGCTTCGGCGACCACTCAGTTCCCGCCCTTCCGCTCGGTCCTTTTCCGGATTCACTCCGGTGAACCAGCTTGTATCACTCCTTCATGCGGTGCCGCAGTCTTGCGATTATTTCTCCGAACGGAAGCTTTCACGTCCGTAAGCCATTTATAAGCGATCGACCCGAGTGAGAGATCCCGCGGTGTGACAAGAGCCGCTTCGCCGGGCCGGGCCGACTACCGACGTCGCGCTGCCCCGAGAGCGATCGCTCTGGCATCCGTGGCTCGTTCGCTATGATCCAGACGCGATCGCTTCGATGGCTGTGGGCCGGTATCGTGATCTGTGTCGTGGTGGGTGCTGTTGTTCTATTATTGGGAGTGAGCACAGTCGGAGCTCAAACTCACGATTACAAACCTATTTTAAATGAAACTGGTAACCCAAACCCTATTCGAATAGACAAATCTAGACAAAATATCAGCAATATTGAAATATTACTCTCAAACCAGACAAACACCGCCAGCAAAATCAGATTATATGTGAATTTAGGTAGTATTGAGTCAAGAGGGGTCAACACATCCTCAGCCTCATTGTCCATTATAGATATTCAAAATGGGTCTGTAATTAATACTACCCTGGTAGAATCTGCGAATAGAGAGCTTCTAACAGCAACTATACGTCCAAATGGATCACCCCGCTCAATACAGATTGACTCCGCTCAAATATCCGGAATAGATACAAGTAATGCTCAGAAATCAATCAATTTGGATTATAATATCACTATTACAAATGGCACTGATTATTCTTCTACAGAAGCCACGGAGGCAAAGAGTACAGATTCATTCAATATAATTGATGGTTCAATTGAGATTCATGATCAAGCAACTGGTTCTCCTCAACTACACAGAGACATTCGAACAACTATCGGCATAACGGTTAGCGATCTCAGCGGCAACACAAACTCAACTCTTTTCATTACACGTGGAGATAACAATGAAATAATTGGAATCCGACAACTCCCCAAAAGTGTGCTTAAGACAAAAGAAACCGTTTCTGTTGGTACATCCTACCCGGGGGGTGACGTTAGAGGATTTCTGATTGCGAACTCTACTTCCGGGACTTCTGATCACGGTATTGGAGACTTTCTTCCTACTAACATGACCGATTCAGCGTTGTCAGCAGATAAAGGACGGATAGTAAATGCTGGTATTGAGTTTGCTAATCTTTCATATGAAAACCCACAATCAGATAGTATCACAGTCCCTAGCGCTAAAGTTTCTGATACAATTGCGGACGAAACCCCATTTTTGGTTTCATTATATCCTGTCAATTCAACTAGATATATCCGACATAACGAGGTTGTTGCTAATTCAAGAGTTCTAACTGGATGGAATAAAGATGTTAAACTCTATTTTAATACTACAAGTGATAAAAGTGGTATTCTCCGAAGTAATCGCTATGCGGCGGCCATACAGCTAGCACGTGGACATAGCGTTGGAGATTGGATTTCTCCAAAAGATTCTGAACTATTACGAAACTCTGATCTAAATAAGCACTTTGTTTCTGATGGTGTCGCAGATGCTGGCGTGATCTCAATAGACTCTATCCGCACAAATGGATCCAGCTCAGAGGGTGTTCAAATTAAGCGCAATCAATCACTGGAAAAACCTGTATACTCTGGTCAAATGGTCAATTTTAATTCTTCTCTAAATGCGGAAGGAGTTGAGTTACACAGACTAAACGAGGACAACACGACTCGCGTAGTGTCTGTGGGAACTCGATTAAATAATTCAGATCAAGTCGGGTATAATACGTCACTGCTCTCTTCCGGTACATACTATATTCACTCAAGAAGGGGAAACTCAGAAAATTTCCAGATTATTGGAGACGAGAGAAAAGAAATCTCCCTAAGCGATATCTCAAACCAAGCTATGTCTGGAAATCATATCAGAATCTCTCTGTCTCATCGTGTACCAGACTTGGAGCTGATATTCTCTAATACGAGTAATAATACCACTACAACACTCGAACTGACAACCACCGAAACGGGTCCGACACCAGTCACGGTCAACACGTACGTCTCGCCCGAATCCCCATCGGAGTTCGTCACGACCGGGTCCGGAATCGGCGTCGAATCGGTCACTGGAGATACCGCTCCGCTCTCGCCCGGGACGTACGACCTCACGCTGCGGTCGGAGCACGGCACCGAGGTCGCCAACGACACCGCGACGGTCACCGTTGAACCTCGCTCGACGGGCAACTTGACCGCGTACACCACTCGGGCGGTCGCTCCCGGCGGTTTCGGGAACGCGACCGCGGTCAGAGGGGCGATCGCCGACGGAACGCTCACGCCCGCGACGACCGCGACCGCGAACGACACCGTCGTGTACGCCGTGAACGCGACCGGGCTGACGGGCCTGCCGGCGGCCGCGAACGCGTCGCTGGAGCGAGGTGCGGACCTCGACCGCCTCGACGGCCTCTCGTTCGGAGTGGCGCCGACGGAGACGGACGACGGCAACGAGTCCACCGACGGCGACGCGCTCGGTCGAACACCGAACGAATCCGCGGTCCACCTCGACCGAGAGGGGCTGTACCTCGTCGCCGACGGCGAGCGCGCGTTCGGTACCGAGACGCTCCCCGAACCCGGCGCGACGTTCGAGGCCGGGTTCCGGGTCGACGACGACCGACTGCGTCGGACCGCGGCCGACGACCGGCACCGCGCGACGACTGATCTGACCTACGGCGCCGCCGATCCGACGAACGGGGGTACGGACGCGGCGACCGACGACGACTCGACCGAAGCGGGCTCGTCCATCGATTCGGAGGTGTCGGGCTCACCCGGGGCGGTGGACGGTTCCGGTTCGATCGCCGGCGGCGGTTCGGCCGCCAGCGGCGATTCGACCGGTGGCGGTTCGACCGGCGGTCCGAGCGGATCCGGAGGGGCCGTCGGTCCCGCCGGCTCGGCCGGCACCGGTAACGTCACCGACGCGGGCGGTTCGGGTTTGCCCGAAGGGCCGCCCGCGTCGGACGCCGACCGATCGGGGCCTCGTCCGGGGATGGGTATCACGATCGCTCCGGGGGACACGGCGATCCCGCCGTCTGCGGGGCCACCGGAGCTCGTCGGTACCGGCGGGCCGGAACGCGGATCGAACGGTGCCGCGGCGGACGGGTCCCGTCCGACCGACGGGCGGCCCGGCGACGACGCCGGGAGTGAGGGCGACGGCGGGACGTCAACCGCGTCTCCCGACTCTGCCGAACCGGGAGATCCGTCCGCGGCGAGCGATCGGTCCGCGGACGAGGCCGACGCGAGCGACCTCGGGTACGACGAGGCGCCGATCCGATCGACCGCGTACGACCTCCCCGGCTTCGACGCCGTCGCGTCGCTCGCGGCGGTGATGGGCGCGTCGCTGCTCGCTCGGCGTCGTGGACGCGGGTCGTGATCGCGATGGCGCGGTCGATCCGGAAGTCGCCGCCCGATCGGGTGTCACCGCGTGCGGTCACTCGCCGCCGATCGCCGGTATCCTTTTGCTCGCCGGTGCCGTTCGCTCGGGTATGAGCGTGACCATCACACCGCCGAAGGAGCGCACGTGCGAGCTGTGCGGGCGCGAGGAGCGGTGGGACGACGAGGCCGACGGGTGGCGGATCGCGGACGAGCCCGGCAACGTCTACTGTATCCACGAGTGGGACATCAACGGCTCGTTCGTCCCCCTCGAAGGGTAGCTCTCGACTGGACGTTCTACCACTCAGATCGAGATCTGTGAGACGCACACGGTAGATCCTGGGATAACACGTCAATCTGTGGCTCCGAAGCGGGGAACTCCTGATCGATCCCGTGGTGTGTGATCTTGTCACCACCCGTGATGAATAATTACCTTATATTCCCTAATGTGTGTACGATGGATCCTACCCCTATCAGGGTCATACCTTTAACTGTTCACTCGTACGCGAGTGTATGACCAAGTCACGTAGTACCACCCGGGGCGTACGCGACTCGGAGTCCTCGGGTCAGGAGGGGGGGCTCGCGGCGCCGACGGACGACCGATCGAACTGCGGCATCGGGGGAGTCGTCGACCTCGACGGCGCGCCGTCGCACGAGGCAGTCACGGACGCGGTCGAACTGCTCGAGAATCTCGAACACCGCGGGACGACGGGCGCGGAGGAGAACACCGGCGACGGCGCGGGGATCATGGTCGCGCGCCCCGACGAGTTCTTCCGCGAGGTCGTCGACGCCGACCTCCCCGAGGAGTACGCGGTCGGCTCCGTGTTCATGCCGCCCGAACCGGGCGTTCAGGCCGAGATACACGACGTCATCGCCGAGGTGTGCGCGGTCTACGGGCTGGAAGTGCTCGCGTGGCGCTCCGTTCCCACCGATAACAGCGACCTCGGCGCCACGGCGCTCGACTCGGAGCCCGAGGTGTCGCAGGTGTTCGTCGCGCCCGTGGACGGCGCGGGGCTCGCCCAGCGGTTCACCAGCGAGGCGGACCGGTCCGACGACGTCGACCCCGACCTGCTCGGGTTCGACCGCGCGCTGTACGCCGCCCGTCGCGAGATCGAGAACGCCGTGTCCGACGTCGACGGCGCCGGCCGCTTCTACGTCTGTTCGCTCGACCGCCAGCGCGTCGTCTACAAGGGCCTGCTGAAGGGCTCGCAGCTCGACGGCTACTACCCGGACCTGACGGACGAGCGGTTCGCGAGCCACGTCGCCTTGGTCCACGCGCGGTTCTCGACGAACACGCTCGGCGCGTGGCACCTCGCGCACCCGTACCGCAACATCGTCCACAACGGCGAGTTCAACACGATCCGCGGGAACGTCAACTGGATGCGGGCCCGCGAGAACGACCTCGAACACCCGGCGTTCGGGGCCGAGCTCGACACGATCAAGCCGGTGATCGACGACCCGAACCAGTCGGACACCGCGAGCGTCGACAACGCGCTCGAACTCCTGCTCCAGACCGACCGCGACCTCCCGCACGCGCTCCGGATGCTGATCCCGGAGGCGTTCCGCGGCGACGACCTGATGGACGACGACCGCGCCGACTTCTACGACTACCACGCCTCGCTCGTCGAGCCGTGGGACGGTCCGGCCCTCGTCATCGGCTTCGACGGCGAGCGGGTCGCCGGCGTCTTGGACCGCAACGGGCTCCGCCCGTGCCGCTACGAGGTGACGACGGACGACCGCCTCGTCGTCGGCAGCGAGGTGGGCGCGCTCCCCACCGAGCCCGCCGACGTGCGGCGCCGCGGTCGGCTCCAGCCCGGCGAGATCTTCGTCGCCGACCCCGAGGCGGGCCGCATCGTCCCCGACGACGAGGTGTTCGAGGAGCTCACCGACGAGAAGTACGGCGAGTGGGTCGAGGACGGCCAGGTCGAACTCGACGCGCTCACCGACGAGGACGGCGTCGCGGCCGGGGTCGACGCCGACGAGGTCGCCGAGGCGGACGGCGAGACGGACGAGGCGGACGGCGAGACGGACGAGGCGGACGGCGAGACGGACGAGGCGGAACCCACCGTCCGCGCCCACCAGGCCGCGTTCGGCTACACGACCGACTCGCTGAACCACCTCGTGGAACCGATGGCGAAGGACGGGAAGGACCCGGTCGGCTCGATGGGCGACGACACGCCGCTGTCCGTGCTGGCCGACGTCGACCGCCCCCTCTTCACCTACTTCAAGCAGCTGTTCGCGCAGGTGTCGAACCCGCCGATCGACTACATCCGCGAGGAGCTCGTCACCTCGCTGGAGACGCGCATCGGCAACCAGCGCAACCTCCTCGACGAGACGCCCGAACACGCCGAGCAGATCGTCGCCGACACGCCGGTCCTGACCGACGCCGAGACGGCGGCGCTCCGCGACCTCCCTGGGCCGGGCGAGCGGAGTCCGGGCGATCGCCGCGAAAGCGACGACGGAACCGCCGACGGCCCCTCGTTCACCTCCGTGACCGTCGACGTCACCTACGACCGCGACGGCTCGCTCGTCGACGCCGTCACCCGGGTCCGCGAGGACGCCGCGGCGGCCATCGAGGACGGCGCCGACGCCGTCGTCCTCTCTGACCGCGGGGTCGGTCCGGACCGGCTCGCGGTGCCGAGCCTGCTCGCGACCGGCGCGGTCCACCACCACCTCGTCCGCAAGGGGCTCCGCAACCGCGCGGGCGTCGTCGTCGAGTCCGGTGAGCCGCACGAGGTTCACCACATCGCGACGCTCGTCGGCTACGGCGCGGACGCGATCGATCCGTACCTCGCGTACGCGTCCATCGCCGACGTGGTCGCCGGCCCGGACGGCGCCGACGAGGAGGAGGCGCTCGCGGCGTACCGGCACGCGCTGGAGGACGGCCTCCTCAAGACGATGGCGAAGATGGGCATCTCGACGATGGAGTCGTACCAGGGCGCCCAGATCTTCGAGGCGGTCGGGCTCGACTCCGAGTTCGTCGCCGAGTACTTCGAGGGGACCGAGATCCGCACCGAGGGAATCGGGGTCGAACAGATCGAAGACGACCTCCGCACGCGCCACGCGATGGCGTTCGGCGCGGACCCCGAACTGGAGACGATCGGCGAGTACGAGCACCGTTCCTCGGGCGTGAAGCACGGCTGGAACCCCCAGACGGTCGGCACGCTCCAGCAGGCGGTCCGCGGCGGCGACTACGAGCAGTACCGCGAGTTCGCCGAGCTGGTGAACGACCAGACCGAGGAGCTGCAGTCGCTGCGCGGCCTCCTGGAGTTCGACTCCGACCGCGACCCGGTCCCGGTCGAGGAGGTCGAGCCCGTCGAGTCGATCGTCGAGCGCTTCTCGACGGCCGCGATGAGCCTCGGGAGCATTTCGCCGGAGGCCCACGAGAACAACGCGGTCGCGATGAACCGGCTCGGCGCGAAGTCGAACACCGGCGAGGGCGGCGAGCCCCCGGAGCGGTTCGACACCGAGAAGGAGTGTACGGTCAAGCAGGTCGCCTCGGGGCGCTTCGGCGTCACCTCGGAGTACCTCGCGAGCGCGGAGGAGCTCCAGATCAAGATGGCGCAGGGGTCGAAGCCCGGCGAGGGCGGCCACCTCCCCGGGAAGAAGGTCAACGAGATGATCGCGCACGTGCGGTGTTCGACCCCCGGCGTCGGGCTCATCTCGCCGCCGCCCCAGCACGACATCTACTCGATCGAAGACCTCAAGCAGCTCATCTTCGACCTGAAGGCCGCGAGCCCCGAGGCCGACGTCAACGTGAAGCTGGTCTCGGAGGCGGGAATTGGCACCATCGCGGCCGGGGTCGCGAAGGCGAACGCCGACGTCGTCCACGTCTCCGGCCACGACGGCGGCACCGGCGCGTCACCGAAGACCTCGATCAAGAACGCCGGCCTGCCGTGGGAGCTGGGGCTCGCGGAGGCGAACCAGATGCTCCGCGCCACCGGCCTGCGCGACCGGATTCGCGTCTCCGCGGACGGCGGCCTGCGGACCGGTCGCGACGTGGCGGTCGCGGCCGCGCTCGGCGCCGAGGAGTACGTCTTCGGGACCGCGTCGCTCGTCACGTCGGGCTGCGTGATGGCCCGGCAGTGCCACGAGAACACCTGCCCGGTGGGCGTCGCCACCCAGCGCGAGGACCTCCGGCAGCGGTTCCCCGGCCAGCCGGACCACGTCATCAACTACATGACGTTCATCGCCCAGGAGCTGCGGGAGATCATGGCCGAGCAGGGGTACACCGAGCTCGAGGAGTTCATCGGCCGCCCCGAGCTGCTCACGCAGCGGGAGACCGACCACGAGAAGGCGAAGCACCTCGACCTCTCGGCGGTCATCGCCGAGCCCGCCGGCGAGGCCCGCACGAAGGTCCGCGAGCAGGCCCACGACGGCATCGACGACCTGCTCGACTGGGACCTCATCGACGAGGCCGCGCCCGCCATCGAGGACGGCGCGCCGGTCGCGCTCACCCGCGACATCAGAAACGTCGACCGCGCGGTCGGCGCGACGCTCTCGAACCGCGTCGTCTCCGAGCACGGCGGCGAGGGGCTCCCGGACGACACGGTCTCCTGCCGGTTCGACGGCGAGGCGGGACAGAGCTTCGGCGCGTTCCTCGCGCCCGGGATCACGATGGAGCTGTCTGGCGCCGCCAACGACTACGTCGGCAAGGGGCTCTCCGGCGGCCGCATCGTGATCGACACGCCTCCGGAAGCGGCGTACGACCCGACCGAGAACGTCGTCGCGGGCAACGTCTGTCTGTACGGCGCCACCGCGGGCGAGATGTACGTCAACGGCGTCGCGGGCGAGCGGTTCGGCGTCCGCAACTCCGGGGTCCGGGCGGTCGTCGAGGGCGTCGGCGACCACGGCTGCGAGTACATGACCGGCGGCGTCGTCGCCGTCCTCGGCGACACGGGGCGCAACTTCGCGGCCGGGATGTCCGGCGGCGTCGCGTACGTATACGACCCCGACGACCGCCTCGACGACCGCGTCAACCGCGGGATGGTGTCGGTCTCCGAGACGCTCGACGACTCCGACGAGCGGATGCTCCGCCGCCTCATCGAGAACCACCGCGCGTACACCGACAGCGAGCGCGCGGCCGACCTGCTCGACGACTGGGAGGCCGCGCTCGACGACTTCGTCCGCGTCTTCCCCGACGCGTACGCGGAGGTCATCGCGGAGGGCAAGGGCGCCGACGTCCGCGAGGAGCCGCCCGCGCCCGCCGCCGCGGTGCCGGACGCCGACGCCGACGCGACCGGACAGGCGTCGAGCGACGACTGAAGGTCTGAAAAAAGCCGCCCGCCGTCAGTCGAGCGTCTCCGAGTCGACCTCGCTCTCCGCGGTTGCCCGCTCGACCGCGCGGTCGACGTGGCGCTCGCGGGCGCGCTCGACGAACTCCTCCGGTAGCTCGTCTATCTCGCCGGCCTGAACGCCCCACAGCTTCGCGTAGAGGCCGTCCGCGGCGAGCAGCTCGTCGTGGGTGCCGCGCTCGACGACCTCGCCGTCCTCCAACACGAGCGCGGTGTCGGCGTCGGTGACCGTCGAGAGGCGGTGCGCGATGACGAAGGTGGTCCGGTCGGCCGCGAGGCGGTCGAGCGAGCGCTGGATCAGCATCTCCGTCTCCGTGTCGACCGCCGAGGTCGCCTCGTCGAGGATCAAGATTGCGGGGTCCTGAAGCACGACCCGTGCGATGGCGAGCCGCTGGCGCTGCCCGCCCGAGAGCTTCACGCCGCGCTCGCCGATTCGCGTCTCGTAGCCGTTCGGCAGGGAGGCGATGAACTCGTGGGCCTCCGCGGCCTTCGCGGCCTCGATAACCCGCTCGCGGACCTCGTCCTCGTCGAGGCTGTCGCCCTCGTCGCCGTCCTCGTCGATCCGCGTGAACCGCCCGTAGCGGATGTTCTCGGCGATGGTGCCGTCGAACAGCGTCGTGTCCTGCGCGACGTAGCCGACCGACGAGCGGAGGCTCTCGACGGTTACGTCGCGGACGTCGTGGCCGTCGACCCGGATGGCGCCGTCGGTGACGTCGTACAGCCGGAGGAGGAGCTTCAGTAGCGTCGACTTGCCGGCGCCCGTCGGACCGACGAGCGCGACGGTGTCGCCGGGGTCGGCCGTAAAGGAGACGCCGCTGAGGACCTCCTCGTCGGCGTCCTCGGGGTCGACGAGGGCGTTCTCCGGGTACGCGAACGAGACGTCGTCGTACTCGACGGCGCCGGCGACGCCGCCGTGGTCGGCGGTCGCGCCGTCGTCGCCCGAGCCGCTGCCGCCGTCAGGGCCGCTTCCGCCGTCGGCGGCCGCTCCGTCGCCGCCGCCGCCCCGGCCCCCGCCGCCGAGTTCGATCGCGTCGTCGTCGTCCTCGATGCGGACCGGGATGTCGCGCAGGCCGAACACGCGCTCGCAGGAGGCCTTGGCGTTCTCGTACTGGTCGATGATGTTCGACACCTCCGCGAGCGGGGCGACGAACTGCTGGGTGAGGAGGACGAAGGTGACGAACGTCCCGACCGTCAGCTCGGTCGTGAACGGGCCCGGCGGGCCGTTCGCGAGCCAGAAGCCGCCGACCGCGAAGGTGGCGGCGAACGCCAGTCCGGCGAGCAGCTCCATCCCGGGCCGGTAGACGTAGTTGAGCCGGAGGATCGACATCGTGCGCTTGAAGTACGAGAACGAGGCGTCCTCGACGCGCTCGCTCTCGTGGGCCTCCGTGTTGGAGGTCTTCACCAGCTCGACGCCCGAGAGTGCGTTTTCGAGCGCGGTGTTCAGGTCGCCGACGACGGAGCGCTGCGCGACGTACCGCGGCTCGACCGCGCGCATGAACCAGAGCGTGAAGAGGAACATGAGCGGGACCGCGGCGAGCGTGACGACCGCGAGCTCGTAGTTGTAGTAGACGAGGACGCCCGCGATTCCCACGAGCATCACGCCGAGGCGCGCGGAGTTCTGGAGGGCGTTGTCTAAGAAGACCTCCAGGTTCGAGGCGTCGTTGTTGAGGACGGACATGACCTCGCCGGTCTGTTTGTCGTCGAAGAAGGTCATGTCGAGCCGCTGCATCTGGTCGAAGGAGTCGGTGCGGACCGCGTGCATCACGCGGTGCGCGAAGTTGTTCGCGGCGATGCCGTAGACGTACGTGAACACGCCCGTCACGATGAACGACCCGAAGATGAGCAGCACCGAGAGGCGGAACTGTGCGCCCGCCTCGGTGGGGAGCCACGCGTCGGGGACTATCGGGAGCGTGTAGGGGCCGGAGCCGGTGAAGACGGCGTCGATGGCGACGCCGAGGACGACCGGCGGGATCAGCCCCGCGACGCGGGCGACGACGTTGGCGGCCATCCCGATCACGAGCCAGTGGGCCTCCGAGGCCCCGTACTCGCGGAACAGTCGGCCAAGGGGCCGATCCACCCGATCGCGGTACACTTCGAAGGCGTTGCGCTCGTCGGCAGCCATAGGCGTACGAGCGCCGGAGGCCCCATGTATCCGGCGGCTTCGGCGGCCCGTTCCGGGTTCCGACGATCGCGGTACTCGACCCGCTGATCACTTATAAAGAACAACCGAGTGCGGTGGCGCGTGCCGACGAGCGCCCGGAGGGCGCGAGTCGCACGCGCGAGGGAGTCGGGCGCGACGAGGGCGACCGAAGGGAGCCCGAAGACGCGCCCGACGAGGCTGGGGAGGTGTGAGGTGCGGTTGCTGTGCGTTCCCGCGAGCGAAGCGAGCGGGAGCACGGAAGTCGCAGCCCGCGCAGCGAAGCGAGCAGGAACGTCTTCCGGAGGGGCGGGACGCAAAGGGGCAGCCGGGAGGGCGGCGCAGGCGACGCAAGCACTGGAAGGAGCGAACGGAGTGAGCGACTGAAGCGCGCAGCGAGCGTGCGCCGCCCTCCCGGCTGGGGCTTTGGCGGTATTCTCCGTCGAGCTGCGATCAGCTATTTATAAGCGAGCGGCTGGGGCTTTGGCGGTGTTTGCCGCCGATCCACCGTCGACCATTTATAAGCGAGCAGCTGGGGCTTTGGCGGTGTTCGTCGTCGCTCCGCGACCAGCCATTTATACCCGAGCGGTCGAGGCCGGGATAGCGACCACCACAGAGATATTGAACGAGTACCGTCGCCGGTCCGTTTAATAAGCGCCGCGCGAACTCGGGTACGTGGACGAACTCGTCGTGAGTACGGAGGTGTACGCCGATCCGGAAGCGGTGTACGAGTTCCTGCTCGATTTCCCGCGGTACGCGAACTACTCCGAGTACCTCCGAGAGGTCCGAACCGTCACCGGCGACGGCGGCCCCGGGACCCAGTACGCGCTCACGTTCGCGTGGTGGAAGATTTCCTACACCGCCCGCTCGGAGGTGACCGGCGTCGAGCCGCCCGAGCGGATCGACTGGGAGATCACGAAGGACATCGACGCCGGCGGCTGTTGGCGAGTGACGCCGCCCGAGAGCGTCGAGGGCGACGAAAACGACGACGACGACGCAGACGCGGACGCGGACGCGACCGACGACGCCCCCTGCGAGGTCGCGCTCGAAGTCGCGTTCGACCCCGGGTCGGCCAGCTCTGACGCGCTCGACCTCCCGCGGCTGGTCTCGTTCGACTGGGTGTTGAAGAAGGCGATCCCGCTGATCAGAGACGAGGCCGAGCGCGTCGTCGAGCGCGCGGTTCAGGACTTAGAGGGGTCGACGCGGGACGTCGACCTCGACGTGTACGTCGACTCCGACCGGATCTGAGCGCGGGTGGAGCGCGACCCCGTCGGTCCGCGATTCGAAGCCCTTAAGATATTCACCGCGGAACGAACGAATGCGTTCGCGGGCTCGTAGATCAGTGGTAGATCATCCCCCTGGCACGGGGAAGGCCCGGGGTTCAAATCCCCGCGAGTCCATTCGGCTCCCTCCGGTCGCCTCATTCCCTCGCGTGGTCCCACTCGCTCACTCCGTTCGCTCGCGGGACCCCCGCGAGTCCACTCCGATTGCTCTCTCGTAGCCGTCGTTCTCAAACGACAGCGGACACGTTCCGGTATTCGAGAGTGCTTTTATTGTATCTCATATTTCATTTGGCCTATGGGGTATCCAGTATGCCCGCGTTGTGGTAGTCAGGATACGAAAGGACTTACCCTGAGGAGCGGGAGAAAGTGTTTGAACTGCGGGAACAAATTCAAGTCCTGATCCGGCTGCGGCCCCACTCGTCGAACGTCCAACCGTTTCTTCGTACCGGAGTCGTTGGTGTCTCCTTGGCTCTGCTGATCGCGAGCCCCTTGTCTCTGTATCAGCGAGATGTACCTCCCAGGCCCGCGCGGACGAACGCTAAAGTGGAATCGCGAGAGACGCCCAGTCGACCGTGTTGACCGACGCCGAGGAACGGCTCGTCGAGGAAGTCGTAGCGGTGGGCGAGGTCATCGAGCGGGACACGTTCGAGTTCATGACCGAGGAGGGCCTGTCCGCCGAAGAACTCCGGATTCTCGGGGGCGACGGAACCGCCGAAACGGCCATCGAGCGCTTGGAAGCGAAGGGGCTTGTCACCACCGAGCGGGTCGAGGAGATCGTGCGCGACAGCAGTTCCATAGACGATTCGCTCGCCATCCCCGGAACGGAGTTCGAACGCGTCGAACGCCGGTACGTCTACTTCACCGAGGAACTCGAAGCGGCATACCGGGAGTAGGCGACCGACTCGCCTTGGTCCCGACTACCCGCGCGTGTCGTCGACAGTCTCGTCGCGGGTGTCGTCGACGGTCTCGTCGCGCAGCTCGGACCTGAGCACCGCCGTGAGCGTCTCGTCCGAGTCGCCGTTGTCGGCGGTCCCGCTCGACGAGGGATCGAATCCCGGGTCCGGATCGGGCTGATACTCCTCTCCGGGCACGGGTTCACGAGACATCTTCTCGCGCCGTATCTGGTCGAGCGCATCCGTGACGAACGGCGTCTGGGCAGAGCTTTTCAGCTCCGCCTCGGCCATCGTCAGCTGGTAGTCGCTCGCGGTCCGGATCTTCTCGCTGAGGTGGGGGTCGAGCATCTCACTCCGCGCCGATCGAGAATTTGAAGCCGCAGTTCGAGCACGACGTGGTGAAGTTGTACGTGCTGATGTTGCGCGATACGCCGGTGATCTTCGCGCCCTTTTCCGGAAGCGTGCCACGGGTGTCTTCGCCGCAGTTCGGACAGGCGACGTTCGTCGTCGGCATACGCGCGACAGTTGCCGCGGCGATCACAAGTATTCTCGGACCGTGACGGGTCGGCGGGGCGACGCGGGGCAGTAAGCGAGCGCTCGCGGAACACGCTCGACCAAATCGGCGCGCCCTCGCTTCGCTCGGTCGCGTCCGACCGGTCCTGTCGCTCAGTACAGGAGTAGCGGTGAGCGATAATGGGAGTAGTTGTTGGCGGTCGGCGACAGCGATTCGATATTTAAATAGTCGTGAGCGGAGGCGACGATTGTTTATAAAGAACTAGGCGGTGGCGCGCCCCGGTGAGCGGCCGTCAGGCCGCGAACCGACGGTGCGAGGGAGTCGCTGGCGGCGGCCGCCGCCAGCGACGAGGCTGGGGAGGTGTGAGGTGCTGTGCGGTGCGGGGCGGGACTCAAAGGGGCAGTCGCCGGCGGCGGAGCCGCCGGCTGCCCGTGGCGCGTAGCGCCACGCTGCCGCGAGGGCGAAGGCGCGCGACGTAAGCACCGAGGCGCGTGGTTCGAGAGAGCGAAGCTCTCTCGTCATCACGAGACGCCTTCGGCGTCTCGAACGACAGCGAGCGCACCGAGCCCTCGCGGCTGGGGCTTTGGCGGTGTTTACGGTCGCTCAATGGTCGATCATTTATAAGCGAGCGGCTGGGGCTTTGGCGGTGTTTACGGTCGCTCAATGGTCGATCATTTATAAGCGAGCGGCTGGGGCTTTGGAAGAGTTCACCGCGGCAACGCCGCCCACTTATAAAAGCGCGACCTCGCTCCGCTCGATCGCGTCGACGCCCCCTACTCCGCGACCGCCTCTTCGACGATCTCGATCTCCTCTTCGGTCAGGTCGTAGAGCTCGTAGACGATCTCGTCGATGAGGCGGTCCGTCTCCGCGATCTTCGCGTCGAGTTCGTCGGCGCGTGCCTTCGTCTCGACGTAGCGCCGGAGGTCGTCGGCCACGTCGTCGGGGTCGGGCAGCGTGATCGCCTTCAGGCGGTCGACGAGCGAGTTCGTCTTGGTGGCGTTGTCGCGGAAGCCCGCGATCTCGTCGCCGACCGCGACCGGGACGAACGCGGCGACGAGCGCGGCCTCCGCCTCCGAGCAGTCGACGAGCGTGAACGCCTCGACGAACTCCGTCTCGGTGTAGCCGTACGTGTCGGTCTCGTGGGCGTCTTCGTCCTCCGGCTTGTACCGCGCCGTCGCGGAGATCGTGACGCTCGTCCCGTCGCGCTCGGCGCGCACGTCGCTGACGCGGAGCTTCTCGTACTCCTCGGTCGTCGCGTCGAGAACGTTCGACTCGCTCGGCTGGAAGAGCCCGACGTCGGGGAGGTCTGGGCCGTCCTCGTAGTGACCTGTACAGGCTATTCTTCCGGGGAGAGCTGTCCTGCGAGCGCGACGTCGGTTCCGCTCACAGTCTCGGGATCAACGAGTTCGATCTCTTCCGTTAGTTTATGATGGAGTCGCTGAACTGTGCCATTGGTTCCATACCGACGACGGCGACGGTAGATCGTTCGCAACTGATTTTCGGCCCAATCGCTCATCTCGCGTTCGTGCAATAAGTCCACGATCTCAGCAGCTTTGTCGCTGATATCCTCATCGCTTTCCGCTAAGCTCCGGCATAGCTGCCTGATGTTCGTGATGACATCGCTTTGACCGGTCTGCCGGCTTAGGATGTCGTTCTCCCAAGTGCTTGGATTCCCTAATTCCTCGGTGAAATCACGCAGCTCGTCGAGGTCGTCTTCCGGGATCGCGTGTCGAGTCGTATCCGAGGACGCTATCGTTTCAAAGACCTGTACGTCATCTGTTTCGAGTCGAGGGAACTGGGTGAATATCGCTTGTCCGCCGATCATCGCTCGTTGTAGTCGATCCGAATCGAACACGGTCGTGCGCCACTCTGTGCGGCCACTACTGTGTTCGAGATGTGTGAGTGTGACGTAGTCGTTAGATTTCCCCGGTGTGGTGAAGTGTTGTGGCTCAGCGCGCGAATCGACGATCTCTCGGGTTTTTCGAAGTTCCTCGATACCGACCTCGTTTTCCTCACAGAACGATCGAACCGTGTTTCTGAGATCGTCGTACTTGGACCCGATCCCTTCTAACCGCTCGTCACCGAACTCGTCTCCACCGTCTTCGAGACGCTCGTAGGTGATAAGCGTCTTGTGTACCTGTTCTTCGGCACTGTCTAAAATGGGTGCTGCGTGTCCGAATGTACTGGCGATATCTCGGATCTTCTCTTCGATCCGCTCGATAAGTCCCAACTGCCTCCGCAGATCGCCGGTCGGTGCGAAGTTGTAGATCCAGAGCGCGTCGTGTCTCGTCGTGATGCGGTCGATCCGGCCGATCCGCTGCTCCATCTTCATCGGATTCCAGTGTAGATCGTAGTTGACGAGGACGCGCGCGTCCTGGAGGTTCTGTCCGACGCCGAGCACGTCGGTGGCGAGGAGGATGTCTATCTCCTCGTTTTCGCCGACATCTGCGTCTTGTGCTTCCGGTGCGAACTGCTCGACAATGCGCTCGCTGTACCCGCTTCCGCCGTGTACATAGCCGACGGTCGGACCCCCCGGCCCTTCGCCAATGGTCGCAACTTGCGTGTGGGCCGGATTTTCGCCGGTGACCTGCTCGAAGAGGTGCGTGACCGTCGGCACGTACTGACTGAAGAGGATCACCTTCTCGCCGGTGAGTTCCCGATCGATCAGTAACCGAAGCCGCTCGGCTTTCGCGTCCCTCGTTCGGCCTCCCTCGTCGGTTTGGAGTGCGTCTCGGGCCTGTTCTCTGATCCGTTCGAGAACGGCGAGGTCCTCCTCGATGTCCGCGACGATCTCCTCGCGCTTGTCGGGACTCACTTGCGTGATCGCTTCGGCGACGTCCTCGAAGTCGATGTCTCGCGTGAAGTCCTCGTCGAACGTGTCCCGAATCTGTTCGACGGCGTCATGTCGAGCGTCGGCGTCCTCTAAGTCGCCCGTCGCGATGTGCCGGGTGATTCGCTCGCGTTCCATGAGCCGGTCGACGGAGTCCTCGAAGGCCGCGAGGCTGCTCTCAAGCCGCTTGAGGAGGTTGATGAGCATCAGGATGCTCGCGTTCTGATACTCGATGATCAGCTCCTCTTTCTCGTCGCCGTCTGCGTCGTAGCGGTCCGCGCTGACGTACGGGATGTTGAGCCCGGAGTCCTCGAACTCGTCCGTGCCGATCACAGCGTCAACGATGTCGCTGTACAGTTCGTCGAGGCGCGGGTCGTCCGGAGTTATCAGACGGGGCTGTCGCTCGGGGACGCTGATCTGCCGGCCGCCGATCGTGATGTCGTCGTAGTTGTCGAGGATGTACTTCCGGTCGCGCGAGATGATCACTTCGCGCATTATCGACTCGATCCGAGTTTCGAGTTCCGAGAGGCGGCGCGACTCCCCCGTCGTCTCCTCGTCCTCTTCGGTGTTGCCGGAGAGCCGGTCGTACTCCTTGAAGATCTCGCTGGGCGACATCCCGCCGAGTTCGATGTCGAAGTCGTCGTCGTCGGCGAACACCTTGATCAGGTTGTCCACGTCGCGGACGGAGTTGTGGATCGGCGTGGCGGTGAGCATCACGAACTTCTTCCCCTGCCGCCCGATCGACTGGAGCTTGTCGTAGCGCTGCGTGCCCGTGTTCCGGAGGTTGTGCGCCTCGTCGACAAGCACAACGTCCACGCCCCGGAACCGCTGTATCTCACTCTCGGAGAGCCGAGAGAGCTTGTTGAAGCTGATAAACGTCTTATCGGCGGTCGTGGGGAACTCGCCTGTCTCGGCGTCGAGGAGTTCGCGCTTCCACATCGGCTTGAGGCGGTTCGGCGCGATGATCAGCACCTCGTCGCGGGACGTCGTGGCGTCCTGAACGAGCGGCGCGCCGATGTACGACTTGCCGAGGCCGACGCTGTCCGCGAGGACGACGCCGTTGTACTTCTCCAGCGGGCGGCGCGCGGCGCGGAACGCGTCCTGCTGGAAGGCGGTGAGCTGTTCCTCGTAGTCGCCGGAAATGTCTTCGAGGAGGGTTCCCTCGCGGACGTCGCGATCGAACTGCTCGACGATGAAGCGCTTCGTCGCCTCGTAGGGCGAGATGGTCTCGACGGCGTCGACCTCGGTGTCGTCCTCGTCGTCTCCGTCGTCGCTCTCGTCGAGGTCGGGGAGGTCATCGCCGAACTGCGAGCGCTCGATGGCGGCGGTCATCAGGTCGGTGTCGAACTCGCTGGCCTCGCCCCAGATGTCGTCGAACCACTCTTCCAGATACCGGATCGTGGCGTTGTCCTTCTTCTCGACGTTGAGTTCGACGTTGCCCCGGAGGCCGCTGGGCGAGAGGTTCGAGGAGCCGATGATCGCGTGGCCGAGGTCGGGCGAGCCGGCGGGGTCCCTGAACAGGTAGAGTTTCGGGTGGAAGCGCGCGTCGTCGTACACGCGCACGTTGACCTTCTCCTCTTGGATGAGTTCGTAGAGGCGGCCGATTCCGTCTTCGGCCTCGGCTTTGTCGTACTCGTCGAGGTCGTCGGTGAACCCGCGCTCCAACTCCTCGATGGTGCGCTGGTCGGTGTCGGTGCCGACGAGGATTTCGACGTTGTCGACGCCGCGGAGGTTCTCTTTTAAAAGATCGAAGCCGCCGAGGAAGAAGTAGCCGACGGCGATTTTGACGGTGTCGGCCTCGCGTGCGAGGATGTTGGCCCGGTCGGCAACGTCGTAGTTCCGATTATCGAGGACGTCGGAGTAGTCGGACCAGTCAATGTCGTCTACGCTTCCCTGATCTTCAGTCATCAAATGGGGTTGTATTCTGCTTCAATTCCAAAGATGTCCTGAACTTGTTTATCGATCTTCTCCTGAATCTCGTTGAAGGAATTGTTTCCTTCGTCTTTCTTAGCTTGGATTGCGTCATCAACTAGTGAAACGAGTTCATCTCTCTCGTTTTTCGCAGGTATAGGAATTGGAATATTCCGCATGTCGCTTGCCTGTACATTAACTGTATGGTTTATAAAGTTGTCCAGCAAGTACTTACAGAAATTTGAATTGAGGATCCCTAGAAGATATTTTGGAGAGATTTGATCACCAATTGGGAGCATGAGAACACCGCTAGTATCAACAACAGAGTTGTTCACGTAACGCGCCTTTATTTTATACTCCCCAGTACCACCGCGAGAGGCGAAGAGCCCTTCTTGGAAATAATATCTGGGATCACGGAGCCGCCCATTACGATTTTCCTTAATTCGTTTGAGAGACTTCTTCGTCCACCGAAGATAAATTGATATTTCTTTATAGTAAATATCTTCCTTGTCTGATCCTTTCTCGTATGGGACCCACACTTTATCCCCATATGTGCCAGAGTCCACGCCGTTAAGACGCTCATTCTTGGTTAATTGTTCAGGATTCAGAATATGACTTGGTTTGATTACTCTACTCATCCATTTGTATTGTTCTTCGTTCTTCTCTACATAATCGAACGAATCTGTATTTCTTTCTTTTACTCTCTGTGCGGAATTACATCCATCAACGTATGCTAGAAATTCGTCATTGTTTCCGGTTACGAGTCCAACTCCACCGTAAGTTAACAACCCTAGGATGGATGTATCGCCTGGTTCTAATTCCTCCACGTGGGTGTCACGAATTTGATCCAGACTTTCTTCGAGAGCATCTGTATCATATATCTCATTTCTCCACTCCTCGACGAGTGAATTTATATTAGACATATAGTCAGAATATATCTTCATATTTGCTGTGTTAGGTATAAACAGCGATTTCTTTAATGTGTTATTGAATACCTTACTTGAGACAGCATATCCATGCGCAGATGTATCTAATTGTAGTTGATCAGTTGGTTTCTCTTCGAAGTTGACCGAGTCGAGGCCTGGTAATATACCAGTTATTAAGCTTCGATAATTTTCTATACCAGTCTCAGATGCGTCTATGTATGCAAATACCGAATCGCTTTCTGATGACGTTTTCTTGAGAGTAAATATCGCAGGACGTACTGAAGCATCAAATGTATCTGGATTTGCAAGTACCAAGTCCTGTAGCTGGTTTGATAAGAGAAGCTCACGCGTCGGCTGCTTGGATCCAATTGTCCGGAAAGTGTCACTTGTTATGTAAGAGAAGACTCCATCTTCGTGCGTTAGTTCCCATCCGCGAATTATGAATTTCTGATATAAGTCATAACGCATACCATCTATTCTATTATAAAAGTCATACTTCGAATCGTAGAAGTTTGCTAGTTCTGTCAGGTAATCCTGCTGTGACTGCCCCTCGTACGGTGGATTCCCGATCACGATGTCGAAGCCGCCGTCCAAGATGACCTCCGGAATCTTCGACGTCCACGCGAACGTCGACCCCGTCTCCTCGGCGACCTCGTTCATCCAGTCGTCGCCGCCCTTGACCGCGAGTTGGGTCTCCAACTGGCCGGTCAGGTCTTCGAGGCGCTCGCCGAGGTCGTCCTTCTCGTCGCCGTGGGCGGTCAGGAACTCGCTGCGCGTCTCGTGGATCTCGTCCAGCGTCGATTCGAGGCCGCCGGTGAGCGTCTCCTGATACGACCCGACGTCGATTCGCGTGGGGTCGTGCTCGCCGACGAGGCTGTTACCGACGAAGAACTTGAATCCGAGGTTGGGGAGAGCGAGCTCGTCGTTCCGGTCAAGGAACTCCTCGTGGGAGACGTTCAGGTCCTGCATCAGGTGGAGCCACACCCGAAACTTGCACAGCTCGATCCCGCCGGCGTCGATGTCGACCCCGTAGAGGTTGTCCGCGATGAACTCCTCTTTCCGCTCGAACCGGTCCGTCGCCTCGGAGTCGTCGCGAGCGTCGTCGACCGCCTCCGCGACGGCGACGAGCTCCTCTAACATCGCGATGATGAACGCCCCGCTCCCCACGGCCGGGTCGAGCACGCTCGCCGACCGCAGCGCGTCGTCGACCGCGTCCGCCTGCGCCGGCGTCAGCGACTCCGGCGCCGCGTGGTCGCTCACGAGCGAAACGACCTGATCGTGGGTGAGGTCAGTTTGCTGTAAGAGGTGCTGTTTGAGCGCGTTCTTCGTCATGTACGCCGTGATCGGCTTCGGCGTGTAGAACGCGCCCACCTCCGAGCGCTCGTCCTCCTGCATGAACATCTCGAAGATGCGCCCGATGAACTCCGGGTCGACCACCAGCTCCTGCTCGCTCGGATTCGACTCCCGCAGCGAGATCTTGTACCGACGGAGGAACCCCTTCGGCTCGCCCGACTCGTCCTCCTCGGGATCCAACAGCGCGTCGAAGAACGCCTCGTCGATTGTGACGTCCTCCTCGATGTGGCTCCGCTCGAAGAGCCCGCCGTTCAAGAAGGGAATCCGACCGAGGAACTCGTCGTCGGTCGTATCGGTGTTCGAGAGCGCCTCGAAGAACAGCGGCTCGAAGAGGTCGTGATAGAGGTGTTTGTCCGGGTCCCCCTTTGCGGCTTCGTACCGGTTCTCGACGTAGTCGACGTCGCCGTCGAGCCATCCCTTCTCCTCGATGAACATGAGGAACAGCACGCGGTTGACGACCGTGCGCGTGTAGGCGTTGAGGTTCTCGTCCGGATCTTCGAGGTCGTGAATCGCGTCCTGTAGCGTCCCCCGGAAGATTTCCCCGAACTCCTCGTAGAAGCTCCGCGTGATCTCTCGGATCGAGAACACGTCCTCGACGTCTCGTTCGAGGCTCGTTCGGCCCTGCCCCGACCCGACGGACAGCTCACCGAGAAAGTCGATATACGCCGGCTCGACGCCGAACCGCTTGACGGTGAAGTACTTGAGGTCGAAGGTGACTTCGACGTCTTCCGACGAGAGCTGCTCGTCGATGAAGAGGAATGTGAGACCGTCGTCCACCGGACTCGTGAGCGGATCCGGTCCGGTCCGGTATGCGATCACGGTAAACAGTTCGTCGATCGGACTCCCGTGACGCTTCAGCTGTTGCTTCAGGTCGCTGAACGACGCCGTATCGTCTGACCGTTCGAGTTCGATGTACCGGATAACGCCGTCGCCGTCGGCGTCGACGAGATGTGCCTCGTACCAGTCGTTTCGACCTCGATTCCGTTGGATGCCGTTCGGAACCTCGACGTACGACCCGTAGTTCATCCCGTCTGATTCGAGCAGATAACTGATGACATCCCCACCGTTTTCGATAGACTGGAGGGGCTCGATCGAGGTCCGAACAGACATGTTTCGTTGAACGGCAGTTCGCTGCATCGCTATTTATACTCTTGGCTGACTGCGAGGATCTGGCTGCGTGTCATTTCGCTGTGACGTGGCCCCGTCTTCGGTTATGGACCTACGCAAGCGAGCGGCTGAGATTTTCCCAGACCGAGACGGACCAGTAGCCAAAAAATGCCGACCACCGATCAAATCGGCTGCCGGATCCTCGCTCCGGTCACTCCGCTCGCAGGACGCCTAATTTGTCGTACCGCACTCTCCCGCCTTACTCCGGCCACGCCTCCCGCTCACCCCGCTCCGCGTCGCCAGTCAACTCCGGCGGCACCTCCGCTAACAGCACCGGCGCCAGCGACGCGCCGACGTGCCACGCGACGACCTCCTCGTCTAGCGCCTCCAGCCGCACGTCCTCCTGCCCGTAGTACTCGCCGTCGACCGTACAGGAGCCGCCGCCGTCGGCGAAGCAGACGTCGCCGCGCTCGTCGTAGGTGATCTGGATGTGCGCGTCCCGCGCGCTGTCGACGAACTCCCACGCGAACCGGTCGCTCCCGGTGACATCGTCGCGCGCCGCGAAGTAGTCGAGCGTGGCGGCCACCTCGTCCTCGACGGGGCCCGTGACCGCGCCGTCGTCGGCGCGCAGGTGGACCTTCACCGGCTGGTGCGTCGCGAGCGTGCTCGTCGCGGCCATCAGCCCCGCGGGCCCCTCCCCGTGTTCGAGCCCCTGAACGTGGCCGAGCTCGTGGATGATCGTCGCGTTCATCTCCGCGTCGGAGATCCGGGGGTCGACGGTCGCGGTCATCGGCGTCCGCGGCTCGTCGACGAGGAGGTCCGCGCAGCCGAAGTACCGCGTCTCGTTGGTCTCCTCCACGCCGCACCGCTCGACGCGCTCGAACCGGAGGACGACGTCCGCGTCGTCCGCGTCGTCGACGCGCTCGTACTCGACCGGGTAGCCGAGGTAGCGCTCGTCGGTTCGCTCCCAGAATCCCGTCGCGGACGCGACGACCCCGGAGACGTTCCGGTCGACCGCCTCGTCGTCGACGTACAGGTCGAGCGTCGTCTTCCCGTACGGGCTCGGGTGGATCACCGAGACGGCCCGCTCCCGCGTCCGGTTCGCGGTCGTCACGACGACCGGGTAGTCGCCGCCGTCGAGCCGCACGTCCGCGAACGTGACGGACACCGCCCCCTCCGCGCCGCCGTCGAGCGCGACCGTCCGGTTCGCGCTCGCGCCGGTCCCGTACCGGATCCGGACGGTCTGGTCACCCGCTAAGTCGCCCTCGTTCGCCACGGTCGCCGTGACGGTGAGGTCCTCGCCGTACGCCACGCTCTCGGGGACCTCGACGTCCGAGACCGCGAACGTCGCCGGCCGCGCCTCCTCGACGACGACGGCGCGGGTCGCCGTCGCCTCGCCGACGGTCACCCTGATCTCGTGTTCGCCCGGGTCGAGCGCCGCGGCGTCGACCGCGGCCGTCACCGTCATCGACCCGTTCGCCGGGACGGACCGGTTCTCCGCGAGCAGCGTCGCGTCGCCGACGCGGACCGTCACCCGGACCGGGTCGAGCGTCGCGTTCGCATTCGCCGACCCCCCGCCCGCGGCGTCGTCGCCGTCGTCCGCGAGCCCCTCCCACCGAACCGTCGCCTCGACCGTCGCCCGCTCGTCGTGGCCGAGCGACTCCGGCGCGTCGACGGACTCGATCGACGGCGACGGCGCTCCGAGGGGCCCGGATATCTCCCCGCCGAGCCCGCCGCAGCCGGCGAGTACCACGAGCAGCGCGACGGCGGCGACGGCGCTTGCGTTACGCATCGGTCGTCTTCCCCTCGGAACCGGACACGGATAACGTTCGTTTCAGCCGTCGGTCACGTGGGCGGGCCGGTCACCGCAGCGTCGACGTCGGGACGACCGACGGGAGCACGCCGCCGCCGGTCGCGTCCTCGACGACGGCGTCGGCGACGTGTTCGCCGCTGAGCAGGCACATCGGCATCCCGATGCCGGGGTTGGTGTACGCGCCGACGTAGTAGAGCCCGTCGACGCCCGGCGCGCGGTGCGAGGGCCGGAGCGGCCCCGTCTGTCCGAGCGTGTGCGACAGCGCCAGCGCGGTGCCGCGCGGCGCGTTGAACCGCCGCCGGAAGTCGGAGACGCACGCGGTCTCCTCGAAGACGATCCGGTCGCGGAAGTCGACGCCGGCGTGCTCGGCGAGGTCGTCGAACACCAGGTCGCGGAACCGCTCGCGCGTCTCCGGGTCGTCCTCCAGCCCGGCCGCCAGCGGGACGAGAAGGAAGACGGCCTCGTGGCCGTCGGGCGCCGCCTCCGGGTCCGTCTTCGAGGGGACATGGACGTAGTACGCGGGGTCGTCGGGCCACGCGGGGTCGTCGAAGATGGCGTCGAAGTGCGGCCGCCAGTCGGTCGGGAACACCAGCGTGTGGTGGTCTAAGTCCACGTCGCCCTCGACGCCGAGGTACGCGAGGTACGCCGAGGGCGCGTACGTCCGCGACTCCCAGTACGACTCGCGGTCGACGGTCCCCTCCGGGAGGAGGTCGTGTTCGACGTGCGGCGGGGCCGCGTTCGCGACCACGCGGTCGAAGCGGTCGCTCGACGCCGTCGCGGCCGGGTCACCGTCCCCCCCGCGCCGCTCCGTCTCGACGGCGAACGTCGGCTTCGCGGCCGGAACCGACGGCTCGATCGCGGTCACCGGCTCGCTCGTCCGGATCGAGACGCCGAGTTCGCGCGCGAGGTCGGCCATCGCGTCGACGACGCTCGCGATCCCCCCGACCGGGTGGTAGACGCCGAGGTTCATGTCGACGTGGCTCATCAGCGTGTAGATGGCCGGCGTGTTGTACGGCGAGCCGCCGAGGAAGACGAGCTTGTACTCGGCGATCTGCCGGAGCTTCTCGCTGTCGAAGTAGTCGCCGACGTACGCGTCCATCTCGCGGAGCTTCGGCAGGGCCCGCCCGGACCGGAACACGTCGGCGTCGACCATGTCGCGCAGCCGCGACCGGCTCGGGTAGACGAACCGGTCCATCCCGAGCTCGTACGCCTCCGCGGCGTCTTCGAGGTAGTCGTCCAGGGTCTCCCCCGCGCCCGCCTCGTAGGACTCGAACAGCGCCTTCTGTCCCTCTCGGTCGGCCGGCATCGACGCGCGGTCGCCGTCCTTCCAGATCACCTCGTACAGCGGGTCCAACTCGACGAGGTCGTAGTAGTCGTCGGTCGACCGCCCGAAGTGCTCGAAGAACCGGTCGAACACCTCCGGCATGAGGTACCACGAGGGGCCGGTGTCGATCCGGAACCCGTCGCGCTCGATCCGCCCGGCGTACCCGCCGGGGTGGTCGTTGCGCTCGAAGACGGTCACGTCCGCCCCCGCGTCGGCGAGGTAGCAGGCCGCGGAGAGCCCGCCGAAGCCGGCGCCGACGACCGCGATCGACTCCCCGGCCAGCGGTTCGTCTGCCCCCGACGGTCCCGCGTCCGGTTGGGTGGACATCACCGCCGACTACGTGTCCGGAGCGGTTTACCCTGCGGTCTACCACGTTAGGGACCCCGCAGTCGGGCGGCTTCCCCGCCCGGCGGACGTCGTCCTGAACCCGTCAGGCGTCCTCCCCGAGGCCGTCCCCCTGGAGCCGTCGGGCGCCGAGCGCGAACAGCCCCAGCCCGATCAGGTAGAGCCGCCACCCGCTGTTCGCGATCGGGAACCGCCGGTCCACCGGCTCCTCGACGTCGACGTCCGGGTCTCGCGGCTGGACCGGGTTGCTGACGTGGACCGACTCGCTGGTGCCGCCGGCCCCCGCGTCCACCGTCCGCGTCCCGGTGTCGGGGTCGATCCGCACGTCGACGAACGTCTGGACGAACCCGTCGGCGGTCGAGTAGAGAATCTCCCCGTCGAGGGCGAAAAAGCGGTCGCGGAGCGGCCAGAACGCGTTCACTCCGTCGAGGTGGGTCCAGTCGATCGCGACGTGCGCGAAGACGTGGACGAAGAGGGCGACCCACGCGACCGCGACCCACCGCGGCGAGAGCCGCCGGCGGATCCACGACTCCTCCCGGGCCCGCGTGTCGTAGTACAGCGCCAGCGCGGCGACCGCGGGGAGGACGAAGTTGTGGCCGACGGTGCGGTGCGCGCCGTCCATGACCAGCCCGAGGAAGCTGTCCGCCTCCGGTATCACGAGGACGACGAGCAGGACCGCGAGCGCCCGCCGGTCGTAGTACGCCCCGAGCAGCCCCGCCGCGAGCAGCAGCGCGAACCCGGCGTGGACGACAGTCGAGGGCATTCAGCGGCTCACCTCGCCGTCCGTCGCCGCGTCCCCGCCGTCCGTCGCCCCGCTCCCGCCGCGCCCCCGGAACCGGACCGCGAGCGTCGCGGCCGCGGCGGCGACGACGACCAGCTGCCACCCGCCGTCGACGAGCCTGACCTCCCGGTCGGCGCCCGGGTCGAGGCCGGGGCGCCCGTCGGGGTTCACCCACGAGGCGACCGGGTCGGCGACCGCCCCGCCGACGCGCGCTAACGGCAGGATCCCCGGTCCCTCCGCGTCCGGCGCGACGAACGTCTGGACGACCCCTTCCCGCGTCGAGAACACGAGCCGCCCGCGGACGACGTAGCGCGCGTCCTCCAGCGGGTAGAGGAGCGCCGCGCCCTCGCCGGCGAACAGCGCCGACCCGATCCCCGCGACGACGAACGACGCGAGCGCGACCCACGCGACTCGCACGCCGCGCGGACCCCACCGCTCGCGGAGGGCCGACGACGATCGCAGCGTCGCGTCCCAGTACAGCAGTCCGCCGACGAGAAGGGGCACCCAGACCGCGTGGAGGAGGGCGTTCGTCGCGCCCGGCACGGCGAGGCTCGCGGCCGCGTCGAGGGAGGGAGCGAGCGCGGCCGCGACGACGACCGCGACCGCGCGCCGGTCGAAGGCGTCCCCCAGCAGCGCGGCCGCGAGCAGCGCCCCCACGGCCGCGCTCACGAGCGTCGGCGCCATGTCCGTCCTGACGGTCGGAAGCGAATAAGCGCTCCGGGCGGCTCAGTCGCGTTCGTCCCGGTCCGCGTCGGGATCGCGGGGGCTCGCGTCGGAGTCGGCGGGGTCCGCGTCGAACTCGAAGCCGTCGGCGTCGGAGTCGGAGTCGGACCCCTCACCCGACTCGTTCCCTTCCTCCGAATCGCGGTCGCCGTCGCGGTTCCGGCCGGCATCGCCCTCGCGATCGGCCGCGTCGCCGTCGACGGTGACGCGCTCGGCGCCGCTCTCCGCACCGCCGTCGTCGCCGGCCGGCTCGGCGTCGCTCTCGGCGTCGTCGCCGAGCAACGCTTCGGCCATCAGGCGGGCGCCGCTCGCGATCAGGTTCGTCAGGTGGAGGCCGACGAGGAGTCCGGCGACACCGAGTCCCGCCGCGAGCGCCGCCTCGGGCGCGGTGTCGATCGCCCACACCGCTGGCTCGCCGTTCACCTCGCCGAACTGCGTCGAGTAGGGGTACCGGACCGGGGCGGCGACGAGCGAGAGCGCCTGCGCGAGGACGGCGAGCGGCGCGAACGCCACTACCGTGACCCAGAACTTCAGCGAGAGGAACCCGAGCCCGCGCCACGTCGACGGCGCCGCGAGGTAGGCGCGAACCGTCGCGACCGCGCCCGCGTCGCCGTCGTCCGCGGCGGCGCGGAGGTCGTCCGGCGCGGCCAGATCGGTCCCGAGCAGACGGTTCGCCAGCCAGCGTTCGAGCCCGGCGACGAGCCGCGAGCCGACGACGGCCGCGACCAAGAGGCCGACTCCGACGAGGACGACCGAGAAGACGAGTCCGAACACGAGCGCGAACGACCCGATTCCCGAATAGAGGAACCCCAGCGGAACCGCGATCAGCAGGTACAGCAGGTGACGATACGTGCGCGCGTCGGCGACGACGCCGACGACGGGGAGGGCTGCGAGCGGTCGGAGGGAGACCATACCGCGACTGGTTCCGCGTCCGACAAAAATCGGTCGCTCTCCCGGCGACTCACCCGAGGAAGAAGTCGATCGCGTTCCCGGACGACTGCCCCTTGTACAGCTCGGAGTAGCCGCACTCTGCGCAGGAGACGACGACGAACTTCCGGTTCTGGACGTCGAACATCTTGGTGAGGCCCGTGCCGCTGGTGGCGATCTCGTCGGTCTCCGTCTCGGTGTCGCCGCACTTCGGACAGCCGTCCTCGCCGTCGCCGAGCCCCGCCGCGTCTGGGTCTACGCGGTCGTCGTCCGCGGGTCGGCCCAACTCGTTGGCCGCGTCGTTGCCGAACATCGAGTACGTCGTCTCGTCGTCTTCGGAGGGCATCGATCACGACTGATACTGCGAGTGATAAACTTCTTTTGGCGCCGTGTGAATTATCACTGACCGATCAGGTGGCACCGTTCAGGGACTCGCTGGTTCGAACGAAAATACATCCGAAAAGCAGACCGCTACGGGCTCCTCTCTGACGCGCTCGTTTGGTTCTCCCGGGAGCCGTTCGACGCGCTGAGTCGTTCTCGGTACGCGTCGTTCCCGCTATGCGTCGATCTCGTCGACGAGCTCCTCGGCGACGCCGGTGTAGCCGGCCGGCGTCAGTGCCTTCAGCTCCGCGCGGACCGCCTCGTCGACGTCGAGGTCGTCGAAGAGGTCGCGGAAGTCGTCGAGCGTCACCGACCGGCCGCGCGAGAGCGCCTTCACGCGCTCGTACGCCTCGGTGTCGCCCTCGCGGCGCAGGACCGTCTGGACCGCCTCGCCGATAACCTCGGGGGTCGCGTCCAGCTCCTCGCGCATGACCGCCTCGTTCGGGACGACCTTGGCGAGGCCGTCCGCGGCCTTCGAGTAGCCGATCAGGCAGTGCGCTAAGGCGGCGCCGACGTTGCGCTTGACCGTGGAGTCGGAGAGGTCGCGCTGGAGCCGCGAGGTCGTCACGTAGTCGGCGAGGAACGTCAGGTCCGAGTTCGCCTTCGAGAGGTTCCCCTCGCTGTTCTCGAAGTCGATCGGGTTCACCTTGTGGGGCATCGTCGACGACCCCGTCTCGCCCTCGACGGCCTCCTGCCCGAGGTAGCGGTCGGAGACGTACAGCCACGCGTCGAGGTCCAGATCGAGGAGGACGTCGTTGACGCCGCGAAGCGCGTCGAACAGCGCCGCGAGGTCGTCGCAGGGGTTCACCTGCGTCGCGAGCGCGGTGTGTTCGAGGTCGAGGTCACGGACGAACGACTCCGAGAACGCCCGCCAGTCGACGTCGGGGTAGGCGGCCTCGTGGGCGGCGAAGGTGCCGGAGGCGCCCGCGAGCTTGCCGGAGAGGTCCTCGTTCGCGACGACGATCCGCCCGAGCGCGCGGCCGAGCCGCGCCGCGTACACCGCCATCTCCTTGCCGAACGTGGTCGGCGTCGCGGGCTGGCCGTGCGTGCGCGCCAGCATCGGCGTGGCTCGGTGTTCGTGCGCCAGTTCGACGAGGGCGTCGCGCACCTCGCGGACCGCGGGAACGATCACCTCGCTCACCGCGCGCTTGACGAGGAGCCGGTGCGCGAGGTTGTTCACGTCCTCGCTGGTGAGCCCGAAGTGGATCCACGGGAACAGCGACTCGGCGTCGTCGAGCGGGGCGGCGGCGTCCCCGTCCGCCCCGCCATCGGCGACCTCCGCCAGCCGGACGCGGAGGAAGTACTCGACCGCCTTCACGTCGTGGTTGGTCGCGTCGTACCCCGCGCCGCCCTCGGTCTCCAGCGCCTTGATCAGCCGCGCGTCCTCGGCGTCGAAATCCCTGTAGACGCCGCGCAGCGCGGTCTCGGTCGCCTCGTCGAAGCCGACAGGGGTCGCGTCGAGGCCCGCCAGCGCGATCAGGTACTCGACCTCGACGCGAGTCCGGGCGCGCATCAGCGCGGCCTCGCTCGCGTACGGGGACAGCGGTGCCGTCCGGCCGGCGTACCGCCCGTCGAGGGGGGAGACGGCTGCGAGCGGGTCCGAGCGCGACAGGCCGGCGATGGCGTCGTCGCCCGTCGGTTCGGAGTCGTCGGCCGCCGGTTCGGAGTCGTCGGTCATGTCCGCGACTGCCCACGGCGCCAGCAAAAGCGTGTCGATGAGGCGTCGCACGGACGTGGATCCGTAGCCGCCTCGAAGCGCGTCGATCGCCCGTTCCGATCCGCAGACGTGTACACAACCGCGGCGCGGACCGCAATCGATATACCCGATCGGTCGGACGTTCGCGTATGAAGATCGCGGGACTCGCGAGCAACCGGGGACGGAACCTCAGACACATCGCCGACGCCGCGCCCGGGGGCGCGGAGCTGTCGGTCGTCCTGACGAACCGCGAGCAGGCGCCCGTGTTAGGGGCCGCGACCGAGCGCCGGATCCCGACCGAGGTCGTCGAGCGCGACGAGGGCGAGTCGCGCGAGTCGCACGAGCGCCGCATCGTCGAGCGCCTGTCGGACTACGACGTCGACCTCGTCTGCCTCGACGGCTACATGCGCGTGCTCACCGACGAGTTCCTCGACGCCGTCCCGACGACGCTGAACGTCCACCCGTCGCTGCTCCCGGCGTTCCCCGGCACGGACGCCCACGAGCAGGTCCTCGACGCCGGCGTCCGGACGACAGGCTGTACGGTCCACGTCGTCACCGAGGAGGTCGACGCCGGCCCGGTCGTCACGCAGGAGCCGATCCCGGTGTACGAGGACGACGACGCCGACTCGCTGAAGGCGCGCGTCCTCCGCGAGGCCGAGTTCACGGCGTACCCGCGGGCGGTCCGCTGGTTCGCCGAGGACCGGGTGACGGTCGAGCGGAACGCCGACGGCGAGCCCGTCGGCGTCGCGGTCGAGGGCGACGTGGGCGGCGACTTCCCGGAGCGGCGGTTCGTCTCGGAGGAGCGCACCGACACGCTCCGGTACGGCGAGAACCCGCATCAGGACGCCGCCCTGTACGTCGACGACGGCTGCGAGGAGGCGAGCGTCGTCGACGCCGACCAGCTGAACCCCGGCGCGAAGGGGATGGGGTACAACAACTACAACGACGCCGACGCCGCGCTCGACCTCGTCAAGGAGTTCGACGAGCCGGCGGCCGCGGTGATCAAGCACACGAACCCCGCCGGCTGCGCGGTCGGGTCCGACCTCGCGGACGCGTACGACCGCGCGCTGCGCACCGACGCGAAGTCCGCCTTCGGCGGCATCGTCGCCCTCAACCGCGAGTGCGACGCCGACACCGCCACCGCGGTCGCCGACTCGTTCAAGGAGGTCGTCGTCGCGCCCGGCTACACCGACAGCGCGCTCGACGTGCTCCGCGAGAAGAAGAACCTCCGCGTGCTCGACGTCGGCCCGCTCGGCGATGGCGACGACCGCTTCTCCGAGCGGTTCACCGAGAAGCCCATCGTCGGCGGCCGCCTCGTCCAGGAGCGCGACCGGCAGTCCCCGACCGCCGACGGCCTGGAGGTCGTCAGCGAGCGCGAGCCGACCGACGAGCAGGTCGAGACGATGCTGTTCGCGTGGAAGACGCTGAAACACGTGAAGTCGAACGGCATCCTCTTCGCGACCGGCACCGAGACGGTCGGCGTCGGGATGGGGCAGGTGTCCCGCGTCGACGCCGTGACGCTCGCGGCGATGAAGGCCGAGAAGGACGCCGAGGGCAAGTCCGCCGAGGGCGCCGTGATGGCCTCGGACGCTTTCTTCCCGTTCCCGGACGCGGTCGAGGAGGCGGCCGACGCCGGCATCGAGGCCGTGATCCAGCCGGGCGGCTCCGTCAACGACGAGGACGTGATCGCCGCGGCCGACGAGCGCGACATGGCGATGGCGTTCACCGGGTCGCGCTGCTTCCGACACGACTGATACCGGCGAGCCAGGGCGCTAACCCCGGGACCGCCGTCGCCCGCACTCCTACTCCGGCCAGTCGCTCGGGACGTACTGCTCGAACGCGGGTTGGGCCGAGCGGGCGAGCGGTCGGAACGCCCGCTCCCCGTCGACCCGGAACTCCTCGATCCGCGACTGTCCGGGGCCGGTGAGGTAGCCGACGTAGGACATGGCGAGCGCGTACCCTGCGTCGTGTCGGGCGGGATTGACCGGGATGACGGCGTACTCGTTTCGGAGCAGCGGTGGCGGGTCGTCGATCCCGAAGTCGACGTGCCGCGCCAGAGTGCCGTCGCCGCCCACGGCGAGGAAGGTGCCGCGGTCGACGAGGGTGTAGGCGCCCGACTGCCGAGCGATCGTCAGCGTGTCGCCCATCCCCTGACCGGTCTCGAGGTACCACTCGCCGCCGGGATCGACCCCCGCCTCGTCCCAGATCCGGCGCTCCCGGATGTGCGTTCCCGACCGATCGCCCCGCGACAGGAACCTCGCCCCCGCGTCGGCGATGGCTTTGAACGCCGACAGGGGATCTTTTCCGGCGACGCCCGCGGGGTCGTCGGGCGGCCCGACAACTAGGAAGTCGTTGACCATCACCCGGCGTCGATTGATCCCGTGTCCGGCGCGGATGAACTCGTCTTCAAGCGGGCGGGCGTGGACGAGCACGACGTCGCAGTCGCCGTCCCGGGCGGTGCGGAGTGAGGCCCCCGTCCCGCGCACGACCGACTCCACCCCCGCGCCGAACTGGTCGGCGTACCCTCGGTTCAGGACGGGCAGCAGCCCGCTGTCGTACGCCGTCGTGGCGGTGGCGAGCGTCAGCGAGCCGAGGTCGGGCGGGCTCTCCGCGGTCCGGTTCGCACAGCCGGCCAGCGAGGCGGCACCGCCGAGGCCGAGCGCTCGCACGTACTGTCGACGACGCATGCGATGTAGCCGGAATTGTATACACTCTCGTATGAATTAACCGGCCATTATTTCGACGCTGGAACGCCGCTCGTCGCGGGTCGGCGTCGCGCCCGACTCGCGTCTCGCCCGCTTGAAACGATAACCCCACGCGGACCGCCGGATCGACGGCGCTTTTTTTTCGGGCTCCCCTTGACTCGGATCAGAGACGACCGTGTCCCAGTTCGGCAACTCGGTACGGCTGCTCGGGGACCGGGAGTTCGCGGCGCTCGCCGGGACCGCGTTCGCCCGTAGCCAGGCGTACTCGACGATCCTCATCGCGCTGGCGCTGTACGCGGACCTGTTCGGCACCACCGGGTTCGTCGAGGGACTCTTCGGCACCGCCTTCGCGATCGTCCAGCTGGTCATCGTCCTCCCGCTGGGTCGGAAGGTGGACACCGGCAACGCGAAGCGGTGGCTGCTCGGCGGGTTCCTGATCAACGTCGCCGTCTTCGTCGGCTTCGCGCTGGTCGACAGCTCGGTCCACATCATCCTCGTGCGGATGGTCCAGGGGCTCGGCGCGAGCGTCCTCTGGATCACGGGCGCGACGGTGATCGGCGAGATCAGCCCCGACGACGAGCGGGGGCGGTGGCTCGGCTCGTACAACCAGTTCGCCTCCGTCTCGTCGCTCGCGGGCGACCTGGTCGGCGGCTACCTCCTCTACGCCTACGGCTTCTCCGAGACGTACCTCGTCTTGACCGTCGTCACGCTCGCGGCGTTCGCGCTCGTCTTCGCGTTCCTCCGCGACAACCCCGGCGGCCGGAAGAGCCCGGAGGACGCGGGCGGGATCGAGACGTTCCGGTCGCTGCTCGGCCTCCCGATGTTGCGCGCGCTCGTCTTCTTCCGGTTTACCTTCAGCGTCGGCAAGATGGCGGTGATCATCTTCCTCCCCATCTACGCGCGGACGTCGTTCGGCATCTCCGCGTTCGCGATCGGTTGGATCATGGCGGGCGGGAAGCTGACGAAGGCGCTCACGCAGGGGTTCGTCGGCGACCTCACCGACCGCTACGAGCGCACCTACCTGTTCGTCGCGGTCGGCGCGCTCCTGTACGGCGTCGGCACCGCGGTCATCCCGCTCGCGGCGTACTTCGAGGGGACGCTGTCGCCCGTCACCGCCTCGTACCTCGGGGACTCGCAGACGCTCGGCGGGGCCTTCTTCGTGCTGTTCGGCGCCTACTCGCTGCTCGGGATCGCCGACTCGATCCGGCTGCCGGCGAGCATGTCGCTGTTCGTCAGCGAGGGCGAGGCGTACGACTCCGTCGCCAGCGCGATGAGCTTACGCTCCGTCTCGTGGAAGGTCGGGCAGGTCGTCGGGCCCGTGCTGGTCGGTACCACGATGGACTGGACGACCACCGAGACGGGGTTCCTGCTCGCGGCCGGGTTCATCGCGTTCGCGACCACGGGCTTCGCGTGGCAGGCGCGGGGGGCTCACCGCGCTCGCCGGGATCCGGGCGGGGCCGTCCCCGGCGACGACTGATCTCGGACACGGCGGGGCGACGGAGTACCCGTTCAGAGCGTGTAATCGTGTTCGCCCGTCTCGGACTCCAAGAAGGCCGTCAGCAGGTCGATCGTCGCCTCGACGTCGCCGCCGTCGGCGGTCTCGGTGACCGTGTGGAGGTACCGCGTCGGGATCGAGATGGCCCCGACGGGCTTCGCGCCCGCCGTGTGCTGGAACCCCGCGGTGTCGGTGCCGCCCGCGGGCAGCACCTCGTGCTGGTGGTCGATCTCTTGGTCCTCGGCGACCTCGGTGAGCCGACGGTGAACCTTCGGGCTGGTGATCACCGAGGAGTCCTTCAGCTTCACCGCCGTCCCCTCGCCCAGTTCGGTGACGGCGTCGGCCGGGTCGCCGATCTGGGGCACGTCGTTGGCGACGGTGACGTCTAAGGCGACCGCGAGGTCCGGGTCGACGTCGACGCCGAGCGCCCGCGCGCCGCGGAGCCCGACCTCCTCTTGGACGGTCGCGGCGAAGTGGATCGTCACCTCAGGATCCTCGATCCGGCGGGCGGCCTCCAGCATCGCGAACAGGCAGATCCGGTCGTCGAGCGCCTTCCCCGTGATCCGGTCGCCCATGCGCGTCGTCGTCTGGTCGAGGGTGACGAGGTCGCCGACGCTCACCAACTCCTCGACCGCCTCGGCGTCGCGGCCGAGGTCGATGAAGACGTCTTTCACCTCGTCGTCTTTCTCCTGCTGCTCCTCCGTGAGCGTGTGCGGCGGGACGGATCCGATGACGCCCGTGAAGTCCTCGTCGCCGTGGACGGTGACGCGCTGCGCGCGCAGCACACGGGCGTCGAACCCGCCGAGCGGGTCGACCTGGACGAACCCCTCGTCGGTGACGTGGCGGACCATGAACCCGATCTCGTCCATGTGGGCGGCGACGGCGACCGAGTAGTCCGAGTCGCCCTCGATCGTGCCGACGACGTTGCCCATCGCGTCGCTCCGGACGCGGTCGACGCTCTCGGCGAACTCGCGGCGGACGATCTCGCGGACGTCGTCCTCGTAGCCGGGGACGCCGCGGGCCTCGGTCAGCTCTCGGAGCAGGTCGAAGTCGAAGTCGAACTCGCGTGGCATACCACCGAGTGACCGCGCCAGCGACAAAGGTCCGCAGGATCCGGCACGACCGTCGCTTTTCGCCGAACCGCGAGCGATCCGATATTTAAATAGCCGAGAACGGTGACGAGCATCGCTTATAAATCTCGGCGGTGGCGCGTGCCTGCGAGCGGCCGGAGCGAAGCGGAGGCCGCGAGGAGCACGCGCGAGGGAGTCGGCGGTCCGGAGCGAAGCGGAGGGCCGCCGACGAGGCTGGGGAGGCGTGAGGTGCTGTGCGGTGCCGTGCGGGTGGGACTCAAAGGGGCAGGCGCGAGGACGGCGCAGGCGACGCAAGCACTGGAGGGAGTGAGCGAAGCGAACGACCGAAGCGCGCAGCGAGCGTGCGCCGTCCTCGCGGCTGGGGCTTTGGCGGTGTTCGTGATCGATCCGTACGTAGCAGTTTATAAGCGAGCGGCTGGGGCTTTGGCGGTGTTCGCCGCCGTCCCACTGTTAGCCATTTATAAGGGAGCGGCTGAGAGTTTGGCACTGCTCGCCGCCGATCTACTGCCAGTTATTTATAAGAGAACGACCCACGGGATATACAACTCAGATCGGCAGCTCGGCGTCCGCGCCGACCACGCGGTCCGGTTCGGCGGGCGCGCGCCAGTCGGTCGTCCGCTCCAGCAGCTGGACGACCATCCGGCCCGTCACGCCCCAGACGGTGTAGCCGCCGACGTGGAAGTAGTGGACGCGGTGGTCGCCGTACTCCGGGTGGTCGACGCGGCGCTCCGACTCGTAGTTCGCGGGATCGGTGAGCGCGTCGACGGCGAGGATCGCCACCTCCGCGACCTCCGACTCGTCCGGGACGTACTCGCGGTCGGGCGCGACGCCGACGAACGGGCGGACCGCGTACTTGCTCGACGTGCGCGTGTCGTCGAGCCGGCCGACCACGTCGACCTCCGTCGGGCGCATGCCGACCTCCTCGTCGGCCTCGCGTAACGCGGTGTCCGTCAGCGTTCGGTCGATCGGCTCGCGGCCGCCGCCGGGGAAGCTCATCTGTCCGGGGTGTTCGCCGAGGTGCGCGGCGCGCTTGGTGAACAGCAGGTGGGCCTCGCCGTCGCGCGCGATCACCGGCGCCAGCACCGCGGCCTCCCGCCGGCCGGCGAGCGACTGCGGCGCGTGTCGGCGCAGCCCCGACAGGTCCATGGCCGAGTTTGGCGACGCGAGGCGGTTAACGTTTCCGCGGATTCCGTCGGTGCGGGACGTGAACGCTCGACGGTGATTCGGGGCGCCGCGGCGCTCGGGTTCGGACCTTTTAAGCCCGCGACACCCGCTTTCGAGAGTAATGAGCGACGACGACCAGGAACTCGGGATCACCGAGTCCAAGACGCACAACACCGGCGAGTGGTACGCCGAGGTCGTACAGAAGGCGGGCCTCGCAGACTACGGACCCGAGGGGATGAGCGGCTTCATCGTCACCCGTCCGCGGGCGTACGCGGTCTGGGAGCGGCTCCAGGGGTTCCTCGACGCGAAGTTCAAGGACACCGGCGTCCAGAACGCCTACTTCCCCCTCTTCATCCCCGAGTCGTACCTCGAACGAGAGAAGGACATCGTCGAGGGGTTCGACCCCGAGGTCGCGTGGGTCGACGAGGCGGGCAACAAGGAGCTCGAAGAGCGGCTCGCCGTCCGCCCCACCTCCGAGTCGATCATCACGCCGTACATCTCGCAGTGGGTCCGCAGCCACCGCGACCTCCCGCTGCGCGTGAACCAGTGGTGCTCCGTCGTCCGGTGGGAGGCGACCGAGACGAAGCCGTTCTTCCGCACGAAGGAGTTCCTCTGGCAGGAGGGCCACACCGCGCACGCGACGAGCGAGGACGCGTGGGAGGAGACGATGACGCGGCTCGACCAGTACGAGTCCGTCTACGAGGACCTGCTGGCGCTCCCGGTCCTGAAGGGCCAGAAGCCGGACCACGACAAGTTCCCCGGCGCGGACACGACGACGACCGTCGAGGCGCTGATGCCCGACGGGAAGTCGGTCCAGGCCGGCACCTCCCACCACCTCGGCCAGTCGTTCGCGGAGGCGTTCGACATCACCTACTCCGACGAGGACGAGGAGGAGCGGACCGCCCACACCACCTCGTGGGGCCTCTCGTGGCGCGCGCTGGGCGCGCTGATCATGACCCACTCCGACGAGCAGGGGCTCGTCCTGCCGCACACGGTCGCGCCCACGCAGGTCGTCGTCGTCCCCATCTGGCAGGAGGACACGAAAGACGACGTGCTCGACTACGCCGAGGGCGTGGTCGACGAGCTCGACGAGGCCGGGATCCGCGTCGAGCTCGACGACCGCGACGAGCGCAATCCCGGCTTCAAGTTCAACGAACACGAGCTGAACGGGATCCCGCTCCGAATCGAGATCGGCCCCCACGAGGTGGACGACGAGGAGCTGACGCTCGTCCACCGCCCCGACGGGGAGAGCGTCACGGTCGACCGCGACGGCGTCGCCGACACGGTCCGCGACCACTTCGACGAGATCTACGCCAAGCTGTACGCGACCGCCGAGGAGACCCTCGACGACGGCGTGCGCGAGGCCGACGACCGCGCCGATATCCTCGGCACGCTCGGCCAGCACGGCGGCTACGTGAAGGCGCCGTGGTGCGGCGACGAGGCCTGCGAGGAGCCGATCAAGGAGCCGCTGGCCGCCGAGATCGTGATGGTCCCGTTCGAGGACGAGGACCCCCTCGCCGACGGGGACCACGGCGAGACCTGCGCGATGTGCGACGAGGCCGCCGAGCGGACCGCCTACTTCGCGAAGACGTACTGACCCCCGACGCCCCGTCACGTCGTGCGATTAATCCGCGTTGATCCGGCTTAACGGAGTTTCGGGTATATAGGGACGGAGTGCGGACACGCAGGTAATGAATCGATGGATTGCAAGCCTCGTCGTCGCGGCCGTCGCCGCGGTGGTGATCGCGGGGGCCGCCGCCGCCGCGCCGGCGGGAGTGGTGACCGCACAGACCGACGCGCCCAACGGGAGCGGTGCGAACTCGGGCGCCGCGAACGAGACGCTCGACCTCAGCCCCGGCGAGCGGCTCGCCGGGGTCGTCGGCGTCCAGGGCGCCGAGATCGAGGGCGAGGTCGAGTCGCGGGCGTTCGAGGTCGCGCTTCGACGGTCCGAGACCAACGAGAGCCGCGCCGCCGTCGTGGCGGAGCGGCTGAACCGGACCGAAGAGCGGCTCGCGGAACTCGAAGCGCGACAGCAGGAACTGCGCGAGCGCCGCGCGGCCGGCGAGTTGAGTCAGGGGGAGTACGCCGCGCGGATGGCGACGACGACCGCCCGGATCGAGACGCTCTCCCGGACGCTGAACCGGAGCGCGAGGGCGGCCGCCGAACTCCCGGCCGCCGTCCGCAATGAGACGGGCGTCGACGAGGAGCGGCTGGCGACGCTGCGCGAGCGCGCGAACGAGCTCAGCGGCCCCGAGGTCGCCGCCATCGCCCGCGGCGTGGCCGGCGAGGGCGTCGGGGGGCCGGTCGGTCCGGAACGCCGGGGGCCGCCCGAGAACGGGACCGAACGCGGCCCGCCCGGCGACGCGGGGCCGCCCGGCGAGGGATCGCGCGGTGGCGGTCCGGGAGACGGATTCGGGGGAGCGCCGGGAGCGTCGAACGGATCGATCGGACCACCGGGAGCGGACCCGGGAAACGGGTCGCTCGGTGGTTCCGATAACGGGTCCGCCGGACCGCCGGGTGCGGGGAGCGTGAACGGGCCGGAGACTGGTGACGTGAACCGGTCGAATCCGTTTACCCCGCCGGCGTCCGGGAACGCCACTGACAACGGATCCGGCAACGCGTCGACCGGCCCGCCTGTCGACTCCGGAACCGGGTCCGAGAGCGACGGCGGTCCGAGCGGAGCCGGTCCGAGCGACGGCGGTCCCGACGGGAACGATTCGACCGACGACGCGGACGCCCCGACGCCCGACGGTGCGGCGGGCGCTCCGGCGACGGTCGCCGGGAGTCTCTCGCGCATCGCTGCGTGATCCGCGCCGCGCCGTGAGCGCCGCTCCCGACGCGAGCCGACCCGCGCCCGCGGGCCGATCCCGTCCCGGATGGGAAGGAATTTACCGGCCGTCCGTGTGAATCAGTCTGTGCAGCGAGCGCCGATCTTCCTCGCCGTTCTCGCCCTCCTCGGAGCCGTCGGTCTCGCGCTCGGCGCAGGCGGCGCGGGCGCGGTCCCGTTCGAGGGCGGCTTCGCCCAGATGGACGTCGAACCGGACGACGTGTCGCTGGAGGTCGCCGTCCAGCCCGACGGCGACGCGGAGTGGACCGTCGAGTACCGGATCCGCCTCGCGACCGACGAAGAGGAGCGGGCGTTCGAACAGCTCCGCGCGGACGTGGCGAACGACACGGAGGCGTACACGACCCGATTCCGCGACCGGATGGCCTCGACCGCCGAGACCGCCGAGTCGGCGACGGGCCGCAACATGACGATCTCGAACGCGACCGTCACCGCCGAGCGGCGCGAACTCCCGCAGGCGTACGGCGTGTTGACCTACCGGTTCGAGTGGACGAACTTCGCCGCCGTCGACGGCGACCGGCTGCGCGTCGGCGACGCGGTCGACGGGCTGTTCTTAGACGACTCCTCGTCGCTCATCGTCTCGTGGCCGGAGGGGTATCGCCTCGCGGAGACGACGCCGGATCCCAGCGAGGTGCGCGAGCGGTCCGTCGTCTGGAACGGGCCGGTCGACTTCTCGGCCGGCCAGCCGCGGATCTCGGTCGCGCCCGCGGGGCCGCTCTCCGGGTTCCCGGCGGCCGGACTCGTCGCGCTCTTCGCCGTCCTCGTCGTCGCCGGCGGCGCCGTCGTTTACCGTCGGCGGGACGACGGGGACGGCGAGGAAGCGGGAGTCGCCGCGGGCGGTGGCGGAGACCCCGCGACCGAGAGCGACGCGACCGCGGAGGCGGCGGGCGCTGCGGGCGCCGGCGCGGCCGCGAGCGACGGGCCGGAGTCCGACGGCGACGACGCGAACGCCGCCGGCGAATCGGAGAGCGGGTCGGACGAGGCGGCGCCCGTCGACGGCGACCTGTTGAGCAACGAGGAGCAGGTGCTTCGGCTGATCGAGTCGGAGGGCGGGCGGATGAAACAGAAGCAGGTGGCCGAGGAGTTAGACTGGACCGCCGCGAAGACGAGTCAGGTGGTGACGGGGCTGCGCGACGAGGGCGACCTCGACGGCTTCCGACTGGGCCGCGAGAACGTCCTCTCGCTGCCCGACTACGACCCCGAGGCGGACGCGGGCGAGGACGGCGACGGAGGCGACGACGAGAACGGCGACGGGGAGAGCGGCGGGACGAGCGAGAGCGACGAGCGCGACGCTAGCAACGACTGACCGGACCGACGGCGGTCCGCGGCCGATTCTGTTCGATCCGATTCTGTTCGACCCGACTCACAGGTCCCGGGAGCGGCCGATGTGGAGCAGTTCACCCCCGCACTCGCACTCGCCGGGCGAGCCGGTCCGCCGACCGCATTCGAAACACTCGTACACTTCTTCTCCGTCGCAGTCGTATTTTGGTCGCATATTAACCGATATGCGTCCGTGGCAGATAATCACACGCCTAATATTGTTTGGATAATATAAACTGCTTCGCGCGAGGAGGTGACCGAACGATCGGAATCGGTCGATCGAGGGGACGAAAGTAGCGACAACGCGGCGGGCAAGGCTCTCCGGTTTGCGGCGTTCGGTCAGAAGAGCCGGAGGGGGGATTTGAACCCCCGACCTATTCCTTACGAAGGAATCGCTCTGCCAGCTGAGCTACTCCGGCACGCATACTTCGTTTCCCGGACGGAAAAATAAGGGTTCCGAAACGGGGACGGAGCGGCGATCCGACGGGCCGAGTCGCGCACCGAAGCCGGCGAATTATTCCGATACTAACCGGACGTGCGTCGTGAATACACTCGATTTCTATTCAGATACGCACAAGAAATCGGAACACAATACAGGTGTATAAGGAAAAAGACTAAATACGTGTTCGGACTTCAATCTGAGTGTGATGACACCGCCCGCGCGCCGAGACGGCGGGGATCGAATCCCCCGGCGGTGCGTGCCCGGTCGAAGCCCGTACCGGGCGGCGATAGCCTCGCCGGTCGTCACCCCCACGGCGACTCGGCGCGGCCGTCATCCCCATCAGCGTTCCGTCGCGGCTACCGTGTGAAACGCGTCTCCGACGCGCCAAGCGCAGAATCGCCTCTGGTCCGAGACCGCCGCCGCGACCGCTTGTCATGTGACGGGCCCCGGCCGCGCCGCCCCGACCCCCCTCGGGGCGGCGCGGCGTTCTCGCTGTCTCGACGTCTCCTCGCGAGCGACGCGCCCGGAATCAGTCCTCGACGCGCGTCAGGCGCACGTCGAGACAGACGTTGTACTCGTGGGGGGCGTACGACCGGACGACGCGCTCGGTCTCGACCTCGACCGCGTAGTCATCGCCGGCGGCCGCCTCGATCGCGCGCCGCCCCGGCCCGAACGGGTCGTCCTCGTGTTGGATGTCGTAGTAGTGAATCACGCAGTCGTCGCCCGCGAGCGCGACGGCGGTCTCCAAGAACTCCTCGGCGGAGTGCGGGAGGTTCATCACGAGGCGGTCGGCCGTGTCGGCGTACTCGTCGGCGAGCTCGCGGGCGTCCCCCGCGACCGCGGTCACCCGCTCCGCGACGCCGTTGCGCTCGGCGTTCTCGCGGAGGTACTCGACGGCGCGCTCGTTGAGGTCGCAGGCGACCACGTCGGCGCCGCGAGAGGCCATCGGGACCGCGTACGGCCCCACGCCGGCGAACATGTCGACCGCCGACTCCCCGGGTTCGACCCCCTCGACCACGCGGTGGCGCTCGGTCGCGAGCCGCGGCGAGAAGTACACCTCGGCGACGTCCAGCAGGAACTCGTGGCCGTACTCGCGGTGGACGGTCTCGGTACCGTTCCCGGCGAGCACGTCCCACCGGCGGACCCGCAGTTCGCCCTCGATCGGCGACGCGCGGTTGAGGACGGTGTCGCAGGGGAGATCGGCGGCCATCACGGCGTCGGCGATCTCGCGGGCGCGCTCGTCGTCGTCCTCGTCGATTATGACGATGTCGCCCAGCCGCTCCAGGGAGGGCTCGTAGCCGAGGATCTCCGCGGGCGTCGTCGGGCGGTCCCGCGCCGCGGCGTCGCGCTCGACGATCCGGTCCGCGAGGTCGGCGGGCACTCGGTCGCGGGCGGAGACGGGGATGTAGATCGTGTCGTCCTCGACCGCGATCTGATGGTCGCCGTCGAGGGCGTCGGCGTCGGCGAGCCGGCTCCGGACGCTCTCGCCGCGCTCGCGGTCGACGGCGACGCAGGGAACGCTCATCGTCGGAGGGACGCGGGCGAGCGAATAAACGGTGACGCTTCGCGGGCGGCGGGAGGGCGAGAACTCACTCGCCGTCCGCGGTCGCGGCCGCGACCGCGTCGAGTAGTTCCCCCCCGCCGACGTCGGCCGAGACCGGAACGACTCGGTCCGCGGCCGCGGCCACCTCGGCGTTCGGACCGTCAGCGGTCGGGCCGTCCGCGGTCGGGCCGTCCGCCCCGTCGCCCGAGCGCTCGGTCCCGACCGCGAGCGTCGCGTCCGCGTCGGCCGCGAGCTCGCGTGCCGCCGCGAGCGTCGCCTCGGAGGGCGCCTCGAACGGCGGGGCCGTCACGGCGGTCGCTCCCGCGTCAGCGGCGGCGCCCGCGGCCGCGTCGCCCGGGGGGACCACGCCGACCGACGGCTCGTGGCCCGCGGCGGCCAACCGGGCGACGACGCGCGCGGTCGGCCGGCCCGTGCCGATCACGTGGACGCGGCGGGGCTCGACGTCGCTGTGCGGGAACGCAGTCACCGCCGGCGTCCCCGTCGCCGGGTCGCGGCCGACGAACGCCTCCGCGTCGAAGGCCGCGCCGACGGTCGAGGCGGACAGCACCGACTCGGGGGGGCCGGCGGCCCGGACGCCGCCGTTCGCGAGGACGACGACCTCGTCGCAGTAGCGTGCGGCGGCGTCGAGGTCGTGGATCGCGGCGATCGCGCCCCGGTCGCCGTCGTCGACGAACTCGCGGACCAGTTCGAGCGTCTCGACCGCGTGGTTCACGTCGAGGCTCGCGGTCGGCTCGTCGAGGAGGAGGAGCGGGGCCGCCTGCGCTAAGGCCCGGGCGAGCAGCACGCGCTGGCGCTCGCCCCCGGAGACCTCGGTGATAGACCGGTCCGCGAAGCGCTCGACGTCGGCCGCGGCCATCGCGGCGTCGACCGCGGCGTCGTCCTCGACGCCGTGCGCGTCGAAGCGACCGAGGTGCGGCGTCCGGCCCATCTCGACGACGTGGCGCACGCGGAAGTCGAACGCGAGGTTCGTCGCCTGCGGGACGCTCGCGACGCGCCGGCCCACCTGCTTGGCCGACAGCGACGCGGCCGGGTCGCCGCCGATCTCGACGGTCCCCGCGTCCGGCTCGACCGCGCCGGTCACCGCGCGCAGCACAGTGGTCTTGCCGGCGCCGTTGGGGCCGACGAGGCCGACGAGCGAGCCGGGCTCGACCCGGAGGTCGACGCCGGAGACGACGTCGAGGTCGCCGAACGAGACGGCCACGTCAGCGGCCGACAGGAGCGGCGCGTCGCCGAACGAGAGCGCCGTGTCGGGGAGCGACGCCGGGCCGTTCGCGGCCGACCGCACGTCGTCGTCGGGGGACTCCCGGACCTCCTCGGGGCGGTCGGCGCTCACAGTTCCGTCACCTCTCGGGTCACGAGCAGGTAGACGAAGAAGGGCGCGCCGACCGCGGCGGTGATGATCCCGACCGGGTACTCCGCGGGCGCGGAGCGTGCGACCGTGTCGGCCGCGACGAGGAAGGTACCGCCGGCGAGCGCTGCCGACGGGAGCAGCACCCGGTGATCCGGGCCGACGACGAGCCGGAGCATGTGCGGGATGATGAGCCCGACGAACCCGATCACGCCGGCGAACGCGACGCCGGCGGCCGTGACGAGCGCCGAGGCAGCGAGCAGCACGCGCTTCGTGCGCTCCACGGCGATGCCGAGCCCGCGCGCCTCCTCCTCGCCGAGCAGGAGGACGTTGAGGTCGCGGGCGTACGCGAGCAGCACGAGAAAGAGCGGCGGCACGACGGCGGCGGTGACGGCGACTTCGCTCCACGCGGCGCCCGAGAGGTGGCCCATCAGCCACGCGACGATCTGTCGGAGCGACTCGCCGGCCTGCAGCTGGAGGTACGAGACGACCGCGCCGAGGAACGTCTGGACCGCGACACCGGCCAAGAGGAGGGTCGCGACTGGGGTCCGACCGCCTCGCGTCGCGATCGCGTACACGCTGAAGGCGGCGACGAGCGCGCCGACGAACGCGAAGAGGCTGGTCCCGGTACCCCGCGAGAGCGCGACCTCGACGGGGCCGACGAGCGGGAGCGCGACGGTCGTCGAGAGCGCGACGGGGAAGACGATGAACGCGACCGCGCCGACCGCCGCCCCCGAGGAGACGCCGATGATCGACGGGTCCGCCATCGGGTTGCGGAAGAACCCCTGCATCACCGTGCCGGCGGCCGCGAGCGCGAAGCCGACGAGCGCGGCGAGCAGGATCCGCGGGAGCCGCACGCCCACGACGATCTGCTGGTGGACGGAGTCGACGGGATACGCGAACGGCGAGGCGAACGCGAGGTCGACGCCCGGGATCGTGAGGGGACCGACGCCGGGTATCGGCAGCGGGCCGACGCCGCCCGCGCTCGTCTCGATCCCCGCCGGTACCGCGAGCGCGTTCAACACCGACTTCAGCACGGTCTCCGGCGGGATTCGAACCGGTCCGATCGCGGCGCTGCCGACGACGACGACCGCGAGCAGCGCGGCTCCCGCCGCCGACCACGCCGCCGACCGCACCCAGGGTCGCATGCGTACTCCAACACAACTTGTAGTAGGTAAATACTTATTGGACGAGGCCGGTCGTCGATCCGATGCGAAACAGCTTCGCGATCGCGATGGCCGTGCTTGTGACGACCGCCCTGATCGGCGGCGTCGCCGGGACGGTCGCGGGCGCACAGCCGACGATATCGACTGACGGACCGACTGCGAGCGCGCAGCCGACGGCGGGCGCGGGGGGGTCGGTCGGCGCCGCGGGCGCGACGGGGACCGGCCTCGCACAGACCGACGGCGCCTGCGGGTTCCCGTTCAGCGCGACCGACGCCACCGGCGAGACGGTGACGCTGGAGGAGCGTCCCGAGCGGATCACGACGATCAACCCGTCGGCCGCGCAGACGCTGTGGGAGCTCGGCGAGCAGGACCGCGTCGTCGGCGTGAGCCAGTTCGCCTTCTACCTCGACGGCGCCGAGGAGCGCGCGAACGTCTCCGCCGAGTTCGGCGCGAGCGTCGAGCGCGTCGTCGCCACCGAGCCCGACCTCGTGCTGGCGCCGAACGCCTCGGCGGCGGACGTCGAGCCGCTCCGCGAGCAGGGGCTGACCGTGTACCACTTCCCGGCGGCGACCTCCGTCGAGGACATCGCCGAGAAGACGGAGACGATCGGCCGGCTCGTCGGCGCGTGCGACGCCGCCGCGGAGACCAACGAGGAGATGTACGACGCGGTCGACGCCGCCGAGGAGCGGACGGCCGACGTCGACCGCCCGGCCGCGCTGTACCCCCTCGGCGGCGGCTACGTCGCGGCGAACAACACCTTCATCGACGCGATCATGAACGTCGGCGGGACCGAGAACGTCGCCGCCGACGTCGGCTCGGGGTACCCGCAGCTCTCCGACGAGGTGATCCTGGAGACGGACCCCGAGCTGATCTTAGTCACCGACTCCGAGGCCGCCATCCTCGAGCAGGAGCCGTACGCCAGCACGACCGCGGGCGTCGAGGACAGCTACGTCGTGATGAACACGAACTACCTCAACCAGCCGGCGCCGCGCAGCGTGATCGAGTCCACGACGACGCTGTCGAACGCGGTGGTCGAACTCCGGAGCGAGGGCAGCGAGTCGACCGACGGCTCGACCGACGGAGACTCCTCGGCGGACGGCGACTCGTCGGGCGACGGTGACGCGTCCGACGGCTCGGACGACGGCTCGTCGACCGACGGCGAGGACGGGAACGAGACGGAGCTGACGGCCGCGGACGGGAACGAGAGCGACGGCGACGGAAGCGACGGGAACACGGGCGCGGAGTCGCCCGGCTTCGGCGCCGTCGCGGCCGCGCTCGCGCTGCTCGGGACCGGGCTGCTCGCGCGGCGAGACTGAGTCGAACCCGTCGCGGATTCGACACCGGCCCGGATCGGCGGTTTCCTTTTAAATACCCTGGCCCATCAGGTGGCTGCGCAGGATGTCCGGCGTCTTCAGACCGGCGTCGCTGTTGAGCAGGACGACGGTCTCGTCGCCGTCGAAGAAGTCCTCCTCGGCGAGCGCCCACGCGCCGGCGGGAGCCGCGCCGCCCGCCGCGCCAACCTCGACGACCTCGTTCTGTGCGACGGCGACCGCGCTCGCCAAGATGTCGTCGTCGTCGACGCCGACGGCGGTCCCGCCGCTCTCCGTGACCGCCTCGACGGCCGCGGCGCCGCCCGCGGGGTCAGGGATCTCCAGTTCGCCGCAGATGGTGTCCGGCGTCCCCCACGGCTCGGGCTCGTCGAGGCCGCGCTCGACCGCGGCCGCGATCGGAGCGCAGCCCGACGCCTGCGCGGCGACGACCCTCGGCGTGCCGTCGATCGCGCCGACCCGCTCCAACTCCGAGAACCCCTTATAAATGCCGGCGACGACCTCGCCGGAGCCGGTCGGGACCACGACGACGTCCGGCGCGTCGCCGAGGTCGGCGACGAGCTCGAACGCGACGGTCTTCGCGCCCTCGTGGCGGTACGGCGTCGCGAACTCGCCGAGGTCGGTGTAGTCGGTCTCCAGCTGCTCGTCGACCGCGGCGGCCGCGTCGGGGAAGCGCCCGCCGACCACGCGCATCTCGCCGCCGTGGACGTTCGTCATCGACTTGTTCGAGAACGCACAGCGCGAGGGGACGAACGCGTACGAGCGCAGGTCCGCGCGGCCCGCGTACGCCGCCATCGACTGCCCGGCGTTGCCCGGGCTGGCGCAGACGAGCGGCTCGACGTCGGCCCCGGTCGCCGCCCGCTTCGCCGTCGCGGTCACCGCCACCGAGAGACCGCGGTCGAGGACGGTCCCGGTCGGGTTCCGGCCCTCGTCTTTGACGTACACGGCGTCGACGTCGAGCTCCTCGGCGAGCCGCTCGGTAGCCACGAGCGGCGTGCTGCCCTCGCCCGCGGTGAGCGCGTCATCGGCCGGGAAGGGAAGGAGCGCGTCGAACCGCCAGTGTCCCCGCGCCGTCGCGGGCGCGGTCCGGGCGTCGCCGCTCCCTCCGCGCGCGGCGGGGTCGAACAGGTCGTCCGGATCGACCGCGTCGTAGTCGTACACCGGGTCGAGGCCGCGCGCCCGCTCGTCGTCGTCGATCGCCGCCGCGTCGGCGGTCTCGTGGACGCGCCCCGACGCCCGACTTTTTAAACCCCGAAACGCCGGCGTGGTCTCGAAATCAGCCATACCGAACGTTGCGGCGGCGGCGACTAATCGCTTCGCACTCCGGGACGGGCCGCCGGCGGACTGACACCACGACAACGCGGTGGCGCGTGCCGACGAGCGCCCGCAGGGCGCGAGTCGCACGCGCGAGGGAGTCGGCCGACCGGAGGGAGGCCGACGAGGCTGGGGAGGCGTGAGGCTGCGGTGCTGTGCGGGGCGGGGCTCGAAGGGGCAGCCGCGAGGCGGGCGCACGCTCGCTGCGCGCTTCAGTCGCTCACTTCGTTCGCTCCTTCCAGTGCTTGCGTCGCCTGCGCCCGCCTCGCGGCTGGGGCTTCGTGGGCGTTCGCGTCGGCCGTCTGTTTATAAAGAGGAGAATCCGCTCGCACGACGGAACCGAGTCCGGACCGCTCACCGGTTCCGATACATCACCACTGCGAGGAGGGTGGCAGTCGGAAGAGCGCGATCAACTGACCGAGCGCGTACACCGCGGCGTACAGGAACGCAGACGAGGGCGCCGCGACGAGGAGCGCGAGGTACGTCCCGAACGTGGCGGCACCGCCGAACGCTCGGAACCAGACCGTCCGGCTCACGGCTCGAAGCCGCCCCCATCGGTACGTAAGAGCCGTCAGCCCGCCGCCGAGAACCGCCCCGGCGACGACGGCGACGAGGACGGACGCCCCCGGAGACCGGAGGGACGCGCCGACGGCCGAGAGAGATTCGAACCCGCCCAAAACAACAGTGAGAAACGCAAACACCAGGAACGCGGCGCCGAGCTGGAAGAGGTCCGCGGCTCTCGCGTCGATGGAACCCCACGACGACGCGGCGTCCGGGTCGAACAGCCGGTCCGACAGCCTGAACCCGGCCAGTCCGAACAGGACGACCGGCACGCCGAGCTGGGCTCCCGCGTTCGAACCGCTGACGGATAGCCAGACGCCGAGCGGGACGAGGGCGAGCGACAGCCACCGGGCGAGTGCGACTCGATCCACGCGTGAAGATCTCGCGGCCCCGAGAAAAGCGTGGTCACCGCGACCTCCGCGAGCCGATCTCGCCGCCGCTTATAAACCCGCGACCCGATACTCGACGTATGAACGGAGACGCCACGGTCGTCGGCGGCGGGCTGGCGGGGCTCGTCGCGGCGACGCGGCTCGCCGAGGCGGGCGCGAACGTGACGCTGTACGAGCGACGGCCCGAGGTCGGCGGCCGGGTGCGCACGGAGACGGTCGACGGCTTCACCCTCGACCGCGGCTTCCAGGTCCTCTTCTCGGGCTACCCCGCCGTCGAGCGCGAACTCGGCGCCGACGGGCTCGACGCCCTCGACCTCCGGACGTTCGCCCCCGGCGCGACGATCTGTCGGCCGGGGTCGCGCTCGACCCTCGGCGACCCCCTGCGCGACCCGCTCTCCGCGCTCCCCTCGCTTTTGAACGACGAGGTGTCCTTCTCAGACAAACTCCGGACGCTCGCGCTCCGGTACGACCTCGCGAACCGCGACGAGGACGCGTTCTTCGCCGGGCCGGACGCGCCGATCCGCGAGTACCTGCGCGACTGGGGGTTCGCCGATGACTACGTCGAGAACTTCGTGGAGCCGTTCTACGGTGGGATCACCCTCGACCGCACCCTCTCGACCTCGAAGCACGTCTTCGAGTACACGTTCCGCGCGATGGGGCGCGGGTCGATCGGCGTCCCCGCCGAGGGGATGGCCGCGCTTCCCGCCGCGCTCGCCGACCGCGCCCGGAAGGCCGGGGTCGACATCGAGACGGGCGAGGACGTGGAGTCCGTCCGGATCGCGGGACAGGGCCGGATCCCCTTCCGGTCCGGCTCCGCCGACGCCGACGGCGCGACCGTCGAACTCGCGGACGGCGCGACCCGCGAGGCGGACGCCGTCGTCGTGGCGACCTCGCCGCCCGAGGCCCGGCGACTCACGGGCGTCGAGTCGGTTCCCACGGAGGGCGTCCCGAACGTCACCGGCTGGTACGCGCTCCCCGCGGGGGAGCCGTTCGAGACGGGCGAGCGCATCCTGCTCAACGCGGCCGACGAGTCGCCGAACGCCGTGGTCCCGATGTCGGAGGTCGCGCCCGAGTACGCGCCCGACGACCGCGCGCTGCTCGCCGCGACGTTCCTCGGCGAGGACGCGCTCGACCGCGACGACACGAACCTCCGCGACGACGTCCGCGACGCGCTCGCGGCGTGGTTCCCCGAGCGCCAGTTCGAGGGGCTGCAGACCCTCGAGGTCCACCGGATCCGGTTCGCGCAGTTCGCGCAGCCCCCGGGCGTCCACGCCGACCTCCCGGACCCCGACGACCCGGAGGGGCCGGTCGTCCTCGCCGGCGACTACACGGAGTGGTCGTCGATTCAGGGCGCCTTGGAGAGCGGCCGGACGGCGGCCGACGCGGCGGCGGAGCACCTGTAACCGAACGGGCGGCACCGCGCCGGGCGCCTCTCACGGCAGCGCGCCGGACCGCCGTCCCCGGACGAGCCCGTACCCGACGAGCGCGGCGAGGACGGTTACTCCCACCGTTGTCTCCCTCGCGTACCGGAAGCCGATCCCGAACAGGAGGAGGGCGTTCGTCGCCAGCAGGAGGAGGATCGCGTCGAGGCGAGTCCGGAGGGCGGCGTCGTTCATGCGGGCACACCTCTCGGCGGACCAATAGGCGTGCCGGTCCTCGGACCGCGGCGGCACCGCCTCGCGGTCGACCGCTACTCCTCGCGCAGGAACGCGTCCTCGCCGTGCTCCTCGACGGCCGCGAGCAGTTCGTCGCGCTGGCGGCGGACCTCGGGCGGGAGCTCGGCGTACGCGTAGTCGAACATGTCGGCCGGGTCGGCCGTGGCCGACTCCGCGAAGTCGATGGCGTCGGCGACGACGTCGTCGGCCTCCTCGCGGATCGCCGCGACGCCCTCGTCGTCGATCCGGCCGGTCTCGCGGAGGAACGCCTCCATCCGGTCGAGCGGGTCGAGCGCGCGCCACGGGTCCACGTCGTCGGGGTCGCGGTAGGCGGTCGGGTCGTCGGCGGTCGTGTGCGCGCCGAACCGGTACTCGACGAACTCGATGAGGACGGGGCGCGGGTCGTCTCCGTTCGAGCCGTCCCCCGAATCGTCACCGCGAGCTCGCTCGGCCGCCTCCCGCGTGACCGCGTAGCTCGCGAGGGGGTCCATCCCGTCGACGCGGACGCCCTCGAAGCCGTATGCGGCCGCCTTCTGGGCGAACGTGTCGCTCGCGGTCTGTCGCGACTCCGGGATCGAGATGGCCCAGCCGTTGTTGTGACAGCAGAACAGCGTCGGGGTGTCGAAGACGCCGGCGAAGTTCATCGCCTCGTGGAAGTCCCCCTCGCTGGTCGCGCCGTCGCCGAAGTGGCAGGCGACAACGCGGTCCTCGTCCTGATAATCGAACGCCCACGCGGCGCCGACCGCGTGCGGGAGGTGCGCCGCGATGCCGATGTTGAGCGGGAAGACGTTGCCGTCGGCGATCGCCTCCGTCCCGGACTCGTGGCCCATCCAGTAGGGGAGGTACTCCGAGAGCAGATCGCGGACGACGACCGCCCCGTGTTCGCGGTACTGGTAGCTTATCAGGTCGTCGTCAGCGAGCGCGTGCGTCGAGCCGACCGCGGACCCCTCCTGGCCCGCGCAGGGCGCGTACGTGCCGATCCGGCCCTGCCGCTGGAGGCTCACCGCGCGCTCGTCGAACCGACGCGTGACGACCAGGTCGCGGTAGATCGCGCGGAACGCCTCGTCCGAGAGGTCCGGGACCGTCGCGTCCGGCAGGGGGCTGCCGTCCGGGCCGAGCACGCGGTAGAGGTCCTCGTCGGCGAGGGGATCGGTCCGACCCTCACGGCCGGGTGCGTCCGCGCCGGCGCCGTTCTCGTCCATGGGCGAACGATGTGGGCCGGCGTCACAAGGAGTTAGCGGTCGCGGCCGCGCCTCACCTCTCCGCGTAGCGCCGCCGGACGAGGATCAGCGGCGGGCCGATCAGCGCCCCGGCGGCCGTCGTTCCCCCGACCACGAGGCCGACGAGGAGCGGCGTGGGTCCGGCAGCGAGCAGGTCGACGCTCCAGACGACGAGGAACAACGCGGTCCAGCAGAGTCCGGTTCCGAGCGCCGTCAGCGCCCCGTATGCGACCCCGGCGGGGTAGGTGTACGCCGCCCGGCGCTCGACGAGCGCCCACCAGACCGCGCCGCCGACGAGGAGGGCCGGCGCCGCGAGGAGGGGGACGGGGAACGACTCGGGGAGCCCGATCACCTGAACGAAGACGCGCAGGACGGCGGACAGGAGGAGCGACGTGGCCGCGCCGCAGCCGAAGGCGTAGGCGCCGGCGTAAAGCGACCACCGCCGCGAGGGAGCGGGCCCGGACGCGGACGAGACGGAGGTGTCCATACGCCGGGATCACGAACGGGCGACAAATGCCTTCCCGTGAGTGAAGCGCCGATTTGAGCCTCCCCGAGTTGCGTCCGCCCCGCCGGGGTCGTCCCGGTCCGCGCGCGCGCCGAGAGCGCTCGGTCGGCCGGGGGAGGACCGGGTCCGCTCACTCGACCGCGATCGCCGCCTCGAACGGGTACGCCCCGTGTTCGCTCGGGGTCTGCCCCGGAACGTTCCACGAGACGTAAAACAGGCCGCGGCCCACGTACGTCCCCGCGGGCAGGTCCGACGGGACCGCGTACGTCGCCGCCATCTCGCCGCCCGCGGTGAGCGACTCCAACGCCTGCCCGTCGCTGCGGCTCGGGTGCGGCCCCTCGACGCCCTCTGTCTCCACGATCTCCAGCGAGCGTCGCTCGCCATCGTGGAAAACCCAGAGGGCGCTCGGAAGCGCGCCCCGGCTCGTGAACGTGTACGGCCCCTCGGCGTCGCCGTCGGCGTTCTCGGGTTCGGGCGCCACGGTGAGGGTGAGCTCGCGGGGCGCGTCCTCGCTCGTCGCGACCGAGACCGACACCGGGAGCCGGTCGTACAGCGACTCGCCGACGATGACGCTGTACACGGTCCCGTCGATCCGGTAGTAGACCGGCTCGTCGCGCCCGGCGGCGAACTCCTCGTAGGCGTCCGGCACGTCGTCGGCGAAGAGCTGGCTCCGGTCCGCCGTCGGCAGCGCGGGCGCCCGGTGTTCCGAGGCCAGCGCGCGCTCGAAGAAGGTGACGACCTCGTCGGCGAGCGTCGACTCGTCGACGACCGGTCGATCCCACATCTCGCCGTCGGTCAGTTCGCTCGCCGTGATCCCGTACGGCGGGGCCTCGTTCTCGACGGCCGTCCGGATCCGGGAGACGCCGAGCCCGTCCTCCAGGTAGTCGTACTCCTCGAGGAACGCGGCGACCGACTCCGGGCGGACGCACCGTCGGTACTCCCCCCGCGCCACGTTCGGGCCGTACGCGGTCAACGCGTCGACGAAGGTCTCGACCGCCTCGGAGCGGCGGTCGTCGCGCTGTCCCGCCTCGCGGAGGACGCGGTCCTCGTCGTACTCGTCGGCCTCCTCGTCGAGGAGCTCCGCGGTGAACGTCGGGAGCGTCGGGTCGAACGCGTAGCGCGTCCCGTCGATATCGACGTACGGCTTCAGCTCGCCGCGGTCGTAGACGCGGAACTCGTCGACCGCGGCCAGCAGCGCGTCGCTCGGATCGTCGGTCTCGAACCCGCCGTCGAGCGCGGCGGCGAGCGGGTCGCGCAGCGCGTCCGGAACCTCCGACTCGGGGACGACGTGGTCCGGGTCGATCCCGCGGCTCGGCGACGGCTCGTAGGCGGTGACGACGTGGGGCACCGTTCGGAGTTCGACGTCGAGCGACGGGCTCGTCCCGTCTCCGTCGTCCGATTGGCCGTCGGTCCCGTTCGCGCCGCCGTCGGTCCCGTTCGCCGCCGGGTCCGTTCCGGGCTCGCCGACGCAGCCGGAGAGCGCGACGGCGGATCCGCCTATCGCCGTGAGGAGGGCTCTGCGCTCCATAATCGGGAGTGTTCGAAACCAACGATAAAAATCTTCCGTGGACTGCGGCTCGGCGTCCGGGCCCGACTCAGGGCGTGATGACGGCGCGCCCGTCGATCTCCCGGTGTTCGAGCTTCTCGGCGACGGTGTTGATCTCGCCGAGGTCGTACCGGCTGGTGTGGAGGTCGACGTCGCCCTGCTCGACGAGCGCGACGAGCTCCTGTAGCTCGGCGTACCGACCGACGATGTTGCCGACGAAGGAGAACTCGCCGTTCACCAGCGCCTGCGCCGGCTCGTGGACGTGGCCGCCGTAGCCGATGATGTGGTGGTCGCCGCCGGCGGCGGTGATGTCGGGGGCGTACGAGGTCGTCACGTCCTCGCCGACGAAGTCGAGCACCTGCGCCGCACCCGTCCCGTCGGTGATCCCCTCGATCTCGGCCGCGACGTCGGCCTCGCTCGGGTTTATTAAGTGGTCGGCTCCGTACCCGTCCGCGAGGTTCAGGGCGGACTGCTTCAGGTCGACCGCGGTGATCCGGGCCGCGCTCATGGCGTTCAGGCACTGGAGGCCGATGTGGCCGAGGCCGCCGACGCCGATGACGACCGCGTGGTCGCCCGGGTTCAGGTCGGCGACCGCCTTCTTCGCGGCGTGGTACGCGGTGATGCCGGCGTCCGCGTGGGGCGCGATGTCTATCGGCTCGACGCCCGACGGCAGCGGGATCACCGAGCGCTCGCTGGTGTGGAGGTACTCGGCGAAGCCGCCGTCGACGGTGAGCCCGTTGAACGAGTCGTTCTCGCAGTACATCGTCTCGCCGAGCCGGCAGGGACGACAGGTGCCGCAGGTCTGGACCGGGTGACAGATCACCGGGTCGCCCTCCGAGACGATCTCGACGTCCTCGCCCGTCTCGACGACGGTGCCCGCGTTCTCGTGGCCCAGCGTCATCGGGAGGTCCTGCGGGACGTACTCCTCCCACATCCCCTCGATGATGTGGTTGTCAGTCTGGCACCAGCCCGCCCCCTCGACCTCGACGATCACGTCGCTCGCGCCGGTCGCGTGCGGTCGGTCTACCTCGTCGATCGTGAGCCCCTCGCTCATGTCGTCGGTGTACTCGTGGAGTCTGGCAGCTTGCATGTGTTTCACACTCTTTCACACACCTACATAAACATTCGTTACGGATGTGCGTGGTTCGAGTGACCAGCGTACGTGTCGAGACCTCTCATCTTACCATTGGTAACGATACTGAACGATCCTTATAGTTATATGTGACCAACACTCACGCTAACTTGTATGTACGAGATGGACGGCGAGGAGATATTCGTCATCGACGGCCACGTTCACCTGTGGGACGCGCGGGAGGAGAACATCATTCACGAGGGGGGCGAGCAGTTCCTCCAGTGCTTCTACGACTACCACACCGGGTTCACCCCGGAGGAGAAGCAGTGGGACATCGACACGTACCGGCACTACGGCGCCGACAAGATGACCGAGGACCTGTTCGGGAACGCGGCCGCCGACATGGCGATCTTCCAGCCGACCTACCTCGACGACTTCTACGACGAGGGGTTCAACACGACCGAGCAGAACGCCGAGCTCGCGGAAGAGTACCCGGAGCGGTTCGTCTTGAACGGGAGCTTCGACCCGCGCGACGGCGAGGAGGGACTCCGATACCTCGAACATCTCAAGGAGGAGTACGACATCCCCGGCGTGAAGCTGTACACCGCCGAGTGGCGCGGCGAGTCGAAGGGGTGGCGGCTCGACAGCGACGAGGCCTTCGAGTTCTTAGAGAAGTGCGCCGACCTCGGGATCGAGAACATCAACGCCCACAAGGGACCGACGATCCGCCCGCTCAACCGCGACGCGTTCGACGTGAAGGACATCGACGACGCAGCCTCGTCGTTCCCGGAACTCAACTTCATCGTCAACCACGTCGGGCTCCCGCGGCTCGACGACTTCTGCTGGATCGCCGCCCAGGAGCCGAACGTGTACGGCGGACTCGCGGTCGCCTCCGCGATGACGACGAACCGCCCGCGGAAGTTCGGCGAGATCATGGGCGAGCTGCTGTACTGGCTCGGCGAGGACCGGGTCCTGTTCGGCTCCGACTACGCGCTGTGGAACCCCGACTGGCTCGTCGACCAGGTGATGAACGCGGAGCTCACCGACGAGCAGCGCGACGAGTACGGGGTCGAACTCGACGTCGAGACGATGAAGAAGGTCATGGGCGAGAACGTCGCGGAGCTGTACGACATCGACATCGAGGAGAAGAAGCGCCAGTTCCGCGACGACGACATCACCGAGCGGTTCGACCTCGGCGCCCACTACGGCGGGGACGCGGGGGCCGCCGCGGACTGATGTCGGGGAGCAGCACGGACCCGACGGCCGACGCCGGGAGCGACACCGGCGGCGACTCCCCGAGCGACCCGGCCGGCGAGCCGCAGCGAATCTCGGCGGTCAGGGACCGACTCGACCGCGTCGAGGACCCGGAGCTCGCCCGCTCGATCGTCGAACTCGACTACGTCGACGCGATCGAGGTCGACGGCGACCGCGTCGAGGTCCGGTTCACGCTCCCGACCGCGTGGTGTTCGCCCGCGTTCGCGTGGATGATGGCGACCGACGCCCGCGACGAGGTCGAGGGGCTCGACTGGGCCGACGAGGCGCGGATCGAGCTGTGCGACCACATGCACGGCGACGAGATCACGACCGGCGTCAACGCCCGCGACACCTTCGGGGAGACCTTCCCGGACGCGGACGGCGGCGTGGCGGAGGTGCGCGCGGCCATCGCCGACAAGGCTCGCGTCTCCACGCAGCGCGAGGCGGTCGACGCGCTGCTCGACGCCGGCGTCGACCCGGAACAGGTCGTCGCGCTCGACCGCTCGGACGTCGAGGTCGCCGGCGACGAGGCCCACGTCGACCTCGGCGGGCTCTCGGTCGTCGTCGACGCCGACCCGGTCGCCGACTACCTCGACCGCGTCGAGACGAGCGGCCACGTGACGGGGCCCGACGACACGCTGTTCCTGACGCCGGAGGGCGACCCCATCTCGGCCGAGCGACTCGACGTGGTCCAGAAGCGCTCCCGGCTGGCGAGCGTGAACATGGGCGGACAGGGCGCAGTCTGCGACGCGCTCCACCGCGCGCGCCACGGCCCCGACGGCCCGGACGGCTCCGGCGCGTCGTACGTCGATCAGTCTGGCGACGGTCCCTCGGCGTACGACGGCGACGTCGACGAGTTCACCTCGACGTGGACGCTCAGCGGCGACGACTGAGCCGCGGTTCGAGAGCGGTGTCGGACCCCTCGCGGCTTCCCGCCTCAGCGGATCGGCCCGAGGCCGCCGAGCCCGCCGCCGCGGGACTCCCCGTCCTCCTCCGGCTCGCCGTGCCCCTCCTTCTCCAGCCCGTGTCGGCCGCTCGCGGCCCACTCGTCGCGGTCCCAGCCGCACTCGGGGCACTCGCCGTCGCCCCAGTCGAACGGCTCGCCGCAGCCCAGGCAGGCGTTCTCCGTGTTCATAGCTCACAGTACGCACGACAGAACAAAAGCGTTCACAACAGCTCGCGGAACTCGCCGAGGGGCGGGAACCGGAGGACCGCTCCGGCGTCGCCCGCGCCGCCCCCCGCGTCGGCGGCGGGCCCGTCCCCGCCGTCGGGGTCGATAACGACCGGCGCCAGTCGGTCCGCGTCGGTGACGAGCGGGGAGTCGAACGCGTCGGTCCGCATGTCGTTGACGGCCACGCCCGGGGCGAGCCGGGTGAACGCGGGCAACACGAGGAGGTCGGCGCCGCGGTAGGTCCCCTCGCCGCGGAGGACGCAGGGGCGGCGGTCGCCCTCGATCTCGATCGTCGGGTGGACGTGGCCGATCGCGTACCGGTCCGCCGCGGTCGCGGGCGCCTCGTGGCCGTGACAGACGACGGTCCGGGGCGCGTCGCTCGCGGTCCGGTCCCCGGACTCATCGAGGACCAACTCGTCGCGGACCCGACTGTCCCACGCGTCCGCGAGCGCGGCGTCGTGGTTGCCCGCGACGAGTTCGAGGGCGGCGCCGCGTGCGTCGCAGGCGTCGCGGAGCGCCTCCAGCGCCCCGCGGGCCCTGTCGCTGACCCGGTCGAAGGTGTGGACGACGTCGCCGGCGACGACGACCGTCGCCGGATCGAACCGGTCGAGGAGGTCGCGGAGCCGGTCGATCAGGTCCGCGCGCTCGCCGAGCGGGAGCGAGACGGCGGAGGCCTCGCCGCGGCCGACGTGGAGGTCGGCGACGACGAGCGCGTCGTTCGCGGGGAGGTAGATCGCGCGCTCCGCGAAGGCGACGTCGGAGAACGCGGAGTCGACCTCGGCGCCCGCTCGCGTCACCGCCCGTACCCGGTCTGTCGCTCGCGGCGGCGGTCCGCGTCGCGGTCGGCCGGACCGCCGTCGACGTGGTTGCGGGCGGTCGCGTACGCCTCGCGGACGCGCCGGAACGACTCCTCGTCGCCGCCCTGGTCGGGGTGCGTCTCCTTGACGCGCTCGCGGTAGGCGCCCTTCACCGCGTCGAGGTCGGCGTCGCGCGAGACGCCGAGCTCGTCGAAGGCGTCGCCGACGGGGTCGGCGCGGCCGGCGGCGCCGCCCGGCCGTGAGGCGCCGGCCGATCGGCCGGTCCCGAAGCCGCCACCGCCGAACCGACCGGTGCGGTCGCGCCCCGAACCGGACTCGTCGGTCGCCCAGTCGGGTTCGTCGACGTCGAACGGAAGCCGGCGGCCGAGCCCGCGGCCGGGCATCTCGTGCTCGCAGAGGACCGTGTAGACGCCCTCGCCCTCCAGCCGGAAGTAGTCGTGCGCGTCGAAGGTGATCGCGACGCCGCGCTCGGGAAGGTAGAAGGGAACGGAGACGCCGTCGAACGCGTGGTCCTCCGCGAAGCGCTCGCCGGCCGCGGTCAGATACGTCCGGATCTCGCGGCGGCGGCGCTCGTCGCCGGCGGCGCCGCGGCGGCCGGCCGACGCGGCCGGAGCCGGCACGAACCGGTCGCCGAGGTAGAAGGCGAGCGCGACCACCCCGGTGGCGGCGATCCCGAGGCCGACCCCCCAGAGGACCCACCGCGGCACCAGGCTCGTGATCTCGGCGAACACACCCGCCGTAGCGGCTCCGCGGTAATCAACCTCCCGCCGGCGCGTCGGCTACGGAACCGAAAACAGCGCGGAGTGTCGACGGAAAAGTTCCGTGTCGGTCGGCCGTCTCAGATCATTCCTTTCGATTCGAGCCCGTCGAGGATGTCGTCGACGAGCTCCTCGGCGGTGTCGTAGGGGAACTCCTGTTCGCTGCCGAGCTTCGCCGCCATCTCCATCGCGGTGAAGCTCACGTCGCCGGCCTCGAACTTCGTCGCCGGACCGTCCGGCAGCGCGGGGACGAGGTCCATCTGGTTCTCGACGGGGAAGTCTGCGCCGCCGAACGCCTCCAAGAACTGTTCGCGGAGTTCCGCTTTCACGTCGCTCATACACAGTTCATCCCGGGACCCCCGCAAAAGGGTTGCGGAACAACGGTAAACTCATTTAGGGTTGTCTAATTTCGCGACGGCGGCAGACGACTGAGACGGTTCCGGCGTGGCAGTTACTCGTCGGGCTCGACCGCCAACCGAAGCGTGAGGTCGGCCCCGTCGGCCAGCGCGCCGACGAGGTCGCGGTCGAGGTCGGCGGCCGCGCCGTCGCCGTCGACGAGGATCGTCCGCTCGTCGTCGGTGTAGCCGCTCGTCCGGCCGACCATCGAGCGGTCGTCGAGCAGCGCGAGGTCGGGGTCGCCGCGGCCGGTGATCGTCTCCTCGTACGTCTCGTCGCCGGCGTCGACGACGAGCGTCGCCTCGACCGTCGCGTCCGCGTCCCGACACGCCTCGCGGAACTCGGGGGAGAAGTCTCGCGGGGTCCGGTCCGCCTCGACGCCGACGATACAGTCGCCGGCGGGGGTGAGCCAGTCGTCGGTCGTGAGCTCGAACGTGCTCGCGTGTTCGGCGGTGACGTTCTCGTGGCCGACCGCGCGGACGACCTCGACGTGGGGATCGTCGGCGCGGGTCCGCGGGACGTCCGCGTCCTCGTCGCTCATTGTCGTCGGTCGGCCGCGACGCGACAAGTGGCCGTCGCTTCGGCGCCGAGGGGGAATCCGCGGGCGGCGGTTCCCGTCGTCAGACGTCCGCGCCCTCGGCGAGCGCGGGGACGAGGCGCGCGGGGTTCTTCGCCAGCACGCGGGCCATCAGGTCCTCGGAGACGTCGAGGGTGAGCACTTCCATCACGCCGACGTTGGGGTGGACGTCGGGCGCGCCGGAGCCGAAGAGGACGCGGTCGGGGTGTTCCAGCACGCCGCGTTCGAGCACCTCGCGGTACCGGACCGCGCTCGTGTCGACGTACACGCGGTCGTAGTCGTCCAACAGGTCCAGCGTCTGATTCATCAGCTCGGCGTCCAGCGGGTAGCCCCCGAAGCTCCCCAGCACGACCGGGAGGTCGTAGCCGAGCAGCTCCGTCTCGACCGCCTCGGGGGGGAACTCCCGACCGGCGTGGACGAAGAGGGGGAGGTCCGCGTCCTCCAGCCGAGCCAGCACGTCCTCGTTCGGGAGGCCGTCGGCGTGGGGCGCCAGCGTGAAGCCGTGGAAGCGGTCGTCGTAGGAGTACTGCTCGACGTCGTCCGGCCGGGTGTGGTGGTCGTCGCGCTCGGCGCGGAGGTTCCGGACCGCCGACACCGGTCCGGTCCCGGGGTCGCGCGGGCCGTTGAGGCGGGCGAACGCGACGAACGGCCGGTCGATGGAGAGGCGCGCGACGGCGTTGTTCGCGCGGAGGTAGCTCCGCCCGGCGGCGCGCTGGCCGGGGCTCGCGACCGCGCGGACGATGCCCGCCTGGAGCATCTCGCGCTCCAGCCGCTCCGGCGAGATGTCTCGGCCGTGGGTGGCGACCGACGACTCGTCGGGGTCGAGGGTCGCGCGGGTGTCGACGATCCGGAAGTCGTGTTCGAGCCCGAGCATGGCCGCTCTCTACAAGCCCGTCTCGGGCGATCGGGATGTGCCTATCGGTCGCACGCGGGAGCCGCGCCGCGTTCCCGGACGTGACGCCGACCCGCGCCGAGGGAAGGCTGAAGGGACCCTCCGCCGTCCCGGCGGACATGGAACTCGTCGAAGCCGGCGAGGGCGACCTGGACGCCCTCGTCGAACGGTGGTACGACCTTGCGACGGCGATGGAGGCGCACTCAGAGCTAAACGAGATCGTCTACGAGGACGCGGGATCGGTGCCGGACGACGGCTTCCGCGCGCACCTCGACGACCCCGCGACGACCGACTACCTCGTCGTCGCCGACGGCGAGACGGTGGGGTTCGTCACCGTCGAGACCGGAGAGCGCCCCTCCCGAGAGCGTGGCCGGTACCTCGACGTCGTGAACCTCGAAATCGACCCGGACCACCGGAACGAGGGGTACGGCACGGCGGTCGTGAACCGGATGACGGCGATGGCCCGTGAGGCCGACCGCGACTACCTCACCGTCTCCTGCGAGTGGGGCAACGACGGCGCGCGGCGGTTCTACCGGGACGCGGGCTTCGAGCCCAAACAGGTGACGTACGCGCGACCGTTGGAGTGAGCGGCGGCGAGGCCCGGAAGGACCCAGCAGGACCGAGAGGGCGTCGCTTCGTCCCGATCAGGGGCCGGCGGTCGAGACGATCTTGACCACGTCGCCCTCGCTCAGCTCGTGGTCCTCGCCGATCCGGCGCGAGGCGCGCGCGTCGACCGCGTGGAGGTACCCCTCGCCGATGTCGGAGTGGACCGCGTACGCGAGGTCCCGCGGGGTCGACCCCGAAGGCAGCAGGAACGCGTCCGGGAGGACGTTCCCGGTCCCGTCGGTCCACTTGCCGGCGTCCTGGACCGGGTAGGCCGTGATCCGGTCGAGCAGGTCGTAGACGGCGGCGTTCAGGGCCGTCTGAACGCCAGTCCCGTCGTGTTCGGCCATCGACTCGCGCAGCGCGTCGAGGCCGGCGCGCTGGTCATCCGAGACGTCGCCGACGACCTCGAACGACTCGTCGCCCGGGTCGTAGTCGACGACGCCGGCCTCCGCGGCGCGGCGCAGGGCGAGTTCGCCGTCGGCGGTCGCGGGGATCACGGGTTTGTCCGTCCCCTCGCGGATGCGCTCGACCGCGCCGTCCGGCGCCGCGTCGACCTTGTTCGCGACGACGACGATGGGTTTGGTGCGGCGGCGGACCGCCCGCGCGAGCGCCTCGCGGTCGCCGTCGTCCCACGCCTTCGGGTCGTCGGGATACTCCAGTTCGCGCAGGACCGCGGTCACGTCGCGCTCGGTCGCGCCGAAGCCCGTGAGCATGTCCGAGAGCGCCCCTTCGAGGTCGAAGTCGGGGGAACGCGACTGCCGCTCGACGCCCTCCCAGTTGCGGTCGACGATGCCCGCGAGCCACAGGTCCATCTCCTCCTCGACGAAGTCCACGTCGTCGAGGGGGTCGTGGCTCCCGACCTCGACGGGGTCGCCCTCGGCGTTTGTCGCGCCCGAGGCGTCGACGACGTTCAACACGACGTCCGCGTTCGTCAGCTCGTCGAGGAACTGGTTGCCGAGGCCCTTCCCCTCGTGGGCGCCCGGCACGAGCCCCGCGACGTCGAGCAGCTCGACCGGGACGTAGCGCTTCCCGTCGCGGCAGTTCTCGTTGCCACAGCGCTCCTCGCGGTCGAGACAGGGACACTCGGTGCGGACGTAGGTCACGCCTCGGTTCGGGTCGACCGTCGTGAACGGGTAGTTGGCGACGTCGACGTCGGCCATCGTGGCGGCGGTGTAGAAGGTGGACTTGCCGGCGTTCGGCTTGCCCGCGAGCGCGACCGTGAGCATACCGGACGGTCGCGGCCCCGCGAAAAGCGCCTTTCGGTCGGGCGGGGCGACACGAAAGAGGGATCACGGGAGTCAGACGACGCGGTGGCTCGCGCCGCCCCCGCGGCTGGGAATTTGGGGGTGTTCACCGTCGACTCGCTGTTAGCGACTTATAAACGGACAGTCACGAGACGGACTCTGATTTATAAACGATGCTCAATCTTGCTAACGTACGCTTACGCTTCACATTCGGCGAGCCACTCGTGGGCCCAGTCGTCGATCTCCTCGAAGACGGGGGCGAGCGACTCGCCTTTATCAGTCAAACTGTAGTACGTCGCCACCGGCGAGTCCTCCTCCAGCCGTCGATCGACGAAGCCGGTCTCCTGGAGGTCGTCGAGCACGCGCGAAAGCGTCCGAGCGTTCGCGTCCGTCTCCCGCTTCAGCTCGTTGAACCGCGCCTCGCCGTTCAACAGCTCGTGGAGGACGACGAGCCGCCACTGCGATCCGATCTGCTCGATGGAGTCAATTACCGGGCAGGGCGTGTCGGGCGCGGTCGCCTCAGCCGCCACGTCAGCGCCCGAATCCGCCGTCTCCGCCGACTCCGCCGCCGAAAGGTCCTGTGATGACATCGGTGTTACCTACTAACCCAATGGTCCGGGAAGCGATAAATAGGTTACGTCCGTATAGCAGGTTACACGATGTTAGCTGAACTCGCGACGTTACCGCTCCAGTTCGACACCCCCCTCGCGGGCGAACTCTTTCTGCTCGGCCGGATCGTCTTCGGCGCGACGCTCGCGTTCATGGGCCTCAACCACTTCATGGACCTCGAGACCATGGCCGGCTACGCCGAGTTCAAGGGCCTCCCGGCCCCGCAGTTCTCGGTGATCGCGTCCGGCGCCGTCCTCGTCCTCGGCGGCCTCGGCGTCGCGGCGGGCGCGTTCCCCGTCCTCTCCGCCGGCGCGCTCGCCGTCTTCCTCCTCGTCTCCGCCGTGACGATGCACGACTTCTGGTCGATGGACGACCCCGAGGAGAAGCAGAACGAGATGACGAGCTTCCTGAAGAACGTCTACGGCGCCGGCGCGGCGCTCGCGTTGCTCGCTGTCGGCGGCAGCGCGTGGCCGTACGCGGTCGGTGTCGGCCTGTTCTGAGCCGCGGTCGAACCGGTTGGCCGGTCTGAGCCGCGGTCGAACCGGTTGGCCGGTCTGAGCCGCGGTCGAACCGTTCCGCCACCGACGCGCACGCAACGCGCTCCTTTTCGTACCGACGTCCGCCGTCCGCCGGGTCGCCAGTACGACTAACTACTTCCCTGACGAGCGTTCACACAGACCATGAGCGACGCGCCGCCGACGACCGGGCTCCACCACGTCACGAACATCTGTACCGACATCGAGGAGACCACCGCGTTCTACGAGGACGTGCTCGGCTGGCACACGGTCAAGCGGACCCAGAACTACGACGACCCCGGGACGCCGCACTACTACTTCTCGCCGACGCCGGAGGGCGAGCCGGGGACCAACGTCACCTACTTCGAGTACCCGGACTCGCAGGGGACGCCGGGCCCGGGCGCGAGCCACCACTTCGCGTTCGGCGTCGAAGACGAGGCGACGCTCGAGGAGTGGCAGGCGCACCTCGAAGCCCACGACGTCGAAGTCTCCGAGGTGAAGGACCGAACCTACTTCAAGAGCGTCTACTTCACCGACCCCGACGGCCTCGTCTTCGAGTTGGCGACCCAGGGGCCCGGCTTCACCCGCGACGAGGACGAGCCCGGCAGCGCGGTCATCGACCCGTTCGAGGAGGGCTACGAGAACTGAGACGCCCGAACGCCTCAGCGCCGGAGCGCCGCCCGGGTCACTCCCCCTCGACGAGCGCCGCGAACCGATCGAGCGCGCGCCGGCAGACCGGGACGTACGCGGCCGCGACCAGCGGGACCTCGATCACCGCTCGACACCGGTCCGGCTCTCCCGAGTACCGATCGACCCGGTGCCCGGTCGCGGGGATCCGCGCGACTCGCCAGTCCCACCGGAGACGCGTCGCCCCCGTCACCCGGAACGGGACCCAGACGCCCGCGACCCGGACCCGCCCGGTCGTTCCGGTCTCGACGTACCGGTCGATGCTCTCGACGCCGCTGACGGACGGACTCCAGTCGGGCCACCGCCGCGTGTCGCGGAGCGCCCTGGCTGTCCGCTCCGGCGGCGCGTCGACGTCGCGACCGACCGCGAGCGTCGCGCCCTCGCGGACCACGGAGGCTCGGCCGTCGCGGTCGACGTTTCCGGTCGCGTCGAGGTTTCCGAACACGCTACTTCGTCCGGCGGCCGTCCGCCTCATCGCTGCGGTCGCTCGACGTTATCCGTACGTTCGTTAATTTTCCAACGGGTACAAGGAGATATACTCGGAATACGTTCAGATTCTCGGGCGGCGTCGCGACGTTCCATATTAATACCTAATATGGTATCAGGACTCATTATCTCTTTCCACGAAGGGTTAATACGGGGTTCCGAGCTATCGGAGGGCAATATGGCAAGCGATCGCGACACCATGAAAGACGTCTCGCACACGGCACCGAACGACACGTCCGCCCACGCGGTCTGGGAGCGAGGACGGGGGCCGGTCGAAGAAGAGGAAGAAGAAGAGTAGCGCCGCCCGACCGTCGTTTCTCGCCGGAACGGTCGTGGCATCGCCAGTCACGCGACCGGAGAGCCACGCGGCCGCGTCGTTTCAGTCGCACGAGGCGGCCCCCGTCGACACCCTCTTTGGCCTCCTTTCTCGATACGAGGCATGGTCGGAGCCGCACTCGGCGTGATCGGGGCCGCAGCGGTGATCGTGTTGCTGGGATTCAGCGCGTTCTTCTCCAGCTCCGAGACCGCCATCTTCTCGCTGCCGGCCGAATGGTTCGAGCGGCAGGCCGGCACTGACGACCCGCGGGGGGACGTGCTGAAGGAGCTACACGACGACCCCCACCGGCTCCTCGTGACGCTGCTCGTCGGGAACAACGTCGTCAACATCGCCATTTCGAGCATCGTGACCGTCCTGATCGCGAGCTACCTCCCGTCGGGGGCGGCAATCGTGGTGACGACGCTGTGTACGAGCTTCCTCGTCCTCGTCTTCGGCGAGATAGTCCCCAAGGCCTTCGGGCTCGGAAACGCCGAGACGTGGTCGCTGCGGGTCGCGTCGCCGGTGCGGCTCGTCGAGCGCGTCCTCTCGCCGCTCATCACGCTGTTCGACGGGATCACTCGTCGGATGAACGCGTACATCAGCGGCGACGCGAACATCGAGAAGCCGTACACGGACTGACGCGCCGGTTCGCGGCGCGCTCGCTCCGCGCCCCGGTCCCGTTTCGCACGCCGCGTTCTCGCCGCCGATAACCGCGGGAGTGGGTTTAACCCGACCGACTGCGGAGCCGTGCGCATGATCGAGGCCTCGGGGCTCCGGAAGACCTACGGCGACTTCGCGGCCGTGGTCGACAGCGACTTTTCCGTCGACGACGGCGAGGTGTTCGGGATCGTCGGTCCGAACGGGGCCGGGAAGACGACGACGCTCAAGATACTCGCCGGCCTCGTCGAGCCGACGGCGGGCGAGGTGACCGTGGCCGGATTCGACGCCTCGGACCCCGAGATGCGACGCCACCTCGGGTTCCTGCCGGAGGAGTCGCCGCTGTACGAGGAGATGACCGCGCTGTCGTACCTCCGCTTCTTCGCCGACCTCTACGACGTGCCCCGTGAGGTCGCCGACGAACGGATCGAGGCCGCGCTCGACCGCCTCGAACTCGACCACCGCGAGCGGCGCCTCGGCGACGTCTCGAAGGGGATGAAACGCAAGGTCGCCATCGCGCGCTCGCTCGTCAACGACCCGGACGTGCTGGTGTACGACGAGCCGGCCTCCGGGCTCGACCCCGTGACGACGAACTCCGTGCTGGCGTTCACCCGCGAGCTCCGCGAGACGGGCAAGACAGTCGTCTTCTCGGCGCACAACCTCTACCACGTCGAGTCCGTCTGCGACCGCGTCGTGGTGATGAACGAGGGGCGGATCGTCGCCCGCGGGAGCGTCGACGGGATCCGCGAGCGACACGGCGAGACGACGTACCGCGTGTTCACCGACGTCGAGCCGGCCGCGACGCCCGCGCTCACCGAGCTCGACGCGACGACAGAGGAGGTCGGCGACCGGTACCGGACGGCGGTCCCGAGCATGGACGCGGTCGCGGCCGTCCGCGATGCCGTCGGCGACGCCGGCGGTGAGGTCGTCGACATCCGGAGCCGCGAGCCGAGCCTCGAAGACGTGTTCCTCGACATCGTCGGACGGCCGATGCCCGGACGGTACACCGGCGACCTCGGCGGTGACGGAACCGAAGCCGCGAGCGGCGCCGACGGCGACGGCGACGGCGACGAACCGGAAACCGAGACGACGGAGCCGGCGACCACGGAGGCGACCGAGTGATCGACAGGCTTCGCCGCGTCGGCCGACGGCTCGCGGTCGGCGTCCGCCGCGTCCTCCGGGTCGCGAGGTGGGAGTCCGCCCGCGCGTCCGGGGGCGTCGACCGCCGGACGCTCGCGGCCGGCGTCGCCCTCCTCCTCGTCGCCGGCGGCGTCGTCGGCGTCGGCGTCGCGACCGGCGTCGCCGGGCTCGACGTCGACCGGGACGTGTACCGGGTCGGCGTCGACGCCGAGTCGCCGTACGCGGACGCGATCGAGGACGCGCCGTCGCTGCGCCCGATCCCGGGCGGGACGGCCTCGCTCGGCGACACCGCCGACGCGGTCGTGGTGACCGTGGTGGAACCCGGCTCCGGCGACGGCGGATCGATCGACGCCGCCGACGTCGAGGAGGTCGTCGTGCGCGCGAGCGACACGCGGAAGGGCGAGGCGGCGGCCGCGTCGGTCCGCGAGGCCGTCGCGTCGCACAACGAGCGGCTGATGCGCGCCGAGCCGAACCGGACGGCCGCGTTCCCGGTCGTCGTCACGCTCCGGTACGTCGGCCGATCGGCCGGCGTCGACGACGGCGCGACGCTCGGCGGCGGCGACGGCGGGACCGAGGGCGGGTCGACCGGCGACTCCGACGGAGGGACCGGCGGGAGCGACGGCGGGGGTGGGGCGACGGACGGCGACGGCGGCGACGGCACGAGCGGCGGCGACGGCGGCGACGGCACGGGCGACGCGGGATCAGTCGAGGGCGGCGCGGGTTCGGAGGACGGCGGCGGTTTCGCGGTGCCCTCCATCGGCGGCGCGGCCTTCGGCGCGGACACCGTCGGCTCGCCCGGCTCGATCACGCCGCCGTTCCCGTTCACCTCGCTGCTCTTGGCGTTCGTCTTCCTCGTGCCGATGAACTTCCTGATCCAGGCGTACGGCTCCTCGATCCTCGACGAGCGGACGAACCGCCGGGGGGAGCCGCTGCTCGTCACGCCGCTGTCGCCGGCGGAGATAGTCGCCGGCAAGACGCTGCCGTACGCGGCGGCCGCCGCGGTCGTCACGAGCCTCATCGCGCTCCTCGTCGGCGGCGGCGCGCTCTCGGTGGTCGCGGTGGCGCCGGTCGCGGCGACGTTCCTCGGGGCCACCTTCGTCGGCGCGATGTTCGCGCGCTCGTTCAAGGAACTCACCTTCGTGACGGTGGGCGTGAGCGTCCTCCTGACCACGTACGCGTTCGTGCCGGCCATCTTCACGAACGTGACGCCCGTCGCGCTCGTCTCGCCGCTGACGCTCGTCGTCTTCGACCTCCAGGGCGAGGCCGTCTCGGCGGGCGAGGTGCTCTTCTCGACCGCGCCGATGGCGGTCGGCGCCGCCCTCCTCTTCGGCCTCGGCCTCGGCGTCTACCGCGAGGAGGACATGTTCTCGCAAAAGCCCGTGACGCGGAAGTTCCTCGACGCGCTCGCCGTCCGGCTCTCCCCGATACCGGCTGGCGGCGGGCTCCTCAATCGCGACCGACTCCGCGCGCTCGGCTCGGTCGCGCTCCTCACCGCCTGCACGATCCCCTTCGTGTTCGTCGCGGAGCTTCTGGCCGTCGCGGTGCTGTTCGCGCTGCCGGTCACCGTGTCGATCCCGGTGCTGCTCGTGACGATCGCGTTCGTCGAGGAGGTCGCGAAGAGCGTCGGGCTCTACGCCGGCTTCGAGCGCGGCGTCTTCGAGCGGACCGACGGGTTCGGCGACGGAGGAGGAGAGAGCAGAGGGGGAGGCGACGGAGCGCTCCGCGTCGCTCTCGCGGTCGGATTCGCCTCGGGAACCGGGTTCTTCCTCGCGGAGAAGGTCACGGCGGTCGTCCAAGCGGTCGGTCTCACCGAGCTCTTCCTGGGCCGCGCCGCCTTCGCCGACGTGGCCGGGCTCTCCGGGCTGCCGCCGCTCGCGCTGGCGGCGCTGTTCTTCGCGCCGCTCGTCCTCCACGTCGCCGCGACGAGCGTCGCGAGCGTCGGCGCGAGCCGGGGGCGGACCGCCTACGCGCTGGCGCTGACGCTGGCGACGCTGGGGCACGCCGCGTACAACGTCGGGGTGGTGAGCCTTGGATAGCCGCCTGACGATCGCCGGGCGCGAGCTCGCCGGGCTGCGCGCCGAGAAGACGATCCTGCTGGCGATCGGGATCCAGCTGTTCATCGCGACCTTCTCGTCGTTCCTCGTCGTCGGGCTCGTCTCGATGTACGACCCGGGCGCGCTCGACGGCGCCGAGATCGAGGTCGCGGCCGCGGGCGACGCCGTCGACGACTTGGAGCGCGCCGCGAGCGAGGTGCCCGGCGCCACCGTCACGCCGTACGAGGACGCGGGCGCCGCGCGGAGGGCCTTCGACCGGAACGCGGCCGACGCGGTGGTGGTCGCGACCCGCACGGAGTCGGGGCGGGTGTCGGCCGCCGTCACCGCCCCGGACTCCACCGTGGAGACGACGGTGATCGTGGTGCAGCTGCGCGAGCTGCTGCGGACCTACGAGCTGAACGAGCGCGACGCCCGCGCCTCGTACTTGGAGGAGTCCCCCCTGCCGCTGCCCGACCGGAGCGACACCAGCCCGTACTTCACGTTCACGTACACCGTGTTGATCCCCCTGCTCGTCTTCCTCCCGGTGTTCATCTCGGGGTCGCTGATCGTCGACTCGATCACCGAGGAGCTCGATCGGGGGACCATGGAGCTGCTCCGCGTCGCGCCCGTCACGCTCGCGGAGATCGTCGACGGGAAGGCCGCCGCGGCGATCGGGATCGCTCCGGGCCAGGCCCTGCTGTGGCTGCTCCTCCTCGAGGCGAACGGCACCTCGGTCGCGAACGTCGGCCCGATCTTGGCGCTGATGACCGCGCTGACGACGCTCGTCGTCGCGGTCGCGGTCGGCATCGCGGCGGTCGCGCCCGACCGACAGGCGGCCCAGCTGCTCTACTCGGTCGCGGTCCTCGTGCTGTTCGGCGGCGCGACGGCGATGGCCGGCGGCCCCGCGAACGCGGTCGCCCGGCTCGCCATCGACAGCGCGGACGCGACGACGGGCGTCCTCGTGGTCGCGTACGCCGCTATCGCCGCGGCGGCGTACCTCGGCGTCCGACGAGTCGTCGCGGTCGAGGGATTCGGTCGCTGAGGCGATCAGTCGCCGAAGCGGTCGCCGAACCGCTTCGCGGTGGGGAGCCGCCACCCGCGCGCGACGGCGACGAGCCGGAGGGCGACGGTCACCGCCGCGCACGCCGCGGCCGCGACTCCCGAGGGCCCGCCGAGCGCACCGACCAGCCAGTAGGTGACGCCGCCCAACACGGCGCAGCTCGCGTAGAAGTCCTCGAAGAGAATGAACGGGGCCCGGTCGAGGAGGATGTCGGCGAGCGCGCCGCCGCCGACGGCGTTGATCGTCGCGACGGCGACGACGCCGAAGACTGACACCCCGGCGTCCGTCGCGACGATGGCCCCGGTGGTAGCGAACGCCGCGAGGCCGACGGCGTCGGCGACGAGCGTCACCGGGTGTTCGTCGGGGCTGGCGAGCCACGCGCTCAGTCCGACCGCGAGCCCGACGCCGACGAGTCCGAGGAGGATCTCGACCGGCGAGCGCAGCGCGAGCGGGACGCGGGCGACGAGGAGGTCGCGGGTGACGCCGCCGGCGAACGCCATCGCCAGCCCGACGACCGCGACGCCGAAGAGGTCGAACTCCTCGCGGACCGCCTTGCTCGCGCCGACCAGCGCGAACGCGACGAGCCCGACCGTGTTCATGACGGCGAACGGGTCGCCGAACAGCAGCGAGAGGACGCCCCCGGTCACCCGCCGAACGCCCCGAGGCTCGACTGTAGCTCCCGCTCCGGCACCGCGTCGGTCAGCTCGTAGCCGACGAGGTCGCGCGCGTCGACCGCGTACGTCGAGCCGCCGCGGTCGAGAACGATCACCCGGCCCTTCCAGCCGCGGACGGTCCCCGCGGCCATCGTCTCCGCGACGGGTCGCTCGTCGAGGTCGAGCCCGTAGTCGAACGCGAACCGCTCGATCGGCTCGAACCGGTCGAGCAGCGCCTCCCACGCGGCCTCGTCGACCGACCGGCCGAACCCGTCGAGCTTCGTGGGGACGCGGACGCGGTCGACGAGGTCCTCGCCGGCGGCCAGCTCGGCCTCCACCTCGCGGGCGATCCGGCCGTTCGGGAACGTTCGGATGTGCGCCGCGCGGTCGGCGCCCTGCTCGCGGAGGCGGGTTCCGAGGCGCCATTCCCTCGTGACCCCCACCTTCAGCACGTCGGGCGCGAACGCGGCGAGGTACATCGCGTGCGTCTCGTGGCAGTCCATCTCGTCTTTCAGGCACGTCCCGGTGCACCGGGCGCACACCCAGACGTGAGAGTGGTCGTCGCAGTAGGGCGCGTCGGGGGCGTCGCAGGCCACGTGGTCGCCCTCGTGGACCGTCCCCGCGCAGCGCCGCTCGCCGAGCCCGAAGGCCAGCTCGGCGCCCGGACCCGCGTCCACGAAGTCGACGGTCCCGCCGCTCGCGACGTAGAGCCCGCCCCCGATCGGTCCGTCCGCCTCGGCATTCGGAGCCCGTTCCGAGTCGCCGTCCGCCTCCGGCGAGCCGCTCGCGACGTCCGTCTCGTAGCCGACGACCTGCACGCGACCGGGTAGGTGGAGCCGACGCTTATAGGCGTCGTCGGCCGTCTCGCTTGCGGCCTTCCGAGCGGATCCGCGGGGCGGACCGGCGAGATATTTTACCCCCGGGCGCCGCAGACGCGACCATGCTCGACGCGGCGCTCGCGGCGGCGGAGACGGACGACGGAGTGACGCTATCGTTACGGATCGAAAACGCGGGCCCGGATCCGGTGACGCTCGACTTTCGGACCGGCCAGCGCGCGGAGTTCACCGCGTACCCGGCGGACGGGGACGCCGCCGACGCCGACAGCGACCGGCCCGATCCGGTCTGGCGCTACGGCGCGGGTCGGATGTTCACGCAGGCGCTCGGCAGCGAGACGATCGGCCCCGGCGAGACTGTCGGCTACGAGGGGACGTGGCGGGACCCGCCCGCGGGGACCTATCGAATCGTCGGCGAGGCGACGGCGACGGACCGCGACGTGCGCGCAGCGGCGGTCGTCGCCGTGGAGTGAGCCGGAATCAGGGCCGTTCGGCGCCCTCTCACGACCGAGTTTTATAAGTAATACCCGCGTGGGCTCACGGGTATGCGCACGGCAGCCCTCCCCCCGATCGTCGCCGCGGTCGTCGCGCTCGCGGTCAGCGGAATCAGGCGGCTCTCGCCGATCCTCCTCGAATCCCCCGTCTCGCTCCCGTCGGCCGAGGCGCTCTCGACGTACCTCGTGAGCGCCCAGTTTACGGCGTTCATGCTGGTCTACGGCCTGCTGTTCGGCGCCGCGCTCCTCGCGGGCCTGGGGGACGCCGACGTCTCCGCCACGTCGACCGCGCTGGCGACGGGCGCGAGCGCGACCGGCTCGTTCCTGCTCGGTTCGGCCGTCGTCCTCTGGTACCTCAGTCCGGACCGCGGCCCCGTCGTCACCGCCGTCTTCGCGCTCGGCGCGAGCCTCGGCGTCGGGATCCAGTTCGCGGTGGTCGCGTACGCCGGGGTCTCGCTCGGCGCGCGCCGCGGCGAGGGACCGAGCCCGATCGTCCCCTGATCCCGGCGAGTCGGACGCTCGCGTGACTACGCCGAGTCCGTCTCCTCGCCGTGGACCGCGCGCTCGACCGCGGCCGCCAGCCGCTCGCGCGTGCGGTGGCTTGACTCGGCGTCCGTGTCGACTTCGATCAGGTGCGACCCGTCCTCCTCGTGCGCCCGCGAGACGGCGGCGGCGACGTCGTCCGCGGCCGCCTGTGCGCGCTCGGCCGGGCTCTCGCCGCGGTCGGCGAGCGCGTCGGGGCGCGCGTCGATCCGCTCGTAGCCGAGCCCGTGAAGGTCGGCGAGCGGCTCGAACTCCATCCCGTGCGGCGTCTTGAACGACTCGGTGAACGGCGGCTCGAACGACTCGATCGGGAGCTTGTGGAAGATGCCGCCGCCGTCGTTGTTGACCGCGACGACCGTGACGTCGACGTCGCAGCGGTCGACCGCGAGCAGGCCGTTCGAGTCGTGGTACAGCGCAATGTCGCCGACCACGAGCGTGAGGTCGTCGGTCGTCCCGCTGCCCGCGCCGAGCGCAGTGGAGACGATCCCGTCGATGCCCGAGACGCCGCGGTTGCCGAGCGCGGTGACGTTCGCGGTCGTCGGCCCGACGAACCGGTCGAGGTCGCGGACGGGCATCGAGTTCGAGACGAACAGCGTCGCCGGATCGGGGAGCGCGCCCGCGACCGCGCGGAGCGCGTCGCCCTCGTGGAAGCCGTGTTCGCTTCCGTCGCCGTCGCGGACGGCGTCGCTTTCTCTCGTGTGAACCGCCTCGGCGACGCGGTCCGTCTCCTCCCACTGCGCGCGCCAGTCCGGCTCGCCGCTCCCGCCCCCGACGAGCCGCGAGAGGCGGGCGCAGAGCCGGCTCGGTTCGGCGACGACGAGGTCCGTCGCGGCGAACTCGGCCTCGCGCCAGCGCCCCGCGGGGTCGACCTGATACTGGTCGGCCCCCGTCTCGGCGAGGTACTTGCGGAGCCGCTTCGAGGTGGGCGAGGCGCCCAGCCGGAGGACGAGGTCCGGGTCGGCCCACCCTTCGCTCGCCTCGTCCGGGAGGTCGGCGTCGTCCGCGTCCTCCCCGCCGCTCGCCCCCTCACCGCCGGCGAGGTCGGCCGAGAGGTACGCGTCGTAGCTCCCGATAACGGGGGCGACGCGGGTGTGCCCGCCGTACCGGAGCCCGGAGAGCGGGTCGGCCAGCACCGGGAATCCGGTCGCGTGCGCGAGCGCCGTGACCGATTCCGGGTCGATCCCCGGCGGGTCGGCCGGGCCGGCGACGATCAGCCCGCGGTCCGCGTCGCCCAGTTCGGTCGCGAGCGCGCGCAGCTCGTCGTCGCCGGGCTCGGGCGCGCCGTGCGTCACGTCGACGTACGGACCGTCGCGCCCGCGCTCAGCGGCGTCCGGCAGGTCGTCGGGCACGTCGCCCGGAACCGGGGTCGGCTCCAGCGGCTTTTTAAGCGGGACGTTGAGGTGGACCGGTCCCTGGTCGGCGCCCTCGGCAGTCGCGACGGCGCGGGCGACGGTGGTGCGAAGCGAGCGGAGCGCCCGGTCGTTCGCGGCCGGCTCCGGGAGGTCCTTATAAAAGCGCACGGCGTCGCCGTACAGCTTCTCCTGGTCGGCGGTCTGGTTCGCGCCCGAGTCGCGGAGTTCGGGCGGCCGGTCGGCGGTGAGCGCGAGCAGCGGGACGCGGGCCTCGCTCGCCTCCATCACGGCCGGGTGGTAGTTGGCGGCGGCGGTGCCCGAGGTGCAGATCAGCGGCGTCACGCGGCCGGTCCTGCGGGCCCGGCCGAGCGCGAAGTACGCGGCGGAGCGCTCGTCGAGCTGCGAGAACACGCGGAGCTCGTCGTGGCCCGCGGCGGCGACGGTCAGCGGCGTCGAGCGGCTGCCCGGCGAGGCGACGACGGCGTCGACGCCCGCGGCGACGAGCTCGTCGACGAGCGCGTTCGCCCACAGGACGTTCCGGTTCGGCGCGGTCATTACCGTCGCTTCGGGCGCCGACGTAAATACTCCGGCGAGTTCGGTCGACGGGCGGCGCGGTCGGCGGGCAGCGGGGTCGGCGGCCCTGGGGGTCGGCGCCCGACCCAGCGAGGGGTCGAGGCCGCCCTCACTCCGACTCCGATTCGGACTCCCGCCCCGTCACCTTCCGGACACACGAGGAGCCGAACGGGCCGAGCTCGCCCGCGTCCAACCGGATGAAGTGCCCCGTCGAGATCGACGCGCCGCACCGCCGACACTCGAACTCGCCCTCGCGGGCGACGACCTGACTGTCGTACTCGACGTGGGTCCCGTTGCGGCGGACCCGCAGTCGGGCGCCCTCGCGGTCGATGACGCCGCGCTTCTCGGCCGCGTCGAGGACCTCGCGGGTGAGCGCCGGGCTCGTCGTGATCGTCTCGATCCGGTCGACCGCGGCGGCGAGGTCGAGCTCCTCGCGTTCGAGGTGCGCCAGCAGCTCGACGCCGAGTTCCAGCTTCTCCTCGCGGGTCGACGGCTCCGTCACGCCCGGCGAGACGGCGCGGCTCCTCTTAAGTCGGCTGGAAGTCGGCGGAGCCTTCGGAAGCGATACCAGTTTCGGCGTCCCCGCGGACCGGCAGATTCAGGTCGGGCGGCCGACACCTCGGACCGTGGTCAGATCCCGCGACCGGTCCCGTCGACGCCCCGCCTACCGCCGCCGCCCCAACGAGTTCTACTGGCTGTGGATCGCGGCGACCGCGACGTACGGCGTCGGCGACGTCGTCTCCACGATCGCCTTCCTCCGGTACGTCCCGACGATCGACGAGGCGAACCCGGTCGTGCGGCTCGCGCTGGAGTCGTTCGGCCTCTCCGGGCTCGTGGCGCTGAAGATCGCGGTGTACCTCGTCATGCTCTGGATCAGCGTCGAGGGCGCGCGCGAGGGCGACGGCCTGCTGTACTACTTCCCGCCGGTGCTGCTCACGGCGACCGGGACGTACCTCACCGCGAGCAACGTGCGGCTGCTGTGGGTCGCGTGAGTCGGTGCGCGCCGTCCCGCCGGCGCGGGCCGCCGGCGATCGCCCCGACCGACACCGACTTTCCCGCGCGGCGCCGATCTGAGCCATGCTCTCTGACACCCCCGGACTCCACCACGTCACGGGGATCGTCGGCGACGCGGGCGCCCACGCCGCCTTCTACGGCGAGACGCTCGGGCTCCGCCTGCTCCGCCGGACGGTGAACTACGAGGACCGCCTCCAGTACCACCTCTACTTCGGCGACGCGACCGGCTCGCCGGGCTCCGTGTTCACCGTCTTCCCCGACCCGAACGGGGACCCCGGTAGAACCGGGAAACCGGGGTACGAGGCGGTCGCGTTCGCGGTGCCGCCGGACTCGCTCGGCTACTGGCGCGACCGCCTCGCCGACCGCGGCGTCGAGGCGGGCCCGATCGATTCCGACGCGCGCTTCGGCGACCGCGGGCTGACGCTCGCCGACCCCTCCGGGACGCGGGTCGAACTGGTCGCGACGCCGGAGAACGACGAGTCGGACCCGTGGACCGACGGTCCGGTGCCCGCCGCGCACGCGATCCGCGGGCTCCGCGGGGTGACCGCGCTCCCCGCGGACCCGTACGGGACCGCGAGCGTGCTGGAGACGCTCGGCTTCGAGTACGAGGCCGAGTCCGGCGACCGGGTGCGGTACCGGGCCCCTGGCGACCGCGCGACTGCCGTCGACCTGCTCGACCGCGACGCCGCGTACCTCCGAGAGGGGCCGGGAACCCTCCACCACGCCGCGGTTCGCGTCGCGGACCGCGAGACGCTGCTGGAGTGGCACGAGCTGTTCCGCGACCGCGGGTACGACGTCTCGCGCGTGAAGGACCGCCACTTCTTCCACTCGCTGTACGTCCGCGGCCCCGGCGGGCTCCTCGTCGAACTCGCGACCGAGGCGCCGACCCCCGACGGACCGCCCGGCCCGGGGCTCGCCGACCCGGAGACGACCGGGCACGCCACGAAGCTCTCCCTCCCGCCGCGGTTCGAGGGCGACCGCGAGCTGATCGAGTCGCAGCTGCCCGCGTTCGACGGGCCGGGAGCGGCCTGCGGACGCGACGAGACGAGGGGGACGGAGGAATGAGCCGTCGGATCCCCGGCGTCGACGGACCGCACGCGGAGGCGACGCTCGTCACCGGCGGCGCGCCGGTCGCCGCCGCCGAGGTCGCGGTCGTGCTGGTCCACGGCCGCGGCGGGACTGCGGAGGGGCTCGTCCGCCTCGCCGACGAGTTCTACCGGTCCGGCGCGACCCTCCTCGCGCCCGGCGCGGTCCGATCGACGTGGTTCCCGGCGCCCCACGAGGCGCCGCTGTCGGCGAACGAGCCGGCGCTGACCTCGGCCGTCGACTGCGTCGCCAGCGCGGTCGACGTCGCGCGCGACGCCGGGGTCCCGCCCGAGCGCGTCGTCCTCGTGGGGGTCTCGCAGGGCGGCGCGGTCGTCGCCGAGTTCCTGCGACGCCGACCCGGTCGATTCGGAGGTGCGTTCGTCGTCTCGGCGGCGCTGCCGGGCGAGGACCTCGCGGGGGTCGAGGTCGGCGCAGTCGACGGAACGGAGAGCGAGGAGGACGGCCCGCTCGCCGAGACGCTGGTCGCGCTCGACGGTACCGAGGACGACCCGTACGTTCCGCCCGGGCGCGTCCGGGCGACCGCTCGCGTCTTCGCGCGCGCGGACGCGGCGGTCGAGTGTCGGATCGACACGGGCGACGGCCACGGCCTCTCGGACGCGACGATGGACCGGATCGGCGATCGGATCGAGGGACTGCTCGGCGACGGCTGAGGTGTCGGGGTCGCCGAGCGGCCCGCGTCGCCCCCCGGTCCCGAACGTGTTCGCGCCGCCCGACATGGGGGTGTAGCGTCGAGGGTGAGGCGATGTCCGAACTCGACGTCAGAGAGATACCGCCGAACGAGCGACACGACCGGATCCACGACGCGTTCGCCGACCTGGACCCCGGCGAGTCGCTCACGATAGTCAACGACCACGACCCGAAGCCGCTCTACTACGAGCTGTCGGCCGAGGTCCCCGCGTTCGACGACGAGGCGTACGCGGTCGAGCGCGAGGGGCCGGAGCGGTTCGTCGCCGAACTGCCGAAGGCTGAGTCCGGTGGCGAACCGGAGGCGGTCCGGCTCGGCGACCTCGACGACGAGCCGCACGCGTCCGTGTTCCCGGGCGCGGAGCCGAAGACCGTCCGGCTCTCGCTGGCGGCCGGCGAGGGCGTCGCGGAACACGACCACCCGGACAGGACGGTCCTGTTCCACGCGCTGGAGGGTGCGTTCGACGTCGCGCTCGACGGCGAGAACCATCGCGTCGAGGCCGGGGAGCTGCTCCGGTTCGACGGCGAGCGGAGCGTGGAGCCGACCGCGCGCGAGGACGCCACCGCGCTGATCGTGCTGGCGCCGCGGGGGGAACGGTAGATTGAGCGCGACGGAACGGCGGACGGACCGGGTTCGGGACCGGTTGGCGAACATGTTCGTCGGAATTCCCGCGCGACTGGGCAGCGCACGGGGCGTTACAACTACTACCCACCAACGACCGACCACATGACGGACGACACGACACTCGATCGACGACGGTTCGTACAGGCGACGACCGCCGCGGGCGCGACGCTCCTGCTCGCCGGGTGTTCCGGCGGCGGTGACGGCGGCGACGGTTCGGACGGCTCCGGCGGAAGCGACGGCTCCGACGGCGGTGACGGCGGAGGCGGCTCGGACGGCTCCGACGGCGGCGGAAGCGGCGGCGACACGCAGTACCTCAGTGAGGAGCCCGATTACGGCGGCTGGCTGGAGGGCGCGAACAACTACGAGCAGACCGTCGACGCCACCGGGCAGGACGAGGTCACCGTCGACGTCGGTGCGGGCGACGGCCTCTCGTTCGGCCCGGCCGCGGTGGCCGTGAGCGCCGGCACGACCGTCGTCTGGGAGTGGACCGGACAGGGCGGCGGCCACAACGTCTCCGCCGATTCGGGCGCGTTCGAGAGCGAGACCGTCTCCGAAGGGGGCCACACCTTCGAGTACACCTTCGAGGAGACGGGGACGTTCAACTACGAATGTACGCCCCACTCCTCGGTCGGCATGAAAGGGGCCGTCGTCGTTCGCTGACGCCGCGACGGAGCCGAACCGCGCGGAGCATCGACGCGGAATCGGACGAACCGCGCCCGGGACGCGGGCGCGGCGGAACCGGACTCTTTCTGACCGGGGTTTCGAGCAGCGAACGGGCCGCGTTCTCACATCGTCGGAACGCGGGGGGCGATCGCCGAACGTGTTCGCGCCCTTCCAGCCGCGCAGCAAGCCGCTTGAGGGGCTATATACGGCAGCCCGCAACGTCCGCCTGTCGCGAGGGAATCGCCGCTCGCGGATCCACCCATGTCGAACGACACACAGCGGCCCACGGACGCGGGAGAATCGGGCGAACAGACGACGGACTCGACTGACGGGTTCGACTCGATGCTCCCCGGGGTCCGTCGCCGCGACTTCATGAAGGCCGGCGCAGCGGCGGGCGGACTCAGCGGGCTGGCGGGCTGTACCAGCCTGCTGAGCGAGGACGACGTCCAGGGGACGGCCTCGGCGAGCGGCGTCGACAACTCCGTGCCGCCGGGCGAACACGACGAGTACTACGCGATCCTCTCCGGCGGGCAGGCGGGCGACGTTCGCGTGTACGGGCTCCCGTCGATGCGCGAGCTCATCCGCATCCCGGTGTTCAACCGGGACGCCTCGCGCGGCTACGGCTTCGACGACGAGAGCGAACAGATGCTCGAGGACGCCGGCGGCTACACGTGGGGCGACACCCACCACCCGCGGATCAGTCAGACCGACGGCGACTACGACGGCCGGTTCGCGTACGTCAACGACAAGGCGAACGGCCGGATGGCCCGGATCGACCTGACGTACTTCGAGACGGACGCCATCGTCAACATCCCGAACCAGCAGGGGACCCACGGCGCCTGCGCGCAGCTGCCCGACACCGACCTCATCTTCGGCGTCGGCGAGTTCCGGACGCCGATCCCCAACGACGGGACCGGCGACCTCGAAGACCCCGACTCCTACGGCTCCGTCCTCGCCGCCATCGACCCCGAGTCGATGAACGTCGAGTGGGAGGTCCTCATCGACGGCAACATGGACAACGGCGACGGGAGCAAGGAGGGCCGGTACTTCTTCACGAGCGCGTACAACACCGAGGAGGCGGCCACGGAGTCCGGGATGACCCGCGCCGACCGCGACGACGTGAAGGCGTTCGACATCCCGCGGATCGAGGCGGCCGTCGAGGCCGGGAACTACGAGACCATCAACGAGGTCCCGGTCGTCGACGGGCGGAAGGACAGCCCGCTCAACCAGGGCGACGACCCGATCGTCCACTACATCCCGACGCCGAAGAGCCCGCACGGGGTCAGCGTCACCCCGGACAACGAGTACGTGATCGTCAGCGGGAAGCTCGACCCCACCGCGTCGGTGATCGACATCGACAAGATCGACGAGGTCGACGACCCCGCCGACGCCATCGTCGGGCAGCCGAAGCTCGGGCTCGGCCCGCTCCACACCGCCTACGACGGCCGCGGCCACGCGTACACGACCCTGTTCATCGACTCGCAGGTCGTCAAGTGGGACATCGAGGAGGCCGTCGAGGCCGAGAACCGCTCCGAGAGCCCGGTGATCGAGAAGATCGACGTCCACTACAACCCCGGTCACCTCATCGCCTCGGAGTCGTACACGGAGAACCCCGCGGGCGACTGGCTCGTCTCGCTGAACAAGCTCTCGAAGGACCGGTTCCTCCCGGTCGGCCCGCAACATCCGGAGAACGACCAGCTGATCTACATCGGCGACGACGAGGAGGGGATGCAGCTGGTGAAGGACTCGCCGGCGCAGGCCGAGCCCCACGACGCGTCGATCTGTCACAAGTCGAAGATCAACCCGAAGGAGGTGTACGACCCCGAGGACCTCGAACTCAGCCACACCGCCGAGGGCGAGTCGTCGATGGAGCGGGTCGGCGACGACCGCGTCGAGATCGAGATGTACTCCACCCGGAACCACTACGGGTTCCAGGAGATGGTCGTCCGGGAGGGCGACGAGGTGGAGATGCAGGTGACGAACGTCGAGACCACGAGCGACATGCTCCACTCGGTGGCGATCCCGAACCACGATGTCCACATGCGGGTCGCGCCGCAGGAGACGCGGAAGGCGACGTTCACCGCCGACGAGCCGGGCGTCTACTGGATCTACTGCGCGCACTTCTGCAGCGCGCTGCACTTGGAGATGCGTTCGCGGCTCATCGTCAAACCGGAGGAATAACGCCATGAGCTCGTCGCTCGCGCGGTTGACCGAGATCCGACGCGCGCTCCCGCTGGCGGCGGCGGCGCTGCTCGTCGGCGCGCTGCTGGTCCCGGTGTGGAAGATCACGCTCACGGCGCCGCAGTACCCCGGTCAGGAGCTGCTCATCGAGCTGTACGCCTACCCGCGTCTGGGCGGCGACTTCGCCGAGGTACAGGGGCTGAACAAGTACGCGGGGTTCCACTACCCCGACCCGGTGTTCGTCGACCCGAACTACGCCGTCAGCGAGGCGGCGATCGACGTCCCCGAGTGGCTGCTCGGACCGGTCGTGTTCGTCGGGCTCGCGCTCACGGGGGCGTTCGTCGCGTTCGCGCCGACGGTCCGCAAGCTGAAGGCCGGGCTCACCGCCCAGCTCGTCGGGACGATCACCGTCTTCGTGGGGATGTTCGCGTTCATCCAGTACCGTCTCTATCAGGCCGGCCACTCGCTGGATCCGGACGCGCCGCTCCGCGGGATCGACCCGTTCACCCCGCCCCTGCTCGGCCCCTACGAGGTGGCCAACATCAGCGGCTTCGCGTGGTTCGGCCCCGGCGGGTACATGACCGTCGTCGCGGTCCTGCTGCTCGCCACCGCGTACCTGACGCGGGACATCGAGGCGACCGTGAGCGAGCTCCCGGCGCTGGCCCGTGCGCTTCCCGGAAAAATCCGCGAGCGCGCCACCGGCGGAGAGGTCGCCGACCGAGACCGCGAGCTCGGAGGGGACGACCATGTCGAATGACCGCCTCGAAGTCGGCTTCCTCGCCGCCGCCTGCGCCGTCGCCGTCGTCGCGGTCGCGCTCGGCGTGGCGCTTCCGGTGGTCGGTGCGGGCGCAGGGGGTGCGGGCGGCGCCGCGGACGCGAGCGGGGCGGTCGCCCCGAACGCCTCCGCCGCCCCCGGGCTCGACGTCACTACCGACTTCGCCGCGACCGGCGCGACCGCGCCCGACCGCGACGGGACCGCGAGGGTCGGCGGCGAATCGTTCGCGTCGGCGGGGGCGGCGATCGACGCCGCCGACCCCGGCGAGACGGTCGTCCTCGACGGCCGGTTCGAGGAGCGCGTGAACGCGAGCGTCGACGACCTGCGGATCGTCGCGAGCGAGGGCGGCGCCGTGATCGACGGCGGCGGCGAGGGGCGCGTGCTCACGGTTTCCGGCGAGAACGTCACCGTCTCGGGCGTGTGGATCCGCGGCTCCGGCAGCGACCTCGGCACCGAGGACGCCGGCGTCTTCGTCGCGGGGAACCGCGCCCGGATCGAGTCGGTCCGGATCACAGACACGGCGTACGGGATCTGGATCGACAGCGCCGACCGGGCCGTCATCGAGGACGTGCGGATCGACGGCCGTAAGGACGTGTACCCGGTCACCGACCGCGGCAACGGGATCCACCTGTTCGAGACGACCGGGACCGTCATCCGCGACAGCGAGATCACGCACACCCGCGACGGGATCTACTTCTCGTGGGCGACGGACGTGCTCGCCGAGAACAACACGATCCGCCACACGCGCTACGGCGTCCACTACATGTACTCGGACGACAACCGCCTCGTCGACAACGTCGCGGCCGACAACGGCGTCGGCTACGCGCTGATGGTGAGCGAGGGGCTGACGGTCCGGAACAACACCGCCCTGCGCAACGACGGCTCCAGCGGGCACGGCATCATGGCGAAGGACATCGAGGAGTCGACGATCGCCGGCAACCGCCTCGTCGCGAACCGCAACGGGCTCTACCTCTACAACGCACAGGGGAACCGACTCGTCGACAACCTGATCTACCGCAACGGGATCGGGGTCCACAGCGCCGCGGAGAGCGGGAACGAGGTCGTCGCGGGCAACAGCTTCGTCCGCAACGAGCGCGCGGTCCGGACGGCCCGCAACTCGCTCGTCGCGTGGAACGGCACCGAGCGCGGCAACTACTGGTCGGGCGCTCGGGTCGCCGACCGCGACGGCGACGGCGTGAGCGAGATCCGGCACCGACCGATCGGGATCGTCGAGAACCTCGTGGCCGACAACCCGCAGGCCGCGGCGTTCGCGAACAGCCCGGCGTTCGAGGCGGTGCGGCTGGCCGAGAGCTCGTTCCCGGTAATCGAGACGCCCGGCGTCGTCGACCACCACCCGCTCGTCGAGCCGAACCACGACTGGCGGGCCTACGAGCCGCGCGACGCGGGGAGCGGCGGCGGGCGCGCGGGCAGCGAGTCGACCGGCGGCGACGCGCGCGCCGCGAACCGAACCGCGGACACGGAGGACACACTATGAGAATCGACGCGACCGACGTGCGGAAGGCGTACGGGGACGTGACCGCCCTCGACGGGCTCTCGCTGTCGATTCCGAGCGGATCGACCTTCGGGATCGTCGGCACCAACGGGGCCGGGAAGTCGACGCTGTTCCGGCTGCTCGTCGGCCACGACCGACCGGACGCGGGGACGGTCAGCGTCGGCGGCATCGACGTGACGGAAGACGGCCGACGGATCCGCGAGCGGGTCGGCTACCTCCCCGAGGACATCGGGTTCCCGGACGGGCTCAGCGGCCGGGAGGTCCTCGGCGTTCACCGGGCGACCCGCGGCCTCCCGAAGGACGGCCGGACCGCCGAGGCGATCGAGCGCGTCGGGTTGACCGCGGACGAGGCCGACCGCCGCGTCTCGGGCTACTCGAACGGCATGGGGCGGCGGCTCGGGCTGGCGACGGTGTTGCTCCCGGACCCCGACGTGCTCATACTCGACGAGCCGACGGCGGGGCTCGACCCCCGCGGCGTCGACGAGTTCCACGCCATCGTCGAGGAGATCACGACGGAGACGGACGCGACGGTGGTGTTCTGCTCGCACGTGCTGGGGGAGGTCGAGCGGCTCTGCGACCGCGTCGCCGTCCTCCACGACGGGCGGGTGCGCGCGGCCGGGCCCGTCGACGAGCTCGCCGCGGAGGCCGAAGCCGCCGCTGTCGCCGACCGCGACGGCGACTCGGCGACCCGGCCCGGTCGCGAGCGCGACGGCCTCCGGGCGGCGTTCCGCGAGGCGGTCGGGGACGACGCGCCCCCGAGTTCGGCGACGGACGCCGAGGAGGTGGCGCCATGAGCGACTCGCGCGAGCAGTCCGACGACGGGACGGAGGAAGCGACGCGACCCGACGGGGGCCACCCGGACGCGGCGGCCGCGGTCGACGCGCTCGACGGCGGCACGGAGGTCGACGCCGGCAGTTCGGAATCGACGGCGACCGCCGCCGCGGCCGAGACCGAGACGGCCGCCGGGGGCGTGCGCGGCGCGCTCAGACACGTCTTCGTCGTCGCCGTCACGGAGTACCGGCTCGCGGTCCGGAGCCGCTGGGCGCTCGCGCTGACCGCGCTGTTCGTCGTGTTCGGCGGGGTGATCCTCACGTTCAGCGGCTCCGCGGTCGGACCGGCGGGCGCCGAGCGCGTCGTCGCGTCGCTGACGAGCCTCGCGGCGTACCTCGTCCCGCTGGCGGCGCTCGCGCTGGGCTACGACGCGATCGTCGGCCGCGAGGCGGAGGGGTGGCTCGCGGTCGTGTTCTCGCTGCCGGTCCGCCGGAGCGAGGTCGTCGCCGGGACCTACCTCGGGCGTCTGGCGGTGCTGGCGGGCGCGACGGTGCTCGGGTTCGGATTCAGCGGCGCCCTGATCGTCCGCGAGTTCGGCGCCGGCGCGCTCGACGCGTTTCTCGGGTTCCTCGGGGGGACGGTCGCCGTCGGGGCCGCGTTCCTCGCGGTCGCGCTGCTGCTGTCGACCGTCGCCCGCGAGAAGACCCACGCGCTCGGCGCGGCGCTGCTCGTGTGGGTGTGGTTCGTGTTGGTCCACGACCTGCTCGCGCTCGGGGTCGTCGCGGCCGTCGACCTGCCCGACGCCGCGCTGTCGGCGCTGGTCTACTCGAACCCGGTGAGCGCGTTCCGCGTGCTCGTCCTGAGCGGACTCGGCACGACCGCCGGCGGCGGGTTCACCGCCGTCCTCGCCGGGACGGGGCTCTCGGCGGGCGCGCTCGCGGCGTCGCTCGTCGGTTGGTGCGCGGTGCCGGTCGCCGCCGCGGGAGTCCTCGTCCGTCGCCGCCGGCTCTGAAGAGGGGCGTTCGATCGCGCGCGGCGACCGGTCCGAATCTCCTCGTCGACCGCGTTACTGAATCCGCTCGATCCCGTCGTCCTCGGGCGACTCGAAGTCGATCGGACGCCGCGGGAGGTCGTCGACGAACTCCCGGACGATGGTGCGCTCGACGCGCTGGAGCACCTCGCTACAGGTCGACTTCGCGATGCCGACGTGCTCGGCCACCTCGGTGAGCGTACACTCGCGGGGCACGTCGTAGTAGCCGCGGTCGACCGCCTCGAAGAGGACCTCGCGCTGGCGCTCCGTGAGCGACCCGCCGGGGTTCACGCGCTGCTGGACGTACTCCACCTCGAACTCCGCGCCCACGTCGCGGAGCGCGTCGCCGAACTTCGCGACGCGCTCGTGGTCGCCCGTCACGTCGACGCGGGCGACGCCGTCGCGGATCTCGACCGGCATCTCGATGGGGACGCCGGCCCGCCGCGCGACCGTCTGGAGGAGCGGGACGAGCGCCTCGACCTGGACGGTGACCATCCCGTCGTCCTCGGCCATCACCGACGAGTGGGTGATCGTCTCGTGGTCGTCGATCGCGTCGAGGATCGGGGCCGTGTCGTCCGCGGTGACCCGGACCAGCGCGAACCCCGCGCCGTCTTCGGGCGTCGCGGTCAACACCTGGAACCGCGCGTCCGGGAACTCCCGCGAGACGTCGCCGACCCACGGGCCGTCCGGGATGTCCACGCGGAGGCGTGCCTGTGCCATGCGCGCCCGTTCGGCACCGGGGTGGAAGTACCTTCGGCTCCGCGCTCGTCGGAACATGTTCGTCACAAACAATCCGGGGATGAGGTTCGTATCGTCGAACATGAGCTCCGAACCCGGCGATCAGGCGGCGGTCGAACGGGCGGTGGCCGAGCGGACGGACGCGCCGACGAGCGGGGAGACCGTCTCCCTCGACGTGCGGAACCTCGGGCCGCCGAAGCCGCTGCGCGAGACGCTCGAACGCGTCGAGGCGCTCGGCGACCGCGACGTGTTGGTCCAGTACAACGACCGGACCCCGCAGTTCCTCTTCCCACGCTTAGCGGACCGCGGGTTCGCCCACGCCGCGGTCGAGACCGACCCGACGGACGCGGTCGTCACGGCGATCTGGCCGGCGGACGGCGAGAAGGCAGTTTCCGACGACCGGGCAGGCGAGGGTGACCGGGCAGGCGAGGGCGAGCCGGCCGCGGGCGACGCGAACGGGACCTGAGGAATCGCGATCGGTGGTTTCGGCGCGGTCCGGCGACAGAGAGCTCTCCTTGACCGATCATGGGTACGGGCGAATCGTGTCGCCCGCGTAATCGTTTATAAATGGCCGAGAAGCATCGTCGTGCTCACTTATAAATTGACGACTCCGCTGTGGCGAACACCGCCAAAGCCCCAGCTCCTCGCTTATAAATGATCGACTGTGTATCGGCGGCGAACACCGCCAAAGCCCCAGGCGCGAGGAGCTCGGACGCTCGCTGCGGTCCTCAGTCACTCGCTCCGCTCGTTCCCTGCGGTCCTTACGTCGCCTCCGAGCTCCTCGCGCCTGCCCCTTTGAGTCTCCCCCCGCACCGCTCCGCACAGCACCTCACGCCTCCCCAGCCTCGTCGCCGGACTACGCGCCGGCGACCTCGCGCGTGCGACTCGCGCCCTGCGGGCGCTCGTCGGCACGCAGGGAGGCGCGACGCGCCTCTTGTAGCCGGCGGCAGAGCCGCGGGCGACGCCGACCGCATCGTCTTTTATAAGGGATTGTCGTTGCCTTTCAGGAGCATTTAAATGCCGCATCGCGGCCGGCGATCGGATACACGCCTCCGCTATCGCTCGCTGCTACCGCCGGGGAACACGTTCGGGAACGACCCCAAACGGATCGGGATCGTAGGCGGGCGTGAGCGATGTTCGACGACCTCGACACGGACCGGCGGCCGCTGGTCCTCGTCTGGGAGGTCACGCAGGCCTGCGGGCTCGCGTGCCGGCACTGCCGAGCCGACGCGCGGCCGCAGCGGCATCCCGACGAGCTGACGACGACGGAGGGGAAGCGACTGCTGGAGGACGCCGCCGCGTTCGGCGACGGGCAGCTGGTCGTCCTCTCGGGGGGCGACCCGCTCGCCCGCGACGACCTGACGGAGCTGGTCGCGCACGGCGACGACCTCGGCCTTCGGATGACGATCACGCCGAGCGGGACGCGCTCGCTCACGCCCGAGCGCGTCCGCGACCTCGGCGACGCCGGGATCGCGCGGATGGCGCTCAGCCTCGACGGCTCGACCCGCGAGCGCCACGACGCGTTCCGCGGCGAGGAGAGCTTCGCGGACACGGTCGAGGCCGCGCACGCCGCCCGCGACGCCGGGATCCCGCTCCAGGTCAACACCACCGTCTGCGCGGACACGGTCGACGACCTGCCGGCGATCCGCGACCGCGTCCGCGAGCTCGGCGCCGTCCTCTGGAGCGTCTTCTTCCTCGTCCCGGTCGGCCGCGGCCGCGTCCTCGACCCCGTCTCGCCCGAGCGCGCCGAGGACGCCATGGCGTGGCTCCACGAGGTCTCCGAGGCGGAGCGGTTCGGCGTGAAGACGACCGAGGCGCCCTTTTACCGCCGGATTGGCATCCAGCGGGCGGAGGCGGGCGAGACCGACGGCGCCGCCGGGCGACGGGGCGGGATCACGGCCGGGCGCGGGTTCGCGTTCGTCAGCCACACGGGCCAGGTGTACCCGTCCGGGTTCCTGCCCGAGTCGGCCGGCGACGTCCGCGAGCGGTCGGTCGTCGACGTCTACCGGAACGCGGACCTCTTCGAGTCGCTCCGCGACCCCGACGGCTTCTCCGGGAAGTGCGGCGCCTGCGAGTTCCGCCACGTCTGCGGCGGGAGCCGGTCGCGCGCGTACGCCGCCACCGGCGATCCGACGGGCAGCGACCCGCTCTGCCCGTACGTCCCGGAGGGGTACGACGGGCCGCTTCCGGAGCGGCAGCGCGGGCCGGGAGACGACGGCGACCGACCGGAGCCCGCGGACTGAGAGCGGACTCGAGTTCAGGCGTACGCCTCGAACTCCTCGCCGAACGCGAGGAAGTAGCCGGTGCCGGCGACGCCGACGACGGCCGCGACGGTGAACGCGACCTCGGGGCTGACGAAGTCCCACAGGTACCCCCCGATCGCCGCGCTCGGGATCACGATCGTGTTCCGGAGCAGGTAGTACGTCCCGGTCACGCGTCCCCCGGTGCCCCGCTCCGCCGGCCCGACGATCAGCGCCTTGTGCGACGGCAGCCCGGCGAACCGGAGCCCCGAGAACGCGAACACGGCGACCATCACGGCCCAGAGCGGCAGCGCCGACCCCGCCAGCGTCGGCGCGTAGATCAGCACGACGGGGAAGACGGCGTACACCGCGAACCCGACCGCGACCACCGGCTTGAGGCCGACCCGCTCCGCGAGCCTCGATGCGGGAACCATGATCAGCAGCGCGACGAGCATCTCGACGCCGAGGAGGTAGCCGAAGAACGCCTGCGGCGAGAGGTCGACGGCGTAGGAGAACCCGCCGAGCGCGACGGTCGCGTCGAGGCCGACCTCGAAGAACTGCGTGACGACGAGGACGAAGAACACGTAAACCATCCCGTTCGCGAACCGGACGAGCGTGTCGCCGACGAGCAGCGGCCGGAGCGGCGCCGGCATCTCCCGCAGGTCCTCGCGGATCCGATCGAGCCCCGCGAACGAGTCGCCGAAGGAATCGCCGCCCGCGTCGTAGAGGACGTGCTGAACGACCGTGCCGAGGACGCCGAAGCCCACGGCGACCGCGAGGACGAACCGGAAGCTCACGGTGAACTCGGAGCGAAACCCGATGAGGAGGGCCGCCAGCACCGGACCGACGAGGAACGCCGTCCGCCGGAACGTCTCCGTGCTGGCGAACCCCGCGGCCAGCCGAGAGGGGTCCGTCGCCTGTTTCACCACCGCGAACGTCGCGCCGAGGCCAAACGACTTCCACGCCTGCGCGAGGACGAGGCCGACGAAGATCCAGACCCACGGCTCGACGGTGAACCCGGCGACGGCGATCGGGCCGATCCCGGGCGCGACCAGCCAGACGAGGAAGCCGAACGTCGAAAGCAGGCCGAACAGGGTGAGCGCGTATCGCGACCCGATCCGATCCGAGACGGCGCCGCCCGGGTACGGGTACAGCGCCGAGATGACGTTGCCGAACGTGCCGAACAGTCCGACGACGAACCCGGACGCGCCGAGCGCGACCATGTACTCCGGGAGGTACCGGTTCGTCATCTGGAAGCCGAGGCTGAACGCGAACATCGCGACCGATAAGACGAGGACGTCCCGCTCCAAGGCGAAAAACCGCCGGAACGCGTCGAGCGCCCCGGACCTCTCAGCGCCGCCCGCGTCGCCCGCGCCGTCGTCGCTCACACGTCGTCCCCCGGCGTCGCGAGACGGTCTCTGCCGGCGGCTCCGACTCGGGCCGGCGGTGCGAGGGAAACCAGCATGCCCGCTCTCCGGCCGGAACCGACAAAAACCCAACTCCGTCGGTCGGACTCCGACGCGGCCGACCCCCGGTCAGTCGGACTCCGACGCGGCCGACCCCCGGTCAGTCGGACTCCGACTCGGCCGCGCGAACGAACGCGCGCAGCTCCCCGATCGAGTGCGGCTCGACCCGTTCGCGCGTTCCGTCGCTCGTGTAGAACAGGCTCGTCTCGACCGCCTTCTCCGGGAACCACTCGTCGAGGACGTGGGAGTAGACGCTGAGCTGCTTTCTGTACTCCGGCTGCGCGCGCCGCGTCGCGTCCGTCTTGTAGTCGATCACCTCGACCCGGTCGGCCGTCACGTGGACGAGGTCGACGATCCCGGAGACGGTGACGCGGCGGCCGTCGACGTCGATCGGGAGCGTCACCGGCTCCTCGACGTGCTTCTCGCCGGATAGGCCGTCGAGGAGCTCGACGACCCGCCGCTCGTGGTCGTTCGACGGCGTCACGTCGTCGTCGAGCGCGTACGCCTCCGCGAACTCGTGGACTCGGGAGCCGAAGTCCATCCCCCGCGTCTCCGGTTCCGGTTCGGGCTCAGGCCCGGCCTCCCGGCGCTCTCCGGCCTCCTCGAACACCGACTCGTCCATCAGCGAGTGCGGAGAGTGGCCGATCGGTCCGTCCGGCGCCGTCACCGCGAACGGCAGCTCAGCGTCGCCCGGCTCGCCGCGGTCGAGCGGCTCCACGTCCGGTTCGACCTCCTCGACGGCGACCGGGAGCTCTTCGAGGAACGTGTTCGGCTCTTCCCCGGCCGCGAACACGACGTGGCTCTCCGCCCGCGTGACAGCGACGTACAGCAGCCGCCGCTCCTCGTCGTACTCGCGCGGCAGACAGCCCCTGATGACGTCGTGCCGCCAGTTGTCGTACACGTGCGGGTGAGCGCCCTCCTCCGAGTAGATCTTTCGCTGTCGGAGGCCGACCGGGTCTCGGTACTCGATCACGCTCGACCCGCCGGCCCGCGGCGGGAAGCGCCCCTCGTTCATGTTCGCCATGACGACGATCGGGTACTCCAGCCCCTTCGCGGTGTGAATCGTCTGAACGGTCACCGCGTCGTCGCCCGCGGTCGCGCGGACGTCGACGGTGCTGCCGGTCTCGACGCCGCGCTCGATGTGCCGGATCAGTTCGCCGCGGGTCGCCGTCGTCGCGTCGTGGACGGACTGGACCGTGTGGAGGAGGACGTCCGCCACGTCGCCCGCGTACCCGTAGCGGTCGAGGACGCGGCGCGCCACCGCGCCGACCGACTCCAGTTCGCGGAGCTCGTCGCGGAATTCCGTCGGCTCGGTCGGGTACGACCCCGTCTCCAAGGCGTGATCGATCTCGTCGAACGCGTACCCGGCCCGTTCGAGCACCACCGCCCAGCCGCGGTCGGCGTCCGAGTCGAGGACCCGGAGCCACGCGAGCAGCAGCTTCGCCGGGTCGGTCCGGAACAGCTCGATCCCGCCGTCGTAGGCCAACGGGAAGTCGTACTCGGCGGCGACGTCGAGCAGTTCTCGGCCGTAGTCTCGCGTGCGCGTGAACACCGCGACGTCCCCGTACTCCGGCGGCCGCGGCTCGCCGTCCTCGCCCTCGACGGCGTACTCGTCGCTGCCGACGATCGCCTGTACCTTCGAGAGGACGGCCTCGTGTTCGTCCTCGTGGCGGACCCCCTCGACGACCGTGTTGTCGAAGGCGGCGTTCGAGGAGAGGCCGACGACGTCGGCGGGATCGGTCTCGACCGCGTCGCCGCTCGACGCCGGCGTCACGATCGCCCGCTCGGAGAGGTCGATGACGGACTCGGTGGACCGGTAGTTCTCCCGCAGTTCGATCCGGGTCGGGTCGGGCGCGTCGAACGGGACCCTGTCCGCGTCGTCGTTGAGGTCGGCGGCGAACCGCTCCAACCGGTCTTCGAACGCCTGGATGTTGCGCACGTCCGCGTACTGGAACGAGTAGATGCTCTGCTTCCAGTCGCCGACGACGCAGAAGTTATCAGTTCCCGACAACAGCAGCGCGAGCTTGAACTGGACCTCGCTGGTGTCCTGGAACTCGTCGACCATGACGTACTCGAACGTCGCCGCCTCTCGGGCGCGCTCGTCCTCGCAGAGGAGGACGAACGCGAACAGCTGGAGGAAGCTGAAGGATAGGTAGTTGCGCCGCAGCGCGAACCGCAGGTACTCGACGTAGACGTCGTGAACGAACGCCTTGAGGTCCGACCGGTCCTCGTAGAAGACCTGCCGCGCCACGTCGTCGTCGAGCCGCTTCGTCCCGCGGCCGCCCCGGAGCGTCGACTTCGACGGCGCGTCCGCGCGGTACGTCTTGTCCCGACCGAACCGGCTCAGGTCGTCGCGCAGCTTCGACTGTTTCCGGCCGTCGTTCCGGGGTTGATTCGCCTCGTCGAACCGCGCTTCGAACGCCTCGAAGTCGCCGTCGAGGTGCGCCTCGCCGTTCCGGTACCAGCCGTCGGTCGTCGGGAAGATCCCCTTCGACGCGAGCTCCTCGATCAGGGCGAGCAGCTCGCCGGGCTCGGAGAGCGCCCGATAGCAGTCGGCGTGCTCCGGGTGGTCGTCGCGGAAGCCGCCGAAGAACTCGCGGAACCGCTCGGCCTCGATCAGCTCGTCTTCGAGGATCCGCGTCGAGCCCGTGATCCGCTCGTTGAGGCCGAGGTGCGTCGGCGCGGCGTACCCGTGCTCCTGAAGGATCTCGTGGCAGTGCGAGTGGAACGTCCGGATCGGGGCGTCGGCCAGCTCCCGCAAGCCGTACGCGCTGTGGTCGACGATCCGCTCTTTCATCTCGGTCGCGGCGCTCCGCGTGAACGTCGCCAGCAGCACGTCCTCCGGCTCCACGTCCGGTCGGTCGACGATCCGCCCGTACCGGCGGGTGACGGCGAACGTCTTCCCGGTCCCGGGGCCGGCGTCGACGAGGTACGGCCCCTCCGTGGACTCGATGAGCTCCCGCTGCGCGTCGTTCGGCGTGGGCTCGCTCATCGGTCTTCCTCCAGCAGCAGGTCGCGGTTGTCCACGCGCCGGTAGTTCGGCTCGCCAGCGAGCCCGTCGACCGGGAACCGCTCCTCGCCCGCCCGCCGGGCGTTGAGCTCGTCGAGGCGCTCGTCGACGAACGCCTCGAAGGCGTCCAGGTCCTCGCGGAAGAACGCTCGCTTTCGAGCGCCGTTGAACTCGCGGATCGCCTGGTCCGCCCCCTTCTCGGCGTCGACGTCCGCCGAGGTCCTCGCGTCGACCGCGGCGGTGAACCGGTCGGCGAACTCGGAGTCGCGCAGCTCACCTCTGTCGGTCGTCTCGGGGAACGTCAGCGGCGCCACGGTCTCCTCGTACGCGGCGTAGCCGAGGTCTTCGAACGTCTCCTGACAGTCGTTGTAGCCGTCGAGCAGCCGCTCGTACGCCTCCCGGGAGCCGACGTACTCGTCGAAGGAGTTCGGGTGGTAGGTGACGGTCGTGAGCGCGTCGTCGAGGTCGGCGTCGCCCGCGACGACGTCGGCCATCGGTTCGAGGAAGTGGAAGAGCGTGAACTCCAGCCGCTCGTCCGGGCGGACCGTCCGGTAGTAGGTCAGGTACAGCGCGGCCTGGAAGTCGGGCGCGTCCGCCGGCGGGTCGAGCGCCGCGCCGCCCACGACCTGCGTGAGCCGCTTCTTGCGGCCGCTCTTGTAGTCGAGGAGCTGCGTCGGCGACCGCACGAGGTCGATCTTCCCCTTCACGCCGAGCGCGTCGTCCTCGAACCAGCGCTCGGTGAGCGGGGAGTCGGCGGGCTCGTCGAAGTAGTCGGCGAAGAAGTTGGTCCCCCACCCCGACGCCGGCGTGAGGAAGTCGTCGGACGCCGGCCCATCCTCGTCGAGGTACTCCGTTATCAGGTCCAGGCCGATGCGGTACGTCCGGCGGCGGAGCGGCTCGTCGGCGGGCGAGAAGAACGCCTCGGCCTCCGCGATCATGGCGTCGACGAGGTCGTCGGCGTCGGCCGCCGCGACGACGTCGGGGTGGTTCACGTAGAACTCCGCGAAGTCGTGGAAGAGGTTCCCCTCGACGAACCGCTCCCGGTCGGGGGTTTCGAGGAGCCGCCCGAAGCAGTAGTCTCGAGGGCTGTTGACGTAGCTGTTGAGCGTCGACTGGCTGACCGTCTCGACGGTCTCGGCGTCGACCCCCGTCGACTCGCGCTCGAACCCCGCGCCCGTCGACCGCGGACGCCGCCGGTGTTCGACCGAGTCGAGGTCGCTGAACCGCTCGAACTCCTCGTCGAGCAGGTCGCCGAGGTACAGGCAGGGGGTGATCGGCTCCCCGCCGGCCGCGTCCTGGACGAGGTAGTACTGCCGGTCGCCGCTCTGGAGCAGGCGCTGGAAGCTCCCGACGTAGCGGTCGAACTGCGCCTCGGTGTCCACCCACGGCCGCTGGGGGGCCGAGTGCGTCCACTCCTCGCCCATGCCGAGGTGGAAGACGACGGGACGGTCGACGTACGCGGAGGACTTCGCGTCGGCGAGGAGGACGCCCTCGTTGTCCCTGTCGACCGGGACCTCGTACGTCTGGAGGTAGTAGGCGAGCCGGTCGACGGCGCCGTCCGTCACGGGGTCGTCGGCGAGCCCCAGGGTCCGCAGCTCCTCGGCGAGCCGGCTCAGTTCGACGCCGGCCTCGGACGCGTACGCGTCGAGCGCCTCGGCGAACGTCCGGTCCTCGACGCCGTCGCGGAACGCGCGCAGCCACGCCGCGCCCGGTCCGTCGACCGCCCCAAGGCGCCGCTCGCGGTCGGCGATCAGCGCGTCGATCCCCATCTGCGAGAGGACCGGGGCGGCGTCGCCGACGGTCGTCTCGGACCCCCGGAAGCAGAGCCGGAGGAGCCGGACGAACGCCCTGTGGTGCGGGTCGTCGGCGAACCCCGGACCGCCGTAGAAGGGGACGTCCGCCGCCTCGAACGCGGACTCGACGAGCGAGGAGTACTTCCCGCCGCCGTCGAGGACGACGGCGACGTGCTCGGCGTTGCGCGCCGAGACCGTGTCGAGGAGCGCGGCGACGACGTCCGTCGCCGACTCGAAGACGTGGAAGGGCGGGTGGTCGAACGCCTCGTCGGTGAAGGGGTCGACGCGGTCGAACTCCTCCGGGAGGACGCTCCGCTCCAGCTCGGTCAGCTGATCGTGGCCGACGACGGCGACGGACCGATCCCCGTCGACCGACCGATCCCCGTCGACCGACCGATCCCCGTCGGCCGTGTACTCGCTGAGGCGCTTCGACGTCGTGCGGAGGCTCCGCATCACCTCCACGACCTCGCGGGTCGCGTCGTCGACGTACGCGTCGTATTCCAAGATCGCGTCGAGGCGGCCCGTGTGTTCCCAGCACTGGAGGACGTTCCCGACGGCGTACGCGACCGCCTTCCAGTCGTGGTCCGTCTCGGTGACCAGCTCGAGGAACGCGCGGCGGTCCTCCGCCTGTTCGCGCCGGCCGGCTGCGAGGCGGCGCGGCGTGGTCGCGAACGTTCCGAAGTGGGGTCGGTCGAGGCGGCGGTTTATCGCGCTCGCCAGCGCGGCGTCGGGAGTCACGACGAGGTCGTGGTCGGCGACCTCCGCGTAGAGTGTCTCCGCGGGTTTCGCTCTCCGAATGGGCACGACTACCGCGACCCGGACGAGTCACAAAAAGATAGCGGGGACGACGTCAGACCGACTCGCGTAACGCCCACACGTCGCTCGCCGGGTCCAGATTCGACGGTTCCGCGCCCCGCGAAGTCAGGATTCCGGCGTGGTACAGCACCGCCTTCAGCTGGAACACGGTGGGCGAGTGGTAGACCTCCCCGTCGGTGAGGGGCTCGCGCTGTAGCTCCCCGTCGGCGTTCAGGACGCGGCTCCGGACGTCGTCGTCCCCGCGGACGAACAGTTCGACCGTGAACGACGGGTGTAGCGCGTGGAGGTACTCGACGACGTCCGGGAGGCTCGGCTCGCCGATCCCGTCCTCGTGCATGTGCTGGAGCTCCTCGACGAGGAGCTGCGTCGCCGGATAGTCATAGACGACGCGCCTGGTGAGCATTCCCCACTTCGGCGCCAGGTCGCAGAAGCGCTCCCGCGAGCGCTTCCAGTCGTCGAACACCCGGAGCGCGGCCTCGACCGACCCGTACTCCCGCAGCGCGAACCGGACGACCTCCCGGCCGAGCGGCGTCAGTCGAGCGGCGTCGGGTCGGTCGTCGACGAGGTTCAGGAAGGCCGCCCCGGTTCGGGCGTCGTCGGTGGCGCGCACGACGTGTTCCGCGAGGACCCGCTCCGCGTCTCGCTCGTGGGCGACCGCGAGGGGGTACGCGAGGTAGTTCTTCGGGTGGTTGAGGCCGAACGACTTGCCGGCGACGCCCTGCGCGCCGGCCTGGAACCGGATGGCCGTCGTCTCGGTCGTGGTTCGGTTCCCGACCACGCGGGGGGTCTCGACCGGATCCACGGTGCCGTCGGGGGTCACGCCGAGGACGCCGACGTTCAGCTCGCGAGCGAGGGTCCGTGCGGACTGCGAGACGGTGTCCGCCGGGACCGCGACGTACGCGGCGTTCGCCTCGTGGAGCCGGTCGTACGCCTGAACGATGCCGCGCTCGACGTCGGCGTCGCGCCGGTTCGTGTGGCCCTTCGCCTCGACGACCACCAGCGGCGGGTCGTCGCCCAGTCGGTCCACGGCCAGTAGCTCGTCGCTCAACAGTCGCACGCCGACGAGGTCGGGGTAGCCGGAGCCGACGCGGACGTGGTTGAACGGCGCCAGCTCGTCCGTGACCGCCGGATCGATGGACTCGTTCGCGAGCCACCGGTCGGACGAGAACTGCGTGTCGACGACCGCGTACCCGTCGTCCGCGTCGTCGGGGAACAGGCGGCGCTTCGCGTGCGCCAACACGCGCGGTTCCGAGAGCGGCGACGCCGCGCTTGCCATGACGGAACAATGCTCTCACCGGCTCATGAAGGTGGGGGTAACGGTGAGCGCGGGAGGAAGATGCGGGTCGTTATCACAATAACCATTATCCAGAGTATGACCCGCTACGACCGGCCGGAGGAACTCGACGCCCTCGACGCGGACGATCTCGAAGGGTAGCGGACTGATCCGGCGGCGCTACTCGACGCCGAGTTCGCGGGCGGCGGCCGCGGAGATGGTGAGCCCGGCGTCGGCCGTGGTCACGCGCTCGTCGAGCACGTCGTCGAGTACCTCGCGCAGTTCCGCGATGAACGAACTCGGCCGTTCGACCTGAACGCGCGTCGTCGACTTGTCGGCGTAGTTCAGCCCGCGGTGTCGAACGTAGGTCCGCGCGAACGACCGCCTGACCGGCCGAGGAACGTCCCACACGACCGCGGGAAGGTGGTCGAGCGACGTCTTCGCGCCGGTCGGCGCGCCGGTCGCGACGAGACACCGGCCGAGGACCGTTCCGTCACAGGTCGGGACGACCTCGGTCGCGCGCCCGGCCGTGTCGGCGTTGCGGGTGCGCGTCTCGACGCCGATGCGCTCGAAGGCCGCTCGGATCTCCGCGACGGTCACGCGTTCACCCGGCGTCACCGCGGGAACGTAGTTGTCGGCGGGGATGCTCCCGCCGGCGAGGACGTGAGCGAGCAGGTCGACGAGGGCGGCGGCCGTCTCGCCGTCGGGGTCCGGATCGAGCCAGCCGCGGTCGATCGCCGTGTCGATCCCTCGGACCGGATCGGGGACGGCGTCTTCGAGCCAGCCCCGGACGCGCTCGGCGGGGAGATCGAGCGCACGGCCGACATGGACGCGGCCGGCGTTCGAGTGTTCGGCGGCGTACTCGCGGACGCGGCGATAATCGAGGACCTTCTCCCACGGGTCCGGATACACGCGATCGCTGTAGGTCCGGGAGAGGGCTTTCGCCGTGGGTTCCATAGCAACTGTAATCGAGTCAACGAATTTGATTGTATCTGTCCAATTTTCTCCACTGATATTCGTGGCAATAAGTACATAAGCCACTCCTGCTTCTCTGCGAGTAACCAGCAACCGATCTGAACGAGCGGAGGGTTGTCTCGGGCGTCGACGACGGCGCCCGGGTCCCCGAGAACTCGTTTGACGGTGGCCGCTGGGTTCAAACAATGAAACCAAGCAACCAATCCAACGCGGACGACAGGGCAGTCAGTCCCGTTATCGGCGTCATCCTCATGGTCGCGATTACCGTCATCCTGGCGGCCGTCATCGGGACGTTCGTCCTCGGACTCGGCGATCAGTTAGGTGATACCGCGCCGCAGGCAACCTTTACAATTGATAGTAATGGCACGGATACGATCAATATAACTAAAACAGGTGGACAGTCGCTCGAATCGGCTGATCTCGTGCTCTCCGTTAATGGTGAGAGAGTCAATAGCTCGATTGCCTCTGACACTTGGGAGACCGGTGAACGGAAGCAGATAACAAAGGATAGTGGTGACTGGGCCGGCGGTGAAGCTGAGGTACGGATAATCCACGACCCGAGCGGGAACGCAATCTTCGAGCGGACATGGGACTTCAGCTAACTGCTTAGCGCGGTAACCACTACCAACTGCTCTGTTGAATCCGCGGAAGGCGGCGGGATAGCGTCGCTCTGAAGGTGGAAGCGAAGCGGAAGAGTAGGTTGGTCACATTCGACTTTTCCGCTTCGTTAAGCAAGTCGCGTCGCTGGCTCAAAAGTGCTGTGCCGCCAGTCCAACGGCGGTGAGTGATCCGACTGGCCACGGATTTCCCGGGTGGAAGCATGTCATGCTCCACTTTTTGCGGGTTCACATGGATGCGACGTACCGCGAGATCGTTGACTGGGCGAGTGAGATGGACGGCGTTCGTGGGCTGTTACAGCTCGCTCGAACGGCATTTCCCGCACCCTCAACGCTGTACCGGTCGTTTGAGAGGGTCCCCATGTCGGGGTGGCGCGGCTTCCTTCGTGAGTCGGCGACCATCTGCGATCCGGGCTCGCACGGTGCCATCGATGCCACGTTCTTCGACCGCGAAACGGCATCGAGACACTACCAACACCGCTCGGATCGCCACATACGCACGCTCAAAACGGCGGCACTCGTCGATACGGACTCGTGTGCCATTCTCGATCTTCACTGCTCGGCACACTGGCCTCACGACACCCAAACTGGCCGTCGAGTTGCCCTTCGCAACACCGAGAAAATCGAGAGTCTCGCCGGTGAAAAGGGCTATGACGACCAATCTCTCCGGGACGCTCTCCGTTCAGCGGGCGTCCGGCCCCTACTGCGCCATCGGTTGTTCGCTGCGTACGATCACGCGCACAACGTACGGTTGGACAGCGAGCCATACGGCCAGCGCTGGATGGCCGAGACCGCCTTCTCGGCCATCAAGCGTCGGTTCGGCCCCGCTGTCCACCCTCGGGCATGATACCGCAAGTTCCGCGAACTCGTGGTGACCGCCACAGTCTACAACCTCGAACAGGCACTCAAACAGTAACCCCGACGCCATCATCGGATTCAACGAAGCACTCTCAGCTAATCTGGTGGGAATGCTTAGCGGTCGGTGAGCCGGATTTCGAGACGGTCGAGAATTCCCCAGAGCAACGGTACTGGCTGGAGGCTGTCGAAAGAGACCGCCTCGTACTCGTATTCATCGTCCGCGGAGAGACGTTCTTGATAGTGTGCCCATCCATCTACGTGCGGATTCGGCTCGTGGTGCCACCCACAGTCGAAGCCTGAATTTTCGCTGTAATGAAAGACGAACTCCGGGTCTGCGTCGGCAGCCTCGCCCGCGTACCACCGAAGGGTGAGTGTTCCCTCGTCCGCTTCGCTTCCGAGGATAGCAGGGTCAAGTGTCGCAACGACACGGATGAATTGGCCAGGTGGCTCCCCACTCGCATGTTGGACGGCAGGGTGTCGCTCAATCGTGCGTCTGAGTTCGAGCAGAACCGTGTGCGATGCCTGTCCGGGGTCGTAGCCGCCGTCGAACGCGAACATCCGGTCAGGCAGGTGCCGGGGTACTTCCAGCGTAGTCAGCGTAATGCTCGATAGCGTCCCCTACAAGTTGGAGACGATACGCGATGATGTCCCAGTCGTTCGCAGTCTGGCGCATCTCTCGCGTTGCCTCGGCAGTATCGGCATGTGCCGCCCGCTCGCGAAGCTCGCTCGGTGAATCCGCGTCGTACTCGGTCTGCCACTCCTCGACCTGCTCCTGTAGGTCGCCACGCAGTTTGAGAAGATCGTCGCGAGTCCGGTCGTCGAGGAGGTTGCGGAGAGCTTGCATTCGCGTGTAGAGCGGGTCTGGTTCATACCGGGTCGCGGTCCCTCCGGTAGCGGTTCGGAGAACGTTCATCTCAACGAGGCGCTGGAGATGGTCACGCGCAGTGTTTCCCGCGACGTGAGCCTGCTCTGCAATCCAGTCAGCCGGCTTGGGCTCGGAAACTGTAACGGCGACCGCGCGCACGCGGTCGAAGGCGCTCTGGTGCTCTTTCCAGAGTTCGGCCCCTGATTCATCTGTCATACGTAGCGGTTGGCGCTAGACCACAATAATTCTATTGGGAATACAAACTATTGAACAAGAACGATGGCGGAGGTGGCGAGCTGACCGCGAGAGAGGCTGAAGCGTTCTCCAGAAAGTCAATTCCAGTAGCTTCATTATGAACTGCGGTAATCTTGACTCTAGTAAATCGCACGACGGAGGAGATGGGAATGACGTGGCATAATGAACTCTACTCCGATACCGGAGGAAGGTTTAAATACACCTCGTCGCCGTCTGTTGACTCCTCGGTGTTATGCGGCAGGATGGGCGCTACAGGATTTGAACCCGTGGCAACTTGGTCCGAAGCCAAGCACTCTGTCCAAACTGAGCTAAGCGCCCTCACCGCCGTGTACTTCCGAGAGCGTGTTAAGTCCCGCGATCCGAAATCGCCGCCGCGCAGTCCGACGGTTCCGCGCCGACTCCGGGAGTCGATCGATTCGCGGACGTGACACGTTCTCGCGATCTGGAGGTGTGGGATCCGAAGCACGCGCCCGAATTCGGCGGCTGATCGGGTCGACAGCCGCGCCGAGACGCGCCGCCGTCTCGCAAGGGGCGATCAAAAAGAATATTATTCGGAGCGGGCATGTTTCGGTAGTAGATGTGTCCTGGTCGTACGGCCTCGCGGCCGAACGAGTGGCTCGCGCCGACGACGTCGCCCCCGAGGTGCGTCCATGTATGAGCTGACGCCGCACTTCGACGCCGAGGTCGATCCCGGGACCAACATCCTGTTGACCGGCCCGCCGCTCAGCGGGAAGCGGTCGATCATGATGGACGTCCTCGCCGCGGGGACCGACCGCGACGAGGGCGCCATCGTCGTCACCACGAAGGACGGCGCCGACCGGGTGCTCCGCGACTACGAGAAGCGGACGCCCTACGAGGGGAAGCCCGTCGCGGTCGTCGACTGCGTCACCCGCCAGCAGGGCGGCGACACCCGCGAGTCCGACCGGATCAAGTACGCCTCCTCGCCGGTGGACATGACGGGGATCGGGATCAAGCTCTCCGAGTTCCTCCAGGCGTTCGGCGACCGCGGCATCGAGCGGAACCGCGTGATGGTCCACTCGCTGTCGACGCTGTTGATGTACTCGGACCTCCAGACGGTGTTCCGCTTCCTCCACGTGTTCACCGGCCGAGTCCAGAGCGTCGACGGCCTCGGGCTGTACAGCATCGACTCGACGGCCCACGACGACCAGGCGATGAACACGCTGAAACAGCTGTTCGACGGGATCGTCACCGTTCCCGAGGACGGCGAGCCCGAGATCCGGCTCCCCTGAGCGGGCAGTCGTCGACTGCCCGCGCCGGTTCCCGGACCGCGACGACGTGGGGTCCGCTTAATCGTGTCGCGCCCGTACGAGGAGCCATGCCCATCACCGACGACGCGGGGCTCGACCGCCTGCTCGACGCCGAGACGATAGCGGTCGTCGGCTGTTCGACGACGCCCGGAAAGGCCGCGCACGACGTGCCGGCGTACCTCCAGGAGCAGGGGTACCGTATCGTCCCGGTGAACCCGTTCGCCGACGAGGTCCTCGGCGAACCGGCGTACGACGCGGTCGGCGACGTCGAGGAAGAGATCGACCTCGTGGACGTGTTCCGGCCGAGCGAGGAGGTGCCGGGCGTCGTCGACGACGTCCGTGAGCGCCACGCCGAACGGGGCGACGCTGGCGCGGTTTGGCTCCAGCTCGGAATCAGCCACGACGAGGCGGCCGCGGCCGCCGAGGCCGACGGGATCGACGTGGTTCAGGATCGCTGTCTCAAGATCGAACACGGTCGACTGCGCGAGTGAGCGGCAGCGACTTCGCTGAATCCGCGGTGTTGCTGTCGGCCATTTATAAGTGATTGACAGCGGAGCGGCGCCGAACATCTCCAAAGCCCCAGCCGTGAGGCGGACGCACGCTCGCTGTCGCCCGAAAACCAGAGATTTTCGGGATGACGAGAGAGCTTTGCTCTCTCGAACCACGCTCCTCACTCGGTCGCTACCGCTCCCTCGTTGCGGTGCTTACATCGCCTGTGCCCGCCTCACGGCAGCGTGGCGCTACGCGCCACGGGCAGCCGGCGGCAAAGCCGCCGGCGACTGCCCCTTTGAGTCCCACCCGACAGCGACCGCACCACCGGAAGACGGTCCTGCTCGCTCGCTTTGCTCGCTGCGCGGGCTGCGACTTCCGTGCTCCCGCTCGCTCCCGGCGGTCGCTCGCGGGAACGCAGCCTCACCCCTCCCCAGCCTCGTCGGCGGTCCTCCGCTTCGCTCCGGACCGCCGACTCTCTCGCGCGAGCTGACTCGCGGCCGCCGGTGGCGGCCGCTCGCAGGCACGCGCCGCCGCCCGTTTATAAGTGACAGTCGCCGCTCAGATCCTGTTTAAATATCGCACCGCTCGCGATCACGGTGTCGCTCCCGCACAAATTACCCCTCCCACTCCTCGAAGCTCCGGTAGACGCCCTTCGAGAGGTAGCGCTCGGAGGAGTCGGGGAAGACGGTGGCGACCGCGTCGTGCGGGGCGTCGATCGCGCCGTCGCGGATCTCGCGGGCGACGCGCTTCGCCGCGATCGCGTTCGCGGCCGACGATGAGGCGACGAGGTGGCCCTCCTCGCTCGCGAGCCGGCCCATCTCCTCGTGGACGTCGCGGTCGTCGATCGCTCGGATCTCGTCGACGAGGTCGGGGTCGAACAGCTCGTTCCGCTCGGTGTCGTGCGTGCCGATCCCCTCGGTCTTGTACTCCTCGTGCTCGACGTCCTCGCCGAGGAACTCGCGGTAGGCGGAGCCGGCGGGCTCGACCGCGACGACGTGGGTGTCCGGGTCGCGCTCGCGGAAGTAGCGCGCCATCCCCATCAGCGTCCCGCCGGTGCCGCAGCCGGCGACGACGGCGCCCACCTCGCCGTCGAGCGCCGCGTCGATCTCGGGCGCGGTCGTTTCGTAGTGCGCCTCGGCGTTGAGCGGGTTCGAGAACTGCTGGGGGACGACCGCGTCGTCGAGCTCCTCGGCTATCTGGTGCGCGCGGTCGATCGCGAGCCCCATCCCCTCGTCGCTCGGCGTGTTCACGACCTCGGCGCCGAGCGCGCGCATGAGCTGCTGTTTCTCCACCGAGAAGCGCTCGGGGACGACGAAGATCGCCTCTAACCCCAGCTGCTTGGCCGCGACGGCGAGCCCGATCCCGGTGTTGCCGGCGGTCGGCTCGACGACGGTGCCGCCCTCGCCGACGTCGCCGCGCTCCAGCATGCGTTCGAGCATGTACTTCCCGATCCGGTCTTTGATGCTCGCGCCGGGGTTGAACGACTCCAGCTTGGCGTACACCGGCACCGACTCCGGCGCGTCGTGGACGTCGACGAGCGGCGTCTCCCCGATCGTCTCCAACACCGACGACAGGGGCTCCCGATGATCGGTCATAGGCCGGCAAACGTTGCCGCCGGATTTGTGTGTTGCCATCGCTCCGTCCGGATCCGGGGATCCGGAGCGGCGGCGCGACTTGCCGGGAACGGGGATCGCGGGGACGGCCGCGGCGGACTGCCGCGACCGTAGCGGACCGCCGCGACCGTCCGACCGTGTGACGCCGCGCCGCGGATCGAACAGGCTTATGCCGGTCGTCCGGCTCCGATGCTGTATGAGCGAGACCGATGCGGAGGCCGAGGTGACGGTCGTCCTGCCGGACGGATCAGAGCTGACCGTTCCGGCGGGGTCGACAGTCGAGGACGTCGCCTTCGAGATCGGCCCCGGGCTCGGTCGCGACACCGTCGCGGGGAAGATCGACGGCGAACTCGTCGAGAAGCACGCCGAGGTCCACGACGGCGCGCGGATCGAGATCGTCACCGACCAGTCGGACGAGTACCTCACGGTGTTGCGCCACTCCGCGGCCCACGTGTTCGCGCAGGCGCTCCAGCGGCTCCACCCCGAGGCGACGCTGACGATCGGCCCGCCGACCGACGACGGCTTCTACTACGACGTCACGGACGTCGACGTCGACGAGGACGACCTCGCCGCGATCGAAGACGAGATGGCGGAGATCATCGCGGCGGACTACGACATCGAGCGCGAGGTCCGGTCGCGCGAGGAGGCGAAAGAGATCTACGCCGACAACGAGTACAAGCGACAGATCTTAGACGAGGAGGCCGACGGCGAGGAGGTCACCTTCTACGTCCAGGACGGCTGGGAGGACCTCTGTCAGGGCCCCCACGTCGAGTCGACCGGCGAGATCGGCGCCGCGACCCTCCTCGAGGTGTCGGCCGCCTACTGGCGCGGCGACGAGGAGAACGACACGCTGACGCGGGTGTACGGCACCGCCTTCGCGAGCGAGTCCGACCTGGAGGAGTACCTCGAACTGCGCGAGCAGGCCCAGGAGCGCGACCACCGGAAGATCGGCCAGGAGATGAACCTCTTCTCGATCCCGACGGTGACCGGCCCCGGCCTCCCGCTGTACCACCCGCCGGGGAAGACGGTCCTTCGCGAGCTGTCCGACTTCGCGACCGAGCTCAACCGCGACCACGGCTACGAGGAGGTCGAGACGCCGCACGTGTTCCGGACGGAGCTGTGGAAGCAGTCCGGCCACTACGAGAACTACAAGGACGACATGTTCCTCCTCGACGTCAACGACGAGGAGTACGGCCTGAAGCCGATGAACTGTCCGGGCCACGCGACCATCTTCGACCAGCAGAACTGGTCGTACCGCGACCTCCCGCAGCGCTACTTCGAGAACGGGAAGGTGTACCGGAAAGAGCAGCGCGGCGAGCTGTCCGGCCTGTCGCGCGTCTGGTCGTTCACCATCGACGACGGCCACCTGTTCGTCCGGCCGGACCAGATCCGCGCCGAGATCGAGTCCGTCATCGAGATGATCTTCGAGGTCGTCGAGACGCTCGACTTAGAGGTCGAGGTCGCCCTCGCGACCCGTCCCGACAAGTCCGTCGGGGGCGACGAGATCTGGGAGTCCGCGGAGGACCAGCTCCGCGACGTGCTCGAGTCGGGCGGCTACGACTACGACGTCGAGCCCGGCGACGGCGCCTTCTACGGCCCGAAGATCGACTTCGGCTTCGAGGACGCGCTGGGCCGCGTGTGGGACGGCCCCACGGTCCAGCTCGACTTCAACATGCCCGACCGGTTCGACCTGACCTACACGGGCGAGGACAACGAGGACCACCAGCCCGTGATGATCCACCGAGCGCTGTACGGCAGCTACGAGCGCTTCTTCATGGTCCTCATCGAGCACTTCGACGGCAACTTCCCGCTGTGGCTCGCGCCGGAGCAGGTCCGGATCCTCCCCGTCTCCGACGAGACGCTCGGCTACGCCCACCGCGTGAAAAACGAGCTGGAGGACGCGGGCTTCCGCGTCGAGGTCGAGGACCGCGACTGGACCGTCGGCCGCAAGATCCGCGCGGGCCACGACGACCGCCTCCCGTACATGGTCATCGTCGGCGACGACGAGCAGGAGGCGGGCACCGTCTCCGTCCGCGACCGCTTCGAGAACCAGCGCGGCGACGTCGACCTCGACGCGTTCGTCGACCACCTGGTCGCGGAGCGCGACGAGAAGCGCACGGAGCCGGACTTCGTCGGCGGGGAGTGAGTCTCCGCGGCGCGAACGGGCCGAAGCGACGCGGGCTCAGGCCGGTTCGACGCCGCCGACCTCGAACCGCGCGCCCCCTTCCTCGGACTCGACCGCTCGGACCGTCCAGCCGTGCGCGTCGGCGATCTCCGCGACGATGTTCAGGCCGAATCCGGTCCCTTCGGGATCCGTCGTGTACCCCGTCTCGAACACCTGCTCGCGCTCGGATTCGGGGATTCCCGTCCCGTCGTCGGCGACGTAGAACCCGTCGCCGTCCGCGAGCGGCCCGACGGTGACGGTCACCGCCTCGCCGCCGTGTTCCGCGGCGTCGTCGGGCTCCCCCCGACTGCTCGTGGAGCCGTGCTCCACGGCGTTGCGGAACAGGTTCTCGAAGAGCTGTCTGAGCCGCGCCTCGTCGGCCAAGATTTCGAGTTCGTCGACCGCAGTGCGGAGCGTTCCGCTCCCGCTGTCCGTCGTCTTCCAGGCGTCGGTCGCCAGGGCGACGAGGTCGACCGGCTCCGGTTCGTCGACGGCGTCCCCCTCGCGCGCCAGCGTGAGCAGGTCGTCGATGAGCGTCTCCATCCGCGAGAGCGACCGCTCGACCGGCTCGATATGCTCGCTGTCGCACTCCTCGGCGAGGAGGTCGACCCGGCCCCTCGCGACCGTGAGCGGGTTCCGGAGGTCGTGGCTCACGACGCTCGCGAACCCGTCGAGCCGGTCGCGCTCGCGTTCGAGTCGCTCCGCCGCGCGCTGCCGCTCCAACTCGTAGCTCACCCACCGCGTCAGCAGTTCGACGAACGTCCGCTGGGTGTCGGTGAACGGCTCGCCGCGCGGGGTCGTGGCGGCGAAGCAGAGCGTCCCGTACTGCTCGCCGTCGACCTCCACCTTCCCCCCGATGTACGTCTCGAGCCCGAAGTTCTCGTGTGCGGGGTCGCCGGCCCACCCCTCCTCGGTCGCGTCGACGACCGTCAACAGCGTGTCGCGCGCGATGGTCCGCTTACAGTACGCCTCGTCGAGCGGACAGGTCTCGCCTGGCTGTAAGAGCGGGTGGTCGGCGTGAGAGGCCTCGACGTGTTGGGTCCCGTCCTCGATGCGGGTGAGGAACCCGTTCGGCACGTCGAGGTACTCGCAGCCGAGCGTCAAGATCGCCTCGACCTTCTCGTCGAACGTGCGCTCGTGGTCCGAGGAGACCGCGTACAGCCGCTGGATGGCGCGGAGGCTCTCCCGCTGTCGCCGCTCTAAGTCGCGCCGCTCGGTGATGTCCCGAAGGTACACGGAGAGGCCGCTGTCGGAGGGGAACGCGCGGGCCTCGAACCAGGTGTCCAGCGGCTCGTAGTACGAGTCGAACGAGACGGGCTCTTGGGTCGCCATGGCCCGGTGGTACTCGTCGTAGAACTGCGTCTCGGCCGCCCCCGGGATCGACTCCCAGAGGTTCGCGCCCTCGACCGATCCGTCCGGCCCGACGGCGTCGTCGCTCATCGCGGACCGGAGGATCTCCCTGCCTCGGTCGTTCGCGAACGCGATCCGCCAGTCGCCGTCGAGCGTGAAGAACCCGTCCGACATCCGGTCGAGCACCGTCCGGAGGTCCTTGTTCGACGCCGACTCGCCCGCACCGTCGCTCATGTCCCGAGAGACGTATCGCGGACGGTTAAGTTAGGGTGGATTCGGGGTCGCCCCTTCCGTCGGCTTTTTGCGTTCGCTCGTCCGGGTATGAGGTATGTCGAACCAGCAAGCCGAGCCCGGCGTCGACGAGCGAGCGCCCGAAGTCGGAGAGCTGACGCCGCCGGACCGCACGCTGATGGGGCCCGGGCCGAGCGACGTCCACCCCCGCGTACTGAAGGCGATGAGCACGCCGCTGGTCGGCCACCTCGACCCCTCGTTCGTCGAGATCATGGACGAGGTCCAGGAGCTGCTGCGGTACACCTTCCGGACGGACAACCGGTGGACGATCCCGGTGTCGGGGACGGGGTCGGCGTCGATGGAGGCCGCGATCGGCAACCTCGTCGAGCCGGGCGACACGATGCTCGTCCCGACGAACGGCTACTTCGGCGGCCGGATGAAGTCGATGGCCGAGCGCGCGGGCGGCGACGTCGTCGAGGTGGAGGCCCAGTGGGGCGAGCCGCTCGACTCCGTCGACGTCGAGCGCGCGTTCGACGAGCACCAGCCGGACGTGTTCGGCTTCGTCCACGCGGAGACCTCGACGGGGGTCCTCCAGCCGAACGTCCCCGAGCTGACGGACATCGCGCACGACCACGACGCGCTGGTGATCGCCGACTGCGTCACCTCGCTCGGCGGCGTGGAGATGCGCGTCGACGAGTGGGGCGTCGACGTCGCCTACTCCGGCCCCCAGAAGTGCCTCTCGTGTCCGCCGGGCGCGAGCCCGCTCACGCTCAACGACCGCGCGATGGACAAGGTGCTCGACCGCGAGGAGCAGCCCCGGTCGTGGTATCTCGACCTCTCCCTCCTTGAGGGGTACTGGGGCGACGACCGCTCGTACCACCACACCGCGCCGATCACCAACGTGTACGCGCTGCGCGAGGCGCTCCGGCTCGTCGCCGAGGAGGGGATCGAGGAGCGGTGGACCCGCCACCGCGAGGTCGCCGGCGAGCTGAAGTCGGGGCTTCAAGAACTCGGGCTGGAGATGAACGCTCCCGACGAGTACTGGCTCCCGAGCCTCAACGCGGTACGGGTACCCGACGGCGTCGACGACGGCGCCGTCATCGACCACCTCTTGGAGGAGTACGACTTGGAGATCGCCTCCGGCCTCGGCGACTTGGAGGGCGACATCTGGCGGATCGGCTGTATGGGCTACTCCGCTCGCCCGAAGAACGTCGAGTACGTTCTCGCCGCGCTGGAGGACGCGCTGGCGGCGCAGGACTACGAGGCCTGAGTCGGACATCTCCCGAGAGGCGAGTAGGGAGCTGCGTCGGACCGATTACTACCTTCCCAGTCGGTGGCGTTCGAATTCGGCGCCGGCCGAGAGGTGGACTCCGAGAATCGATAGCGGGAGTGAGTGTAGTACATTATGAGTGAGGTCGTTTATAAAACAGAGCGCGGTGTTGCTGTTGGCTGTTTATAAATGACCGACTGCGGGGATACCGATCTCCAAAGCCCCAGTCGCGACGGCTCGCGCGCCTTGCTGCGCTCCTCGCTCGGTCGCTGCCGCTCCCTCGCTGCGGTGCTTGCTGCGGCGTGCTTCGCCCTCGCGACTGCCCCTTTGAGTCCCGCCCCGCACAGCCACGCACAGCACCTCACGCCTCCCCAACCTCGCCGCTCACGCCCTGCGGGCGTTCGCGGCGTCCCTCGCGGGCTGGCTCGCGGCCGCCGATGGCGGCCGCTCGCAGGCGCGCCACCGCCTGCCATTTATAAGCGATCGTCGCCGTCGCTCACGGCTATTTAAATACCACACCGCGGCCGGCGATCTGCGATACTCACTGCCGTAGTTCTTCATGTGGTACCGTTCGGCGCGCTACTGTTTCAGAGGGAAGCCCGGTCGCGATAGCCGACTGTAGCTGAGCCTGCGGGTCGTGAATCGGTACCGACGCTCACGCTCGCTTTTTAATTGTCGGAGCGACCGTGGCGGCATGCCCGACGCCTTCGGACGCGCGATCTACGATCACCACCGCGGCGAGCGGACGGAACCGCTCTACCAGGGCGACGGCGAGGAGACGCGCGAGCACCCGATCGAGGACTTCTACTTCTCCGAGTTCGACCCCGAGAGCGACGCGGGTTCGTGGCTCGCGTCCCGGCTGGACGGGCCGCTCGTCGACCTCGGCGCCGGCGCGGGGCGCCACGCGCTGCGCTTCCAAGAGCGGTTCGAGACGGTGGCCGTCGAGCCCAGCCCGGCGCTCGTCGAGACGATGCGCGAGCGCGGCGTCCGCGACGCCCGAGAGGGAGACATGTTCGCGCTCCGGGCGGCGTTCGAGCGCGACCGGTTCGCCTCCGCGCTCGTGATCGGCACGCAGGTCGGCCTGTCGGGGTCGACGCGGGGGCTCTCCGCGTTCCTCGGCGACCTCGCGTTCGTGACGACACCGGATGCGACCGCCATCGTCGACTGCTACGATCCGAGCCACCCCGGCGCCGCCGACCTCCTCGGCTACCGCGCGGACCCGATGCCCGGGCTCGCGGGCCGCGTCATGTGGTTCGCGTACGACGGCGAGCGGGACCCGACGCTCCGGTTTACGCTGTTCTCGCCGGACCGACTCCGCGAGGCGGCGGTCGGGACCGGCTGGGCGGTCGAGGCGGTCGGCCGCGAGGGGTCCGGCGACGGCCCGCACTATCGGGCCGCGCTCCGGAAGCGGTAGGCGGTCGCGACGCACGGACCGCGGGCCGAGGAGTCGCGCGCCCTACCACGCGGTCAGGGCCGCGCGGCCGTGGTCGGACGCGAGCACGCCGAGGAAGGCGATGACGCCGGTGATCGCGAACGCGCCGCCGACGTAGAAGACGGAGCCCATGCTCACCTCGACCATCAGCCAGCCGGCGATGAGCGGCCCGGCCACGGAGCCCGGCCGCCACACCAGCTCGCGGATGCCGAAGCTGGAGGCGACGCTGCCGTCGTCGGTCCCCTCGTCGGCGAACAGCGCCATGCTCGCCGGCTCGCGGAAGGAGTCCGCGACGCCGAGCAGCCCCGAGAGGGCGACGAGCGGGAGGTACGCCGGCGGGAGTTCGCCGAGGATCGGGAGCGTCACGCCCGCGCCGAGCGCGGTCCCGATCGCGGCCGAGAAGGGGATCGCCATCGCGATCGCGCCGTAGGCGCCGCCGCCGGCGAAGACGAACAGCGACCGGCCGTACGCGTCGGAGAGCCGGCCGGTGAACAGCTGGCCGACCATGTTGGTCGCCTTCTCCGCGGTGACCGTCACCGCGACGGCGGTCGCGCCGACGGCGAGCCCCCCGGAAGCCAGCTCGGTCCCGGCGTAGATGGGGACCCAGGTCCGTACCATCGTCACCGCGAAGGCGTACTGGGCGCGGAACGTCGAGATGGTCAAGATTTTGCGGTTCACTGCGAGGTCGCTGAACGGGAACCCGTCGACCCGCGTGGGGTCGCCGTCGAGCATCCCCCACGTGACGAGCCACGCGGCGATCATCAGCGCCGTGACGATCGCGAACACCGGCCCGAAGCCGACGGCGTCGTACACCGCGCCCGCCCCGAGCGACCCGAGGATCGAGGCCGCGAACGAGGCGGCGTTCGCCTTCCCGATCTTGTCCGCCCGCGTGCCGGCGCCGGCGATCTGCCCGACCAGCGAGAGCGTCATCAGCCCCGCGCCGGTGACGACGAGCCCTTGGAGCGCGCGGACGAGAATGAACGACCCCGACGAGTCGACGAGCGGAAACAGCGCGTACACCCCAGCGCCGGCGCCGAGCACGCCGAGCAGCACGAGGCGCTTGTCGAACCGGTCGCCGGCCCACGCGAGCGGGACCACGGCGACCGTCTGCGCGAGCGTGAACCCGGTGGTGTACATCCCGATGACGAACCCGGCCGACACCGTGACGCCGAGCACCGTCGTCGCCTGCGGGTCCAAGGCGTTGATGTACGTCGGCAGCAGCGTCAGCAGCGTGATGAACCCGAACCCCTCGGCGAACCGGGTGAGGTAGAGCGCCCAGAACTGCGATCGGCTCGTCCGGTCGGTCGCGCCCGCGTTGCTCACACCGGATCGGGGCCGACGGGTTCAAAAGGAATTTCGATTCGAAGCCGCGCGTCGCGGGGCGCCGAAGGTATTTCCCGGTCGGCGTCGTCGGGCCGGGCATGGGCGACCGCGCCTGCGACCGGGCGTTCTGTCCGGAGTGCGACTTGGCCGTCTCCCGCGCCGACGAGACGTGTCCGGAGTGCGGCGCGCCGATGGGGGGCCGTGACGACGCGACCACCGACGATGCCACCACCGGCGACGCCACCACCGGCGACGCGTCGACCGACGACGCGTCGACCGAGGGGTGACGCGGCCGCTGCTCGCGCCGCCGCGCCGTCACCCCGGCTCGCTCACATCGTGTCGGCGTACTTGTCCCGGCGGTAGAGGTCGATCTCGTGGGCCGAGGAGCCGGGGCGCGACGCCGCGAAGGCGATCGCCTCGGCGACCTCCTCGGGTTCGGTGACGCTGCCGGGCTCGAACCGCTCTTCGAAGGGCTCGCCCTCTTCGCTGCCGAACTCGGTCCGGACCTCCGAGGGGTTGACGACGGAGACCGCCACGCCGTCGTCGCCGGCCTGCGCCGCGACGCTGTGGGCGAACCCGCGGATCCACCACTTCGTCGCGGCGTACACGGGGTTGAACGATCGGGGGAACTCCCCGGCGAAGCTGCCGACCGCGACGAGCGTTCCCTCGCTCTCCCTGAGGTGCGGGAGCGCCTCGCGCGTGAGGAAGAACGCCCCGTCGACGTTCGTCTCCTGCATCGCGAAGTACTCCTCGTCGGTCATCTCCGCCACGTCGCTCCCCCGGGCGAGCCCCGCGTTGACGACGGCGACGTCGAGGCCGCCGAACGCCTCGACCGCGGCCTCGACCGCCGCCGCCGAGGTGGCCCTCTCGCGCACGTCGCCGTCGGCGACGACCGCCTCGACGCCGTACGCCGAACGCACGTCGTCCGCGACCGCTTCGAGCGCGTCGCGCCGCCGCGCCACGAGGACGAGGTCCGCGCCGCGCTCGGCGAGCGCGTGCGCCGTCGCTTCGCCGATTCCCGAGCTCGCTCCGGTGATCACCGCCGCCGCGCCGTCGAGGTCCGTCATGGGCGTCCGATCGGCGGCGGGGCTGATAAACGTCGGCGTCGTGCCCGAGCGCGTCGGGACGGGGCACCGTCCAGCGGTCAGAAGTCGTCGGCGGTGCTCACGTGGAGGCCGACGAAGCGCCACCCGTCGTCCCGGCGGACGAGCGTCCCGCTCCACCGAGTGTCGAACTCGCGGCGTCGCCCCGTCTCCGCGTCCGTCCACGCCATCGCGACCGCGTCGCTGAACCACGCGTGGTGGTCGCGCTCCGTGACGCGGAGCTCGCGGCTGGTCACGCGCCAGTCCGTCGTGGTCTCGGTCTGCGTCCGGAGCCCCTCGCGGATCCCGTCGCTCCCGACGAGCCGCTCCGAGACGCCGAACTTGACGTACGGGTCGTCGCCGTCGCGCTCGTCGGCGACGTACGGCGCCAGCGGGTCGCCCGCCCGGAGCGCGTCGTAGTACGAGCGGACGGTCTCGCGTGCGTTCATACGGGGCGCCACGCGCTCGGCGGAGAAGTGTTTCGGGGTCGCCGGCGGACCGCACTCTCGGGCCCCGGTCTGTCCGCGCCGTCGGACCGCGCTCCCGTCTCAGTCCACCGGACAGCGGTCGATCCCGAGGGCGCGGTACAGCAGGCATCGCCGCGTGGCGCCCTCGACGACGAGCACGGCGCCGGCGACCGCGAGCCCGACGGCGGAGACGACGGGCACGCTGACGTCCGTCGTCGCGACGAGGACCGCGAGGATCGCGACGGCGACGCCGCCGACGATCCGTGCTGCCGCGTCGATTCGGCCCACGTTTCGTTTCACATCGGTATCTGGGTGCTGCGCCGGAAAAGCGTTGAGTCAGGCGAAAAGTCAGTATCGACCCGCCTTGTGCGGCAGTGAGCGAAGCCGCCGGCCTCGTTGACTGTGATCGTATGAGATATTTTTGTCGATATAACTCTGTAAGAAGATATTCTCAGACCGCCGCGGGCTCCTCGCCAGCGTCGCTCACGACGAGTTCCACGTCGAGACGGATACGCTCGTACGGGAGGTACGGTCGCTTGGCGCGGTCGCCGTCTTCGACGAGGAACACGATTCCGTAGTCGGCTAGGAGGGTAACGTCGTCGTGGACCGTCTTGTAGTTGCGGTCGAGCGTCTCGGCGAGCGCGCTAATGCTCTCGGCGGCGCCGTCGACGTCCAGCAGCGTCTGAAGCACCTCGATCCGCCGGTCGGTGAGGATCTTCCGGAGCTCGCCGACCGTCCCGAACGACACCACCGCGGGTCGCGCCTCGCCGTCGTCGACCGCCTCGACCGCATCGAGCGTGTCCTCGAACGCCTCGTCGAACGACTCGACAGTGAGACGGAGGACTGCCGGGTGCGGGCGGTCGCGAGGGTCGCTGTACTCGTCGGGCCAGCCGTCGTGGTCGTGGTCAGTCATGGGTGTTCTCCGTGTCCGCCAGCGCCGCGATCTCGTTCAGGAACCGCGTCACGTGAGCCGCGAGACCGTGAAACTCGATTTCTGCGTCCTCGCCGAACCGAACGTGTCGGTGGTGCCAGCCGAGATTGTCGTCGTCGTGTGCGTCGTCGTACCTGAGCAGTTCGTCGGTTTCCGGGTGATAGTATTGAAACCGGTAGAACCACCCGTCCGGGTAGTCGTCGTCGCGGATCGCGAATATCTCGACGCGTCCCCCGGGGACGGCGCGGTTCAACTCGATCGGGCGGTGATCCGGCATTTCCCTTATTTATAACGTATGACCTCATACTACATAATTCTGATCGCGTTTCGCTCTCGGCGTTCTTCGAAGATCGCTTGAGCCGCATTCCCTTCGGCGTCGAGAACGACGTCGATCTGTTGCTCAACGCTGCTCATAACCCCACCCCTGAGCCGGTGAAAAAGCGCCGAAACCTGTCCGTAGAAGGTGGAAAACGGTTATATGAGGAGCGGGCCGGGCGCGATTGTGAACTACGAGAAGACGGTCGCTCGCTTCGCTCGCGCTGCGACTTCTCTACTTCAAATCGCTTCCGTCCGGTTCCCTCACCGCATCGCTGTCGCTCTGCGGTTCAGTGTACGGGCCGGGCGCGATTTGAACACGCGACCGACGGATTAAGAGTCCGTCGCTCTCCCTAACTGAGCTACCGGCCCTCACGAGTTCGTATCCGGGTCACGGTAAAAGGCCTTTTCATTCGACCCCGTCGCCGCCGGGCGGATACCGGTCGAATCGCACGAATGCGGCTGTGTCGCATTCTCGATCGGGAGGGCGAAGCCGCCGCTCTTCGCGGCTTCGTTGACGGGGGTCGACGGCGAGAGCGCACTCGTTAAGTGTCGTGCCGCGGAAATCCCTCCAATGAGTAGTGGGGCATCCGGATCCGCGCGGACCCGGTACGCGATCCTCGGCTGTGGGAGCGTCGGGCACGCCGTCGCTGAGGAACTGACCGAGCGCGGGAAGGACGTCCTCATCCTCGACCGCGACGAGAGCCGGGTCGAGGCTCTGCGCGACCAGGACCTCAACGCCCGGGTTCAGGACATCGCCGAGCCGGACGTCGTCGAGGAGCTCGACGACCGCGACATCGTGCTGATCCTCGCCAGCGACGTGGAGGCGAACAAGGCCGCCGTCTCCGCGGTCAGGGAGACCGGCGGCGACCACTACGTCGTCGTCCGGGCGTCGGACCCCGTCAGCGAGGACGAACTACGCGAGCGCGGCGCGGATGTGGTGATCAACCCCTCGACGGTGATCGCGGACAGCGCGCTCCAGTCGCTGGAGACGGGCGAGCTGGAGTACATGGCCCGCCAGCTCGCGGAGATAATCGAGGAGGGCGGCGACCGGATGGCGATCCTCACCCACGACAACCCGGAGCCGGACTCGATCGCGTCCGCGACCGCGCTCCAGGCGATCGCGGAGGCGTTCGGCGTCGACGCCGACATCATCTACTCCGGCGACGTCGGCCACCAGGAGAACCGGGCGTTCGTCAACCTCCTCGGGATCGACCTGCTCGAACGCGGCGAGGCGCCGCCGCTCTCGGAGTACGAGACCGTCGCGGCCGTCGACCTCGCCAAGGCCGCCGCCGAGGACCTCGACCTCGGGGTCTCGATCGACATCTACCTCGACCACCTAGAGTCCGAGGTGCCGTTCGACGCCCGGTTCGTCGACGTGCGGACCAACGTCTCCTCGACGTCGACGATCCTCACGAAGTACCTCCAGGAGTTCGACCAGTCGCCCTCCGAGGCGGTCGCGACCGCGCTCCTCTACGGGATCCGCGCCGAGACGCTCGACTTCAAGCGGGACACGACCCCCGCCGACCTGACCGCCGCCGCGTACCTCCACCCGTTCGCGAACCACGACACGCTCGAACAGGTGGAGTCGCCGTCGATGAGCCCGGAGACGCTCGACGTGCTGGCGGAGGCGATCCAGAACCGCGAGGTCCAGGGGAGCCACCTCTTCTCGACGGCGGGATTCATCCGCGACCGCGAGGCGCTCGCCCAGGCGGCTCAGCACCTCCTCAACCTGGAGGGGATCACGACGACGGCCGTGCTGGGTATCGCCGACGAGAAGATCTACCTCGCTGCGCGCTCGAAGGACATCCGGCTGAACATCGGCAACGTCCTCGACGAGGCGTTCTCGGAGATGGGCGACGCCGCCGGCCACTCGACGCAGGGGTCGCTTTCGATTCCGCTCGGCATCTTCACCGGCATCGAGGCCAGCGGCGAGAACCGCGACACGCTCCTCCACCTCACCGAGGAGGCGGTCCGCCGGAAGCTGTTCGACGCGCTCGGCGTCGAGGGCGGGAGCGGCGACGGCTCGAACGGGTCCTGAGCCGCTCGACCGCCGGCCTCCAAGGATCCCCGTTCGACGCGGTCGTTTTCCCGTTCGCGGCCGTAGCGCTGACGACCGCACCGCATGTACGTCCCCGACGACCCGCCGGCGAACTGCCCCGCCTGCGGCGCCCCGTACGACTCCGTCTCGCGACACGCCGACGGCTTCGTGGCGAACCTGCTCGACAACGAGCGCTACCGACGGGTGTGTTTCTACCCCGCGACCGACGACGGCGACCCCGCCTTCGACTGCTACCACCACACGCACGGGCAGGCCGGGACCGACTGACGGGTCCGGCACGGACTGACGGGCCCGGTACAGACTGACGGGGTCGGTCGGAGCCGGATTCGTCGGAGCGGACGGCCGACCGCAGAGCCCGCTTAGAAGTCGTCGCCCTCGGTGATCGAGGTGTGCGAGCCGATCAGCGCGCCGGAGAGGTCGACCCCCTCCAGGGTGGCGCCCGTGTCTATCACGGAGTTGCGGACCTCGGAGTCGGTGATCGTCGCGTCCTCGAAGACGACGGCGCGGTCGAGCGTCGAGTCCGTGACCGTCGCGCCCGACATGACGTGGACCACGTCGCCGAGGTCGCTCCCCTCGACGGTCGCGTCGTCGGCGACGAGCGCCCCGCCGTCGAGGGCGTACTCGACGGCGTCGAGGTAGCTGTCGGCGGTGCCGATGTCGAACCACGCGCCGTCGAAGGTGTACGCGTGGACCGGCCCGCGCTGCTGGAGCCACTGGAGGAACCAGCCCGGCTCGTCCGGGTTGTTGTCGTCGTCGAGGTACGTCGTGAGCTTCGGGAGCGTCTCCGCTGGGAACGCGTAGCAGGCGATGGAGACGAGCGTCGACTGCGGGTCCTCGGGCTTCTCCTGAAAGTCGACCACCTCGTCGCCGTCGAGCTGGACGAGCCCGTACGACTTCGCGCGCTCGCGGTCGCCGACGTCGTAGGCGGCCAGCGTCGGCGTCCCCTTCTCGTGGAAGAAGTCGGCGAAGTCGCCGAGATCGAAGCTGATCATGTTGTCGCCGGCGACGACGATCAGGTCGTCGTCGACGCCCTCGCGGTCGACGAGCTGTTCGAGCGCTCCCACGACGCCGAACTTCTCGTCCTCCTCGACGGTCTCCTCCACCGAGAGCGTCGGCTTTTCGAAGGGGCTGTCGTCTAGGTACTCCGCGAACGTGTCGGCGAAGCGCTCGTTCGTCGAGACGAACACCTCGTCGACCCGGTCGTCGGCCTCCAAGTCCTCGAATATCTCGTCGATGACGGTGTTGTCGCCGACCGGCAGGAACATCTTCGGTCGGTGTTCGGTGATCGGCCAGAGTCTGGTCGCGTAGCCACCCGCGAGTACGACGGCTTTCATACCCCTCCCGTCTCACCCCGGTGACATACCTCTTGTGCCCGCGTCGTCGTCCCGCCCGCTCGCACGGCCGGCGTCGTGCGTCGCCGACCCCGAGCGCCCGCGCCGCGATCCCCGACGGTTATACTCGCCGCGCCGCGAGGGGTCCGCATGGAGACGACGCGCCAGCGGATCGCCGACGCCCTCCGCGAGGCCCCCCGGACCGCGAGCGACCTCGCCGAGACGCTGTCGCTGCCGACGCCCGTCGTGTACGAACACCTCGAACACGTCTCGCGGTCGGTGGCGGACGGCGACCGACCGAGCGGCGACGGGAGCGGGAGCGAAGGCGAGGAGTTCCTCGTCGCGCCGCCGACCTGCCGGGAGTGCGGGTTCGACGGCTTCGACGACCCGGTCAACGACCCGTCGCGGTGTCCCGAGTGTAAGAGCGAGCGGATCGAGGAGCCGGCGTTCGTGATCCGATAGCGGGAGAGGGCGGGCCGCGACCGCAGAGCGGCGCGCCTACAGCTCGTCGAGCAGCGTCGCGGCCGCCGCCGACGAGGAGCCCGGGCCGCGGGCGGTGATCAGGTCGCCGTCGACCGTGACGCTCTCGTCGGCGTCGAGCTCGGCGTCGAAGTCGGCGCCCGCGAGGGCGACCTCGTCTTCGACCCAGTACGGGAGCTTCCGGCCGTCGGGCATCACGTCGTCCTCGTCGACGATGTCGGCCTCCCACTCGTTGGGGAACCCGGTGATTGCGCGCCCCTCGACGAGCGGCGTCCCGTCGGCCTCGTTCGTGAACGCGAGGATCCCGACCGCGTGGCAGACGACCAGTGCCACGCCCGCCTCGCCCGCGACCGCGTCGAGCAGCAGCTGACGGGCGTGACGGTCCTGGTTCACGTCCCAGACGGTGCCGTGGCCGCCGGGGAAGACGACCGCGTCGTAGTCGGCGGCGTCGACCGTCGCGATCGGCTCCGGGTCGTTGAGCTCGGGGTGCTCCTCGTCGACCTCGCGGAGCTCCGCGACTCGCTCCTCGCCCCCGGCGGCCTCGGGGTCGAGCGAGCGCTCGTCGACGACCGGCGGCGACCCGGACGGGGTCGCGACGGTCACGTCGACGCCCTCCGCCTCCAGCGTCGTCAGCGGCTCGATACACTCCTCGGCCCAGTACCCCTCCTCGCTCACGACGAACAGCGCTTCAGTCATGTGTACCCCACCCTTCGTGACCTCGACATAAAAGGCGCCCGCGCCCGGCAGCGACGAGGGACGGCGCGAGGCTTATAAACAAACACTGCGGTGCGGTCGGCGCGTGCCCGTGAGCGGCCGCCCTCGGCGGCCGCGAACGGCACCGCGCGAGGGAGTCGGGCGCCCGGAGCGAAGCGGAGGGCGGCCGACGAGGCTGGGGAGGTGAGAGGTGCGGTCGCTGTGCGGGGCGGGACTCAAAGGGGCAGCCGTGAGGGCGGCGCAGGCGACGCAAGCACTGGAAGGAGCGAACGGAGTGAGCGACTGAAGCGCGTGGTTCGAGACGCCGGAGGCGTCTCGTCATCCCGAAAATCGGAGATTTTCGGGCGACAGCGAGCGTGCGTCGCCCTCACGGCTGGGGCTTTGAAGGTGTTCGCCGTTGATCCGCAGTCAGCCATTTATAAGCAAGCGGCTGGGGCTTTGAAGGTGTTCGCCGCCTCTACGTAGTCGAGTATTTATAAGCGGATACCCGAAGGTTTCGCGGGTTTTACCGCGGCGCTGCTCCGAACGACTTATTCGTCGCCCTGCGCGTCCACGACGACGACCTCGCCGTCCTCGACGGTGACGTTGATCAGCGTCTTCACGTTGTAGTCGGTGCCGTCCAGTTCGTTGTCGCCCGCCTTCTTGATCACGGCGACGACGTCGACGACGTCCGCGCCGACCTCGTCGGTGAGCGCGTCGAGGATGGCCTTCATCGTGCCGCCCGTCGAGAGCACGTCGTCGAGCACGAGCACGCGGTCGCCCTCCTCGACGTCGTTGATGTACATTTCCGACTCGGAGTAGCCGGTCTCCTGGAACAGCGGCACCTCGCCGTCGAGGCCGTACTGGCGCTTGCGGATGACGACGAGGGGGATGTCGGTCATCAGCGAGAGCGCGGTGGAGATGTGGATCCCCATCGCCGCGGGGGTGACGATCTTGTCGACGTTCTCCAGCTCGGCCTTCCGGATGATCCGGATGACGATCTCCCGGAGCAGCTCCGGTTCGAGCATGGGGACGCCGTCGCTGATCGGGTGGACGAAGTACTGGTACTCGCCTTTCTCGATGATCGGCGCGTCGAGGAGCGACTGCCGCAACTGGTCCATGTCGCCGGTACTCGGGCGGATTAATAAAGCGTGGCGATCCCCCGATTCCGTGGACCTCGATCGCACGGTACAGGACACGGCACGCGACGAGCGATGACGCTCCAGCCAACACCGCCAAAGCCCCAGTCGCGAGGACTCGATGCGCTCGCTGTGCGCTTCACTCGGTCGCTGGCGCTCCCTCGTTCCAGTGCTTGCGTCGCGCGTCTTCGTCCTCGCGACTGCCCCTTTGAGTCCCGCCCAGCACAGCACCGCTCCGCACCTCACGCCTCCCCAGCCTCGTCGCTCACGCCCTGCGGGCGTTCGCGACTCCCTCGCGCGTGCTCCTCGCAGCCGCCTTCGGCGGCCGCTCGGAGGCGCGCGCCAACCACTGCGGTTCGAGCCTCGTCCTACTCGAACTCCGGCTCGCGCTTCTCTAAGAACGCCGCCATCCCCTCGCGCTGGTCGTGCGTGCCGAACAGGCCGGCCCACGCCCGGCGTTCGAGGGCCAGCCCGGTCGACGCCGAGCCCTCGCCGGCCGCGTTGAGCGCCTCCTTCGCGGCGCGCAGCGCGGTCGCGGGCTTCGCGGCCAGCTCGCCCGCCAGCTCGTCGATCCGGTCGTCGAACTCGGCGTCGGCGACGACCTCGCCGACGAACCCGACCTCGGCCGCCTCGGCCGCGTCGATGCGCTCGCCGAGGAAGATCAGGCGGCGGGCGACCTCGTCACCGACCAGTGCCGGGAGCCGCTGGGTGCCGCCCCAGCCCGGGATGATCCCCAAGTCGATCTCCGTCTGTCCGAGCACCGCGCTCTCGGCGGCGACCCGGAGGTCGCAGGCGAGCGCGAGCTCGCAGCCGCCGCCGAAGGCGTAGCCGTCGACCGCGGCGACCGTCGGCGCCGGAAACGTCTCGATCGCGTCGGCGACGCGGTGGCCGAGTTCGGCGTACGCCTGCGCCTCGGGGGTCGACATGTCGACCATGTAGGAGATGTCCGCGCCCGCGACGAACGCGTCGTCGCCCGCCCCGGCGATCACGAGGACGCGCGCGTCGCGGTCGGCGGCCTCGTCGAGCGCGCCCTCGATCGCTTCGAGCGTCTCGACGGTGAGCGCGTTGAGCTGTTCCGGTCGGTCGACGGTGATCGTCGCGACCCCGCGGTCGTCGACGTCGAAGGAAATGGTGTCTCGACTCATACGCGCTCCGTCGCGGGGCGGCGTGAAAACGGTTCGGCAGGCGGGTCCGAGATTGACCTCCTCCCGCGCCTGAAGACGCGGGAATCCCACCACGGGATTTCAGGCCGAGAGCGGCCCTGCGGTTTCAAGACGCATTCGTTCCACGCGTCCCTTGCTGGGTCTCAGCATCGGCGTGGCTGTCTTGTGGGGCGGTCAAACGCCCCCCATCCTCAGCCGAGTCATCGCCATCCGTGTGTTCTCTTGAATGGCTCTCTCCGCTGAGGTAGCGGTCTGCGATATTTATCGCTCCGTTCACGTCCGCTTGATACTCACCCACCCAGCAAGCGTCGTTCGTACACGTGAACGTCGCCTGACGCGGGCGGTAGCCTACCTCACCGCACGCGTGGCACTCCTTCGAGGTGTTGCGCGGGTGTACCGTCTCAACGGGGATACCCTTCTCGACGGCCTTGTAGCGTATCTGCGCATGGAGTTTGGCGAATCCCCATCCGTGGAGACGCCGATTCATATACTCGCCGTAGTCCATCGATTCCCGAATGTAGGTCAAGTCTTCTAGAACGAGCACGGGGTTCTTGATGGACTCGGCGTACTCCACGACTTCGCGGGTGACATGGTGGAACACATTTTCGATCCGGTTCCACAGGTCGTCGCCAAAGGACTCTGCGATACGCTCGCTTCCGCGCGTCTGGAGTCGGCGCTTGGCGGTGAAGTAGGTTTTGCGGAGCTGACGAACGGTCTTACCCTCGTCGGCCCACAGTTTGGGCGCGGTCGGGGACCCGTGATCGTCGCGGTGACACACCGTGACGAGTGACGCTTCCCCGATGTCCACTCCGATAGGTGTCCGTTTCTCGGCAGACGCCCCGGAGCGTTCCTCCACGTTGCGAGTGGCAGTAACGTGGATAAACCACGTCCCATCTCGCTCGAACAGCCGGCTCTCACCCATCGTCGCGTCACCAGCGTTCACCGCTTCGAGCCAGTCTCGTTGTTCGGGATTCGGCTGTGCTGGCAGCCAGAGGTGGTAGTCCTCGTGGTGCGGGATTTTGACGTACCACTCGATCGCGTTCTCGGGCTTGTGGTCGAGTCGTAGCCCCTCGTTCGTGAAGCGCACAGGGTGGTCGTCGTGTAGCTCGCCCGCGTTGTAGGTCGTCGTGAGTTGCGGGACGTACTGTTTGAGTGCGTTCTTCGCGTACCCGCTCAGATTGTAGGTGACCACCACGTCGTTCGCCTCAGTCTGTGTGGTACAGTTCTGGTTGAAGGCGTCTTGGAGGGCGTGCTGGTACGCCTCTCGCGTCTCTCGGAGTTTCCGCCGCTTGTGAGCGTTCGGCTCTACCAGTTTGAGTTCCAGCGTCTTTGTGAGTTCGGTCACGAATCACCCTCCGTGTGTTGCTGGATGTAGTTCTCGACAGTCTCGCTGGAAACGTGTCCGGCGGTTCCTGCGTAATATCCTCGCGCCCAGCCGATTTTCTCGCCGTCGTGGTCGGCGTAGCGGTGGTTGTACTTGCGTGAGGAGATCCCCTTGAACCAGTTGGCGAGGAGCGCCGGTTCGTTCTTGGGCGGACTACTGACGAACAGGTGAACGTGGTCGGGCTGGACGGTGAGATCGAGAATTTCGAGGCCCTTGTCGTCGGCAATTTCGTGGAGGATGGTTCGCACACGGTCAGCGACCTCGCCTTTGAGTACCGAGTTGCGGTACTTCGGCAACCACACTATGTGGTAGTTGAGGTTGTAGGTCGCGTGCCGTGTGGTCTTCATTTGCGTTGTACACTATGTATCAGGGTATCTTAATACTGGTGGTGAATCGATGGGAAATCCAGCCGTAGCGTCGTCGGTGGAGGTGTACGCTATTGTCCGCTCGACCCCCGCCTAAAGACGGGGGTATGCGCTCGTAACTCTATCAGGATCCACCCCCGTTCGCGGCCGCGACCCGCCAGTCAGATCTCCTCGCGGCTGTCGATCCCGGTGTAGATGAACCAAGCGGTCGTGTACACCCCGACGAACAAGAGGTAGCCGACGATCAGCCCCCCGAGCTGTCGGCTCGCGAGCCCGTCGGGGAGCGTCCGCGAGAGGATCCCGAGGGCGAGGACGAAGACGACCAGCGAGAACAGTCCCGAGAGGGCGTACACGCCGAGGTCAGAGGTGAGACGGTCGCGCACGCCCCCATCAACGGGGTCCCGTTACATACTCCCATCGGTCGCGCGGCGGCTCGCCGATCTGCGGTCGTCCGACACCGCCTCGACCGCCGACCGTCCCCGACCGCCCCGTTGCGCGGATTGCAACCCATATATGCCCCCGGCCACACGTGAGGGTATGAACGGGAACCGGTTCGGCCGACTCTTCCAGCTGACGACCTACGGCGAGAGCCACGGCGACGCGATGGGCGTCACCGTCTCCGGCGTGCCCGCGGGCGTCGAGCTCGACGAGGAGGCCATCCAGGCGCAGCTCGACCGGCGCAAGCCGGGCCAGTCGATGATCACCACCTCACGGGGCGAGCCGGACGAGGTCGTCGTCAACTCCGGCGTTCAGGACGGCTACACGACCGGGACGCCGATCGGCATGGTGATCCAGAACAAGGACGCGCGCTCGGGGAAGTACGAGCCGTACGTCACGGCGCCGCGCCCCTCGCACGGCGACTACACCTACTCCGCGAAGTTCGGCACGCGCAACTGGGGCGGCGGCGGGCGCTCCTCCGCGCGCGAGACCGTCAACTGGGTCGCGGCGGGCGCGGTCGCCGAGCAGGTCCTCGACGCCTCCGATCACGACGTGGAGATTAAAGCCCACGTCAACCGCATCGGCGACGTCGAAGCCGACGCGGTGAGCTTCGAGCAGCTCCTCGCGAACAGCGAGGAGAACGACGTGCGCTGCGCCGACCCCGAGGCGGCCGCGGAGATGCAGGAGCTGATCGAGGAGTACCAAGAGAAGGGCGACTCCATCGGGGGCTCCATCTACTTCGAGTGTCGCGGCGTCCCGCGCGGGCTCGGCGCGCCGCGCTTCGACGGGTTCCCGAGCCGGCTCGGCCAGGCATTGTTCGCCATCCCGGCGACGACCGGCGTCGAGTTCGGTCTCGGGAAGGAGGCCGTCGACGTGACGGGAAGCGAGCGCAACGAGGACTGGACGTTCGACGACGGCGAGTCGTTCGACCACGTCGAGAGCGACGAGGGCGACCCGGTCCCGGAGGGGAACGACCACGGGGGGCTCCAGGGCGGGATCACCACGGGCGAGCCCATCTACGGCGAGGCGACGTGGCACGCGCCCACGTCGATCCCGAAGAAGCAGCGCTCGGCCGACTGGGAGACCGGCGAGGAGAAGGAGATCCAGGTCGTCGGCCGCCACGACCCGGTCCTCCCGCCGCGGGCCGTGCCCGTCGTCGAGGCGATGCTCTACTGTACGGTCCTCGACTTCATGCTGCTCGCCGGCCGGATCAACCCCGACCGCGTGGACGGGAACCCGGGCGAGTACGACACCGACTACCACCCGAGCAGCCCGCGGAACGAGTAGCGGGCGAGGCGGATTCGGAGCGGCTTTTCGCGGTGGCAACTGATTCGAGGGGCGATAAGTCGTTGACTCGCCCACAAATTTAGTACAGAATATTACAGACTATGACGCATGCCGATCGGTATCGACGCGTTCGACGACGAACCGGAGGCGGCGCTCGACGTCGCCCCCGGGACCCAACCGTATCGGGTCCTCTCCTTCCTCGCCGAGTACGACGACCAGGCGTTCACGCAGACCGAGATCCACGAGGAGACGGGAATCAAACGCGGGAGCGTCGGCGCCGTCCTATCGCGACTCGATGACCGCGGACTCGTCCGCCATCGGGGTCGGTACTGGGCGATCGCAGAGGACGAGCGGCTCGCGTCGTTCGCCGCGCAGCGCGCGGCGAGTTCCGCGTCGACGACGGACGACTACTACGGCGAGGACGAGACGTGACCGACGAGCGCGGCGCGGTCGCGAAGGGACCGGATCTGTTCGCAGACAACGACTTCCGACCGTACGTCCGGATCAGCGACGACACGCAACCGTTCGCCGACGAGGAAGCCGTCTACGTCGCCGCGACGACGACGCGGCGATCGGCCGCGATCCCGCTCACGGAGGCGGACTTCGCCGACGGTGGCCTCCCGCACGAGCCGGAACGACCGTGGTCGGTCGGTCACGCGTCGGGCGACCACTCGCAGGCGTCGCCCGCGGTGAGCTCGTTCTCGTCGACGTACGCAGAGAGGCACGCGTAGTTACAGAAGTAGGCGGGCGCGCCGCAGTCGGCGTCGCAGTCGCGCACGCAGACCGGATCGTGGTCGAAGATCCGCGAGCCGCAGTACGCGCACGTCTCGTCGGCGTCGGGCGTCGACACGGTCGTGGACATGTGCGACGCGACGCGTCCCGCCGGCGAAAGCGTTTCGCGGTCTGGCGCCCGGTCGACAACTCCGTCGGCGGGCGCGGTCACACCGTCACGACGGCGTCGACGACGACGAGGAGGACGAACCCGACGAGGAACGCCGCGGTCGCGGCGTCGGCGTGCCCGTGGCCGTGCGAGGAGGGGATCAGCTCCCGGAACACGACCGCGAGCATCGCGCCCGCGGCGAACCCGGAGGCGACCGGGAACAGCCCGGTCGAGAGTCCGACGAGCCAGAAGCCGAACGCGGAGGCGACGACCTGCGGCGCGAACCCGGAGAGCGCGGTGTACCAGAGGACGCGTGCGTTCGACATCCCGGTCTCGGCCATCGGCACCGCGAACGCGAACCCGTCCGGGACGTTCTGCAGCCCGATCACCACCGCCAGCACGAGCGCCACCTCGTTCAACCCGGAGGCGAACGCGACGCCGATCGCCAGCCCCTCGGGCGCGTTGTGGAGGGTGATCGCCCCGCCGATGAGCAGCGCCTTCCGCAGCGGGGCCTCCATCCCGTCGGCGCTCTCGGCGGCGTCATCCGCGGCGGGATCGGAAGCGACCTCGCCGTCCGCGGGCGCGTCGGCGGTGGCGTCGCCGTGGACGGATCCGCCCGCGGCGTCGACCGGGTCCGCGGCCGGGAAGCCCATCGCGGCCGCGTCGGCGCCGGTCGCGCCCCCGTCCGGGAGCCACTCCCGGTACTGTGCGTGGATGTGCGGGATGAGGTAGTTCCCGCCGAGCAGGACGAGGCCGCCGACGAAGACGCCCGTCATCACCTCCGCGAGCGTCCCCTCCTCCAGCCCCGGAATCACGAGTCCGAACACGCTGGCCGCGACCATCAGCCCGGCGGCGAGCCCGAGCGCGGCGTCGTAGGTGCGGTGCGTCACTCGCGCTCGGAGGAAGACGGGGAGCGCGCCGAGCGCGGTCACGAGCCCGGCCGCGCTCGTCACGCCGATCATGGTCGCGAACGACGTCATGCGATCCGCATCCGCGCACGGGTTGATAAAGGGGGTGGACCGAGGGCGCGACGGCGGCCGGTCGCCCGGGCGGCTCGCACGCGCGACCTCGGCCGGTCAATGCGTCACGATTCTCCGGAGGTCGCCGCCGTACGCGGCGACCGCGACCGCGAGCGTCGCGAGCGCGCTCACCGGCAGCACCGTCAGCCAGCCCGCCGTGGTCCCGACGCCGAAGCGCACGCCCAGCCCCGCGGCGACCCACAGCGTCGCGGCCGCGCCGAGCACGAGGACCCCGCCCGTCACCCGACGGTCCTCGCGTCCGAGGGCGACGCCGCTCGTCGCGCTCCCGGTCGCGAGCAGGTGGAAGCCGAGCGCGAGCGGCCAGGCCCGGATCGACGGCGGGAGCGTCGCGAACGGTCGCGGCTGGTCGAGGAAGTACGCCCACACGGGGTAGCCGCCGAGCCCGCTCCCGTCGCCGCCGAGCGTCACGAACCCCCAGAGGCTCACCAGCGTCGGGGCGTCGTCACCGCCCGGAACGACCGCCATCGGGGCCGCGAGCAGCGCGACGACGAGGAGCCACTCGACGGCGCCGCTGACCGGCGTCGGGTCCGCGCTCTCCCGCGAGACGGATCGCGACGGCGGCTCCGAGGCCGGGCCCGAATCGCCGTCCGGTCGCTCCATGGGGGCGCTTCGACGCCCGGAAATAAGTATGGTCCGGACGGCAGCCTTCCGCTCGCCCGCCGCCCGTCAGGCGTAACCCGTCCCCGCCCGTAGCGCGCGTGTGAACACCGACGACGGCGGCCACCACGACGCGGCGGTCGACGCGCTGGCGGCCCGGGAGTACGAGCGCGCGGGGGACCGCTACACCCGCGGCGGGCGACGCGTGCTCGCGGACCCGCGACCCGAGGTCGACCCCTTCGAGCCGGACGACAAGGGATGGATCGGGCAGGGGCTCCAACAGCTGCTCGCGGCGACGGTCGCCTACCGGGTCGCCGGCATCGACGAGCGCGCGGCCCGGCGCGCGGCCGAGGGGATCGCCGCCGCCCGCGACTTCGAGTCCGTCCTCACCGACCCGGGACAGGGCGCCTGCCTCGCGGAGTTCGTCGCCGACTTCCGGGTCGCGGGCGGGCTCGGCGGCGCCGACGAGGCGTACGACGACGCCGCCGAGTGCTACGCGGCCGCGGGCGACGAGGTCGACTCCCCGCAGGCGCTCGCGACGACCCCCCTCTTCGAGGCCGCAGCGGCGACGATCAAGCAGGTCGCGCGTGGGCCAGCTGACGGCGAGATAGCGATAAAGTGGGAGGACCTCCACGGATCGGATCCGGGACGGCCCGGCGAGTTCCTCGCGCACCGCGCTCGGTTCAAGAAGCAGCGGTTCGCCGGGCTCGTCGAGCGCGCGGTCGACGACGCCCACCTCGCCGCGCCGCGGGGGACGACGGAGTACGACAACGAGAACCACCGCTGCCCGCACTGTGGGTCGAACCACGTGAACTGGGCGGGCACCCGAATCCTCTGTCTGCGGTGTTCGCGGCCGACAGAGGTGATCTGAGGGCGCGCGTCGCGGGCGACAGAGTAGGTCCCGTCCCTGCGACGGCCGTCAGCCCAGCAGGCTCTCGCCGTCGAACTCGTCGTCAGCGTCGACGTCCATCAGGTCGAGCAGCGTCGGCGTCACGTCGAAGAGGTTCGCGTCCGTCAGGTCGAGGCCGGGCTCGGTCGAATACAGCAGCGAGTTCTCGAACTTGTGCATCCCGTTGCGCGGACCCTCGGTGAAGACGGCCTCCTTGCCGGAGAAGCCGGACTTGAGATCGAAGCCGTCCGCGGGGATGACGACGAGGTCGGGGGCGATGTCGTCGTGGGCGCCGTCGAAGACGGTCTCGCCTTTCACGATCCGCTTGCACACCTGTCGGCCGTCGGGGCCGGTGAGCGATTCGAGGTCGTCGATGAGCTCCTCGCGCGTCGCCTCGTACTCGGACTCGGGGACGACGCCCTCCGGCTCGCGGCCCTCTAAGTTGAGGTAGAAGCGGCCGGGGATGAGCGAGTAGGCGCGCGTCTCGTCGTCGATGTCCGTCAGCGAGTCGTGGTCGTCGTCCGCGTACGAGAGCCACCCCTCGTCGGCGAGGAACTGGTTGAAGTTCACCTCCCACTCCAGCTCGGTGAACCCGTGGTCGGAGGCGACGACAAAGGTTGTGTCGTCGTCGAGCGAGTCGCGGATCTCGCCGATGTACCCGTCGAGCTTGCGGTAGAACTCGAGGAACTCCGCGGCGTACTCGCCGTCGTTTACGTAGTCACCGAACAGGAAGTGGTTCACGCGGTCGGTACTCATGAAGACGCCGAAGAAGAGGTCCCAGTCGTCCTCGTCGAGGTAGTGGGAGAACGCCTCGTAGCGAGCGTCGAGGGTGGCGTGCGCGTTCTCGACGAACTCCGTCTTGTCGTCGTCGTGGCCGAGCTTGGCGTTGACGTCGATTTTGTAGTCGAAGCCGTCGAGCGTCGCGCGCACCTCCTCGTCGCTCGCGGCCGCGTCGAGGTCGGGCGAGAGGAAGCCGGAGACCATCCGCTGGATCCGCGTCGACGGCGGGAACGTGACGGGGACGTTGAGGACGGTCGCGTCGCGGCCGGCGTCGGTGACGCGGTCCCACAGCCGTGTCGCCTCCACGTGGCGCCCGAGCGGGACGTACGTCTCGTAGGAGTCGCGCTCGCGGTCTTGGAAGCCGTACACGCCCGTCGCGCCGGGGTTCACGCCGGTCGTGAGGCTCGGCCAGCACGCGCTCGACTCCGGCGGGACGATGCTCTCCAAGCGCCCGCCGGAGCCGGTCTCGGCGATCTCGGTCAGGTTCTCGAAGACGTCGGGGTGGTCCTCGACGAGGTCGAGCGGTACGCCGTCGATCCCGAGGAAGACGACGCGGCCGTCGTCGTCGCCGCGGAGCCGGTCGAACAGACCCATGCCAGCCGGTTCCGGGGCGGCCGGCATATCCCTTGTGTTCCGGCGAATTTCGACCCCCGAGAGCGATTCAGAAAGCCTATTCGTCTCGACGGCGACAGCTACGCCGTATGAGCGACGACTTCCCGGCGAGCGTCGACGTCGATTACACCGACGGCGAGGGGGAGGCCCCCGAGGACTACCCGTCGATCCAGCACAAGATCGAGAAGGCGGTCGAGGTCACCCGCCGCGGCCTCGAACAGTACGACAACCCCGCGGTGATGTGGACCGGCGGCAAAGACTCCACGCTGACGCTGTACTTCATTAACCAGGTCGCCGAGGAGTACGGCTACGAGAAGCCCACCGCGGTGTTCATCGACCACTTCCAGCACTTCGACGACATCACCGACTTCGTCGAGCACTGGGCCGACGAGTGGGAGATCGACCTCGTCTACGCCCGCAACGAGGACGTCGGCGACTACGTCGCAGAACACGGCCTCGAACCGGGCGACGACATCCCGGTCGACGCGCTCTCGGAGCACAATCAGCACCACATCCGGGAGATTCTGGAGTTCGAGGAGGACTCGTTCCCGTTCCTGCTCGACACGTACGTCGGGAACCACCTGCTGAAGACGGTCGCGCTCAACGACGCCCTCGAGGAGTACGACATCGACGGCGTCATCTCGGGCGTCCGCTGGGACGAGCAGGAGGCCCGCGCCGACGAGACGTTCTTCTCGCCGCGCCACGACCCGGACCTGTTCCCGCCCCACGACCGCATCCAGCCCATCCTCCAGTTCGCCGAGGCCGACGTGTGGGAGGCGTTCTGGAACTTCGTGGTGCCCGACACCGTCGAGGCGTTCCCCGACGAGGGATACATCCCGCAGAGCGACGACGACCTCCCCGAGGGCGTCACGCAGGAGGACGTGCCCATCTCGCCGAAGTACTTCGCCGGGTTCCGCTCGCTCGGCAGCGAGGTCAGTACGGAAAAAACGACCGAGGAACCCGCGTGGCTCCAGGACCTCGAGGGAACGACCGAGCGCGCCGGCCGCGCCCAGGACAAGGAGGACCTGATGGAGCGCCTGCGCGACCTCGGCTACATGTGATCGCCCCCGGGAACTGACTCTCCGACCCTCTTCTGGAACCCGACCTTCTTGTTCGTTCGCGTCAGTCGGATCGAAGATGACCGCGTATCGATTCCGCGTCAAGTTTGATTCGGACCCGACCGGCCTCTGGCGAGACGTCGTCGTCGGAGGCGGCCGCACGCTCGACGAGTTCCAAGCGACGATCAACGACGCGATGGGGCTCGATCGGGGCCACCTCTGGTTCATCGGCGCGGGCGAGGCGTACTGGCAGAGCGACGATAAGTTTCAGTCACCGCAGGAGTTCGACGAGTCGGCGGAGCCGACGTTCGTTCAGGCGGACGAGACGACGTACGACGCCGGCGAGACCACGGTCGACGAGCTGGCCGACCTCCTCGGTCTCGACGAGCGCGACCGGATCTGTTACGTGTACGACTACGGCGACGACTGGCGGTTCTACGCGATCCTCAAGGAGATCGACGGCGACGGGGCGGCGGACGAGGCCCCGCACGTCGTCGCCGAACGTGGCGAGGCGATCGAACAGTACGGGAGCGATCGATTGCGGGAGTAGGTGTAGTATATCGTGAGTGAGGTCGTTTATAAGTAAATAGCGGTGTTGTTGTCGGCTGTTTATAAATGACTGACACTGCCGAGATGATGTTCTCCAAAGCCCCAGTCGCGACGGCTCGCGCGCCTTGCTGTGCTCCTCAGTCGCTCGTTTCACTCGCTCCTTGCGGTGCTTACTGCGGCGTGCTTCGCCCTCGCGACTGCCCCTTTGAGTCCCGCCCCGCACGGCACCGCACCTCACGCCTCCCCAACCTCGCCGCTCACGCCCTGCGGGCGTTCGCGGCGTCCCTCGCGGGCTGGCTCGCGGCCTCCGCTTTGCTCCGGCCGCTCGCAGGCGCGCCACCGCACCCCTTTTTATAAGCGCTCGTCGCCGTCGCTCGTGGTTATTTAAATACCACATCGCGGCCGCCGATCTGCGATACTCACTCCCGCCGTCGATCAGTGCGCAGATCGCTCCTCCGGGTTTAAAAAGACTGCTTGAGCAGATAGCGACAGATCCGGTCTACTGATACGGCTCGCACACCATCTCGACGCCCTCCTCGAAGCTGATTTCGGGCTCCCAGCCGGTCGCCTCGTGGAACGTCGAGTAGTCGGCCATCGTGTCGTGGACGTAGCCGTCGAACGGGCACTCGATGTAGACGGGGTCGATATCGGTGCCGAGCGCGTCGTTGATCATGTCGACCATCTCGTTGAACGAGTACGCCTCCTGCGTGCCGACGTTGTACACGCCCGTCAGCTCGTGGTCGGCCGCGAGCTCGCAGGCGCGGGCCACGTCCGAGACGTGCGTGAAGTCGCGGGTCTGGGTGCCGTCGCCGAACAGCTCGGGCGCCTCGCCGTTGGCGATGGCGTCGGCGAACTGCGCGACCGTGTTCGCGTACTCGCCCTTGTGCTCCTCGTTGCCGCCGAAGCCCTGGTACACCGAGAAGAACCGGAGGCCGGCCACGTTCATATCGTGGTGGTTGGCGTAGTACTCGGCGTAGCGCTCGCGCGCGAGCTTCGAGGCCTCGTAGGCGGTGTGGGCCTCCACGTCCATGTCGACCGGGGAGGGCTCGGTGCGGCTGCCGTAGATGGACGAGGTGGAGGCGTACACGACGGTTTCACATCCTTCCTTCCGGGCGCGCTCGACGGTGTTGACGAACCCCTCGACGTTGACGCGGCAGCCGCGCTGGGGGTCGCTCTCGTGCATGTTCCGCGAGGAGAGCGCGGCGAGGTGGAAGACGACGTCGACGTCGACGGGGAACTCACCGTCGACGACGGAGGCCTCGACGAACTCGACGTCGGAATCGAGGTTCTCGGGCGTGCCGAGATAGGTGTCGTCGACCGCGATCACGTCGTTGTCGCTTGCGAGGCGGTTCGCGAGGTTCGAGCCGATGAACCCGGCCCCGCCCGTGACGAGGACGCGTTTGTCCTGCATATTCCGTTTTCGTCGGAGCACCGGGATTATCGTGTCGGTTTCGGCGTCGGCAGGGTCTCGCAAACGAGTGACTAGTATGAGACCAGCGCTCCCTTCGAGGAGATGTTCCACACGCTAGATGCCTCGGTATCGGTTCCCTACGTAGGGGTCGTCGAACCTCCGCCACGGAACGTCCTTCACCAGTTGTTCGCGTACTACGTGGCGAACGACAGGGGACGGTCGATAGATAGTCGCTTAACCTCGGGAAGAGCGCTACCCTCGAGTGGCTGCGATCCTCTTTTCCCTACCAAGTCAGTCCCTCGTACGTGATTCCGTCGCGGCGCTCGATAATCCGTCGGCCGTCGACGACGATCGGGGTCGCCATCGCGTCGAACTCCGCGTCGAGCGCGGCGAACTCGTCCCAGTCGGTGACGACGACCGCGCCGTCGGCGCCGTCGAGCGCCGCCGCGGCCGAGTCGGCGTAGGTTACGTCGTCGACGTAGTTCGGGGCGTTGTCGGCCGCGACCGGGTCGTAGGCGGTCACCGCCGCGCCGCGCGCTTGGAGGTCCTCGATCACCGGAATGGCGCGGGAGTTCCGCATGTCGTCGGTGCCGGGTTTGAACGCCAGTCCGAGCACGGCGATTGTCGCCCCGTCGAACCCGCGGTCGCGGCGCTCGGTGAGGTGGTCGGCGAGGAGTTCGACCAGCCGCCCCGGCTGGCGATCGTTGACCTCTGTCGCCGCGTTGAGCACCGCCGGGTCGTAGCCGGTCTCCTCCGCGGCCGCGATGATCGCGGCGACGTCCTTGGGGAAACAGCTCCCGCCCCACCCCACGCCGCTCTGGAGGAACTGCTCGCTGATCCGGTCGTCGAGGCCGATCGCGTCGGCGACCTCGTAGGCATCGACACCGAGCTCCTTACAGATGTTCCCGATGTCGTTGATGAGGCTGATCTTCGCCGCGAGGAAGCCGTTGTTGGCGTACTTGATCATCTCGGCGGTTCGCGTGTCGGTCTCGACGACCGGCGCGTCGGCCGCCTCGACGAGCGGGGCGAACACCGCGCGCATGTCCTCTAGCGCGCGGTCGTCGTCCGCGCCGAGGACGACCTTGTCCGGATTGAGGAAGTCGTGGACCGCCGTCCCCTCGCGGAGGAACTCCGGGTTCATGCCGACGCCGAACGCCTCGCCGGCGGTCTTACCGCTCTCCGCTTCCAAGATCGGGGTGATGGTGTCTGCCGTCGAGCCGGGAACGACCGTGCTCTTGACGACGACGGTGTGCCAGCCCTCTTTGGCGGCGAGTTCCTCCCCGAGTTGGCTCGCGCCCGCCTCCATGATCGACAGGTCGATGCTGCCGTCGTCGTTCTGCGGGGTCGGGAGACAGAGGAAGGTGACGTCGGTGTCGAGGACGGCCGCATAGTCGGTGGTCGCCCGGAGCCGACCCGTGCCCTCCGGGCCGGCGTGTTCGGCGATGAGGTCGGCGAGCCCCTCCTCGTGGATCGGCGCCTCGCCGGCGTTGATCGTCTCGACGACCGACTCGTCGATGTCGATGTTCACCACGTCGTGGCCCAGATCGGCGAAGCAGGCGGCGACCGTCGTGCCGACGTAGCCGCTGCCGATGATGGAGATGTTCATACGACTACATTCGTCGATCTTTGATAAGAAACGTTTGATCGGGAGAATACGCCGACCGAATTGGTATTATCGTCTCAATAGAGTCAGGATCCACCACCTGTCTGTGCTGGCTGGCGGCACAAGACAGCGGTTCATCTCATCGATGTGGGAGCGTTCTTGCGCGCGTCTGGGGTGTTATTTACGTTACGACACCCCCGGTGGCCGGTTAGTTATCGGCGACTGCTTCGTCTGCGTCGCCGTCTTCCGCTTCCGCCTCTTCAGCATCCAATTCGTCGAGCCGCCCCTCAGCGCGGTCACGATCTTCGGGATACCCGACGTCAATACGCCAGCCGTCCAGCCGAATCGCGTCGATAGTGCGGCCGGACTGGATGAGCAGATCGATCGCGTCGGGGAGTTCGTACTCGCCACGGTCCGAGGGCTGAACGAGGTGACACGCGTGGAAAATGGCGGGTGTGAACGTGTAGAAGCCGGTCATCACGAGGTTGCTCGGCGGGTCATCGGGCTTCTCGACGACCTCGACGACCTCGCCGTACTCGTTGGTGTCGAGGACGCCGTAGCGGGACGCCTCCTCGTACGGGACCTCCTCGACGAGGAACGCGGCGTCGGCGCGGTCTTCTCGCTGGCGGTTGGTCACGTCGGGGAGGTTGCCACGGAAGACGTTGTCACCGAGCATCAGCATGAAGTCGCCGTCGACATGGGGCTCGGCCTGAAGAATAGCGTGTGCGAGTCCGAGCTGTTCGCGCTGGTGGGTGTAAGTGATCGGGACGTCGCGGTAGGCGTCACCGTAACGGTCGATTATTTGTTCGGCTTTGTAACCGACGACGACAATGAGCTCGGTCGCACCCGCGTCGAGCAGGTTGTCGAAGACGTCCTCGATGAGCGGCGTGCCGTTAACCTCAACGAGAACTTTGGGTTTGTCGTCAGTGAGCGGTCGGAGGCGCGTGCCCTTGCCCGCGGCGAGTACGACTGCTTGCATGGTTTGTGGATGTCGAGGTGGTGGGAAATACTTTGTGAGCGGGGTATCGGCGGGGTTCAGATAAGGATTGAAAAGCGAGGCGGTGCGCTTTGAAAGACGGTGTTCAGAAAGGATTGAAAAGCGAGGCGGTGCGTCTTTAAAGTGTTCTATCCCCGAAAACGACCGCCACAACGGCTGTTTAGACGATATTATCTTAGAGTTTGTGGAGAGAGAAGCAACACCGAAGCTGTTGATGAAGCTCAGTATTCAGCTTCATTTGTCCGGATTATCGCTTTGGAATACTGTTTCGTTTCTTGGGGTGCTCGGTATTGATCGGGTCAGATCAACCGTTCATAACTAGGTTCACAAGGCCGATCTACAGCCGAAATCTGGTCGGTGCCCGAATCACGTTGCGGTCGATGAAACCGTGATTCAGCTTGACGATGAACAATATTGGCTGTACGCCGCCGTCGATCCCGATTCAAACGATTTACTCCATACAAAGCTTGAGCCGACAAGAACGAACGTGATAGCGGATCCGTTTTTCGCGGAACTCCGCGAAAAACACGACGTAGATGACGCGATCTTTCTTGTTAACGGCGCGGTTCCACTTCAGCGAGCTTGTGACAAATATGACTCGATTTTAGATACAAACGACATGGAACTCGGAACAGCGTCGAACGTGTCTTCCGTGAGGTAAAACGCAGAACTGCCAGTTTCTCAAACTGTTTCAGCAACGCCGAAGCAGAAACTGCGAACGGGTAGCTCAGATCTTTCGCCTTCGCATGGAATCAACTTATCTGAACACGACCGACGATTCCGGGCGTGGGTTTATACTCGTCGCTGCTGGTCACCTTGGAGATCGGTGAGATTGACCGATTCAATGAGGCAAAGCAGGTGGTGAGCTACGCGGGATTAGATCCGGTCGTCCGTGAGTCACCTGACTCGCGGACGGAAGGGTCGATCTCGAAGCGTGGAAGTGGAGACTTACGCTGGATCCTGGTTCAGTGTGTTCAAACAGGATTCACCGGTGTAACGATCCGTATCTTGGACCGTTTTACGCTCGATTGAAACAGCGGAAGAACCACCAGATAGCGATTGTCGTAACGGCGCGAAAACTAGTCGTGTTGATCTCCCATATGCTGGGGCGTGAAGAGGTGTACGATACATCAGAGGTGAGTGCCTAAGGGTCGTCGACGCCGACACCGACGCTTAACCAACACCACGCGAGGAGGGCGGTCGCGTGTTGTACAGATCTCACCGACTTTATCGAGGAACCTACGCGCGCGCGAGGCGTCTCACGGCGGGCCGGTCGTTCTGGAATTTTATTAATTATTCCGACTTCTACACCCAAATTTTTTAATATAAGCCACTCTTGGGCGGTTTTTTCCACAGATAATAATTGAAGGCTATATATTTATGTCTTACAAGAAAGTGAAATAATCTGCGGCGGCCTACTCCTTGATGCCGTCGCACCCAACCCGGTGCGTCGCGTGTCGGGTGTCGTCGGCGAGGATCTTGATGCCGCACCCGGTACACCGAACAAACCGCTCGCCGGCAGGGTTCCCATACTTGTCGTATTCAGTAGAGGGACCCCTCAACCGGGGACTCTCCTCTACGATCGTCGCGTGTCCGGTGTAAACGTCGGGATCTGTAGTAAACTACGACGTTCGCTGGACGGTGTGATGTACCTCAAAGACCGGGTACAATTTTTATTTATCCGCACGAATTAAGTGTACACTTGGGCGATTAGCATTAGGATCCAGTTGAGTGATTGAAAAACCATGTTCACGCAGGAGGTCATATACCTCATATGGATCATCATCATAATCTCTAGCAGACCGCGAATTTCCCATCGGAAAATGAATCTCACAGAAGACTGTTCTACATTTAGAAGTTTGAAGAGTCTTTTCTAAACCACGAAGGACGCGAACTTCGGATCCTTCAACATCAATCTTCAATATTGTAGGCTCAGGGATTTTCCCTTGTTCAATAAGAGAATCAGCTGGGACCTTGGGTATGGATTGTACTTCTTTCGTGTCGTTCGAGATCTCTCTCTCCCCTGTATTAGTCACCCGAATTGATGATTTCTCATTATCAAGCCCCACTTCGGAATTTCCTTGGTCGTCCCAGAGGACTTTTTCAACAACTCTCGCTGTTATTTGATTCGTGTTGATATTTTGCTTTAACATTTCGGAACGGTCCGAAAACGGCTCAAAAGCTATAATTTCCCCTTCGCTGATTATATTGCCAGCAAAACAGGTGTATATCCCATAACCGGCACCAATATCAAAAAATATATCATCTTTCTTCAGTTCATCCAAAAATTCTAATAAGATACCTTTTTCTCTTCCAAAGTCTCTCACCCACTCATATTGTTTTACATTTGAAGTTTTGAATGAGACTGATCCTGAATTTAGGGATAGTGTTATTTCATTTATTACTTTGGGGATCAACGGACGAAGAAGCCGAGATCTAATACCCATATAAAAGAGAGGATATTCACATATTAAAACATTTGCCTCCGGAACGGACTCTGACACTACCCAAACAGAAGGCGTCGTGTATATGACCCCGATCGAGGAGTCTAACCGTGTCCGCCGACCAGAGCGAAGCAAATTAGAGCGACATCGCCAGCGTCAATAATCCCGTCGTCGCTCGCGACGACCTGAGGCCGACGGTCAAAGTTCGTTAGTTTGGTTTCGGTACGCCCTTTGGGTTGGGGTTCGTATGCGGAAATGGTCGTTCTCTCCAAAGATCGACCGGTTCGGGAGTCCTACTACTCGAGCGTTTTTGCCGCCCGCGGAGCCGTCTTTACCTACTATTTTGCTTATGTCACATGGCATTAGTCTGTACCAAATTGGTGTCGGTAGCGTTGCGATTACTGTAGCCGGCCGTTGCTGACGACTCGACTGACCGTCTTCCCGCCCTCAGGAGATAATTCAGGCCGACACGGAGTCAAGGAAGACAGTCGTCTCCCGACTGTACGGAGGTACACTCCCGCTTCCAACATCCGCGCGGCCAGTCATCGTATCCGTTCCGCGATCCGCTCCGCACTCCCTCCGAAGACGTAGGACCGATCGAGATGCTCACGCTGGGTACTCCGAATCGAGTCGGCACCGATCACCCGGTCAAGCTCCTCCGTCAGTTCCGGAACTGCAGTCGTGTACGGGACGTGGTTCCCGTCGATGTAGGACGAGCGGAACGTGAACGGTTCGAATGGGTTGTACGAGATACAGTACGTGTCCAAGATAATGGCCTCGACTCCGATGTTCGAGTTGATGGTCAGCAGAATGTCCGCTTTCGAGAGCACTTCACGGAGCCCCTTCACCCGGATCACGATATCGAACTCGTAGCTGGTTTCGGCCTCTGCAATCAACTGTCGATAGAAATCCGTCCCCTCGGAGGGGTGAATCTTCACCACGACGGTCTGATCATATCCACAGTTCGCTATCGCATCCAGTGAATCGAGGAAGAACTGTTCGCGCATCCAGTCGTCGTAGGCCTGTGTCCCAATGACGATCCTGTGAGATTCGGACTTGGCTTCCACACCATCCAGGTTTGCGAGCAGGTCGTCCACGTTCGGTTTCCCCGTGGGAATTAGGACTGGCCGGTCCGATTCCTCGTAGTGCTTCTTGAAGAGACGGTTGTCTGCAGGCCCGGTGGTGTACACTTTCGTCTCGACGCTCGGAGGGACGAACTCGTCCTCGTGGGTGATCGAGTGGGGAATATAATGCAGTCCTGCGTCGAGTTCGTCGGCAGTCCGCAGGGATTCGATGTCCTTGGGACTCAGTCCTCCGACGACGATCTCCTCAGGGTCCATCTCTTGAACCGCCGCTCGCATTATCGCGGATTTCAGTACGCTGTCCGTATGCTCGGCAAGAATTTTTTCACAGGCGTACTCGACGGTGTGGGGGGCGGTAAGTCGATGGTTCCCTTCCAGGTACTCCGACAGCCGAGTGGACAGTTCCAGCTCTCCCACGAGGAGGGACCACTGCAACCCGAGGAGGGACCGGACCATCCTGAGGATTCGCCTTCCGTTCGCGTACGCGGATATCGAACGGCGATCGGGGTCGCGGTAGAGGTCGACGAAGTCTCCCCTGAGGAGGTGACTCGACCAGGATCTCGTCGTGAGTATCCGCACGGCACCGCCCACCTCTTCAACCACTGGATACATGCTCTCGGTTCGGCCTAGGAACGGAACAAACAGGACAGCGTCTTCTGGCTCCGCCGCCGTGGACGGGAGGATCCTGCCTAACACCGACGAGAGCACGAAGTCGAACAGTAACAGTAGCGTTGAGAGCGTGAAGATGACACGCCGGTTGCTTCCCCCGGACGACGCCGAGTCGCGGACGAGTTCGACATCTGCTCCGTCACATAGATCTTTCAGAACCGTCAGATACCCCTCGTTGAGGTCGTGGGGGACGATCCGCTTGAATCCCCGATTTTCGATCTTCGTCTCCAGTTTCTGATACGTTTCGAGGTACACGTAGAGGTTCCCTCCACTCGGACGGAGGAGATAGGCGTAGAACTTGTCGTAGGAGAAACGGCTCTCATGGGGCAATTCCAGTCCGGTGAGCGTGTTGAACCAGAAATCGTCCTCGGCCCCTAGGTTGTTCCGGATGACGTAGTTTGAACCGTCTTCGGGGTCCGGGCAGTCACCTTCTTCGAAGTACACGTGGAGTTCCTCACTCATCTTCTGGACAGGTATCGCATGCTTTCAACGTAGTTGGGTTGGCGGCGACGGGAGGAGGACCCAGGTACCGGACGGCCCGCATGGGATTCAAGACGACCATCTACTGGTATCCCAGCGCGGTCAATCGATGCTCGATCAACTCCTCGTCGTAACTGTCCCGCTCGATGGGTGCCTCGGCCCGGATCTGCTTCCGGTCGGTCCCATCGAATTCCACGTGTGGCACGATACAGAGTTCGTCGGTGCGGAGCCCCGGCGGATGACCATATATTCGCTTGCCCAACGGGAAAATACGTTCACCGAACATTTCGCCGTGATCCGCAGTTATGACGGTTTTACCACTGAGTCCCTCCACCAGTTCAGCCACGTGCGACAGCGTAATCGATAGCGACTCGCGGTACATCTGGAGATAGTCCTCCACTGTCAGGGGGAATTCGTCTCTCGTGATCCCCTCAAAGGTGATCCGATCGACATCGATGGACGACCTCTCCTCCGTGTAATCTCGCCAGTCAAACTCCCACCCTCCGATCGCGATATCGAGTTCACGCTGGATCGATCTCGCCGTGTCGCCAATATACGGCAAGTGAGGTTGGACGAAGTGGATCAGAAGTCGCTTCTGTGGAAAATCTTCCTCGATCGACAGCGCCCGTTCCGTCATCGTTTTCGGCATCACCGTATGGTACTCTTCATTCCAGTCGTCGAGTACCGGAATCAGGGCGTGAAATATCGGATCGGATCCGTAGTCACCACGTTCGAGCTTGAGTGATTTGGGGTTTGCCGTGAGATAGACTGTGTTGAACAGCTCTCTGTCCAAGAAGTTGCGCTGCAGGAATTCCGGGGTGCTGGACCCGAAGGTGACCCGAGAGTTCACTGGTGTATCCATGTCGAACAATCTGGAGAACTCGTCGTACCGGCACGCATCGAGAACGATCAGGTTATCCCAGTCCATCTCGGGAATCGGCGTTGGCGAGTCGTGGTTCTGTTCCCAGTGATTATTGTACGAATCCAAAAAAAAGTGCGTGGTTGCCGATCGGCAGAAGGAGAAGAACCCCTCATTAGTTAGTATTTCTCTTGACCGTCTGATCTTGTCCATTACGTGGAGGGATTTTCCGGAATTACTTAAACTTGCTGTGGCAGAAACTGACTCGTCTGAGCGGTAGGCCGATGGGGGCCGTCCTCGCGGTTAATGGCGAGGACACCGTAGAAACCTACAGGTCCGCTTCCAGGCTTTGGCAGGTGTGAACGTCAGACATACCCCCACTCCGTCGCCGTTTCGATTGCGGTCGGGCAGCAGTGGGCGGCGTCAGGTGGCCGCTGCGCCTCGCTTCTTCACAACTCTTATCAAGCGAGATAAAAAACATCTTATCTGAATGTCTGGCTCCGAGGAGAATATTACCTGGGAGGAGAAGATCACTGCCCTCCGGCGAGTTGTAGTGTATCGCCCAAAGCTCACTCTTATTATTGTTGCTTTCGGCGGTTTCACTGCGTTACTTGAGGGGATCGGACTGAGCTTCATCTGGCCAATCCTAGAGGTCGCACAGGCTGAAGATCCGATCACCCAGGCAGACGGGTTTTTGGGAGTCTTCCTGCGAGTGTACTCAATCCTCAGTATCCCGTTCGATCTGGAGTTTCTGATCATCGGAGTTGGACTAGCTATGACAATTCGGTTCACATCGTCATTTGTCGTGGCATGGCTCCGATCAATTCTCCAAATGAACTACGAGGAAACGCTGCGGACTCGAACGTTCGACACGGCGCTGGACGCCCAAGTCCAGTACTTCGATCAGGAGGGGTCGGACGACATTCTCAACGCGATCATCACGGAGACCCGATACTCTGGAAAGGTGATCAAATTCGCAGTGAAGTCGCTGGAAACCCTCTTCCTGGCGCTGGTCTACCTCGCGGTGATGTTCTACATTGCTCCGCGGATGACGGTGTTGGCCATCGTGCTACTCGGTGGAATCACGTACCTCCTGCGGGAGGTCATCGAACCGGCCTACACAGTCGGTTCGCGAGTGGCTAACGCAAACGAACGGGTTCAGGAGGCTGCGCAGGCCGGGACACAAGGGATCCGGGATGTTAAACTGTTCGGTCTCGCAACGGAGGTTTTCAGGAAGTTCGACGAGTGGATCAGCGAGTACCGCTCGTCGTCGATCGACCTCGCGCGAAACAAGGCCGCCATTCAGAATTTCTACGACCTCGCCGCCGCGCTCACGCTCTTCTTCCTCATCTACATCGGATTTACCTATAGTCGTCTCAACCTCGGCGCGCTCGGGATCTTCTTTCTCGCGATGTTTCGACTTACACCGCTTGTCAGTCGTCTGAACAGCAGCGTCTACCACGTCGAGGGAAACCTGTCACACCTGGTTCGCACGCAGGAGTTCGTCGACACGTTTCAGGCCCAGCGAGAATCGGATGGCGACGTCGAACCGGACGAGGTTTCGTCCATCGCCTTCGACGACGTTCACTTCTCGTACACGGATGACGAGACTGTGCTGAACGGGATTTCGTTCTCGGTCGACCGGGACGAGTTCGTCGCCTTCGTCGGCCAGTCGGGCGCAGGGAAGTCGACCATCGTTTCGCTCCTCGCGAGGTTCTACGACCCCGACACTGGACGGATCACCGCGGACGGAACGCCAATCGAGGAGTTCGACCTGCGCGCGTGGAGGGAGCGCATCGCAGTCGTCAGACAGCAGCCGTACATCTTCAACGATACGCTCCGAGGGAACATCACGGTCGGCAACAGAGACGCCGATCAGCGCGAAGTCAACAGAGTCTGTGAGATAGCCCGGGTCGACGAATTCATCGACGACCTCCCGGACGGATTCGACTCGCAACTTGGTGACGACGGTGTCAGACTGTCCGGCGGGCAGCGTCAGCGGGTCGCCCTGGCCCGAGCGCTCCTGACCGACGCCGACTTTCTTGTCTTGGACGAGGCCACGAGCGACCTCGACTCCAACCTCGAACGAGAGGTCCAGGCCTCCATCGAGGCCATGGAACGCGACCACGGAATAATTACGATCGCCCACCGCCTGTCCACGGTGCAGAACGCCGATCAGATACACACGGTCGAGGAGGGCCGAATCGTCGAGTCGGGGACGCACGAGGAATTGATCGTGGAGGACGGGGAGTACGCCGACCTCTACGCCATCCAGTCGAGCGGGTAGCGTCTAGGAGGAAAGTTATATCGGAGCCAGTAATCTCTACAGAGCCATGGGAGATACGATCCGGCTGGTAATCAGCGACGTGGATGGCGTCCTCACTGACTCGAAGCTTCACTACGGGAAGGACGAAGAGCTGTTTAAGTCGTTCAACGTAAAAGATGGTTACGGGATCGTGCGGTGGATCCAGGAAGAGGACCGGGACTTTGTCATCGTCACGTCTCGCGAGTCCCAGGCGGTCGCGCGACGCGCAGAAGAACTTGATGTCGAGGAGTTCTATCAGGGCGTTTCCGACAAAAGCGGAATAGTCAGATCGATAGTCCAACGACGGGGGATCGATCGGTCGCAGGTGGCGTACATTGGGGACGAGCCGACGGACCTGGAAGCGATGGAGAGCGTCGGAGTTGCCTGCTGTCCAGCGGACGTAGTGCGGCGGGTGAGGCGCCGGTGTGACTATGTGAGTAGCTTCGACGGTGGCGAGGGGGCCGTGCGAGATATTCTGGACACGCTACGGAATGGTTCCGGCACCGTTCTGGGAGTAATACCCGCTAGATACGGCTCCACGCGGCTTCCAGGAAAACCACTCGTCGACATCGACGGAAAGCCGATGATCACCCACGTATACGAACGCGCGAATCGGGCAACGACCCTCGATCGGGTCGTGGTGGCGACCGATGACGAGCGTATCGTCGATACGATTGAATCGGTCGGCGGAACGGCGATGATGACGAGTCCCGACCATCAAACCGGGACAGACAGGGTCGCCGAGGTGGCCCGTGAAGTCGGTGCGATGTTTACCGTCAACATCCAGGGTGACGAGCCCCTCATTCGACCGGATGTCATCGATTCGGTGGTGGAGACGCTCCGGACGACCGCCCCACGGGTTGCGACGCCGATATCACCCATCGACGAGGAATCAGAACTGAACGACGAGAACGTGGTGAAGGTCGTCACCGACAGCGAGAACCGGGCACTCTACTTCTCTCGGTCACTCATCCCGTCAGACGGCCAGCTCGGCTCAACTTACAAGCACATAGGCCTCTACGCCTTCGAGACCGAACAGCTGTTGGATTACGTGAGTATGCGCTCCGATTTGGAAACTCGCGAGAACTTGGAGCAACTACGCCTGCTCGAAAACGGATACGATATTCAGACCGTCGAAACCGACTACGAGTCGAAGGAGGTCAATGTAGAAAGAGATATTGCGGTCGTAGAGCAACAACTTCGTGGTAATGACGAGAATGAAAATTAGCGACCGGATATCCGTCGCTAACGACTCGGAGTTCTTTCTGATCGCTGGTCCCTGCGTTATCGAGTCCGAAGAGCAGGTACTGGAGACGGCGGAGACGCTGAAAACCGTCGGCGAGACACACGACATCGACGTGGTTTTCAAGAGCTCGTTCGATAAGGCGAACCGGTCATCGATCGACTCGTATCGCGGGCCTGGACTGGATCGGGGGCTCGAAATCCTCCAAATGGTGAAGACTCGATACGACCTCCCGATCATCACCGATTTTCACACGCCAGATCAGGCGTCTCGCGTCGCGGATGTCGTGGACGTTCTCCAAGTGCCTGCATTTCTCTCCAGGCAGACGGACATGCTGACAGCCGCCGGAGAAACCGGGCTCCCGATCAACGTGAAGAAGGGGCAGTTTCTCTCCGCGGAGGGAATGGAAAACGTCGTCGACAAGATCGAATCCACGGGCAATGAACGGATCCTCCTTTGCGAACGCGGCGCCATGTACGGCTACAATAATCTCGTTGTAGACTTCCGAAATATAGACATCATGAAGGACATCGGCAAACCGGTCGTCTTCGACACGACACACTCCGTACAGCGACCCGGTTCACATGGAGACAGCAGCGGTGGTGATCGTCGGTTCGCACCCACGCTGGCGCGCGCAGCGCTTGCGACCGGAGTTGCCGGGATATTCGCGGAAGTACATCCAGATCCACCGTCAGCGAAGTGTGACGCCGCGACGCAGCTACCGCTCAGCCGCGTGGACTCGTTGGTTGAGCAGTGGCTAGCGATCGACTCCACCGTCAAAGATGAGTAGAGACCGTGCGGACTCGACGGGCGACGACACGATCACGACCATAGAACGGACGATCGAACTCCAAGCCGCTTGCGTCGCGGACCTCCTGAATGAGGAGACGGTCGACCAGATAAAGAGGGTCGCAGAGATGATCGACGCCTCCGACGGTCGGATCGTGTTCACCGGCGTCGGAAAATCGGGAGATGTCGCCAAAAAAATAGTGTCGACGTTCAATAGCATCGGCGTCTCCTCCCACTTCATTCACCCGGTTGAGGCGTTACACGGTGACATCGGAGTCCTGGCCGAGGACGATATCGTGATTTTCGTGTCGAACAGCGGGAACACGAACGAAATCGTGGAACTCCAAAAGTTCATAGAGCCGTTCGATCCCATGACGATCACCATCACGTCGAGTCCCGATTCGAAACTTGGTCGCAGTGCTGACCGGATCGTCGACACGCGGATTTCAGAGGAGGGGTCTGTCGTCGATCTCGTTCCTATGGCCAGCACCACGACGACCATCGTGATCGGTGACTGTATCGCGAACGCACTCATGGAACGGAAGGGGTTCACGAAAGACGACTTCGGGCAGTTCCACCCGAGCGGTACTATCGGGAAACGACTCCTCCTAGACGCGAGCGACCTACTCTACGGCGACATTCCGAGGACCCACCCGGATGATACGCTCGCCGAGGTCGCACTGAAAATGAGCAAGGGTGGCAAGGGCATCGCCGTCGTACAGAACCAGCACGGGCAGGTCTTAGGGATACTGACCGACGGCGACATCCGGAGACTCCTTCAGGACGACACGGATCTCCACGACGTCGTGGCCGAGGAGGTGATGATCACCGACCCGGTGACCATCACCCCCGACGTTTCGGCGGTCGAAGCGCTCGAACTCCTCGAAGAAAATAACATTACGCAACTCGTCGTCGCCGACAGCGACAACACGTTTGAGGGAATCATCCACCTCCACGACATCATGGAGGAGGGACTGACCAGCACACGGAACCCTTAGGACCGGATGTCATCCGATCAATGTCCCGCGAAAACGACCTAGAGCAGTGTCGGTTTGAAGCAGGAAATCTCTAGACTGGATCGGGAGGACGTGTTCGTTTCACCTCCGCTGGGTACCGAGATATCAGCCGTTCCGGATCCGAAACCCGAATATACTGTTACAAACAATACAAACGTAATAATGAGAGTGGGAGCGCTCGTCGGCAAAGCGCGAAGGAAGTGGGAACGAGATGGCCCACTCGCCACGTACCGGGCCGGGCGAGCGCTGGCCCTCGACAGAGCGTCTAAAGCGGTGGCCCCTATCGTACTGACGCAGTTCGATCTGGCCAGAACGGAGGATCTGATCGACGACCACCGGATCACCTGGCAGGTGAAGTTGGACGAGTCCACGGCAGCCCCCGACGCACGGACACCGTTCGGCGTCGACCCGTCTTCCAGGGGGTTCAGGAACCTGCCCCGATACTCCTACACCGACCAACATCTATTCGTCGTTCCCGAGGTTGAACTTGTGGGACCAGACGCGATTCCCGTCATCGACGACGACACCATCGTCTGTGAGGCCATAGAGCCATCCGGAGAGGAGGGGTACAGATTGAAGCAGGCAGTAGCGCGCACCCTGACCGACCGAAGAACCATCGCCGAGATGATCAGCCGCGATCCCCACCAAGAACTGTCGTACGCCTGCTCGCTGGTCAACAGTTGGGACAACTACTATCACTGGGTGATCGAGCATCTGCCGAAACTTCGGGCGCTGGAGTACCTGAAGCGGAACCGCGACGTCCAGGTGGAACTCGTCGTCCCGGCGGAGCCACCGTCGTACATCGAGGAATCTCTCGAACTGCTGGGGTACAGTCTCGAGGACTGTATTGGTTGGGAGGGTGGCGTCGTCTCCGTGGACAACCTAGTTCAGCCGAGTTTCACGGAACCAACGGTCCCGGTCTGTCGATGGCTGAACGAACGGGTGGGGTCGGAAGTCGACCGGAACGGCGCAGCGCCTGCCTGCGGCGACGAGCGGATATTCGTCTCCCGCGAGAAGGCTCGAACCCGGAAGATAACGAACAGAGCGGAGGTTTCGACCGTCCTAAAGGAGTACGATATCAAGACTTACACGACCGAGGATCTGCGGTTCGACGAACAGGTCGAGCTGTTCAGCAGGGCGTCGCTGATCGTCGGCGTCCACGGCGCAGGGTTGACCGACATGATCTGGGCAGACGATTGTGCCATCGTCGAGATATTCAACGACGTGATCAAACCGCCGTACTTCGAAATTGCACGCCTGCTCGGGCACGATTACCACTGCCTACGAGGCGTTTCCACCGCTGACGACACGTACAACAGCGACCTTCACGTTGACGTGTCCCAGTTGCGACATTTACTGGACGAAATCGATCGCTCGTCGGGTGGGGAATCGAACTGACTTCACAGCTCGTTGTAGGAGCGGGCGTCCTCGACCCCCATCTTCTTGGAGTACGGGACCTTCTCGTCCGGATCTGGGTACCCAATCGCCATCATCATGACGACGCATTCGTCGGGGTCGAGGTTCAACAGGGTCTCGATTTTCCGCTCTCGATGCGGAATAGCGGGCCAGTTGATACAGCACGAGGCCAGTCCCTGCGTCTCCAGGGAGAACTGGAAAGCCATCGCCGCAAGACTGGCGTCGATGTAGATGACGTGTCGATCCCGGTCGTCGAAGTACGCACGCTGCTTACCGACGATTACTCCAAGACACGGGATGTTCTCTCGGTAGCCGGTTGCCCCCATCGCGAGCGACGAGACCGAATCGATCAGTTCCCGGTCGTCGAACAGTCGAAATTCGTAGGACTGCCGGTTACAGGCGCTGGGAGACTGTAACGCCACCTTGATCGCACTGTCCAGTTTCTCTCGGGGGACGTCTTTGTCTTCGAACCACCGGGTACTCGTTCGCTGTCTCGAAAGCTGTTCCAACGCTTCCGGGCGGACCCCGGATCCGTCGATCTCGTCCCGACGAAACGGCGTTTGATCGGTCGGGCGATACGCTATCTCGGCGAGGAACTCGTCGAAATTCGACTTCGCGGCAGAGATTGGCGGCGTCATTTCGACGGTATCGAAGTACTCCGCCAGTACATCCACTGCCCACTCAAGTCGTTTATCACCGTCACGGTCCCACGTGGACCGAAGATCGGCAACGACCTGCTCGATATACGATTCGGCGAACACCGGCCGCCGATCCTTCATGGACAGCCCCTTCTCGATCCGGTGGACGTTACGGATGATGCGGAAGTGGGGTTCGTCACCCGTCTCTTCGGACTCGCTATAGGAGGCGATCCCCCAGAGTACCGACCGCTGCTCCCGGTAGAAGGTCCCCGAAAGCAGAAAGTAAAGTGCCGTCAGAACTCGAGATCGGGCGATGAGCCGAAGCGTCCGATCTTTCGGTACGGCGTTCCAGACGACCGTCTGAAAGAATCGATCCGTGATGAAATTGCTCGACCGCCTCAGAAGCGCGACAAGACCCTCCTCCTTGTAAATACTGCTAATCTTCTTCGTGATAGATTTCATCCACAGTAACTACGGACGCCAGCACTTGAATTCCACCTTTCGTCTACCGAGTGTATTATATTCGCTGACAGTCTTGGCTGTACACATGTCGATTCGCGACGTCGTGCGTAACATCTCTCTCGTTTCCTCCGCGGAAGCCCGAGCATTATACGATCGCCTGACGAGCGACGATCATTCGGGAACACGTGACGATGGGTCGTCGATCCTCATTTCCGGTGGGGAGCTATTCAACAAGGGTGCTCAGGCGATGACGTACACCGTGGTCGACGAGATCTCGAGAAGATACCCGAACAAGAGAGTCTATCTGCTGTCCGAACAGGACTATCTTCGCGACCCTGCGGAGAAGGACGCGTACACGTTTGAAATCCTTCCATGGGACTCGGAGATTCAGCTTTCACTCCTAGCACCGTACGCGAACCTGACGAACACTCAGTCGCACCCGACTGAAGTCCACCGGTCAGTTCGAAACGCGTTCGAAGACTGTCGCATGATCTTGGACATCAACGGATACGCTCTGTCCTCACAGATGGGGGCCAGAATGTCGTTTTCGTATCTCACGACGGTCCTCCTCGCGCGGATGTACAGTGTTCCGATGTACATTCTCCCCCAGTCAATCGGTCCGTTCGACTACTCCCTGCCGATGAGACTCCTCCTCGATCCGCTCATGAGAACATATCTTCCGTACCCGAAGATGATCTGTCCTCGGGAGGAAGACGGGGTCAGGGCACTCGAACCGTACACGAGAGCAAACGTCCGGCGAGAGTTCGACATTGTTCTTCAGGGCGGCGAGTACGACTTGGAGAACATCTACGTGACCGACCGTGGTATCGAGGTTCGGACCCTCCCCGACGATGCCGTCGGAATCGTGCCCAATTCAAAGGTGTTCGAACGAACGTCAAATGAATTGTTCTATGCGATGTACGAGCAGCTAATCGATTGCCTGCTGGAGCTGGACAAGGAGGTATATGTTCTGCGTCACTCGACCGAGGACTTAGAACTCTGCAAGGCGATCTGCGAACCATTTACGCGAGTCAATGCCGTCCATATGCTCGACGACGACTTCGACGCGCCCGAACTTGAGGCGTTGATCGCACAGTTCGAATACATGATTGCGTCGAGATATCACTCCATCGTTCACGGATACAAACACGGAGTACCGGTCGTGGCGATCGGGTGGGCCGTGAAATACGACGAACTGCTGCGACGGTTCGACCAGAGCCAGTATTTTTTCGACGTACGAGACGGACTCGACGTGCAGCGACTGACGGATGCCGTCGTCCGGATGGACCGCAACAGCGGCACCGAGTCGGCGGGGATAGCCAGCACAGCGGAGAGCATCAAGGAGCGAGCCCTGTTCGACAACGTGTTCGAGGAGTGATCGAAACCACAGTGTGGTGTCGAGGCCGGAGCTATCTGTAACCAAGTGCCTCCAGATGCGCCTCGACGGATTCGTCCACGCGTGTCGAACCGATGGGCTCTTCGGCAACGATCTCTCGTCGGTCACCATCTTGGAAGACGTACCAAGGTACCTCTCGCAACTCGCTGACGTTACAGTTGCTGTAGTGGCCAAAGTCGTACTTCGAGAACTGGTTCCCCCAGCGGTGGTGGAGCACTTTCATCCAGAGCGGCATCCCTTCCCCAAGTAGCTCCCCGTGATCGGCCGTGAACACCACCTTTCCGTCGACGTCTGCGAGGGCCTCCTTGGTTAATTGGACCGCGTTCAGCAGGTTTTCTTCGTAGACATCCAACATCTCGGCCGGCGAGATTCCGTGTTTCATCGCCGCTTTGTAGTTCCGGTAGGGTGAGTCTTCGGGAACTGGGCCTCCGTCTTTCAGTTCGTGAGGGGTGTGCGGGGGAAGCAGATGGACGACGTGGCGTTTGTTCGGGTGCTTCTCGTGGAGTTCGACGGATCGTTCCAGCAGCGGTTTGGGATCCATGATCCCTGGGCTCTCCTGTCCTTTCCTCGTCGTACTGGAACGACTCTCCCACGATTTCACAAGTTTGTACGTGTTCAGGTGTTCCTCGTTCTTCCCGACGATGGGATTCGCGGACAGGTAGACGGTGTCGTGGGCAGTTCGTTTAGAGAACGTCCGCCTGAGGAAGTTCGCAGTGACGGAGGCAACGGACCGTCGAGGAGAGACATCTTCCCCGACAACGTCTGTGAAGACATCATATCGCGCACAGTCAAAGATGACCAACGTGTCCCAGTCCTCGTCCAGCACGTTGAACCCGTCGTCCGGGTATCTCCACTCCAAGATTGGTTGCCCTAATTTTTTTGAGGCGGACTCCAACACGTAATTGCTTGACCGCCGCAGAAGCGCGACTAGACCCTCCTTCCTGTAGATACTGCTAACCCGCCTCATGATAGATTTCATCCACAGTAACTACGGACGCCAGCACTTCAATTCTACCTTTCGTCGGTGCGTCGCGTTAAGTTTGAGGATGAGGCGCTCGACTTCAGAGTGTCGATGGCCGAAACCGAGTGCCTAAGCGAACGTATCGCATGAATCGACTTGTCGTTTGTGAAGCGAGATCGAACTCCGCGCTGGGCGATTGAAGTAGGGATCTGCTGTCACTTGGCCGGCATGTCACTACGTGAGGTAAGTAAGCATCTTGAACTGTTTGGATCAAGCGGAGTCATGTTGCGATCCATAACTGGGTTCATAAGGCCGATCTACAGCCGATCTCAACCGTCTCCGAGGATCAACTCGCGGTTGACGAAAAGATGATCCGCCTCCACGACCAGCAGTTCTGGCTGTGCGACGCGGTTGATCACAGACGAACGAAATTCTTCACGTAAGCCTCTATCCGACCGCAAATAAACAGACAACACGATGGTTTCTGACCGAGCTACACTGGCGCTACCAGCTCAATAACGTGGAATTTCTCGTCGATGACGGAGACTATCTCGGATCTGTTCTCGCCGAAGATGGCTATCGAGTTTAAATCATTCAACATGGAAATCGGAATGCTATCGAACGCATCTTTTAAGAAATAGGACAATAAACATCATCGTGTGCGAATAGTTTTAGCAATATCGCGTTAGAGACAGATCAAAACTGGCGATCTTATCGAGACTGTCCCAGACGAAGGTGATTATGGACCCCTGTATCAGGTTGACGTTTACAGGTGTTTTCATCGACGATTCCTACCCCATGACGACGTGCCTTCGTCGTTCGGAAGCCGATATCTCTCCTGACCCGCCATCATGTTGTGACCATACGTCTCGCTTTCAGTGCAGCATCGTACGCGTTCATACCAAACAGAGAGAGGAGGAAGTAAGCGACCAGTTTTGATTCGAACGGGTACGCAGCGAGTCCACTCAAAAAATACCTTCTCGCGGTCTTGGTATCACGATTCACGAGAGCTGCGTCCCCGACCTCCATCCGGAGTCTGGCGAGAGCTCGCCGCTTGAACATCGCACCGTACGCGGCTGCATCGCGACGAATCTTGGACTCGAAGAACGGATACGTTGTCTCTAGGAGGGGCTCAAGATTCTTGCTGATTTGGTCGTCTTTTCCCGAGCGTTTGACTGTCAGGTGGTCGTCGACAGCTCGGAAGTCATACTTGTCGGCAACCCGAAGATAGAACTCCCAATCCTGCCAGCTCGGGAGTTCTCGCTTTAGGGGTTTGATGGTATCGAACACTCGAGACTTCACGACCACGCTGGAGAACGTGCCGACATAGTCTCCAAGTAGCAGCCGTCGTTTTGGGTCGTCTGGCGAGGTTGTTGGAACCTTATCAATAGTCTCGCCGTCGAAATTTTGGATCTCGATAGCGGTATGGACGAGGCCGCAGTAATCCGGAGCGTTTTCAAACGCCTGCATCTGTCGTTCCAGTTTCTCGGGTCGCCAATAGTCGTCCGCGTCAAGGAACGCCACGAACGCTCCCTCAGCGAGTTCAATTCCCTTGTTTCGGGCCGCGTTCGCCCCCTGATTCTCCTCAAAACAGTGGTACAAGATGTCCCCGCCGTACTCCCCGACGAGCCGTTCCGTCTTGTCCATGGAGGCGTCGTCGACGACGACGACTTCGACGTTCTCATAGGTTTGTGCGAGAGCGCTATCGATCGATTTGCCGAGTACCTCTGCCCGGTTGTACGTCGGAATCACGACACTCACCGTTCCGGGAGTACTCATCATGTTCGGCTCTGTGGGGAATTGATAAAATAATATTGTTCTAACCCCGCGTAGCGCGGGGTTGATCAGATCGACTTCTCGCTTTGATGCTGCTCGGCCTAATCGTAGTCCTCGGGGTACCTCCGTCCATATCCTAACCGTCTATCTGGATTACATCTATCACGTGGACGCTCTCTATGCGTGAACCGATCGATTCAAAAATCCACACTTATCGCAGTTAAACGGCTGCATCAGTTGGTACGCGTGAAAGATGGCTGGTGTAAACGTATAGTTCCCGGTCATTTTGCGGTCCCGTCCCGGCGCGAGGACGACAGTTTTCGTTACCCGTGGGAGTCGATGTGGCGACAAATGAGTTTGGTGTAGGGACCAGTACGCACTGATGTAGTCGGCTGTTTTGGGCGGTATTAGTATGTTGCCTGCCTGGTAAACAGAGCTGTTTTGTAGCGGTCTGTTGAACGAGGTGATAATGCTTGTTGGCGCAAACCGCATCGCTCGAAATATCATCAATAACGGAGTTTTTGAGGCGTGCTCTAGAGTTCTCCGGAAGCAACGAGCTACGAATGATTGATGAAGAGACTGTCTTTGCAATCACTGCCGACGAGGGAGCCTTTGGTGCGCAGGCACTCGTACTCGTGCGCTCCATCCGAGAACACCACCCAGAGTCAGATATAGTCGTATTTATCCCCGAAATGGGTGCTTCGGCGATGTCGAAAAACCTACTGGCAGAGTTAGAAAAGGATACGACCGTCGAGGTAGGGCCGTATCCAGACGACGACTATCCAATTACAGCCCAACTTCGCGCGTTTGAACTCGCTGCAGAACGGAGTGGTGTAGAGCAAGCGGTGATGCTAGATACCGACATCGTCTTGCTGGATCGCCTGTCGTTCCCCGCTGGAGACGCGGCACTGAGCGCGCGAGCGTGTACGCTTCGTGGGTCCTTCTGGACGCACGACGTGTCCGTTCCGGTCTGGGAACTGCTGTACACCCGCTACAATATCTCGGAGCCTGAGCACAGCATATCCGCGGTGCTCGGCGGTGAGTTACCGTACCCGTTCTACAACTCCGCTGCCGTGGTCGCCCGCGACCTATCTCTCCCCGGACGTCTTTTAGAATTGAGCATGAAAATTCGAGCTGACGAGAGTGCTGATGTCGCCGAGGCTGCCGGGAGCCGAACGCCACTGTTTTACAGTGACCAGGTTGCCTTATCGCTACTCGCCCAGGAGACCTCGTTTGCGACACTCCCGCTCACGAACAACTACCCGGTGCCCGCGTTTCTCCGGGTGCCTCGGTCAGTTGCAGGCCTTCATTATGGCAACCGAGCGCTTCTCAGTACCGCCCTTCCGGAGCATGAGTGGGACGAGTATGCGGAGTTGTTAGAGCTTGATTCGACCCCGATGAACTGGGGGAAGCGTGCCATGAGTGCTGGCTGGTTCCGGGTCGCAAACAGGCTACCATACCGCACTCAGACGTTCATCCGCCGCCTTGCGAACTCACGCCACGCACCCTGATTATTTATATCCGAGTGCTTCCAAGCGGTCGGATACGTCCTCGTTTGTTGGGGCCTCGTTGGTTGTTTCGGGTTCGTATTCGCGTACCTGTTCGGCATTCGTGGTGACCCAGGGAACGTCGCGCAGCGCTGAGAGACAGATTCCTGCGGGGTGTCCGTAGACGCCGTACTCTCCCACAGCATTCCCGTGGTCGGCAGTCATGGCGACGACGTCAGCGTCGATCGTCTCTATAAGCAATTCGACGTCGTTGAGGACGGCTCGGAGGTTCTCTCGGTAGGCATCCCAGAGCGCATCGTATTCTATCTCGCCGTCTCGAAGCAATTCCCAGACGTTCCTCGAATCGAACGTCTCGCCCCAGTTCTCGAGCGACAGGCCAGCACCAGCAATCGAGGAACCGATGAATGGGTAGTGTGGCTGCATGTAGTGGACTATCATGCGATCTGCGTCCGCCTCCGATCGCCATCGGGCGATAGCTTGGTCAGTCAGTGGCCGCGGACGGATTGTTTCCGCCGCCTCATCCCACTCGTTGCGCCACACTTCGTCGACTACAGCAAAGTCTTCGGACGATACATGGTCGTCGCTAAATGGATTTCCCGTGACGTAGATGGTGTTTGCGACTACATCTTGGTGCTTTGCCGTGAACGTGTTATTCATCCACTCGGCAGAGGTACTTCCTACTGAACGCCGGGTTTCGATGACGTCCAGAAACGGATACTCACCAGTGACCTCTCGAAGGAGGTCGACACGACAAGCGTCGAGAATCAACAGAACGTCCCAGTCGTCCTCGTAGATATTGTCGCCCTGTCGGTCGCCGAAGAGTGAACAACCGGCTCTGAGTGTAGACTCATAACAATAATAAAAAGCCTCACGTGTCAGTTGCCAGAGCCCCTGTGTCCGATAAATCTGTAATCCGGACTGGAGAAGGGAGGTTCCCGAATTTGCCATCGGTATTTTATTCCCTGAGAGCAATAAAATAGTTTGTACTTGTCCAACCAATTCCGGGAGTTGACCGACTAGTCGAACGCTTCCCTCAATTCTGCGTCAGCTTCCCATGTACCGTCGCCCTTTCCGCGTAACAATTCTACACACGCACGCAACAACGACACCTGCGTATCGAGCAAAGAATACAGTGCTTGTACAGGTCCGAGCACGTCCTTCTGCCCCAAGTACGTGAACAGTCCGAAGACGAGCGGCAACGCGAGCCCCGCCACACCGAACGCGATCACGGAGCCGACCGTCCCGACCGCTAGCGTCAGTGCCAGCAGCCACGGCGACGCAATCATGAACCACCAGTTGAACGGCAACACTACCATCCCGTATCTCCCGTACCGTCCAAGTGCGTCTCGGTGCTGGACCAGTAGTTGAATCAATCCCATCGCCCGGCGATCCTTCTGCTTCCGGCGCTTGACGAACGCCGAGTGACTCGCCTCCATGTATTCTACCGCGGGATCGAACACCACTCGGCCGCCCTGACGACGGATCTTCAGCGCGAGCTCCGTGTCGTCGGCCAGCGAGTTCGGGTCGATCGACAACAGCGCGTCGTTCTCAAACGCAGAGAAGGGCCCGTGGAAGATGAGCGTTGAGTCGAGGTGCGACTCCAGCTGCTGGATGTGCGACTGCACGCCGCGATAACCCGATTCCACCTCGCTGCCGCCGAGGACCTCGACGTTCCGCCCCGTGACGGCGTCGACCTCCTCGTCGGCGAGGTTCGCCGCCGCCTCGCGGAGCACGTCCGGCGGCAGCTTCGAGTCACAGTCGGTCTTAACGACCATCTCGTTTTGCGCCGCCTCGTACGCCTCGTTGAGCGCGGGTGCGAGCCCCCGCCGCTCGTCCTCCTCGATCAGCACGAGATCGAGAGCGTCCACGTCCTCGAAGTACTCGCGGATCAGCGATCGCGTCTCGTCGGTCGAGGAGTCGACGACGACGAGCTCGATCTTTGCCATCGGGTAGTCGAGCTCGAGGAGGTCGTCGAGCTTCGCATGGATGATCCGAGCTTCGTTGTACGTGGGGAGGACGACGCTCACCGTCGGCTCCGCCGGCTCCTTGGCGGCGGGTGAGCCCTCGGGGCGGACCCACGCGTACAGTCCGAGGAAGACGAGATACGGTGCGGCCGTCACGCCCAGAAGGCCCAGCGCGGCCGCCGCGAACACGTTCATATGTCGGTGTTGTCGGCACCGAATAAAAAGGCACCTTCACGAGATCTTCCCGTTGAACTCCCACAGATCGTCTCTACGCCGCTCAACTGCCCTCAGTGATAGCACGACATGTACAACTCCATCGGCTACCGGTATATAACAAGCCTTATGGAGGTTTTGGAAGTGACTTCGTGTAATGAGTCAGCAAACCGACGCCGTCGGAGATGATGGGGGATCGCCCCTCGACGTCCTCAGACGGTGGTATCATGTCCCGCTCCTCTTCGGGGCATTCGTATTCATGCTGTGGACCCGCCTCCGGTCGTACGGCAACTTCGTCCAAAACGGCGAAGTGTACTTCCGCGGCAACGACGCGTGGTACCACCTCCGCGAAACGTCATACCTCTTGGAGAACTGGCCGAACACGCTCCCGTTCGACCCGTGGACGGGGTTCCCGTACGGAAACAGTGCGGGTCAGTTCGGTACTCTCTGGGACCACATCATGGCCGTCGGCGTGTGGATCGCTCGGCCGATCATGGGCGGCACCGAGGAGGTCATGCTCGTTATGGCCCCCATCGTCGGCGCACTCGTCGCCGTACCGACGTACTTCATCGCGCGGCGGTTCACCGAGCGCGTTCCCGCGCTCGCCGGAGCGGCGACGCTCGCGCTCTTCTCGGGCACCTTCTTCCGATACTCGCTCGTCGGCTTCCCCGACCACAGCGCGGCCGAGGTCCTCTTCCAGAGCACCGCCGTCCTCGCGTTCCTCGTCGCCTTCGGCGTCGCCGAGCGCGAGAAGCCGGTGTGGGAGCTCGTCGTTGATCAGGATTGGGACGCGCTGAAGCGCCCGCTGGCCTTCGCCGCCGCCGCCGGGGTTGCGCTCGGTCTGTACATGTGGACGTGGCAGCCGGGCGTCCTCCTGGTCGGTATCACGGGGGTCTTCCTCGCGGTGAAGCTCACGAGCGACGTCTACCACGGCGAGAGCCCCGAACCGATCGCCTTCGTCGGGGCGGTCGCCATGACCGTCGCCGGGGCAATGCAGCTGGTCCCGCTCGACACGTTCTCTTTCCAAACCACTCAGTATTCGCTCCTCCAAGTGATTCTCCCGCTCGGCGTCGCGCTCGGCGCCGTCTTCCTTGCTTGGCTCGCGCGCCAGTGGGAGTCACGAGACCTCGAAGCTGCGACCTTCCCGCCAGCCGTCGGCGGGCTCATCGTCGCGTCTGCTGTCGTCATTTGGCTTGCGCTCCCCTCGCTCTGGGGGACACTCACTAACAACCTCCTGAACTTCGTCGGATTCAGCGCCACCGCACAGTTCCGCACCATCGGCGAAGCCCAGCCCCCCCTCCAGGGCGCCTCGTTCTCGAACTTCGTCCTCTCGCAGTACGGGCTCGCCTTCTTCCTCGCGCTCGCCGCGGTCCTCTACATCCTTGCGCGCCCGCTGTACCGCTCCGACGACACCAATCACACCCTCTACATCCCGGCCGCGCTCGCAGTCGTCGGCTCCGTCTACGCGGTCCCGCAGGCGTACGGCGCGGTCGGCGGCCTCGTCGGCGTCGACTGGCAGGTGATCGGCCTGCTCATCGCCGCCGCCTTCCTCGTCGGTGCGACGCTGCTCGTCGAGTACGACGCCGAGGAGCTGTACTTCGTCGTGTGGGCGGCGTTCATCGGCAGCGCGGCGTTCACGCAGACGCGGTTCAACTACTACCTCGCCGTCGTCGTCGCGGTCGGCACGGCGTACTTCCTCCAGGTCGCGCTCGACGCCCTCGATCTCACCTCGCTCGACGCCGTCCGCGACATCGAGGGGTGGCAGGTGCTCACCGTCGCCGCCGTGCTCGCGGTCCTCATCGTCCCGCTCGTCGGCGTCGCCACCCCGGTCTGGCAAGCGGGCAACTCCAGCGGCCCCGGCAGCGTCGTCCAGTGGGACGAGAGCCTCCAGTGGATGAACGACAACACCCCGAAACCGGGCGAGCTCGAGGGCGCGGACAACCCGATGGAGCTGTACGGCACCTACGAGCGCCCCGCAGACGGCGACTTCGAGTATCCGGAGGGCGCGTACGGCGTCCAGTCGTGGTGGGACTACGGCCACTGGATCACCACGCGCGCCGAGCGCATCCCGAACGCGAACCCGTTCCAGCAGAACGCGGGCGCAGCGGCGGACTACCTCCTCGCACCGAGCGAGGAGGAAGCGGCCGAAGTCCTCGCGAGCCAGAGCACCGAGGGCAACGAGACCCGCTACGTGATGGTCGACTGGCAGATGGCGTCGACGAACTCCAAGTTCAACGCGCCGGTGACGTTCTACTCGGGCAACGAGACGGTGCGTGACTTCAACGAGGTGCTCTACCAGCGCGTCCAAGGCCAGAACGGTCAGGGCGGCGGGCTCCGGTTCGCGCTCCAGCTGCGCACCCAGCGCTACCACGAGAGCCAGATGATCCGGCTCTACCAGCACTACGGCAGCGCGGTCGAGCCACAGCCGGTCGTCGTCGACTGGGAGCCGCAGACCGCGCAGACCCAGGCGGGCGAACAGGTCGAGATCAAGGTGCTCCCGACGGAAGGTCAGGCGATCCGCCGGTTCGATAACCTCTCGGCGGCGCAGGCGTACGTCGAGGAGGACGGCTCCGCGCAGGTCGGCGGCGTGATGGGCGTCCCCTCCGAGCGGCTGGACGCGCTCGAACACTACCGGCTGGTCCACGCCACGGAGGCGCCGGGCCGGTCGCCGTACGCCCAGCAGGCGAGCATCCTCGCCCAGCGGTTCGGCGTCGACCTCCAGGCGACGTTCGGCGAGTCGTTCTTCGGCGCGCTGCGCGACGACTTCGTCAAGACGTTCGAACGCGTGCCGGGCGCGACCGTCGAGGGGTCGGGCGCCGACCCCGGCCAGGAGGTCAAGGCGACCGTCGAACTCCGGAAGCCGGACGGGCAGACGTTCGAGTACACGCAGTACGCGACCGCCGACGAGGACGGGACCTTCGAGTTCACGCTCCCGTACTCGACGACGGGCTACGAAGAGTTCGGCCCCGAGAACGGGTACACGAACACGAGCGTCCGCGCGACCGGGCCGTACAATATTACCACCGAGCGGACGACCGGCGACGACCTGTACACCACCGAGCGGTTCGGACAGGTCGAGGTGACCGAGGGCCAGGTCGTCGGCGTCGACGACGCGGCGGCGACGGTCGAGCTCGAAGAGCGGATCATCGACTGTCCCAGCGGCGACCCCGAGTGCCCGGTCGACGACGGCGGCGGAAGCGACGGCGGCGACTCGACGAACTCGACCGACGCGGGGTCGCTGATCGGCGCCGAGCCGGTCGCGAGCGCGGCCGACCTGACCGCGAGCGCGGCGAACTGACCGCGGACGCCGAGGCCGCGGCCGATGCGGCCGTCTGATACCCGGCCCTTCTTTACCGCGGCCGCGTTTCTCCAGAGCAGATGGCCGACCTCCGCGAGTGGGCGACGATATACCTCAAGGGCGTGGCGATGGGGAGCGCCGACGCCGTGCCGGGCGTCTCCGGCGGCACCATCGCGCTGATCGTCGGGATCTACGAGCGGCTGATCGCGGCGGTCACCGCCGTCGACCCCGACCGCGCCCGCCGCGTGCTCGCCGGCGTCCGACCGGGCGGCCGCGCCGACGCGCGGGCCGCGTTCCGCGAGGTCGACGGCGCCTTCCTCCTCGTGTTGGGCGGGGGGATCGGCACCGCGGTCGTGACCGTGTTGAGCGCGGTCAACCGCCTGCTCACGACCCAGCCGGTGGCGACGTACGGCTTCTTCTTCGGGCTGATCGCGGCCAGCGCCGCGGTGCTGCTCGGCGACGTCGACCTCGCGACGCCGCGCCGGAAGGCCGCCGCGGTCGCCGGCTTCGCGCTCGCGTTCCTCGCGTCCGGCGTCGCGGCGACCGCGCTCGGCAACCCCCTACCGGTCGTCTTCGTCGCCGGGGGCCTCGCCGTCAGCGCGATGGTGCTGCCCGGGATCTCGGGCTCGCTGCTGCTCGTCGTCCTCGGCCAGTACGAGTACATGTCCGGCGTCGTCGCGCGGTTCGTCGACGCCGCCGGCGCGCTCGCGCTGGGCGACGGCGCGGACGCGCTCGTCGAGACGCTGCCGCCGGTGGCGGCGTTCCTCCTCGGCGGCGTCTGCGGGCTATTCACCATCGCGCACGCCGTCCGCTACGCGCTGGCGCGGGCGCGGGCCGCCACGCTCGCGTTCCTCGTGAGCCTCGTCGTCGGGGCGCTGCGCGCGCCGCTGGTGGAGGTGTTTGCGCGGCTGGCCGAGAGCGGCGAGTCCTGGCGCGCGGCCGCGCCGCGGTTCGCGCTGGCCGCGCTCGTCGGCGCCGGGCTCGTGGCCGTTCTGAATCGGTACTCCGCGACCATCGAGTACTGAGCAGCGGGTCCGGTCGCAGTTAAGAAGCGAAAGCAGGTCACAGCCAGTCAGTCGTCACCACCCACCGCCAAATGTGCGGCCTTGTCGGTGGCCCCGGTTCTGGCCGACCCTACAGAGAACAGCGGAGAGAGCCCACGACAGTCGTGGGAGGAAGTCAAGCTGGTTCGGTCCGGAACCGAGTGATCGGGACATCGGTGACGTCGTCGTAGTCGTCGTCGGCACCGACCAACAGCATCCCGTCGACGTGCGCTGCTGTCCCGAGCGCAAAAGCATCACCGAGTGCTGGCGAGTAGCGGAATTTGAAGTCGGCTGCTGACGCCCATGTCTGTTCGGTGTCGACGCGACGGATGCCACTTTCCTCGAGAACGTCGACGACGGCATCAGCGCGCTCCTCGCCGTCGATCGCCCGGACAATATAATGGACCTCGGCAAGATTGGCCGCCGAGATGTAGCCGTCTGCTGCGCCTTCGATGGCCTCAACGTACGTTTCGACGGTGTCGCTCCCTGGTTCGTTACAGAAATAGGCGATGAGTGGTTCGGCGTCGAAGACGATCGTTTCGGGAATCTCAGCCCCGTTGGTCATGCGTCACCCTCGTCGTCACCGGCGTAGCGCCGCCGCAACTCTTCTTCACTGGCTTTGTCCGCTGTCCGTTCCTCTTGGAGGCGCTCGGTTGCTGAGCGCCCCTGCTCGTCGGTTTTCCCTTCCAGAACCCCACGCAGGTCCGTAACCGAGTGGATGGGGCGAACAACGATGTCGCCCTCTTCGGTCCGAATGAACTTCACACGGCCGGGCGTGTCGATACCCAACTCCTCACGGAACTCCTTCGGGATTGTGGCTTGCCCGCGCGACGATACGGACACCACTTTTTCAGACTCTGTCTTACTCATACTATTTTCTATTATTACTTTTCTTCAGACATATAAAATACTAGCGTTGAATTAGGTAGTTAACAGATCAGATCAGTCATTGATTCGCCGGTCTCGAGTGAACGGCTCGTCGTGGATCGCTGACTCGACATCTGAAGTGGCTCGCAACGCCTTTTCCGTTCCCGCGCGTACGCCCCGATATGGTCCAGATGGAATCCGACTCGGCGCTCGACCGCGGCGACGCCGCGCCCGACTTCGAACTGCCCGGCGCGGACGGGGAAACGTACGCGCTCGACGACTTCGACGCGGACGCGCTGCTCATCGTGTTTACGTGTAACCACTGCCCGTACGCGAAGGCGAAGATCGACCTGCTGAACGAGCTCGCCGCCGGGTACGACGACCTCGCGGTCGTCGGGATCAACCCCAACGACGCCGACGCGTACCCCGAGGACTCCTTCGAGGCGATGCGCGAGGCGGTCGCGGACGGCACCGTCGCGTACGACGCGTACCTCCGCGACGAGACCGGCGAGGTCGCGGCCGCCTACGACGCGGTGTGTACCCCCGACCCGTTCCTCTTCGGCCGCGAGGACGGCGCGTGGCGGCTGCGCTACCACGGCCGCCTCGACGACGCGCTCAACCCCGACGACGAGCCGACCGAGTTCTACATTCGCGACGCGGTCGACGCCGTCCTCGCGGGCGAGGACGTCGAAATCCCGGACCGGCCCTCCCGGGGCTGTTCGATCAAATGGCCCGACGCCTGAGTCGCCCCCGCTGCGATCACCGGTAACACCGGATCGGCGTTCCGCCGGAGACGACTTAACAAGCGTCCGGGCCGAACGGGTGGTATGGGAATGAAAGGCGACGAGCCGGACCTCCACGAGATCGATCGCTACGACGGCGGCGTCGGCTGGATCGCGTACCCCGACGAGACGATGGAGCGCGCGAGCCACGCGTTCGCGGTCCACAACGACGAGACGGGCGCGGACGACGTGTGGGTGGTCGACCCGGTCGACGCGCCCGGGGTCGACGAGCTGCTCGCCGACCTCGGCGACGTCGCCGGCGTCGTGGTCGGGCTCGACCGCCACGTGCGCGACAGCGGCGAGGTCGCCGCGCGCCACGACGTCCCGGTGTACGTCCCCGAGTGGATGACGGGCGTCGCGGAGGAGCTCGGCCCGGACGTCGAGGTCGAGCGGTTCGGCGCACGGCTCGCGGACACCGGCTTCGAGGCAATCAAAATCCGCGACTCCTCGCTGCCGCCGTGGCAGGAGGTCGGGCTCTTCGACGGGGAGACGCTGATCGTCCCCGAGTCGCTCGGCTCCGCGTCGTACTTCCGGGGCGACCGCGAGCGCCTCGGCGTCCACCCGATGCTGCGGCTCACGCCGCCGACTGGCGCGCTCTCCGGGCTCGACCCCGAGCGCGTCCTCGTCGGCCACGGCGTGGGCGTCCACGAGCGCGCGGCCGTCGCCCTCGAGGACGCGCTCTCCGACTCGCGGCCGAAGGCGCCGGGACTGTACGCGAAGACGCTCAAATCGGCGCTGCCGTTCTGAGCGCGGGCAGAGACGGGCTGTGAGGTCGGACGCACCGACCGCACCGACCGATCCGTGCGTGACCTTTTGCCAATGCGTCCCGTAGCGAGGCTCGACCAGTGATCTACGTCACCCGCGACCTGTTGACCGTGCTGCGCGAGCGCGCCGCGAGCGAGGACCCCGAGGCGGTGAACCTCCGGCTCTCGGCCACGCCGGCCGGCGAGTTCGAGGCCGACCTCGGCCTCGACCCGGCTACGCCGGTGGTGACCCACTTCACGCTCCCGTCCGTGGGGAACTCCGTCAGCTCCGTGTTCGGCGTCGACCTCGGCACGCCGGCGGGCGCGGGCGGCGCGCGGTTCCTCTCGCACCCGGACGGGTTCCTCGGGGTCTCCCGCACCGACGACCTCGCGGGCGTGGTGATCGTCGCGGTCCCGCCGTACGACGGCGACTCGGTCGCCGCGTTCGACCGGTCCGGGGACGGGGTCGAGCTCGCCGTCGTCGACGCCGCGCCGCCGACCGAGTCCGTGCCGGAATGAGCGGGACGCGCCGAGAACAGGGGTTTCAAGCCGCCGGAGGGAGTAACACGCCGTAATGGCAGCACGGCCACCCGGCGGCGGCGATACGGAGGAGCCGGAGGCGATCGAGTTCGGCATCGCCGCGCTCGACGCACGGCTCGACGAGGCGGACGTGTCGTTTCCCGCGACGGCCGCGGAGCTACGGGACGCGCTCGGCGATCAGGAGGTGCCCTACGACGCGCAGGGACGCTCCATCGCGCTCGCGGACGCGCTCGACCGCGTGCCCAAGCGGGAGTTCGAAAACGAGACGACGTTTCTCGACGCCATGTACCCGGTGTTCGACGAGGCGCGCCGGGAAGAGCGCGGCGTGATCGCCAGCCTCCGCGACGCTCTCCCCTTCTGAAGCGGCCCCGGGCGCGGCGCGCGCGGTCGGGAACCTGTTACCGGGACTCCGCCCGGGCCTCGACCTCGCTCCCTTCCTCGTCGGACTCGCCCGTGTCGTACCGCTCGATGACGTCGTTGATCAGGACGACGTCGCCGACCGCGCGGACCCAGCGGTACGGGACGATGACGCCGGTCGATCCGCCCACCTGTCCGGCGAACAGTTCGTGGTTGAGTTCGGCGAGCGCGAGGCCGGTGACGGAGCGCGCGTCCAGATCGAGCTGGATGTCTTCGATCTCGCCGACGAAAACGCCGTTGCTCGAGTACACCTCGCGACCGACGAGCGACGTGATCTCTTCGGGGGCTGCGTTCATACCTGATAGGGTCACGAGCGCGCCTAATAAGCGTTCGTTGTCGAACGACGCGCGTCGGACGCCGGCGGGTCCCGCGGGGTCGACGCCGCGCGCGTCGCCGTCAGTCACTCCCGCGGCGCGACGACCTCGATCGGATGTCTCGGCGCCGCGTCCAACAGGGCGTCGAGCTGCTCGGTACAGGACGTGCCCGGTGCGACGACGGTGCGGTCGGTGTCGCCGAACTGCTCGACGAGGGGCTCGCCGACGTCCACGCTCAGCTCGTAGTAGTCCGTCTTGTAGCCGAACGAGCCCGCCATCCCGCAACACTCCGTGTCGGAGACGCGCACGTCGTAGCCGAGCCGTTCGAGGGTCGCGGTCGCGTACTCGCTCACCCCGACCGTGCGGGCCTGACAGTGCGGGTGGTAGGCGATCCGCTGCCCCGACGCCACCGGGCCGGTCCCCTCGCTCGGCGCGCGCAGCGCCGCCGGGTCGGCGCCGTTCTCCAGCAGGCCGAAGGCGTACTCCATGACGTCGTAGCTCGCGTCCGCGAGCCGCTCGTAGGAGGCGGCCGGGAGGAACCGCTCGTACTCGCGACGGAACGTCGCGAGGTCGCTCGGCTCGATGGCGACCACGTCGCGGCCGGCGTCGAGGTGGGGCGCCAGCCCGGCGTAGAGGTCCTCGGCGGCGGCCTCGGCGGTCGCGATCATCCCCTGCGACAGCGGCGGGCGGCCGCTCCCGGGAAGGTCCGGCACGCGGACGCGGACGCCCAGTGCCTCCAGCGCCCTGACGGTCGCCTTCCCGCGCCCGACGTCGACGTAGTTCGTCGCGGTGTCGGGGTAGACGACGGCCTCGCGGGTCGCCTCGTCGGCCGGGACCGCCGGGCCGCCCCGCGCGTCGAACCACTCCACGAGCGACTCGCGCGCGAACTCGGGGAGCTCTCGGCGGCGGTCGATGCCGGCCACCCGCTCGGCGAGCGCGCGCACCGGGCCGGCGTTCGCGAGGCGGTTGGCGACCGGCGCCGTCTTGTGGCCCCACTCCGCGAGCGTCGCGTAGTTGCCCACGAGGCGCGTGGCCAGGTCGAGCCCGCCGGGCTCCTCGTCCGGGACCAGCTCCTCGAACATCCAGTCCGTCTGGCCGGGCTCCGCCTCGCCGCGGTTGATCCGGTCGCGGACCGCGGTGTTGATCCACGGGATGTCGATGCCGACCGGACACGCCGGGACGCAGCGCGAGCAGCCGGTACAGAGGTCGTTGAACTCGGCCGCGGTGTCGAGCCCCTCGATGCCGGCCTCCCAGCCGGTGGCGATCCCGCCGGAGTACGTCTCGCCGCCGAACGCGTGGCCGCCGACGCTCTGGAAGTTGCCGCAGGCGTTCGAGCAGGCCGAACAGCGGATACAGTACAGCGTCTCCTTCAGCTCCTCGTCGTCGCGCATCGCCATGCGCCCGTTGTCGATCAGGACGAGGTGGAACTCGCGGTCGGACTCCGAGCCGTCGGCGAGCGGCTCGTCCGCCGCTTCGAAGTCCGGCACGGGCGAGTCGACGGGCGGCGTGAGCGTCGAGATGTAGGAGGTCACGTCCTGACCGGTCCCCGACCGGCCGATCAGCTCGACGAACGGGGAGAACTCCTCGACGGTCGGGACGAGCTTCTCGACGCCCGCGACCGCGACGTGGGTGTCGGTCGCGGTCACCGTCTTGCGGGCGTTCCCCTCGCTGGTGACTAAGAGCATGGTGCCCGAGTCGGCGGCGATGAAGTTCGCGCCGGTCATCCCGAGGTCCGCGTCCTCGATCAGCTCGCCCAGCCGCTCGCGGGCGAACATCGTGAGCTCCTCGGCGGTCTCGGGCGGGTCTTCCGGGTCGAACCGCTCGGCGAACAGCTCCGCGATCCCCTCACGCGACTTGTGGATCGCCGGCGCGACGATGTGCGAGGGCTCCTCGTCGGCCAGCTGGAGCACCCACTCGCCGAGGTCGGTCTCGACGACGTCGACGCCGTCCGCTTCGAGCGCGTCGTTCACCTCGATCTCCTCGGAGGTCATCGACTTCGACTTCACCGCGCGCTCGGCGTCTCGCTCGGCCGCGACCTCGCGGATGTATCGGTTCGCGTCGGCCGCGTCGTCGGCGAGGTAGACCGTGCCCCCGTTGGCCTCGACGCTCGCTCTCACCTCGTCGATGAGGTCGGGGAGCCGCTCGATCGCGTCCTCCTTGATCGCCCGCGCCTCGTCTTTCAGTTCCTCGTAGCCGTCGAGCCGCCCGGTCGACTCGTAGCGGCCCTCGTTGAACCCGCGGGTGTTCTCTGCGACCGCGTCGCCCTCGGTCGTCAACAGCTCGCGGATCCGCTCGGCCTTCGCCTCGCGGTCGGGATTGTCCGCCGGTTCGGTCGCCGCCGCCTCCTCGGCGCCGGTCTCGGCGTCGCTACTCATTGGTCGTCCTCCGCGTCGACAGCGGCGTCCGAGCCGTCCGCCGCGTCCTCGCCGCGCAACAGGATCACGTGGACCTCCTTCGGCCCGTGCGCGCCGTGAACGAGCCCGCCCATGTCCGCGGTCGCGCTCGGCCCGGTCGCGAACACCACGTCGACCGACTCGTCGCGCGCCCGCGGCCCGAGCCAGTCGAAGGCGTCGGGCATGTCCGGGACGAGGTCGGCCTCTCGGAGGACGACGACGTGGCGGTCGACGAAGAGGCTCACCGGCTCCGTGCCGGCCGCGTCCGCCTCCAGCGCGACGCTCCCGTACTCGGCGACGCCGAGCGACGCCGCGGTGACGCCGGTGTGCGCCGCCCGGAGGTCGGCGGTCGTCGGCGCCGTCTCGACGCGGTCCGGCAGGGCCGCGGGCGAGTCGGCGAACGCGGCCGGCCCCGAGCGCGCCAGCGGCACCCCGACCGCGGGCTCGCCCGCGGCCGCCTCGACCATGGCCGCGCACTCCGCGGGCGGCCCCGTCGAGACCGCGACGCCGAGGTCGTCGAGCCGACCGGCGAACGTCGACGTGTCTGCGAGTGACATGGATGTGAGTTCGCCGGCCGGCATATGGGTGTTACGGCGGCTCCCGGCAGGCGACAGCGCGGCCGGGACGCGGCGGTCTCGGCCGCCGCGGGGCGACCGAATTCCGCCGACGCGCGGACGGCAGGAGGTTTTTTCATGGTTCGACCGCGAGGGAGTCGCATGGCGACTAACACCCCGGGTCCCGACCCGACGGACGGCGGGGACTTCGACTACACCGGCGGCGCGGTGGAGCGACCGGACCTCGTCGACGCGCTCGCCGAGCGCGTCGCGGGCGACGTGCGGTTCGACGACTACTCGAAGCGGCTGTACGCGACCGACGCCTCGGCGTACGAGGTCACGCCGATCGGCGTCGTGATCCCGGAGTCGACCGCGGACGTCGCGGCCGTCCACGAGTACTGCTTCGAGGAGGGGATCCCCGTCCTCCCGCGGGGCGGCGGCACCTCGCTCGCCGGGCAGACCGTCAACGAGGCGGTCGTCCTCGATCTGACGGGCGAGATGGACGACGTGGTGTCGACCGATCCCGACGCGAAGCGGGCCCGCGTCCAGGCCGGCGCGTACGTCGGCGACCTGAACGCCGCGGTCGAGCCCGACGGCCTGAAGTTCGCGCCCGACCCGGCGTGGCGCGACAAGTCCGCGGTCGGCGGCGCGATCGGCAACAACTCCACCGGCTCGCACTCGCTGAAGTACGGGAAGACCGACCACTACGTCGAGGAGGCGGAGGTCGTCCTCGCCGACGGCACCGTGACGACGTTCGGCGAGGTCGCGGTCGAGGACCTCCGCGCGTCCGCCGACCCTGACGCCGACGACCTCCTGCCCCGGATCCACGCCGAGGTCGTCCGAGTCCTCGACGAGGAGGCCGACCGGATCGACGAGCGGTTCCCGGAGCTGAAGCGGAACGTCTCCGGCTACAACCTCGACCGCCTGCTCGCCGAGCATCGCGGCGAACACGGCGAGGCGGGCGTTGTCAACCTCGCCCGCCTGCTCGCCGGCAGCGAGGGGACGCTCGCGACGGTGACGGAGGCGACCCTCTCGCTCGTCGAGATCCCCGAGACGAAGGCGGTCGCGCTGCTCACCTACGACGACCTCCTCGACGCGATGGAGGACGTGGCGGCGTGCCTCGAACACGACCCAGCCGCCGTCGAGGTGATGGACGACGTTCTGCTGGGGCTCGCCGCCGACACGCCGGAGTTCGAGGACGTCGTCGGCATGCTCCCCGACGGCACCGACTCCGTGCTGCTCGTCGAGTTCTACGCCGACAGCGACGCGGCGGGGAAGCGGAAGGTCGCGGACCTGATCGCGGATCGGGTGGGCGCGGCCGCGAACGGGGGCGACGGGGACGGCGCCGGCGTCGCCACCGCGGTCGAGCCGAGCGCGGGCGCCGCCGAGACGACGAGCCACCCCCGTCGGGCGGTTCACGCGATGGAGGCGCACGACCCCGAGAAGCGCGACCGGTTCTGGAAGATGCGCAAGGCGGGGCTCCCGATCCTCCTGTCGCGGACCACCGACGAGAAGCATATCTCCTTCATCGAGGACTGCGCCATTCCCCCGGAGCACCTCCCCGAGTACACTCGCGAGTTCCAGGAGATCCTCGCCGACAACGACACGTTCGCGACCTTCTACGCGCACGCCGGCCCGGGCGTGCTCCACGTCCGCCCGCTGATCAACACGAAGGACGTCGACGGCGTCGACGCGATGGTCGACATCGCCGACCGCGTCACCGACGCGGTGGTCCGGCTCGGCGGGTCGGTATCCGGCGAACACGGCGACGGGCGCGCCCGGACGCAGTGGAACCGGAAGCTGTACGGCGACGACCTCTGGGAGGCGTTCCGCGACCTCAAAACCGCGTTCGACCCCGACTGGCTGCTCAACCCCGGGAACGTCTGCGGGGAGTTCGACATGCGCGAGAACCTCCGGTTCGACGACGACTACGAGTACGACGCCGGCTTCGACCCCGCGATGGAGTGGGCCGTCGACAACGGGATGCAGGGGATGGTCGAGCTCTGTCACGGCTGCGGCGGCTGCCGCGGCCCGCAGGAGACGACCGGCGGCGTGATGTGCCCGACCTACCGCGCCGCCGACGAGGAGATCCAGTCGACCCGCGGGCGGGCGAACACCCTCCGCGGGGCCATGACCGGCGAGCTCCCCGACGACCCGACCGACGACGAGTTCGTCACCGAGGTGATGGACCTCTGTGTCGGCTGCAAGGGCTGTAAGGTCGACTGCCCGAGCGGCGTCGACATGGCGAAGCTGAAGGCCGAGGTCGAACACGCCCACCACGAGGAACACGGTATCGACCTTCGAACGCGACTGCTCGGCCGCTTCGAGTCGCTCGCGCCGCTCGCCTCGAAGTTCGCCCCGCTCTCGAACCTCCCGAACAAGATCCCCGGGAGCGGCCTCCTCGCGGAGAAGGCGCTCGGTATCGCGAGGGAACGGGACCTCCCGACCTTCCGCTCGGAGACGCTCGTCGACTGGTTCGAGGCGCGCGGCGGCGCCGGCGTCCCGCGCGACGAGGCCGCCCGCGACGTGCTCCTCTTCCCCGACGTGTACACCACCTACACCAACCCCGGCGCGGGGAAGGCCGCGGTGCGCGTGCTGGAGGCCGCCGACTGCCACGTCAGGATTCCGGATGTCGACGGCAGCGGGCGCCCGCCTCACTCCAAAGGCTTGCTCGACGTGTCGCGCGCGACCGCGAGAGACGCCGTCGAAACGCTCGCGCCCGACGTGCGCGACGGCTGGGACGTGGTGGTCGTCGAGCCCTCCGACGCCGTCATGCTCCAGTCCGACTACCACGACCTGCTCGACGGCGACGCCAGCGACGTGCCGGACGAGGACGTGGCGGCCGTCTCGGAGCACGCCTACGGGGTCATGGAGTTCGTCGACGCCCACCGGCTCGACGAGGAACTCCCGCTCGACGCGCCGACCGAGTCGCTCACCTACCACGGCCACTGCCACCAGAAGGCGACGAAGAAGGACCACCACGCGGTCGGCGTGCTCCGGCGCGCCGGCTACGGCGTCGACCCGCTCGACTCCTCCTGTTGCGGGATGGCGGGCTCGTTCGGCTACGAGGCCGAACACTACTCGATGAGCAAGGCGATCGGCGAGAACCTGTTCGAGCAGGTCTCGGCCAGCGACGGCGACGGACTCGTCGCGCCCGGAACCTCCTGTCGGACGCAGTTGGAGGAAGGCCCCGGCGAGGTTCCGGAGCCGTCGCATCCGATCGAGAAGCTGGCGGCCGCGCTGGCGTAGGCGGTGGCTGCGGGTCGTCGGTCAGCGTTCGTCGGCGCCGGCCTCGGCCCTCACTCCGCGTTCGATCGCACGTTCGCCCCGACGAGGGCGATCAGGTACGAGAACGCGGGGAACGTCACCCCGACCGCGACGAGGAACGCCGGGTCGAGTCCGGCTGGGTCGGCCCAGAGCCAGCCGGTGTACTGGAGGACCGCCAGCGTGAGGACCACGACCGCCGTGTTGAGCGCGTACTCGAAGAGCGACGGGTTCGGGAACCGCATACGGCCGGCTGGCGCCGCCGCTCACTCAACCCTTTCGGCCCGGTCCCGCTCGCGTTCCCGCCGCCGCCGCAGTAGCCGCTTGAACCCCTTCCCGGGCCCGCCCTCTATCGGCCACCCGCTCGTGCGCCATTGGGGCGGCTCCGGCGAGAACTCCGAACAGGAGCCGGAACACTCCCGCGCGGTGGGGAGCTTCTCCTTCGCCGCGCAGTGCGGGACGAGCGCGCGCCCCTCGCGGCGGAGTTCGAAGTGCCGGCAGTCGGGGCGCATCGTGTCGTGGTACGAGCGCCACCCCTTCCCGTAGGCGCGCTCGGCGATCTCCAGCCGCAGCGTCTCGGTCTCGGCGTCGCGGCGCTCGCCTTCCCCCGGGGAGAGGTCGCTGGGGTGCCACGCCACGTCGGCCGCCCCGGCGTCGACGCCCGCGGAGAAGTCGGTCGCGAGGATCCCGGCCTCGACGGGCATCTCGCGGAGCAGCGCGGGTTCGACGCGCTCGCCGGTCGTCTCGGTCGCGAGCCACGCCTCGTCGGCGAGCGCGGTCTCGATGTCGTGGTCGAGCTGGTCGGCGAGCCGGTCGGCCGCGGAGCGGTCCAGGTCCGGCTTGTTCTCGACCGCGACGATCCGCTCGACCCAGCCCGGGTACGGTCGCTTCCGGCGGATCTGGATCCGGTTGCCGTCGCGCCGCTTCTCGATCAGGTCCCGGCCCGCCGCGCGGTGGACCGCCTGCCGCACGTAGCGCCACGGGTAGCCGGGGTGCGGCAGCGCGTCGCGATAGAACGCCCACTCGGCGGGCGCCCCCCGGACGACGTGGAGGAGGTCGGAGCCGATGGCCCGGTCGCCGAACGCGCGCCGCCGCGCGAACGCGGCCGGGTCGACCTCGATAACGACGGTGTCCCACCGTCGGTCTTGGGTGCCGAGCTGGCGGGCGACCAGCGCGGGACGGGGGCACTCGCTCGGGTGCCACGCCAGCTCGGCGTACCGGCAGACCAAGAGCTCGTAGCCGAACTCGGCGTCGGGCGTCACTGGTCGCCCCGTCGAGCGGGGCGGACAAAAACGAACCGCTCGGGGACGGGGCGGTCGCCGTCCGCGGGCCGGCCCCGCGTCCCGGTCAGACGTACTTCCCCTCCTCCTCGTCTTTCCGCTCGTCGAGGTAGTCGTGGGCCTCCTCTAAGATGTCTCGCGGCCCGTCCTGGGTGATCGTGTTGAGCGCCTGGTCGTAGTCGCGCCACTGGAGGTCGCGGTGTTCCTTCGAGAGCTCGGCGCTCGCCTCGAACGAGCGGGCGATGAACAGGTGGACCGTCTTGTGGATGGTCTTCCCGTTCGCCTCGAACACGTAGTCGTACTCCCTGCGGAACCCGTCGATCAGCCGGAAATCCTCGATCCCGGCCTCCTCGCCGACTTCTCGTATCGCCGTCTGCTGGAGCTCCTCGTCCCCCTCGACCCCGCCTTTGGGGAACTCCCAGTCCCCCGGTCGGCTCTTCAGGAGCAAGTACTCCCGTTCGCCGCGGGTATCGCGGAAGAGGATGGCTCCGGCACTGGTCGCTTCGACCGTCATTGGCCGCAGGTAAGCGATCACCCCTAAAGAGCGTGTCGGACTCCCGAACAGCGGCGAGCGACTCGGCTGCGTCGACCGGTCTCCGGGTGGGATTCGCCGTGCGGCCAGCCGGACCGACGACGGGTAGATGCGTTTTTACCGCTCGGGCGGCCATTGGCGGACGACCCCCAGCCATGACCTTCGTCACGAAACTCGACTTCGCGTCCGGCGACCGCGACGTGCTCGTCGAGACCGTTCAGGACCTCAAGGAGACGCTCGAACGCAAGGGCGCCGAGTGCAAGGGCCCGCACGCGAGCCCCTCGGAGAACGTCACCGTCCCGCTGTACAAGAACCTCGAGCCCGGCGACGAGTTCTCGCCGTGGCGCTACGACGTGTACCGCCGCTCGATGGAGATCCACGGCGCCGACGACATCGCGCGCGACGTCGTCGGCCGCGACTTCCCCGACTCGATCCACGTCGAGGTCGAGGTCGACCAGAAGAAGCCGCTCGGGCACCGGCGGGACTGAGGCGCGCGACGTCTCCGAACCGGCGGTCGACTCGGTCACGGCTGCGGTTTTCTCGCGGCACTCGATGCGCTTTCAGGCCGGCGAGCAACCCGCTCGTCAGCCGAGCGTCCGCAGGTTCTCCGTCTCGACGCGCTCGGGCAGGCGGTCGAGCGCGCGGTCGCACCACGCGTCGTGGCCGAGCGTGAGCGCCGTCTCGGGGTTGGCCGCCGCCAGCGCGACGACCCCCTCCGCGGCCGCGACCTGCGCCGCGTCGTCGGTCCGCTCGGGCACCTCCGCGGTGAGCGGATACGTCTCCGAGAGCGCGGGCGGATAGGGGCCGAACGGCGGCTTCACGCGCCAGACGGCGTCGTACTCGTGGTTCGAGGGCGCCTTCGACTCCGTGAGGAGGAGGTCGTCGGGCGCCGCCAGCCGGGCGAGTCGGTCGCGGTGCCGTTCGACTTCCGGCCGGCGGGCCGCCTCGTGGGAGGTGTAGAAGAACGCGTCCTTCGAGCCGGGATCGGTGCGCTCCAGTTCGTCGGCGCGGTCGAGCAGCGCGCGGTAGCCGTCGAGCATCGCCGGGTGGCCGCGGGCGCGGCGGTCGACCAGTTCGAGCAGCGTCCCCGAGCGGATCGCCTCCTTCACGCGGCGCAGCTCCTCGAAGGTGACGTGGAGGTTGTGCTCGGCGAGCAGCCGCTCCGTCTCGCCGTCGTCGAAGTCGCGGAGGTCGGCCGGCGAGTGATCCGCGCACACCGGACACGAGCAGGGAAAGTAGTCGAGGTCCTCCAGGTGTTCTGTCCCCGAGACGGTGAGGTAGCGGCCGTCGCGCGCCATCAGCGCGTACGCGGCCGAGTCGAACAGGTCGCAGCCGGCCGCCACCGCGAGCGCGAGCATCATCGGGTGGCCGGCGCCGAAGAGGTGGACCGGCGCGCCCGGGCCGAGCCCGCGCTTGGCCGCGCGCACCGCCTCCACCATCTCGGCGTAGCGGTAGGAGTTCAGGAGGGGGACCATCGCGCCGACCGGGAAGACGTCGAGGTCGGTCGCGGCCGCGTGCCGCCCAGCACCCTCGCGGAGGTCGCCGTACGTCGACCCCTGGACCGGCGCGTTGACGAGCATCTCGCCGGTCTCGGCCTCTTCCGCGTCCGCGAGCGCCTGCTTCGTCGTCGCCAGTTCGCGCTCCGCCCGCTCGCGGTCGGCGTCGGGCGGCGTCGGCACGTCGACCGGCGTCGCCACGTCGCTGCCGATCCGCCGCTGGAACTCGATGATCTCTTCGGTCGTCACGTCGATGTCGCCGTACTCGGCCAGCTGGAAGGAGCCGGAGTCGGTCATGATCGCGCCGTCGAAGCCGAGGAACTCGTGGAGCCCCTGGTCGAGCACGCGGTCGCGGATGCGGTCCGTGCTGCGGATGATGTAGGAGTTCGTGATCAGCATCTCCGCGCCGAACTCCCCGCGGAGCCGCTCGGGCTCGATCGTGAGCACGTTGGGGTTGACCACGGGCAGGAGCGCCGGCGTCTCGACCGTGACGTCGGCGCGCGGGACCTCCAGCCGGCCGATCCGCCCGGCCGCGTCGTGGTCCCGGATCTCGAAGTGATCGCGCATACCCCGACTGCGCGGACGCGAGCGGTAAGGGTTGCGTTCGGCGGCGGGCGCGCCCCCGACGCCCGGCCACCTCAACGCCCGGCCGCTCCGACGGCCGACTCACAGCCCGGTCGGGTGCGAGACGTACGTCGTCTCGACGCCCCAGTCGTCGGTCACCGACTGGAGCGCGCGGACGCCGAACGTCTCCGTGGCGTAGTGGCCGGCGAGGAACACCGTAATCTCCGCCTCCCGCGCGTCGTGGTAGACCTGCCCTTTCCCCTCGCCGGTGATCAGCGCGTCCGCGTCCGCCGCGACCGCCTCGTCGAGCCAGTCGACCCCGGAACCGGTGACGACCGCGACCCGCTCGATCTCGTCGGGACCGAAGTCGAGCACCCGCGTGGGCGACGCCTCGCCCGCCGGCTGCCCCTCGAACCCGTCGAGCGTCTCGCGGATCTCGGCCGCCGACCGCGGCGACGCGGTCTCGCCGATCGTCCCGATCGTCACCGGCCCCATCTCGCCGAACGGCTCGCGGTCGGAGAGCCCGACCGCGTCCGCGACCCCCGCGGCGTTACCCAGTTCCTGATGCCCGTCGAGCGGGAGGTGCGAGACGTACAGCGCGACGTCGTTCTCGACGAGGGCCGCGATCCGGTCGTGCGACCGTCCCGTGACGCGCTCGATGCCGCCCCACGAGAGTCCGTGGTGGACGACGAGGACGTCGGCGCCCGCGTCCGCGGCGGCCTCGACGGTCGCCGTCGCGGCGTCGACCGCGAACGCGACGCGCTCCACGTCGGCGTCGTCCGGACCCACCTGTAACCCGTTCGCGCTCGCGTCGACGTCGGCGTACGCGGCCGTGTCGAGCCGGTCGTCGAGCCGATCGACGTACTCGGAGAGCTTCATACCTGACCGTGGGTCTGACGGGGAATAAAGCGCGGCGGTCCGTCGGGATCGAATCGGACCAGGGTCGCCGTCGATCCGCGACCCTCGCTGACGACGATTTATAAATAAGGCGGCGGTGGCGCGCCTGCGAGCGGCCGCCAGTGGCGGCCGCGAGAGGCGCGTCGCGCCGGCGACGAAGCGAAGCGACCGGCCTCCGGTCGTGCTGTCCGGGTGGGGCTATGGGAGTGTTCGCCGCCGAGCCACGGTTGATTATTTATAAGTAATCGGCAGAGAATTGGCAGCGTCTTCTGCCGATATCTGGTATCTATTTATAAGTAAGCGGTCGCGACGCGGGCGCTCGCCGTTACAAACTGATTACGAAAAGTGAATCACCCACGCCGTACTCCACGTATCGAAAACGAGTCGGCGGTGAGTCGTCACCGCCCGATTCCCCTCGCTCGGTCTCGCCCCCAGTTCAGCCGAGGACGTACCGGAGCGCGGGGAACTTCTCGACGAGCGCCTGCCCGCCGACCTCGACGTTCTCGATGTAGGCGTCGAGGCCGAGGACGCGGCCCGCGCCGAACGCGGCGACCGTGAGGAACACGACCGCGTACACCAGCGTCGAGCCGAACAGCGACAGGAACTCGCCGCTCCACCCGCCGAGGTAGAACAGCATCATCTGCATCGCGCCGCCGAACGCGGCCAGGCGGACGAACGCGCCGGTGATGAGCGCGACGCCGACGAGCAGCTGCGTCGCGGGCACGAACACGTTGACGAACTCCATCAGCGCGGCGTTCGACGCCATGGCGGCGTAGATCCCGCTGACCGGGCTCGCGGGGTCGACGTTCGCGAGGTAGCCGGCCGCGTCGAACGGCCACTCGGAGACCTTCCCGAGGCCCGCGAACAGGATCATCCCGCCGATGGTCGCCCGGAGCAGGACGATGAACAGCGCCGACAGCGAGTGCGCCTTCCCCAGCAGCGTGATCCCGCCGATCTCTCCGCCGAACTCGTTCGTGGTTTTGGTGGACATAGTGTCTCTCCTCACTTGCGAATACGCCGGACGGACGTATAAACCGGAAAGCGAGTTCCCCCTCGGCGGGACGAATTCGGCCGCCTCCCCTCATCCGAGGGGCCTTTAAATACTACCTCCCGAACGCCATCGGCATCGCCCCGGTTCCGTCTCCTACCACGCCTCGCCGCTCGCCAGATCCACGTCGCCGTCGCCCTTCTCGGAGGGACAGACGTCGGCGAGGACGCAGTCGGCGCAGTCGGGGTTGATCGCGGTGCACGTCGCGCGGCCGTGGTCGATCATGAGGTGCGTGAACTGCTGCCAGTCGCTCTCGGGGACGACCTCCAGCAGGTCCTGTTCGATCGCTTCGGGGCGCTCCTCCTCCGTGATTCCCAGCCGGCGCGTGAGCCGCTGGACGTGGGTGTCGACGACGATCCCCTCGACGACGTCGTGACCGTGCTGGAGCACGACGTTCGCGGTCTTCCGCCCCACGCCGGCCAGCTCCGTCAGCTCCGACATCGTGTCCGGCACCTCGCCGTCGTGCTCCTCGGCGATGTCCGCGCACGCCGAGCGGATGTACTTCGCCTTGTTGTTGTAGTAGGTGATCGAGTTTATGGCCTCGGCCATCTCCTCTTGTGGCGCGTTCGCGTACTCCTCGGGCGTCTCGTACGTCTCGAACAGGTCGGCGCACACCTCGTTCACGCGCTCGTCCGTACACTGCGCCGAGAGGATGACCGCGATCAGCAGCTCCAGGCGGTTCGAGTAGTTGAGCGAGATGGTCGAGTCGGGGTACTCCTCGTAGAGCCGGTCGAGGACCTCGGCGACCTGCTCGTCGCGCGAGTCGAGTGGCGTTCCCATACGGATCCCCTCCGCCCGGGCGACATTGAACGATCCGACTGCGGTACCTCTGCCGAGTAGTAAGACAGTTACCACGCGCCGCGTTTGAGGGCGTATGGACGTACTCGACGTCGCGGCGCGCGCGACCGAGACCGGCCCGGTGTGCGACGCCTGTCTCGGCCGGCTCGTCGCCGACCGGAGCTTCGGGCTGTCGAACGCCGACCGCGGCTCGGCGCTCCGGGTGTCGCTCGCGCTGCGCGACGACGAGGACCACGAGGCGGTCGAGACCGCGGACTGCTGGGTGTGCGAGGGGCGCTGCGCCGAGTTCGACGCGTGGGCGGAGCGCGCCGCGGAGGCGGTCGAGGGGATCGAGTTCGCCACGTACAACGTCGGCACGCGTCCGCCGCCGCTGATCGAGGAGAACGAGGCCCTCCTCCGCGCGGACGTCGGCCTCGACGAGGACGCGGGCGAGCCGTTCAAGTCGGAGTTCAACCGCGAGGTCGGCAAGCGGGTCGGGCGGCTGACGGGCGCCGAGGTCTCCTTCGACCGCCCGGACGTCCAGTTCACGATCGACTTGGCGGACGACGAGATCGACGCAAAGGTGAATTCCACGTTCGTCTACGGTCGATACCGGAAGCTGGAGCGCGACATCCCGCAGACCGAGTGGCCCTGCCGCGAGTGCAAGGGGTCCGGGCGACAGGGCGCGGACCCCTGCGACCACTGCGGCGGCTCCGGCTACCTCTACGACGACAGCGTCGAGGAGTACACCGCACCGGTCGTCGAGGACGTGATGGACGGCACCGAGGCGACGTTCCACGGCGCGGGCCGCGAGGACGTGGACGCCCTCATGCTCGGCACTGGCCGCCCGTTCGTGATCGAGGTCGAGGAGCCGCGGCGGCGCCGGGTCGACACCGACCGCCTCCAGTCGGATATCAACGCGTTCGCCGACGGCGCGGTCGAGGTCGAGGGGCTCCGGCTCGCGACGTACGACACCGTCGAGCGCGTGAAGGAGCACGACGCCGCGAAGCGCTACCGCGCGCTGGTGACCTTCGACGCCGACGTCGACGCCGAGGCGCTCGCCGAGGCGGTCGAAGCGCTGGAGGGCGCGACCGTCGAGCAGTACACGCCCAACCGGGTCGACCACCGCCGCGCGAGCATCACGCGCGAGCGCGACGTGTACGAGGCGACCGCCGAACTCGACGACCCCCGCCACGCGACCGTCGAGATCCGCGGCGAGGGGGGCCTCTACATCAAGGAGCTGATATCGAGCGACGAGGGGCGCACGGAGCCGAGCCTCGCCGGCCTGCTCGGCGTCGGCGCCGAGGTGACCGCGCTCGACGTCCTCGCGGTGGAGGGCGAAGAGGAGCCGTTCGAGCGCGAGGAGTTCTTCCGGGAGTGACGCGGGGGGCGGCTCGCCGGCTCGGCTCCGCTCGTCGACCGCCGCTCCGCGGCGGACGCGGAACCAACGGGATTTATCTGACGAGCGTCAGACGTTCACGCATGAACGGGAGCGACGCCGACGGCGGAAGCGCCCGAGAGGGCGGGACGCGAAACGGCGGCGCCCGCGGGGAGTCGAGCGGTTCGGCCGGAGCCGGGGGGGCCGGTCACGCGGGCTCGCCCGCGGTCGGTGACGCCATGATCCGGCCCGCGGTGGAAGACGCGGGAGACGCCCCCTCCGTCGCCGACGTGTCGCTGAACGGCGCCGACCGCGCGGAGCGCCCAGACCGGGTCTCCTCGGTCCTCGTCGCCGTCGGTCCCGGCCCGCACTCGGGGGCGACCGTCGACGTCGCGCGGGAGATCGCGGCGTCGACCGACGCGTGGCTGGAACTGTTCCACGTCGTCCCCTCCGACGCGGCGCTCGCCGACGCCGGCCCCGACGGGGACGCCTCCGGGACCGCCGTCGAGGCGGGCGACCCGAACGCCACGGACTACGTCGCGGCCGGCGAGCGGCTCCTCGACGCGGCCGAGGAGCGGCTCGGCGGGTTCGACCGCGCGGACCGCTGGCTCGTCGAGGACCGGACCGCGGCGGGCGCGGTCGTCGAGCAGTCGGCGTACTACGACCTGGTCGTCGTGGGCGCGCCGACGACCGGGACCGTCGGCCGCTTCGTCTTCGGCTCCACCACCGACACGGTCGTCGGCGACGCCGAGGTCCCGGTCGTCGTGGTCGAGGCCGACGGGTCGACAGCGCTCGACGCGGAGTAGGCTCGGTCACCGCTCTCTTCGCAGTCCAGACGTTCTTCACCGTTTTCGTCCGCGGTCACTGCGCGTTATCGTCTACCGCCCCGGCGACAGCGTTAAATTAGTGTACACACTTGTACATCACAACGCGGAATACTACATCGGTGGACACAATGAATCTCAACGACACGGTCGAGCGCGTGACGGACGGGACGGATCTCACTGTCGAGGAGGCGCGCGAGGCCGCGCGGCTCGTCTTCGAGGAGGCGACGGAGGCCCAGATCGGGGCGCTGCTGGCCGCGCTCCGCACGAAGGGCGAGACCGAGGCCGAGATCGCCGGGTTCGCGCAGGGGATGCGGGACGCGGCGCGCACGATCGAGCCCGACCGCGAGCCGCTCGTCGACACCTGCGGCACCGGCGGCGACGACTACGACACGATCAACGTGTCGACGACCGCGGCCATCGTCGCCGCGGGCGCCGGGGTGCCGATCGCGAAGCACGGCAACTACTCGGTCTCCTCCTCCTCGGGGAGCGCGGACGTGCTGGAGGTCGCGGGCGCCGACGTCGAGGCCGAGCCGCCCGCCGTCGAGGCGGCGATCGAGGACGACGGGATCGGCTTCATGCTCGCGCCGGTGTTCCACCCGGCGATGAAGGCCGTCATCGGCCCCCGCAAGGAGCTCGGGATGCGGACGATCTTCAACGTCCTCGGGCCGCTCACCAACCCGGCGGGCGCCGACGCGCAGGTGCTCGGCGTGTACGACCCCGACCTCGTCCCCGTCATCGCGCGGTCGCTCGCGCACATGCCCGTCGAGCGCGCCCTCGTCGTCCACGGCGCCGGCATGGACGAGATCGGGATCCACGACGAAACGGTCGCCGCCGAGGTCGACGGCGAGGACGTGACGGAGTTCACGATCGCGCCCGACGACCTGGGACTCGACCGCGCGCCGATCGAAGACGTCTCGGGCGGCACCCCCGAGGAGAACGCCGCCGACCTGCGCGGGATCGTCGACGGCTCCGTCACCGGCCCGAAGCGAGACCTGATACTGGCGAACGCGGGCGCCGCGATCTACGTCGCCGGCGAGGCCGACACGCTCGCGGCGGGCGTCGAGCGCGCGGCCGACGCGATCGACTCCGGCGCGGCCGCCGAGAAGTTCGCGGCGCTGTGCGGCGACGGGGAGTCTCTCGGCGACGGCGTCGAGACCGCGACCGCGGAGGACGACGACTGATGGCGCGTGTGAAGATCTGCGGGATCACCAGTGAAGCCGACCTCCGCGCCGCGGTCGACGCGGGCGCCGACGCGGTCGGCGTCATCACCGAGGTCCCCGTCGACTCGCCGCGCGAGGTCGACCCGGCCGAGGCGGCGGAACTGCTCGCGGACGTGCCCCCGTTCGTCACCGCGACCCTCGTGACGATGCCGGACTCCGCCGAGCGCGCGGTCGAGCTCGTCCGGACGGTCGCGCCCGACGCGATCCAGCTCCACGGCGACTGGACCGCCGACGAACTGCGGTTCATCCGCGCGGAGACGGAGCGGCGCGTGTTGCTCACGGTCGACGCCGACGATCCGGCGCGCGCCGAGGAGCTCGACGGCGCGGTCGACGCCTTCGTCGTCGACTCCACCGACGACTCGGGCGCCGGGGGGACCGGCGAGACGCACGACTGGCGCGCGACCGGCGAGCTCGCCGAGCGGCTCACCACGCCCGTCGTGCTGGCGGGCGGGCTCACGGCCGACAACGTCGCCGAGGCGGTCCGCGTCGCTGACCCCTTCGCGGTCGACGTCGCCTCCGGCGTGGAGATCGAGGGCGGACGCAAGGACCACAACGCGGTCGCCCGCTTCGTCGCCAACGCGGGCCGGGAGATGGAGCTGGCATGAGCGACGCGCCCCCGCTGGACAGGACGAAGGCCGAGTTCGTCGAGCTCGCCGCCGACGCCGAGAAGCCGGTCGTGGTCCGCGCGTCGGCCTCGCTCGGCGCCGACGTCAGCCCGCTCGGCGCGTACGCGACCCTCGTCGGCGAGGGCCCGTACGGGTTCCTCCTCGAATCGGGGGAGAAGGTCGCCTCCAGCGACCCCGACGGCGCGTTCACGTCGGGCGGGAAGGCCGACAGGCACGCCCGCTACTCGTTCGTCGGCTACGACCCGGAGGCGATCGTCTCCGTCCACCCGGACCGGACCGAAGTAACCGAACTGGGGCCCGCGGCCGAGTTCCTCGGGGAGGACGCGGGCGGAGACGCGACCGGCGACGACGGGGCGGCCGAGGCGACCGCGCCCGGGCTCGGTCCCGACGCGGGCGACGCGGTCGACCGCGTCCGCGCGGCGTTTCCCGACGTGAGCCTCCGCGGGTTCCCGGACACCGACCGGCAGATCCTCTCGGGCGGGTTCGTCGGCTTCCTCGCGTACGAGGCCGTCTACGACCTCTGGTTAGAGGAGGTCGGCGTCGAGCGCCCGGAGACCGAGTTCCCCGACGCCGAGTTCGCGCTCACCACCCGGACCGTCGTCTTCGACGAGAAGGAGGGCGGCGCCGAGCTCGTGTTCACCCCCGTGATCGGCGTCGACGACGATCCCGCCGCGGTCTACGACGACCTCGTCGCGGAGGCCGAGCGCGTCGCGGCCGAGCTGGCGGCCGCGTCGCCGCCGGACCCGGACGGGGTCAGCGTGCGCGAGGAGTCCGCGGACCCCCGCGACGAGTACGAGGAGGCGGTCCGGACGGCCAAGCGGCACGTCCTCGACGGCGACATCTACCAGGGCGTGATCTCTCGCAGCCGCGAGCTCCGCGGCGAGGTCGACTCGCTCGGCCTCTACGCGGCGCTCCGCGACGTGAACCCCTCGCCGTACATGTACGTGCTGCGCCACGACGACCGGACCGTGGTCGGCGCGAGCCCGGAGACGCTCGTGTCGGTGCAGGGCGACCGCGTCGTCTCGAACCCCATCGCCGGCACCTGCCCGCGCGGGACCAGCCCGGTGGAGGACCGCCGGCTCGCGGGCGAGATGCTGGCGGACGGGAAGGAGCGCGCCGAGCACACGATGCTCGTCGACCTCGCGCGCAACGACGTGCGGCGCGTCTCGGAGCCGGGCTCCGTCCGCGTCGAGGAGTTCATGAACGTGCTGAAGTACAGTCACGTCCAGCACATCGAATCGACCGTGACGGGGACGCTCGCGGGCGACGCCGACGCGTTCGACGCGACGCGCGCGACGTTCCCCGCCGGGACCCTCACCGGCGCGCCGAAGGTGCGCGCGATGGAGATCATCGACGACCTGGAGACGACCCCGCGGGAGGCGTACGGCGGCGGCGTCGGCTACTACTCGTGGACCGGCGACGCCGACTTCGCGATCGTGATCCGGACCGCGACGCTCGACGAGTCGGGCGAGGAGTCGGTCGTCGGCGTGCGCGCGGGCGCCGGCCTCGTCGCCGACTCGGACCCGGCCGCGGAGTACGAGGAGACCGAACAGAAGATGGACGGCGTGTTGACCGCGATCGACCGGATCCGGGAAGGGGAAGAAAAAGAAGGCGACGCGGCCGACCCGGTCGCCACCGGCACGGAGGCCGAGCGATGAGGGTCGTCGTCGTCGACAACTTCGACTCGTTCACCTACAACCTCGTCGAGTACGTCTCCGACCAGACGGTCGACGGGGAGCCGGTCGCCGTCGACGTGTTCAAGAACACCGCGTCGCTCGCCGAGATCGAGGCCGCGGAGCCGGACGCGGTGATCGTCAGTCCGGGGCCCGGCCACCCGAAGAACGAGCGCGACGTGGGCGTGACGATGCCCGTGTTGCGCGAGCTCTCCCGGACGGTGCCGACGCTCGGTGTCTGCCTCGGTCTGGAGGCCGCCGTCTACGAGTACGGGGGGACGGTCGGCCACGCCCCCGAGCCGGTCCACGGCAAGGCGTTCCCGGTCGACCACGACGGGGAGGGCGTGTTCCGCGGGCTCGACCAGGGGTTCCGAGCCGGTCGCTACCACTCTTTGGCGGCCACGGAGGTCCCGGAGTCGTTCGCGGTGACGGCCACCACCGACCACGACGACGAGTCGATCGTGATGGGGATCCGCCACCGCGATCACCCGATCGAGGCGGTCCAGTTCCACCCGGAGAGCGTGCTGACCGGGTCGGGCCACGACCTCGTCCGGAACTTCCTCACGGGCGTCTGAGCCGCGGCTGTGTCGGGCTTCGCCGGCCGCCTACGACCCGCCGTTCGCCGTCTTGTCTGTCGCAGTTTCGTCGCCGACTTGCTTCTGGTCGCTCTCCGCCTCGTCGAGTCCTCGGCCGGCGAGCCCGGCGAGGTGCCCGACCTCGGGAAGAATTATCTCGTCGACGCCGAGCCGGACCGCGTTCTCGGAGCCCGGGAGGCAGAACACCGGCGTGGCGGAGACGACGCCGGCGGTCGCGCGCGAGCCGACTGTCCGCGTGCCGACCTCCTCGTACGAGAGCCGGCGGAACAGCTCGCCGAACCCGGGAAGTCGCTTCGCGAGGACGCCGCGAACCGCCTCCGGCGTGACGTCGTCGGGCGTGACCCCCGTCCCGCCGGTCGTCACGACGGCGTCGGTGTCCTTCCGCCGGGCCAGCCGGTCGACGGTCCCCTGAACGCTGTCGTAGTCGTCGTCGATCAGCTCGCGGACGACGACCTCGTGACCCGCCTCCTCGAACGCGGCCGCGACGTAGTCGCCGGCCGGGTCCTCGTCCGTGCTACGCGAAGATGACACCGTGACGACCGCGGCCGCGACCGAGTCGACGTCGTGGTGGTGGTGGTCGTCGTCGTGGTCGTGATGGCCGCTGTCGTGGTGGTGGTGGTCGTGGTCGTGATGGCCGCTGTCGTCGTGCTGATGGTCGTGATCGTCCGCCTCGCCGTTATCGGTCATACTCTCGCCTTCGTCGCCCGCGTCAAAACACCTCCCGGTCTGTCAGGGCCAGTCGTCGCGGGCCTGCTCCTCGGGCGCCTCGTCCTCCGCCTCACCGGTGGCGAGCGTCCACCCGGCCGCTTCGGCGGCGTCCTCGACGTGGAGGAACTCCCAGCCGGTCGCCTCGGCGACCGCCTCGTCCTCGTCGTCGACCCCCACGAAGACGTGGCGGTCCGTGTCGAACTGCCCGCTGATGTTCTCTAGGCTCTCCTCGACGCCGCGCGGGCCGGAGAAGAAGTCCTGTCGCACGCGGTGTTTCCGCGTGAAGTTCGTGACGACGTAGGTGGGCTTCTCGCTGACGACCCCGACGTACTCGGTCCACTGTCGGGCGTTGTTGAACACCGCGTTGGGGTCCGCGAGGGCTTTCAGCGCCTCCAACTCGAACGCCAGCGTCATGTCTGTAGATCCGCCGCTGTCCATGCGCCCCGCTTACCCCCGACCGGCGAAAACAACTTCGCTTCCGGGCGGACGCTTCCGACCGCGCGACCGCCCTCACCGCGATCGAACCTGATAGTAGTCAGTGAACTTCACCACGTCGCCGTCGGCGAGGTCGCCGGTCTCCGGCGCCGTCCACGGCACGTCCGCCAGCTCTCGGACGACCCCCTGCTCGTCGTCGTCCAGTTCGTCGTAGTGACGAACCCGCGCGTCCGCCGGAACGCGGCCGGTGCGTCGGAGCCGCAGCCGTCGCCCGGTGTCTCTAAGTGACATATGATAGCATATAACACGATTAATCATAAGCGTTTCGCGGCGGGCGTCGCCCCGGTTCGGTTCGTTCGGCCCGCGAACGCGACGGCGGCGGTTCAGTCGTCGGCTCGGGGGAAGGTAAGCGTCACTACGGTGCCGCGGGGCTCCGCGTCCGCGACCGCCGCGGCGCCGCCCGACTGCTGAACGACCCAGTAGACGAGCCAGAGCCCGAGGCCGCTGCCGTGGTACAGCGCGTCGACCGCCGTCCCGTCGACGAGGACGTCTCGGTTCATGCCGGTCAGCCCCGGCCCGTCGTCCTCGACGCGGACCTCGATCGCGTCGGAGCGGGCCTCGACCGACACCACGACCGTCGGCCGGTCGCGGTCGTGGTGTTCGACCGCGTTCCGGACCAGCTCGTCTATCGCCCGGGAGAGCCAGGTCGTCGCGGACGCCGTCGCGACCCCGTCGTCCGGCACCGACGCCTCGATCGTCGCGTTCGGGAACTCCGTCGTCCGCGCCTCGACCACCTGTCGGGCGACGCGCCCGACGTCGACGGGTTCGGTCTCCGGCGCGTCGCTCAGTATCTCGGTGATGTGGTGGGCCTTCTCGCTCGTCTCCAAGAGGTCGTCCGCCCGCGACACGATGTACCCGGCCGCGTCCGCGGGGTCGGCGGCGCCCGCCGCGATCTGTTCCGCCCGCCCGCGGACGACCGTCAGCGCGTTCCGGAGGTTGTGCTGGAGGACCCGGTCGACGACCCGAAGCTGTCGCGCGCGGTTCTCGCTGTCCGTCACGTCCCGAAGCACGCCGACGACCCCGGCGGGCTCCCCGTCGTCCGGGCCTCCGAGCGGGTAGTACCGAACGTCGAACGTCCGCCTGCCGCGGGTCGGGTGCGTCCGCGTCGTCCGGTACTCCACCGACTCGTCCCGGAGCGCGCGCTCCACCTGTCGCTCGACGTCCTCGTAGCCGTCGGCCGGGACCACGTCGGCGAGCGTCAGTTCCGTCACGTCGCGGTCCTCGAGCCCGTGGTACTCGCGGTACTGCGGGTTCGCGAACAGGAGCCGCCCGTCGCGGTCGACCGCCGCGATGAGGTCCGTCGCGCCGTTGATCGCGCGCTCGTACCGCTCCAACTCCAGTTCGCGCTCCTTGCGGTCGGTGACGTTCCGACAGATGGCGAAGGTGCCGGCGAGGTCGCCGTCGGCGTCGTAGTAGGGGTACCGCTGCGTGCTGAACGTCGCCTCCCGATCGGTCTCCGGAAACGTCGGCGAGACCTCGTACTCGGCCATCTCCTCGGCGTCGAGCACGCTCTGGCGGCGCTCGTCGACCTCGCCCGCCGTCTCCGCGTCCATGAACGCGAACTCGTCGGTCCCGTACAGCGCCTCGCGGTCGACGCCAGCGAACTCGCTTACGGCCTCGTTCAACAGCTCGAACTCCCCGTCGCGGTTCTGGAGGAGGACGGGGTCGTCGAGCCGCTCGACGATGTCCCGGTACTGTTTCAGCTGCCCCATCGCCGCCTTCCGCGCCGTGACGTCCGTCTGGATCGCGACGAACCGGGACACCTCGCCGTCGTCGCCGATCACGGGCGCGATCGTCTGGTGGGCGCGGTACGGCTCGCCGTCTCGCCGTCGGTCGATTATCTCCTCCTCCCACACCTCGCCGTCCAGCAGGGTCGACCACAGCGCGTCGAAGTACTCGTCCGGCATCTCGCCGGAGTTGAGTATCTCCGGGGTCTCGCCGAGGACCTCCTCGGACTCGTAGCCAGTATGGTCGGTGAACGCCGGGTTGACGTACTCGATCGTCCCGTCGACGTCGGTGATGTAGATGGCGTGGCCGGCGTGTTCGACGAGGTTGCGGAACGTCTCCAGCGTCTCTCCGCCGGCTTCGTCGACGCCGTCGCGAAAGATCCCCGTGTAGACGGCGTCGCGGTCGCCGGTCGCCCCGTCGGGGACGCCGCCGCTTCCGTCGCCTCCGGTGGCGTGTTCGTGGAATCGGACGGAGAAGGTCACGGTGTGCCCGTTCGCGTGGCGGACGGGAACGGAGAAGCTCCCGCAGTCGTCGAGCCCCTCGACCCGCGCGAACCGCTCGCGGACCGATCGGGCGCGTCCGTCCGCGGCCTCCGAGGCCACGAGGGAGGCGAGGTCGCGGCCGCGGAGGTCTTCGGGGTCGTACCCGAGAACCGCCTCGGTGGCGGGGTTCGCGTAGACGACCGTCCCCTCCCGGTCGACGGAGACGACCGGATCGGAACACCCCTCGACGAAGGAGGCGAAGAAGCCGGCCGGAGGCCCTTGCGATCCGGGTGACATATAAACGAGATAGCGCGTCGACCGTGAAAAGCACCGTGGCACGTCGCTGGCCGCGAGTCCGTCGCCGGGAGCGGCGCCCCCCGAGACGGGGCCGGGGTCGGCGGACTACTGCTCGGTCGGGGCCGCCAGGTCGTCGACCGAGAAGCCGGGCTCCATGAGCCGGTCCGTCTGGTCGCTCACGTCGCGCCCCTCGCGCATCAGCTGCTTGAACGCGGACTGCGGCGAGAGGTCGCCGATGAGCACCCCGCCGACCACCTTGCCGTCCTTCAGCGCGACGCGGCGCCACTCCCCCTCGGCGGTGGTCGCCTCAACCGACTCGTCGCCGAGCGTCGGGTGGCCGAAGGAGAGGAACGGGAAGTCGAAGTGGGTGATCGAGTACGAGGAGACCCACTCGAACGCCTCGCTGCCGTACTCGACCATGTTGCGGGCGGCGATCGTCCCCTGCTCCTTGGCCGACCCCCACGAGCCGTTCTTCGCGCGCTCGCCGAGGATCAGGTCGTTGAACGTGGTGATGTCGCCCGCGGCGTACACGTTGTCGACGTTGGTGCGCATGAACTCGTCGACGACGATGCCGTCGTCGAGCTCCAGCGGCGTGTCCTCGACGAACTCGGTGTTGAAGTTCAGCCCGATGGCGACGCCCGCGAAGTCGCACTCGTAGCGCTCGCCGTTCGGGTCGACCGCGGCCTCGACGCAGCCGTCGTCGTCGACCTCGAAGTGGTCCACACCGGAGCCGAAGACGGGCTCGACGCCGCGCTCGCGCATCGCCTCGTGCATGATCTCCGCGCCCTCCTCGGAGAGCGCGTAGCGCCACCAGTTGTCGCCGCGCATCAGGTACTTCGCCTCGACGTCCTGCGCGCCGCAGATGGCCGCGAAGTCGATGCCGAGCAGCCCGGCGCCGACGATGACGCCCTTCTCCGCGCCCTCGACGCTCTCTTTGATCTTGCGAGCGTCCTGGAACGTCCAGAAGTGGTGGATCCCGTCGGCGTCCGCGTTCCCGACCGGGAGCTGCTGGGGCGTGCCGCCGACCGCGAGCAGGAGGGAGTCGTACTCGAACGTCTCGCCCTCGTGGGTGTGTACCGCGTCCTCGTCGACGTCGATGTCGACGACGACGGTGTTGAGTCGCAGGTCGACGTCGTGGTCGTCGTACCAGCTCTCTTCGTGGATCGAAATCGGGGCCTCGGGGAGCTTCCCCTTCGCGTACTCCTTGATCAGGATCCGGTTGTAGAGGGACTCACCCTCGTCCGTGAGAACCGTGATCTCGGCGTCGGGCGCTTCCTCGCGCAGCGTCTCGGCCGCGGACGCGCCCGCGATACCGTCACCGATGATCACGTACGAATCGCTCATAGCCGGCCGTTCGGATTCATGGTTAATGTGGGTTGTCATCCGCGTCTCGGGGCGTGAGAACTCCCCTCACCCGCGTCGAGGATCGGGCTCCGATCCGCCCCGCGCGGTGGAATTCTCCCGTCCGGTCAGTGGTCCGTGCCCGGTCAGTGGTCCGCGCCCGCCGGCTCCGCCGGGAAGTCCTTCTCGCCCGCCTCGATCGCGACGTCGAGCCAGTTCTCCGTCGGAACGAGCGGGCACTCGTACGCGTGGTTGTACGCGCAGGTCGGGTTGTACGCGTGATTGAAGTCCACGATCCACTCGCCGTCGACGCGGTCCCGGTCGGGCTCCAAGTCGAGGTATCGGCCCGCGCCGTACGTCGCCTCGCCGCTGGTCGCGTCGCGGAACGGCACCCAGAAGCGGTCCGCGCCGTCGGCCGGGCGGTACGCCTGAACCGTCGCCGCCTCGCCGTCGACCTCGAACCGGAACTCCCCCCACCGGCGGTACGTCTGCTCGCCGTCGGCGGTCGTCTCGACGGTCACGGTCTCTTTCTCGTCGTGCTCGTGGATCGGAAGCTCGAACCGGTACGCCGGGTCAGGGTCGAAGTACGCCAGCCCGGGGAACGCGTCGCCCCGCATCGAGGCCGGCAGCGGCGACCGCGCCGAGTCACGGAACTGCTCGATCTTCGCCTCCCGCTGCGCCTCCACCTGCGCCGCCCAGTCGTCGTCCGCCTCTTTCGGTTCCATGGCTACCACAATATTGTTCGTTGAGCGCAATAACAGTTCCGCGGTGCGGTCGGCGTCGCACACGGTCCCGACACGAACACGATCCCGACGGAACCATCTCGCACGAGCACACGCGCCGCCCGCTCGCGGCGGGAGCGCGTACGGGCGCCGCGGTCCCGACGCCACACATTCAAGAGCGTCCCGGCCCAACAGCGCGTATGAAAATCCGGCAGAACATCCGCCACTGGGCCGCCAAGAAGGCGTTGACCACGCCGGTGGTCGGCGACGTCGCCAACGACAAGCTCGTCGACCTCCACACGAGCATCTTCCTCAACAAGGCGGACGAGGACCGGCGCGAGGAGCGCCGCGACCACCTCGACAGCTTCTTCGACGCGACGATGGACACCTACGTCGCCGCCCTAGAGGCCGGCTTCCCGGAGGCCGAGGCCCGCGAGATCACCCACGTCCAGGCGAACTTCGACTTCTTCAACCACGGGTGGACGGAGATGATGGAGATCCCGGGCGACGAGTTAGAGGCGCACTACCGCCGGTACGAGTCGTTCTTCTCGGAACACGGGATCACGATCGACGACCCGCTGGGCGAGTTCCGCCCGCCGGAGGGGATCGTCGAGGCGCCGGAGACGCCCGCGAAGCTCGACGAGCCCGAGTACGAGAACGCGCTGGCCGGCTTCGCGGACGACGTGTACGTCGAGACCGACGACGGGGAGACGGTCGTCGGCGGCGACACGGAGGAGCCGGACGAGGTCGACGCCGCGACCGCGCCCGGCCTCGACGAGGACGAGGCGAGCGCCTGAGCGCGGTCGACGCTTTTTAAATACATCTCAGTCTGCGTCCGGCAGCCGCGTCGGCGATTAGGGTGGCCCGCCGCCCACTTTATACTCCGCCGGGGAGACGGGGACCCATGAACCGCGGGCAATCGTTCCTGCTCCTCCTCATGGGGTCGGTGGCGCTTCTGACTCTCTTCGTCATCCTGCCGTTCGTCGAGTACGTGATCGCCTCGGCGATCCTCGCCTTCATCCTCTACCCGTTCCACCGGCGGCTCACCCGCTGGCTCCGGAAGCGCGTCTCGAACCGGTTCGGCCAGATGCTGTCGGCGCTGATCCTCATCCTCTCTTCGATCGTCGCCGTCATCCTCCCGCTCGCGTACATCACGTGGGTGTTCGTCCGCGACCTCACCGCGATCGCGGCCGGCGAAACGGGGATAGACGTCGCCGCCATCGAGGCCGAGATCGCGGCGATCACGGGACAGGACCCGGAGGTCGGCGACCTCCTCCAGACCGCCGGCGAGATCCTCGTGCAGACGCTTTTCGGCGGGTTCAGCGGCGTGTTGAACACGGCGATCCGGGCGTCGGTCGGGCTGTCGCTCGCGCTGTTTCTGGTGTACTACACGCTCATCGACGGGCCGGCGTTCGTCGAGTGGATCCGGGCGACGAGCCCGCTGCCGTCCGACGTGACCGCCGACCTCGTCGACCGCGTCGACGTGATGACCCGCGGCGTCGTCATCGGCCACATCTCGGTCGCGCTCCTCCAGGCGCTGGTCGCGGGGTTCGGGCTGTGGGCCGCCGGGATCCCGAACGTGGTGTTCTGGACGTTCGTGATGGCGGTGTTGGCGCTGTTGCCGCTCATCGGCGCCTTCTTCGTGTGGGGGCCGGCGGCCGCGTACCTCGTGGTCGTCGACCAGGTGACCGCCGGGATCTTCCTCGCCGTCTACGGCGTGGCGGTGATCGCGATGGTCGATAACTACGCCCGCCCGCTCGTCATCGACCAGCAGGCGCACCTGAACCCGGCAATCATCCTGCTGGGCGTGTTCGGCGGCATCTACTCGGTCGGGTTCACCGGCCTCTTCGTCGGCCCCATCGTGATCGGCGTGCTCGCGGCCACGCTGGAGACGTTCCGCGAGGACTACGACGCGATCTGACGGATTTAACACCGCTCCTCGCGAACGAGACCCATGGCGACGACCGCGACCTCCCGACTCCTCGACCGCCGGGACGCCCTCCTCATCGCCGGCGCGGCGATCGCGGTCAACCTGATCGGCGCGCTCGGCGTCCCCTTCACGACCACCCAGAGCGCCTGGTTCGCGTCGCTGGAACTGCCCTCCTTCTACCCGCCGGGGTGGGCGTTCGGCGTCGTCTGGCCGATCCTGTACGCGTTACTCGGTGCGGCGGCCGCCCTCGTCTACCTCGCCGGCCGCGACGGGGGAGCGTCGGCGGGACGCGTCCGGACCGCGCTCGCGCTGTTCGGCGTTCAGCTCGCCGTCAACGTCGCGTGGTCGCCGGTCTTCTGGGGGCTCGAACGCCCCGACCTCGGGCTCGCCGTCCTCGTCGTCCTCCTCCCCTTGGTCGTCGCGACGATCCGGGCCTTCGACCGCGTCGACCGCCGCGCCGCGGCGCTGCTCGTCCCCTACCTCGCGTGGGTCTGCTTCGCGACCGCGCTCAACTACGCGATCTGGACGCTCAACTAAGCGGCTCAACCGGACCCGTCTTCGCTCCCCGCCGCGTCGCCGACCGACGGCGGCCCGCGCTCCAGCCGCTCGGCGACGAAGCGGCGCTCCGCCCGGCTCAGTTCCCCGTCGGTCTCGCGGAACGCCGCCAGTCCCTCGCGGTACCGCTCCGGGTCCGCGTCGGCGGGCGTCGCCGCGGGGCGCTCCAGTTCGAGCTCGGCGATCCCCGTGCGCTCGCCGGTGTACGCGAAGCCGCACTTGTGGCACGCCTCGTACGCGAACGGGTTGTTCACGGCGATCTTCACGCGCTCGAAGCCCGCGACGGCGAGGTCGGCGACCGTCTCGCCGATCAGCCGCGGGCCGATCCCCTCCCCGCGCCGCGCGGCGTGGACCGTGACGTACCGCAGCCGACAGCAGGCCGGGTCGGTCCGGTCGGGCGAGAAGGAGACGGCCGCGATCACGTCCTCGTCGAACGCGTCGGGGTCGACCGTGTCCGGCAGCGGCTCGGCCGGCTCCCAGTCCGGCGCGGCCGGGCGCCCGTCCGGCGTCCGGATCACCGACTTCCCCGGCGCGCCGACGACGAACTTGCCGGCGTACGCGAACGCCCGGTAGTCGAGGCGGAGGGTCTCCCCCTCGTCGGGCGGACACACGAGCGCGTACTCCATGGGCGGCGTACGTCGGCGAGAAGGTAAATAGGGCGGTGGCTCTTTATCGCTCGCGGCGCTCGTCTCCTCCATGTACGGAGTCGGGGACGTCGACTTTTTCGACCGGGTGGCGCCGCTGTACGACCTCGCGATGCCGCCGGCGGACGGCGAGGCGCTGGCGGCCGGCCTCGACCACGCCGCGCGGCCGATCGAGCGCCTCCTCGACGTCGGCGGCGGCACGGGGCGCGCGGCGGCCGCGCTGACCGGTCCGGAGATCACGGTCGTCGACGCCTCCGTCGGGATGCTCTCGCGGGCGCGTCGCGGCCGCGGGCTCGCGGGGCTCGCGGCCGACGCGGGACGGCTTCCGTTCCGCGACGCGAGCGTCGACGCGGTGACGGTCGTCGACGCGTTCCACCACCTCCCGGACCAGGACGCCGCGCTCGCGGAGGTGGCGCGCGTGCTCGCGCCCGGCGGCGCGCTCGTCGTCCGCGATTTTAATCCGGACCACCCGCTCGGGCGACTGCTGGTCGCCGGCGAACACGCGATCGGGATGGACTCGCAGTTCCGAGCGCCCGCTGATCTCGCGGCCGCGATGGACGACGCCGGGCTCGACCCGCGGATCGTCGACCGCGGGTTCGGCTACACGGTCGTGGGCGTTCGACGGTGATCGGTCGGTACAGAGAAAGAGACAGCCGATCTGCGGTACCGTGGCGCGTGCCTGCGAGGCCGCCTTGCGGCCGAGCAGCACCGCGCGAGGGAGTCAGTCGCCGGAGCGAAGCGGAGGCGACTGACGAGGCTGGGGAGGGGTGAGGTGCTGGGCGGAGCGGTGCGGGGTGGGATCCGAAGGGGCAGCCGCGAGGCGGGCGTAGACGACGCAAGGACCGCAGGAACGAGCGGAGCGAGTGACGAGGACCACAGCGAGTGTACGCCCGCCTCGCGGCTGGGGCTTCGGCGGTGTTCGTGTCGATCGGCCGCTTATAAATAGAGCTGTATTGCCGAGCGGCTGGGGCTTCGGCGGTGTTCGTGTCGATCGATGTCGAGGAATTTGGTCGTTTGCCTCAGTCCTGCGTCCGTCCCTGCGGTTCGGCGCCGCGGGTCGGGTCCGGGGAGTCCTCGTCGTGGCCACCCTCTCCGCCGTGGTCGTGGTCGCTGTGATCGTGATCGCCGTGGTCGTGACCACCTTCCTCGCCGTGGTCGTGGGCGTCGTTCGACCCCGTCTCGCCGAGGACCTCGGCGCCCTCCCCGTCGATCATGTCCATGTTCTTGAGGTTGTCGCGCTCCTCGAAGTCCTCGACGGCCTCCATCACGTCCGCCTGCGTGATCGTCATCCGGTCCTCGGTGAGGGCGCCGAGGACGGCCTCCCGGAGCACCATCCGGAGGTCGGAGCCGGTGAGCCCGCTGGTCCGGTCGGCGACCTCCTCGGGGTCGAAGTCGGCGATCTTCATCTCCTTGGTCACCACGCGGAGGATGTCCGCGCGCATGTCGCGGTCCGGCTTGGGGAAGTTGACGATCTCGTCGAACCGGCGCCACGCGGCGGCGTCGAGCTGGTCCGGGTGGTTCGTCGCGCCGATGAGGAGGACCTCGTCGCGCACGAGCGACACCTCGTCGATCGACTTCAGCAGGGTGTTGACCGCGCGCTTCAGGGCTGCGTGCTCGTCCGAGCGGCGGGTCTTCGCCACCGAGTCGAACTCGTCGATGAAGAGGATACACGGCGAGAGCCGCTTCGCGACCTCGAAGCTCTTCTCGACGTTCTTCGACGTCTCGCCGAGGTACTGGCTCGTGATCATCGAGAGCTTCACCTCGACGAACGGGAGCCCGAGCTCGTGGGCGAGCGCGCGCGACACGGTCGTCTTCCCGGTCCCGGGCGGGCCGACGAACAGCAGCTTGCCGATCTCGCGGAGGCCGATCTCCGCGAGGTACTCGCGGTGTTCGATCGCCTTGACGATCTTCTGGATCTCGCCCTCTTGGTCGCCGGTCAGCACGAGGTCGGCCAGCGTCGTCTCGATCTCCTCGGGGGCGCGGACGTTGACGAGGTCGAGCATCTCGCCGTCCTCGTCCTCGTCGAAGTACTCGGAGAGCAGCGCGTCGATCCAGACGCGGTCGGCCTGGACCGGCCGCACGTCGTCTCGGGCCTCCTCGCGGGTCACCGGCGCCGTCAGGTCCTCCGCGGCCTCCATCGCGGCGACGAGCGTCGGGTTCCCGGCGATCCGGTCGTCGCCCGCGCGGTCGCGGTACCACTCCAGCCCCATCGCCGGCTGGGTCAGAGAGATCTCGCCGGAGAACTCCGTGCGTTGGGTGAAGAGGAGGTCGGAGACCGCGTCCCACGGCCGCTCGACGCCGGTGGCGGTGCGGGTGGTCTCGTCGGTCGCCTTGAGCGGTCGCTCCACGCCGCCGGGGGCGTCGTCGGCGGCGTCGGCCGACCAGAACACCTGCCGGAATCGGGGCGGCAGGTCGTTCTCGTCGAGGTCGCGGTCCTGCGTGTAGAAGTGCGTCGTCAACACGAACTCGACGACGTCGAGCGCCGGGTCACTCATCCGCGCGAAGTAGCGCCGGGACGCGGTTAAGAGCGTCGAAGCACGGGCGGTGCGGGCGGACCGGCGACCGGCGCCAACGGACGCGCCGTCGGGGCGCGCGAACGGGAGCGTCGGCGGTGACGGACGGGAGCGTCGGCGGGGGTGTGAACGGACGCCGTATCGAACCCTTATTAGCCCTGGTCCGCGACGTATCGCGCATGAGTTCCGAAGACGCGGCCGCACCGGGGGACGCCGCCGGCGACGGCGCGAGCGAGACGGGCGACGCGAGCGACACGGACCACGAGAACGCGCTTCAGGACGTCATCGCCGTCGACCCCGACGACGTCGCGCAGGGCACGGTGAACCGGCTCGACGCGCACACCGGCGACGGGATCCGCCACCGCGCGTTCACCTGCCTCGTCTTCGACACCGACGGCCGGATCCTGCTGGCCCAGCGCGCGCCGACCAAGCGCCTGTGGGACGGCCACTGGGACGGCACGGTCGCCTCTCACCCCGTCGAGGGGCAGTCCCAGGAGGAGGCCACCGAGCAGCGCCTCGAAGAGGAGCTCGGCATCTCGCCGGACCAGTACGACGACCTCCGCGTGACGGACAAGTTCGAGTACAAGCGCTACTACCCCAACGAGGGCGTCGAGTGGGAGGTGTGCGCGGTGCTGAAGGTCACCCTCGACGACACCTCGCTCGACCCGGACGAGGAGGAGATCGGCGGCATGCTGTGGGCCGACTACGACCACCTCCACGAGAACCCCGCGCTGTACCGGCAGCTCCGCCTCTGCCCGTGGTTCGAGATCGCGATGCGGCGCGACTTCTCCTGAGCGGTCGAACCGGCGCACCCCGGCCGAGCAGGTCCGTGCCGCCGTCGGTCTCCCTCCGAACCGAAGCAGCGAGTTGAAGGCGCTCCCGCGCCGCGTTCCGGTATGACCGTCGTCGCCCTGCTGGCGAACCCGCCCCGCGAGGGGCTCGTCGGAACCGCGATCGCCGAGTCGACGCCGCTGTCGCCCGCCGAGGCGGCCGACCTCTACGAGGCGCAGTTCCGCGACGCCGTCCTCGCGGTCGAGCGCTCGGGCGGCGAGCTCCTCGTCAACTATCCCGACGAGGAGGACCTCCCCGCCGAGTACCGGACCGAGACGAGCCCGGAGGCGGAGCTGCGGACGCTGGTCGCGGACACCCTCGGCGGCACCGACGAGGTCCGCTTCGAGCGGCAGGTCGGCTCCTCGTTCGGCGCGCGCGCCGGCAACACCGTCACGCACCTGCTGCGCGAGGAGGGCGCCGACTCCGTCGCGGTCGTCACCCCCACCGCGCCGCTGCTCTCGCGGACGATCGTCGACTCCGCGGCGATGAAGCTGCGGACGACCGAGGTCGTCCTCGGGCCCTCGTCGAACGGCCGGGCGTACTACGCGGGCTTCACCGAGCCGATCGACTTCGACGGCGCGTTCGAGGCGCCCGCGCTGCCGACGCTCGCGGAGCGCGGGCGCGACGCTGACCGCTCGGTCGACTTCGTCGAGCCGTCGCCCTCGCTGGAGACCGGCGAGGACCTGCTCGACGTGGTGCCGAACCTCCGGGCGCGGTTCGCCGCCGAGCGCGTGGTGCCGGACTACACGGCCGCGTTCGTCCACGAGAAGGGACTGGACGTGGTCGTCGAAGACGGGGAGCAGCGGCTGGTTCGAGACTGATCGGTCGGTGCCGGGCGGTGCGGTCGAGTTCGTCGGATCCGACACCACTTAGTCGACCGACGCCGAGCGGTGACGTGTGGTGGGATGGCAGAGTGGCCCATTGCGCCTGCCTTGAAAGCAGGTAGCCTCACGGCTTCCTGGGTTCGAATCCCAGTCCCACCGCTTCTCCGCGAACGCTGGTGAGCGGAGAGCGGTAGCTGTGATTCGAATCAGGGAGCGACCCGAATCTTGATCGGTCGCGAAACCGAATGTGGTTATCAGTACGTGGCGTCCGTCGATTTCGGTCGGCACCGCGATCGGTCGGGTTCGAGGCCCGAACCGCAACACCACCGGTGACGGTCGCGTACACCCGATAACACTCGCGTCCGGTGACCCGTGGTAGCGCGTGCCGCATTATCTTTAACAGCGTTCCGACACATGTTCGTGGTAGGTGATACAAGCATGAGCTACGAACTCGATCCGCTGCCGTACGACTACGACGCGCTTGAGCCGCACATCTCCGAGCAGGTGCTCGAATGGCATCACGACACCCACCACCAGGGGTACGTCAACGGCTGGAACTCGGCCGAAGAGACGCTCGAAGAGAACCGTGAGAACCACGACTTCTCTTCGTCGGCCGGCGCCATCCGCAACGTGACCCACAACTCCTCGGGCCACATCCTCCACGACCTGTTCTGGCAGAACATGTCGCCGGAGGGCGGCGACGAGCCCGAGGGCGCGCTCGCGGACCGCATCGAGGAGGACTTCGGCTCGTACGAGGCCTGGAAGGGCGAGTTCGAAGCCGCTGCGGGCAACGCGAGCGGCTGGGCGCTGCTGGTGTACGACACGTTCTCGAACCAGCTCCGCAACGTCGTGGTCGACAAGCACGACCAGGGCGCGATCTGGGGCGGCCACCCGATCCTCGCGCTGGACGTCTGGGAGCACTCCTACTACCACGACTACGGCCCGGCCCGCGGCGAGTTCGTCGACAACTTCTTCGAGGTCGTCGACTGGCAGGAGCCGTCGTCCCGCTACGAGCAGGCCGTCGAGCTGTTCGAGTAAGCGCGTCCCTCGGGACGCGTTACGCGCGTCGAGATCCGGGTTTTTTCGCAGGACGCCACGCGGTTAGTGACTGCTCCGTTCAGGCTGATTGATTTATAAACGGTTCCCGATGGGTCAGCGGTGAACATCTCCACATCTCCGCCCGTCTACTCATAAACGATCGACTACGGACCGGCGGAATACACCGCCAAATCCCCAGCCGCTCGTTTATAAATAGTTGACTGCGGACCGGCGGAGAACACCTCCAAAGCCCCAGCCGCTCGTTTATAAATAGTTGATTGCTGATTGGCGGAACACACCTCCAAAGCCCCAGCCGCGAGGGCGGCGTACACTCGCTGCGCTCCTCGCTCAGTCGCTGACGCTCCTTCGCTGCGGTGCTTGCGTCGTCATCAGAACGCGAAGCGTTCTGATTGGCTCACGAGAGCTCCGCTCTCGTGAACGCCTACGCCGCCCTCGCGACTGCCCCTTTGAGTCCCACCCCGCACCGCTCCGCACGGCACCTCTCACCTCCCCAGCCTCGTCGCGGCCGCTTAAAAGCGGCCGCGACTCCCTCGCGCGTGCGGTTCGCGGCCTGCTGGCCGCTCACCGGCACGCGCCACCGCGTCGTACTGAGTGTCGTTAACTCAATTCGGTCCGTATCGGCAGCGTTTACGGACGCGGTCGCGTAGCCTCGCGCATGCCCGAACCGAAGTCGGCGTTCGACGCCACCTACCCGTGCGACTTCTACGAGCCCGCGGAGCTGTTCGAACCGGATCAGATGTACACCATCCCCGAGATCGGTCGCCTGCTTCAGGGGTTAGAGCCGGACGCCGAGGTCGACCCCGACACCGAGGCCGTCCTCGTCGACTGGGCGGTCCCGTGGGTGATGGTCCACGCCGAGGAGATGGTCGTCGCCGAGCCGCTGAGCGAGGACGGCCCGGGGTACTACGGGCTCGCGGAGCACGCCGCTCCGGACGACAGCGAGGCGACCGACGCCGACGAGTCCGCGTGACCGGGGACGCCTCCGATCCGCCGGTCTACCTCGTCGCCGGCGGCGCGCGCGTCGACGCCGGGAAGACCACCTTCTCCGCGGGGCTGGTCGCACACCTCGCCGAGCAGGCGGGCGACGCGGTCGGCGTCAAGCCCCGCGCGGGCAACGACTTCTGGTTCGACCACGACGACTACCGGGTCGCGACGGACGCGGGCCGGCTGTACGGGAAGGACGCACGCACGCTCGCGGCCGCGAACACCCGCGTGCTGGCGACGGTCGACGACGAGTCCCCGTCGCCCTCGGCGGTCACGCCCGAGTCGATCAACCCCGTTCACCGGCTCTGGAAGCCGACGCCCGGCCGGACCGGAATGCTCGGCGACGCCGACCGCACCTTCCTCTGCGACCGCGTGACGACCGACTCCGGCACGCGGTTCGTCGTCAACGGCGCGGCCGAGGAGGCTGGACTGCTCCCGAGCGAACTGACCGAGCGCCTCCCGCTCGCGGACGCGACTCGCGTGAGCGACGTCCCCGAGTTCAACGAGGTGATGGCCGAGGCGCACCTCCCCGCGATCGAACGGCTCGCGGGACGGGTCGCGCGCACCCCGGTCCCGCGAGTCGTCGAGTCGTACGCCGACGTCGCCGGGACGCTCCCCCGCGACGGGCCGGTCGCGCCGGACGCCGTCGCCGTCGTCGACCCCGGCCGCGCGCGGATCTACGCGGGCGACCGCTACGCGAAGGCCCGGGCCGTCGCCGCCGGGAGCCCGCGCGAGGGGTCCCGCGAGGAGCACGTCGACGCGGTGACGGAGATGATCGAACCGCTCGCGACCGAACCGTTGCCGGCGCTGTCCGGCGAGGTTCGCGGCGCTCCCGATCGCGTGGCGGCGGCGTACGAACCCGCGTACGTGTCGCTCGTCGGCGCGGTCGAGAACTGAAAAAGCGCCGCGCGCGGCCGCCGAACTCAGGCGTTTCGCTTCGTGTAGTGTTCCAGCGCGGACTCGATCGACGAGAGGTCCGTGTTCACCCGACTGTCCGCGACGCGCATGAAGCCGGGCGTGTACGACGACGAGTAATCGAAGATGCGGTTGACGGCGCGCTTGGGCGCGGAGACGGCGCTGAAGTCGGTGACCGTGTACACCCGCGTGGTCGGGAACGCGGTCCAGAACGTGCCGCTCGCCCAGCGGTCGTCGTCCGCGAACGCCTCGCCGACGCGGCCGGTCGCGACGTACTCGTCGTCCGCGTAGAACAGCAGGAGGTCGCCCGCCGCCATCTTCTCGAACGTCGAGCCGTTGCCGCTGTCGTCGTCGACGGCCCACAGGCGGGCCTCGTCGAGGTCCGCGAGTGGCTCCGGGCGGTCCGGGTAGTCGGTGAGGTCGACGGGGGACCGGACCGTTCGGTCGAAGTTCTCCGGGTCTATCGGGACCAGGAAGACGTTCTCGCTCATTACCCGTCGTTTCGCCGGCAGAGGTTTAAAGCCGTTCGTTGATGCGTCAGGTCGAGCCCCCTCCGGTCACGCGTCGTAGTCGGCGTACAGGCGGTCCATCCGCGCCGCCATCACGAAGTCGGCGCGCGTCAGGCCGCCGACCTCGTGGCTCCACATCTCGACCCCGACCTCGCCCCACGACAGCGCGATGTCCGGGTGGTGCCACTCCTGCTCGGCGAGCTCGCCCACGTCGTTCGTGAACGCCAGCGCGGTCTCGAAGTCGGGGAACTCGTAGCTCGCCTCCAAGTGGTGGTCGTCGACGACTTCCCACGCGTCGCCCAGGTCGTCGAGGTAGTCGGCGCACTCGTCGGCGTCGAGCGGCTCCGCGTCGTCGCCGGCCGGTTCGACAGGCTCGTCCGCGAGCGGTGAGGACATACCCCACTTTGGGCGACGAGCGGTTTGTACCTTCCGCGGGCGGACCCCGCCGCTCCCGACGAGCGAGAGTCCGGAGCTCACCGGAGCCGCGAGAGCGCGTCGCGGACCGTCCGGCGGAGCCGGGCGAGTCGTCCGTCGTCGCCCTCCGCGTCAGGCTCCGCCGCTCCCGGCTCCGAGAGCTCCCAGCCGGCCTTCTCGGCGGCCTCGTCGACCCGCAGGAACTCGTAGCCGGTCTCGGTCGCGACGCGCTCGTCCGCGCGGGTGGTGCCGACGAACACGTACCGCGGGGCGGCGCTCTCCTCGCGGACGTCCGCGAGCGTCCCCCACTTGTCCCAGCTCGTGAGCGCGTAGTCGTTGTCGACCCCGTGGTCGCGGGCGAACGCCGCGACCTGATCCGCCTCGTTCGCGACGATGCCGACGTGGCGGCTCCACCGGCGCGCGTCGGCGAACGCCGCGGCCGGGTCAGCGAGCGACCGCGCGGCGCCGAGCGAGAAGACGAGCGTCACGTCGCCGTCGCCGGGCTCCGTGGCGTCGATTCCCATCTCGGTCGGAGCAACGCGCCGGGGGCGCCTAAACGCTGTGGGGAGGCTTATGTCGGGCCGTCTCCTCGGCCCCATCGATGGAGTTCGAGTCCACCTTCGGCACGGCCGCGCCGCTGCTCGGCATGGTCCACCTCCCGCCGCTCCCCGGGGCCCCGCGAGCGCCCGACGACGGGCGCGAGGCGATGCGCGCGGCGGTCGACCGGGCCGCGAGCGACGCGCGGGCGCTCGACCGCGGCGGCGTCGACGGGATCGTGATCGAGAACTTCGGCGACGCGCCGTTCTACCCCGACGAGGTCCCGCCCCACGTCGTCGCGGGCGTGACGCGCGCCGCGACCGCGGTCGCCGACGAGACGGACCTCCCGCTCGGGATCAACGTCCTCAGAAACGACGCCGAGGCCGCGCTCTCGGTCGCCGCCGCGGTCGGCGCCGACTTCGTCCGCGTGAACGTCCACACCGGCGCCCGGGTGACCGACCAGGGGATCGTCCAAGGGCGCGCCCACGAGACGCTCCGCCTCCGCGACCGCCTCGGCGTCGACGTCGGCGTCTTCGCCGACACCGACGTGAAACACTCCGCGCCGCTGACCCCGGCGGGATACACCGCCGAGTCGTTCGCAGACACGGCCGAGCGCGGCCTCGCCGACGCCGTCATCGCCTCCGGACCCGGGACCGGCGAGGCGGTCGACGCGGACGCGCTGGAAGCGGTCGTCGCCGAGCGCGACCGCCACGGCCTCGACACGCCCGTCCTCGTCGGCAGCGGCGTCACGCCGGAGACGGTCGCCGACCTGCTCGGCGTCGCGGATGGCGCCATCGTCGGCACCGCGCTCAAGGACGGCGGCGAGACGACGGCCCCGGTCGACGCCGACCGCGTTGCGGACCTCGTCGCGGCCGCCGACGCGGTGCGGTGACCTCGTCGGCTCCGTTCCGTTCGTCGATTTCAGTCGGTCCCGAACCCGCGCTCCGCGAGGAACGACTCGACCTCGCACCGCGTCGGGAGCCCCGGCTGCGTGAACCGGCTCGTACAGTTGATCGCCGCGACCGCGGCCGCGAACCTGACGCCGGAGGCGACCTCGTCGCGGCCGCCGTCGCGGTCGCCGTCGCCGTCCGGCTCCCCGGACGCCTCCGGTGACCGTCCCGCGATCCACCGGTCGATCAGCCCGGCGGTGAACGCGTCGCCGGCGCCGGTCGCGTCGACCGTCTCGACGTCGAACGCGTCGAACTCGGTCGCCTCGCCGCCGGCGACCGCCGTCATCCCGTCCGCGCCGTGCGTGAGGACGGCGCGAGGCCACGTCGGCCCGCGTCGCGACCGCGATGCGGACGCCGCGTCGGATCCCGCGTCGGACGCGACCGCTCGGCGCTGCGCGTCCGCGATCCGCCCGACCGCCGCCTTCGCCGAGCCGAAGAACGCCGGGGCGGCGACCCCGTCGGCGACGAACAGGTCGGCCCGGTGGAGGAACCGGTGGATCGTCGCCGGTTCCGTCCCGCGTCCGACCAGCTCCTCGACGGACCCGGAGAGGTCGAAGATCAGCGCGGGCGGGGTTGCGCCCGAGTCGGCCGCGCTCTCCCGGAGCGACTCGACGCGGTCGAGCACCCGCCGCGCCGCGCGGTCGGGGGCGTAGGCGGTGAGGAAGACGGCGTCGGCGTCGGCCATCGCCGCGAGCGCGTCGTCGCCGAGCCGGAGGCCGCGGAAGCTCTCGCCCGCGGTGACGATGGCGCGCTCCCCGTCGGGGTCGCGGAGGATGAGCGAGCGCGTGTGGGGGTCGTCGCCGACCGCGACGTGGGTCCCGTCGACGCCGGTCTCGTCGAGGTACGCCAGCGCGCGCCGGCCGTACTCGTCGTCGCCGACGCGGCTGACGAGGCCGGCGTCGCGCCCGAGGCGGTCGAGCGCGACCGCGACGTTCGCGCCGACGCCGCCGAACGCGGAGGTCACCTCGTGAGCGAACGCGCCGCCGTCCGGCTCGGGGAGGTTGCTGATCGCGTACCACTCGTCGATGGCCGCGGCGCCGACGGAGAGGACCGCGGGGGTGCCGTCGTCGCGGATGCCGTCGCCGCGGATACCGTCGTCGGGCTCCGCCTCGGCCCCGGCGTCGGGCCCCGATCCTGACCTGGTGTTCGATCCGGTCGTCACGGCTCGCGGAAGAAGTCGTCGTGGACCGCCATCGCGGCGTCGACGGCGATCGGGCCCTCGACGGTCGTGTCGCCGTCGGCGCGCCGGATCACCTCTTCGAGGGGGATCGGCACCACGTCGCCGGAGAGTTCGCCGAGCGTCTCGCCGTCGACGCCGAAGACGACCCGCCCGATCCCCGCGTAGTGGATCGCGGTCGCGCACATCGGACACGGCTCCGTGCTGGCGTACATCGTACAGTCCGCGAGCTCGTCGGCGTCGAGTTCGCGCGCGGCCCAGCGCGCGAGCGTCAGCTCGGGGTGCGCCGCCACGTCGCCCTCGGTCCGCGTCTCGTTGCGCGCCTCGCCGACGACCTCGCCGTCGACGACGAGCAGCGCGCCGAACGGCGTGTTGCCGGCCTCCACCGCCTCCTCGGAGAGCCTGATGGTTCGCTCCACGTACTCCCGATCGGTCGGGTCCTCGGGGAGGTCCTCGAGGTCCTGAAACTCGCCGGCGCCGCCGGGCGCGTCCGCGTCTGTCATACTCCCTTGTTCGCCTCCGGGCACCTAACGGTTGGTACCGTCGTCGCCGGACGACTTCGGGCGGTCGTCGTCCGGCGGCCGCGTGCGGTCGTCGTCTGACGCTCCCGCGGGGTTCCCGTCGTCTTTCTCCTGCGAGTCGGCCGTCTCGTGCGACCTCCGGACGTCGCGGAGCGCGTCGACCGCGTCGTCGGTGGCGGTCGCGGTTCGCGTCTCGGTGGCGGCCGCGGGGTCGAGCCCGTCGGGCTCGTCGCCGTCGGTCGTGTCCCCGCCCGGTTCGTCGGCGTCGCCTGCGTCAGCCTCGCCGCCCGGTTCGCCGGCCTCGCCGCCCGGTTCGGCCGCGTCGTCCGCCTCGTCGTCCGCGCCGAAGAGCCACGCGCGGACCGCGTCGATGAATCCCATGGGTCTGTGTGGTCGTCGTCAGTAGTTCTTGAACAGCAGCGCGCGCACGTCGTCTTTCGTCCGCGCCGTCTCGACGCCCCCGTCCGGGAGGTCGACCTCGTACCGCGCGTCGCCGTCCGCCTCCCGCCACTTGTCGCCGTGGGTGTCGAGGAGGCTCATCATCGCGTCCAGCTGGCCGGCGCCGCCGTCGTCGCTTCCGGTAGTGTCCCCACCGGTGTCACCTTCGCTCGCTTCGTCCTCGACCGAGTCGTCTTCGTTGGCGGCGTCGTCTCCGACCGGCTCATTCGCGGACTCGGCCGCGTCGAGGTCGACGTCGACGCGCGCGAACGGGTCGGCGGCCAGCGCCTCGGCGGCGTCGAGGATCGCGTCGACGAGCTCGTCTTTCGTCATCTCGCTGCGCCCGGTGACGTCGAACGCGGCGGCGACGTCGGACAGGTCCATCGGGTCGTCCGGGTCGGGGTCGCCGTGCCGTCTGTTCCGCGCCGCGAGGAGTTCGCGGGCGCGGTCGCGGTCGAACGGGGCCGCGTCGGCCGCCGCCGCGCCGGCCGCCGCCGCGTCGCCCACGGCGTCGGTCGTCTCGTCGCCGCCGTCGCTCGCCGGCGCCGCGACGCGGTCGGGGTCGTCGACGGCGTCCGCGAGGTCGAGCAGGTACGCGAGCGCGTCCTCGCGGTCGACGGAGGCGTACGGGCCCGCGTGGGCCGCGGCCAGCTCCTCGCGGAGCGCTTCGATCCGGTCCGCGTGGTCGTCGGTGATGTCGAGCGTTGGCATGGTGTGGATCGGGGGGGCTGTGCCTCGGGCGGCTACCGGTTCTCCTCGAAGCGCGCGAGCGCGTCCGCCCAGCTCTCGGCGAACTCCGGCTCGCCGGAGTGGTCGGCCTCGACGTCGGCGTAGCCGCAGTCGTCGCAGGCGACGGCGGTGGCGGCCCCGAGCGACAGCGACGACAGCTCGGCGCCGCAGCGGGGGCACTCGTGCGACACGGATTCTCGCGTGGAACCTCGTCGCCCGCGGTGAAAAACGCACGGGTCGGGTGAGCAGTTCGGTCGCGAACGGCGTGCCCCGACCGCGCGGCCGGGGTAACAGTCATTACACTCGGCGGAAACGTTCGGATATGAGCGAAGCGGACGCCGAGAACGTCCTCATCGAGTACTACCGTCGCTACGTCGGCGACCCGGACCGGACGATCGACGTGTACGCCGGCTTCGGGCTGTTCTTCGCCGGCATCGCGCTCGGAGTGATCGGGGTCGTCGTGTTCCTCTACAGCGCGACGCTCGACCCGACCGCGCTCTCGACGTACGCGGTCCAAGAGGTCGCCGCGGTCGCGGGCGCGGTCGGCCTCCCGGCGCTGCTTTTCGGCATCGTCGTCCTCCTGCCGGTGGACCGGCGGATGCTGTACCTCGCGGGCGCCGGGATCGCGGTCACGCTCGTCGGGACGGGCGCGTTCACCTGGGCGTACCCGCACAACTGGAACGTCGTCGTCAACCCCGACTACAGCGCGCAGATCGTCGCCCTGTACACGCTCGGGCTGGTGGCGGTCATCGGCGCGACCGGCGGCGCCCTGGTCGCCCACCGGGTCGAGCGCGCGACGGGCGGCGCGGTCGCGAGCGGCGCGGCGGGCGGTACGGGCACCGGAGGCGGCGCCGCGGACGCGGGGGGCGCGTCGGGTTCGGGAGCGTCGGGGGCCGGCGGCGAGGAGGTCACCGAGGAGTCGGTCCGCGCGGACATCGAGCGCGAGCTGGAGGACGCGGAGCTGACGTGGGGCGGCGTCGAGCGCTCCGAGACGCGCCGGCTGGAGCTGAACACGAGCGCGGTCGACGAGGCCGACGTCGATACCGAGAAGCTCGCCGGGTCCGCGACCGAGACGCGGACGACCTCCGGCACAGTCAACGACGCGGTGTCGGAGTTAAAAGGTCTCCAGGGCGGTGAGGCGAAGACCGATAGCGGGCAGGGCACCGACGACCAGGCCGCGAAGCTCCGCGAGCTTCGCGAACAGCAGCGGAAGGAGGCCGAGTCGGAGGACGAGGACGGCTCGGTCGTCGACAAGATCAAGGGACTGTTCGGCTGAATCGGCCGTGGCTCCATTCGCTTATAAATAGCCGATGACGGGTCGGCGGATTACACCGCCACCGCCTCAGTCGCTCACTTATAAATGGCTGACTACGGATCGACGGCGAACACCGCCAAATGCCCAGTTGCTCGCTTATAAATGGCTGACAACGGATCGACGGCGAACACTTCCAAATGCCCAGTTGCTCGCTTATAAATGGCTGACAACGGATCGACGGCGAACACTTCCAAAGCCCCAGTCGCGAGGCGGGCGCACGCTCGCTGCGCGCTTCGGTCGCTCACTCCGTTCGCTCCCTCCAGTGCTTACGTCGCCTGCGCCCGCCTCGCGACTGCCCCTTTGAGTCCCACCCCGCACCGCTCCGCACAGCACCTCACGCCTCCCCAGCCTCGTCAGTCGCCGTCGCTCCGCTCCGGCGACTGACTCCCTCGCGCGACGCTGCTCGGCCGCGGGGCGGCCTCGCAGGCGCGCGCCACCGCCTGTTATTTATAAGCGGTCGCGAATCGATTTCCCGACTTGTCCGACGGCCGTCGCTCGCCCATTTATATATCTCCCGCCGCGTAGTTCGGGCGTGTCCCGCGTCACCGTCAGCATCGACCCGCACGTCCACTCCGAGGGGAGCTACGACGGCCACGAGCCGGTCGAGCTGATTCTCGAACACGCGGCCGAGATCGGGCTCGACGCGGTCGTCATCACCGACCACGACGTGATCCGGGAGTCGAAGCGAGCGGCCGAGATCGCGCCCGAGTACGGGCTGATCGGCATCCCCGGCGTGGAGGTGTCGACCGCGCACGGCCACCTGCTGGCGATCGGCGTCGAGCGGATGCCGCCCCGCGGCCGCCCCTACGCCGAGACGGTCAGCTGGATCCGCGACCGCGGCGGGGTCGCCGTCGTCCCGCACCCGTTCCAGCGCTCGCGCCACGGCGTCCGCCAGCGCAACATCCCGACGCCCGGGCCGGACGCGGACGCGGACGAGCCCGTCGCGGCGGACGGCGCCCCCGAAGCCGGAGAGGTCGAAACGGACCCGGACCCGAATCCGGACCCCGCCGCGCCGGTCGCCGAAGTCGACGCGATCGAGGTGTTCAACGCGTGGCTGTTCACGGGGTACCGGAACCGTCGCGCGCGGCGCTTCGCTGCCGAACACGGCTACCCCGGAATCGCCGCGAGCGACGCGCACCACCTCCAGTACGTCGGCCGGGCGTTCACGGAGCTGACGGTCGAGGGCGCCGAGTCCGTTCATGAGGTCACCGCCGACGACGTGCTGGCGGCGATCCGCCGCGGCACGACGACCGTCGAGGGGCGCCGCGCGCCGATCCGGATGGCCGCGAAACACTACGTCGGCGCGGCCGGGCGCCGGTCTGCGTACTACGCGCGAACCGGCGCGGCCCGCGGCGCGCGAGCCACCAAGCGGACCGCGGTCGACGGCGCCGTCGCCGCGAAGGTCGCCGCGCTTCAGTCGGTTCACCGCACCCGGCGGCTCCTCTCCTGGTTCGCCTGAGGAACCGAGACCGAGGCGCGGCGCCCGCGGAGAACGGGGTTTTTGCCCGCGGCCGCGAATGGATTCCCATGAGCCACGACAGACGCGAGTCCGGGTTCAAGCGGCGGACCCGGGTCGCGGACGCGAGGGCGACGCTGCTCGACGCCGTCACGCCCCACGACCGGACGGAGTCGGTCCCGGTCGAGGCGGCGGACGGCCGCGTCGTCGCCGAACCGATCGACGCGCCCGCGCCGGTGCCGGGGTACGATCGCGCCGCGATGGACGGGTACGCGGTCCGCGCCAGCGACACCTTCGGCGCGGGCGACCGCTCGCCCGCGGTCCTCGCGGCGAAGTCCGCCGAGGCCGAGGCCGACGCGGTCACGCCCGGCGAGGCCGCCCGCGTCCACACCGGCAGCGCGGTGCCCGAGGGCGCGGACGCGGTCGTGATGATCGAACAAGTCGAGGAGGTCGGCGACGAGGTGGAGGTGTTCGACGCGGTCGCGACCGGCGAGAACGTCGGCGAGGCCGGCGAGGACGTCGCCGACGGCCAGCGGCTGTACGAGCCCGGCCACGTCCTGCGCCCCTCCGACCTCGGGCTCCTGCGCTCGGTCGGCCTCGACCGCGTCTCGGTCCGCGAGCCGCCCGAGGTCGCCGTCATTCCGACCGGCGAGGAGTTAGTCGAGTCCGACCCCGGCCCGGGCGAGGTGATCGAGACGAACGGGCTCACGGTCTCGCGGCTCGTCGAGCGCTGGGGCGGCGAGGCGCGCTACCGCGACGTGGTCACCGACGACCCGGAGGCGCTCCGGGAGGCGGTCGCGGCCGACCTCGACGCCGACGTGGTCGTCACCACCGGCGGCTCCTCGGTGGGCGAGCGGGACTTGATCCCCGAGGTCGTCGACGGCCTCGGCGAGGTGCTGGTCCACGGCGTCGCCCTGAAGCCCGGCCACCCGGTCTGCCTCGGGGCGGCCGAGGGGACGCCGATCGTCTCGCTCCCGGGCTATCCGGTCGCGTGTATCGTCAACGCGGCGCAGTTCCTCCGGCCCGCCCTGAAACGCGCGGCCGGGACCGACGCCGAGCCGTTCCCGACGCGGCGCGCGACGCTCGCCCGGAAGGTCGCGAGCGAGCCCGGCGTGCGGACGTTCGCGCGGGTGACGCTCTCGGAGTCGGACGACGAAACCGACGGGGAAGCCGACGAGAGCGACGGAGACGACGACGAGAGCGCCGACGCGCTCCCGACCGCGACGCCGACGCGCGCGAGCGGCTCCGGTATCCTCTCAAGCGTCGCGCTCGCCGACGGCTGGGTCGTCGTCCCCGAGCCGCGGGAGGGACTCGACGCGGGCGAGGCGGTCGACGTCGAACTCTGGGAGGTGACCGAATGAGCGACCGCAAGGAGTTCCGCGACCTCGCGACGCCGGAGGCCGCGCGAGAAGCGATCGCGTCGCTCGACCTCTCGCCGGCGCCCGAGACGGTCCCGCTGCGGGAGGCCCGCGGGCGCGTCCTCGCCGAGCGGATCGACGCCGCCATCGACGTGCCCGGCTTCGACCGCGCCTCGATGGACGGCTACGCGGTTCGGGCCCGCGACACCTTCGGCGCGGACGAGGCCGACCCCGCCGAGCTCGACCTCGTCGGCGCGGTCCACGCGGGCGCGGCGCCAGACGTGACGGTCGAACCGGGCACCTGCGCCGAGATATCGACGGGCGCGGTGATGCCCGACGGCGCGGACGCGGTCGTGATGGTCGAGCGGACGGACGAGGTCGGCGAGGGCCACGGCGACACTGAGGGCTCCCCGCGGATCGCGTTCCGAACCTCGGTCGCGCCGGGCGACAACGTGATGACCGCGGGGACGGACATCGCGGCCGGCGCCCGCGCGCTCGGTCCGGGAACGCGGCTGACGCCCCGCGAGATCGGCCTGCTTTCGGCGCTCGGCGTCGACGAGGTCCCGGTCGAGGGGCGCCCGCGCGTCGGCATCGTCTCGACGGGCGACGAGCTCGTGCGGCCGGGCGACGAACTCGACCCGGACCGCGGCGAGATATACGACGTGAACTCGACGACGATCGCGGCCGGCGTCGAGGAGGCGGGCGGCGAGCCGGTGCTGTACCCGCACGCCGGCGACGACTACGAGGAGATGGAACGCCTGCTCCGCCGGGCGGCCGACGAGTGCGACCTCGTTCTCTCCTCGGGGTCGACCTCGGCGAGCGCGGTCGACGTCATCTACCGCGTGATAGAGGCGCGCGGCGAACTGCTCCTCCACGGTGTCGCCGTCAAGCCCGGCAAGCCGATGCTCGTCGGGCGGCTGGACCGTACCGAAGAGGCGGACGACTCCCGTGGGAGCGAGTCCGCATACATCGGCCTTCCCGGCTACCCGGTGTCGGCGCTCACCATCTTCCGGACGTTCGTCGCGCCCGCGATCCGCGAGGCCGCCGGGCAGCCCGAGCCGGCGACGGCGACCGTCGAGGGCCGGATGGGCGTCGAGGAGCGGTACGCCGAGGGCCGCCTCCGGCTGATGCCGGTCGGCCTGCTCGACCTCGACGAGGCCGCGACGGAGGGGGGCGACGACCGCCCGCTCGTCTACCCGGTCGACAAGGGGTCGGGCGCGACCACGAGCCTCGTCGAGGCGGACGGCGTCGTCGCGGTCGACCCTGACACGGAGTACCTCGACGTCGGCGAGACGGTCTCCGTCGACCTGTTCTCGCCGGACGTGCGCCCGCCGACCCTGCTCGGCGTCGGCGAGGACGACCCCGCGCTCAACCGCCTGCTCGACCGGCTCGACAACCCCCGCTACCTCGCCGTCGGCTCGCGCGAGGGGCTCCGCCGACTCCGCGACGGCGTCCCCGACGTGGCGGTGACCGCGGGGCCGACCGACCGCGACGTCGACGCCGCGGAACTCGGCGGCTGGACCCGCGAGTGGGGGCTCGCCGTTCCGTCGGGTAACCCCGAGGGGATCGAGGGGCTCGGGGACCTCGTCGACCGCGACCTCCGGTTCCGGAACCGTCCGACCGTCTCGGGGCTCCGGCGCAGCCTCGACGCCGCGCTCGACGACCGCGCGGACGGGCGCGACGCCGACCGCCGCGAACTTGCCGAGGAGATCGACGGCTACGAGCGGACCGCGAAGGGGTTCGAGAGCCCGGTCCGCGCGGTCGTCGCCGGCGACGCCGACGCCGGGCTCGGCCTCCGCGAGACGGCCGAGCGGCTCGGCTGCGGGTTCGTTCCGCTCGGCGAGCAGTCGGTCGTCGTGCGGGCGGCCACCGACCGCATCGACCGCGGGCCGGTCGCGGCGCTGGCGGCGGCACTGGACGGTCGAGACGGGGGCGGCGACGACGAGGCCGCCCTCGACGCGATCCTCGCCGGCCTCCCGGGCTACTCGCGGAACAGCCGGAACGACCCCTGACCGACGACGACCTCCGAGCGGTCGCCGTCGCTCTCGTCGTCTCCCGGGGCCCCTTCGCCACCGTTCCCGGCGGTGGTGACGGTCATCTCGCTGACGCCGATCGAGCCGCCGGCCCGCACCACCTCGGCCTCCGCGCGGAGGTCGCCGTTCGCGGGGCGGAGGTAGTTCGCGTTGAGGTTCACCGTCGCGACGCCGCCGTCGAGCGGGTCCTCGAACGTCGTGCGCTGGGCGACGCCGCCGGCCGTGTCGATCAGCGTCGCCGCGACGCCGCCGTGGATCGTCCGGCCGTCGGCGTTGGTGAGCTTCTCGTCGAAGGGGATCGAGAGGACGACGCGGCCGCGCTCGATCGTCTCCACCCTCGTGTTCAGCCACGAGAGGTAGCCGTGATCGTCCTCCAGCTTCCGCCTGACGAACTCCGTCGCCCCGTCGGGGAGCGGATCCATCGCCGCGATCTCCGTGCGGTCCATGTTCCGGGGAATATCCCGGGACGGTTTGTACCCCCCGGAAACGCGAGACAACCGGCCGCCGATTGACGATCTCGCTCACCCGACGCCGAGCCGGATCGGGTCGTCGCTCGGGACGACGTCGACCCTCACCGACTCGCCGATTGCGAACTCACGTTCGGGACAGACGACCTTGACCCCGAACCGGTCCCCACGCGCCGCGAACAGCGACAGGCCGGTCACGCGCTCGCCGTTCGCGAGGACGTCGACCGGCGCCCACTCGACACCGGGCGCTCCGGCGTCCGTGTCGCTGGCTCGGACCGTTCCGATCTCGGTCTCGAAGAGCGACAGCGTCGTCCCGTCCGCCGCGCGCGCCGCGTCGCCCGATACGCGCTTCCGACCCTCTGCCTCGAACGTCCCGCCGCCCGCGTAGTGCGTCAGCCCGCCGTCGAGGGGGACTCCCTCGTCGCTCGCGAGCGCAGCGAACGACGGGCCAGAACCGGACCGACCCGAGCCCGCGCGGCGCGGGCCGTCGAGAACGACGTGGGTCGGACCCCGCTCGACGACGGTCCCGGTCCCGTCCCACGCGACCGGTTCGACGGGCGCGTCGACGTCGACCGGGAGCGACCCGCTCGCGCGGAGGGGATTCGCGTTCGGCGGGCGGAACCCGAGGTGGACGTGGTCGTCGACCCACTGGCCGAAGAAGCCGGAGCGGGTCGTCGGGCCGAGCGCGTCGCCGACGGCGACCCGGTCGCCCGGTTTCACCTCGGGGATCACGTGGAGGATCCGCGCGACGGTGCCGGCGGGGGCGCCGGCGCACCACTCGCCGTCGAGGTCGACGACGATCAGGTGGTCCTCGGCGGCCGCGTACGGACGGTCGGGGCAGCCGACGGTCCGGACCTCGCGGACGACCCCGGCGACCGGGGAGTGCCCGACGCCGTCGCCGGGGTACAGGTCGACCGCCCGCCCGCGGTCGTGGGCGGGGTACGGGGAGTTGAACCGCGAGAACTTCTCGTAGTGTTCGACGACGTCGGCGGGGAGCGCGACGGTCGCGTTCGACGGGTCGAGCCCCTCGGTCCGCGGTTCGGTCACGACTCCGCCGCCTCCATCCCCTCGATCACGAAGCGCGCGCCGCCGGCGTCGGACTCGGCGACCGAGAGCGACCACCCGTGCGCCTCGACGATGTCGCCGACGATGGCGAGCCCCAGCCCCGTGCCGCCGCCGAGCGACACGCCGCGCTCGGTGACGCGCTCGCGCTCGTCGGCCGGGATCCCGGGGCCGTCGTCGCCGACCGCGAGCGAGACGGCGTCGCCGTCCGTCGAGACCGTGACGGTGACGGCGACGTCCTCGCCCGCGTGATCGACCGCGTTGCGGAACAGGTTCGAGACCAGCTGTTCGAGGCGGTCGCGGTCGGCCAGCGCGGTCGCGTCGCCCTCGACGGTCAGCGTCGCCTCCGCGGTCTCCAGCCGGGACCAGACCCGTCTGACCGTGCCGTCCAGCGAGACGCGGTCGAGGTCGTCGACCGTCTCCCCCGCCGTCGCCAGCGCGAGCAGCCCCTCGATCATGTCGTCCATCCGCTCGTGGGCGTTCGCCGCCCGCTCTAGGGCGCCGTCCGGGTCGTCGCCGCGCTGGCGGGCCAGTTCGACGGCCGCCGAGGCGGCGGCGAGGGGGTTCCGGAGGTCGTGCGAGACCACGCCGGCGAACTCCTCGAGCCGCTCGTTCTGCCGTTCGAGCTCGGCCTCCCGGCGCTCGAGCTCGGTCTGCCGCCGCTCGCGCGCTGTGACGTCGCGCAGCAGGAAGACGTGCCCGCGGTCGGTCCCGCGGGGGTCGGTTATCGGGTTCTCCTGGATGTCGAACCGGCGGTCGCCGATGGCGATCGGGTGTTCGTCGCCGACCTCCAGGCGCGGGAACGCCTCCGACAGCGACGAGCCGACCGCGTCCGGCGGGAGGATCGCCTCGGCGGCGGGATTGAGGTCGCGGATGCGGCCGTCGGAACCGGAGACGATGACGGGGTCTTGCATCACCTCGACGGCGGTGTCGCGCGCGACGACCGCGGCGTCGAGCGTGCCGAGCCAGAAGACGGTGCCGTAGAGGAACACGCCGTGGATCACGAACGCGGTCGGCAGCCACGAGAGGTGCGCGTAGCTCCCGACGTCGACGAAGGTTGCGATGCCAGCCAGGAACGGGAACAGCGTGCCGAGCAGCACGACGAACGTCTGGAGGCGGTAGCGGTTCCCGGTCCGCTCGTAGAGGTCGACGACGAGGAGCGCGCCGGCGATACACAGCCCGTACGCGAGGAGGACGAACGCGCCCCCGACGGGGCCGAGCCCGTACCCGAGCAGCGTGAACGGGCCGTCGACGACGGGGGCGATCGAGCGCCGGGCCAGCCCGTGGGTGCCGCTCGACCACGCGAGGAGGACCCAGACGAACGCCGGGGTCGAGAGCGCGACGATCCGGTTCTCCGTCCGCCAGCGGTCGTGCCCGGTGAACGCGAAGGCGAAGAGGATCCAGAGGACGGGTAACGCGCCCATGAGCGGCGTCGCCAGGTTGAGCGCGACCGTCATCGCGACCTCGCCGGGCGCGGCGACGCGGAGCGCGTACAGGAGGGAGACGCCGCCGCCGCACAGCAGGTAGAGGGCGACCTCGATCCCGCCGGGCTCGTCGCGCTCGCGCCACGCGACCCGGCCGAGCCAGAGCCCGATGCCTCCCGCCAGCAGGCAGGCGGTCAGGTACGCTTGGACCGGCAGCGCGCCGAGGTCGCTCATCGATACCTGAACCACTTCCAGGGTCGACAAAACTGTTGTGTCACGCGCCGGCCGGCGGGCCGCCTCGTCTCCGGGGCTCGCAGCGCGCCGACGGGCGACCGCTCCCGACGCAAAGGGCTTGTACGCCCCCGTCGTCAGATTCGGCATGCGCGTGTACAGGGGCGGGTTCGAGACGCCCGCCGCGGACCGCGAGCCGACGGCGGACCTGCTCGCGTCCGCCGCGGACGGCGTCCCGGCCGTGCGCGTGACCGCGCCGCCGCGACAGGTCGCGTTCGGTCGGCGCGACGCCCGCGAGCCCGGGTTCGAGGCGGCGAAGCGGGCGGCCGAGGAGGCGGGGTTCCCGCCCCTCGAACGCGACGTCGGCGGGCGCGCGGTCGCGTACACGGGGTCGACGCTCTCGTTCGGCGTCGCGGTGCCGACCGGCGACGGCCGCGGGTCGATCGACTCGCGGTACGAGACCGCGACCGAGACGCTCCGCGACGCGCTCAGCGACCTCGGCGCCGACGTGGTCCGGGGAGAGCCGCGGGCCGCGTTCTGTCCGGGGGACCACTCGCTTCGGATCGCGGGCAGAACTGATGCCTCTGTCGGCGGCAAGGTCGCGGGCCTCGCCCAGCGCGTCCGCGCCGACGCGGCGCTCGTCGCGGGGGTCCTCGTCGTCTCGGCGGCCGACCCCGAGCCGATCGCGCGGGTCACCGAACCCGTCTACGACGCGCTCGACGTGGCGTTCGACCCGGACTCGGTCGGGAGCGTCGCCGGCGCCGGCGCCCCGGACGACCCGACCGCCGTCGCCCGCGCCGTCGAGGCCGCGCTCGTCGACGGGCCGTGGGGCGACGGCGAGCGCGAGATCGTCCGCGTCGACGGGGAAGACGCCTGAGCGCGTCGCGGCCCGCGGTTCCGACGTTTCGACGTGCTTTTTATGCGCGGGGGACTGGGTTCGCGCATGGCCGAATTCAAAGTCGTCGTCGCCGACCCCGAGACCGGCGAGACGTTCCAGCGAGAGGTCGACGGACAGGACGCCAACCGATTCCTCGGTCGCGAACTCGGCGACGAGATCGGCGGCGACGCCGTCGGACTCTCCGAGCACACCATCGAGCTCACCGGCGGCTCCGACGAGACCGGGCGCCCGATGCGCGAGGACGTCTCCGGCACGCGCCTGAAGGAGCTCCTCTTGGAGGGCGGCGTGGGCTTCGAGCCGTCCCGAGAGGGCGAGCGCAAGCGCATCACCGTCCGCGGCCGCGAGATCGACGACGACGTCGCGCAGATCAACGCGAGCGTCGTCGACGGCGAGGGCGACGTGGCGGCCGCGCTCGGCGAGGGCGACGCGGATGGCGACGAGGCCGACGAGTAACGACGCCGCGATGCCTCGCGTTCCCTCCGACGGCGAGGACGTCTCTTCGATCCGCGTCTCGCTCGCCCGGAGCGGCGGCACTCGCCGCCCCTGCGTCAGGCTCCCCGACGACGACGCGCTCGACGGCCGCGTCGAGTCCGGGACCTGCGACGCGCTCGGCGTGAGCCAGGGGGACCTGATCCGGGTCGCGATCGACCGCGAGGAGCGCCACGCGCGGGTCGCGAGCGACTCGCGGGGGCGGCTCCTCCGCGGCGCGTTCGACAACCGGCGGCTCGCGCGCGAGGCGAGCGAGGGGACGAACCGGTTGGTCGAGTGGCTCGACGCGAACGGCCGGGAGCCGGGCGACAGCGTCGTCCTCGACGTCGTGGTGCCCGGCGAGCTGTACGGGCTCCGGGTCCCCGGCGAGCGGACCGTGTACGACGCGAATCGGAGCCCGCGGTCGTCGCTCGCGGACATCGCCCGCGACGTGGACGGCTGAGTGAGGGCCGCGGCGGTCGACGGTCGTCGCCGGCGGACAGCGGCGTCAGGCCGAACCGCTTATTCTCGCTCGGTCCCGAGGTCGCGCCATGCGAGAGGTCGACGCGGATCTGACGGCGCTCGACCGCGCGATCATCAACGCGTTCCAGGGCGGGTTCCCGGTCGCGGAACGGCCCTTCGACGCCGCGGCGGCCGCGCTCGCGGAGCGCGGCGTCGACGTGACGGGCCCGGAGCTCTGCGAGCGCGTCCGCGAACTCGACGAGGAGGGAATCCTCTCGCGGTTCGGCGCGCTCGTCAACGCCGAGGAGATCGGCGGCGCGGCGTCGCTCGTGGCGATGCACGCCCCCGAGGACCGCTACGACGAGATCGCGGAGACCGTCAACGAGTTCACCGCGGTGGCGCACAACTACGAGCGGGAGCACCCCCACCTCAACATGTGGTTCGTGGTGAGCGTCGCCGACCACCCGGACCCCGACAAGGACGGGAGCGACCGCGTCGAGGAGGTGCTCGAAGAGATCGAGGCCGCGACGGGCCAGGAGACGTACAACCTCCCGAAGCTCCGGGAGTTCCACGTCGGCGCGAAGTTCCTCGTCGACGGACCGGTCCCCGACGGCGACGTGGACCTGTCGGACCTCGGGCCCACCGTGGAACCGAGCGACCGGGAGACGCTCACCCCCGACGAGCGCGACCTGATCGTCGAGATCCAGGGCGGGCTCCCGGTGACGGAGACCCCGTACGCGGACGTCGCGGCCGCGATCGGCGCCGACGTCGGGTGGGTGATCGAGACGGTCAAGCGGTTCGAGCGGGAGGGGAAGGTGCGCCGCGTCGGCGTCATCCCGAACCACTACGCGCTCGGCTACACGGAGAACGGGATGACGGTCTGGAACGTGCCCGAGGAGGTCTTAGACGAGGTCGGCCCCGCCGTCGCTGACTTGGACTTCGTCACGCACTGCTACGAGCGGCCGCGCCACGCCGGCGTCTGGGAGTACAACTTCTTCGCGATGACGCACGGCCGCACCGAGGCGGAGAGCGAGCGCCGGATCGCGGAGGTGCGGGAGCTGATGGACGAGTACTGGGACGTCGGCGCCGACGACTGGGACACGCTGTTCTCGACGCGTATCCTGAAGAAGACCGGGATCCGCATCGCGGACCGGGCGGACAGCAACACGGCGTGACTCCGCTGTACCACGACCTCGCGGGCGAGACGGTCGCCGTCTTCGGCGGCGGTTCCGTGGGGGCGCGAAAGGCTGCCGGGTTCGACGAGGCGGGCCGGATCGTCGTCGTCAGCCCCGAGTTTGACGAGCGGCTGCGCTCGCTCGCGGACGGGCGCGAGGCGGACGGGCGCGCGGACGGCGACGGTGCGGACGGGCCGCCGGTCGAACTGGTCCGCGCCGCTCCGGACACGGACGAGATTCCCGACTGGCTCGACCGGCTCGACCCGGCGCTCGCGGTCGCGGCGACCGACGACGCCGCGGTCAACGCCGCCGTCGAGGCCGCGGCGCTCGATCGGGGAATCTTAGTCAACCGGACGGACGTCTCCGGCGGCCGCGATCCGGGCAGCGTCGTGGTGCCCGCGACGGTCGAGGACGAGCCGGTGACCGTGGCGCTCTCGACGGGGGGCACGAGCCCCGCCTTGGCGAAGGCGCTCCGGGAGCGGATCGAGGCCGAGATCGAGGGGGCCGGCGAGATGGCTGCGCTCTCGGGGGAGATCCGCGAGGAGCTGAAATCGGAGGGTGTCGACCCCGAAACGCGGCGGGAAGCGGTCCGGCGCGTTGTCAGATCCCGGGGGGTTTGGAAGGGTTTACAAAAGGGGAGATCCAACGGACGGCAAGAGGCCGACACCGTGATCGAGGAGGTACTCGACCGATGAGAGAGACGGGTGCGATCGCCGGCGCGAGCGTCGCCCACGCCGACGCGACCGTCGACGAGATCGAGGCCGCCGGCGGCGACGGCGTCCGCGCGACCGTCTCCGACCTGCTCGCGCGCGAAGGAGTCGAGGAGGCGTTCGCGGTCCAGACGTGTAACCGCTCGGAGGCGTACGTCGTCACGGACCGGACCGTCGACGGGGCGACGGCGCTGTCGACGTTCGCGCCGGAGGTGCGCGCCGGCGCGGTCCGCCGCCTCGACCACGAGGAGAGCTTAGAACACCTGATGCGGGTCGCCTCCGGGCTGGAGTCGCTCGTGCTCGGCGAGGACCAGATCATCGGCCAGCTGCGGGAGGCCTACGAGGAGTCGAAGTCCGCGGGCGGGATCGGCCCCGTCCTCAAGGACGCCGTGACGAAGGCGCTCCACGTCGGCGAGCGCGCGCGGACGGAGACCGAGATCAACGAGGGGGTCGTCTCGCTCGGCTCCGCGGCCGTCCGGCTCGCGGCCGGCGAGATCGACCTGACAGACGGGACGGCCGTCGTCGTCGGCGCCGGCGAGATGGGAACGCTCGCCGCTCGAACGCTCGACGACACCGCCGTCTCGGAGATCGTCGTCGCCAACCGCACGGTGCCGCACGCGGAGTTCGTCGTCGAGGAGGTCGACACCCCCGCGGAGGCGGTGTCGCTCGCGGACCTCCCCGCGATCATCCCCGACGCCGACCTCGTCGTCACCGCGACCGGGAGCCCGGATCTGGTCGTCCACCCCTCGTACGTCGACGGCGCGGGGCGGCTCGTCTGTATCGACATCGCGCAGCCGCGCGACGTCGACCCCGCGGCGGGCGCCCGCGAGGGTGTCACCGTCTACGACATCGACGACCTCGAGGACGTCACCCGGCGGACCCGCGAGAGCCGCGCGGAGGAGGCCCGGAAGGTCGAGTCGATCATCGACGAGGAGCTCGACCGCATCCTGGAGGCGTACAAGCGGAAGCGCGCCGACGACGCGATCTCGGCGATGTACGCCGGCGCGGACCAGGTGAAGGCCCGCGAGCTCGACCGCGCGATGTCGAAGCTGGAGGCGCAGGGCGACCTGACCGACGAGCAGCGCGAGACGGTCGCGGACCTGGCCGACGCCCTCGTCGGCCAGCTGCTCGCGGCGCCGACGCGCTCGCTCCGCGACGCCGCGGGCGAGGACGACTGGGAGACGATCCGGACCGCGCTCCGGCTGTTCGACCCCGAGTTCGCGTCGGAGGCCGAAAGCCCGGAGGAGGCGGACATCGCCGACGCCGCGGCCGGCGGCCCGGACGCGGTTCCGGACTCCGTCGCCGAGGAGCTCGACGACTAATTTAAGCAGTCGCTCGCGAGACCGGCGCTCCGTTTCGGGTTCCAATCCATATAAGACCGCGCGGGCGGAACGGAGGCGTAATGGAACTCGGTTCGCGGGACGCGTTCTCCCGGATGGGGACGCTCGGCATCGAGGAGGAGTTCTACATCGTCGATGCCGACGGCAATCCCACGTCCGGGACCGACGACCTCGTGTACGGCCGCGACCCGCCAGCGGCGGTGCCGGAGGGGTTCGACCACGAGCTGTTCGAGTGTACCATCGAGGCGCAGACGGAACTGATCGAGGACCCGGCGAACGCCGCGGACGCGCTCGCGACGGTCCGCGAGGCGCTCGTCGACCACGCCGCCGCGGACGGGTATCAGATCGCGGCCGCGGGCCTCCACCCGGCGGCGAAGTGGCGCGAGCTCGACCACGTTCGGAAGCCGCGGTATCAGGCCCAGCTGGACCGGATCCAGTACCCGCAACACCGGAACACGACCGCGGGGCTCCACGTCCACGTCGGCGTCGACGACGCGGACAAGGCCGTCTGGGTCGCGAACCGCCTGCGGTGGCACTGCCCGGTGCTGCTCGCCTTGTCCGCGAACTCCCCGTTCTGGAACGGGTTCGACACCGGACTCGCCTCGGCCCGCGCGAAGGTGTTCGAGAACCTCCCGAACACCGGGATCCCCTCGGCGTTCGACGACTTCGACGCGTTCCAGCGGTACGAACGCCGGATGGTCGAGACGGACTCCATCGCGGACCGCGGCGAGCTGTGGTTCGACGTGCGCCCCCACACGGGCCACGGCACGGTGGAGGTTCGCGCGCCCGACGCGCAGCGCGACCCCGAGGTCACGCTCGCGCTCGCCGAGTACGTCCGCGCGCTGGTCGTCGACTACGCCGAGCGGTACGAGGACGGCGAGTCGCCGTCGACGCTGCGCCGCGAGCTGCTCGACGAGAACAAGTGGCGCGCGATCCGTCACGGCCACGAGGCCGCGTTCGTCGACCGCGACGGCGAGGGGACGACCGCGCTCGGCGAGGTCGTCGCGGCGGAGTGCGACCGGCTCGGCGTCGACGGTATCCGCGAGGTGTACGAGGCGGAGAGCGGCGCCGCGCGCCAGCGCCGGATCCGCGACGAGGAGGGCGCCGACGCGCTGCGTTCGGACCTCCTCGTGAGCCCCTAACCCCGGAATCGAACGCCTCTGGGGCGCTCCCGGGAGTTCCGTCGGAACGAAAGCGACGAGAAACGCTTTTGGCCGCGTAGCCCCCAGTTTCCGGCATGACCACGGACGATTCACCGACCGAGCCGGGAGACGACCCGGAGGAGTCGCCGACGGACCGGACCCGCGAGGAGCTTCGGAAGACGAAAGAGCGGCTCGGCGAGGGCGCGGACAGGGCGGTGAAGGGGTTCGACGACAACGTCGTCGACCTGCTCGCGTGGCTGCTCGACACCGAGACCCGCGCGCGCATCTACGTCTACCTCCGCGATAACCCCCACAGCACGAGCGACGAGGTCGCCGACGGCACGGGGCTGTACCCCAGCACCGTCCGCGAGGCGCTCGCCGAGCTCCACGACGAGGGGACCGTCGAGCGCGGCAAGCGGAAGGCGGAGGGGGCGGGCAACAACCCCTACGAGTACGAGGCCATCGCGCCGAGCGAACTGGTCCGCACCGTCGTCGGCGACGTCCAGGCCGAGCTGAACGCCGTCTTCAACCTCGACCGCCGGCTCGGCGGCGAGTCGCCCGACGGCGACACCGAACCGGTCCAGATATCCGTCGACGGCGAGGACGGCGACGGCGTCGACGACGAGGCATCTGACGGAGATGAAGCCGAAGGCGGCGAAGACACCGGAGGCGACGAAGCGGACAGTGACGACGACGCGGACGGTGACGACGCGGACGGCGACGAGCCGACGAACTGATTCGGCCGGCACCGACCGCGCACCGCCCGACCGCGGTTCGGGACGTTTTAAGTTCGACCCGCGCAACGGAGAGGCATGAACGTCGCGCTGGGGGGTACGTTCGATCCCGTTCACGACGGCCACCGCAAGCTGTTCGAACGGGCGTTCGAGCTGGGTGACGTCACGGTCGGGCTCACCTCCGACGACTTGGCGCCGGAGACCCGACACGTCGAGCGGTACGTCCGCCCCTACGACCGGCGCGAGCGCGACCTGGAGGCGGAGCTGGCCCCGCGGGCCGAAGCGCACGGGCGCGAGTACGAGATCCGCGAACTGACGGAGCCGACCGGCATCGCGGTCGAACCGGAGTTCGACGCGCTGATCGTCTCCCCCGAGACGAAGGCCGGCGGCGAGCGGATCAACGAGATCCGCGCCGAGCGCGGCCGCGACCCGCTCGATCTGGTCGTCGTCGACCACGTGATCGCCGAGGACGGCGAGCGCATCTCCTCGACGCGGATCGTCGCGGGCGAGATCGACGAACACGGTAACCTCACCCCCGACCGCGAGGGGCGGGGCGCGACGCGACCGGAATGACGGGCGACGACGCGAGCGACGAGCGAACGGCGGACGGCGCGAGCGACGGCGGCGCGGCCGCGTCTCGACGCGCGGCGCTCCGACGGATAGCCCTCGGCGAGACCGGATTCGAGCGGGCGACGGTGTGGAGCGCGGTCGGCCTCGCGCTGTCGTACGTCGCGTTCGACGTGACGGCCGCGGCCGGCGTCGGAAGCGCGCAGACCACCGGCGTCCTCGCCGCGGTGACGGCGATCGGCGCGGTCGCGTTCGCCGCGACCGGCGGCGGCGCGTTCCCGGCGATACTGCTCGCCTACGGACCGTTCGCGGGGACGCTGCTTCGGGAGCTCGGACCGGAGCCGTACCTCCTCCCGCTCGCGGCCGGCGCCCCGGCCGCCGCCGCGTTCACGGCCCCGCTGGCGCTCGCCGGCGCGGTCGCGGTCGCGGTGGGCGCCGCGTCGGCGGTCGTCGGCTTCCTCCTCTCGCGGATCGCCGCGTCGCGGTAGCGTCGCGACCCGAACCGCCTCACTCGTTGAGCTTCCCGTTCAGCACCTTCGCGGCGACGAGTATCGGGTCCCACACCGGACTGAACGGCGGCGCGTACGCGAGGTCCAAGCGCTCGACCTCGGGGACGGTCATGTCCGCCTCGATCGCGGTCGCGAGCGTGTCGATCCGGACCGCGGCCCGGTCGGTGCCGACGATGCTCCCGCCGAGCAGACGCCCGGTGTCCCGGTCGGCGACGAGGGTCACGTCGGTTTCGGCCGCGCCCGGGTAGTAGCCGGAGCGCGAGCCGGCGGTCACCGTCTCGTCCACCGGGTCGAAGCCGGCCGCCTCGGCCTTCTCGGGGTCGAGTAGCCCGACACGGGCGGCCTCGGCGTCGAACGCCTTCACGGCCGCGGTGCCCGCGATGTCGCCGACGGGCGTCGGGTCGCCGGCGACGGTCGCACCGATGGCGCGCCCGGCACGGTTCGCGGTGAGGCCGAGCGGGAGCCAGTCGGGCTCTCCGGTCACCGCGTGGCGGGCGGTCGCGCAGTCGCCCGCGGCGTACACGTCCGGGAGGCTGGTGCGGCCGCGGTCGTCGACGCGGACCGCGTCGCCCGGTCCGAGGTCGACGCCGGTGCCGTCGAGGAGGTCGGTGTTCGGCCGGATGCCGACGCCGACGACGGCCATATCGACCGGGAAGCGCTCGGGAACGGTCCCGTCGAGGTCGCCCCCGACCTCGACCGCCTCGATCCGGTCGTCGCCGACGAGCGCCTCGACCGGCGAGTCGGTGTGAACCGTGACGTCCTCGGCTTCGAGGGCCGCCTCGACGCGGTTCCCGACAGTCTCGCCGAACGGCGAGAGGAGGTGGCCGGAGCGGTGGAACACGTGGACGTCCAGCCCGCGCTCGGTCAGCGCCTCCGCGACCTCGACGCCGACGTACCCGCCGCCGACGACCGCGGCGGTCTCGGGCGCCGGCATCGCGGCGTTGCGCTCGACGCGCTCGCGGTCGACCGCGCTCACGTCCGCGCGCTCGGGGTCGTAGGCGTCCGGATCGGCGACGTACGCGTCGATGGCGGCGGCCGCGTCCATGTCGTGGAGCGTGAACGCGCCGTCGACGCCGCGCACGTCGAAGGGACCGGTCGTCGCGCGCGCGCCGGTGGCGACGAGCAGGTCGCCGTACGCCTGCTCGAAGCGGTCGCCGTCGGCCGTCTCGACGGTGACGCGCTTCGCGTCGGGGTCGACGGCGACGACCTCGCTACCCCGACGGAGGTCGATCCCCCGCTCGTCGACGTCGCTCGGCGACAGCGAGAGGAGGTTCGACATGCGGTCGACGTAGCCCGCGATGAAGTACGGCATCCCGCAGTAGGCGTACGAGATCCACCGGCCCTTCTCGAAGACGACGACCTCGCGGTCGGGCGCCTCGCGCCGGAACTTGCTGGCCGCGCTCAACCCCGCCGCGTCGGCGCCGACGACCACGAACGGATCGCTCATAGCCGGACATCGACGGGGCGGGTGAAAAAGTCACGCCGCGGGTGCGGGCCGGACACGCGACCGGGAGAGCGCGGCCTCGCGCGGCCGTCGGCGGTCGACCGCACGCGGGTGCGGTCGGGCGCGCTCAGTCCTCGTCCGCGAGCCGCGAGAGCGTCTCGCGGGCGTTCGCGACCGCCTTCTCCTTTTTCGCCGGGTACGCCTCCACCTTCGTGCGGACGGTGAGCCCCGGGCCGAGCCGGACCTCGTCGCGGAACGCCGCCTGCTTGTCGAGGCGGAGGAACAGCGCGCAGTTGTCGTCGACGCGCTCGTCGAGCTCGTCGAGAACGCGGTCGAGGTCCTCCAGCTCGGAGAGCCGGTCGAGCACGTGTCGCATCTCGTCGGCCCGCTCGACGCGCGCCGAGAGGACGACGATCCGGTCCCCGTGATGCCCCACGTTCTCGACGCGTTCGAGCTCGACGTCGTCGGGCAGCAGGGAGAACAGCGCCTGCTCGACGCGTTTCACGTCCTCAGTGGCGTACGAGAACGCGCGGAGGTCGACGTAGTGGAAGGGGACTTTCGGCATGCGGTACGAGTGGGGGCGGCGTTACTCCTCGCTCTCGACGGCGTCGAGCGCGTCCTCCGGGACGCCCGTCTCCTGGCCATCCTCGAAGCTGACCGTGTACGTCGCGTCGCCGAACATCGTCTCCATCACCTGCGTAATCGTCCCCGTCTCGCCGTCGTACTCGCTGTGTTTGTCGTGGAGCACGACCTCGTCTTCCTTCTCGAAGCTCATGGCGTCTCGTTCCGGTGGGACGGTTAAAAGCGCGCGGATCCGGAGCGAGACGGGGGGTGCGAGACGGGGGGTGCGAGACGGGGGGTGCGAGACGGGGGGTGCGAGACGAGAGGGACGAGCCGCTGGAAACAGCGGAGTCGAGCCGGCGGAGGCCGCGGGGCGGACACGCCCGTCGCCTCACGTCAGCGCGAGCAGCGCCGCGCCGAACGCGACCATCAGCGCGAGCCCGACCGCGAGCCAGACGACGGCGCTGTCGACGGCGACCGCGACCGCGACCGCGACGCCGACCGCGACCAGCCCGAAGACCGCGCCCGCGACCCCGCCGCGCTGTACCAGGCGGTCGAGGCCGTTCACCGCGCGCTGTCGGGCCGGCGGCTCCGGCGTGCGCTCCGGAGAGGCGGAGAGCTCCTCGTCGACGGCGACCGCCTCCTCGGGGGCCTCGGGCGACGGGTCGACCCGAACGTCGACGTACGTCGTGTTCGACCCGTAGCCGGTGACGATCTTCAGTTTGCCGCGAACGGCCTCGTCGACGGCGGCCGTCGAGACGTGGACGTGGCGGGTGGCCTCGTCGGCGACGAAGTGGTTCCCCTCGTCGAGCGCGGCCACCCGGTCGAGCTCGTCGTCGAAGTGGAGGTGGACGTGCGTCGAGCGCCCGCTGTTCTCGAGCACGACCGGGAACGGGCCGTCGGTGACGAACGAGTCCGGGGCGTCGATGTCGTGGACCGCCTCCCCGTTCAGTTCGACGTCGAGTGTCGGCACGGGTGGGACCACGACCCCGTACTAAAAAAAGATTCACACGAGTGAGGGCTTCCGAGGGCGCGCGGGAGCGACTCGTTCCGCGGCGGCCGGTCGATCGCGGTCCGCTACGCCGCGGCCTCTTCGCGCATGTCCGGCGGGAGGAGGTTCGGGATCCCGTCCTCGATGGGGTACGTCTCGCCGCACTCCGTACAGGTGAGCGTCCCGGCGAGGATCTCCTCGTCGTCCGCGTCGTCGACGTCGAGTTCGAGGGCCGCCTTGTCGAGCGGACAGCAGATCACGTCCATCAGGGATTCCTTCATACCGCTCGGTTGGGTTGGACCGATAAAAAAGCGTGCGGGTCGCGGCGGCTCGGAAGCTAACGTATTTGTCACCCGTCCGCGTACGTCGGTTTTATGCGGTTCTGTGACGAGTGCGGGTCGACGATGTACGCCAAGGGGGACGCGTGGGTGTGTCGCTCCTGCGACAGCGAGGAGCCGCGTGACTCGGGAGACGAGGCGGCGATGGCGACGCGGGACGCGCAACGGGACGACGGGGCGCCCGCCGTGGCCGACGCGACGGACGGCTCCGCCGAGACGACGCGGGAGCCCTGTCCGGCGGACGGCTGCGACGGCGACCGGGCCCGCTACGAGATGCTGCCGAAGCCGGGGGGCTCCTACGAGGTCCGATTGTTCACCTGCGTCGAGTGCGGCCACAAGTGGCGCGAGTCCTGACGGCGCCGCTCGCGGAACGTCTGAACGGAGGGCCCCGCGGGATCGACCGCTCCGGATAACAACCTCTTTGCCGCCGCGCGCCGCCCTCCGTGACATGGGCATCCCGTCGGAGCGGATCGAGCGGCTGTTCGCCCTCGCCCGCGAGGCGGTCGTCGACGACGAGTACGACCGCGCCCGCGAGTACGTCGCCCGCGCCCGCCGCATCGCCGAGCGCAACCGCTGTGGCGTTCCCTCCGAGCTCTCCAGGCGCGCCTGCGACGACTGCGCCGTCTACCTCCGGCCCGGAAGGACGAGCCGCGTCCGGACGCGACCCGGTCGCGTGGTCGTCCGCTGCCTGGAGTGCGGGGCGACGGCGCGGTACCCCTACGGCGGGGAGTGAGCGGGAAGAAGACGCCGCGCCTACTCGCCGCGCTCGCGCAGTCTTTCGAGCACCGAGACCGTCCCGTCCATGAACCCCTCGTCGAGCACCGCGTCGGCGGCCTCGCGCGCGGCGGCGTCCGCGTTGGCGACCGCGTAGGACTCGCCGGCGACGCCGAACGTCGAGACGTCGTTCTCGCTGTCGCCGACCGCGACGAACTCGTCGGCCGCGAGACCGAGCGCGTCGGCGACGACGCGGAGCGCCCGCCCCTTGCTCACGCCCGTCGACTTGACGTGGAAGGCGTAGCCGGTGTCGACGACCTCCACGTCGTCGACGGCCGCGGCGACCTCGCGGAGCAGGGCCTCGTCGGCGTCGGGCGAGACCGCGACCTCCGTCTCGCGCCAGCGGTTCACCGTGTCGCCGTCGCCCCAGCCGACCTCGCCGCCGCGCTCGCGGAACGCCTCGACGACGGCCCGGGCTGCGTCCGGGTCGCCGACGAGCGTCGTCTCGCCGTCGACGTACGCGACGCCCCCGTTCTCCGCGATCACCGTCTCCTCGCGGCCGAGGAAGTGCGCGAGCGCGACCGGGTACGGGAACGCCTTCCCGGTGGCGAAGACTATCGGCGCGTCCCAGTCCGGCAGCAGCTCGAAGGCTCGCGGGTCGATCCGACCGGTCGGCGTCGTCAGCGTGCCGTCGATGTCGAGCGCGAGGGGCGGAACCATACCCGCGAGTCGACGACTCGGCGACAACTGTCTTCCGTTCGATCGGCTCTGGTACCTCGAGGGAGCGACTGGATGGTTTTTATAAGTAGATCGTGAATTCGCGACAAACGTTGCTAAAGTCCCAGTCGCTTATTTATAAATAGTTGCTGGCAGATCGGCGGCAAACACCTCCAAAGCCCCAGCCGCTCGCTTATAAATGGTTGATTTGGGGTCTACGATGAACATCTCCAAAGACCCAGCCGCTCGCTTATAAATAGTTGATTTGGGGTCTGCGACGAACACCTCCAAAGCCCCAGCCGCGAGGACTCGCGCGGCTCGCTGTCGCCCGAAAATCTCCGATTTTCGGGATGACGAGACGCCGAAGGCGTCTCGAACCACGCTCCTCGTCACTCGCTTCGCTCGTTCCTGCGGTGCTTACGTCGCCGTGCTTCGTCCTCGCGGCTGCCCCTTTGAGTCCCACCCCACCGGAAGACGTTCCTGCTCGCTTCGCTGCGCGGGCTGCGACTTCCGTGTTCCCGCTCGCTTCGCTCGCGGGAACGCACCGCAACCGACCTCACGCCTCCCCAGCCTCGTCGGTCGCCGTCGCTTCGCTCGGCGACCGACTCCCTCGCGCGTGCTGACTCGCGGCCGCCGGTGGCGGCCACTCGCAGGCACACGCCACCGCGTCCATTTATAAGCAATTGCCGCTGTCACTTACGTCCTTTAAAAAACGTATCGCTGCTGTTGATCCGGTTGGGTCGCCCCCTTTGGCCGCTACCCGGTCCGGACGCGTCGCTCGAACAGCTCGCGGAAAACGACCGTCGGGAACAGCGGCACGAGCCGGCTCGGGGGGCGCCCCTTGCCGTCGCTCTGATGGACGGTGACGCGTTCGAGCAGGCCGGCGTCGGCCAGCTCGTAGAGCACGCGCCGCACCGTCGACGCCGAGAGGTCGACGCCCGGGCGGGCGGCGATGGCCTCGGTCGCCACGCCGACCGTCGACCGCTCCTCCTCGGAGAGCCCGGCGAGCTCGTAGAGGAGGCGCTGGCGGCTCTCGGGGAGCGCCAGCACCCGCCCCAGCGCGACGCAGGGGCGGGGCACGCCGTCGATACCGGCGTCGACATCGCCGGAGCGGACCGTCGACGCCCCCACCCGCTCCGCGTTGACCGCCGCGCCCATTACGGCGGCGAGCGCGTCGTGGGCGTCGCCCGCGGCCCACTCGACGATCTCGCGGATCTGGTCGTGCGAGAGCGCTTCGCGGCCGAGCCCGGTCGAACACCGGCTCGTCAGCAGCTCGACGAGCACGTGCCGGCGGTACTTCGCGAACTCGACGGTCGTCTCGGGCTCCCAGTCGATCGCGTCCGGCGGGTCGCGGCCGATACAGGCCGGCGTGACCCGATCGCCAACGTCGTTCAGCCAGTCGATCAGCGTCGCCGCCGTCGGCGTCTCGGTCTCGTTCGTGTGGTCGACCGCGACGACGAGGTCGGGGCCCGTGCGCATCGCGTCGCGCAGCGAGTCGGCCAGCTCCTCGGTCCCGATCCCGTGGTCCGGGACGGGGTCGTCGCTCATCGCGGCCAGCATCGCGTGGTACAGCCGGAATCGGGTCGACGCCTTCCGAGCGTCGACGTAGACGAACCCGGGGATCGTCGGCTCGACCGCCCGCGTCGTCGTCTGGATGGCGCGCCGCGGACCGCTGTGGCTCGCCAGCCGGTCGAACAGCGCGGAGACGACCGCCGACTTCCCGCTCCCCTTCGGGCCGTACACGTAGACGCTCGGCGGGAGCGAGCCGGAGAAGGCGGGCTCGAACACGTCGAGGAGCCGCTCTATCGCCGGGCCGCGGCCGACCGGCGAGTCGACGTGTCTGACCGGTGAGACGGCTTCGAAGTCGGCGAGAACGCTCATGCCGGCGTCGTAGCCGAGCCGCCGTTCGATCCGGTCGTCGATGTTCACGGCCGACCCTCCGAGACAGCCGAACAAAACTGGCACGAAGCGGAGTCGGTGCGCGGTCGATCGCGGTCGGGACCGGCGTCGGCGGCAGGGGCGTCGGGACCGGCGGGTGCGTCGGGAGCGACGGAGCGGCCGCGAGCGGCGGCGACGCCGGCCGAGCGACGGCCGTCGCTCTCGAACCGAGCGCCTCGGCGTTCGCGTGTCCGGTCTGGTCTCATTGGTATCCGGCGGCTTGGTCGGAGGGTGTCTCGCGTGCGGAACGGTCCCAGGCCGCTACGGGAGAGCCGACGCGGCGTCGGCTCCCGCGAGCGGTCTCAGAGGTACCCGGCGTTCGGCAGGATGCCGAGGATGGCGAGGACGCCCACGACGAGCATCATGATCGCGATGGCCATCGCCGGGGGGTCCACGTGGGTCCCTGAGTGCGAGTAGAACAGCCGCTGGGTGACCTCGCCGACGAGGCCGCTGAGGGCCCCGAGGACGCCGCCGGCAAGCAGCGCGACGACGGCGCCGCTCGTCCCGACCGACGCGAGCGGCGTCACCGCGCCGATGTCCCCGAACGCGCCGACGCCGATCACGGCGCCGACGGAGCCGAGCAGGGTGATGTGGTGTGTCACCGGGATCTTCTCGACGCCGAGGTTCAGGAACAGCAGGCTGATCGCCGAGATGCCGTAGCCGAGGAAGATGCTCCCCGTCTGGAGGTAGATGTACCCGCCGAGGATACCGCCGACGAGGCCGATGGCGGCGACGCCGGACCACTTGTACTGGTGGGGGAGCCACGGCTCGGTCGCCGGCCGGCCGGCGTGCTCTTCCGGACCGCCGTCGGCCTGCGGATGCATGTCGCCGCGCTCGAACGGCGACATGTCGAGCAGCCCCTTCCCGGCCGGCTTCCCGACGATCGGGTAGCCGAACACCGGGCGGGCGAGGAACGCGGTCGCGAACACCGACACCGCGATGAAGTCGGTCGGCGGCGTCATCCCGATGACGTTGATGAAGACGCCGTTCAGCACGCGGGTGAGCAGCATCCCGATCACGCCGAAGACGGCCCCGACGGCGAGGATGTCCGGCTTCGTGCCGAACGCGTACGTGATGTCCTTCCCGAAGTGATATCCGCCGTCGGCGGGGTTCATGTCGGGGTACTTCTTGCCCGCGTACGCCGAGGCGGCGACGCCGCCCGCGAACGCGATGTGCGGGCCGGTTATGGCACCGAACCCGATGACGCCGGTGATGCCCGCGGCGAGCTCGCCCGCGGGGATGCCTTCGATCGCGCCGATCTGTCGCTGAAGGATGCCGATACCCTCGCCGAGGAAGACGACGAACCCGGTGAAGATGAACGCCGGGAGCGCGCCGATCGCGGCCCCGAACGCGCCGCCCGCCAGCGCGGTGATGAGCAGCATGACGAACAGCTTGACCTCGATCCCGAGGACCGGGATCTGGAGGAGGAGCTCGTTCATTTACTCGTCCTCCTCGTCGATCGCCCAGTTCTTCGAGCGCTCGACCGCGTCGTCCCAGCGGCTGTACAGCTTGTCGACCTCCGCCTGGTCCTTCTCGGGCGTGAACTCGCGGTCGATCTGCCAGTTGTCGCGCAGCTCGTCGACGTTGTCCCAGTAGCCGACCGCGAGCCCGGCGGCGTACGCCGAGCCGAGCGCGGTCGTCTCGTCGACCTCAGGCCGCGCGATCTCGGTCTGGATGATGTCGGACTGGAGCTGACAGAGGAAGTTGTTCTTCACCGCGCCGCCGTCGACGCGGAGGCTCGTCGTCTCCACGCCGGAGTCGGCCTCCATGGCCTCGGCGATGTCGCGGGTCTGGTAGGCGATCGATTCGAGCGTCGCCCGCACGATGTGCTCCTTGCTCGTGCCGCGGGTCATCCCGACGATGGTGCCGCGGGCGCGGCCGTCCCAGTGCGGGGCGCCGAGGCCCGTGAACGCCGGGACCATGTAGACGCCGTCGGTCGAGTCGACCGAGCGCGCCAGCTCCGCGGTCTGGGCCGCGTTGTTGATCAGGTCGACGTCCTCGAGCCACTCGATCGCGGCGCCGGTGATGAAGATCGAGCCTTCCAGCGCGTACTGGACGGGCTCGCCGGACATCTGGAAGCCGATCGTGGTGAGGAGCCCGTGGTCGGACTCGACGGCCTCGTTGCCCGTGTTCATCAGGTAAAAGGAGCCCGTGCCGTAGGTGTTCTTCGCGTCGCCCTCGTCGAAACAGGTCTGGCCGAACAGCGCGGCCTGCTGGTCGCCGAGCGCGCCCGCGACGGGCACCTCCTCGCCGAGGAAGCCGTCGGGGTCCGTGTGACCGTAGTAGTCCTCGTCTGAGGAGGGGCGCACCTCGGGCACCATCTCCTTCGGTACGTCGAACTCGTCGAGCAGCTCGTCGTCCCACTCCAGGTCCCGGATGTTGTACAGCATCGTCCGGGAGGCGTTGGTGACGTCAGTGATGTGGTTGCCCGTCAGGTTGTAGATGAGCCACGAGTCGATGGTGCCCATCACCAGCTCGCCGGCGCGGGCGCGGTCGCGGAGGTCGCCCCCGCGGGAACTCTGCATCTTGAGCGGCTCCGCGTTGTCGAGGATCCACTCGGTCTTGGTCGCGGAGAAGTACGCGTCGGCCTCGAGGCCGGTCTTCTCGCGGATCTCCTCGATCTTGTCCGCCTCCTGGAGCTCCTCGACGCGGTCGGTCGTCCGCCGGTCCTGCCACACGAGGGCGTTGTGGACCGGTCGCCCGGAGTCTTTGTCCCAGACGATGGTCGTCTCGCGCTGGTTGGTGATGCCGATCGCTTCGAGCTGGTCCGCCTCCAGCCCGGCGTCCGCGAGGCCGTCGAGGACGACCTGCTGGGTGTTCTCCCAGATCTCCATCGGGTCGTGTTCGACCCAGCCCGGGTTCGGGTAGATCTGTTCGTGCTGTTCGTAGGCGTTCGCGACGACCTGGCCCTCATGGTCGAACACCATGAATCGGGTGCCGGTCGTCCCCTGGTCTATCGCACCGACGTACTGTGTCATGTTGTGGATCCCTCCTGTGGCGCTGGTCCGTGCGCGGCGGTGGCCGGGTCGCACTCGCCGTCGAGAGCGATCCCGACGCCGCGTCCGCTGTCGCGTCGCGCGTCCGCTCGGTCAGACCCGTCCGGAGCCGACCCGAGGCGGCCGCGAGGCGTATCGACGCCGCCGCGACATATCTTCACGGAAGCTACCACGCCAATCGTGAACATAATGTACTACCATAATAATCTTCCTGTTAAAATCCGGATGCCGGCGGGAGTGAAAAAGTATAGTATATAAACGCACCGGCACCGACAGCGATTACACTACTTGAATGACCCTGATAGTTATGGGTAGGACGCCTCGGGAGGTAAAGTAAAGTGGTCGTGGTCCAAGGGCCTCGCATGGACAGACAAGTGGACGTCGTCGTCGTCGGTGGGGGGTCGACGGGGTGCGGCGTCGTCAGGGACCTGGCGCGGCGCGGGCTCGATACGGTCCTCGTCGAGAAGGGGAACCTGACGCACGGCACGACCGGACGGATGCACGGCCTCCTCCACAGCGGGGGCCGCTACGCGGTCTCGGACCGGAAGAGCGCGAAGGAGTGTATCGAGGAGAACATGGTCCTCCGCGACATCGCGGGTCACTGCGTCGAGGAGACCGGCGGGCTGTTCGTCAAGCGACCGGAGGACTCCGAGGAGTACTTCCAGGAGAAGCTGGAGGGGTGTAAGGCGTGTGACATCCCGGTCGAGGTGATCGACGGCGAGGAGGCGCGGCGCCGCGAGCCGTACCTCGCGCGCGACGTGGAGAAGGCGATCGCCTTACCCGACGGCGCGGTCGACCCCTTCCGCCTCTGCGTCTCCAACGCCGCCGACGCCCGCGAGCACGGCGCGCGGGTCGAGACGCACGCCCCGGTGACCGACGTGCTCGTCGAGGACGGCGAGGTCGTCGGCGTCGAGATCGAACACGAGACCGGCCCCGGGAAACGCGTCCATCGCGAGCCCGGGACGACCGAGGAGATCCGCGCGCGCCACGTGGTCAACGCGACCGGCGCGTGGGCGGGCAACGTCGGCGAGATGGCCGGCGTCGACGTGGAGGTCCGCCCCTCGAAGGGCGTGATGACGGTGATGAACACCCGGCAGGTCGACACCGTGATCAACCGGTGCCGGCCGAAGGGCGACGCAGACATCATCGTCCCCCACGAGACGGCCTGTATCCTCGGTACGACCGACGAGGAGGTCGACGACCCCGAGGACTACCCCGAGGAGGAGTGGGAGGTCGACCTGATGATCGAGACGCTCTCGGAGCTCGTGCCCGCCCTCGAAGACGCCCGGACGCTCCGCTCGTTCTGGGGCGTCCGCCCCCTCTACGAGCCCCCGGGAACGGGCACCGAGGACCCGACGGACATCACGCGCGACTACTTCCTCCTCGACCACGGCGACCGCGACGACCTCCCGGGGATGACCACCATCGTCGGCGGGAAGCTCACCACCTACCGGATGATGGCCGAGTCCATCTCGGACCACGTCTGCGAGACGCTCGGCCACGAGGCGACCTGCGACACCGCCGAGGCGCCGCTGCCGGGCTCGGAGAGCGAGGCGCGCATGGAGGAGCTGATGGACGAGTTCGGCCTCCGCTCGCCGGTCGCACGGCGCTCGGGCCAGCGGCTCGGCTCCCGGGCCGACGACGTGCTCGACGAGTACGACCCGAACCCGATCGTCTGTAACTGCGAGAGCGTGACGCGCGCCGAAGTTCAGGACGCGATCGGCGAGGCCGGCTCCGACCTCAACGCGGTCCGCCTGCGGACCCGCGCCTCGATGGGGAACTGCCAGGGCGGCTTCTGTACGCACCGGATCGCCGCGGAGCTGGCCGAGGAGTATCCCGAGCCGGTCGTCCGCGACGCCGAGGACGAGCTGTATCAGGAGCGGTGGAAGGGTCAGCGCCACGCGCTGTGGGGCGAGCAGCTCTCGCAGGCGATGCTGAACCACATGCTCCACGCGACGACGATGAACCGCGACGGCGACCCCGCGAACCTCGACGGCGAGGTCGACTTCGCTGCGTTCGACGCGGGCGCCGACGATGGTGCGGCCGACGCCGACGGTTCGGGAGGAGAAGCGGGGACCGCGGCCACCGACGGGGGTCGCGCAGATGACGACGCGGCCACCGACGGGGGTCGCGCAGATGACGACGCGACCACCGACGGGGGGCGCTGATGGCGATAACCAGCGACGTCCTCGTGGTCGGCGGCGGCCTCGCCGCGGTCACGGCGGCGGTGTCGGCGGCCCGCGAGGGCGCGGACGTGCGGCTCGTCTCCCACAAGGCGAGCACGCTGCGGCAGGCCTCGGGACTGATCGACGCGCTCGGCTACGTCCCGGCGACCGAGCCCGCGAAGCCGCTGCGCGACGGGCCGCCGACCGCCGGCCGCGAGCTCGACCCCGACGAGTGGCCCGACCCGGAGGGGCCGCTCGCGGACCCGTTCGAGGGGATCGACCGGCTCCCCGAGAGCCATCCCTACCGGGTCGTCGGCGCCGACGCGCTCCGCGAGGGGCTCGACCTGTTCGACGACCTCGTCGGCGACGCGTACCGCGGCGGCCACACCGACCGCAACGCGCTCGTACCGACGTTCGGCGGCGCGGTGAAGCCGACGGCGCGGTACCCCGCGGCCGCCGAGGCCGGACTCGCCAGCGACGACCGGCCGATGCTGGTCGTCGGCTTCCGGTCGCTCACGGAGTACGACGCGCGCGCGTTCGCGGGGCGGCTGGAGGCCGCGGGCGTCCCGTTTGACGTCGCCGGCGCCGAGGTGGAGTTCGCCGAGGCGTTCCGCGCCGACGCGAAGATCACTCGGCTCGCGAAGGCGCTCGACCACGACGAGGAGATAGACGGCACGCCGGCCCGCGAGGCGCTCGCGAAGGCGGTCTCGCCGCACCTCCACGACGTGGTCGACGAGTCGGGCGGCGTCGACCGCGTCGAGCGCGTCGGCTTCCCGGCGTTCCTCGGCGACGACGAGGGCGACGAGGTCCGCGCGGAGCTCGCCGACCGCCTCGGCGCCGACGTCTTCGAGATTCCGATGGGCCCGCCGAGCCTCCCCGGCCTCCGCCTGGAGGACCGGCTGTTCGACGCGCTCGACGCCGAGGGCGTCCGGTTCGAGACCGGCAACCCCGTGGTCGGCGTCGAGTCCGCGAGCGACGGCCGGGTCGAGGCGGTCGCGGTCGACCGGAAGGGGCGGACGGCGCCGTACGGCGCGGACGCGTTCGTGCTGGCGACCGGCGGCCTCGTCGGGAAGGGGCTCGACTCCGACCGCGAGGGCGTCCGGGAGCCGGTGTTCGACCTCCACGTCGAACAGCCCGACGACCGGTACGAGTGGTTCGTCGACGACGCGTTCGGCGACCAGCCGTACGCGCGCTTCGGCGTCCGGCCCGACGAGCGGTGTCGGCCCACGGACGCCGACGGGGCGGTAGAGTACGAGAACGTGTTCGCGGCCGGCGGCGTCGTCGGCGGGGCGGACGCGGCGAGAGAGAAGTCCGCGAGCGGGGTGTCGCTCGCGACCGGCCTCGTGGCCGGGCGGCAGGCGGCGACGGAGGCGAACCAATGACACGACACACCGAGGACGACGGCGACGCGGGGGATTCGAACGGGACGAGCGAACCGAGCGGCTGGCGCGACGGGGGCGGAGAGAACGCCGGCTCCGGAGGCTGCGGCTGCGGTGAGCCGACTCCCGGCGTCCCCGAGGCCGGACGCGACGAGCAGCCGTCGATATTCGTCCCCGACGACGGGGAGGTCCCGGACGGCGGCGCGGAGGCGGCCTCGGACGCGGACGCCGTCGGCGCCGCGGAGCGCGCCGCCACCGACGGCGGCGTCGAGAGCGCGTCGGGCGGGGGCGAGAGCGCGACCGGCGGAACCGACTCGACCGAGCTCGATCCGGACGCGTACGACCCGGTCGACGTGTTCCCGGGCGGCGACCTCGACCTCCGCGAGGGGGCCGACTCCTGTTACAAGTGTACGAGCTGCGACACCTCCTGTCCGGTGGCGGAGGTCGACGACGAGTTCCCCGGCCCGAAGTTCCAGGGCCCCGAGCAGTGGCGGCTCAAGCGGAAGGACGACCACGACATCGACGAGTCGATCACCTCCTGCTCGAACTGTATGCGCTGCGACGACGCCTGTCCCTCCTCCGTGCCGCTCTCGCAGATGCACAACGAGGCGCGCGGGCAGTTCGTCGAGCGGCAGATGGAGAAGCTCTCCGTCGAGTACATTCGGAACCGTATCCTCGCCAACTACCGCACGTCGGCGAGCCTCGCGAGCAAGTTCCCGCGGACGGCGTCGTTCGCGATGAACTTCGGGCCCGCGCGGTGGGCGATGGAGAAGGTGATGGGGATCCCCAAGGAGCGCGACTTCCCCGAGTTCGCCACGGAGACGTTCCGCGAATGGTGGAAGGCGCGCGGCGGGGCGCAGGTGGAGAACCCCGACAAGCGCGTGGCGTACTTCCACGGCTGCTACTCCAACTACAACACTCCCGAGGTCGGTAAGGCGATGGTCCGCGTCTACGAGCACTTCGGCTACGAGGTCATGGTGCCGCCCCAGAAGTGTTCGGGCACGCCGATGTTCGCGAACGGGATGTTGGACGACGCGCGCCGCCACGCCGAGACGAACGTCGAGAACCTCGTGGAGGCCATCGGCGAGGGCGCCGACGTGATCGCCTCCTGTACCTCCTGCTCGATGTCGCTGCGTCAGGAGTACCCCGAGCTGTTCGACCTCCACGGGATCGAGGACCTCGCCGAGCACACCTTCGAGGCGCTGGAGTACCTCCGGATCCACGAGGACTTAGAGGGCGAACTCGACGCGGCCGGCGGGCTCGACGACGAGCGCGCGTTCGCGTACCACGCGCCGTGTCACGCCCGCAACCAGGGGCTCTCCCGGCAGGCGGTCGAGACGTTCCGCGACGTCGACGGCGTGACGATGGAGGACGTCGGCGACTCCTGTTCGGGCATCTCCGGCACCTACGGCTGGAAGGAGGAGAAGTACGAGAAGTCGATGGAGATCGGCGCGGAGATGTTCGAACACATGGAGGACGCCGAGGGCGAGGTCGGGATGACGGAGTGTCCGACCTGCGCGATGCAGATGGAACACGGCACCGGCTACGAGATCGAACACCCCCTCCAGCTGCTGGAGGACGCGCTCGGCGCGTAGGCGGCGCCGGTCGTTCTCAGGGCCGATAACCGAGTGGGAATTCTTATCAACCGAACTCGCTGACTCCGGACCACGTGACTCTCGAACAGTTTCTCGATCGCTTCGACGGACCCGAGCGCTCCGTGGTCATCGTCAACCGAACCGACCCGGATCCCGTCCTGAACATGCTCGTGGACACGTTCGGCGACGACGCAGTACGGGTGGTCGACGGTCGGGTCACGCCGGGCGACGCCGAGCGACCGGCGACCGACGGCGCCGGGATCGCCGGTCCCGACCGACGGGGCGGGCTGACCGCCCGGAAGCTGACGACGACCGCCGTGGTCGACGGGGCGGGCGAGGCCGTCCCATCGATCGACGTGGACGTGCTGCGCCGCCACGACGACGTCCCCTTCGACGGCGACGACCCCGACGAAATCGAGAACCTCGTGCTGCTCATGGAGGGAGACGAGGTGGTCGCCGGCTCGACGCTCGGCGAGCTCGGCGACGCGGTGCTGTTCGTCAACTCGGACCTGTACATCACCGGGAGCCGGTCGCTCGCGGACGTCGACCTCCCCTCGGTGATAAGCGGCCTCGACGACGCGACGTTCACGCTCCGGGGGTACCCCGAGTCGAACCGACAGAAGCTGCTCCTGATCACCATCTCGCGGTTCATCGAGCGGGCGGCGTGGACCGCCGGCGACGGCACCCTGCGCTCGTCGTTCCAGCGGCTCTCGCGCATCGACGACGAGGTCGGCACGCGCGAGGTGTACGAGCGGATTTCGGCCACGGGCGTCGACACGCACCTCTACGGCGTGCCGGACGAGCTCCCGGCGGACCTCGACGCGGTGGTCCACGCCGGCGACGACCCCGACTTCACCGACAGCTGGTTCGTGGTGTACCGACCTCCGGAGGGAGCCCACCCCGCCGAGAGCGACCCGGACAGCGACCTCGTCCGGGGGATCGAGGGGGGCGTCGGCCTCCTCGCGGTCGAGACCGAGCCGCGCGTCTGGCGCGGCCTCTGGACGTTCGACGCGGACCGGATCTCGCGGGTGAACCGGTACATCGAACGGAACCTGTAGGCGCGGCGTCCATTTCCTCCCGCCGGTCGCTGCCCGTATCCAACCCGTGCGTTCATATTCTCGGAGCGGTGACGGGCGGCCATGTTCACGGAGCGGTCCGCGCTCGTCGACGACGCGCGCCCGATGCGGGGGTACGGCGTCGCGGTGACGCCCGGCCGCGGCGGGCCGCTCGTCTTCGTCGCCGGTTACGGCGAGCCGAACCGGCTGTACGCCCGGGAGGACGACCGCTTCTCCGACACCGCCTGCGGCATCGTCGCCGACGGGACGCGCCACGGAATGGGGGTGTGCGCGGCCGACCTCGACGCCGACGGCTGCGAGGAGGTGTACGTCCACAACTGCGCGCGCGGCGTCGACGGCGGCGACCCCGACCTCCTCTTGAGCCGCCTGGAGGCCGACCGGTACCGCTGGACGGACGTCTTCGCCCGCGAGGTGAACGCCGACCGCATCGACGTCCGCGCCGGCCGGTCGGTCGCCGCCCTCGACCGGCTCGGGACCGGCCGGTACGGCGTCGCGGTCTCCGGCTACGCCGCCCCGCTCGCGTTCTACGAGCTGGGCGACGACGGCGAGGTGACCGACATGGCCGAGGCGGTCGGCTTAGAGGTCGAGGGGGGCTGCCGGTCGCTGCTCGCGGTCCCGTACCGCTCCCGCGAGGGCGACCTGTTCGCGGGCGTCGAAGGGGGGCCGAACCGGCTGTTCAGCAACCGCGACGGCCACTACGCCCGGACCGACGGCGGCCCCGACCTCTCGGACCCCGGCGGCGACACGCGCGGCGCCGCGCTCGTCGACGAGGGCGGGACGTTCGCGCTCGCGGTCGGCAACGAGTCGGCGCCGAGCCGCCTCCTCCGCTGTTCGCCGGACGGCGGCTACGACGACGTGGCCCCCGATCCGCTCCGCGACGTGGGTCCGGTCCGGACGGTCGTCGCCGCGGACCTCGACAACGACGGGCGAGAGGAGCTCTTCTTCAACGTCTGCGGCGCCGAGAACCGGCTGTTCGAGCGCGTGGACCGCCCCGACGAGCCGCCGGAGTGGGAGCCCGTCGACCTCGGCGCGGCCGCGGAGCCGGACGGGTTCGGCACCGGCGCGGTGGCGGCCGACCTCGACGGCGACGGCGCCCTCGAACTCCTCGTCGTCCACGGCGAGGTCGCCGCGCAGCCGGTGACCGCCTACGGGGACCCTGACGCGCCCGACGCCGGCTGGCTCCGCGTGCGGCCGACGACGCGCCACGGCGCGCCGGCGCGCGGCGCCGTCGTCACCTTAGAGACCGCCGACGGGGTCCAGCGGCGGACGATAGACGCGGGCGGCGGCTGCCTCTGTCAGACGGAGCCGGTCGCCCACTTCGGGCTCGGGAGCGCGGAGCCGCTGCGCGTGGACGTGCGGTGGCCGGACGGCCGCGAGCGGACCGTCGTCGGTCCGAGCGCGGACCGAGAGATGACCGTCAAACACCCGTCGCTGAAGGCGACCGACCGCGACGCGCGGACGCGGCGATAGCGGCCGAGACGCACCGGGAGCGGGGGCCGCCGGAACGGTAGCCACAGCCGTGGCCAGAACTGCCGCCCTTCGCGGGTTCAAGTGTCCCCGGGCGAACGGGGAGGTATGGTGGATCCGACCTCGGAACTCGAGGAGGACGTCGACGAGGAGTCCGCACCGAGCTGCGCCGCGTGCGGCGAGCCGGCGCTGGGGACCGGGCGACGGACGGTCACGTGGGTCGACGGCGACGACGTCGTCCACCGACACTTCTGTTCGGAGTCGTGCCGCGAGGACTGGGACGACGAGCGGCCGGCGGCGACCGAGTAGTCGGCCGCGGCGCGCGAACTCGGCCCCCGGCAATCCGATTCGACGTGACGGCCGGTGACGGCGGGAGGCTTTTTGCCCGCGGGGGTGGTATCGTTCGGTATGATATCGCTCGACGAGGCCGTGACGGCCCGACTGGAGTCACACGGGGAGCGCTTCGAGGTCCTGATCGACCCCGACGCCGCGCTCGCGATCAAGCGCGGGGAGTTCGAGGGGGACCTCGAAGAGGTCATCGCGGCCGAGGACGTCTTCGAGAACGCCTCGCGGGGCGATCGACCGGCCGAGGAGGACTTAGAGACGGTCTTCGGCACCACGGACCCGCTCGAAATCATCCCCGAGGTCGTCGAGCGCGGGGAGATCCAGATCACCGCCGAGCAGCGCGCGGAGATGCAAGAGCGGAAGCACAACCAGCTCGTGACCACCATCACGCGAAACGCCGTGAACCCGCAGATGGACGACTCGCCGCACCCGCCCGAGCGGATCGAGCGCGCCTTGGAGGAGGCCGGCTTCCAGATCGACCCGATGGAGCCGGTCGAGAACCAGGTCGACGACGCGCTCGACGCGCTCCGACCGGTGATCCCGATCCGGTTCGAGGAGGTGACGATGGCGGTCCAGCTTCCCGCCGACTACGCGGGGTCCGGACAGGCGCAGATCCGCGAGTTCGGCGACTTAGAGCGAGAGGAGTGGCAGAACGACGGTTCGTGGGTGGGAGTCCTCACCTTCCCGGCTGGGCTCCAGAACGACCTCTACGACCTCGTCAACGAACTCACCTCGGGAGAGGGCGACGCCCGCGTGATCAAGGACAAGGACGAACTGCGGACCCGCTGACGGGCCCCCGACGGCCGGCCCGCGGACGCAGCTTCACCGCCTCCAGGAGGTTGATACCGGCGGGACGCGGCTCGGATCGCATGCATCCACGCGCGGCGGAGTTCCAAGAGCGAGCCAGGGATCGGTACGAGGTCGACGTCGAGGTACTGGAGTTCGACGCGGGCACGGAGACGGCGGCCGCCGCGGCCGACGCCGTCGGCTGCGAGACGGGCGCCATCGCGTCGACCATCGTCGTCTCGCTCGCCGGTGGCGAACGCGACGGCGGCCTCGTCGCGGCGGTCACGAGCGGCGCGAATCGGCTGGACCTCGACGCGGTCGCCGGTCACTTCGGCGCCGACGCCGCCGAGATGGGCGACCCGAGCCGGATCCGGGAAGTCGTCGGCTGGAGCATCGGCGGCGTTCCGCCGATCGGTCACGACGCCGCGCTCCAGACCGTCTTCGACCCGACGCTCACCGAGTACGACACCGTCTACGGTGCCGCCGGGACGCCGAGCGCGGTGTTCGCGGTCGACCCCGAGATGCTCGCCGAACTCGCGGACGCGACCGTCGTCGACCTCACGGAGTGAGGCGGTCGGTCCGAGGCCCGTTCCCCGCGCGCGACCGGGCGGAGTTGTTAATCTCGGGCGCTCTCGGCGGCCGAGTTATTAATTGAGAGTTGTGAAATAATAGCTTTTTTCTATTAACCCGCGCTACCGATCGGTATGACTCACTCACGGCGGTCGGTGCTGCGGCGGGGCGCCGGGCTCGCGGTCGCGGGGACGGCCGCGTCGCTGGCCGGGTGTTCCGGCGCCGCGGACGGCGGGTCCGAGGGGTTCGACTCCGGCTACGCCGCCTTCTTCACCCTCAACGACTGGGCGAACGAGGTCGCGGGCGAGAACGCGAGCTTCGAGGACCCGGTCGACGTGGGGCAGCTCGGTCACGGGTGGACGCCGGACGGGACCCTCGCGGCGGACGTCGCCGTGACGGACGCGTTCGTCTACCTCGACAGCCCGGAGTTCTCGTGGGCGCAGGACCTGGCCGCGACGCTGGAGAGCGACTACGACTCCGTCGCCGTCATCGACGGGCTGGACGGGCTCGAAGGCGACCTGCTCGACTGGGACCACTCGCACGGCGGCGAGGGGGTGGGCCACGACGAGGGGAGCGGAGATCACGCGGGCGACGACGGGGCCCACGAAGACGACCGCCAGCACGACCCGCACGTCTGGGTCGATCCGGTGTTCGCCGCCGACATCGTCGACACGATCGCGACCGGACTGGGCGAGGCGGACCCGGACCACGCCGACGCGTACGCCGCGAACGCCGAGGAGTACGCCGCGGAACTCGACGCGGTCGACTCGGCCTTCCAGTCGATCGCCGACGAGGCCACTCGCGACGTGGCGGTGCTCGCGGGCCACAACTCGTTTCAGTACCTGGAGGCGCGCTACGGCTTCCGGCTTCGCTCGCCGGTCGGCGTCTCGCCGCAGAACGAGCCGACGCAGTCGGAGATCGCCGACACGATCGAACTCGTCGACGCCGAGGGGATCGACGTCGTGCTGTACGACCGCTTCCAGTCGCCCCGGCTCGCCGAGTCGATCGTCGAGAACAGCGACGCGACGGAGGCGGTCCCCGTCACGCCTGCCGGCGGGACGACGCGGGAGTGGAACGACGCCGGCTACGGCTACCTCGAACAGATGACCGAGATCAACGTCCCCGCCTTCGAGCGGGCGTTCGGCGCACAGTGAGCCGTTCGGCCCGCGCGACGACCGTCGAGCCGCCCGGCGACGGCGACGCCGCCGGACTAAAAGAGCTAAACGTGCGGCCGCCCCAGATCGGAGACACGCAGTGAGCGCAATCGTCGACCTCGACGGCGTAACCTTCTCCTACGGCGATACCGTCGCCGTGAGAGACGTCTCCCTCACCGTCGAGGAGGGGGACTTCCTCGGACTCGTCGGCCCGAACGGCTCCGGGAAGACCACCCTCCTCCACCTCATGCTCGGTCTCCACGAGGCGGACGAGGGGTCGGTCGAGCTGTTCGGGCGCCCGATCGAGGAGTTCGACGACGGCGGTCGGATCGGCTACGTCTCACAGAAGGCGACGAGCCGCGGCGGCGCGATGCCGGTCACGGTCCGCGAGTGCGTCACCATGGGCCGGTTCGCGCACGCCGGACGGGGGCGCCTCTCGGACGCCGACCGCGCCGCCGTCGCGGACGCCATCGAGACGGTGGGTATCGGTGATCTGACCGACCGGCTCGTCTCGGAGCTGTCCGGCGGGCAGAAGCAGCGCGCGTACATCGCGCGGGCCCTCGCGAGCGACGCGGACCTGCTCGCGCTCGACGAGCCGACGGTCGGCGTCGACGCCGAGTCGCGCGACGCGTTCTACGCCCTCCTCGACGATCTCAACGACGAGGGTATCACGATCATCCTCATCGAGCACGACATCGGCGTCGTCACCGACCGCGCGAACCGCATCGCCTGTATCAACACCGAGCTGTACCACCACGGGGACACCGAGTCGTTCGTCGAGAGCGACGCCCTCGCCGAGGCGTACGGGACGACCGGACAGGTCGTCCACCACCACCACTGATGGCGGGGAACTCGGCCGAGGAGGACGGGGACCGCGCGGGCGGCGGGCGGGGGCGCCGCAGAACCGCGGAGCTCGTCGGAATCGGCATCACGGGCGTCGTCGCGGTCGGCATGCTCGGGTTCCTCCTGCTGTACTGGGCGCAGGATCTCCCGGTCGCGAGCGAGCTGTACGCCGCGTTCCGCTCGCTCGGCCGCGCGATGGACGCCGCGTTCGGCACGAACGTGTTCCGGCACCCGATCATGTGGCAGTCGATGTCGGTGGGCGTGCTCGTCGGGGTGGTCGCCCCGCTCGTCGGCTCGTTCCTCGTCCACCGCGAGATGGCGCTGATCGGCGAGACGCTCGCGCACACGGCGTTCGCCGGCGTCGCCCTCGGCATCCTCGTCACCTCCTCGACCGGGTGGAACGGGTCGCTGCTGCTCGTCGCGCTCGCGGTCGGCATCCTCGGCGCGCTCGCGGTCCAGTGGCTCACCGAGCGCACCGAGGCCTACGGCGACGTGCCGATCGCGATCATGCTCAGCGGGAGCTTCGCGGTCGGCACGCTGATCATCAGCTACGGCGACGGGCTCACCGGGGTCAACGTCGAGGGGTTCCTGTTCGGGAACCTCGCGGTGGTCACCCCGGAGGGCGCGCGGCTGATGGGCGCGCTCTCCCTGATCGTCGTCGCCGGCGTGGCGCTGACGTACAAGCAGCTCCTCTTCATCACCTTCGACGAGCAGGCCGCGCGGGTCGCGCAGCTGAACGTCACCGGCTACAACACCCTGCTCGTGGTGCTGACCGCGGTCGTCGTCGTCGGCGCGATGCAGGTGCTCGGCGTCATCCTCGTCGCCGCGATGCTCGTCGTCCCCGTCGCGGCCGCCTCGCAGGTCGCCCGGAGCTTCCGGGAGACGATGTACCTCGGCGTGATCTTCGGCCAGCTGTCGGTGCTCGGCGGCTTCGCGGTCTCGATCGGGTTCGGCCTCCCCTCCGGGGGGTCGATCGTCGTCACGGCCATCGCGGTGTACCTCGCGAGCGTCGTCGGCTCGGGCTCCTCCGTGACGGCCGTCTCGGCGCACGGGTGAACCCGATCGGTCCGCACGGTTTCGACCCGACGCCCGCCCGCGTCCGGTTTCCACAGACCCTTATGTCGCGGCCGCGACCCACACCTATGGGAGACACCGAGACCTACACGATCACCGGTCCCGACGGTGACGAAGAGTCGTTCGAACTGCCCGCCGGCCTCGTCGACGTGCTCAGCGAGCAGGGCGAGCCCGCGACGGCCGTCGTCTCCGACGTGATCGTCCAGGCGATGGCCCAGCAGGCGCACGTCATCGTCCACCACAGCGAGGGCGACGTGCCCGAGGACATCGCGGAGATGGAGGAGACGGCCGCGGAGCTGTTCGAGGAGCGGTTCGGGCAGCCCCTCGAAGAGGCGCTCGGCCACTCGCACTGAGCGGGATCGGCGGCGCGTCGCAGCCGCCGGCCGCGCCCCCGTAACGGCCGAACGCGCGCCCCCGTGACGCCCGAACGAGTTCGGCCGACGGGCCGCTTAAACCGATAGAGACCCTACTTTTCGACATGCCTACCGACCCGGACGACGCGGACGCGCCGGTGTTGATCTTCGACGGCGACTGCCCGTACTGCTCGGTCGCGGCCGTCGCGCTCCGCCGGCTCGACGGCGTCGTCGCGGTCCCGTGGGCGGCCGACCCGGTCGGCCCGTTCCTCGACGCGCAGTTCGGCTCGCGCCCGTTCGCGATGGTGCTCGTCGACCCCGCCGAGCGCCGGGTGTACGCCGGGCGCTCGGCCGCCGAGGAGCTGGCCGACCGCGCGGGCACCCCCGGGATCGTCGGCGGGCTCGTCCGCGACAACTACGACCGCATCGCCGACGTCGTCGGGACGCTCTCCGGCCGCGGCCGCGACCCGGCGGACTTCCACGACACCTACCGCCTCGACGACGAGGCGAACGACCTGGTCGGCTCGCTCCGGGCGGCCGCCGACGAGGCGCCGGCCGCGCTGTCGTGAGCAGGGCGTCGGCGGGGAGAGCCGAGGTGACCGACCGATGAGCGACGCCGCGGGCGGCAGCTACACGCTCGTCGTCGCCCTGACGGACGACACGACGGTGTCGGCGGGCGCGCTCGGTGAGTACCGGCTGTCTGCCGGCGCGTACGCCTACACCGGGAGCGCGCTCGGGGCGGGCGGGTTCTCCCGGGTCGACAGGCACCGCCGGACCGCCCGCGGCGACAACGACACCCGGCACTGGCACGTCGACTACCTGCTCGGCCACCCGGCGGCGCGGATCGACCGCGTCGTCCGCAGCGTCGGCGTCGACGTCGAGTGCGCGGTCGCCGAGCGGCTGCCGCCGGGACCGGTCGACGGGTTCGGCGCCTCCGACTGCGGCTGTCCGAGTCATCTCGCGAGCGGGGATCAGGGCGAGCGCAGCGGCGACGCCAACGAGGCGCTCGACGCCCTCGCGGAGCGCGCGCTGGCGGCGCACGAGGCGGCGGCCGCGTCGTCGGGCGATCCGGACGCGACGGTCGAGGTCGTCGCGGGCTCGGCGGAGTAGTCCCCGAGCTCCGTCCTCAGAGGTCGTACCGGCCGACGACCTGCCGCAGCTGCTCCTCCCGGCCGTCCATGGCGTCGTCGCGGAGGACTTCCTCGTCCTCGGTCGGACACGCCAGGCCGGGGACCGGCGTCGGGCGGCCGTCGTCGTCGAGCGCGACGAACGTGAAGTAGGAGGTGGTCGTCCGGCGCGTCTCGTCCGTTCGGGGGTTCTCGGCGCGCACGTCGACCTTCACGTCGACGCTCGTCCGGCCGGTGTTGAACACGTACCCCTCGATGATGGCGACCTCGCCCATCTCGATGGGCGCGATGAAGTCGACGTGGTCCATCGAAGCGGTGACCACCTGTCGGTTCGAGAAGCGCATGCCGGCGATGGCGCCGCAGATGTCCATCCAGTGTAACACGGCGCCCCCGAGCGCGCGGCCGAGGTTGTTCGTGTCGTTCGGGAGCAGCATCTCCGTCATCTCGGTGTGCGAGGAGGCGAGCGTGGCCGTCTCGTCCATGCCCGTCGTGGGAGGGCCGGCGACTTGAACGGCCGGCTTCGGCGGCGGCCGAGCGGGAAGCGAAGCCGAGACCGAAGCGCCCCCTCAGCGCTCCCCAGGGGGGTCCTCGGAAGGGTCGTCGTCGCCGAACCGGAGCGAGTCCCGCGAGCGGCCCGCCTCGTCAATCACCTCGTCGGTCACGACGATCGGACAGTCGACGCGCACGGCGAGCGCGAGCGCGTCCGAGGGGCGGGCGTCGAAGACGAACTGCTCCGGCTCGCCGTCGTCGTAGCGCTCGGCGTCGACCTTCGCGTAGAAGGTGCCGTCGTGGAGGTCGTCGACCCGAACGCGGTCGATGGCGCCGCCGAACTCCGTGAGGATGTCCACGAGGAGATCGTGCGTGAGCGGTCGGTCGAACGGTTCGCCCTCCAGCGCCAGTCCGATCGAGCGGGCCTGGTCGCCGCTGACGAATATCGGGACGTACTCGCCGCGCGCGGAGAGGATCACCGCCGGGACGTCGCCGCTCGGCGCCGAGCCCGCGCCGACACCGACGACCTCGGCTTCGTGTTCCATACGCGAACGTGGTGGCGGCGGCTTGAATAGCTGTCCCACGCGCGGCCCGCTCGCTCGCGTCCGGTCCGAACACGCGTCCCTCAGTTCGACGCGCGGTGTCCCTCAGTTCGACGCGCGGTACCAGTACGCCCACGCGAGCGTGAACACGACCGCGGCGCCGACGAAGAAGACGACGCCGGGCTCGACGAGCGAGACGGCGTACTCCGCGAGCGGGTCGCCGACGAGCTCGATCGCGCCGTCCGCGCTCTCGGCGGCGGTGTTCTGGTCCGGCACGCTCTCTATCGTGGGGCCGTCGGCGCCGTCCGTCGCGCCCCCGTCGCCGCCAGCCGTGGTGGCCGTCCCCGCGTCGCCGCCGGAGCGCACGGTGAACCGCGAGCCGCCGAGCGACCCGACCGCGAGCAGGCGCTGGACCGCGACCGCCGCGAGGCCGATGATCCCGTACCCGCCGAGCAGCCGCATGAGCGCGGTCTTGATCCCGGTCGACTCCTCGGAGCCGCCCGAGAACAGCACGAGCGGTTCGTCCGCGGCGGCGTACACGTCCATCTCCCGGCCCTTCTCGGAGTAGGCGGTGTCGACGACGTCGACGAGGTCGGCCTCGTCGAGCCGCGAGAGGTGGTACTGGACGTTCTGGAGCGAGGTGTCGACCTCGTCGGCGAGCTCGGACTTCGTCGCCGGGCGGTCGTGGAGCGTCGAGAGGATGGCCCGCGCCGTCTCGGAGCCGAGGGCGGCGATGAGGTCGTCGGCCTCGTCGTCGTCGACGCCGACGACCCGGGGCTCGCGCTCCTCGGGGGTCGCGTCCGGCAGGGAGGGCAACAGCCGGGACATACGAACACGTGAGACGCGTGAGAATACAAATTTGTTGGATCGGCGGGAACGCGCGGACGGTCGGGGTGCGGCCCGGAGCCAGCGACCGACTCACAAACCCTAAACGCGGCGACCGAGTACGAGGGGTGATGACAGAGCCGTCACGGGGGAGCGAGGAGGCGCCCCCGTCGACCGACCGATCCCCGCGGGCCGACGGCGGCGACCTTGACAGCGCGCCGCGCGGCGACGCGGCCGGCGAGGGGAGGGTCACGGTCGTCGGGACCGCGCACGTGTCGGAGCAGTCCGTCGACGAGGTTGAGGAGGCGATAGAGCGGGAACGACCCGACGTCGTCGCCGTCGAGCTCGACGAGGGGCGCTACCGCCAGCTCAACGGCGAGACTCCCGACGACCTCGACGCCGGCGACCTGCTCAAGGGGAACACCGTGTTCCAGTTCCTCGCGTACTGGATGCTCTCGTACGTCCAGACCCAACTGGGCGAGCGGTTCGACATCGAGCCGGGGGCGGACATGAAGGCCGCCGTCGACCTCGCGGAGTCGCTCGGCATCGACGTGGCCCTCGTCGACCGCGACATCCAGACGACGATCCAGCGCTTCTGGGCGCGGATGACGGTCACGGAGAAGCTCAGGCTCGTCGGCGGACTGGCGTTCGGCGTCAGCGACCCGCGCGTCGCCGGCGTGATCGGCGGGCTCTTCGTCGGGATCCTCGCGGGGCCGGCGATCGGCCTCTTCGGCGGCGCGGTGGGGATCACGACGGCGATCCTGACGAGCGTCGCAGCGGGCGTCCTCGTCGCGCTCGCCGTGGGCGTCGTCGTCGACCAAGTGGGCACGCTCGCGCTCTCGCCGGACCAGCGGCTCTACGCCGCTGTGGGCACCGGACTGGCCGCCGGCGTCGCCGCCGGGGTCACGGGCGTCGCGAACGGCGTCGTCTCGACGTACCTCGGCGGCTTCCCCGTGACGGCGATCGGCGGCTTCGGGATCGGCATCGGCCTCGGCCTGGTCTTCGGCGCCGTCCTCGCGGTCGCGGTCGGGGCGTTCGCCGGCGGCGAGGTCGACGCCGAGGCCGGCGGGATCGAGGAGCTCGACGAGGCCGACCTCACCGACACCGACGTGGTGACGATGATGATGGAGGAGTTCCGGCAGTTCTCCCCGGGCGGTGCGGAGGCGCTCATCGACGAGCGCGACGCGTTCATCGCCCACCGGCTCGTCGCGCTCCGCGAGGCCGGGCACGACGTGGTCGCCGTCGTCGGCGCCGGCCACCGGGCGGGGATCGAGGGGTACCTCAGGAGTCCCTCGACGCTCCCGCCGATGGAGGACTTGGTCGGGCAGGAGACCGGACGCGGGCTCCCGTGGAAGAAGGCGGTCGGCTACGCGATCACCGTCGGCTTCGTCGGCTTCTTCCTCCTGCTCGCGCTCGGTGGGGCCGGCAACGCGTTCCTGCTCCGCTTATTCGGCGCGTGGTTCCTGATCAACGGGATCTTCGCGTTCGCGTTCGCGAAGGTCGCCGGCGCGCGCTGGCTCTCGGCCGCCGTCGGGGGCGCCGTCGCGTGGCTGACCTCGATCAACCCGCTGCTCGCGCCCGGCTGGTTCACCGGCTACGTCGAGCTCCGTAGCCTGACCGTCAACGTCGCCGACATCGGCGCCTTGAACGACCTGCTCGCCGACGAGACGCGCTCCGCGGCGGAGCTGGTCTCCGCGATGCTCGACGTGCCGCTGTTCCGGCTCATCGTCGTCGTCGCGATGACGAACGTCGGGAGCATCGTCGCCAGCTTCCTCTTCGCGGCGTACGTCATCCCGGCGATGTTCGGCGCCGAGGTCGGCGGCGTCGAGGACGTCGGGCGACTGCTCGTCGAGGGCGCGATCAACGGCGCCGACCTCGTCCGCGGCGCCGTGGGGGGGATCGCATGAGCGGCGACAGCGCGGTCTCCGGGCGGCGGATCGCGGGGCTCTACTTCAGCGGACAGGAGATCCGCGACCTGCTCGTCGCGTGGCTCGCGCTCGGCGTGGCGTTCATGCTGTTCTTCGTCGGCGGCTCGGGCGGGATCGGACGGATACTCGCGGCGGGCGTGGTCCCGCCGCTGTTCGTCGCGCTCGCGACCGCCGGGGTCGCCTTCCTCCTCCACGAGGTCGCGCACAAGGTGGTCGCGGTCCACTACGACCAGGTCGCGGAGTTCCGCGCGGACAACAGCATGCTGTTCCTCGCCGTGATGAGCTCCCTCCTCGGGTTCATCTTCGCGGCGCCGGGCGCCGTCCACCATCGCGGGCGGCTGACGCCCCGCGAACACGGCCACATCGCGCTCGCCGGCCCCGCCGTGAACCTCGGGCTGATGGTCGCCTTCTTCCCGCTGTACGCGCTCGGCGGAATCGTCGGCAGCGAGATCGTCATCATCCTCGGCGCGCGCGGCATCGCGATCAACGCGTTCCTCGCCGCGTTCAACCTCGTCCCGTACGGCCCGCTCGACGGGAAGACGGTGATGGGGTGGAGCAAACCGGTCTGGGCGGCCGTCTTCGTCCCGTCCGTGCTGCTCGCCTTCGGGCTCGTCTTCGTCGTCGGGCTCGGGTTCGGCGGGCCGTTCTGATCGCCGGCCCGTCACGATCGCCGCCCCGTCTGGTTCCGCGACCGCTCCCCGCCCGCCGGAACGGTGCGCTTTTGCTCCGCGGGCGTGCCCCCTCACACATGACCGAGGGCAACGGCGGCGGCGACGGCGGATCGGCGGGCGACGACGGGGGACAGGGCGACGGCGACGAACTCACTTACGCGGACGCGGGCGTCGACATCGACGCGAGCGAGGCCGCGACCGCGGCGCTTATCGGCGCGGTCGGGGCGGACACCGAGGCGGAGGGCTCGGGGAGCGAGTACGCCGGCCTGCTCGACATCGGCGACCGCTACCTCGCGCTCGCGACCGACGGCGTCGGGACGAAGCTGCTCGTCGCGGAGGCGCTCGGCGACTACTCCACGGTCGGAATCGACTGTATCGCGATGAACGTCAACGATCTCGTCGCGGCCGGCGTCCGTCCCGTCGCGTTCGTCGACTACCTCGCGGTCGACGAGCCGGACGAGCGGTTCGCCGAGCAGGTCGGCGAGGGGCTCGCCCGCGGCGCCGAACTGGCGGGCATGGAGCTCGTCGGCGGCGAGACGGCGGTGATGCCCGAGGTGGTCCGCGGGCTCGACCTCGCCGGCACGTGCGCCGGCCTCGCCGCGAAGGACGGCGTGTTCGACGGCCGGGCGGAACCGGGCGACGCCCTGGTCGGCTGGCGCTCGTCGGGGATCCACTCGAACGGACTCACGCTGGCGCGGGAGGCCGTCACGCGCGACCACGCGTACACCGATCCGTGCCCGTTCGAGGGGTACGAGACGGTCGGCGAGGCGCTGCTCGAACCGACGCGGATCTACGCCGACCTGCTCGACCCGATGCGCGCCCACGGCGTCCGCGGCGCGGCCCACGTGACGGGCGGCGGCTGGACGAACCTCGAACGCCTCGGCGGCCACCGCTACGTGATCGACGACGCGTTCGCCCCCCAGCCGGTGTTCGAGTTCGTACAGTCCGAGGGGAGCGTCTCCGACGAGGAGATGCACCGCACGTTCAACATGGGGACCGGCTTCGTCGCGGCGCTCGACCCCGACGCGGCCGAGTCACTGGCTGACGAGACCGATGGTCGCGTGATCGGGCGCGTGGAGGAAAGCGAGGGCGACGAGGGGAGCGTCGCGATCCGCGGATTGAATTTATAAGTGGTTGCTGTGGAATCCGCTCTCGATCGTTTATAAATGGACGGTGGCGTGAGGGTCATTTCTCGCGGGTTTCTACGCGGTCGCTGAGAAGCCGGTACTCGCGCGGCGGACCGCTTCCGATCCTCAGCTGATCGCTTATAAATCGTTGACTCTGGATCTGCGGTGAACACCGCCAAAGCCCCAGCCGTTCGTTTATAAATAGCGGATCACGGATCAACGGCAAACACCGCCAAAGCCCCAGTCGTTCTTTTATAAATAGCGGACCACGGATCGACGGCGAACACCGCCAAAGCCCCAGTCGCGAGCAAGCCGTACGCTCGCTGCGCTCCTCGGTCGCTCGCGCTGCTCGCTCCTTCCGGTGCTTGCATCGCCTACGGCTTGCTCGCGACTGCCCCTTTGAGTCCCACCCGACCGCGACCGCACCGCACCTCACACCTCCCCAGCCTCGCGGTTCGCGCTCTTCGAGCGCTCACCGCGTCCCTCGCGCGCGCGACTCGCGGCCTGCGGCCGCTCGTCGGCACGCGCCACCGCCCAGTTCGTTTATAAATCCCCGTCGTCGCCGCTTCGCGCGGCTTCGACGCGGTCCGCCGTCGACTCCAGCGCCTCGGCGAGCGTTCTCGCCTGCGCGGGCGAGAGGTCGATCTCGTCCGCGTGGGCGGCGAGGTCGTCGATCGCCGTGTTGTCGAGTTCGACCGCCAGCGTGACGTGCTCGGGGTCCTCGCGGGGCGCGGTGACGTTCACGACGCCGGGGGCGTCGGCCTCGAACTCGTGGCCGCGGGTGCGCCCGTCGACGAGGTCCAGCGTCGTGTAGGCGTTCACGCGGATGAGGCGATCCGGCATCGTCAGTCGTCCGCCGGCGTCGGCGGCGCGTCCTCCATCGCGTCGTCCTCGGCGTACGGGTACCACGTGCGCTTCGTGTTGTGCAACATCGGGTCCTCGTAGTCGGTCTCCTCCGGCTCCACGAGGGCGTCGAGTTCCTCGTCGTCGTGGCGGGCGACGAACGCCCGGAACGACTCGTCCCCGTCGCGCTCGGCGGTGAACGACTCGATCAGGTTCGCGATCGCGCCCGGCACCTCGTCGGCGGGCACGCGCTGGGTGACCCACCGAGCGAACCCGGGGTCCTCACCGAGCCCGCCGCCGAGGCCGACGTCGAGCGCCTCGACCGGGTCGCCGTCCTTGCGGGTCTTCATCCCGCGCAGGCTCACGTCGGCGATCTGCGGCTGCGCGCACGAGGCCGTACACCCGGAGAGGTGGATGTGGAACTCGTCGACGCCGTCGGGGAGGTCGACGTTTTCTTTCAGCCAGCGCGCGAACCGGACCTGCCGGTTCTTCGTCTCGACGATCGACAGCGAGCAGAACTCCGTGCCGGTACACGCGACCGAGCCGCGCATGAACGGCGAGGGGTCCGGCGAGTAGTGTTCGAGCAGCGGTTCGTCGAGGAACTCGTCGAGCGCGTCGTCCGGCACGTCGGTGACGATGACGTTCTGCCGCTGCGAGAGCCTGACCTCGCCGGAGCCGTACGCCTCGGCGAGGTCGGCCAGTTCGAGCACGTCGGCCGCGCCCATCCGCCCGACGAGCACGTTCAGCCCGACGAAGTTCGACCCGTCCTTCTGGTCGTGGACGCCGATCAGGTCGTTGCGCTTGCCCTCGCCCGCGTTGTACGTGTACTCCTCGCGGACGTCGCGGCCGGCGGTCTCCAGCTCGAAGTCGACGTACTCCTCTTGGAGCGTCTCGCGGACCTCCTCCGCGCCCCACTCGTCGACGAGGAACTTCACCCGCGCGTTGTACCGGTCCTCGCGGTCGCCGTAGTCGCGGAACAGCGCGGAGAGCCCGCCGGCCACGTCCGACACCCGCTCCGGCGGCACCCAGACGTCGATGTCGCGGGCGAGCCGCGGCTCGTTGCGCGCGAGTCCGCCGCCGACCCTGACGTTGAAGCCGACCGCGTCCTCGCTCTCGCCGCCGTCGGCCTCGCCCTCACCTTCGCCGACGTCTCCGCTTACCGCCTTGTACGCGGGCTCGAACGCGAGGTCGTTGATGTCGCCCTGTCCGGAGCCGTCGGCCGAGCCGGTCACGGACACCTTCCACTTCCGCGGGAGGTTCGCGTGGTCGTCGTTCCCCTTGAACGTCTCGTTGAGGTCCCGTATCACCGGCCACGCGTCGATCACCTCCTGTCCGTCCTTGCCCGCGACGGGGTTCCCGACGATGTTCCGCCACGAGTCTCCGCAGGCCTGCTGGGTCGAGAGGCCGTTCGCCTCCAGCTTCTCGAAGATCGCCGGGACGTCCGACAGCTCGATCCAGTGGAGCTGGATCGACTGTCGAGTGGTGAAGTCGGCGTACGCGTCGCCGAACACCGGGTTCGTCCCGGGGCCGCGGGCGTACTCATCGGCGATCTCGCCGACGACGCGGAGCTGTCCCGGTTCGAGCACGCCGTTCGGCATCCCGATCCGCATCATGAAGTACCCCTCCTGGCCGTTCCGCTGGTGGTACAGGCCCCACCACTTGAACCGCTCGAACCACGCGTCCCGCTCGTCGTCCGGGATGGAGTCGAACCCCTCCTCGGCGAACTCGAACAGGCGGTCGCGGATCTCGTTGCCGTACACCTCCGATTTCCAGTTCTCGACGTCCGTTGGCATCGCCCCGGCCTACAGCCGACACCCACATAGCTGACGGCGTGGCGTCAACCTTCCCCGGTGCCCCGCCGACGTGGCACGTGTTGCCGCTACCCTCAGCGCCGCACCCGCCGGACGGCGGCGCGGTCGAATTCGGCGAACTCGCCCCTACGTACCCGCCCGAGCGGGACCCAGCCGGTCGTCCCCGTCGCCCCACACGCGATACACTGGCCGTACACCTTCGCCTCCACGGTGGAGGCGTCGACGCCCACCGACTGGAAGTTCTCGACGACCAGATCCGCGAGCGCGCACTCGCACAGGTCCGGCGCGTCGAGCCGCCACAGTTCGCTGACGCGCACTTCCCGACTGTCGTTGACGGAGATCCACGCACCGTCGTCGAGGACGCGCAATCGAGTGGTCACGCCCGAGGTTCGGGCGCGGCGACCCAATGAGTGACGGTGCTCGCAACCGGCGAGGGTTTCGATGACGGTCCGGTATCGAGAAACCGGTAGACTACACCGCCATACAGGGTGAAATTACTCTCCGGATTACCGGACATGAAATCCGGTATCCGAGAGTAGTGGTTCGATTTACACGCGTACCGACACTTATGGCTCGCGCCCGGTTACGACGGTGTAATGACGGACTCAGTTCCCGGCCCCGCCGACGATCGACCCGACGGCTCGACCGACGACGAGCACCGACAGCACGCGTCCGCGGACGTGGCGCCCGAACTCTTCGACGACGTCTCGGAGCGACGATGACCGAGCGAGGCGGTTCCCGAGCGACCGACGACGACCGAAGAGACGTCGAAAGCGAGGCGAACACGGACGAAGAGACGGACGCCGGACCCGACGGCGGTGCGGACCACCTCGACGACGTGGAGGACGGCGCGGGCTGTACGGAGATCTGGGAGCGGCTCTCCGAGCGACGGGAGGAGTAGGGCGCGGTCCGGCGCGGTCGGCCCCGCGGAGCGTTACGACAGCTGCGCCGCGATGTCGGCCTCCGTGATGATCCCGACGGTCTCGCCGCCGTCGGTGACCATCACGGCCTTGTAGTGGTCCAGCAGGTTCCGGACCTCGTCGACGGTCGCCGAGGGGGCGACCGTCGGGAACGACTCGCTCATCACCTCGCTGACGGGGTGGTCGCCGACGTTCTCGCCGGCGTGGACCACGTCGCCCTGGCTGATCGAGCCGACCGGCACGCCGTTCTGGAGGACCGGGAGCTGCGAGTACGCCTCCGCCTCCATCAGCTCGACGGCCGCGCTCACGGCGTCGTCCGGCGCGACGCTAATGACGGTCTCGTTCATCAGGTCGGCCGCGCGCACGACCTCGCCTTCGGCCTCTTGGAGGGCGTTGACGATGCGGCGGAGCGTCGAGAGCCGCGGGTCGACGTCGCCGCCCTCGATCCGCGCGATGAGGGGCTGGGAGACGTCCGCGGCGTCGGCGAGCTCGCTCTGGGTCAGATCGAGCGCGGTCCGGCGCTCGCGGAGGTCCTGTGGCGTCGGCAGTTCCATGCCGACTAATTACTTATGGTTATTAGAAAAGCTTTCGGCACCGACCGAACTCGCGCCGGGGCGTCGCGCCTATCGCTCGGCCGTCTCCTCGTCCTCGTCGCCCTCGGTCTCGTAGACGTCGATGACTTCGAGGGGAACGTCGCGGAGCGCGCCGCCGACCTCGCTTTTCGCGATCCGCTCGGCGTGCTCCTCGCTGTCGGCGTTGAAGATATCGATCTCCAAGAGGAGTCCGACCAGGGCCGTGTTCGCCGCGAGGAACGCGGCGTCGAACGGCTCGCCGCAGGCCGGACAGCCGGTGACGCCGGGCTCGACCTCGACGTACTGCTTGTCCGTCTCGTTGAGTCGCTTGCCGGCTTCGCTGACCGCGACGCCGATTGCGTCGTCGGTCTCCTCGACGTCACGGACCAACCAGGCGGCTTCCATCGCGACTTCGTAGTTGCTCATATCCGGGCGGAGGGGCCGCAGGGTTTCCTGTCTTGTGGTTCGCCCGCGGTCGCCGACGGGCCGCCGGCCCCTTCGATCCGGCCGTGAGACACGCCTTACAACCGATCGACGATCGCCGCGGTGACCTCGTCGGTCGTCGCCGCACCGCCGAGGTCGCCGGTGCGCGGCCCGTCGGAGAGGACGCCCTCCACGGCGTCGCGCACCCGCTGGCCAGCCTCGACGTGCCCGAGGTACTCTAACAGCATGGCGGCCGAGAGGATCGCCGCGGTCGGATTGGCGATCCCCTCGCCCGCGATGTCAGGCGCCGTGCCGTGAACCGGCTCGAACAGCGCGTTATCGTGGCCGACGTTCGCCGACGGCAGCAGGCCGAGCCCGCCGACGAGCCCGGCGGCCAGGTCGGAGAGCACGTCGCCCGCGAGGTTCGGGCAGACGACCACGCCGTACTGCGTCGGGTCGAGCGGGAGCTTCGTCGCGAACGCGTCCATCAGCTCCTCGTCGGCGTCGACGCCGCGCTCCGCGGCGACCGTCATGACCTCCTCGCGGAACCGACCGTCCGTCTCGCGCATCACGTTCGCCTTGTGCGCGACGGTGAACCCCTCGTCGGGGTCGCCCGCGGGGCCGCGGCCGTCCTCGACGAACTCGCAGGCGTACTCGGCCAGCTCGCGCGAGGCCGACGAGGTGACGACGCGCGTCAGCGTCGAGAGGTCGTCCGACAGGCGGTCCTCGTGGCCGGAGTAGACGCCCTCGGTGTTCTCGCGGAGGAACACCACGTCGGTCTCCGGGCGGAGCGCGTCGACGCCCGGGTACGCCTTGGCGGGCCGGACGTTGACGAACGAGTCCACGGCGTCCCGGAGCGGGAGGATGACGTCGGCGGCCGTCTCGCCGGCCGCGCCGAACAGCGTCGCGTCCGCGTCGGCGGCGAGATCGTACGTCTCCGCCGGGAGCGCCTCGCCGGTCGCCTCCTTCGTCGCGTCGCCCGCGTCCGCCTCGACGAACTCGAAGTCGACCGGAAGCGCCTCCAGCACCTCGACGGCGGCGGGGACGACCTCGCGGCCGATCCCGTCGCCCTCGATGACGACGACCTCGTGGCTCACGCGCCGTCCCCCGCGGCGGGCTCGGACACGTGTTCGTCCGGCACGTACGGCAGCGACCGGGCGGTCTCGCGGACCGCGCCGGCGTTCGCGCCCATCAGCGCCGTGGTGTCCCAGACGCCCTCGACGAGCGCCTTCCGCTGCGCGTCGTGGACCTCCGCGTCGATCACGGTGTCGCCGTAGGTAACCGTCTCCTCGGCCACGTCGATGTCGACTTCGGCGTCGGGGTTGGCCTCGACGTAGTCTTGGAGCGCCTCGATGTCCTCCTGGTCGGCCGTGACCGTCGGAACCCCGAGCGCGAGGCAGTTGCCCGCGAAGATCTCCGCGAACGACTCGCCGACGACGGCGTCGATCCCCCAGCGCATCAGCGCCTGCGGGGCGTGCTCGCGCGAGGAGCCGCAGCCGAAGTTGGCGTTGACGACCAGGACGTTCGCGCCCCTGTACTTCTCCTCGTTGAACGGGTGGTCCTTCTCGTTGTCCTCGTCGTCGAACCGCTGGTCGAAGAAGGAGAACTGGCCCAGCCCGTCGAAGGTGACGACCTTCATGAACCGCGCCGGGATGATCTGGTCGGTGTCGATGTCGTTGCCCCGGACCGGGATCCCGGTGCCGGAGACCTCGGTGACCTTCTCCGCCGGCGCCTCGCCGTCGCTGAACTCGGGCGAGCTCATACGGTCGCCACCTCCTCCATCTCGCGGACGTCGGTGACCTCGCCGGTCACCGCCGCGGCCGCGACCATGATCGGACTCATCAGCACGGTGCGCCCGTCCTTCGAGCCCTGCCGGCCGACGAAGTTCCGGTTCGAGGAGGAGGCGCTCGCCTCGTCGCCCTCCAGCTGGTCGTCGTTCATGCCGAGACACATCGAACAGCCGGGCTCGCGCCAGTCGAAGCCGGCCCGCTTGAAGATCTCGTCGAGCCCCTCGGCCTCGGCGGCGTCGCGGACGCGCTGGCTGCCGGGGACGACCATCGCGCGCACATCGTCGTCGACCTCGCGGCCCTCGACGAACGCCGCGGCCTCGCGGAGGTCCTTCAGGCGCGCGTTGGTACACGAGCCGAGGAACGCCACGTCGATGTCGTACCCCTCCATCGTGTCGCCGGGCTCGACGCGCATGTGCTTCTGCGCGCGCCGCGCCGTGTCGCGGTCCTCCTCGGGCAGGTCGTCGGGGTCCGGGATCGGCTCGGTGATGCCCGCGGTCTGTCCGGGCGTGGTCCCCCACGTCACGGTCGGCTCGATCGCCGAGCCGTCGATGGTGACCACGTCGTCGTACTCCGCGTCGTCGTCGGTCCGGATCGACTCCCAGTAGGGTTTCAGTCGCTCGAACTCCTCGGGGTCATCTTCGAAGGCGTCCGTCTCCTTCAGCCACTCGTAGGTGGTCTCGTCGGGGTTGACGTACCCCGCGCGGGCGCCGCCCTCGATCGACATGTTACAGATGGACATCCGTCCCTCCATCCCGAGGTCCTCGATGGCCTCGCCGGCGTACTCGTACACGTAGCCGACGCCGCCGTCGGTCCCGAGCTTCCCGATGATCGTGAGGATGACGTCCTTCGCGGTGACGCCCTCGCCGAGCTCGCCGGTGACCTCGATCCTGCGTACCTTCTGTTTCTCCATGGCGACGCAGCCCGTCGCCAGCACGTCGCGGATCTGCGAGGTGCCGATGCCGAACGCCAGCGCGCCGAACGCGCCGTGCGTCGACGTGTGCGAGTCGCCGCAGACAATCGTCATCCCCGGCTGGGTGAGCCCCTGCTCCGGGCCGATGACGTGGACGATCCCCTGATCGCCGGAGTCCGGGTCGGAGAAGTCAATCCCCGAGCCGCGGACGTTCTCCTCTAACTCCGCCATCATGCTCTCTGCGGCCTCGTCGCGGTAGGGCCGGTCGCGGTTGCCCGTGGGCACGATGTGGTCGACCGTGGCGTGGGTGCGTTCCGGGAACGCGACCTCCTGATCGCGCTCCTTCAGCATGCCGAACGCCTGCGGGCTGGTGACCTCGTGGACGAGGTGGAGCCCGACGAACAGCTGGTCCTGTCCGGTCGGTAACCGAGTCACCTTGTGGCGGTCCCACACCTTGTCGTACAGCGTCCCCTCGCTCATCGGGACTCACCCGCGTGGCGCGTGGGTCGCGTGGCCCGCGCGGATTGCGTGGCCTCGTCGGTCCGGTTCGCGTCGCCGCCGACGCCCATCAGGCGGTCACCTCGGCGCTCTCCTCCTCGTCGTCTTCGGCGGACTCCTCCCACGCGAACAGCCCGCGCAGCTCGTCGCCGACGGCCTCGATCTCGTGGTTCTTCTCCGCGTTCCGGAGCTGCGTGTAGGAGGGTCGACCCGCCTGGTTCTCCGCGATCCACTCTCGGGCGAACTGGCCGTTCTGGACCTTCTCGAGGACTTCCTCCATGTTCTCGCGGGCGTGCTCGTCGACGACGACGTCGCCCTGCGTGAGCCCGCCGTACTCGGCGGTGTCCGAGACGGAGTCCCACATCTCGCCGAGCCCGCCCTCGTACATCAGGTCGACGATGAGCTTCAGCTCGTTGAGACACTCGAAGTACGCCATCTCCGGGGAGTAGCCGGCGTCGACCAGCGTCTCGTACCCCTGCTTGACGAGGGAGGTGACGCCGCCGCAGAGGACGGCCTGCTCGCCGAACAGGTCGGTCTCCGTCTCCTCGCGGAACGACGTCTCGACGACGCCGGCGCGGGTGCAGCCGATCGCGGCCGCGTACGCGAGCCCCTCGTCGTGGGCGTCGCCGGTCGCGTCCTGGTACACCGCGAGCAGCCCGGGCGTCCCCTGGTCGTTCTCGTAGTTGCGGCGGACGAGGTGGCCCGGCGACTTCGGCGCGACCATCGTCACGTCGACGTCCTCCGGCGGCTGGATCTGGTTGTAGTGGATGTTGAACCCGTGCGCGAACTGGAGCGTGTCGCCCGCGTCGAGGTTCGGCTCGATCGCCGCCTCGTACACGTCCGGCTGGACCGTGTCGGGGACGAGGACGCTCACCACGTCGGCCTCGGCGGCCGCGTCCGCGGGGGTCTCCACGCGGAGCCCGTCGCTCTCGGCGGCGCTCCGGGAGGAACTGTCCTCGCGGAGGCCGACGATCACGTCGACCCCGCTCTCGGAGAGGTTCTGCGCGTGGGCGTGGCCCTGCGAGCCGTAGCCGAGGACGGCCACCGTCTTGTGGGCGATGGCCTCCTCGTCGGCGTCGTCGTCGTAGTATACTGTCGAGTCGAACGTCTGCGTGTCGTCTTCGGTCATGTGTATCGTGTGTCAGTCGTCGTGGGTGGTCGGTTCGCCGGCCGTTCCGGGTTTCTCTCCTGGGGCCGTCGGGGTGTCTCCGCGCGCGAGCGCGGTCGGCCCGGTCCGCGCGATCTCGACGATGCCGAACCGGTCGAAGGCGCCGATCGCGTTGTCGATGCTCGCCTTGTCGCCGGTGAGCTCGACGGTGATCGTCTCCGGGCCGGCGTCGACCGTCCGGCCGTCGTACATCTCGGAGACGGCGTGGACCGCGGCCGGGTCGTCGGCCTCGACCTTCAGTAAGACGAGCTCGGAGGTGACCGCGTCGCCGGCGACCTCGCCGACCGAGATGACCGGCTTCAGCTTCGCCATCTGCTTTTCTATCTGGTCGATGCCGGGGTCCGTCTCCTCGACGACCATCGTGATACGCGAGTGGCCGTCGACGGTGGTCGGCCCGACCGTCAGGCTCTCGATGTTGAACTGCCGGCGAGAGACGAGCCCGGAGACGCGCGCGAGCACGCCGGGCTCGTCCTCGACGAGCGCGGAGATAACCGCGCGCCGCGACTCGTGTTCGGCCTCGACCACGGGGTCGATCCGGATCCCTTCGAGGTTCCGGCGCCCCTCGGGATGGTCGCGGTCGTCCGGCCCGGGCTGTTCGTCCGGGAGCGGTCGGGAGTCGGCGTCGGGAGTCGTGCGCGAGCCGTCCGCGACGGCCGCGTCGTCCGAGGCGTCGCCGCTCATAGCTGGTCCTCCGCGGCCGCGAACTTCCCGTTCGCGCCGCCGCTCGGCACCATCGGCAGGACGTTCTCCTCGGGGTCGACGTGGAAGTCGACCACGGCCGGTCCCTCGTAGTCGAGCGCCTCCTCGACCGCGGGCGCGACCTCGTCGTAGTCGTCGACGCGGAGGCCTAAGGCGCCGAACGCCTCCGCGAGCTTGTCGAACTCGGGCATCCACGTGTAGTCGGAGGCCATGTGGCGGCCCTCGTAGAAGGCGTCCTGCCACTGGCGCACCATCCCGATGTACTCGTTGTTCAGCACCGCGATCGTGATGTCCAGCTCCTCGCGGACCGCCACCGACAGCTCCTGCATCGTCATCAGGAAGGAGCCGTCGCCGTCGAAGCACACCACGTCGCGGTCCGCCTCGCCCATCGTGTCGGCCGCGACGCGCGCGCCGACCGCGGCGGGCACGCCGTACCCCATCGTGCCGAGCCCGTGCGAGGAGACCCACGTCCGGGGCTCCGAGTACGTCCAGAACTGCGAGGCCCACATCTGGTGTTGGCCGACGCCGGTGGTGACGATCGTGTCGTCGTCGGTCGCCTCGTCGAACGCCTCGACGACGAACTGCGGCTTCAGCGGCTCGTCGTCGGGCGTCGCGTACGTGAGCGGGTACGTCTCCTTCCACTCCTCGCACCGGTCGCGCCACGCCTCGGCGTCGGGCGCCTCGCGGACCGCCGCCGTCAGCTGGTCCAACACGCGGCCCGCGTCGCCGATCAGCGGGTAGTCGGCGTGGACGTTCTTCGATATCTCCGCGGGGTCGATGTCGACGTGGATCACCTCGGCCTCGGGCGCGAACGTATCGATCCCGCCGGTGAGCCGGTCGTCGAACCGCGTGCCGACCGCGATCAGGCAGTCGGTGTGAGTGATCGCGAGGTTGGCGTAACCGGTGCCGTGCATCCCCGCCCACGAGAGGCAGAGGTCGTCGTCCTCGGGGAACGAGCCGATCCCCGGCATCGTCGTCGTCACCGGGATCCCGTAGCTCCGGGCGAACGTCCGCGCCTCGTCGCTCGCGTCGGCCTTGATCACGCCGCCGCCGAACAGGCAGACGGGCCGTTCCGCCGACTCGATGGCGCGAGCGGCCTCCTCGACCGCCTCTTGGTCCGCGTTCGGGTCGGGGTCGGTCCCCGCGGGGGCCGTCGCCGGACCGGGCGTCCGGTCGGTGTCGTCCTGCGTGACGTCCTTCGGGAGGTCGACCAGCGTCGGGCCGGGACGCCCCGCCCGCGACAGCTCGAACGCCTCGCCGACCGTGTCGCCGACGGTGTCCGCGCCGCCCGCGAAGTAGTTGTGCTTCGTGATGGGGCGCGTGACGCCGACCGTGTCCGTCTCCTGGAACGCGTCGTTGCCGACGAACTCGGTCGGGACCTGACCGGTCAGCGCCAGCATCGCGTCCGAGTCCATGTCCGCGTCGGCGATGCCGGTGACGAGGTTCGTCGCGCCCGGCCCGGACGTGGCCATACAGAGCCCCGGCTCGCCGGCGACGACGCTGTACGCGTCCGCGGCGTGGGCGGCGCCCTGCTCGTGGGCCATCGTCACGTGCCGGATCGAGGAGTCGTACAACGCGTCGTAGACGGGCATGATCGCGCCGCCCTGAACGCCGAAGGCGGTCTTCGCGCCCGCGGCCTCGAGGGCGGCGACGACCGACTCGGCGCCGGTCGAGACGGGGCCTGCGGCCCCTTCGTCGTCCGGTTCGGTCGGCTCCTCGGTCGCGGTCTCGGCCGACGAGTCGTCGGCCTCGTCGCCGTCGGATCGCGGCTGTGCTGCTGTGTCGCTCATTGTCGTAGTGGTGTGCGGTGTGGCATCTGGCGGGTTGTCGTGTCGGTCGCTGCGAACGCGGGACGAACGGGCGAACGCTCCACGCGCGGGAAACGGCCCGGCCGCCGGCGTTCGGCGGTGCGTCGCGTCGGTGAGGAAGGGGTAGTGTAGGGGGTTATACCCCTACAATAATCGGCGCGACGGCTCCCGGGACGCTCGCGCGCTCCGCGGCCGCGGTGTGCCGTCGCATCTCGCCCGGAGCAACGCGGCCGGGGTATAAATTCCTGTCGGGCGACGCGGCGCGCGGCACGGCGACGGGCGCCGCGGGGTCGACGCTGGCCCCGGTCAGCGTTCTCCCGCGACCGCGAACGCGGTCGCTCGGGGGGCGATCCGGTCGGGGAAAGGGTCATCAGACCCTGACCTCCTCCTCGCGCGTGACGTCCGCCTCCTCGGCGAACCGCTCGACGTCGCCGGCGGTCACCTGCCGCTTGCCGGCGCCGTACTCCTTGACCCGCTTGGTTATCTTCCGGACCTCGCTGTCCGTCGGGTCGAAGCCGGCCTCCACCAGGTGCTTGCGCACGCTGTGCGTGCCGGTGTGTTTGCCCAGCACGAACTCGCGCTCGGCGCCCACCATCTCCGGGGTCATCACGCCGGTCTCGAACGTGTCGCTGTTCTCGATGACGCCGGCGGCGTGGATGCCCGACTCGTGGGCGAACGCGTTCCGCCCGGTGACGGGCTTGTTCGCGGGTACCGGGATGTCCGAGGCCTCCTCGACGATCCGGGCCAGCTTGGTGATCTGGGTCGTGTCGATGCCGGTGTCGACGCCGTACACCGACTCGACGGCCATCACGACCTCCTCGTAGGCGGCGTTGCCGGCGCGCTCGCCGATCCCGTTGACCGACACCTGCGCCTGCTCCGCGCCGTTCTCGAAGCCCATGACCGCGTTCGCGGCGGCCATGCCGAAGTCGTCGTGGGTGTGGACGTCGACGCGGGCGTCGGTCGCCTCGACGACCGCGTTCACCGTCTCGCCGAAGCTGGTCGGCATCCCGACGCCGCAGGTGTCGGGGATGTTGATCCAGTCGGTTCCGGCGTCGGAGACGGCCTCGACGATGTCGATCAGGTAGTCCGGGTCCGTCCGGGTGGCGTCCATCGGCGAGAACATGCACTCGACGCCGGCGTCTTTCACCTGCTCGACGGCGTCGACCGCGCGCTGCTTCGCCTCCTCGCGGGTCACGTGCATCGAGTCCTCCAGCTGGACGTCGCTGGTGGAGACGAACACGTGGACCATCTCGACGCCGGAGTCGATGGCGGCGTCGATGTCGCCCTCGACGACCCGCGCCAGCCCGCAGACGGTGGTGTCCGTCGCGGCGGCGATGTCGCTGACGGCCTCGAACTCCGCGTCCGAGTTGACCGGGAACCCCGCCTCGATGACGTGGGTGTTCATGTCGTCCAGCGTCGCCGCTATGCGGCGTTTCTCGTCGTAGCTGAACGAAGTACGTGGTGACTGTTCTCCGTCTCGCAGGGTCGTGTCGAAGATCCTGACAGGACCGATATCGACGTTAGAAGCTATCGTGCCCTGGAAGAACTCGATCCGCCGGGGTGTCCGACGAAGCCTCCGTGATGTCTGTCATCGGTTCACGACAAGACGGTCGGGTACTTAACGGTTTGGACGATCGCAAAATCGGAGCGGACCGGCAGTTCGGGGCGACGCGGTAGGTTCGGAGGAAACCGCAGGACTGCGTTGATGTCTATACACCTTAATGAGGTAATACACACACCGAGGGTCGACCCCGTATTCCGATCCGGAACTCGATTAATAACACCGGTCGACGTTCGTTTCGTTCGGACGGCGGCCGGCGCGCGGTGCGTGCCAGCCATCCGCACTGACCGAGCCCGGTCGTCACGACCGCCGGATCGCGGACGTCGCTACCGGCCGAGCGCCTCGGTCACCTCGCGGCGGAGCGCGACAAGTTCGGCGTCCGCCCGGTCGCGGGGGCGGTCGATGTCGACGTCGACGACGGACTCGACCGTGCCCGGCTGGCCGCCGAGGACGACGACGCGGTCCGCCAGGTAGACGGCCTCCTCGACGTCGTGGGTGACGAGGACCACGGTCGTCCCGCGTTCCTCCCACACGTCGAGCAGGTGGTCCTGCTGGTCCGCCTTCGTCAGCCGGTCGAGCGCCGAGAACGGCTCGTCGAGCAGCAGCACCGAGGGGTCGTAGGCCAGCCCGCGCGCGAGCGCGACGCGCTGGGCCATCCCGCCGGAGAGCTCGTCCGGCCGGCTCCCGGCGAACCCGTCGAGGCCGACCGTCTCGATCAGGTCGTCGACGCGCTCGCGGGCCGCCGGAGCGTCCGGGTCGACGTCGGCCGGGAGCCCGACCGCGACGTTCTCGCGCACGTCCGCCCAGTCGAGCAGCCGCGGCTCCTGGAACACCATCCCGACGGCGTCGCTGCCGCCGTCGCGCACGTCCGTCCCGTCGACCGCGACGCGCCCGCCGAACTCGGCTTCGAGCCCCGAGAGCACGCGGAGCAGCGTCGACTTCCCGCAGCCCGAGGGGCCGACGACGGCGACGAACTCCCCGTCCGCGACCGCGAGGTCGACGCCGTCGAGCGCGACGGTATCGTCGTACCGCTTCCGGAGGTCGTCGACCGCGAGGACCGGGTCCGCGGTCGACGAGTCGGGATCGGCCTCGCCGGTCGGCGTCGCCGCATTGACCTCGTCGGCCGACGACGGGGTGACGTCCGCGTCAGCGTCCGACGACACGGTCCCTCACCTCCTTCACCGCGACGTCCGAGCAGTTACCGAGGAAGGCGAAAAGCAGGATCGAGCCCACGATGATGTCGGGCCGCGCGAGGGCCCGCCCGTCGCTCAGCAGGAACCCGATCCCCTGGCTCGCCGCGATCAGCTCGGCGGCGACGACGAACATCCACGCCAGCCCGACGCCGCCGCGGATCCCGACGAGCAGGTCCGGGAGCGCGGCCGGGAACACGACCCGCCGCAGCGACTCGACGCGCCCGAGGTCGTACACCTCGGCGACCTCCAACAGCTCCTCGTCGACCGCCGCGATGCCCGTCGAGAGGTTGAGGTACACCGGGAAGAACGCGCCGACGGCGATGAGCAGCACCTTCGCGGTCTCGCCGATGCCGAACCAGAGGAGGAACAGCGGCACCCACGCCAGCGACGGGATGTTCTTCAGGCTCTGGAGCAGGGGGTCCAGCAGGTCGCTCGCCGTCCGCGAAAGGCCGGTGAGAGTCCCGAAGACGGTGCCGACGACGATTCCGAGGCCCGCGCCGAGCGCCACGCGCTGGAGCGTGATGGCGACGTGGCCCCACAGCTCTCCGGACGCCGCCATCCCGTAGAGGGTCTTCGCCACCCGAAGCGGCGGCGGCAACTGGTAGGCGGCGAAGACGCCGGTCGTGACGAGTGCGTGCCAGACGACGACGAGAGCGAGGGGGACGAACAGTCCGAGCAGGGGGCGGAACCGGCTCGCGGCGGGGAGGGGAACCGGACCGAAGCTGTGGGGCTCGGAGCCGTGAGCCGACCCGCTCGCCGTCGACCCGCGGCCGGAGTCGGACTCGCGGGAGACGTCCGACTCCCGGCGAGTGTCGGCGGCCATCTCAGACGACCTCGCTCGCGAACTCGGAGTCGATCAGCTCGTCGACGTTGCCGGCGGGGTTCGCGTCGTCGGTCACGAGGTCCTCGCGTTCGAGGATCGGCGAGAGGTTAGAGAGGAGCTCGCGGTGCGGTTCGCCCGGAATCGGCTCGGAGAGGTCGTTCCGCTTGGTGAAAACGCGTTCCGCGACCGGCTCGGACATCTCGGAGGCGTCCGCGAGGATCCCCGCGGTCGCCTGGGGATTTTCTATCGCCCACTCGCGGCCCCGCTCGTACGCCTCGAGGACGCGCGTCGCGTCCTCGGTGCGGTCCGCGAGGAACCCGTCGAGGAAGTTCAGGAAGCCGTAGGTGTTGTACCGGGGCTCGCGGAAGAACAGCTCCGTGCCGTCGTGTTCGAGCTCGAGCTCCGCCATGTGGGGGTCGAGCCCGGCCCACGCGTCCACGTCGCCCCGAACGAGCGCGGACTGCCCCTCCGGGTGCTGGAGGTTGACGATTTCGACGTCGTCCGAGCTCAGCCCCGCGTCTTCGAGCGCCTGAAGCAGGAAGAAGTACGGGTCGGTGCCGCGCGTGGCGGCGACCCGCTTCCCCTCCAAGTCCGCCACCGATTCGATGCCGGTCTCCTGGAAGGTGACGAGCGCGGTCCACTCGGGGTCCGAGTAGATGTACGGCGTCGTGATCGGCACGCCGTTCGTGCGGGCCATCAGCGCCGCGATGCCGGCGGTCGAGGAGACGTCCGCCTCGCCGCTCTGGGCGTACTCGTTCGCCTGGTTGCTCCCGAGGCTCAACACCCACTCGACGTCGGTGCCGGTGTCCGCGAACGCCTCCTCGAGCCAGCCCTTCTCGCGCAACACGAGACTGACCGGGTTGTAGTACGCGTAGTCGACCGTCACCGTCCCCGATTCGCTCCCGCCCCCGACGCAGCCGGCGACGAGCGAGCCGCCGATCGCCGCGCCGGTACCGCGCAGGAATTGTCTTCGTTCCATCGTGACTCCTCGTAACGGTGCCACTCATAAGGAGATATGGCTATAGAGAATATTCAACTCCGGCTATGATGTATAGTGGTTATTTAATTTCGTCAATGAGTGCCGTTCACACGGGCGTCGATCGTCGCCTCACGACGTCTGACGGCTCGCCGCGCGTTTCCGATCCGACCTCACGCACCCACGAAGCCGTTCGGCTCGCGTTCCGGGTGCCGGATTATGTTGCTGGTTTCGGCGCCGTCGGCGACATCAACCGCGAGAAAGCACCGACTGCGCCGGCCGGGCGGTCCGCCGCCGCCACGGCTACATCCCCATGTCGGCCGCGGCGTCCGGCACCGGGAGATCGGGGACGTCGACGCCGAGCAGCTCCGCGGCGTGGTCGAGCGCCATGTCGAACCCGTAGTACCGCTCCAACTCGTCGCCGTCCGGACCGTTCCGGACCTTCAGCATCGCGTACCCCTCGGCGTTCTGCGCGACGGTCGCCTCGCGGCCGTCCCGCGAGAAGGTGAGCAGGCGCTCGCCGTCCGTCTCCTCGTAGCGGGCCGCGACGCCGTTCGCCGTCGCGGTCTCCGTGTCGGTCATACCCGTGATAGGGGCCGGTCCCTGTCGAACCTGTCGGTCGCCGAGCGAACGAAATCGGACCGCGGTCGGCGCCCCGCTATCGCGGGTCCCAGCCGTGGAACTCCGTCCCCGGCTCCAGTTCGAGGTCGAACGCGTCGATCATCCCGCCGAGCGCGTCGTACCCCTCGGCCGCCGCGGCGATGCCGACGATAGTCTCGTCGTCGTACAGCGCCGCGATCCCGTCGTGGGCGACCGCGTCGACCTCGCCGCGGACGACCGCGAGCGCGTACTCGACCAGCGCCGTCTCTCCGTCGCCGAAGGGCGCGAAGTCACCGCGCCCGAGCGCCGCGATCTCGTCGTCGTCGATCCCGACGCCGCGGGCGATGTTGACGTGCTGGTGCCACTCGTAGCGGTTCTCGATCTCGCTCGTGACCGCCAAGATGACGAGTTCGCGCTCCCGGTCGGTGAGGCCGCTGTCGGTCCACAGCGACCCGAGGAACGACCGGATCCCCGCCAACACCTCCGGGTTGTTGCCGACCGACTGGTACACGTGGAGCGGTTTGCCCTGAAGCGACGACTCCAAGAGGTCCTCGTACTCGTCCGGCACGTCCGACGCCTCGGCGTAGGGAACGCGGGCCATGGCGAACGGTCTCGTCCCCGGGGCATAGGTGTACGCGACTCGGTATCGTTCGCCGCGAACGGTATCGGACCGTTCGGTCGAACGGGGGTCGGGGAGCCGTCGGTGCGGTGACGCGACGCTCCGCGATGGCAAGCTTAAGGGACGCCACGCACCAACCTGCGACAATGAGTACCGAGGTGACCCGCCGGCGGGCGTGGGTGATGGCCGCCCGCCCCCAGACGCTCCCGGCCGCGGCCGCGCCGGTGATCGTCGGCGTCGGACTGGCGCTCGGCGACGGCGTGTTCGCCCCGCTGCCCGCGCTGGCGGCGCTCGTCGGCGCGGCGCTGATCCAGGTCGGCACGAACTTCGCGAACGACTACTACGACGCGATCCAAGGCGCCGACACCGACGACCGCGAGGGGTTCACCCGCGTCGTCGCCAGCGGCCTCATCGAGCCGAACGAGGTGAAGCGGGCGATGTGGCTCACCTTCGCGGCCGCGATCCTCGTGGGGACCTACCTCGTCGCCGTCGGCGGCGTCCCGATCCTCGTGATCGGGCTCGCCTCCGTCGCGGCCGGGATCGCCTACACCGGCGGCCCGTACCCGCTCGGCTACCACGGGCTCGGCGACCTCTTCGTGTTCGTCTTCTTCGGCGTGATCGCGGTGACCGGGACCTACTACGTCCAGGCCGCCGCGCTCCTCTCCGGCTGGTTCCCGGTCGGAGTTCCGGGGGGGACCGTCACGCTCGCGGCGCTCGTCGCGGGCCTCCCGATCGCCGCGCTGTCGACGAACATCCTCGTCGTCAACAACCTCCGCGACCGAGAGGAGGACGCCTCGACGGGCAAGCGCACGCTCGCCGTCCGGTTCGGGTACCGCTTCGCCCGCGCCGAGTACCTCGCGATGCTCGCCCTCGCGTACCTCGTCCCGCTGTGGTTCGTCGCGCGCGGCGACGGCCCCGCGACGCTGCTCCCGCTCGTCACCCTCCCGCTGGCGGCGGCCGTCGCGCGGACTGTGCTGACCGAGACCTCGGGCGAGGCGCTCAACCCCGCGCTCGAATCGACCGGCAAGCTGCTCGCGGCGTACGCCGTCGCGTTCGCGGTCGGACTGGCGCTGTGACCGCCGACGCCCCCGGCGGCGAGGACCGGATTCGCGCGATGCGACACCGGCCGTTCGCGCTCGGCCTGGCCCGCCCGCTCGGCACCGCCCGCGGGGAGATCCGTCGCCGAGAGGGGTTCCTGGTCGCGGTCGAGCGCGGGGACGGCGGGAACGGCAGGGGCGGCGCGGTCGGCCTCGGCGAGGCGACCCCGCTTCCGGGGTGGACGGAGTCGCGCGAGGCGTGCGCGGCGGCGCTCGACGGTCTCGACGCCCGGGCTGAATCCGAACCCGTGCTGGAGGCGCTCGACGCGGCGTCGACGCCGGCGGCGCGACACGGCGTCTCCCTCGCGCTCGCCGACGCCGCGGCCCGCGACGCGGGAGCGCGACTCGCGGACCGGCTCGCGGTCGAGGCCGGCGTCGACCCGACGCCCGCGGACGCCGTCCCGGTCAACGCGACCGTCGGAGACGGCTCCCCGCCCGAGACCGCCGCCGAGGCGAGGCGGGCGGTCGAGGCGGGGTTCGACTGCCTCAAGCTGAAGGTCGGCGCCCGAGACGTCGACGCCGACGTCGAGCGCGTCCGCGCGGTCCGCGAGGCGGTCGGTGACGCGGTCTCGCTGCGCGCCGACGCGAACGGGGCGTGGGACCGCGAGACGGCGCGCCGCGCGCTCGACGTCTTGGCCGGCTTCGACCTCGCCTACGTCGAGCAGCCGCTCCCCGCGACCGACCTCGACGGGCTGGCGGCGCTCCGTGAGCGCGACCCGGCCGACGCCGCGGGCGACGGCGTCCCGATCGCGGCCGACGAGTCGGTCGCCGCACGCGGGATCGACGCGGTGCTGGACGCTGGCGCCGCCGACGCGGTCGTCCTCAAGCCGATGGCGCTCGGCGGGCCGGACCGCGCGCTCGCGGCCGCGCTGCGGGCGCGGTCGGCCGGCGTCGACCCCGTCGTCACCACCACGATCGACGCGGTCGTCGCGCGGACGGCCGCCGTCCACGTCGCGGCCGCGATCCCCGACGTGTCTCCGTGCGGGCTCGCGACCGGGTCGCTGCTCGACGAGGACCTAGCGCCGGACCCGTGTCCGATCGCGGACGGGCGGATCGCGGTCCCGGCCGGGCCGGGCCTCGCGGGCGACGGGTTCGACGACCTGCTGCGGTGGTAGCGGGCGGGGGTCGAGCGCGGGTCGGGCGCAGCCCGGAGGACAGCGGACCCGGCTCGCCGCGGGGGGACGGACTTTTCACCGCGACCGGCGAACGGGGGCGTATGAGCGAGTGGACCGACGCCATCGTCGGCGAGCGGATGACGGTCGACAACCAGTTCAACGAGCGCGTCGCGGCGTCGCGCTTCTCCAGCCAGGAGTGGGGACTGATCATGACGGCGACCGAGCTGGAGATCGAGAACGCCGACGACCCCGAGGCCGCTCGGGTCGTCGCGGACACGTCGAGCCTCCCCGCGATCATGCCCGAACTGGAGAACCTCCGGTCGCAGATGTCCGGGATGGGCGGCGCTCCCGGCGGCGACGGGGCCGGCGACTCCGGCGGGTCGGGCGGCGGCGGCGTCGTCGACTCGATCAAGGGCGCGCTCGGGCTCGGCGGCGGATCGGACGGCCCCTCGGACGAGGAGCTGGAGGCCGCCGAGCGCCTCGTTCAGGAGTACGCCGACGAGCTACAGGCGCACCTCGAAGAAGTCGGCAAGTGGGAACAGGTCCGCGTCGCGTATCAGGAGTAGCCGGCGGCCGACGCTCGGCCGCCCTCCGGCCGCTCGCCCCGGCTCGTTACTCCACGTCGCTGCCGCGGAACAGCGTGAGCTCCTCCGCCTCGTAGATGCTGATGAGCTCGCTCACGATCTCGTCGTACTCCTCGTCGTCGACCCGGAGCGCGTCGAGCCGTTCGACCGTCTCCTCGTCGAGGTGTACTTGGGGCATGCGCGGCGGTTCGTCGTCCGAGGAATAAAAAATGTCGGCGGAAACGAGGCCCCGGGAGCGCGGGCGTTCACTCCTCTCGACCCGTTTCGCACGCGGCCTCGGTTGGGCTGAGGTCCGACTGTCGGATTCGGGCCATCGCTGCGATCTCATCCGCGGAGAGGTCGTCGCTCCAGAGGACGAGTTCTTCCGGGAACTCCAAGACGGGTGACTTGTCGCTGTGGATATCGAGAATCCCCGAAGCGTCTGTGATCCCGGCCTTCACGCCCGTTCCGTTCAGGATCGATTTCCGGTCGCTGAAAACCCCGGTAAATCGGTACTCGCTCCCGATCAACACCTCGGTCGAGAGGAACGACCAACAGCCCACGCGGTAGGTGTCATTCGCCTGTGACCGGCAGGAATACAGCTGGGTCGGAAGTCCGCGGTCGACGGCGACCGCGGTCCCCGGGTCGCCGACGTAGCGGGCAGTCACAGGTCGGTCTCGGAGGCTCAGTCGAGTCGCAACTCCGATCGGGGTGCCCGCGGTGAGGAGCCCGATCATGGTCCGGAGTCGCTCCGGGGACACGCTGTCGCTGAGGTGAATCGCGCCCGCCCCGCCGCGCTCGACAGCATCGACGCCGGCGGCGGTGCTTCTCGTTCCCTCGAACACGGACAAGTTCGGTGCCTCGTCCCGTCCGTCGAGACGGAGCGAACCGTCAGCCTCAGTGATGCCGGCGGTCACCGAATCCCCGCAGAAGACGACGTCGAGCGCGGGGTCGGAGAGCGTCTCGGCGACCGCGTCGGGAGACGGTGACACGGTCACGTCCAGCGATCCGATACCGTCGAGTTCCGCGGGTTCGACCATCGACTCCCGAACTGAACGAGCCCGTTCCTCGTCTTCGAAGAGGAACGCCACCGAGAGGGTGCCACGCTCTGGGACCCGTCTCTGAAGTCGGTTCTCGTGCGCGTCGGCGGATATCACGGACGTATCCGCAGGTATCGGATCTGCGTCCGGGGACGGGACCCGATCCGAACGAGAGCGGGCTCCCTTTTCCGGCCCGGACGAGGTGTTCGAAGGGTCGAAGGCGGACGCATCCGCCCACGCCTGGGGCGATGTCGCGATTCCGACCGGCGCGTCCGACGTGGAGGAACCGGCGTCGCCTCGAACGCGGATCGGTGCGAGGACGTGAGCGAGGTGCGGCAGCAGTTCCGCGGACGCGGGAACCGGCCGGAGGACGGCCTCGGTCGGCCACGCCGGCAGGTGGGGTGCGACCGTCTCGGCATCGACCTCTAGGTACTCCATCAGCCGCTCGCTCATGGATCGGTCGGCGAGATTCGGCGGATAGAAGGGGAGATCGGGACCGACCGCGTCGTACTCGTACCGGTCCGACGGGACGTATCCCTCCGTCCGCGCGAGCGTGTCGAGGAAGAACCACGTTCGGAACAGTTCCGTAACCCGTTCCTCGAGGGCTTCCCCCTCCGTCGGGAGCCGTTCCTCGTACCCCGTATCCAGTCGGATCGCAGGGGCGTCGCCCGTCACAATTCGAGCCCCGAGGTAGTACGACAGCGTCGAGAGCCGGTACACGTCGGCGTACGTCGGTCGGACGACGACCTCGACGCCCGTGTCGGGTACCGAAAGCGGGCTCGGGACGTCGAGGGAGTCGCCGTGCTCGATCCGGGGGGGATAGCCGCGCAGCGTGGGCCACGACCGCTCCGGGGAGAACTCCTTGATCGACGACCCGAGCAGCGACACGGCCTCGATCAGCGCTGCCGGGTCGTCGGGGACGGTGATCGTCGCCTCGGGGCGCGTGTGGAACGAGCGCGCACCGACCGAGACGGTCCGGGGGCGGTCGAACGAGATAGTGACCGGGTCGGGACCTCCGCCGCTGGTCGCCGATATCTCGACGTCCGTCACGCGGATGAGTACCTTCGTCACCCCGTTCACTTCGATACAGTACGAGCCGCGTTCGAGCTCTATCGAATCGTTGTGCCTGGCGACGTGGTCACCGTCGACGTCTCGGAAGACGATCGACGCGTACTCGGGAATCACAAGCGACTCCGCCTCGAAGCTGACCCCCTCGTCGACCGGGGACGGAAACAGTTCGGGAAGCGCCGGACAGAGATCCGGCTCGCGGTCCGCCCGAAGCCGCATCTCCTCGCCCTCGATCACGTCCCGGGCGGTGAGCGCCGTCCCGTCGACCTCGAACGCGATACGCCCCTCGGATGACCCGTCGTTCACTGGATTAGTCTGATTCGCCAACACGTATGAGGTTGTTGGTAATTATCTCGTTTCGGAGTTCTGAAGCGTGCTACCGTGGTTCTTGCTCACTTTAGGCTAACCCTGACAACAATCTTAACACCGGCCGAGGCGGACGGCCACGCATGGACGGGCCCGGACCGGAACCGATCGCCCGCGCACTCGCCGCGGCGTTTCCGGACTACGAGGTCGACCGGCTGACCGGCGTCGGCCCCTCGTGGAACGGCGCCAACGAGACGGTCGGCGTCGTCTTCGCCGACGGGGGGCGAGCGTTCCTCAAGGTCGCCCTCGCCGACGAGAGCCGCCGGCTCGCCCGCGAGCGCGCTGTCCTCGGGTACGTGGGGGAACACGGCCCGCTCCCGGTCCCCGAGGTGGTGGTGGCCGACCCCGACGGCGATCCGGCGTACCTCGCGACGGCGCCGGCCCCCGGCCGCGGGCTGCTGGAGGTCTGCGATGCCGCGAGCGAAGACGAGCGCGAGCAGCTGCTCCGCCGCGTCGGGCGCGCGCTCGCCGCACTCCACGCCGACCGGTTCGCGAGCCACGGGGAGATCGTCGGCGCGGGCACGGAGCGGGGGAGCGCCGCGGAGGGGACGACGGCGGACGGCGGACCGACCGCCTCGGTCGGGTCCGCCGGACTCGCGATCGAGTTCGCGTCGTGGACGGACGTGCTGCTCGCGACGATCGAGCGGACGCGCGAGATCGGCACCTCGGAGCGGCTCGCGGACCACTACGACGCCGTGATCGACTGCGTCCGCGCGAACCGGGATCTGCTCGACGGTGCGCCCGCGGCGCTGGTCCACGGCGACGTCACGAAGCCGAACCTCTTCGTGACGACCGAGGGTGAGGAGGCGTCCGCGACCGTCGCCGATGGCGCGGGAATCGCGATGATCGACTGGGAGCTGTCGCACGTCGGCGACCCCGCGCGCGACCTCGTTCGCGCGGAGGACCAGCTGCTCAACGGGTTCGACTCGACCGGTCCGGATCGGTTCGCCGCCGCGCTCCGCGAGGGGTACCGCGAGCGCGCCGGCGGGCTCCCGAGGGGGTTCGACCGACGGCGGCCGGTCTACGAGGCCGTTCGGATGCTCGGTCGCTCGGGCTTCGTCGACCAGTGGGCGACGTACCTCGACGAGCCGCTCGACGACCTCGTCGAACGCGCGGACGCGGCGCTCCGGGCCCGGCTCGACGCGGTCTGACCGGCGGACCGCCCCAGCGGAAACGGCGGCGCTGCCGCCGCTACCGGTTCCACGCGGCGTCGTCCGGGTCGATCTGCCGCTCACCGGGGTCGAGCGCGTCGATCTCTGCGAGGTCGTCGTCCGGCAGGTCGACGTCGACCGCGCGAAGGTTCTCCCGGACGTGGTCGCCGCGCGCCTTCGGGATCGGCACGATCCCGCGGTCGAGCGCCCACGCGAGCGCGACGACCGCCGGCGAGAGGCCGTTCCGGTTGGCGATCTCCGCGATCGCCGGGTCGTCGAGTATCTCTCCCCTGCCGAGCGGCGAGTAGCCGACGAGCCGGTGGTCGAACTCGTCGGCGAGGGCGCGCAGCTCCGGCTGCCGGAACCGGGGGTGACACTCGACCTGGTGGGCCGCGATCGGCGCGTCGAGGATCTCCCGGGCCTCGCGAAGCAGGTCGGGAGTGAAGTTCGAGACGCCGACGTGGTCCGTCACGCCCGCGTCGCGGAGGTCGTCGAACGCCGGCAACGTCGCCGCCGCGTCGTACGCACGGATCGGCCAGTGGACGTACAGGAGGTCGACGCGGTCGAGGCCGAGCCGGTCGAGGCTCGCCCGCGCCGTCTCGCGCACGTCCTCGGGGGCGAGGTTCTCCGGGTGGACCTTCGTGGCGACGACCACGTCGTCGCGGTCGACGTCGCTCGCGGCGATCCCCTCGCCGACCGCGGCCTCGTTGTCGTACATCTGCGCGGTGTCGACGTGGCGGTAGCCCGCGTCCAGCGCCGCGGCGACGGTGTCGGTACAGGTCTCGGGGTCGTCGAGCCCGGACGTTCCGAGCCCGATCGACAGGTCCAGCGGTGGCACGCGTTCCGCTTTCGAGCGCGGGGCCAAAAAGGCGCGCGAGCCGGCACGCCGCGATCCCGCGGCCTCGTGTGCGTCTCGCGTCGCCGCAACGTCCCGCATCCTTAATCCGTCGCGCCCGTAGGTTCGGTCGATGGCGACCGGTCCCGCGCTCCCCTCGACCCCGGAGCCGCTCCCGCTGGGCGCGCTCTCGGACCCGATCCTCGTGGACCCCGGACCGCGGCTGCTCCGCGCGGTCGTCGAGGCGTACGGCGAGGCCGCCCCGGCGCTCGTCGAGCCGAGCGTCGCGGATCTGGCGAGCGAGGCCGACGGGGCAGACGGGACCGACGGGGCCGGCGACCACGGACCGTCCGAGATCCCGACGCTGAACGTGTTCGCGGGCGAGGCCGCTGTCGACGTCGCGACGGCCGGATTCCGGCCGGCGAGCCGACTCGCGGCGCTCCTCGACGCCGACGTAATCGACCTCCGCGTCATCGACGCGCCGCAGCCGAACCCGGTGCTCGCTGGCGAGGAGACGGGGTTCGCGCTGGTGGAATCGGAGGACCGTGAAGCGGCCGGAGAGGCGAGTCGGTGGCACCGTGTCGGCGACGACGCCTCGCTCCGCGAGCGGTACGCCTCGGCGTTCGCGGCGGCCGAGCCGTACGGGCTCCGGACGCCGAGCCGGCGACGCGTGTTCGAGGGGTTCGCGGGGCGGTGCGACGAGTCTGTCGCGGCCGCGGTGCTCCGCGCGCTCGACGTGGCGGCGAATCCGGACGCCGCGGGGACCGACGGGCCCGACTCCGAGGAGACCCGCGTCCGCGCCTACGCGGTCGGCGCCCGCGAAGGTCTCCTCGACCGCACCCTCCGGCGGGCCTGCGAGGAGGCGGGGCTCGGGAGCCCCTCGACGTTCACGCGGATAAAGCGGCTCCTTCGCGAGGCCGACCTGATCGAGACCGCGTCCGAGCCGCAGCCGGTCGGGCGGCCGCGAGAGCGGCTCGCGGCTCGCGGCGCGCTCGCGGGGGCCGAGACCCCCGAAGAGACGGTCGCGGCGGTTCGCGGCGTGGCGGAGTGAGAAGCGTTCTAACGCCCATCTCCGGGCGTCATCCCGGAAAGGTTAGTCGTCTTTCGTCTTGATGTCCGCGGAGAGCCCCTGGGCCATCTCGATCTCCTTCGAGTTGTTCAGGGTCCACGCGGTGCGGTCGGTGACGGCCTCGATCGCCTCCCGGGCGGAGGGGTAGCCGTTGCCGGACTTCTTCACGCCGCCGAAGGGGAGCTGGACCTCGGCGCCGATGCACGGGAGGTTCCCGTACGCCAGCCCCAGCTCGGCGTGGTCGCGGTAGTAGTTTATCTGCCGGTAATCCTCGGAGATGATCGCGCCCGCCAGCCCGTAGTCGGTGTCGTTCTGGATCTCCACGGCCTCCTCGATGTCGCCGTCGTACTCCATGAGCGCGACGTGAGGCCCGAACACCTCCTCCCGAGTACACGTCAGGTCGGCGTGGGCGTCGGCCTCGTAGACGAACGGACCGACCCAGTAGCCGTCCTCGTGGCCGTCCGGGATCTCTTCGTCGTCGAGCTCGGTCCGGTCGACGAGTACGTTCACGCCCTCCTCGCGGGCCGCCTCGTTGTTCCGGGTGACCTTCTCGCGGTGTTCCGCCTCGATGAGCGGCCCCATGAAGGTGTCCTCGTCGAGGGGGTCGCCGACCGCGACCGACTCCGCGACCTCGACGAACCGCGCTTTGAACTCGTCGTACACGTCCGTGTGGACGATCAGGCGCTCGGAGGAGACGCAGCGCTGGCCGGTGGTCTTGAAGGAGGACATCACCGCGGAGTGGACCGCGACGTCGAGGTCCGCCTCCTCGGTGACCACGACGGCGTTCTTGCCGCCCATCTCGCAGGCCGCGCGCTTGCCGGCGACGCCGCCGAGCTTCTCCTGGATGTGGTGGCCGACCTCCGCCGAGCCGGTGAAAAGCACCGTCGAGACGTCGTCGTGCTCGACGATCGCGTTGCCCGCGTCACCGAACCCCTGTACCATGTTGAAGACGCCGTCGGGGATCCCGGCGTCGTCGAACATCTCCGCGATGATCTGCGCGCACCACGGCGTCTGCTCGGCCGGCTTGAACACGACGGGGTTCCCCTCGACCAGCGCGATGGCCATGTGCCAGTAGGGGATCGCGACCGGGAAGTTCCACGGCGTGATGCAGCCGGTGACGCCGCGCGGCTTCCGACGCATGTACGCGTCCTTCGAGGGGATCTCCGAGGGGACGATGTCGCCCTTCGGGTGGCGGGCGTCGCCCGCGGCCCACTCGACCATGTGCGCGGCCTCGACCACGTCCGCTCTCCCCTCGCTTATCTCCTTGCCGCACTCCTTGGTGACGATCTCTCCGAGCTCGTCCGTGCGGTCGCGGAGCTCGTGGTACACGTCCCAGAGGTACTCCGCGCGCTGGATCCGCGAGAGCTCGCGCCACTCCTCGAACGCCGCGTCCGCGGCGTCGACCGCGCGGTCGATGTCTTCGGGGGTTCCCTGACGAAACTCCCCGAGCGTCTCTCCGGTCGCGGGGTTCTCGCTCTCGAAGGTCTCGGACCCGTCGCCGTCGACCCATTCGCCGTCGATGTAGTGCTGGTAGGGCTGCGCCATGTTCGGCACATCCCGTCGGCACGTCCAAATAACCCACCCTACCATGGTCGGCAGGGTCTTTGTCATGTGGTGCCAAGGAAAGGTGAACAATGGCGACAACCGACGCGGACGGGGCGGGAGAGTGGGCCGGAACCAGGCTCACGCTGGACCTGTGGCATCCGAACTGCTGGGCGATCGAGGCGACGAAAAAGACCGGCGGTGGCGTCCTCGCACACGCGATATACAACTCACCGAGGGCCGAGAGCGACGCGCCGAACACGGTGAACGGCCTGTTCACGGCGTTCGGAGACACGAACGAGGAGGTCGAAGCGCTGCTCGACGCGATCCGCGAGTCCGACCGCGCGGGGAACCTGCTCGAACTACAGGAGCGGTTCGGGCGCGCTCGGGACGCCCCGGGAAACGTCGTTCGCGAGTTCTTCTTGGAGTACGACCCGGCGGACATGGTGTGCCCGACGCTGCTGGAGTACGGCTTCGTCCACAGCGCGCCGGTCCGGATCGAAGAGGGACGAGAGGAGTGGCAGGTGTGTTTCGTCGGGGAGCGCACGGAGATCCGGGAGTCCCTCGACGCGGTTCAGGAGGCGGCCGGCGCGGAGGTGACGGTGGAGTCGATGTCGTCGTCGGGGCACGCGGGGCGGACCCCCCGCGAGCAGCGGCTCGACACGCTGACCACGACCCAGCGGAAGGTGTACGAACACGCCCGCGATGCGGGCTACTACGAGTGGCCCCGAGAGGCGTCGACGCGCGAGCTCGCCGACGACCTGAACGTCTCGAAGACGACGCTGCTCGAACACCTTCGGAAGGCGGAGTCGAAGCTGCTGGACCCCTAATCGGCGGTGTCGACAGCGGAGCGAGTGTTACGGAGCGTCAGTTGCGATACGATATTTAAATACCCGCAAGTGGCGGCGACGAGTGCTTATAAATGAAGGCGGTGGCACGTGCCGGTGAGCGCCGCACCGCGGCGCGAACCGCACGCGCGAGGGAGTCGGGCGCGACGAGGGCGACCGGAGGGAGCCCGAAGGACGCGCCCGACGAGGTTGGGGAGGGATGAGGCTGCGGTGCTGTGCGGTCGGGTGGGACTCAAAGGGGCAGCCGCGAGGCGGGCGCACGCTCGCTGTCGTTCGAGACGCCGAGGGCGTCTCGTGATGACGAGAGAGCTTTGCTCTCTCGAACCACGCTCCTCACTCGGTCGCTACCGCTCCCTCCCTGCGGTGCTTGCGTCGCCTGCGCCCGCCTCGCGGCTGGGGCTTTGGAGGTACTCGCCACCGATCTGCTGGTAGCTATTTATAAATAAGCCGTTGAGGCTTTGGAGGTACTCTCCGTCGATCTACTGTCAGTTATTTATATGCGAGCGGCTGGGGCTTTGGCGGTGTCCGTTGTCGATCCATCAATCACTTATAAACAGTTGACCGCAACACCACGCTCTGATTGATAAATCGTAACGCCCGATCGCCGGTCTCTGACCCAGTTCGTTCAGCTCCCGACGACCGCGCGCAGCGCGAACAGCGCGTTCGACTTGCGCTCCCGGATCCGCCGGTAGAAGTAGGAGAACCACTTGGAGCCGTACGGGATGTACTGGTAGACTTTCACGTCGTCTTCGGCGGCGAGTTCGAACTGCGCCGACTCCCGGACGCCGGTCAGCATCTGTACTTCGTAGGAGGTCCCGTGTTCGGCGTACAGCTCCGTCGCGTACTCTATCATCGCGGGGTCGTGGCTCCCGACGGCGACGCCGTCGTCGAACGCCTCGAACATGTAGGCGAGGCAGTCGCGGTACGACTCGTCGACTCGCGCCTTCTTTTTATAAGAGATCTCGGCCGGCTCGTCGTACGCGCCCTTGACGAGTCGGACCTTCCCCGGGAGGTCGGCGAGCCGTTCGAGATCCTCGCGGGTCCGCTTCAGGTTCGCCTGCACGCAGACGCCGACGTTGCCGTCCGTCTCGACCGCGTGCCGTTCGAACGCGTCGAGCGTCACGTCGGTGGTCTCGTGGTCCTCCATGTCGATCCAGACGAACGTGCCCGTCCCGTCGGACCCGGTCGCCGCCGGGGCGTTGGCCGCCTCGACGATGCGCGCGAGGTTCTCTTCGAAGACGTCGTCGCCGACGTCGAGGCCGATCTGGCTCGATTTGACGGAGACGCAGGCGTCGACGCCGCGCTCCGCGATCGCCTCGACGAGGTCGACGTACGCGTCGGCGTCGGCGTCGGCGGGGGGCCGTTCCTCGTAGTGTTCGCCGAGCAGGTTCAGGATGCCGGCCACGCCGCGGTCGTTAAGCCCCTCGACGTGAGCGAGCGCCGCCTCCGGCGTCTCGCCGGCGACAAAGTTGCTCGCGATGGGCGGTATCATACGATCACCGCGGATCCGAAGCGGTATATATTGGTACCCGACCAATTGTTCCGAAAATAAATTTCTGTATAAAATGTATTCACTGCCACTACCTGCTGATTCACCGATCTGTCCCGCTCGTCCCGACCATGGACGGGCCGGGGTTAAGGTAGCCGAATGTGCTCGGGACTATCGGAAACATATGTCACGAGATACCACGGACACGACGGACCGGCGAACGCTGCTGAAGCTGACCGGCGGTGCGGGGCTCGTCGGACTGTCGGGCTGTCTCAGTACGACCGACGACGGGGGCGAGGGCAGCGACGGCGGCGACGGCGGCGAGGGCGGCGAGGGCGACGACGGCGGCGAGGGCGACGACGGGGGAGACTCGACCGAGGCCTACGAGATCGGGATGGTCGACTCCCAGACCGGGTCGCTGTCGGCGTTCGGCGAGCGGAACCAGCGCGGCGTCAACCTCGCCCTCTCGCGCGTCAACGAGATCGGCATCAACGGGCGAGACCTCGACATCGTCGTCGAGGACTCCGAGAGCGAGAACCAGGGCGGGATCGCGGCCGCCCAGAAGCTCGTCAATCAGGACGGCGTGCCGTTCCTGATCGGCGCGGTCGGCTCCGGCGTCTCGCTGGCCATCTACGAGAGCGTCATCGAGGGGACCGACATCGTTCAGCTGAGTCAGAACTCCACCGGACTCAACCTCACAGAATTCCCGGGACTGCTCCGGATGTCGCCGTCGGGACGGAGCCAGTCGCTCGCGCTCTCGAACCTCATCACCGACGACGGCTACGACGAGGTGGCGATCACCTACGTCAACAACGACTACGGCCAGAGCCTCACGGACGCGTTCGTCGACGCGTACGACGGCGAGGTCGTCTACAACACGCCCCACGACCAGGACCAGCAGTCGTACTCCAGCGTCATCTCGGAGATGAACAGCTCCGGCGCCGACGCGTGGCTGTTCATCACCTACCAGGCCGAATTCGCGACGATGGTCAACGAGGTGTACTCCTCGGGGTACGAGGCGCAGTTCTACGGCGCCGACTCCGTCTCCGGCGACAACGTCTTAGAGAACACCCCCGATGGGAGCATCGAGGGGATGAAGATCGTCGTTCCGTCCGCGCCCGTCGAGGAGGAGAACTACCAGTCGTTCGCGGACGCCTTCGAGTCCGAGTACGGCCGGCAGCCGACCTCGTGGGCGGCGTACGCGTACGACTGCGTGATCAACGCCGCGCTCGCGATTCAGGCCGCCGACGAGTTCTCCGGCGCGGCGCTTCAGGACACCGTCCGGCGCGTCTCCGGTCCGGAGGGCGAGGAAGTGACCTCGTTCGAGGCCGCCAGCCAGATCCTCGCGGACGGCGGCGGCCCGGACGACGTCGACTACCAGGGGGTCAGCGGCCCCATCAACTTCGACGAGAACGGGGACCCGGTCGGCTTCCTTCAGGTCCTAGAGGTCCAGGACCACGCGTACGAAGGCATCGACTTCATCGAAGGCTAATTCCGACCGATGACCGTCCTCGGATACCTGGCCAACGGGTTGGTGTTCAGCAGCATCATCGTCCTCGGCAGCATCGGGCTGTCGCTGGTGTACAGCATCGCGGACTTCGCGAACTTCGCGCACGGCGACACGATGACGATCGGCGCGTACTCGGCGCTCGTGACCTTCGGCGCCGTCGGCGGGCTCGGCGGCGCGGTGTTGGGGCTCCCGTACGGCTTCTTCCTGGCCTTGGTCGTCGGGATCGCCGTGGCCGCGGTCGTGGCGGTCGCCACCGAGAAGCTCATCTACGAACCGCTCGACGTCGGCTCGATCGGCCTGCTGATCACGTCGATCGGGATCGCGTTCATCTACCGCGCGGTGATCCAGATCCGGTTCGGCTCCGACTTCACTCGGTTCGACGTCCGGCCGCTGCGGCCGATCGAGGCCCTGGTACCGTACGGCGTCCGGATAACGCTCCACGACGTCGCGATATTCGGATCGGCGGTGGCGCTCGTCGTCGGGCTCCACGTCCTGCTCCAGTACACCGACCTCGGTCGGAAGATGCGCGCGATGGCGGACAACCCCGACCTCGCGCGGGTCAGCGGTATCCGGACGAAGCGGGTCAAGCTCTGGACGTGGGTCATCGGCGCCGGGCTCGCCGGCGCGGGCGGCGTGTTCCTCGGGCTCTTCAACCAGCTCGCGCCCCGGATGGGCTTTAACCTGCTGCTGGTGATATTCGCAGCGGTGATCCTCGGCGGGATAGGCTCCGTCTACGGCGCGATGGCGGGCGGGTTCCTCATCGGCATGATAAATCAGCTAACGCCGTTCTTCTCCAACGTGGTCGAGGCGCTACCGATCCGTCCGAACTGGCTCGCGACACTGATCGAGAACCTGGTCACCATCGAGTACGCGAACGCGATCGCGTTCGTGATCATGGTCGTCGTGCTGTTGGTCCGCCCCAACGGGATCGCCGGGGAGGGTGCGACATGAGTCTCCTCGACGACCCGAAAGCGGCGTTCGCCGACCTGACCCGCCCGGAGTGGTGGGTGCTCGGCGTCAGCGTCGCGTTCCTGCTGTTCCTCTTCGTCGCGATGCTCACCGGCGGGCTCAGCCCGACGTACTTCCTGTTCCTCGTCGGACTGGCGGGGATGTACGCGCTGTTGTCCTTCGGCCTGAACGCCCAGTGGGGGTTCACGGGCCTGATCAACTTCAGCGTCGCCGCGTTCTTCGGCATCGGAGCGTACGGCACTGCGCTGATGACCGCGAGCGGCTCGCCGATAGCGGGGGGGTTCAACCCCCTCGTCGGGCTCGCCGTCGCGCTCGTCGTCGCGTTCGTGCTGGCGCTGCTGATCGGTATCCCGACGCTCCGGCTCCGGGCCGACTACCTCGCCATCGCGTCGCTCGGACTCGCGGAGGTCGTGCGGCTGATCGTACTCAACGAGCGGTGGCTGACGAACGGCAGCGCGGGCCTTCGCGGTATCCCCGGATTCTTCGTCGGGTGGCCGGTGCTCTCGACGTTCCCCGAAGCGATGCCGGGACTCCGGTTGGAGGTAGTACCCGGGTCGCCGGTGTTCCTCGAAACGCCGTTCTGGCAGGCGTCGCTGAACGGCCTGTTGGTGGTGGCGTTCGCGGGGGGCGCGTACCTCGTACTCAGGCGTGCGCACCGGTCGCCGTGGGGGCGCGTGCTGCGCACGATCCGCTCCGACGAGGACCTCGCGCGGGCGCTGGGCAAGAACACCTACTCGTTCAAGATGCAGTCGTTCGTCCTCGGCAGCCTGATCATGGCGCTGGCCGGCGTGTTCTACGCGCATCTGAATCTCTACGTCGGGCCGGGCGACCTGGACCCGATCACGACGTTCTACGCGTGGGTCGCGGTAATCCTCGGCGGCAGCGGCTCCAACCGCGGGGCGCTGTTCGGCGGTGTCGTCATCGTCACGATCCGCGAGGGGACGCGCTTCCTGAACGACGTGGCGCTCCCGATAGACCCCGCGCCGCTACGGCTGCTGTTGATCGGCGTCGTCATCGTCGCCGTCATGCGCTACCGGCCTCAGGGGGTCCTTCCGCCGCAGCGGGAGCTGATCTGGCCGAGCGCCGTCGACGGGGGCGGAACGCCCGAGACGCCGGACAGCGGCGTCCGCGAGCGCAAGGGAGGTGGCGGCGATGAGTGACGCCGACACCGAGAACGTCGTCCTCCGCGTCGACGACCTCCAGAAGTCGTTCGGCGGGCTCGCGGCGACCGACCACGCCACCTTCGACGTCGAGCGCGGGACGATCACTGGCCTCATCGGTCCGAACGGGGCCGGCAAGTCGACCATCTTCAACCTCATCTCCGGGTTCTACGAGCCGGACGGGGGGACGGTCGAGGTGAACGGGACGGACGTGACCGGCATGGAGCCGTACGAGGTCGCCGAGCGCGGCCTCGTCAGGACGTTCCAGACGCCCCGGAAGCTGGAGGGGATGACGGTGCGCGAGGCGATGCTGGTCGGGCCGCGGAAGCAGCCCGGCGAGTCGTTCCTCACGCTGTTCACCTCGCCCGGCACGGTCGCCGAGAGCGAGTCGGCCAACCTCGCCGAGGCGGAGCGGATCTTGGAGGAGTTCGAGATCGACCACCTCGCGACCCAGCCCGCCACCGACATCTCCGGCGGGCAGATGAAGCTCGTCGAGCTCGCGCGGGCGATGCTCGCCGAGCCGGAGGTGCTGCTGCTCGACGAGCCCGTGGCGGGGGTGAACCCGACGCTGGCGAAGAAGCTCAAAGAACAGATCCGGCGGCTCAACGAGCAGGGGACGACGTTCCTGCTCATCGAACACGACATGGAGTTCGTGATGGACTTGGCGGACCCGATCGTCGTCTTAGATCAGGGACACGTCCTCACCGAGGGGCCGCCGCACTCGGTCCGCAACGACCAGCGCGTCATCGACGCGTACCTCGGAGGCGGCGCATGAGCGACGGAATGACGGACGACACGACCGGGGCCGCGGACGGGCCTCACGGCGGAACCGATCCCGTGCTCTCGCTGTCGGGCGTCGACAGCGGGTACGGCGAGGTACAGGTGCTCGACGACTGCTCGGTCCGGCTCAATCCGGGCGAGATCGTCTGTCTGGTCGGCCCGAACGGCGCCGGCAAGTCGACGGTCCTCAAGACCGCGTTCGGGATGTTGACCCCGTGGACGGGGACCGTGGAGTACCACGGCCGCGACATCGGCGGGATGGCGCCCGAGGAGATCGTCCGCGAGGGGATCGGCTACGTCCCCCAGACCGACAACGTGTTCGGCTCGCTGACGATCGACGAGAACCTCCGGATGGGCGGCGTCGCCCGCGACGGGGGGCTCGAAGAGGTGATCGAGACGCTGTACGACCGGTTCCCGATCATCGACGAGAAGCGCGGCTCGAAGGCGAAGACGCTCTCCGGCGGCCAGCGCCAGGTGCTCGCGTTCGCCCGCGCCCTGGTGATGGAGCCCGACGTGCTGCTCATCGACGAGCCCTCCGCGGGGCTCGCCCCCAACACGGCCGACGACGTGTTCGAGGACGTCCGGGAGGTCAACGACATGGACACGGCGATCCTCATGGTCGAGCAGAACGTGACGAAGGGGCTCGGCATCTCCGACCGCGGCTACGTCCTCGATCAGGGGACCGTCCGGTTCGAGGGGACGCCGGAGGAGCTGCTGAACGACGAGGAGGTCTCCCAGCTGTACCTGGGCGGCTGAGTCCTCTCCCGGCTCGCCTCCCGATTCCACTCAATGCCCACGTTCGGACGGTACGCGTTCGCCCTCGCGCCCCTCGCAGCCGCGGCGCTGTGGGGCGGGATGTACGTCGTCAGCAAGTGGGGGTTCGCGCTGATCCCGCCGGTGACGCTCGGGTTCCTCCGGGTCGCGCTGGGCGCCGGGACGCTCTGGCTCGTCGTCGCCGGCCGCGGCGACGCCGCGCCGTCGCGCGAGGAGTGGCCGACGTTCGCGGCGCTCGGCGGCTGGGTGACCCTGACGGTCGCCACGCAGTTCGTCGGCACGGAGCTGACGAACGCCAGCCAGGGCTCGCTTTTGACCGTCCTCACCCCGGTGTTCACCGTCGCGCTGGGGGCGCTCGTGCTCGGAGAGCGCGTCACGCCGGCGAAGGCGGGAGGGATGACGCTCGCGGGCGTCGGCACGGCGGTCGTCCTCGCCGGGCGGTACGAGCTCGCGTCGATCGCCGCCGGCAACCTCCTCGGCGTGGCGCTGCTGCTCGTCGCGAGCGCGGCGTGGGCCGGGTACACGGTCTGGGGGCTCCGCGCGGTCAGGCGACACGGGGCGCTCCGCGCGGCGACGTACTCCTCGCTTGCGAGCGTCCCGATGCTCGGAGCCCTCGCGGCCGGCGAGCTGTGGTATCTCTGCCGCTCGCCGACCGAACTCCCGCTCACCGTCGAGTCGGCGGCCGCCGTGTCGTACCTCGGACTCGCGTCGACGGCGGCGGCGTGGTTCCTCTGGTACAAGGGACTGGAGTACGTCTCCGCCGGGACGGTCGCCGCGTTCTTCTTCGCACAGCCCGTCGTCGGCGCGGCGCTCGGGGCCGCGCTGCTCGGGGAGTCGCTCGGCCCGGACTTCCTCGCCGGCGGCGCGCTGATGGCCGTCGGCATCTGGATCGTCAGCCGCGAGCGCGCGGGTCCCGTCGACGGACCGGCGGACTCGACCGGGGACTGAGACGGGTATCGGCGGCGAGGAACCCCTACGCCGTGCGCTTCTCGAGTTCGCCCGTCAGCGTCGCAGCGTCGAAGTCGTGGTCCGGGCGGATCGCGACGAAGTCGAGGAACCGGCGCGCCGCGAGGAGCTCGTCGGGCGAGTAGCTCGTCAGCGCGGCCTCGATCGCGTCGGCCGCGCCGATCAGCGGCTCCAGCGCCGCGAGCGCGCTCGCGAGGTCGTAGGCGCGGGCCGCCTCGCGCCCGTCCTCGCTCACGCGGGTCGCGTCGATGACGTAGAGCTCGCCGTCCGCGACGAGGACGTTCTCGGCCCGGAGGTCGCCGTGGGCGAGCCCGGCGTCGTGGACCGTCCGGAGCGTGGCGAAGAGGTCGGGCGCCAGCCCGGCGACGGTCTCCGCGTCGAGCTCGCCGAGGGTGCGGAACTCGGGGAGGTACTCTAAAACGAGCACGCCGAGGCCGTCGACCTCGAACGCCTCGATCGGCTCGGGCGCGTTGACTCCGAGCTCGCGGACTCGCCGCGTCGCCTCCAGCTCGTGGCGCGCCATCTCGTACGGGGTCTCGTGGCGTTCGAAGAAGCCCTCCGTGCCGGCCGAGAACGCCCCGAGATTCCGCCCCGTCGTGAACAGCGCGTGGACGAGCGTGTTCTGTCGCGTGATCACCTTCACGAAGAGGTCGTCGTCGACGACCATCGGCGTCGACAGCCAGTTGTCTGCGTCGAGGAACCGCACGCGGGTCTCGTCGCGGTCGTACCGGTCCGCCAGCTCGCGCGCGACCCGCTCGATGTCGGGCCAGTCGACGCGACCGCGGACGAGCTGCCGGAACTCCATACCGGTGGAACGCGGCGACGACGCTTAAAAGGCGTCCTCGGGCGCCGTCACCGCTCGATCGTCGCGGAGCCGCGTCGGTCGCGCGAGGACCGGCCCACCTCGACGACGTGCTCCCCCGCGTCGACCGTCCACCCCGCGGAGGCGTCGTACCGCTCGAACGCGCGCTCGTCGAGCTCGATCTCGACCGTCGTCGACTCGCCGGGAGCGAGCTCGACCGCGGCGAACCCGCCGAGCTCGCGGGGCGGACGGATGCGCTCGTCGGGCGCGGCGGGCGCGGCGGGCGTGTCGGAGACGCCGACGTACGCCTGCACGACCTCCCGACCGGGTCTGGCGGCGACGTTCGAAAGCGTCGCCTCGACCGTCGACGGGCCGACCGCCTCGACGCCCTCGTACCGGAACTCGGCGTAGCTGTGACCGTGTCCGAAGGGGTAGGTCGGGCCGTCGCCGGTCGCGTCGAAGTGGCGGTAGCCGACGAGCAACCCCTCGTCGTACACCGCCTCCCCGTCGACGCCCGGGAAGCGGCGCTCGTCGGCCGTCGGATACGCGTCTTCGGGGGCGAACGTCACCGGGAGCCGCCCGCCGGGGTCGGCGTCGCCGTAGAGGACCGCCGCGGCCGCCTCGCCGTGCGCCTGTCCGGGGTACCAGCCCGCGAGGACCGCGTCGACGTCGTCGCGCCACGGCGTCTCGATCGGCCCGCTCGCGTTCGCGACGACGACGGTCCTGTCGGCGGCGTCGGCGACGGCGGCGATCAGGTCGTCCTGTCGCCCCGGGAGCCGGAGCGAGTCGCGGTCGGCGGCCTCGGTCGCGCGGTCGCGGACGAAGACGACGGCGACGTCCGCGCCGGCGGCCGCCGCCGCGGCCCCCTCGATATCGACCGATCGCTCGTCGTCCCCTTCGGCGTCGACGGCACCCGGATCGTCAGGACCGCCCTCGGGAGCGACCTCGTCCTCGCCGGGATCGCCCGCGCCGTCCATCGCCTCGAACATCGAGATCCCCTCGACGCGGGGCAGCCCGGGGGCGACGGTCACCGCTCCGTCGGCGCGCGCCTCGATCCCCTCGCGGGGGGTCGTCCGGACGAACGGCGTCACCTCGGAGGAGCCGCCGCCCCCGAGCAGCGCCTCGTCGACGTTCGGACCGACGACCGCGACGTCGGCGTCGTCCGCGAGCGGCAGGACGCCGTCGTTTTTCAGCAGGACGGTCCCGCGGGTCGCGACCGTCGCCGCGAGGTCGCGGTGTTCCGGGGTGTCGAGCGCGCCCGTCGTCGCGTCACCGCCCGCCTCGCCGTCGCCGCTCGCCTCGCCGTCGAGGTGCCCGACCGCGTCGAGCGACCGGAGGATCCGCGTCACCATGTCGTCGAGCCGAGACTCGGGCACGTCGCCGCGCTCGACCGCGGGACCGAGCTCCGTCGCGTATCGCCCACCGCTCGTCGGGTCCGGCATCCCGCCCGCGAACGGGGAGTCCGCGGCCGCGTCGAAGAGGCCCTCCGGGGCGGCTTCCTCCCCCGCGGCGCCTGCTCCCTCTGTCCCGTCCACCCCCGCCGCGTCGCCGTCCGTCGGTTCGACGCCGGCGTCGGGGGCGACCCCCATCGATTCGAGCAGCTCCTCGACCGAGGTACCGGGCATCTGGAGGTCGAGCCCGGCGTTCGCGCTGTCGACGACGCTCTCGGTGCCGAACCAGTCGGAGACGACGTAGCCGTCGAACCCCCACTCGCCCTTGAGTACGTCGGTGAGGAGTCTCTCGTGTTCGCTCGCGTACGTCCCGTTGACGCGGTTGTACGACGACATCACCGAGCCGGCGCCGGCCTCGACGGCGTCGCGGAACGCGGGCAGGTACAGCTCGCGGAGGACGGACTCGTCCACCCGGGCGCTGACCTCGGCGCGGCGGGTCTCCTGGCTGTTCGCGACGTAGTGTTTCGGCGTCGCGACGACGCCGGCGGACTGGATCCCCTCGGTCACCGCGGCCGCGAACGCGCCGGCGTGGACCGGGTCCTCGGAGAAGTACTCGAAGTTGCGTCCGCAGTGCGGCACTCGGATCAGGTTCGTTCCGGGGCCGAGGAGGACATCCTGCCCGCGCGCGGTCGCCTCACGGCCGAGGGCTCGCCCGAAGCGCTCGGCGAGGTCGGGGTCGAACGTCGCCGCGAGCGCCGGCGACGACGGGAAGGCGGTCGCCGGCTCGTCGGTCCGGACGCCGAGCGGGCCGTCGGTCAGCCTGATCGGCGGGATCCCGACGCGCTCCACGCCGGGGACGAACCCCGTCGCCGTCCCCTCGACGTCTTCGGCCCCGTGAACGAGGCCCACCTTCTCCGCGAGCGTCAGCTCCGCCACGACGGCCGCGATCCCGTCTCGGTCCATGTCGACCGAACTCGGCGAGGACGCACTTAGCTCTTTCAGCGGCGAGGCGTGCGGTCTAACACGGTCGTTCGCATCGTTTATGCCCGCCGGCCGCAATTCTTGCCCATGGACTTCGAGGTACCCGCCGAACATCGGATGATACGCGACACCGTCCGGGAGTTCTGCGAGGAGGAGATCGCGCCCATCGCGCAGGCAATCGAGGACGAACACCGGTTCCCCGAGGAGGTGTTCGACTCGCTCGCGGAGCTCGACGTGATGGGGATCCCAGTCTCCGAGGAGTACGGCGGCCTCGGCGGCGACCAGCTGATGTACGCCCTGGTCACGGAGGAGATCGGGCGCGTCTCCGGCGGGATCGGCCTCTCGTACGCCGCGCACACCTCGCTGGGCGCGAAACCGATCGAGCTGTTCGGCACCGACGAACAGAAGGAGCGGTGGCTCCGCCCGCTCGCGGAGGGCGAGAGGCTCGGCGCGTGGGCGCTCACGGAGCCGGGCAGCGGCTCGGACGCCTCCGACATGGACACGACCGCCGAGCACGACGCCGACGCGGGCGAGTACGTGCTCAACGGCACCAAGCAGTTCATCACGAACGCGAACGTCGCCAACTCGATCCTCGTGAAGGCCGTCACGGACCCCGAGGCCGGCTACGACGGCATTTCGACGTTCATCGTCGACCCGGAGAACGACGACGGCTTCGAGGTGACGACCGTCTGGGACAAGATGGGACTCAACTCCTCGCCGACCTGTGAGATCCAGTTGGACGACGTCCGGATCCCGGAAGACCGGCTCCTCGGCGAGGAGGGCGAAGGGTGGACACAGACGATGAAAACGCTCGACGGCGGACGGATCTCCATCGCCGCGCTCTCCGTGGGCCTCGCGCAGGGCGCCTACGAGGCCGCGAAGGAGTACGCGGGCGAGCGCGAGCAGTTCGGCAAGCCGATCGCGAAGTTCGACGCGATCCGCGACAAGGTGGTCCACATGCACCGTCAGATCGAGCGCGCCCGCCTGTTGACCCACCGCGCCGCGTCGAAGTACGACGCCGGCGAGTCGGTCACGCGCGAGTCCGCGCTCGCCAAGCTCGACGCCAGCGAGGCGGCCCGCGAGGTGGCCGAGGAGGCGGTCCAGACGCTCGGCGGCTACGGCTACACCACCGACTTCGCCCCGCAGCGCTTCTACCGCGACGCGAAGCTGATGGAGATCGGCGAGGGGACCAGCGAGATTCAACACGTCGTCATCGGCCGCGAGCTCGGCCTCTAGCGGGGAACCGGACCCCTCGGACCGTCGGCGCGGCGCGCCTCAGGGGAACGCTATCAGGTCGTCGTCGACGGCCCGAAGGCTCTCGGCGAGCCGCGAGTCGTCCGGTACGGCCCGCTTGAACGGCTCCGAGCCGAACTCGATCTCGCCGTTGACCGAGACCAGTCCGAGGTCGGCTGGGTCGCCGTCGAGGCCGGTCAGGAACGCGACGGTGCGGACGGCGGGCACGTCCCCCGCTCGCGCCTCGGGGTCGACGGAGCCGTACAGCGTGCGGTTCGTCGCGACGTGGTGGACGCAGGTCGGCGTCGGCGCGAAACACAGCAGGTAGCGCGCGCCCGGATCGGTGCGGCCGAGCTTGGGACGGAGCGCGTGGCGCTCGTCGGCGTGGAAGTACCGCTCCATCCGCCGGTACTGCCGGAGGACCTCGTTCGCGCCGGTGGCGCGGCGCACCGCGGCGTCGGCCTTGAGCTCGATCACCCGGTCGACCGGCTCGGGGGTCCGGGTCCGGACGACCAGGTCGACGACCCCCTCTCGCCCGTCGGCGTCGTACGGCTCTTCGAGCCGGATCGTCGGATCGTCGACCGTCGCCTCGTAGTGTTCGACGAGCCGGGTCGCCAGCGCGTCTTCGCGCATTGGTCGCCGGGAGGGTCCGGAGCGCGATAAACCCGCCCCTCACGGCGCGGGCACCGGACTCCGAGCGGGTCGATCGGGGTCCGATTCGTTCCCGGTGGCCGAGAGCCGTCCGGGGGTTTGTATGTCTTCAGCCCCTAACTCAATCGATGTCTGACAAACTGTCCAGACGGCGGTATCTCGCCGGAACCGGCGCCGCGCTGACCATCGGAACGCTCGCCGGCTGTTCCGGCGGCGGCGACGGCGGCGACGGGTCTGACGGCTCCGACGGCGGCGACGGCGGGACCGCCGTCGATGACGTGCCCAGCGAGATCGACGAGTACCTCTCGGACGCCCGCATGTACGAGGGTACGATCATGGATTTCACCGGGCAGGACGAGGTGACGGTTCAGGTCGGCGCCGGCGACGTCGGGTTCGCCTTCTCGCCGGCGGCGATCCGCATCGACTCCAGCACGACCGTCGTCTGGGAGTGGACCGGGACCGGCGGCGCGCACAACGTCGAGTCGGTCGAGGGGTCCGAGTCGGACTTCAGCAGCGGGAGCGCCGTCTCCGAGGAGGGACACACCTTCGAGCAGTCGTTCGACAACACCGGCATCCAGCTGTACCAGTGTACGCCCCACCAGGCGAACGGGATGCTCGGCGCGATCGAAGTCGTCGAAGCCTGAGCGGCCGGCCGCTGCTCGGTCCGGAACGCGAACGCGACTTTTTCCGTGAAGTGCCGGAATTCACGAGAGGAACGACCAGCGGACGTCGACGATCCGGTCGTGTTCGCTGGTGACGGTCGGTCGCGCGAGGTGGTCGTTGGCGTTGGCGCCGACCTCGTCGAGCCGGGACAGCGCGTCCTCGAGCGTGCGGTCCGAGCGCTCCACGGCGGAATCGCGCTCGTAGGGGGCGTCGATCGGGTTCGCTCGGGAGTTCGCGATCGAGATAGCGTCCGTGAGCTCGCCGCCGATCGCGTGCGGCGGCTGGTGGAAGTGCCAGTCGCCGACCGTGAGGAACAGCCACACGTCGCCGTTGATGGCGTGGTACTCGCCGGTGACCCGATCGGCGTCGTACGCGACCATCCGCGAGAGGACGGCGGTCTTGAGCCGGTAGAGGGCGTCCTTCCGCGCCGAGCGGACGTTGCTCTCGGTGACGTCGCCGCGCTCGTAGGCCGCGGTGGCCTCGTCGGCGAACTGCTTCGCGACCTTGTTGACGACGTACAGCGATTCGAGCAGGTCGTCCGTCGGTTCGAGCGGAGTCACGGCGGATATCGGTCGGGGCTGCGACCGGCCGGAGTTCCGGCCGTCGCGCGGATATGCGTTTCGGGATCCGAAACCTCGGCGCGGCTCCGTTCGACGCCGGCGCGCGGCCTGCTCGATGCCGGTGCGCGGCCCGCTCGGCGTCGACACCGTACACCCCGGATGGTTAATTCTTTAAGCGCAGGGACGAAGTGGAGTGTAAGATGGCGCACGACTCCGTGAAACTGTACTCGGCGATCTACGTCGCCCTCCTCGTCGCGGCGACGTTGAACTTCGCGCTCTTCGAGACTTCGTTCATCGAGTTCACGTACACACAGGCTATCGTCGGGACGCTGGTGATCGCGTCGGTCAAGACGCTGCTCATCGTCGCGTACTTCCAGCACCTCCGCTGGGAGAACCGCTCGCTCACCTACCTGATGGGGCTCGCGCTCGCGCTCACCATGCTGCTGATGGCGGCCGCGACGTACTCGATCTCGTAACGACTCTCGTTCCTGCGGACGGTTCTTTCCGAGTCGCCCCGTCTCCGCGGTATCCCCACTTCGCCCCGTTCGAGGTTCGACTCTTGAGATCACCGGCTCGCTGCCGATTTATCACTTAGTAATATTAATTAGTTATATCAGGGTGCGGAACGAGCGGCCGACGAGATGGGCTTCAGCGACCGACTCCTCGAAGCCGGATCGGAGATATGGGACGCGCAGAAGGAGCACCCGTTCGTCGTCGAACTCGCGGACGGCAGCCTCGACGAGGCGGCGTTCCGCCACTGGGTGAAACAGGACTATCGGTACCTGCTCGACTACGCTCGCGTCTTCGCGCTTGCCGGGGCGAAGGCCGACGACGAGGCGACGACGCGGCGGCTCACCGGAACCGCCCACGCCACGCTCGACGACGAGATGGACCTTCACCGCTCGTTCGCCGCCGACTACGGGCTCTCGCCCGCTGACCTAGAGGCCGTCGAGAAGGCGCCGACCTGCGCCGCCTACACCGACTTCCTCGTGCGAACGGCCCACGAGGGGTCGATCGCGGAGATCGCGGCCGCGGTCTACCCGTGCGGACAGGGGTACCTCGACGTCGCCGACCACATGGCGTCGCTCGCGGCCGAGGAACATCGGTACACCCCGTTCATCGAGAAGTACACGAGCGACGAGTTCCGCGAGACGGTCGGATGGATGCGCGAGCTCGTCGACCGCTACGGCGAGGCGTACCCGGGCGAGCGCGACGCGATGCGGGCGGCGTTCCTCCGGAGCGCCCGCCTCGAACACGCGTTCTGGGAGATGTGTTACACCGAGGAGGAGTGGTGCGTCTAAGGCGACGAGCCGACCGAGGCGTCTCGGTCAGCGGCCGCGCAGCGGGTGAGACCCGCTCAGAACGGGTACTCGCGCGGCTCGTGCTGGATCGAGATCCACTTCGTCTCGGTGATCTCCGAGAGGAACGCGTCGCTGTTGTAGTGGCCGACGCCGGAGGCGCCGACCCCGCTGAACGGGACGTGCGCCTCGTCGTTGATCGGCTGGTCGTTGATGTGGACGTTGCCCGTCTCCATGCGGTCGGCGATCTCCTTCGCCGTGCCGAGGTCGCCGGAGTGGACCGCACCCGAGAGCCCGTACTCGGTGTCGTTGGCGATCGCGACCGCCTCGTCGACGTCCGAGAACGGGATCACGGGCGCGATCGGGCCGAAGTGCTCGTTCGCCGCCGCGGGCATGTCGTTCGTCACGCCCGACAGGACGGTCGGCGCGACGACGAGGGAGTCGTCGACGCCGTCGACGTCGACCGTGTGGCCCCCCGTCTCCAGGGTCGCGCCCGCCTCGACCGTCTCGTCGACGTACTCCAGCATCTCGTCGCGCTGCGACTCGTCGATGATCGGGCCGACGATCGTCTCCGGATCGTGGACGCCGCCGGTCGGCAGCGACTCGGCGCGCTCGACGAGGCCCGCGACGTACTCGTCGTAGATGTCCTCGTGGACGACGTGTCGGTTGATCGAGATACACACCTGTCCCTGATGGACGAAGGAGCCGAACGCGGCGGCGTCGAGCGCGCGGTCGAGGTCGGCGTCCGCGGTGACGACGTGCGCGTTGTTGCCGCCCAGCTCCATCGCCGGGACGGCGAGGTTCTCGCCGGCGAGGCCCGCGACGTGCTTGCCCACTTCCGTCGAGCCCGTGAAGGCGACGACGTCGCTCTCGGGGTGGCTCGCGACGCGGTCGCCGATCTCGGAGCCGCGGCCGGTGACGACGTTCAGGACGCCGTCGGGGAGGTCGGTCTCCTCGAACAGCTTCGCGAACAGCAGCCCGCCGGTGATCGGGGAGTTCGTCGAGGGCTTGAGGACGACCGAGTTCCCGGCCGCGATCGCGGGCGCGACCGCCCGCATCGAGAGGTTCAGCGGGAAGTTCCACGGCGAGATCACCGTGACGACGCCCTTCGGGCCGACCCGTAGCTGGTTCTCCTTGCCGGGGATGTTGGAGGCGGCGTGTTCGCCCTTCATCCGGCGCGGGAGCGTCGCGGCCTCGCTCGCGTGGTCGCTCGCGATCTGGATCGACGTCTCGCCCATGATGGCGGAGCCGCCGACCTCGTGCTCCAGCAGCTCGATTATCTCGTCGGCGTGCGCGTCGAGCGCCTCGTGGAACTCCTCGATCACCGCCTGCCGCCGGGCGGGCGGCTGCTCGCCCCACGCCTCCTGCGCCTCGGCCGCTGCCTCGTAGGCCGCGTCCACGTCGGCCTCGGTCCCCGAGGCCACCTCGGTCACCGTCTCTCGCGTCGAGGGGTCCTCGACCGCGATGGTCTCGCCGCGCTCGCTCGCGCACCACTCGCCGTCGACGTAGAGCTCGTCCCACGCCGCGTCGATCGATAGGTCACTCATTGCGTTTTACCAAACGGTAGAAAAAGGGAAAAGGGGTTAGATAGCGGTGATGCCGACCGGATCGCGGGCGACGTGCGACCGAGGAAGGCGACGCCGCGACGACCGCTCCAACAGACTTTACCGCTTGGTAAACGACGGGGGACGTATGAGTCAGTTCGACCGGTCCGCCGGCGTCCCGGCCGACGGAGAGCGGACGGACCGCATCGACGGCGCCGACGCGTCGGCAGCGACCCCGCGGACCGAATCGCGGGTCCCGCCCGCCGAGGTGTTCTCGGTCCTCGGTAACGAGACGCGGGTCGAGGTCCTCCGCGCGCTGCTCGACCTCGGCGGCGACGAGTCGCCCGTGAGCTTCACCGACCTGTTCGAGCGGGTCGACGCGACGGACAGCGCGAACTTCAGCTACCACCTCGACCGGCTCACCGGCCACTTCATTCGCCGGGGCGACGACGGCTACGAGTTCCGCGCGCCCGGACGGAAGGTCGTGAGCGCCATCTTCACCGGCGCGCTGACCGAGCGCGCGCAGCTGGGCTTCTTCCCGGCCGAGGGGTCGTGTCACGCCTGCGGCGGGGACCTCCACGCCTGGTACGTCGACGACACGCTCTCCGTCGGCTGCGCCGACTGCGGCGCGATCCAGGTGAGCTACCCGTTCCCGGCGGGCGCGCTCGACGGCCGCTCGACCGACGACCTGCTGGACGCCTTCGGCCACTACGTCCGCCACCACTACTGCCTGGCCGCGGACGGCGTCTGCCCCGAGTGTACCGGGACGGTCGAGACCGACCTCGTGCGCACCCCCGAGGAGGAGGGTCAGGAAGTCGCCGTCGAGCACGCCTGCCGGCGCTGTAGCTACGACCTCCGATCCACCGTCGGTCTCCTGCTGCTCGACGACGCCGACGTGCTCCGATTCCACGCGGACCGCGGCGTCGACCCGAGCTCGGCGCCGTTCTGGACGTTCGACTGGTGCGTGAGCGACGCCGCGACGACGGTCGTCTCCGAGGAGCCGCTCCGCGTTCGCCTGACGATCTCCTGCGCGGGCGACGAGATGCGCGTGGGCGTCGACGAGACCGGAACGGTCGTCGAGACCGACGCACCCGAACTCGACGCGCGGTAACCGCCTGAATACAGACGGTCAGCGCTCGACGAACGCGAGTAGCGACGATCATTTATAAAAGAAGGTGCGGTGGCGCGTGCCTGCGAGGCCGCCTCGCGGCCGAGCCGCGAGGGACCGAAGGTCCCTCTGGAAGCCGGCGCTTCGCGCCGGCGACAGCACCGCGCGAGGGAGTCGGCCGGTCGGAGCGAAACGGAGACCGGCCGACGAGGCTGGGGAGGCGTGAGGTGCGGTCGCGGTGCTGTGCGGGTGGGGCTTTGGAGGCGTTCACCGCCGGTCACCAGTTTATCATTTATAAGCGAACAACCGTTTCGGACGGGAGAGTCTCCGGAGCCCCGACGTTCCATAGCCGAGAAGGGAGAGAAATCGCCGCCGAGACCGCCCACAGTATCGATCCGTCACCGGCGGCGGGCGCACGGAGCGCGGAAACGTCACGTCAGACCAATCGCGCGGTCGACTACCTAATTACTCGAACAGCTCGACGGCCTGCTCGTAACGGCTGGACGGCTCGTCCCAGTCGACGACTTCGAAGAAGTTGTCGACGAACTCGCCGCGGGCCGGGCCGTAGTCGTGGTAGTAGGAGTGCTCCCAGACGTCCAGCGCGAGGATCGGGTGGCCGCCCCAGATCGCGCCCTGGTCGTGCTTGTCGACCACGACGTTGCGGAGCTGGTTCGAGAACGTGTCGTACACCAGCAGCGCCCAGCCGCTGGCCGCGGAGGCTGCCGCCTCGAACTCGCCCTTCCAGGCCTCGTACGAGCCGAAGTCCTCCTCGATGCGGTCGGCCAGCGCACCCTCGGGCTCGTCGCCGCCCGCCGGCGACATGTTCTGCCAGAACAGGTCGTGGAGGATGTGGCCCGAGGAGTTGTGGGTCACGTTGCGGATGGCCCCGCCGGACGAAGAGAAGTCGCCCGCCTCGCGGTTCTCTTCGAGCGTCTCTTCGGCGGCGTTCCAGCCGTTGACGTACCCCTGATGATGGGTGTCGTGATGCCATTCGAGCACCTGCTCGGAGATGTGCGGCTCAAGCGCGTCGTAGTCGTACGGCAGCGGATCGAGTTCGTAGCTCATTGTTGCGTTCCCACCTACTCGCGGCAGAGGTAAGAAGCTTCTCTGTAGCGTATTCAAGTAAAATATCAGTACGTTCTATACACCACTAAATATAGCTTTCAAGCCTTTCAAAAACGAATATAGAGAAATTAGCTAAGAGAGCTGTCTATTTCTCGGTTCCGTAATCGTGATGCTTATCGTCTGTAATCGACACCCTTCGAACGTGACTGAAAACGAGTCGAGCGCGACCCGACCGGCGCCCCTGTCGGGCCAAATCGTCCGCCACGGCACCGGGGTGAACTCGAACCGGGCCTTCCCGACCGAGGAACATCCGCAGCACCTCGATCCGTTCGTCCTCTTCGAGCGGTTCTACATCGAGCCGGACCAGGGGTTCCCGATGCACCCGCACCGCGGGTTCGAGATCGTCTCCTACATGATCGAGGGCGGCATGGACCACGAGGACAGCCTCGGGGTGACGAACACCGCCCGCGAGAACGAGGCGATGCACATCACGACCGGCGGCGGGATCCGGCACTCGGAGTTCCCCGCCGACGGCGCCGGCTGTAACGGGCTCCAGCTCTGGGTGAACCTGCCTCGCGAGGACAAAGAGATGGATCCCGACTACTCGGACGCCGCGGTCGACGAACTCCCGACCGAGGAGTTCGGCGGCGCGACGGTCACCGCGGTCGTCGGCGACGGGTCGCCGCTGTCGACGCACACGCCGCTGGAGTACCTCGACGCAGAGGTCACCGACTCGTGGCGGTGGGAGGTCCCGGACGAGTGGGCCGGCTTCCTCTACGTCGTCGACGGCGCGGGGACGGTGAACGTCGATGGGGCCGGCTCCGCGGACGCGATCGCCGAGGGCGAGGTCCTCCCGGTGACGGACGCCGAGGCGGTCGACGTCGCCGCCGACGAGTCGCTCCGCGCGGTTGCGGTCTCGGGTCGCCCGCACGGGGAACCGATCCGCCAGCAGGGCCCGTTCGTCCTCTGAGGGCCGCCGGCCCGCGACGAGGGGACGACGCCGGCCACGCGCGACGGAAGATCCGACCGAGTTTTTTGTAGCCGGAGCGGTATCTGCCCGCATGGACCTACGCGAAGCAACCGCCGAAGACGTCGACGCGGTCCGGTCGGTCGCCCGGGAGTCGCTCGTGGCGTCGTACGGACACGCGGTCGACGAGGAGCTGTTGGACGAGGCCGTCGAGGAGTGGTACGACGCCGGCGACCTCGGCGACGACGTCGAGGACGACGACGCGGTGTTCCCGGTCGCCGTCGTGGATGGGGTCGTCGTCGGGTTCGCGGAGAGCTACGTCGTCGGGCGCCGCGAGCGCGTCGGCGAGATCGACTGGCTCCACGTCCATCCGGACCACAGGGGGTCGGGAATCGGCTCCGCGCTCCTCGAACGGGTCGAGTCCGCGCTCCGCTCGGCCGACGTCGACCGCATCGAGGCGCGCGTGCTCGCCGACAACGAGGCGGGCACGGAGTTCTACGAGCGCGAGGGGTACGAACTCACCGGCGAGCGCGACGTCGACATCGGCGGCCAGACGTTCACGGAACGGGAGTTCCGGAAACAGGTCGGCCGGCTCAGGGGTATCTCCGAGGCGACCTACCAGACCGAAGACGGAAGGACGGTTCACGTCGCGTTCGACGAGAGCGACCGCGGCTCGCAGGCCCCGTTCTACGTCGCCTACGTCGACCCGGACCACGAGCGTCGGTACGGCTACCTCTGCGGCAACTGCGAGGGGACGGATATCGCGATCGACACGATGGACCGGATGGAGTGCCGCGACTGCGGGAACCGCCGGAAGCCGGCGCGCTGGGACGCGGCATACTGACCGCGAATTACCCACTGACCGCGAATTGCCCCGCGGAGCGGTGCGGGCCCCTCAGAGCGTCTCCTTCACGCCGATGACGCGCTCCTCGGCCTCGCGGCCGGGATCCCACTCGCTCCCGTCGCGGTCCGACTCGCGGTGTTCCTCGACGGTCCGCGCCATCGCCTCGTCGACCGGCGTCGACTCCCAGCCGAGGTCGGCGAGCGCGCAGGTGTCGAGCAGGTGGGGGTACTCGCGGTAGAGCGTGAAATCCTCCGGATCGAGGTCGCCGGCCGCCAGCGCGTCGTCGCTCGCCGTGACGACTTCGCAGTCGGCGCCCGCGACGTCGGCGATCGTCTCCAGCGTCTCCCGCAGCGTGAGCGCGCGCCGGTCGCCGACGTTGTACGCCGCGCCCGGCTCGCCGCGCTCGGCGACGATCCGCAGCGCGCTCGCGACGTCCTCGACGTACGCCCGGTGCCAGAGGTTCTGCCCGTCGCCGGGGACGACCACGCGGTCGTGGGTGAGCACGCGGTCGATCCAGTAGTCGAGCCGCTCCGTGTAGTCGTGTGGGCCGTAGACGATACACGGGCGGACCGCCATCGCGGAAACCCCCGCCTCGGCGGCCGCGAACACCGCGCGGTCGCCCTCGGCCTTCCGGTTGCCGTACGTCTCGTGCGAGTCGTCGGTCGCCTGCGCGTCCGTACACGGCTCCAGCGGCGTCTCCCCCTCTCGTTTGGGGATATCCTCGGCGGCGTAGCTGGACCCCGAGGAGATGTACACGTAGCCGTCGACGTCGGCGAAGACCTCCGTCGCGGTCTCCACGTCTGCTGGGTGATAGGCGACGCAGTCGATCACGACGTCGGGCTCGACCGAGAGCTTCGCGGCGCGTAACGCGGTCTCGTCTTTCCGGTCGCCCTCGACGTGGGTCACCCGGTCGTCGTCCGCGAAGGGGTTCTCGTGGTTCCCCCGGTTGAATATCGCGACCTCGTAGTCGTGCGCCAGCAGTTCCTCGACGGTGTGGCGGCCGATGAATCGCGTGCCGCCGACGACGAGCGCCGTGTCTGTCATACGCGGGATCGGACGAGCGAGGTAAAAAGCGTGGCCGAACCGGAACGCGACGGGCCGGCTCAGTCGTCGCCGCTCAGGCGTCGTCGCCGCGAGGACCGTCGCCGCGCCACCGGCGGTACAGGAGGTACGCAATGCCGAGGCCGATGCCCCAAGTGCCGACCCCGAACACCGCGAACGCGGCCCCGTAGAGGAACTCACCGAGCGGAACGCCGAACATACCCGAGTTCGGCGCGTCCGGCACATAAACGCTCCGAGAGATGGGTAGCTTATCGGAGCGGGAACTCCTACTGCCGTCCATGGCAGAACGCACTCGCCGGCGGCCCTGGCTCGCCGCCCTGCTCGCGCTCGTCGTCTCCGGACTCGGTCACGCCTACCTCCGCCGATGGGCCCGGGCGCTCGGCTGGTACGTGGCGGTCACCGCGGCGGTGTTCGTGTTCGTTCCCGAGTCGGCGATATCGGGCGTGTTCGCCGGAGACCCCCCGACGGTCCGAGAGGTCGCCCCCGCCGCAGCGGTCGTCGGCGCCAGCGTTATCGACGCGTACGTCGTGGCGCTCCGGAACAACCGGGCGTACGAGCGAGAGCGGGAGGCTGCCCTCGCGACCGGCCGCACGGAGTCGACCGACCACGGGACGGCGGAGGAACCGAACGCGCCGTCCGCGGGGACGGCAGAGGAACCGAACGCACCCTCAACGAGGACGACGGACGACGGCGGGACCGTGCGCTGTCCGGAGTGCGGGAAGGAGACCGATCCGACGTTCGACTTCTGTCAGTGGTGCGCCGAACCGGTGGGTGAGGACGACGCGTAAGAGAACAAAAAACCGAACCGCGAACCGCCTCAGAAGAGGTAGAACAGCGGGAAGATGAACACCCAGACGATGTCCACGAAGTGCCAGTAGAGGCCGAAGTACTCGATCGGCCGCTCGTCGTCGAGGTAGTGCCCCTGGTACGCCCTGACGAACAGGAAGATGGCGATCACTAAGCCGAGCAGCACGTGGATCCCGTGGAGCCCGGTCGTGACGTAGTAGATCGACGCCTGGATCGGGTCACCGTGGGCGTTCGCGGAGATGGTCACGCCCCGGTCGAAGATCTCGTGGTTCCACTCCCACAGCTTGATCGCCATGAACGTGAACCCGAGCAGGATGGTCGCACCGAGCGTCGCCAAGAGCCCCTGCCGGCTCTCGCGGCGAGCCGCGACCAGCGCGAGGATGACGGTGAACGAGGACGTGATCAGCACGAAGGTGTTGATGAGCCCCGGCAGCGACTCCGTCAGCGGCGACCAGGTCATCCAGCCCGCGTTGTAGCGGACGAAGATGGCCGCCGAGAGGAACGCGCCGAAGACGATCACGTCGGAGGCCAGGAAGAACCACATCCCCAGCTTCACCTTCTCGACGCCGTTGAACGGCCAGCGCTCGGCGAACTCCGAGGGCGGCGCGTAGAAGTCCTCAAGCCCCCACTTCACGCCGGTGTAGAGGAGCCCGACGAGGCCGGCCACGATAGCGGTCGGGTACAAGGCGTTAGAGATGACGACGTCGCTCTGCATGGCCGTCTCGCCCAGCTCGACGGTGACTGCCTCCGCGAAGCCGGAGAAGCCGAACAGCGTGACGCCGAGCGCCACGGCGAGCGCGAACGGCCAGATGCTGGCGTGGCTCGGGTGTTTGTCCCAGTACGGGTACTCGGAGATGTGCGCCGAGTGGCTGTCGCCGCCGTCGGTAGCGACATCGCCGTTGTCGTCCGTCTTCATCGCGGGCCCGCCGTCCGGCACGTAGTCTTTCACGAACTCCAGCTTCCCGGAGGCGTACGACGGTCGGTTGGGCCAGTTCTCAAGCGGCGGGGGCGAGGAGACCGCCCACTCCGCGGTCCGCGAGTAGTCCCACGGGTTGTCGCCGGCGGGCTCGCCGGAGACGAAGGACTTCGCGAAGTTGTAGAACATGATGAAGAAAGAGAACCCGAGCACGAAGGCGCCGATCGTCCCGAACTGGTGGTAGATCTGGAACTCGGGGTTGTACTCGAACACCCGGCGGGGGGTCTCCCAGCCGAGGAACATCGAGAAGTAGACGGCGTTGAAGCCGATGAAGAAGATCGCGAAGTGGAGCTTCCCGAGGAACTCGTCGTACATCTTCCCCGTGATCTTCGGGAACCAGTAGTAGGCCCCGCCGAACAGCGCCGTCGCGCCGCCGAACATCACGTAGTGGAAGTGCGCGACCACCCAGTAGGTGCCGCGGAACTCGTAGTCGAGCACGATGGCGCCGAGGAAGACGCCTGTGATCCCGCCGAGGATGAACAACAGCAGGGCGCCGAACGCGAACAGGAACGGGGTCGTGAACTGTATCCGCCCCTTGATCAGCGTGTAGATCAGCGCGAAGACGACCAGGTCGAAGGGGAGCGAGATGCCGATGGTCGTCGCCATCATCAGCGTCTTGATCTCCAGGTTGATCGTCGTCAGGAACATGTGGTGCATCCACACGAGGAACGACTGGACGGAGATCAGACAGATGGAGATGATCACCCACTTCCGCCCGACGAGGCGGCGACCGGAGAACGTCTGGAACAGCTCCAGCATGACGCCGAGCGCCGGGAAGAAGACGATGTACACCTCGGGGTGACCGAAGAACCAGAACAGGTGGCCCCACAGGAGGGAGCCGCCTTCGGTCGCCGAGAAGTAGACGCTGCCGAGGACGCGGTCCGCGGCGAGGATGAGCCCGACCGCGAGCAGCGCGGCGAACGCGAACAGCATCATCCACACGGTCGCGAGCATCGACCAGGTGAACATCGGCATGTCCATGATCCCCATCCCCTCGGCGCGGGAGTGGTGGATGGACGTGAGGAAGTTCACCGTCGACGCCGTGGTCCCGGTGACGAACATCGCGAGCGCGAGCACCGCGCCGGTCGAACCGATACTCGGCGTGTACATCGGCACGTTGAGCGGGGCGTAAATCGTCCACCCCGCCGACAGCGTGCCGCCCTGGAAGAAGCTGATCGCGAGGAGGAGGCCCGAGCCCAGGTACAGCCAGTACGACAGGGCGTTCAGCCGCGGGAACGCGAGGTCGTCCGCGCCGATCTGAAGCGGCACGAAGTAGTTCGCGAAGCCGAACGCGAACGGCGAGAGGAACCAGAACACCATTATCAGCCCGTGGGCGGTGACAGCCTCGTTGTACGCCAGCCCGGAGAGTATCTGGCTCGTCGGGTCCCACAGCTGGAGGCGGATGAGCAGCGCCATCACGCCGCCGAACAGCAGGAAGAACAGCGCGGTGATCGTGTAGAGGATTCCGATGTCCTTGTGGTTGGTCGTCACGAACCAGCGCTTGACGGAGGTCGTCGGCGGGAGTCCGCTCATGCGCTCACCCCGCCGGGCGCGGCGAACCCGGCTCCCGGCGCCTCGATGCTGGCGCTGGACGTGCCGTTGCTCGCGGAGCTGTTACCGGTACCCGCGTACCACTCTTCCCACTCGTCTTGCGGGATGACCGTGATCTGTCCCTTCATCGCGGAGTGACCCGCACCGCACAGCTCGAAGCACTGGACGCGGTAGGTCGCCTCCCCGCCTTGTGCCTCGACGTCCTCGGAGCTCACAGCGAACCACACCTGACTGTAGTCTCCGGGGATGGCGTCGGACTTTATCCGTAAGTCCGATGAGCCGAAGTTGTGCCAGACGTCTCTCGACGTGATGTTGAGGTCGATCCGCTGATCGGCCGGCACGATCAGTTCACCCCGTTCGGTGTGCCCGTTCGGGTACTCGTAGGCCCAGCCGTACTGGTACCCCTCGACCATGATCTCGATGTCTCCCTCGTCGCCGGTGTCCGGTCCCTGCTCGACGTAGAGGAGCAGCCCGTACGCGTACACGACGAGGCTGATGACGACGATCGCGCTCAACCCGAACGAGAGGAAGAGCTTCTTCGCTTTCGGACCGCCCTGTCCCGTCGGGAGCTCGCCGACGACCGGTGCGTCGAACTCCTCGTCCGATCGGTTTCCGTCGTCGCGGTACTTGTACACGTTCCACAGCGTGTACGACACGACGATGGTGCCGACGAGGGTGCCGAGCGCGAGGAAGACGAAGAAGATCTCGTCGAAGACCTCCGCCTGTGCGCGCCAGTCGCCCCCTTGTTGTAGGATAACTGGATCTATCATGTTCGTCTGTCTGCTCTTGTACCACCCTTAGCGATGGTACACTTATCTCTTGTGTAGCGGGGCGGGCGATCGGGGGGCCGAAGCGCGGATCTTCCGCTCCGGACGCGACGACGCCGACCGGTCGATCGACGCGTCGAGCGCAGGACCGTCGAGCGTGGCGAAGCCCGCGCGTCGAAGCGTCGAAGGGTATTTGTACGCGCGAACGGAGCCCCTAACAACGGACATCCATGACATCACTGACCCTCTTGAGTACGGGGCTGATGGGCCTCCTCGTCGTCGCCACGTTCGTCGCCGTCGCCGAAATCGGAGCGAAGCGAGTCGCTCCCGGCCGCGACGAGGCGGGCGGACGCTACGAAGCGATCGTCGGGACGCTCGGCGACGTCGCCCGGACGCCGGTCGTGTGGGCGGTCTCGTTCGTCGGCATCACCGTCCTCGTCGGCGGGAGCATCCTCCTCGGCGTCGGGAGCTTCGGGATCCCCGAGGGGCTCGCCGGGACGCTGGTGAGCGTCGCGTACCTGACCGTCGGACTGCTCCTCGTCGGCTTCGTCTTCCTCGGCGCCTACTTCGCGACGCGGAGCCGCGGACTCGGAAACGCACACGGCGTCGCCGCCGGGTCCCTCGCGACCGGCGCCGCGGGCCTCGTCCTCATCACCGTCCAGCTGATCTTCGGCGTCGTCGGCTGACCCGCTCGGTTTCCGCTTTGCCGTCCGGTCGAATGTCGCTCGCCGGTCAGCGCCCGCGCTCGGCGCCGGACCCGCGGAGCCCGTCGTCGAGACCGAGACCGACCAGCCCGCCGTACCGGTCCCACACGACGACGAGCGACGGGACGAGCAGGATCGAACAGAGGTACGCGTAGAACACGCCCAGCGCGAGCAGGACGCCGAAGTCGCGGAGCAGGGGAATGACGGCGAGCCACAGGACGCCGAGCCCGGAGACCGTGGTGAGCATGCTGCCGGTGAGCGCGCCGCCCGTCCCGGCGATGGTGACGTCGAGCGCCTCGTCGATCGGGAGTCCCCGCTTGTACTCGTCGACGAACCGGTGGACGAAGTGGACGGTGTAGTCGACCCCGAGCCCGATCGAAACGGAGAGGATCGGCGCGTTGATCGGCGTCAGCGGAATGGCGAAGAGCCGCATCGACCCGACGAGCAGCCCGACCGTGACGAGGACGGGGACGAGGTTGAGGAGCCCGTACACCGCCTTCCCTTCGAGGTACGCGTACGACAGCGCCAGGAACAGCGCCGTGAGCCCGAAGGCGGCGAAGAGGCTGCGGATCGCCGACTCGGTCAGTAAGTCGATCACCGCCTCGTTGACGACGAGGGAGCCGGTCGGCACGGCCTCAAGGGGGGTCCGCTCGGCGAGCTCGCGCACGTCCGCGACCGCCTCGGAGTTGTCGACGCCCGGGCGGATCGTGTAGTCGATCCGCGCGCTGCCGCGGTCGGCGGCCACGTAGCCGCGCGCGCGACCCTCCGCGGAGGAGTCGAGGAGCGCGTCGTACACCTCGTCGACGTTCCGGTCGGGCACGCCGTTGCCGAGGCGGTCGTTGCGCTCGACGAGCGCCGCGAACTCGGGGTCCCGCTCCGCCCGGTCCTCGATCACGGTGACGACGCTCGTCGCCTGCGCGCGCCGCTCGTCGGTCGTCGCGAAGGTGTCGGGGGGGTTGCGCGTGGTCCGGTCGATCAGCTCCAGCGAGGTGTCGTCTCTGACGGACTGGTCGATGTACAGCGTCACCGACCCCACGAAGTCCTGTTCGAACTCCTCCTCGAAGAGGGTCAACACGTCGAGGAACGTGTACTCCGTCGGCGCGAACGGCTCCGGGAGGTCCGCGTACGTCTCCAACCGCTCTTGGTCGGGGAAGAACGCCTCCTCGGAGAACTCCGTGTTCACGCCGGTCCCGTAGGCGCCGCCGACCGCCCCGCCGACGAGGAGGAGGGCGACGACCGCGACGGGGGCGATCCGCGAGAGGTCGACGCCGACGTGGAGGACGCGCGCGAGCCGGGACCCGCCGGCGCCGAGCGCGCTCGTGCCGAACGTCGGGATCGGGAGCCGCTCGCGCCACCGGTCGGAGAGCACCTTCGCGGCCGGGAGGAAGACCCCGAAGATGATCAGCGTGAACGTGATCCCGGCGGCCGCGACGATCCCGAAGTCGCGGTTGGGGTCGAACGGGCTCACGACGTTTGAGACGAGCCCGAACACCGTGGTGATCGTCACCAGCAGGAAGGCGATAAGCAGCTGGTCCGTCGTCGTCCGCATCGACGCCTCGATCCCGGTCCCGGTCGACCGCTCCTCGCGGTAGCGGTTGACGATGTGGATCCCGAAGTCGATCCCGACCGCGAGCAACAGCGGGAAGACGGTCACCAGCGAGTCGGAGAACGGAATCCCGGCGTACCCCATGAAGCCGAAGGTCCACAGGAGCGACAGGAGCAGCGCGGCGATCCCGATCGCCATGTCGAACGGGTCGCGGTACGAGAAGATCAGGAAGCCGACGATCAGGATTAGCGCCGCCGGGAACACGATGATCGCGGTGTCCGTCAGCAGCGCGGTGATCTCCGACTGGAGGACGCCGTCGCCGAAGAGGATCGCGTTCTCGCCGGCCTCGTTGCCGGGGACGGAGTCGACGACGTCGACGCTTCGGGTCTGAAGCTCGGTCACCCGCGCCGTCGTCGCCGATTCGGGCAGGTCGTAGGTGATCCCCACGATCGCGGTGTCGGCCGCCTGCGCGGTGGGGTTGTAGTCGACCGACACCTGCGCCGCGATCGCGCCGGTCGCGTCGGCGTCGGCGATCGCGGTCCGCAGTTCCGCGGGCGTCGCCTCGGCCACCGCGTCGCGGCGCTCGGCCGCGCTCGCCGCGTCCGGCTCCAACTGCCGCGCGATCGCGTCCGCGTGGCTCGACGTGGACGCGACCCGGAGCGTCGACCGCGACTCCAGCCTGTGTTGGGTCTCCAGGGTCCGGACCAAGGCGTCGCGGGAGAGGACGTTGTCGTCGGAGACGATCACCTGCGCCGATGTCGCGGAGCCGCCGATGGACGTCTCGAACTCCTCGTCGATCTCGTCGAGCGCCCGCTGAGCGGGGATGTCCTGCGTGAACTGGTCCGCCCCCGCGCTCGTCTCGATGCCGGTCAGCCCGCCGGCGAAGCCGGCCGTGACGAGGAGAAACACGGCGATCACCGCCAGCGGCCGCTCGGTGACGACGCGGTCGATCCGCTCGATCACCCGGTCGGCCGCGGTCACCGGCGCCCCCCTGTCCGGCGCGTCCTGTCTCGGGGTCCTGTGACGTGTCTCCTCATCCGATCACCGCCGTCGGTACCAGACGGCGCCGCCGACCGCGGCGACGACGAGGAGGACGCCGACGGCGATCAGGCCCGCGGGCGTCCCGCCGTCGTCGGCGGCGGCGGTCACGGTGACCGGGACCTGCGCGACGTCCGAGATGCGGTCGTTGCCCCGTTCGTCGTCGTACCGGAAGTCGAGTTCTATCGGGTGTTCCTCCACGCTCGCGCTCCCCGCGGCCGACACCTCGAACCAGATCCTCGCGGACTCGCCCGGTTCGAGCTCGTCGACGAACGCCTCGTCGTTGACCGCCGTCAGCGGGCTGTCGGCGTAGAGGCCGGCGTTGATCGACGAGAGGGTCTCCGGGCGCTGGTTCGTGATCGTGGCGTTGATCCGCCGGGTCTCGCCGGCCGGAATCGTGGCGTTGTCGACCGCGAGGTCAAACTCGGGCTGGCGGGGCGCCACCTCGACGCGGCGGGTCTCCTCGGCCGCGAGCGTCGCGTCGCCGCTCTCGTACTCGGTCGTGAACCGGAACTGTCGCGGGCCGGGGTCGGCGCTCCCGCTCACGTCGACGTCGAAGGTGAAGTTCGCAGACTCGCCGGCCGGGATCGTCGGAAGCGCGTACCGGCTCTCGCCGAGGCTCACGCGGTTGCTCCCGGAGTCGGCGACGAGGACCGCGTTCTCGACGTCGAGCGGTCCCTCGTTCGTGATCGTGCCGGAGACCGTCCCCGAGTACCCGACCTCGAGCGTCCCGGAGACGTCGTCCAGCGAGAACGCCTGCTCGCGGAGCGGGACGACGCCGGCGCGCGCGGGCGCCGCGGCCTCGTCGATCCCGTTCGGATTCCGGTAGTCGACGGTCGAGGAGAGCGCGTACGCGCCGCCGCCGAACGCCTCGCTGACCGACGAGTCGAACGTCACCGTCCGGTTCTCGCCGGGCGCCCAGTCGCCGACGAAGGACTGGCCGCCGCCCTCGCCGGCCCCGAGCCGGACGCCCGGGCTGGTCGTCGTTCCGGAGACGACGGCGTCGCGCGCGGTCTCGTCGCCGACGTTCGCCATCGTGACCGTCACGTCGCCGCTCCCGCCGACCTGCGCGTCGGTGTCGGTCTCCAACACCGCGAACCGCGCGCCGTCGTCGACCACGATGGTCAGGTCGAAGTCGTCGATGCCGCGCCGGTCCTTGTGGTCGTTGAACTCGGGGATTATCTCGAAGGTGTACCGGTAGCGGGCGGTCGCCTCCACCTCGTACCTGCCGTCGGGCACGTCGTCGGGCACGGTCACGTCTAGCTCGACGGGGACCGGGCTCGCGGCGGTCGAAACGTCGCCGACCGGGATCTCGCCGTCCTCGACGTCGATCGGCACGTCACTGTCGTCGATCTCGAGGGTGAGCCCGCGAGCGGTCGTGACCCGTGAGTCGAGCTGGTTGCCGATCTCCATCTCGCCGGTGTTGACGATGTCGACCGTCACGGTCGACTCCGCGCCGCTGGGCACCGACCCCCGGGAGAGGAACAGCTCCAACACGGGCGACCCGCGGACCTGTCGGGGAGTGGGATCGCTCGTCTGCGCGACGGAGCCCTCCGCGTTCGGGCCGTCGATCCCGGAGAGCGCCGCGGCGTCGCCGCCGCCCGCCGTCCCCGCGCTCGGGGCCGCGGCGCCCGCGAGCGAGACGCCGACGAGTAACGCGCTCACCGCGACGGCGGCGAGCGCGGCGGTCGCGAGCCGCGTCGACCGACTCATCGATTCCCTCCGCCGGACCGGTGGGAGGGTCTGGTCGCGCGCGGCGATCGGTCGTACCGTGACGCGTCGGGTCGAGTCATACGTTGCTGTCAGGGGCCCGCGGCATAAGCGTGTTGAATGAACGTTCAATCAGGACCGATATATACCGGACCCCTCTATGCGTCGTATGAACGACCCGTTCGCGGAGCCGTCGGACACTCGACAGGCGATCCTCGGCGCGGCGTTCCGCGCGCTCTGTGAACACGGGTACGCGAACGTCACGATCCAGCGGATCGGCGACGAGTTCGACAAGAGCCCCTCGCTCGTCTACCACCACTACGACGGGAAAGACGACCTGCTGATCGACCTCCTCGGCTTCCTGCTCGACGAGTTCGAGGCGTCCGTCGCGGACGGGGCCGTCGCGGACCCGTCGGGAGCGGATGCGGCTGCCGCGGAGGAGGACGCGCCGGAGATGGCCCCCGAGGAGGCCTTCGAGCGCTCTGCGCGGGAGCAGCTCGACGGCTACCTCACGGCCGCCGTCGACCCCGCGTCGCTCGACGACGCGTACGCGCCCGACGAGCGGTTCGTCACGGTGATGACCGAACTCCGCTCGCAGGCCGCGAGCGACGAGGCGTACCGCGACCACTTCGACCGCAGCGACCGCGTATTCGGAGAGTACCTCGAACGGCTCGTGCGCGAGGCGGCGGCCGAGGTCGCCGGCGGCGGCGCCGGAGTGGCGGACGACGACGCGTCCGATGCCTCGCCCGACGCCGTCACCGCGTCGGAGGTGGCCGCGACGCTCCAGACGTTCGCGACCGGCGGGATGTTCCGCTGGGCGACGACGAACGACGAGGCGTGGATCGCGGGCTCCCGCGCCGGGATCGACCGGTACTTGGAGGCGATGCTCCCGCTCGTCGAAACCAGCGCTTCGGGCGAGTAGGGCCGGAAGCGTCGTTTCGGGGCCGAGACGCGCTCAGCGGTCGGTAACGCCTTCGGCGTCCATTCGCGAGACCTCCTCTTCGAGCCACTCGCGGAGCCACTTCACGCGCTTGATGCGCTGGTGCGCGATGCTCTCGGCGGTGTCGGAGACGACGCGCTCGGTGTGGTCGTGGGCGCGCTGGAGCACGCGGTCGACCATCTTCGCGGCGTCCATGTGCGTGCGCGACTCGTACCCCATCCGCAACAGCATGAGGACGGCGCCGTTGGCGCCGACCTTGTCGAGCACGTCGGCCTCGATCAGACACCGGCTCTCCAAGGGCACGTCGTCGAGGTCGCCCGTGTACGAGTGGTCGACGACCGCCCCGCACACCTCCTCGATGAACGACTCGGGGTAGTTGCCGCGGCTCTGGAGGTACTCGCGGGTGACGCGCGCGCCGGCCTCCGCGTGGACGTCCTGTTCGGCCTCCAGCTTCGCGACATCGTGGAAGACGGCCGCGACCCGCACGACGTCCACGTCGGCGCCCTCGGCCTCGGCGATTTCCGTCGCGAGGTCGACGACGTTGAGGATGTGGTTGAACCGGTACGACGCCGAGTGCCACGGGTACCAGCGCATCCGTCCGCCGTCGTCCTCGCCCTCGACGCTGGCCGCGAGGTAGTCGCGGACGAACCCCTTCATCTCCTCGAAATCCTCGTCGCTCACCTCCGTTTCCTTAATTTCGACGCCCACCGGGACCACCTCGGGCGAAAAGATCGTGATTCATTACCGTCACCGAGGAGCGTTTCGGTCTTAGGCGTTACGACGGAGTCTCGCGCCGATGCGTCGGCGGACGGCCGTCGAGGGAAGCGGCCGTCGGCCGATCGGAGTGCGTCGACGCGACGCGGGACGCTTAACAGGGTCGCGGGCGCATCGACCTCTATGTCGAGCCCCTTCGGGAGCGGCGACCGCGCTCGGTTCCAGCGGGCGGCGGCGGTGAACGTCGCCGGCAACGCGGTGAAGATCGCCGTCGAGGGGGCTGTGGGGCTCACGTTCGGCAGCGTCGCGCTGGTGGCCGACGCCGCCCACTCCGTCGCCGACCTCGTCGCGAGCGCGGTCGTGTTCGTCTGGGGGGGCTCGCGGTACGAGAGCGCCGACGAGACGCACCCGCACGGCCACCAGCGGATCGAGCCGCTGACGGCGCTGCTCGTCGGCGCGACCATCCTCGTCCTCGGGCTCCTCCTGTTGCGCGAGTCGGTCCTCGGGCTGCTCGGGACGCACAGCCCGCCCCGGAAGAGCCTCCTCCTCGTCGCCGCGCTGCTGTTCGCGATGGCGGACATGTACCTGCTGTACTGGTACACGGAGCTGGTGAACGCCGACCTCGGCTCGACGGCGCTCGCCGCCCTCGCGGTCGACTGCCTCAACGATATCTACACCACGATCGCCGCGCTCGTCGGCGTGTTCGGCGTGTTCCTCGACGTCCCGATCCTCGACCCGGTCGCGGGCGCGCTCGTCAGCGTCCTCGTCGTCTACCAGGGGGTCGAGATCGGCCGCGAGAACGTCACCTACCTCGTGGGCGCCGCGCCGCCGCCGGGCGACCGCGAGCGCGTCGTCGCCGCGCTCCGCGATCACCCCGCGGTCGAGGGGGTCCACGACCTCACCGTGTTCTACGACGGGACCGACCTGGAGGTCGAGGTCCACGTCGAGGTCGACGGCGAGATGACGCTCCGAGAGGCCCACGACGTGGAGACGGACCTCGTCACGAGCCTGCGCGCGCTGGAGGACGTCGGCGACGTCCATGTCCACCTCGACCCCTCGGGGCTGGGCGAGTGGAAGGACGCGCCGGAGGGGCCGGACGTCGTGGAGTGAGCCCGCGCGAACTGCACTGAAACCGCCAGCGGCGTGCGGGTTTTGCTCCTTCGGTCCCTACGATCCGACATGCTCGGCCGCCGCTTGCTGGAGATGACGTGGCGCGACGCGCTGTTCTGTCACTGGCCCGTCGATCCCGCCGTCGTCTCCGCCACGCTCCCCGACCGGCTCTCGGTCGCCACCCACCGAGGCGACGCGTACCTGAGCGTCGTCGCCTTCGTGATGGACGACATCCGTCCGCGCGGGGCGCCCGTCGGGCTCTCGTTCCCGGAGCTCAACCTCCGGACCTACGTCGGGGGCCCCGACGGTCCGGGCGTCTACTTCTACAACCTCGACGCGGCCGACCGGATCGGCGTCGCGGCCGCGCGGCGTCTGTTCGCGCTCCCGTACTACCGCGCGGCGATGGACGTGTCTCGCCCCGAAGCCCCCGATCGCTCGGAGCGCGCGAGCGCCCCCGTTCGGTTCACCAGCCGCCGGACCCACCCCGGCGTGCCCCACGCGCGGTTCGACGCGACCTACGAGCCGACGGGCGAGGCGTTCGCGGCCGAGCCGGGGTCGCCCGACGAGTTCCTCGCCGAGAACTACCGGTTCTACGCCGCGGGGAACCGACTGTACCGCGGGGAGATCGCTCACGACCCGTGGCGGCTCCGGGAGGCGACCGTCGACCTCCGGGCGAACACCCTGTTCGAGGCGAACGGGTTCGACCGGCCCGACGGCGACCCGATCGTCCGCTACGCGGAGCCGATCGAGGTGGGCGCGGACCGGATCCGATCGGTCTGACGAACGGTATTTAAATGATCACGAGCGACGACGGCGATTACTTATAAAGAGCGGTGCGGTGGCGCGCCCCGGTGAGCGGCCGCCACCGGCGGCCGCGAACCGCGAGGGACCGAAGGTCCCTCTGGCAGCCGGCGCGTAGCGCCGGCGACGCCGGTGCGAGGGAGTCGGTCGTCCGGAGCGAAGCGGAGGGCGACCGACGAGGCTGGGGAGGCGTGAGGTGCTGTGCGGAGCGGTGCGGGGTGGGACTCAAAGGGGCAGTCGCGAGGACGAAGCACGGCGACGGAAGCACCGCAGCGAGTGAGCGGAGCGAACGAGCGAGGAGCGCACCGAGCCGCGCGAGTCCTCGCGACTGGGGCTTTGGAGGCGTTCACCGCCGATCCAAGGTGACTCAGTTATAAACGAGTGGCTGGGGCTTTGGAGGCATTCACCGCTTCGTCTATCACTTATAAACGGCCGGCAACGGAACCGAGAGTCTGGTTATAAACAACCACGCGACTACCCCGATTCGATAACCCTCGCTAACGCTCGTCGCTCGCCGGCTACGGGAACAGGCCGCGGTACTCGTGGGCCCTCGCCGTGCGCTCCAGCGCGAGCGTGTACGCCGCGGTCCGCAGGTCGGGGAGGTCCTTCGTGTCGTACTGCTCGATCGTCTCGTCGAACGCCGTACCGATGCGGCGCTCCAGCTCGGCGTTAACCGTCTCCAGCGGCCAGGAGAACTCCTGTGCGTTCTGGACCCACTCCAGGTACGAGACGATGACGCCGCCCGCGTTCGCGAGGATGTCCGGCACGACCTGGATGTCGCGCTCGGAGAGCGCCTCGTCGGCGGCGACCGTCGTCGGCCCGTTCGCGGCCTCGACGACCGCCGACGCGCGGAGGTCGTCGACGTTGTCGGCGGTGATCACGCCCTCGACGGCGGCCGGGATGAGGATGTCGACGTCGAGGGTCAGAAGCTCCGCGTTGGTGATCGCGTCCGGGTCGTCCCAGCCGGAGCCGTCCGCGTTCCCGCGGTACTCGCCCGCGACGTACTCCTCGATCAGCCCGCCGGCGTCGACGTGCGCGCCGAGCGCCGCCACGTCGAGGCCGTCCGGGTCGTACGCCGCGCCCGACACGTCGGAGGTGGCGACCACGTTGGCGCCGGACTCGTCGAGGAGCCGGGCCGCGTTCGACCCGACGTTGCCGAACCCCTGGATCGCGACGGAGGCGTCGGAGAGGTCGCGGTCGAGGTACTCGAAGAGCCGCTCGGTGACGAGCGAGACGCCGCGGCCGGTCGCCTCCACGCGACCCGGCGTCCCGCCGATCTCCAGCGGCTTCCCCGTGACGACCTGCGGGATGGAGTGGCCCTCGTACATCGAGTAGGTGTCCATCATCCACGCCATCGTCTGCGGGTTCGTGTTCATGTCCGGGGCCGGCACGTCGGTCTCGGGGCCGATCATCCGGCGGATCCCCTCGGTGTACCGCCGCGTGAGCCGTTCGAGGTCCTGGTCGGTGAGCTCCTTCGGCTCGCAGATCACGCCGCCCTTCGCGCCGCCGTAGGGGAGATCGACCAGCGCCGTCTTCCAGGTCATCCACCCGGCGAGCGCCTCGACCTCGCGCTGGGTGACCGAGGGGTGGAACCGGACGCCGCCCTTGAACGGCCCGCGGGCGCTGTCGAACTGACAGCGGTACCCCTCGAACACCTCGACCTCGCCGGACTCTAACCTGACCGGGAGCGTCACCTTCAGCGTGCGCTCCGGGTGTTTGAGCCGCTCGAACACCCCGTGATCCACGTCTGCGTACTCCTCGGCGCGGTCCATCTGGGCGAGCATGTTCTCGAACGGGTCGTCGGCCATGGCCGGGACGACTCCGTCGCCCGGCATATCGGTTTCGGCAAGTATCGCCTTCGAGAGAGAATAACACGCATTCGAACACACAATTTGCCGGCCGTTCTTCTCGGCCGCTTCCGACCGGACTTATACGTCGGGACCGTCAATCGCCGGTCATGACACACGGACACGCGACGGGGGACCGTCGATGACGGCACAGACGCTTCACCCCCGAGTCCAAGTCGTGTGGGTCCTCCGCGCGGTGCTGCTCTCGGCGCTCGTCACCGCGCCGTTCGCCGGCGGCGCGTACCTCGAATACCTCCCGCGGTGGGCCCCGGTCGCCGTCGGGGCCGTCGTCCTGACGCTCACCGTCGCGCACGCGCTGCTCCGCTACCGCCGCTGGAGCTACGAGATCCGCGAGGACGCGATCTACCTCGACCGCGGCGTGATCACGCAGGTGCGGACGACGGTGCCGCTGGTCCGGATCCAGCACGTCGACTCCCGCCGCGGCCCGATCGAGCGGACGGTCGGGCTCGCCTCCTGCGTGGTGTACACCGCGGGATCGCGCGGCGCGGACGTGCGGATCCCCGGGCTGACGCCGGACGGCGCGAGCGACCTCCGCGAGGAGCTGAAGCGGCTGGCGATCCGCGCCGACGGGGAGGACGCGGTGTGAAGTTAGCGCCGCAGTCGGTCCCGTACCGCGCGCTCCAGAAGGCGGCCGGGACCGCCGTCGCGCTGTTCGTGATCGTGAACAGCGGCGGGTTCGGCCTCCCGCTCGCGGTCGGCGGCGGGGCCGCGATCCTCCTCGTGATGCTCGCCTACGAGGTGGCGTACTACCGCCGGTTCGAGTACGTCCTCACGGAGGACACGCTCGACATCTCCTCCGGCGTCATCTCCCGGCGCGAGCGGGAGATCCCCTACCGGCGGATCCAGAACGTCGACGTGAGCCGCGGCGTGCTCCAGCGCGCGATCGGCGTCGCCGCGGTCGACTTAGAGACCGCCGGCGGCTCCAGCACGGAGGGGTCGATCCGCTTCGTCACGCCCGCGGAGGCGACGCGGCTCCAGCGCGAGGTTCAGCGCCGGAAGTCGGCGAACTCGCGGGCCGAGGACGCTGGCGACGGGGCGGCGACGGACCCGGACGCGGTCGGGGGCGGCCGCGACGACGCGTTCGCGCCCGACGAGGAGGAGCTGTTCGCCATCTCGCCGAGCGAGCTGGCCTTGGTCGGGGCGCTGTCGTTCGACGGGCGCCTGATCGGCCTCCTCGCCTTCCTGAGCTCCGGGTCGTTCCCGGTGTTATCGAGCTTCCTCCCGGAGACGTCGGCCGCCGCGCTCACCGCGACGGCGTTCGTTGGCGTCGCGGCGCTTTTCATCGCGTCGTGGCTGATCGGCGCGGGCGTCGCCTTCTCGAACTACTACGGGTTCCGGCTCTCACGCGCCGGCGACGAGCTCCGCTACGAGCGCGGGCTGTTCCGCCGGTACAGCGGGTCTATCCCCACCGAGAAGGTCCAGACGCTGCGGATCACGGACAACCCCGCCAAGCGCGCGCTCGGCTACGCGAGCCTCTCCATCGAGACCGCGGGGTACGCGCCCGGACAGGACGCGAATTCCGGGAACCAGTCCGCCGTGCCGATCGCCGCGACGGAGCGCGTCTACCGGCTCGCACACGAGATCGAGTCGTTCGGAACGCCGGATTTCAACCGGCCGCCCAAGCGGATCCGGTGGCGGTACGTCATCCGGTACGCGATGATCGTCGGGGTGCTCACGGCCGTCGCGTACGGCGTGAACTGGTACGTCTCGCCGTCGCTCCCGTGGTACGGCGTCGCCGGGATCCTCGTCGTCGTTCCGCCCGCGGCGCACCTGAAGTGGAAGCACCGCGGCTACTGGGTCGGCGAGGACCACCTCCTCACGCGGAACGGGTTCTGGAGCCGGACCGTCGCCGTCGTCCCGTACTACCGGATCCAGAACGTGATCGACAGCCGCACCGTGTTCCAGCGGCGGTGGGGCGTCGCGACGATCGTCGCCGACACGGCGGGGACCAGTTCGCTGACCGGCAGCGACGCCGCGGCCGTCGACTTCGAGGTCGACGAGGCCGAGACGCTGAAGGAGACGCTCACAGAGCGCCTCGCGACCGCCGTCGCGGAGCGCCGGAGCGAGGGGACCGACTCCTTCGAGTGGATCGACGACGGCGCGGAGGGAGACGGCAGCGTCGGAGCGGACGAGGCCGTCGAAGGCGACGAACGGACCGGAGCGACGGAGAGCGTCGAAGGCGACGAGGAGCCCGAAGGCGACCAGACCGGCAGCGACGGTCCCGTCGAGGACGCGGTCGTCGACGCGGAAGCGGACGACGCGACGACCGAGGCGCCTGCGGACGACGAGCCCGAGATACCCGACGACGGCGTCGTCCGTCCGGATTTCTCGCCGAGCGACCGCGACTACTCGGAGCCCGCGGAGCGGATCGACACGGGCGGCTACGCGGTCGACCAGAACCCCTCAGACGCCGACGTCGCGCACGGCCCGAACGCGGACGATGAGCGGGACGGAAGCGAGACCGAGGACGACCGGGACGGAGACGAGACGAACGGCGACCGCAACGATGACGAACGGGCGGACGCCGACGACGCTGACGACTATCCCGAGAACGGCGACGAAGGCCCCGAGAACGGCGACTCCGACTCGCGGCCCTGAGCGGCGCAGCGGGCGACGCTACTCTTCGAGCAGCTGCTGAGCGATCGTGTTGCGCAGGACCTCGCTCGTGCCTTCGTAGATCTCCGAGAGCTTCGCGTCGCGGTAGAAGCGCTCGGCGGGGAAGTCCTTGGTGTAGCCGTAGCCGCCGTGGATCTGGATCCCCTCGTTGGCGACCTCGCGAGCGATCTCGGAGGCGTACAGCTTCGCCTGCGCGGCCTCCTTGATGTACTCCTCGTCGCGCATCTTCAGGTCGGCCGCCTCGTGCATCAGCAGCTCCGCGGCGCGGGCCTTCGTGTCCATGTCCGCGAGCTTGTGCTGGATGGCCTGGAAGTCGGAGATCGGGCGGTCGAACTGCTCGCGCTGTTGCGCGTACTCCTTCGCCTCGTCGAGCGCGGCGCGCGCGATGCCGACCGACCGGGCCGCGATCGTGATCCGGCCGCCGTTGAGCGTCTTCAGGGCCTGGACGAACCCCTCGCCCTCCTCGCCGAGCAGCCGGTCTTCGGGGATCCACATGTCGTCGAACCGCAGCTCGGCGGTCGGACACCCCTTGTCGCCGAGCTTGTCCTCCGTCCCCTCGACGACGAACCCGTCGTCCTCCTCGGGGCGCACGACGAACGACGAGATACCCTTCCGGCCGGCGTCGGGGTCGGTCTTGGCGAACAGCGTGACCGTGTCGGCGACGGAGCCGTTCGAGATCCAGAGCTTGCCGCCGTTGACGACGTAGCCGTCGCCGTCGCGCTCCGCGGCGACGCCGCTCCGTTCCGAGGCGCTCCGCGCCTCGCGCTCGGCCGTGGTCGACATCGCCGGCACGTCCGAGCCGGCCTCGGCCTCCGAGAGCGCGAACGCACCGATGTCCTCGGCCGTGTTCAGGGCGGTGAGGTACTCCTCCTTCTGCGCCTCGTCGCCGAACTCGTAGATCATGTTGCCGGCCAGCGACGTGTGGGCCGCGACGACGGTCCCGAGCCCGCCCGAGCCGCGGGATATCTCTTCGAGCCCGATCGCGTAGCTGTGGTAGTCGAGGCCGGCGCCCTCGTACTCGACCGGGAACGGCATCCCCATGAGGCCGAGGTCGGCCATCTCCTCGACCAGGTCCGCGGGGAACTCGTCGGTCTCGTCGATCTCGGCCGCGCGGGGGACGACCTCCTCGTCGACGAACGCCGCGACCGTGTCGCGGATCTGACGCTGCTCTTCGGTGAGCGTGAACTCCATGCCGTGGCGTTCGGCCGGGCGGACTTAGCCGTTTCCACACGGTTGTACACGGGTCGGCGGTTCGTCGGCGCGGGCGGGGACCGAGTCGTGCGGTTTCGTCCGGTCGTCCCGCGGGCGGCGCCCGACGGACGTTCCACGAGGGTTTTTATGCGTTGTGCCGTAAAGGCTGGCAACTGAATGAGCGGACGAGAACACGGCCCCGCGGAGGCCGACCTCGCGTGGTGTCACGAGGCGGTCCAGGGGGTCTCGCGGACCTTCGCGCTGACGGTCGACGTGTTGGAGGAACCGATGGCGTCGCAGATCTGCGTCGGCTACCTCCTCTGTCGCGTCGCCGACACGGTCGAGGACGCCGGGCACATCCCGCCGGACGCCCAGAGCGACGTGTTGCGGACCTATCGGCGAGCGATCGATCCGGACGACGGGACCGACATCGGCGAGTTCCGCGAGGCGGTCGACGAGTGGCTGCCCGAGGAGCGCGACGACGACTGGACCGTCGTCGCCGAGGCGCCCACCATCGCCGCGACGTTCGAGGAGCTCGACCCCGAGGCGCAGGAGGCCATCGTGCCGCCCGTACTGGAGATGGTCGACGGGATGGCGATGTTCGTCGACCGCCACGCCACCGAGGGCGGGCTCCGCATCGACGACCGCGACGAGCTAGAGCAGTACTGCTACTACGCGGCCGGCACCGTCGGCAACCTCATCACGAACCTCCTCACCCGCGGCGACATCGGCGAGGAGCGCGCGGAGCGCCTGCGGGAGACCGCCGAAGAGTTCGGGCTCCTCCTCCAGCTCGTCAACGTCTCGAAGGACGTCTACGACGACTACACCGAGGAGAACAACGTCTACCTCCCCGCCGAGTGGCTGGAGGCCGAGGGGGTCGACCAGGAGCGCGTCGTCCACCCCGAGAACCGCGAGTCGTCCGCGCGCGTCGTTGACCGCACCGCCGACTACGCCCGCTCGTTCCTCGACGACGCGCAGGCGTACCTGGAGACGATGCCGCTCTCGAACGGGAACACGATGGAGGCGTGGACCGTCCCGTACCTGCTCGCGGTCGGCACCCTCCGCGAGCTCGGGAGCCGCCCGGAGGACGCGCTCACCGAGACCGGCGTGAAGGTGTCCAGACAGGAGGTGTTCGCGGTGATGTCGGCCGCGAGCGACGTTGGCCGCGACTCGCTCGCGGAGCTGCGACAGACCATCGCCCGGACCCCGTTCCACCGCGCGGTCGGGTCGGCCGACTGAGCGTCGACGCCGGGGGCAACGGTTCTCCTCGTCCGTTTCTCACAGCCGCGACCGCGCCCGCGACACCGCGGGGACGCTGACCCCGATCGTCTCCCCGAGCGCCTCGGCCGCGCTCAGGAGCCACTCCGCGCGCTCGACCCGCGAGTCGAGGTCGCCGGGCCCGATCCGGTAGCGCTCGACCAGCTCCTCGACGGTCGCACCGCCGATCCACTCGTCGAGGATGCGCGCCGTCTTCACCGACTCCAGCCACGCCTCGAAGTCCTCCGGCTCGGTCATGTCCGTGGTGAGGTGCGCGGCGTTCGTCCGGGCGAACTGGTAGACGTCGGCGCGCTCGGCGTTCCCGAGGTACGTGTCCTGCATGTCCGGCGTGTCGCAGATCACCTCGAAGGCGGTGAGCGTCGTCGCCGACATGTCGGCGGCCGCGCGGAGCCCGGCGACGATCCGCTCGCCCGTCTCGGGACGGACGTACTGCTTCGAGGTCGTCTCGCCGACCGCGGTCGCGACGAGCCGGTAGTCCTCGACGCCGCCCGTCTCCCGGGCGACCATCCCGGCCGCGACGAGGTCGTCGACCGCGACGGCGACGGCGTCCGCGAGGCCGCCCGCCCCCGTCTCGCGGGCGTAGAACGTCCCCTCGAACACGTCGAGGATCTCCGACTCGGTCGCCGCGAACCCGGTCGCGACCGCCGCGAGGACGTGGGTCCGGAGCGCCCCCGGGTCGGCGAGCTGCGACTCGACCGCCTCGGGCTCGCCCTCGACGTACCGCTCGCGGACCTCGTCGCGCGTGTCCGCGTCGGCGACGAGGACCGCCTCGCCGTGGGGGTCGAGCCCCGGACGCCCCGCGCGGCCGCACATCTGGTGGACCTCCAGCGTCGGGATCCACGCCATGCCGCCCTCCCCGTACCGTCGCTGGTCCCGAACGACGACGCGGCGGGCGGGGACGTTGACGCCGGCCGCCAGCGTCGGGGTGGCGCAGATACAGGCCACGTCGCGCTCGCGGAACGCCGACTCGACGACCGCGCGGTGCCCCGAGCGGAGGCCAGCGTGGTGGAACGCGACCCCTGCGCGCAGGCAGTCCGCGAGCTGCCGGCCGGTCAGCGTGCCGTCCACGTCGGTCGCGTCCTCGGCCGCCGCCGCGGCCGCTCCCTCGACCCCCAGCGCCGCCGCGAGCCCCTCGTCCGCGAGCCGCTCCGCGAGGTCGACCGCCTCGCGGCGGGAGCGGACGAACGCGAGGCACTGGCCGCCGTCGGCGACCGCGTCGGCGACCAGGGCGGCCGTGACCTCGGTCGGGTCGATCTCGGCGTCATCATCGTCGGCGTCGGTCTCGTCGCCGTCGTCGCCGACACCTCCGATCCCGTCGGTGTCGACGTCGACCGAGAGGCCCGTGCCGTCGTCGAACGCGACCTCGCCGCCGACGGCGACGCCGGTCCGAAGCTCGACGGGGCGCCAGTCGGACTCGACGAGGGCGGCGTCGAGCCAGTCCGCGATCGCCTCCGGGTTGTCGACCGTCGCCGACAGCGCCACCGTCTGGAGGTCGGGATTCCGGCGCCGGAGCGTCGCCAGCGTCACTTCGAGGGTCGGTCCGCGCCGCTCCGCGCCGAGCAGGTGGACCTCGTCGACGACGACGCACGCGAGTTCGTCGACCCACGAGGCGCCGTTGCGGATCGCGGAGTCCACCTTCTCGCTCGTGGCGACGACGACGTCGTTGCCCGCGAGCGCCTCGCCCGTCGCGTCGAAGTCGCCGGTGGAGATGCCAACGTCGACCCCGGGTAGCGCCGCGAACGTCTCGTACTTCTCGCGGGCGAGCGCGCGGAGCGGACAGACGTACAGCCCGGGACCGTCCGCGGTCAGGAGCGCGAGCTGGGCGACGAACGTCTTGCCCGACGCGGTCGGCACCGCGGCGACGACGTCGGCGCCCTCGCAGACGCCCGCGTCGACCGCCGCGCGCTGCGGCGGGTACAGCTCGCGCACGCCGCGCTCGGCGAAGTGGTCGACGACGGGCTGAGACAGCGGCAGGTCCCGGACGCGCATGTGAACACGGCTTCGGCTCGATCGGTGATAAAGAGTCGGCGGCGTCCCCCTCGGTCCGGTTCGGTCGCGGGCTACTCGTCGGCGTCGAAGTCCTGGAAGAGCTTCTCGTAGTCCTCGTCGTCGGTCGCGACCGCGTCGCGCGACTCGTCGGCCCGCTCGCGGAGCTCTTCGATCCGCTCGGTGAGCCGCTGGTACTCCTCGTTGTCGGCGAGGTCGCTCGCGCTCTTCTCCGACTCCAGCATCGCCTTCTTCGAGGTCAGCGAGAACAGCTCTTGGACCTCGGAGTCGTACTCGCCGCGCCGCAGCAGTCCCTCGACGGTCTCTCTGAGCGTCTCGCTCGTGACGGGCTTGACGAGGTAGTCGTCGAACCCCATCTCCAGGATGTCGAAGTCGGGCTCGACGGCGGTGACCATCGCGACCCGGCAGTCGATGCCGCGGTCGCGAACGGCCGTGAGGACCTCGTCGCCGGAGAGGCCGGGCATCCGGCGGTCGAGGAGGATCGCGTCGACCTCGTCGTCGGCCTCGTCGAGCTGATCGAGCGCCTCGCGGCCGCCGTACGCGGTTCGGACGCGATACTCGTCGCCGAGCCAGGCGGCGTACAGGTCGGCCAAGTCGGGTTCGTCCTCGACCACGAGGACCAGCGGCGGTTGCTCACTCATGGATGACGGGAGCGAGGGGGTGTTCGCTCACACGTTTCGTCTCGCCGCTGGCTATATTAAAATACCTCTTCGACGCGCCGGGAAACCGGTCCCGCCGTCGCGCTCGGGTCCGGTCGCGTCCGCCCGAGCCGGCCGTCCGGGTTACTCGGCCAGATTACTTGCCTGGGTTATCCGTCCGGGCTACTCGTCCGGGCTGTAGTTGGGCGCCTCGTCCGTGATCATCACGTCGTGCGGGTGGCTCTCGCTCTGGCCCGCGGTCGAGACGCGGACGAACTCCGCGCGCTCGTGGAGGTCGGGGACGGTCTCCGCGCCGACGTACCCCATCCCGGAGCGCATCCCGCCGGTGAGCTGGTGGAGCTCGGAGGCGAGGCTCCCCTTGTACGGGGTCGCCGCCTCGACGCCTTCGGGGACGAACTCCTCGTCTTCGTCCTCCTCCTTGAGGTAGCGGTCGCCGCCGCCGGACTTCATCGCGCCGACCGAGCCCATCCCGCGGTACTGCTTGTACTTTTTCCCCTGCATCGTGATGACGCGGCCCGGCGCCTCGTCGGTGCCGGCGAAGTAGGAGCCGAGCATCACCGCGTCGGCGCCAGCCGCGAGCGCCTTGATCGCGTCGCCGGAGTAGCGGATGCCGCCGTCGGCGATGACGGGCACGCCGTGACCGGCGGCGACGTCCGCGACCTCCGCGACCGCGGTCATCTGGGGCATCCCCGCGCCGCTGACCACGCGCGTGGTACAGATCGACCCCGGCCCGATGCCGACCTTCAGCCCGTCGGCGAAGTCGACCGCGGCCTCGGCGGCCTCGCGCGTCCCGACGTTGCCGACGACGACGTCGGCGTCGACGGTCCCCTTGATCGCCTCGGCGGAGTCGAGCACGTTGAGGTTGTGCGCGTGCGCGCAGTCGATGAAGATGACGTCGACGCCGGCCTCGTCGGCCGCGACGGCGCGCTCCTCCTCGAAGGGGCCGACGGCGACGCCGGCGAGCAGGCGCCCGGTCTCGTCGCGGGCGGCCTCCTCGTGCTCGCGGCGCTGGAGGATGCCCTGCATCGTGACGAGGCCGACGAGCCGGTCGTCGCCGTCGACGACCGGGACGCGCTCGATCTTGTGGTCGTACATCAGCTCCAGCGCCTCGCGGGCCTCGACGTCCTCGGGCGCCGTGATGACCTCGTCGGTCATCGCCTCGCGGACGGCGTCTTCCTCGCCGACCTCGAGGTACGGGCGGATGTCGGTGCCGGAGATGATCCCGAGGACGGCGTCGTCCTCGTCGACGACGGGAGCCCCGGAGACGCCCTGTCGCTCCATCACGGCGTCCGCCTCGCTGACGGTGTCGTCCGGCGAGACGGTGACGACGTTCTCGCGGCGGATGACGAGCTCGTGCGCGCGCTTGACGCGCTCGACCTCGGCGGCCGTCTCCTCGACGGTCATGTTGCGGTGGAGGACGCCGAGGCCGCCCTCGCGGGCCATCGCGATCGCGAGGTCGCTCTCGGTGACGGTGTCCATCGCCGCCGACAGCACGGGGACGTTGAGTTCGACGTTCTTCGACACCCGCGTGCTGAGGTCGGCGTCGTCGGGCTCGACCCGACTCTCCTTGGGGCGGAGCAGTACGTCGTCGAACGTCAGCGCTTCCGGAACCTCGAGCTTCGCCGAGAACCGGCCAGAATCTGTCGCCATATAATGCGTCATGAACGGCCGATGAAAAGCGTTGCGAGACGGCACGGACGTGGTGGTTAGTCACATTCGAATCCGTGTTGTATACACGATTATGTGTATTCAACCGCGGAGCGCGCTCACACGTGACCCGTCGGACGCGGCTCGTCGTCCGACGGAGATCGCCGCTCACGGAGCGGGAGAGAGCCGAGAGATGATCGGAGAAACCCCGTGTATGTCGACGTATCGTCATCGAAGGCGATTTTTCTCCGTCGATCCATCGTGTCGTGCGGACACGTCTCACACAACCTTTAACGCGACCGAAACACGTATATCAGATATGGACTCCGACAGTCCCGTGAACGTGCGCATCGCCGGCCAGCCGAACGCCGACCTCGGCGTCCGCTTTACAGCCGGCAATCCGCGCAAACGCTTCACATGGGCTCGTCGGGCCTCCCGCGGCGTGGACTCCGCGTGCCGGTCCCCAGACCACCGCGAGTCGCACGCGTCCCACCGCCACCCCGCCGGTCAGGGCTATCGTCCCTAAATGAGCACGTCACGCCACCCGGTCGCCCTGCGGCTCGAACAGCAGGTCGGGAGCGCGACGAAGCTGCTCGCGACCGTCATGGCCCTGCCGCTCGTCGACGGCATCTTCCCCGCCCTCGTCGTCGCCGGCGTCCTCGGCTCGGCCACGGGCGTCGTCGAGACCGGCATCCTCATCTTCGGCGGCTCCGCGACCGCCGCGGTGATCCTCGCGGAGATGGACGGCTCGCGCCGGGAGATGGCGACCTCGGTGCTGCTTATCGGCGCGGTGATCATCCCGGTCGCCGCCGTCGAGGCCGCCCTGGCGCCGACGCTCCAGGGGCTCCTCGATCTGCCCGTCTTCGAGCGGTTCGCCGGGCTCGTCATCCTGACCGTCGCCGCCAAGACCGCCAGCTCGGAGGTCGGCGAGTACCTGCCGAGCCCGGGCGTGATCATCGGGCTCGGCCTCGTCGCGAGCTTCGACCCGTCGGGGTTCGCCTTACGGACCTCGACCGAGTACGTGGTCAACGGCACCGCGGCCGCCGCCGTGGGCGTCGCGTTCGCCCTGTCGATCGCGCTGCTGTCACCGCACCTCCGCGGTCGCGTCGACATCGACCGGTTCCGGTTCGGCTCCGCGGTCGCGCTGGGAGTGCTCGCGCTGCCGATCCTGCTCGGCCCGTTCGACCTCATGCAGACGGACGCGCCCATCGCGCTCGCGGTACTCGCCGTGACGACCCTGTTCGCGTACGACCCGAACACTGACGGCGTGGCGGGCCCCACCGGCGACGGTGACGCGCCCGACGGTGACGAGTCGACGGACGAGGGCGTCGCCGGGGAAGACGGAGACGCGACCGACGACGAGGGCGCGGACGAGGAGCCGCCGAGCGACCCGCCGCTCGACGCGCCCCCGGAGGGACCCTCCCCCGTCGTCGACGACGACGTCGCGGTCCTCGCGAACGGCGGCGAGGGGCGCGAGACCGACGACGACCCGGACCCCTTCACGGACGACGACTCGCGGGCGCCCTGGCTGTAGTTCCGGGATAATCGGTCGCGGACCCCGGCGCGTTCGACCCGCGTCGGTCGTCGATCCGCGTCCCGCGCGTGTCGCCGGGGTTTAGGTACTCGACCCCGAACGGCAGGTATGTCGAACCGCGTCGTTCAGGGGCGGATGGTGACGCCCGAGAAGCTCGCAGAGCTGGTCGAAGGGGAGTCGGTCCTGGAGGCCGAGTCGATCGCGGACGCCGACCGCGACTGTCCGGAGTGCGGCGGCGACGTCATCTCGGTCGGGTACATGCCGAGCGTGACCGAGTTCGTCACCGGCTACAAGTGCCAAGACTGCGACTGGAGCGCCGACGACCGGGAGTAGCGTCGGTCGGATCGCCGAGGCGTCACGCGTTTTCGGTCGCCGCCGTCGCGCCCGCGAACGCCCTCGATCGAAACCCCTTTATCCGCGTTTCGGCAACGGTCTCATGCGAGATCACGCGGGGCTGTGGCCAAGCCAGGCATGGCGACTGACTCCAGAGGCTTGCGCCCGGGACGACACTCCAGACTGATATACCGAGCGGCCGACTGATCATCGGTCGTGTTGACGACCCTCTGGAGTTCCGAGGCGCACCGGAGATATCAGTCGATCGGGGGTTCAAATCCCTCCGGCCCCACTTCCAGCCGTCGCGAGCAACACCGCGAGCGACGGCGACGTGCTGAGGTGGGATTTGAACCCAGCGGACGAGCGGAGCGAAGTCCGCGTGGTTCACAATCCCTCCGGCTCCATATTACTCCGAAACGCTTCGTAATTGGCAGCAGAGGCTCTGTTCATTAAGTTCTCCGCCTCCAAGGATAATGGTATTCATTCGATCAGGGAATAATGACACGCGACATGATACAATTTGGAAAGATGATGTAAAGCGAAAGTAGACTATCTTGAGCGTCCTCAATGCGCCTAATCTCTCCACCCTATTCTGGCAAAAACACCGTGAGAGGTATAGAAAACAGATAGCCCTCTCAACAGAAATCAGAATCGGAATTCAAATGACCGAATGGTTGTAACACAGGATGTCCGAATGTCAGAAGATAGCAGTTCTACCCACGTACCCAGCCAGCCCGTTGTTGTCCAAGAAGATACCCATCAAAACGAAATTCCGGAGAATATCGACTCAGAGCTGTATTCGGCAGATAGCCCCACTAACTCGTTCCACGAGTTCACAATCGAGCGTGGAGACGAACTCGTTGAAGCACTCCGCAATAACGGCTACACGGTCAAATTCAGAGAGCGGTGACATTCCGCTTGGACTTCGATGGGAGCGGATAGGTTCGGTGTGCTCAGTCTGTCTGAGGCATGGCTCACTCCTCGCCAGTCGGTTCCAACGGAAGACGCTCGGGATCGACATCCTCGTATGGTTTGTCAGAGCTTAAGATGGGATGCCACGAGTTTCGGCAGTAGCGGCATGGAACGAATCGAACGCGATCATTCGGTCATCGAAATAATTCACAGCCGTCAACAACCCCACCCTACTTCGCTCACCCTGACGGGTTCGCTCGTTGAGGGAGGGGCTTGTCCGTGAACTCAGCCTCAAACCCGTCCGGGTGGGCGGTGAATCCGCCACTTGGCGTCACTGTTCCAGACTTGAGGGCGAGTTGACTGTCGCCCGTCCGCCGAGACGACTGTTGGCCTCGACGGACATACCGCATCCCGATGTTCTTCGCCGCATTGTAGTCCGCGTTCGCTTCCGATTCGCACTTCACGCACCGGAACTCCGTGCGAGTTCGGCGATTCTCGTCTGCCGTGAATCCACACTCGGCGCACCGTTGCGACGTGTACGCCGAACCCACTTGCTTCACAGAGATGCCGACTGCTTCGGCTTTGTACGCCACTTGCTCGTACAGCGTTCGGAACGCCCACTTGTGCCCCCACGACGCACCCGTTCGGTCGCGGATGTCAGTCAAGTCCTCGAACGCGATCACGTCGCACTCGTATCGGAGTGCTTCGTCTACGATGGCGTTCGATGCTTGGTGAACAACGTCACGAACGTTTCGCCGTTCGCGTCCACTTGATTGTTCGAGCGTTCTGTGGGCGCTTCGCGTGCCTGTCTGTTGGAGTCCCGCACGGACTTTCTCGAACTCGCGGAGGTTGTGTGAGAGTTCGCGCCCACTGATGAATCGTGCTGTGCTGGTGACGGCGAGGTTTTCAATACCGAGGTCGACCCCGAGAACCGTTCCGTCCTCGGCGGTGTCTCGCTCAGTGTCGGTCTTGGGTCGGCGGAAGCCGATGTGTAAAAAGTAATCGCCGTCACGAGCGGTGAGTGTGCTTTCCGTGACGCTCCAGTGGTCGGAGTCGAGGTACTGCCGTTGGTAGCCATCCTCGGCTTCAGGGAGCGCAAGTTCACATCGGACGCGACTCTCCGTCGTGGAGAGTGACACTGTATCGTCATCGAACAGCGTCATCGTTCGAGTGTCGTACGTTACCGTGGGTGCGGTGAACGTGGGTTTACTGGCCTGCTTGCCGTTCGAGTGGCGTTCGAGACAGCCGGTGATGGCTTGTGCGGCTTGATGGGTGGCGAGGATCGCGTGCTGACTCCCGAGGTCGGTTTCTTCGCGCACGTCGTCGTAAGCGAGGGGTTGTACGTCGCTCTTGGCGTTACACTTCCCCCACGCCATGTCCGTGGCGAGTTGGCACCCACGCTTCCACTCGGAGATAGTTTCCTCAAGCAACTCGCGTTGCTCATCGTCTACCGAGAGGCGAGTGATTGCCGTCCGACGCACGTAGTCGTCTGCCACGTATTCAATGTGTGTGAGCGGCAATTTATAAGCTGGTGTTTGTTACAGATACGAACGCGCTCCTCCTCTCCCTACTCGCTCCCCTCGGTCGCTCCTTGAGGAAGGGGACTCCGCGCTATCGCTTCAGTTGAAACCCTATTCTTCAAATATAAATTAGGATGAAACACCCGGTCGCTGAATGGTGCTTCTCGATCGGTAGCGGGAGTGGGTATCGCAGAACGCCGGCCGTGATATCGTATTTAAATAACCGAGAGCGATGCCGAGGATCGCTTATAAATTCGGCTGCGGTCGGCGCGCCTGCGAGCGGCCGCCACCGGCGGCCGCGAGCCAGCCCGCGAGGGAGTCAGTCGCCGGAGCGAAGCGGAGGCGACTGACGAGGTTGGGGAGGCGTGAGGTGCGGTGCCGTGCGGGGCGGGGCGGGACTCAAAGGGGCAGTCGCGAGGGCGAAGCACGCCGCAGCAAGCACCGCAGCGAGGGAGCGACAGCGACCGAGCGAGGAGCACAACAAGGCGCGCGAGCCGTCGCGACTGGGGCTTTGGAGCTCGTCATTCCGGCAGCGTAAATCACTTATAAACAGTCGACATCAGCACGAGATCGCGTTAAGTTAGAGGATGAGGCGGACGAGTTCTGAGTGTCTATGGCAGAATTCGACCGCCTCAGCGAACGTATCGCGTGGATCGACTTGTCGTTTGTGGAGCGAGATCGAACTCCACGCTGGGCGATTGAAATAGGGATCCGCTCTCACTTGGCCGGCATGTCACTACGTGAGGTAAGTAAACATCTTGAATTATTTGGGATCAAGCGGAGTCATGTTGCGATCCATAATTGGGTTCATAAAGCCGATTTACAGCCGATCTCGACCGTCTCAGAGGATCAACTCGCGGTTGATGAAAAGATGATCCGCCTCCACGGCCAGCAGTTCTGGCTGTACGGCGCGGTTGATCCACAGACGAACGAAATCCTCCACGTGAGCCTCTATCCTACCGCAAATAAACAGACGACGCGATGGTTTCTCATTGAGCTCCACCGGCGCTATCAGCTCGATAACGTCGAATTTCTCGTCGATGACGCAGACTACCTCGGATCAGTACTCGCTGAAGACGGCTATCGATTTCAAGTCATTCAACATGGAAATCGGAACGCTATCGAACGTGTCTTTTGGGAGATAGAACGACGAACATCATCGTTTGCGAATAGTTTTAGCAATGTCGCGTTAGAGACAGCTCAAAACTGGCTCGAAGCCTTCGCCGTCTACCACAATTCACGTCAAACTTAACGCGAGGCAGCACCCCGAACCGACTTATAAATGGACTCACTCACGACGTACTACACCTACTCCCGTTCTCGCTCATCTCTTCCTCTGTACTGACCACGCCCCGGTCAGAATGTATCACTTCCGAAGGATTTCAACAGAGCCGTTCAGCCCAAGGTTGGTCTGAATCGTGATCGGCCCCTAACGGAGTAGGGAATAGAGACGTACTCGACGGACAGGAACAGGCTCGTCGGCCGGTCGTCGGCGTCGAAAATTCGATTTGGCTTCCAACTACCGACGAGCCACGATCCGCGCGGCCATCACGCCGACGAGCGCGATCATCCCCGCCATCGCGAGGTAGATTCCCAGCCCGATCAGTTCGCCGTTCGCGCCGTTCACGCCCGCGAGGCCCAGGAACACGACGGCGATGACGGCGTGGAGCGCGAGCACGCCGGACGGGACGTTCGCTCCGAGGTCGAATCCGATGTCCATGCCGTTCGCTTCGGCGGGCGTCGGAAAAAGTCGTCCGGTCGGACCGCGCGACAGCGGCGCTACGAGCGCGGCTCGTCGGGCAGGTCGAACACGTCCTCGACGCGCGCGTCGAACTCGCGCGCGATGCGCCAGGCCAGCTCCAGCGAGGGGTTGTACTCGCCCTTCTCGACGTAGAGGACGGTCTGTCGAGTCACGTCGACGCGGTCGGCAAGCTCGGCCTGGGTCAGCCCCGCCTCCTCGCGGAGCTCGCGGATGCGAGTGTCGAACTCCACGATCACGCCTCCACGCCCCGCCGCCGCACCCAGGCGCGCGTGCCGTGGGCGACGGAGGAGACGCAGATCGCGGCAGCGGCCCAGACGACCACGACGCGGGCCTGCGCGTAGGCGGTCTGTGCGACGCCGTCGATCCCGCCCGTCGCTTGGAGCGCGGACCCGACGAGGAAGACGGCGAGCGAGGCCCCGAACAGCAGCACCGCAGCGCGGCTCGCGGCGGTCCGCGTGAGCGCTCGGGTACGCTCGTCGGTCGGCGTGTAGCCGACGCGGTCGGCGAGCGTACGGCTCACGGGGAAGAACGCGACGAACAGCACCGCGCCGCTGGCGATGAGCGGGGCCGACTCCCGGGCCAGTCCGAGGTTGAGCGTCAGCACCGTGACGAGCATGTGAACGGCCCGTCCGATGCGGTACTTCGTGCGAGGTCGCATGCGGTTGTCACCTCTGTGTGTTAATTCAATCTAACGTTATATATTTCTTACTCCGATCGGTGAGGCGGGGCACCGTCGCTCGCGAGGGGCAGGTCAGATCGCACAACGAGAGCGGATTCGACGGGGCGGTACCGAGTCGGGGTCGTCAGAGGAACGGCCGGCGAACGGGCGGCAGTCGCCCGTTACAGCACGTCCCCGATCCGGACCGGCTCGCCGTCCAGATCCGGGTCCTCGGCGACGATCGTCAGGACCTCGTGGTCGGTGACGTCGCGGTACGACTTCCCGGTCGCATCCTCGATCAGCGTCTTCTCTAGCTCGAACTCGGTCCCCTCGTAGACGACGTCGACCCCGCGGTCGGTGAACGTCAGGTCGGTACTCATGCGTCGGCGTAGGCGGCGTATCTGTAAAAGGAGCGCGACACTGGTCGGGGCCCGCTGAGGGCTATCGGGTGCGAGGGTCTCTCGACGGCGGCTACTCCTCGTCGTCGTCGCGCATCTCGGAGAGGCGGCCGACGAGGTCGTCGGTGTCGGCGTCGCCCTCGATGGAGACGTCGCCGTCGTGGTCGTTCTCGTGGACGTTCACCGCGTCGTCCTCGTCGGTGTCGACGTCCTGGTCCTTCTGTTCGCTCTCGTCGTACGATCCGAATCCCATAGGTGCCTCTTCGGCGGCGCACTGAAAAGCGCAGCGACCGTGATCCGCCGCGGTAGGGATTCACGTCCCATCTCGGGCGAGGCCGCGGCGGAAGTACAGCGGAGGCGCCGCGGAGGTGCGGGGGAGGTGCGGCGGAGGTCGGCGGAGACGCGACGCCGTGCGCCCGCGTCCGACGCCCGTCCGACGCCCCGTACCGTTTATACGGGCGGGGCGACTGCTCCCGGTGTGTCGCTGCGAGGAGACGGTCCGATAGAGGAGCTCGCGATCCCCTCGGGGACGACCGTCGAGGAGCACGACGTCGTCGTCGACGGCGACGTGCTCGTGGGCGGCCAGTCGACCGTCGAGCTCGGCGTCCGCGGCCGCAACGTCGCGATCGGCGAGCGCGTGCGCGTCGGCGACGACATCGAGGCCGAGGGCGACTGCCGGCTCGACACCTGGTGTTCCGTCGACGGCAACGTGCTGGTCGGCGAGGACGCGTACCTCGGCGAGCGGGTGACTGTCACCGGCCGCCTGATGGTGTCCGGCGACCTCGACATCGGCGACGACGTGACGATCGAGGAGGGGTTCGAGGCCAACGGCTGGATCGTCATCCGGAACCCGGTGCCGACGATCGTCTTCTACTTCATCGTCCTCTCGCAGCTGCTGCGCGTCGGCGAGACAGACGCCGCCGACGAGCTGGCCGAGGCGCTCGCCGACGGCGACGACGTCCGGGATCCCCTGCTGGTCCCGCGGAGCGCCGAGATCTCCGACGACGCCTGGCGCGTGTCGACGCCTGCCACGGTCGGCGACGACTGCCGCCTCCACGGCAACCTCCGCGCGGCGTCGATCCGCGTCGGCGAGCGCAACGAGGTGTTCGGCTCGCTGCGCGCCCGCGAGGACGTCACCGTCGGCGCCGACACGGTCATCCACGGCGACGTGACGACCCGCGGCGGGACCGTGACCGTCGAGAGCGGCGCGCGCGTCCTCGGCGACGTCTCCGCGGGCGACCTCGTGGTGTACGACGGCGCGGAGATCCAGGGCACCCTCCGGGCCCGCGGCGAGATGAAACTGATCCAAGAGACGGACGGAGAGGCCGACGGCGCGAATGAGACCGACGCTGACGACGCGGACGAAGCGGACACTCCCGACGCGGACGAAGCGAACACTCCCGACGCGAGCGAGACCGACGCTCCCGACCCGGACGAGGCGGACACCGACGACGTCGACGGCGGCGCCGATACCAACGGCGACGAATCCGAGACAAACGACGAGTCGGCCGAGAACGAACCGTCGGCGTCCGGCGACGTAGATGGACGGGAGGCTGCCGACGACGAGACCGCCGACGGCGACGAAACCGCCGAAATTGACGAAAAGGCCGACGACGAGACCGCCGAGGAGGCCGCGCCGGTGACCGCCGACGCGGCGACAGCCGAAGACGAGTCCTGAGCGCGGACGGGTCAGGCGTCGGGTTTCGCGGAATTCTCCTGCGCGCTGACGACCTCGGCTACCCGTCATGAGGCCGTACTCGGCGTCCGCCGGCTGTCAGGTCCCTCTCAGTCGCCGTCTCCGTCGGGAGCGACGAACACCTCGTCGTCGAGCCGTGCGCAGACCTCGTCGGCGAGCGCCCGGAGGTTCACGGTGTCCTCGCGGTTGTACGAGACGAGCGTCTCCAGCGCCGCCTCGTCGCCGCGCTCGTACTCGCGCCAGAGACGGACCGCGTCGCGCCCGGAGATGTCCGGGCGGTCGCGGTCGATGCCGAGCCGTTTCTCGATCGGTTTCAGCCCGCCCGAGAGCCCGATCCGCTTCGCGGGGTACATCAGGTCGAGGTGGGGGGTGTCGATCTCGACGTCGAAGGAGGTCTCTAAGAAGGGGACGTCGAAGCGCGCGCCGTTGAACGTCGCGAGCAGGCTCGCGTCGGCGAACTGCTCACGGAGGCGCCGCGCGGTGAGGTCCTCGTCGGCGACGAGCGTCGTCGTCTCGCCGCCCTGGTGGAAGCTGACGGTCGTCACCCGGTCGCGCCGCTCGTCGAGGCCGGTGGTCTCGATGTCGAAGAAGCAGGTCTCCTCGCGGAAGTTCTCGTAGAGCCGCCAGCGCTCCCCCGAGGGAAACTCCCGGTCGAAGTAGGCGGCATCGCCGTCGTCGAGTCGCGCGAGCGCCTCCGCGATGAACGACTCGATCCGATCGGCGGTCGTCGCCCCCACGCCCGCGACGTCGACCGCGGGGTCAAACTCCTCCCACCTCGTGACCCCTCGCTCCCAGAGGCGCCGTTCGGTCGTCTCGCCCACCCCCTCGACGGGGATGAAGCTGTTCTCGATGCGCATGTCCGTCCCGGAGCGACGCGCGGGCAAAAAGCCGACGGGAACGTCCGCGGGTCCCGGACGACGAAGAGCTAACACGGTCCGAGTCCGACAGGGACGCGTGACCGACCGCGCGAACAGACGAGGAGAAGACGCGAACGCCGAAGCCGACCGGACGGAGCCGTCCGACGTCACCCTGATCGGTCACCGCGGCTGCGCCGGGCAGTACCCGGAAAACACGGTCGCGGCCGTCGAGCGCGCGTCCCCGCGCGTCGACGCCGTCGAGGTCGACGTGCGCCGGTGCGCGAGCGGCGAACTCGTCGTCTTCCACGACGCGGAACTGGATCGGCTGACCGACGCCGCCGGGCGCGTCGCGGACGCCGACTGGGACGAGCTCCGCGAACTGACGGTCCTCGACTCCGGCGAGCCGATCCCGCGACTCGAAGAAGCGTTCGACGCCGCGCCCGACGGTCTACTCCTCAACGTCGAACTCAAGGAGTCGGGGATCGCGGTCGACGCGGTCGACGCCGCTCGACGGGCGGCAAACGACGTGCTGTTCTCGTCGTTTCATCCCGAGGCGCTGGCGTCGCTTCGGGACCGCGACCCGTCGACGGACCGCGCGCTGCTCGTCGCGGACGGACCGCCGGAGCGCGCGGTCGAAGCGGCGACGAACCTCGGGTGCGTCGCGGTCCATCCCCCGATCGACCTCGCGACCGGACCGGGGTTCGTCGACGCGGCGCAAGAGGCCGGGCTCGCGGTGAACGCGTGGACCGCGCGCGACCGCGGGGACGCGGAGCGGCTCCTCGCGGCCGGGGTCGACGGAGTGATCGCGGATCGGTGGGACCTGCTGCCGGGAGCGAGGGAAACGTCGCGAGATTAAGTGAGTCCCGCCCCAAGCTCGTCGACATGTGCGGCCGCTACACCCTCTTCACCCCGACCGCCGACCTCGAAGCGCGGTTCGGCGCCGACTTCGGCGACCACGAACCCAGTTACAACTGCGCGCCCGGCCAGTCGCTCCCGGTGATCGCCGAGGAGGACCCGTCCGAAGCGACGCGGATGGAGTGGGGACTGACGCCCTCGTGGGCCGACGAGTCGTTCGATCTCATCAACGCCCGCGCCGAGACGGTCCGGGAGAAGCGGAGCTTCGCGGACGCCTTCGAGCGGCGGCGCTGCCTCGTCCCCGCCGACGGCTTCTACGAGTGGGTCGACGGCGAGCGGGGGTCGGGCAAGACCCCCTACCGCGTCGCCTTCGAGGACGACCGCCCGTTCGCGATGGCCGGCATCTACGAGCGGTGGGAGCCGCCCGAACCGGAGACGACGCAGACCGGCCTCGGCGCGTTCGGCGGCGGGAGCGCGGGCGGTGAGAGAAGCGAGGGGGACGACGACGGCGTCGTCGAGACGTTCGCGATCGTGACCACCGAGCCGAACGACCTCGTCGCGGACCTCCACCACCGGATGGCGGTGATACTCGACCCCGACGCCGGCGAGGAGGAGACGTGGCTCGGGGGCGACGCGGACGAGGCGGCCGCCCTGCTCGATCCCTACCCGAGCGACGAGCTGGCCGCGCACCCGGTGTCGACGCGGGTGAACTCGCCGAGCGTCGACGCGCCGGAGCTGATCGAGCCCGTCGCGGGGGACTGAGCGACAGAGAAGGGTCGCAGCGTTCGCGACCGCTCAGGGCGCGACCAGGTCGACGACCGTCTCGTCGTCGACGACGACGTTGTACGCCCCCTCGTCCTCGTTCCAGAGGACGAGCCCGTTCTCCACGAAGACGACCGACCCGTAGCCGGCCTCTCGGAGGTCGCGGTTCAGCGCCGTCTCGCGGGTACAGACGAGGTAGTGGTCGGTCGCCTGCGAGCCGTCGCCGACGCGGTAGAGGGCGTTGTCCCCCTCGCTCAAGTCGTGGCTCAGCTTCACCGCGAGCAGGTTCACCCGGTCGGTGACGTGGCGCTCCGACTCGGCCATGCGCGCACACCGCTCCGCGCTCGCCTCGACGTCGACCCGGCGCTTGCCGTCGCGGCGGAGGATCGAGTAGGCGAACTGGACGTCGACGTTGACGAACTCGCCCGGCTCGTCGGTCTCGCCCCGCGCCGTCGCCTCGTCGAGCCGGCGCTGGAACGGCGGGACCGCGAGGTCGGGCGCGACGTCGAACGACCAGCCGCGGTCGCTCGGCACGGCGTCGGGCCACAGCCGCAGCGCCGGCGAGTAGATCTCGGCGTCGCGCCCCGGGTCGCCGCCGGACGCGACGAGCTCGCGCTCGACCCGACGGAGTCCGATCGCGGTGTTCCGGTCCGCGGGCGCGAACGCGACGAAGCTCCCGTCGGGCGCGAGCGCGTCGAGCGCGGCGTCCGCGACCGCGACCGGGTCGGCCAGCTCCGAGAGGACGTTGCCGAAGAGAACGAGGTCGAAGGGGTCGTCCGTCGCGGGATCCGCCCCCCCGGCGTCGCCGCCCTCGCCGCCCCCTTCGAGCCCGAGGAACGCCTCGGCGGTCGTCTCGTGGACCGTCGTCCGGAAGTTGCGGCCGGTCTCCTCTAACATTCGGTCGAGGACCTCGGTGGCCGCGCTCGGCTCGACGGCGTGGTAGTCGACGACGGCGTCGTCGGGGAGGTAGTCGTGGAGCCCGAGCGCGGGCCCCCCGACGCCCGCGCCCACGTCGAGGACGCGGAGCGTTCGGTCGAGCAGCCCGTTCTCGGTCAGGTCGTCGAGGACGTAGCCGACCGTCGCGTAGTACGCCGGCAGGTGGTATACCGCGTAGCCGAGCGCCGCGACGCGGTCGTACTCGACCTCGTTCTCGTAGAGGTAGTCGGTCTTCAGCCGGCGGACGCGCTCGCGGAGCGCGTCGCCGGACTCCCCGCGGTGCCAGTTCGCGCCGTACTCGCGGACCAGCAGGTCCTCGACCGCGAACGCGTACGCCTCCGGGAGCGCCTCGGGCGCCCAGCCCGGCGGGTCGATTGGGGTCTCCTCGACCGGAACGAAGGTCCCGTCCTCCCGCTCGCGAAGCCGGAGGTCGAACGCCTCCTCGCGGAGCGTCTCGCGGACGACCGCCGGGTGCGGGCTCCCCTCGATGTACTCGGCGATCTCCTCGGGGTCGATCGGTCTGACGTTGCGCAGGTAGTTCGCGTTGTTCCGGACCGCTGTTCTGTCGATCATTGGTGTCTCGTCTGCCTCGTCTCACTCCAGCCGGTCCCGCCCCTCGCGGTCGCCGCGGGCGCGCTCGTACAGGTCGGCGAACGCTTCGTCGTCCGCCTCGGCGATCGCCGCCGCGGCGTCGGCCACGTCCTCGGCGCCGTCGAACGCCCGCTGGATCTCGGCGTACACCCCGGGCGACCCCTCGGTGACGGTGTCGGCGACCTCCTCCAGCGCGGCCGACACGGGGGTGTGGAACTCCTCGCGGACCGGCTCCGCCGCGAGCCGCCACGCCAGCACCGCGGCGTGGGCCCCGGCCTGGACCGTCTCCATCGCCTCGTCGTGTTCGGCGGCGGTCGTCTCGAAGGCGTCGTTGCCGCCGGCCTCGATCGACGCGGTGAGCCCCTCGACGGCCGGCCCGCCCTCGTCGACGACGACCGCGACGTTCCCCGGGACCCGCGGCGGCGCGAACAGCGGGTGGTAGCTCGCGCGTTCGAGGCCGGGAGCGTGCTCGCGCATCGCCGCGACCGCGTCGGTCATCTCGCCGGAGACGTCGACGATCGCCTCCTCCGCGCGGGGCGCGTACGCCTCGACGGCCGCGGGCACCGCCGACATCGGCACCGCGAGGCAGACCGCGTCGTGGGTCGAATCGCCGTCCGCGTCGACCGTCCGCGCGTCGCGACTCGCCGCGGCGTCGGCTGCCACGGACGGGTCGCGGTCGGCGAACGCGACGCTCGCGTCGACCGGCGCGGCGTCGGCCGAGACGGTGTCGGCGACCCAGCGCCCGATCTCGCCCGCGCCGACGACGAGGAGGTCCATCGGTTACGGGATCCGAGGTGTTGCGCCGGTTAAAAGGCCTCGCCTCGGGGCGGCCGGCAGCTCGGGGAGAGACCTCGTGTCATCCGCCGGCCTCCTACCCTTCGGCCCCGAGCCGGCCGACGACGCCCGCGCCGGGCGATATCGACCGGACCGCCGGGAGTAGCGCGATAGCGATGGCGAGCTCCAGCCCGCCGACCGCGAGGAACGCGGGCGTGTAGCCGAACGCGTCGGTGGCGCCCCCGCCGATGAGGAAGCCGGTGAGGAAGCCGAGCGAGCCGAACACGTTGAACAGCCCCATCGCCGCGCCGCGGACCTCCGGCTCGACGAGGTCGGTGACGAGCGCCATCGTCGCGGGCGCCATCAGCGCGCCGCAGGCGCCGACGAGGACCATCAGCCCCGCGGCGATCGGGTACGCCGGCGCGACGCCGACGCCGATCGTGACGACGCCGTACGCGAGCGAGCCGGCTACCACGGGGAGGAAGCGCCCGATCCGGTCCGAGAGCGCTCCGAACGGCGACTGAAGCAGCGCGAACGGGACGAAAAAGAGGGCGAGCGTCGCGCCCGCGCCGGCCGACGAGAGCCCGAACGTCGCCGGGTCCTGAAAGTAGTAGACGCCGACCAAGGCGAAAAAGCCCGCAGTCAGCCGGTCGACGAAGCCGAACGCCAGGGGCACGAGAAGTCCGGGCGTCGTCCGCGCGCGGGCGAGCACGTCGCGGAAGCCGACCTCGTCGGTCTCGGTCGCTTCGGCGTCGACTCCCGATACCGTCGCCGACGTCACCGCCCGGTCGTCGACCGTCGCCGCGAGCAGGCCCGCCGCGGCCAGCACGACCGCGCCGGCGTACACCGGGTACAGCGCGCCCAGATCGGCGAGCGTCCCGCCGACGACCGAGCCCACCGCGGCCCCGAGCCCGATCGCGAGTCCCGCGGCTCCCATGTTGCGGCCGTTGCCGCCGCGGAGGTCCATGAGGAGGGTGATCGACAGCGAGAACGCGCCGATGGTGAGCGCGCCCCCGACCACCCTGACGAGGAGTGCGGCCTCGAAGCCAAGTCCGAGTCCCGGTAGCGACGCGAGCGCGACGTACGACGTCGCGCCCCCGAGCGCACCGACGACGATCAGCGGGACCCGACGCCCGAGCGCGTCCGAGAGCGCGCCCCAGACGACCGCGAACGTCACGAACGCACCGAACTCCGCCACGAGGAACCACATTCCGGCGTCGATGCCGGCGGGGGCGCCGAGCGCGACGACGAGGTCCGGCACGCCGGGGTAGAGGAGGACCTGCGAGATCAGCACCGCGAGGACGACCGCGCCGAGGCGACGGCGTTCGCCGGCGTCGGCCTCGGCCGCGGCGGACGGGTCGCCGTCGACCGAGGCGTCGACGCGGCCGGAGTCGTCGGCTTCGACGGAGGGATCGGCGTCGCTCATCTACTTATAAAACGGGGCGAACGGCCAAAAGATCGACGTTCCGGGAATATTCGCTCGGCGGTCGCGACTGTGCCCGTTCGGTTCCCACCGGGCTCGTCGCGCGCGTCTCAGAGCTCGGCGTCTATCGCAGCCGCGATCGACTGGGCGCCGTACCCCTCCTCGACGGGGCTTCCGTTCACGAAGATCGTCGGCGTCCCCTCGACGCCCATCGACGCGCCCTCCGACCTGTCGTCCGCGGTCGCCTCTCCGTACGCCGCGTACCGCGCGTCCGACAGCACCGCGCAGGGGTCGGCGCCCGCGGCCTCCGCAGCGGCGCCGATCGCCTCGCCGCTGTAGCTCCCCTGCGACTCGTAGGCGGCCGTGGCGAACTCGAAGAACGCCTCGTCGCCGTTGCGCGCGCCGACGCCGCGGGCCGCGCTCGCGACGGGGACCGCCCACGTCTCGTCGACCGGGATCGGCCAGTCCCAGTGTTCGTACCGAATCTCGCCCGGTTCGATGTACTCGTCGCGGATGATCGGGAAGTGGTTGAGCTTGTAGCTCGCGCAGTGCCCGCAGGTGAAGTCCTCGAACGCCTGAACGACCACGTCCGACTCGGGGTCGCCGAGGGTCGGCCGGTAGTCGAGGTTCGGGTCCGACGGCTCCGTCAGCTCGCAGTCGTACTCGCCCGTGTCGAGCTCGACGCCGCTGAGGTCGAGGTCGGTGCCGCCGCCACCGCCGAGACACCCCGCCGCGCCGACGACGCCGACCGTCGCACCCGCCGCGAGCAGGGACCGCCGCGTGCGTTCCATGCCCTGCGATCGGGCGGGGACGCACTTAATCACACCGTGAACCGGCGAGCGCGACGGCGGCCCCGCCGACGGGGTTCCGGTCCCGAACGCTTTTGCCGCCGCCTGTCGACCCCAAGGTATGAGCGACTGGGACCTCGACCTGCGGGACGCCGAGGAGAAGATGGACGAGGCGTTCGCGGCCGCCGGCGACGTCGTCCTCGGCGTGCTGGACGGCACGACGGACCCGGAAGAGTGGGTCCGCAGCGTCGACTACGGGAACACGCTGGTGCTGTCGATCGAGGGCGACCTCAACGAGCTCGCCGCCCCCTTCGCGCGGGACGTGAAGGAGATGGACGGCGAGCTGATGCACTTCCGCGGCTTCCTCGTCGTGACTCCGCCGGGCGTGAGCATCGAGGCCGACCGGCTGAGCGACTCCGGCGGCGGTGACGGCCGCGGCGACCGGGGCGCCGACCGGGACGACGGTGCCAGCGACGCAGACGAGGAGGACACCGGCGCGGACCGGAGCGACACGGATGCCGGCCAGAACTGAGCGGCTTGCTGAAAGACGGAGCCGCTGACCGCCCGAGTCGCCTCGCGAACTCGTCCGGGGTTCGCTACCCCTCGCCGACCATCCGCTCCTCGTCGTCCCACTCGCGCTCGCGCAGCTCGTACTTCTGTATCTTCCCGGTCGCGGTGGTTGGGAGCTCCTCGACGAACTCCACCTCGCCGGGCGTCTTGTAGTCGGCGACGCGCTCGCGGACGAACGTCTTCAGCTCCTCGGGCGTCGCGCCCGCGTCGTCGGGGTCGCCGCCCTCGGGGACGACGAACGCCTTCGGCGTCTCGCCCCAGCGCTCGTCGGGCGCCGGGATGACGGCGGCGTCGGAGACCGCGTCGTGTTCGAAGAGGGTGTCCTCCAACTCGATCGAGGAGATGTTCTCCCCGCCGGAGATGATGATGTCCTTTTTCCGATCTTGGATCGAGACGAAGCCGTCCTCGTCGACGACGGCCAGGTCGCCCATGTGGTAGTACCCCTCCAGCCGCTCCGAGAACGCCTCCTCGGTAGCCTCGGGCTTGTTCCAGTACCGGTCCATCACCTGGTTCCCGCGGACGACGATCTCGCCGATCGTCTCGCCGTCGGCGGCCACGTCCTCGCCGTCCTCGTCGACGACGCGCACGTCGGTGCCGAGGTAGCCGATGCCCTGCGTCTTCTTCACCGCGAAGCGGTCGTCGGCGTCGGCGTCGAAGTGGCGCTTCGCGTCCGAGGTGGTGATCAGCGGGCCCGTCTCGGTCGCGCCGTACACGTGTTTGAGGTCCCAGCCGAACTCCTCCTCGACGGTCCGGATCGTCGCCTCCGGCGGCGCCGCGCCCGCGGTGGCGACCCGCACGTCGTTGTCGCCGGTCGTCTCGCCGCCGTGTTCGGCGTGGTGGTCGCCGAGCATGTTGAGCACCGTGGGGGCCGCACAGAAGTACGAGACGTTCTCCTCGCGAATCCGCTCGAACGCCTCCGCGACGTCGACCCCGCGGGTACAGACGTGCCGCGCGCCCGCGCCGGTGATCGCGTAGATGTGGCCCCACCCGTTGACGTGGAACATCGGCAGCGTCCACAGGTACACGTCGTCGTCGGTGATCTCCTGGTGGATCGAGATGAGGTACGCGTGGAGCGTCTCGGCGCGGTGGGTCCGGCAGACTCCCTTCGGGTCGCCGGTCGTCCCCGAGGTGTAGTTGATCGTGATCACGTCGTCCTCGTCCATCTCCGGGCGCTCGTAGGCGTCGGGGTCCGCGTCGTCGAGCGCGGCGTCGAACGACTCCCAGTCGCCCTCGACCGCGTCGGCGTCGTTCGTGAGGAACGTCTCCGTGGGCACCTCGTCGCGAACCGCCTCGACGTTCTCCGCGTACTCCGCGTCGGCGTAGATGGCGTCGACGCCGGCGTCCGAGAGCATGTACGAGAAGTCGTCCGGCGTGAGCCGGTAGTTCAGCGGCGCGTGGACCGCGCCGACCTGCATCGCGCCGTAGGCGGCCTCCAAGTGGTAGTGCGTGTTCGGGTCCAGCACCGCGACCCGATCGCCCTTCTCGATCCCGCGCTCCTGAAGCGCGGCGGAGAAGCGGTCGGCGCGCTCGCCGAGCTCCGCGTACGTGTACCGCGTCCCGTCGACCGCGAGGACCGCCTCCTCGTCGGCGTAGTGGCGCCGCGCCCGGTCCAGAAAGTCCGTCGTCAACAGCGGCTTGTGCATCGTCTGTCACTATCGATGATGAGTAAAATGGTTTGCGGCCGACGCAAGGGAGGGACGGTCGCGGGAGCCTTTTCACGGTCGGCCGCGGAGGAGTGGGAAATGAGCGACGGGTCCGAGGGGTCGGCGTTCGACGAGGGGTACGTGATTCCGATCGCGGGACTGCTGTCGTTCATGTTCGCGCTGATGGCGGGGCTCACCGCGCAGCGGGCGCTTTCGGGCGACCCTGCCGACGTCGCCGTGACAGTCGGCTTCGCCCTCGTGGCGGTCCTCGCGCTCCGGATCCGGATGAAGGCCGTCGCGGCGCAGTCGGCGGGCGACGACGGGAACGCGAGCGAGGAGTGACCGCGAGCCGCGGGCCGCGACGCGGCCGCTCGGTGCGGTCTGACGGAGCGATTCGAGCGCCCGCGCGAGGGTGCGCGACCGCCGCGGACGCGTGGACGAATCGCACACCGGCGTCGGGATCAGAACCCTTAACAGTCGCACCCGATTGTGCTACGATAGCGGGATGGGATAGCCAGGAGATTCCGCCGGGCTCATAACCCGGAGATCGGTAGTTCAAATCTACCTCCCGCTATTTTCTTTCGAAGGCGACCAACTCCTGGCCGACTGCTCCCTTCCTAACACGGTCTCTGCCTTCCAGAGCCGCCGCCACCGAACCCGGAAGCGATTTCCGTCGCGCTGTCGTTTCCTCGCGTATGGATTACGAATCGAGCCTCGACCGCGCGATGGATGAGGTACCGGACCTCGGCGGCTCCGACGAGCGACTGTCGGTTCCCGATCCGGAATGGCAGAAGGACGGCGCGTTCACCCGCCTGACGAACCTCTCCGCGATCGCCGACGCCCTGAGCCGCGAGCCAGAACACGTCCACTCGAAGATCCAGCAGGAGCTGGGGACCGCGGGCCAGTACGAGGACGGCCGCGCGCGCTACAGCGGGAACTTCCGCGAGCGCGACTTCCAGGCCGCGATCGACTCGTACATCGAGTCGTTCGTCACCTGCTCCGAGTGCGGCCTCCCGGACACACGACTGGAGACCGAGAACCGGACGCCGATGCTCCGCTGTGAGGCCTGCGGGGCGTTCCGCCCGGTGGCGAAGCAGAACACTTCCGACACCCAGCGGCAGGAGGACGCCGTCGAGTCGGGCAACACGTACGAGCTCGAAATCGTCGGCACCGGCCGCAAGGGCGACGGCGTCGCCGAGCGCGGCGAGTACACCATCTTCGTCCCCGGCGCGCAGGAGGGCGAGACCGTGACCGCCTACATCAAGAACGTCTCCGGCAACCTCGCGTTCGCCCGCCGCGAGAGCTGAGGCGGCCGGGGTGCCGACGGCGCCGGCACCGGACCGACGCCGTCGGCACCGCCGTTCCGCTACCCGACCGTTTATCAGCGCGTTCGCGTATCCTGAGCCATGGCCACGCGACTCCCCGAGTCGGCGTTCGCGGACCGGCTCGCCGCGGTCCGGGACCGGCTCGCCGAGACCGACGCCGACGCCGCGACGTGGGTCGGCGCGACGGCGATAGAGTACCTCACCGGCTTCCACCACATCCAGACGGAGCGCCCGGTCGTCCTCGCGGTCACCGACGACCGCGTCGAGGTCACCGTGCCGCGGCTGGAGGTCGAGCGCGTCGATCCCAACCCGCGGATCGACGCCGTCCACGACTACTTCGACTACCCGGGCGGCGAGCCGGTCGCGGTCGCCGTCGAGATGCTGAACGACCTCGGCGCCGACGCGATCGCCGCCGACGCCGACGGGCCGCCGGGCGTGATGGGGTACGAAGGGCCCGCATTCTCCGAGTCCCTCGACGTCGAGACGCAGTCGTGGGTCGACCGGATGCGCTGGGCGAAGTCCGACGCGGAGGTGGACCTGATCCGCGAGTCGGCCAAGTGGGCCAACCTCGGGCACCGCTACCTCGCCGATTTCTCCGAGCCGGGCGCGCACCCGGCGACCGTCTCGCAGCGCGCGTCGACCGAGGCCTCCCGCGCCATGCTCGACGCGCTCGGCGACGCGTACAGCGTCCGCGTCCGCGGCGACGGACCGGTCCACGCGGGCTACATCTCCGGCGAGGAGACCGCGCTCCCCCACGGACACACCCCGAACGAACGGCTCTCCGAGGGCGACGTGCTGGTCACGGGCGCGACGGCGAACGTCGACGGGTACCGCTCGGAGTTAGAGCGGACGATGTTCGTCGGCGGCTACTCGGACGAGCAGGCGCACTACTTCGAGCTCATGCTGGAGGCGCAGACGCTCGCGATCGACGCCCTCGGCCCGGGCGTGCCGGTCGCCGAGGTCGACGAGGTCGTCTGGGAGTACTTCGAGGAGCAGGGCGTGACCGACCTCGCGCAGCACCACGTCGGCCACAACATCGGGCTCGGCGCCCACGAGCCGCCGTACATCGACCGGGGCTGGGGCGAGCGCTACGACGGCGACGACGCCGTGATGGCGCCCGGCCACGTGTACACGATCGAACCCGGGATCTACACCGACGAGTACGGGTACCGCCACTCCGACACGGTCGCGATCACCGAGTCGGGGACCGAACGACTCACGAACTTCCCGCGCGACATCGACTCGAACGTCGTCTGAGCGGACCGGACGTCGCTCGGCTCCCGGAGAACCCCGGTCACTCGATCCGGTCGACCGCCACCCGGTGACCGGTGTCCGCGGCGTGGTCCCGGCCGTAGGCGTCGGCGTCGCCGGCGAGACCGATCAGCCGCTCGAAGGGGCACTCGCGACAGACGACGTGGTACAGCTCGCCGGGAGAGGGGGGTTCCATACCTCGACACACGTCCCCCGAGACCCTAGTTACGCGCCTCCTACTCGCGTCGAACGGCACGTTAGCCGCGTGGTATCGACCCTCTTCCCCGAACGAAGCCGCCGGGTCAGCCGCCTCCGTTCGCCTGCGGCGTCGACTCGAACCGGTCGAGCGCGACCTCCAGCATGTCGGGACTGACGGGCTGGTACTCCTCGCGCTCGTGTTCGGGCAGGTACTCTCGGACGCCGTTCCACGAGTCGCGCGCGTAGCGGGCGTCGAGCAGCACGCGGACGCCGCGCTCGTCCGGACCGCGGATGACGCGGCCGACCGCCTGCCGGGCCTTCCGCACGGCGGGGACGGTGAGCGCCGTCTCGAAGCCCGACTCGAACCGGCGGTCGTAGGCGGTGATCACCGCCCGCGTCTGCGGCCGCGCCGTGTTGATGATCGGGACGCCGCAGACGACGGCGGCGGAGAGCCGGTCGCCGCGGTAGTCGACGCCCTCCGTGAGCGTCCCGCGGAGGCTCGTCACCAACACCTTCCCGTCGCCGGCGAAGAAGTCGTCCTTCAGCGACTCCGTCTCGCGGTCGCCGGAGGACTCGTCCAAGAGGACCGGCTTGTCGAGCCGCTCCGAGAGGGACTCCGCCATCCACGTGGCCTCCGCGTAGCTCGGGGTACCCACGAGGACGTTCCCCTCGCGGCGCGCGACCGCCGCCGTCGCGTCGAGGTGCGCGAGCCGGGTCGGGTTCTCCTCGCCCGGCGCGCCGCGGTTCTGATGGGTGAACTTCGGGGCGTCCACCGCGAGGCTCGCCCGGTTCTCCTCGGGGAAGGAGAGCCCGTAGGTTCGCTCGACGACCGGGCGCCCGCGCTCCGCGAGGTGGTCGAGCCCGGTCACCTCCCGGAACAGGTCCATCGGCTCCAGCGTCGCGCTCATGAGGACGCCGCCGCCGAACTCCGCGAGGCGATCGCCGATCGGCTCGCTCGGGAGGCAGTTGTGGAGCGCGAGGCGCGCGTTGTACGCCCGGCGCCACGAGTCCGGCGGCTCCGTCTCGTCGAAGGTGCGTTCGAGCTCGATCGCCCGGAAGAAGTCGGTGTGACCCTCGCGGTACCAGGCGTTGAGGGTGCGGCCGACGCCGGGCGCCGCGCGCTGCTTGTCCTCGTCTTCCAGCGAGTCGAGGACGCGCTTGACCACCGCGCCGACCTGCTCGGCGCGCGCCCAGACGCGCTCCCCGTACCCCTCGCCGTCCGCCCACGCCGTGATCTCGTCTTCGCCCGGCTCCTCGGGGTCGCGGAGCGGGATCTCCTCGTCGTCGAGCTCGCGCATCGACGCCCGCCAGTCCGGGCGCTCGCGGTCGAGGTGCGCGGTCACGCGGCGGTCGAGCTCGCCGCGGAGGTCCGCGTAGAACTCCCGGACCGCCTCGATCTCCTCGACCGCCACGTCCGCGTCCTCCAGTTCGCCGCGGACCAAGGCGGCGTCGTCCGACTCCGCGCCCGCGCTCTCGAACGAGAGCGGCTGGACGACCCGGGTGAGCTCGTTCTCCGCGTCGCGGAGGCTGGCGTCCGCGACCGCGTCGCTCACGAGGTCGCGCACGCGCGGTTCGAGCATGTGCGCCTCGTCGCAGACGACGAACGTCGAGTCGTCGAGCAGCGCGCCGGTGAACGTCCCGGTCGTCACGGGGTCGAACGCGTGGTAGTAGTTGCCGATGACGACCTCGACCTCGGGGACGAGCGCGCCCATGACCGAGTGGGGACAGGAGCCGTGGCCCGCGGCGAGCCGGACGAGCTCGTCGGCGTCGACGTGGCCGAGCTCGGTGACGTCGAACGGGACCGCCTCCGCCTGATCACCGTCGTCGGGGAGATCGTCGAGGAACCCGGCGTAGAAGGGACAGAACTCGACGTCGTCGTACTCCTCGGTGTCGGGGCGGTACGGGGTCGGCTCGCCGTCGACGGAGAGGTAGTCGGCGGCCGGCGCGCCGCCCTCGTCGGACGCGTCGCCCGGCCCGGACGCGCCGCCCGCGGCGCCTCCGGCGGTTGCCACCGATCCGGAGTCCATCAGTCCCACCTGCTGGCTCCGCGCCTCGCTCACGAGGTTGGAGGTCGTCGTCGCGCCGCCGTCGCCGACGAGATTCCGGGTTCGCTCGCGGAGCCCCTCGCAGCGCTCGTACACGTTCTCGCGGTCGATCCCGCCGCGGTTCTCGCGCGCGTACGGGCAGACGTCCGCCTTGCCGACGAGGGTGAGTCCCGAGACGGGGTCGTACTCGTCCGGGAGGTCGTCGTTTATCGTCCGCAGGTCCGTCTCGAACTGGCGCAGCTGCTGTTTGACGCTGGTGAGGACGAAGACGCGCTCGAACTCGGAGTCCGGGTCGCGGACGCGGTCGAGCCCGGCGGTGAGCGCGAGCATCGTCTTCCCCGTCCCGCAGGCGCCCTCCAGCGCGAGGAAGCCGCCGTCGTCGGCGGCGTCGACGGCGGCGTCGATGCCGTCGGCCTGCTCGGGGTAGGGTTCGGGGTGGCCGAAGAGGTCGGCCCACGGGGGCGAGTCGGTCACGAGCGCGAGTTACGCGCCATGCGATTTAAACGCTTCATCGGCGGCGCGCCGGGTCGCTGCCGACGGGGTCGACGCGTCGCTGCCGAGACGCGGAGTGCGCGGGAGGAACGCGGCCTCACTCCACGATGTCGTGGAGGTCGGAGAGCCGCTCGATCTCCCAGGTTGGCCAGACGTTCAGCTCCCAGTCGCGGCGGTGGGGTCGGCGGATGAACGCCGAGTCGATGCCGGCGTTCTCGGCCGCGCGGACGTCGGACTCGTTGTCGCCGACGAACAAGGCGTTGCCCGCGTCGAGGTCGCCGAGCGCCTGCTCGATGTAGTGCGGATTCGGCTTGCGGAGCTGGAGCGAGTGGATCGTGGGCTCGCGGCCGTAGGCGGCGCCCATGCGGTCGAAGCCGTCGAAGTGGTCGACGAGGAAGTCGACGGTCGCCTGCTGGTTCGACGAGACGATCCCCATCTGGACGTCGAGGTCCTGGAGCTCGTCGAGGTCGTCGTAGGGGGTCTTTCGCCCCTCGCGGGCCTCCTGCTGTTGCGCCCGCGACACCACGTCGTCGCGCGTCCGCCAGAACGACCCCGGATCGAGGTCGTACGTCTGACAGACCGTGCCGACGCTGCCGGGTGTCGCACCGATAGTCATCTGCTCTACGTCGTCCGGATCGGGCTCCTCGACGCCGCACTCCTCGAACGCGTCCCGGGTCGCCTCCCGGAGCACGTCGAAGCGCGTGCGGCCCACGAGGACACCGTCGTTGTCGAACACGACGGTATCGTACGTCATAGCCTTCATTCACGGCGAGGGGGGATAAGGGTTTCAGTGGCCGTCTCGACGACGAGAATCGGACGAAACGTCGGTTCGGACCCGAATGCGGCGTAACCGGGCGGCTTTACCGTCGCCCGCGCTCAGGATCGAACCATGCGCGTCAGCGTCATCGGCGGCAGTTCGATCGACGGGGAGACGGCGGCGGTCGCGGCGGCGCTCGGCGAGCGGCTCGCGGAGCGCGGCCACGTCGTCGTCTGCGGCGGCCTCGGCGGCGTCATGGAGGCGGTCTGCCGCGGCGCCCGCGCGGCCGGCGGCGAGACGATCGGGATCCTGCCGACGGACGACCGCGGGGACGCGAACCCGCACGTCACGGTGCCGATCGCGACCGGGATGGGTCACGCGCGAAACGCGCTCGTCGTCATGAACGGCGACGCCGCGATCGCGGTCGACGGCGGTCCGGGGACGCTCTCGGAGATCGGGCTCGCGATCGCGCAGGGGCGCCCGGTCGCGGGGCTCGACACCCACGACGTCGACGGCGTGGAGGCGGCGGCGTCGCCGGCGGAGGCGGTCGCGTACGTCGAGCGAGTCGTCGGCCGCGAGTGACCCCCGGCGCGCGCCGGCTCAGGCGAGCCGCTCGCTCGCGATCTCGGCGCCCTCGACGAGCGCTTCGAGCTTCGCCCACGCGATCTCGGGGTCGACCATGCCGAGGCCGGCCTGCGTCCCGAACCCGCAGTCGGGCGCGGCCGTCAGCGGCGTGCCGTCGTCGACCGCGCCCGCGACGCGCTCCAAGCGGTCCGCGACCGTCTCCGGGTGGTCGATGACGTTCGTCTTCACGTCGACGACGCCGGGGATGAGCGTCCAGCCGTCGGGCACCGGGTGCTCGTCGAACGCGCGATACTCGTGCTGGTGACGCGGGTTCGCCTGCTCGACGCTGAGCCCGGTGATGTCGGCCTCGTAGATCAGCGGCAGCATCTCCGCGAGGTCGGTGTCGAGGTGGTGCGGGCCCTCGTAGCTGCCCCAGCAGGTGTGGAGCCGGACCTGCTCGGCGGGCACGTCCGCGAGCGCCTCGTTGAGCGCCTCGACGTGGAGGCGCGTCGCGTCCTTGGCGGCTTCGAGGGGCTCGTCCGCGTACGCCGCGGTGTGGCCGACCGTCAGCAGCTCCGGGGCGTCGATCTGGAGCGTGAGGCCCGCGTCGGCGACGAGCTCGTACTCCGTCTTCATCGCCTCCGCGACCGCGAACAGGTACTCCTCGTAATCCCCGTAGTGATCGTCGACGTGCGTGGCGGTGACGACGCTCGGCGACGCCGCGGTCATGAACGCGTCGTCGACGTCGCGGTCGGCGGCCGCGAGCGCGTCGGTGAACTCGTCGATTTCGGCCGCTGCCTCCTCGCGGCCCGTGTACTCGACAGCCTCGCTGACGACCGGGTGCATCGAGAGGTCGATCACGTCGGTCTTGAACGTCTCCTCGGCGTAGGAGGGGAACTCCTGGAGGTCGGCCCACAGCTCCGTCTCCCGCTTCCCGTCGATGCCGCTCAGCCGGTCGGCGACGTACCAGTTGAACGAGACGCGGGACTGCTCGCCGTTGTTGATCGAATCGAGGCCGACCTCGTCCTGCCGGTCGACGACGTCGCGGGTCGCGTCCGCGACCGTCTCGTCCCACTCGTCGGGGTCGACCGCCTCGCCGTCCTGACGGCGGGTGAGCAGGTCGAGCAGTTCCGGCGGTCGCGGCAGGCTACCGATGTGCGTGGTGGAGATGTGGCCGTCGTTCGTCGTCATCGATCCGATCGACGTGATGCGCCCCCAAAAGGGCGGAGGATCCGGCGGAATCGGCACGTTCGGCGCCGCGGCACGGCGGTCCTCTCACACCCATCGTCCGTCGGCGGACCGAGGTCCGCGGAGCGCAACGGACGGTAATTAGATGTAATTAAGATTTATCAGGCCACGGCGAGAGGAATCCGGCAATGAGCGACTACACCACCATCTCGCTGCGGAAGGAGTTCGTCGCGGACGTCGAGGAGTACATCGAGGACGAGCCGTTCGGCTCGGTGAAGGAGTTCGTGAAACACGTCGTCGTCCAGGAGATGGAGTCCGACGAGGGGGTCTCCGAAACCGAGGCCAAACAGATGGCGCAGAAGCTCCGAGACCTGGGGTACATGGAATGAGCGGGCGGGACGGGGAGGTTGCGTCGATCGGTTCCGGCGGGATCGAGCGCGCCGACATCATTCTGCTCGCGATCCCCCTCGCGTTCTGCGCCGTGTACACGGCCGCGTCGCTCCTCGCTCGGGGTTACACGCTTCCGGTCGCCGGGGGATCGCTCGCGGCCGGCGTCCTCGTGGTCGACGGACTGTTCGTGAACCCGCCGGGCGAGGCGTGACGGCCGGTCGGGACGGAATCAGATCAGCAAGCGGATTCCGTGAAATTCCACTTTTAAGAGTCATACCGAGTGAATCAGCCGGCAGAGGGATGCTGCTTCCCGATCGGTAGCGGGAGTGGGTATCGCAGATCGGCGGCCGCGAGGTAGTATTTAAATGACCGAGAGCGATGCCGACGATCGCTTATAAATCAGGCTGCGGTCGGCGCGCCTGCGAGCGGCCGCCATTGGCGGCCGCGAGCCAGCCCGCGAGGGACGCCGCGAACGCCCGCAGGGCGTGAGCGGCGAGGCTGGGGAGGTGTGAGGTGCCGTGCGGGGCTGTCTGGGGCGGGACTCAAAGGGGCAGTCGCGAGGCGGACGCAGGCGACGTAAGCACCGCAGCGAAGGAGCGCCAGCGACTGAGCGAGGAGCACAGCGAGCGTGCGTCCGCCTCGCGACTGGGGCTTTGGAGGTACTCACCGCAGCAGCGTCAGTCACTTATAAATAGCCGACAACAACACTCCAACTCCCCTTATAAACGGCCTCACTCACGACGTACAACACTCACTCCCGTTATCACTCGCCGCTACCTCTGTGCTAGGCGATCGATGAACGGAGAAATCATCTTCAAAAAGCGATCCCACCGTCGGAAGAGTTCGTCGGACTCTGAAAAGCGAACCTCGCGCTCCGCGCGGCCCTACCAGGTGTCGTGGAACGTGTCGAACTCGATCGAGTCGAGCGGCTTCTCGCCGATTGCGGCCTCGTACTCGCCGGGCGTTAACATCGGCTTGTGGAAGCGCGGACCGTCGTCGGTCGTGATCCGGGGGCAGCCCGTGTTGACGAACGCGTCCATGTCGAAGTTGCGCAGGCGGTCCGGCGTCACCTCGTCCATCGTGATCAGGTAGGCGTTCTCGTTGTTGTCGACGATCTCCTGGGCCGTCTCCCAGCGGCCCTGGCCGATCTTCGTACAGAAGATGACGCCCCACTTCTCGGCGTCCATCGCCTTGTGGACCGCGGCGTAGCGCTGCTTGAGGAACTGGTCGTGTTCGGCGACCGACACCGCGTTGTTGACCGGGTCCGCGATGACGACGCGCTTGTCGGGGTGTTCCATCGCGAGCCCGACCGGGTGGAACTTCCCGCCGCCGACGTACAGCACCTGCTCTGCGTCGATGTCCGCGGAGGCGTAGTTGCAGCCGAGCACCTGCCCCTCCTTCGTGAGGCGGTCGTCGCCCCGGCGGGTGTGGACCTCGTAGCCGCGCTCCTCCAGCCAGTCCGTCATCTCCTCGAAGCGGTTCATGTGCTGGGCCGTCGTGACGAGGCCCACGTCGGCGTCCTCCTCCGGTGAGGTCAGCTCTTCTTCGAGCGCGTCCTCCATGATCGGGAAGGGGTCGACGTTCGAGAACAGCGGGACGTAGACGATGCTGTCGGACTCCTTCATCGGCGTGTGGCCGAAGTGGACGAACACGTCCGTCCGGCGCATCAGGTAGGTGTCGAGGTCGCAGGCGCCGTAGCAGGGCTGCCCGGACAGCATGAAGGTGACGTCGTCGGGGGCGACCTCGCGGAGGTCGTCGGCGACCTTCGGGCCGCGGCGCTTGAGCCCCTCGGGAAATTGAAGACCGACCTTCGAGGCGTCGCGCTCCTCGATGGCCTCGAGGATTCGGTCGAGTTCGTAGTCCCACTCGCGGTCGTGCTTCAGGGCCATCCCCGTCTTCGTGAGGTCGCCCTCCGTGGAGCCGCTCATATCGAACGAATTGTGCGGCAGGACGGTTAAACGGCGCGTTCGACCCCGAGATCCGTCCCCGACGTTCGTGATCGTCGCCGCTCGGCCGCCGTCTCAGAAGCCGTTTCCGGTGAGCAGTCGGGCGATCCACGCCCGAACGCCGGGCAGCATCGCGCCCGCTTCGACTGCGACGGGATCGCGGTCGACGTCGAGGGGCACCCGCTCCGCGTCGCCGCGCTCGGCGTCCTCGCGGGACCAGACCAACTCGTCTCCGGTTCCGCCGCCGGGCGCGTCGCCCCGGACCTCCCACCCGGGCTCGCCGCGGACGGTGAGTCGATCGGCGCCGAGGTACCGCGTCCCCTCGCCGCCGATGACGAACGGAACCCGCGGAGACGCGGGCGTCAGCGGCGTGAACACCACGGCGCCGAGGTATCGTTCCGTGGCGTTGGGATCGCGGTAATCGACGGCCAGTACGTCGCCGTCAACTCGGACGTCGACATCCTTCGGGTCCGCGATCCCGTCGCGCACCGCGTCGGTGACGACCGCGCGACGGAGCGACCCGTTCGCCGCGAGCGCGTCGCCGCCGGCCGCGAGATCGACCCGCGCCTCCCACGTCGACGACCCGTTACCGTGGAGTGTGACGGTGAGCGAGCTCTCGCCGGCGACCACGGAGTCGCCGTCCGGCGTCGTCCGATCGAGTTCGCAGACGCCGCAGACGGGCGTCGGCGGCGCGCGCGCGTCGACCGGCGGCGCGGCGGCCAAGACGGTCACGGAGAGGAGCAGTGCGACCAGCAGGGGGAGGGTGCGGGGACGCATACGCGGACCGTTCGTGCGATCGAACTATAAATTCACGGCGTCGACTCGACCGTATCCCCGCCGACCCCCGTGACGACGCGCTGCCGCGGCCGACGGACCTAACCCCCGCCCTCGCCAACCGCGGACCGATGACCGATATTCCGCTCGAACACGTTCACGTCGCGCCCGACGAGGGAGCCGACGGCGAGCCCGCGCCCGCCGTCTTCGTCCTCCACGGCCGCGGCGCCGACGAGGAGGATCTGCTCCCGGTCGCCGCCGAACTGCCCGACGACCACCACGTCGTCAGCCTCCGCGCGCCCGACCCGCTCCAGGGCGGGTACACGTGGTACGAGCTCGACCTCTCGGCGGGGGGACTGGAGTCGAGCCAGCCCGACGCCGACGACTTCCGCCGGAGCCTCGACCTGATAGTCGAGAGCGTCGAGGCCGCGGTCGGCGCCTACGGGCTCGACGCCGACCGGATCGGCCTGCTCGGGTTCAGCCAGGGCGCGATCACGAGCCTCTCGCTCCTCTTCGAAGACCCCGACCGCTACGCGTGGGTCGTCGCGCTCCACGGCTACCTCGCGGAGTCACACGCGGACCTCGACCCGGACGGGATCGAGGGCAAACCGGTCTTCGTCGGCGCCGGCGCCGGCGACCGCGTGATCCCGGAGTCGCGGACGAGCGCGGCCGTCGAGCGGCTCGAAGCCGTCGGCGCCGACGTCACGAGCGGGAGCTTCCCGGGCGGCCACGGTATCGGCCCGCAGGAGCTCGAAGCGGTGGTCGAGTTCGTCGCGTCGCAGACGGCGTAACGGGCGTCAGAAGCCGACGCCGAGACCCGGCTCCGGCAGGTTCAAACCGCTCGGCCACGATGTCCGGATATGAGCGTCCAACAGGTCTCCATCGAGGACCTCGGCCGAGAGCTCGGCGAGCGGATCGCCGAAACCCCGGAGTACGAACGCTTCGAGGAGGCGAGAGCCGCGGTCCAGCGCGACGAGGACGTACAAGAGCGGATCGACGAGTTCGAGCAGCTCCGCGCGGAGTTCATGCAGGCCCGGCAGACGGGACAGGCGACGAACGACGACCTCCAGCGCGTCCAGGAGGCGCAGGACGAACTCCACTCGATGCCGGTGATGAGCGAGTACCTCGACGCGCAGGAGGAGCTGGAGGACACGCTCGAAGCGGTCAACGAGGCGATCTCCGATCCCCTCGCCGTCGACTTCGGCGGCGAGGCCGGCGGCTGCTGTCAGGACTGACCGCGACTCGAACCCGCCGTCACGGTGAGCTGAACGCCGTACCGCGCTGCGACCGCGGCCGACTCTTTATACCGAATACCGACCCATCCCCGCCGTGATAGCCGTCGCCGGCGGCAAGGGCGGAAGCGGAAAGACGACGACCACCCTCGGGCTCGCCCGCGCGCTCTCGCGGCGCGGCGCGCCGGTGGTCGCGGCCGACGCCGACTGGGACCTCCCGAACCTCGCGCGGCTGGCCGCGGAGACGAAGCCCGAGGCCCCGACGGAGACCGGAGCCGAGGGCTCGCCGGTCGGCGCCCGCCCCCGCACCGACGGAGAAGACACGCGGACCGTCCTCGACGCGGTCCGCGGGACGGAGCCGGTCCGCCCCGATCGCTCGGCGCCGACGGTGCTCGCGGCGCCCGACGCGCCGCGGTCGGTCGACGCGGGCGCGACGTTCGACGCGCTCGACGGCGCGACCCCCGACGGCGCACCGGTGTTGCTCGACAGTCCGGCGGGCGCGTCTCCGGACGTGGCCGCGCCCCTGCGGGCGGCGGACCACGCGCTGATCGCGACGCCGCTCAGGCGCGCAGCGCTCCGGGACGCCGCGAAGACGGCGGCGATCGCCCGCCGGCTGGACTGTCCGCCGGTCGGAGCGGTCGTGATCGGCGAGACGGACGTGCCGGACCGGGTGTCGACGCTCCTCGGATGTCCCGTTCTCGGCGCGATTCCGGACGGCGGGGCCGCTCCGCTGTCCGATCCGGGCGTCCGGAGCGCGTACGACGGCCTCGCCTCGCGGCTCGGCGAGACCGCGGCGGCGAGCGGGTGGCAGATCGCGTGAGGATCTCCCCCACCGGCGGCACCGAAACGGCGGACGACGGGGTCGCGACCGGCCGAGAGGGCCGCCATCGACAGACCCAAGCGTCCACAGGCGGCAGCGATCGTATGGAGACGCTTCCGACTGGGATCTCGGTGCTGGACCGACAGTTCGGCGGAGGGCTCCCGAGCGGTAGCGTCGTCGTGTTGAAGGCGAACCCCGACAGCCAGTCCGAACTCATCTTGAACCGGTTCGCCCGGGTCCGGGAGTGCCGCTACCTGACGACCGTCCGGTCCGCCGACGCGGTGGCGGCGGCGCTCAGCCGCGACGGAGACGAGGAGACGACCGTCGAGGCCACGGACGACGCCGGCGACCTCGACGAGGTGGCGTCGCTGACCGGCGACCTCCCCGAGGAGAGCACGCTGATCGTCGACTCCGTGGAGCCGTTGGAAGAGAGCGCGTCGCCGGCGGCGTACGCCGAGTTCCTCGACGGCGTGCGGTCACGGGTGGTCGACGCAGGCGGCGTCGCCCTGCTCCACGCGCTCCGCGGCGGCGAGGACCCGCAGACGCGACGCGTCACGGAGCAGGTCGCGGACGTGGTGTTCGACCTGCGCACCACCGTCACCGGGACCGAGATCGCGAACCGCCTCGTCGTCCCCAAGTTCCGGGGCGGCGCCGCCCTCGAAGAGCCGCTGAAGCTGAAGCTCACCGACGAGGTCGCCGTCGACACGAGCCGCGACATCGCCTGACGGGGTCGACCCGTCGCGCTCCCAGCCTACAGCGCAGCGGACCCGAGGAGGACGACCGCGCCGACGACGCCCGCCGCGACCGCCCAGTTGCGCGCGGTATCGAGCGCCCCGTACGGGCCGCCCTTCCGCGAAAAGAGATACAGCGCGTACACGGCGAGCGGCGCCAGCGTCGGGAGCGTCGCGGCCGAGACGACGCCGGTGAAACTCGACAGCAGCGCGATCGCGACCGTCGCCGCGCCCGCGACCCCGGCGACGAGCGCGTCCTCGCGTGCCCGTTCGATCTCCATACTCGGTGTGGACGCGCCGCCGGGCAAAAGGGATCCGTTCGCCCGGCGGGGCGGTCGCTCGCCGGCCAACAAAAACGGTAGAATCGCGGGGGAGGGAAGCGGAGTCGACTACTCTTCGTCGATCTCGTCGGCGATCTCGTCGGCGTCGACGTCGACGTCCTCGAGCGCCTCCTCGATGTCGACGTCGCCGCCGCCGGCGCCGCCCATGCCGCCCATCATGCCGCCGAGACCGCCCATGCCGCCGCCCTCGATGACCTCCTCGATGACCACGCGGTCGAGGTCGAGGCGGTCCATGAGGTCCTGCGCGATCTGCTGTTTCTGGAACATCCACTGCTGGTTCATCTGCATCGCCTGCGTCGCCGTGACGTAGAGGACGTCCTTCTCGACTTCCTCGGTCTCGACGGTCTCCTCGCCGTCGTCGTCTTCGGTGACGGTCTCCTCTTCCTCCGTTTCCGTCTCGATGCGGACCTCAGGGGCCTCCTGGAGGTACATGCCGAGCATGCCGGCGGCCTGCTCCTCGCGGTCGTCGATCGCTTCGAGGATCTCGTACTCGTACTCGAGGTCCTCGCCGGCCAGCGGGTGGTTGAAGTCGACGCGGGCGCGGCCGCCGATGATCGTCTCGAGGTGGCCCTGCTGGTTGTCGATCTGGACCTGCGCGCCGGGGTAGCGGTCGTCCTCGGGGATCTTGTCGGCCTTGACCGTCTCGACCTCGTCGGGGTCGTACTCGCCGAAGGCGTCCTCGGCGGGGACGTCGACCGTGCCCTCGTCGCCGACGGCGCCGCCGACGAACGCCTCCTCGACGGTGGGGAACACGTGGCCGGCGCCGAGCGCGATGATGCGGGGCTCGAACTCGTACTCCTCGACGTCGATCTCGGCGTCTTCGGCCGTCTCCTCGTCGGTCGTGTCGATGACGCGGCCGTCGTCCGCCGTGCGGATCGTGTACGCGACGCGGACGAAGTCGCCGTCTTCGAGTCCGTCGGCGTCAGTCTCGGTCTCGGTCTCCTCGGCCTCGTCGGCCGCGTCCGCTTGCTCCTGATCGCTCATACCCGAACGTCACCTGTTACACCCTTAAGAAGCACGGTTCGGCCCGAAGGCCGCCGGCGAACGGGAGACTGCGGCGGTTCGGGGTGTGCGGTGCCGGGCGAGCGGGTCCCGGCGGCCGCCGCGAAAGTCCGCAGAGTCCCGCGCCGCTTATGAACGCCCCGGCCGCACCTTCGGGCATGTACGAGGTCGAGATCAAGGTCCCGGCCGACTTGGACGCGACTCGCGAGCGCCTCTGCGAGGCCGGCGCCGAGCGCGTCGACGCGCGCCGCCAGCGCGACACCTACTACGACGCGCCCCACCGCGAGTTCGCCGAGACCGACGAGGCGCTCCGTATCCGGCGCGAGACGCCGCTGGCGGCGGAGGACGGACCGTCGTCGGGAGCCGACGTCGACGCGTTTGCGGAAGCCGACGCCGACGCGTCTGCGACGGTCACTTATAAAGGACCGCTCCTCGAGGCGGCCTCGAAGACGCGCGCCGAACACGAGACGGGCGTCGACGACGGCGAGGCCCTCGCCGCGGTCCTCTCGGGGCTCGGCTTCGAGCCGGCCGCGACCGTCGAGAAGCGCCGCGAGTTCTGGTCGTACGACGGCTTCACGGTGACGCTCGACGCCGTGAGCGGGCTCGACGAGTACGTCGAGATCGAGCGGGAGGTCGAGGCGGAGGGCGAGGTCGACGCGGCGCGCGACGCGGCGGTCGAGGCGCTCGGCCGCCTCGGCCTCGACGCGGACGACCAGGTCCGGACCTCCTACCTCGGGCTGCTGTTGGCCAGCGAGGACTGACCGGGGCCGACGCCGCGGTCTCGGGTCGCCGCCTGGCCGGCCTATTCGCTCCCGTCGTCCGCCCGCCGCTTCTCCGAGAGCACCGTCCGCTCGAGCTCGCAGACGAGGACGTCGTCGTCGCCGTCGACGACCTTGAACGCCTCCACGCGCATGGTGACGACGCCGCGCTCGCCGTCGCTCGTCTCCCGCTTGTCGGTGACCGTCGACCGCGCGCGGATCGTGTCGCCGTGGAAGACGGGGTTCGGGTGTTCGACGTCGTCGTACGAGAGGTTCGCGACGATGGTCCCGTCGGTCGTCTCCGGGATGGTGAGGCCGACCGCGAGCGACATCGTGTACAGCCCGTTCACGATCCGTTCGCCGAACTGGGTCTCCCCGGCGAAGTCGGCGTCGAGGTGGAGCGGCTGCTGGTTCATCGTCATGTCGCAGAAGCGCTGGTTGTCCGCCTCGCTTATCGTCCGTCGCTTCGCGTGTTCGATGGTCTCGCCGACCTCGAACTCCTCGTAGTACAGTCCCGTCATGGTTTCCCGGTCACTCGGTGACGTGAAATCGGTACCGCTCTTTATCGGGGTGTCGTTCGTGGTGATTCCGTCCGGCGTTCAGCCGCTCGTTTATAAATAGCTGACTGCGGATCGACAGCGAACACCGCCAAAGCCCCAGCCGCTCGCTTATAAATAACTGCTAGTTGATCGGCGGCGAACACCGCCAAAGCCCCAGTCGCGAGGACTCGATGCGCTCGCTACGGTCCTCAGTCGGTCGCTAACGCTCCCTCCTTGCGGTCCTTGCGTCACGCGTCTTCGTCCTCGCGACTGCCCCTTTGAATCCCGCCCAGCACCGCAACCGCACCTCACACCTCCCCAGCCTCGTCGGGCGCGTCTTCGGGCTCTCTTCGATCGCCCTCGTCGCGCCCGACTCCCTCGCGCGTGCGGTTCGCGGCCTGTCGGCCGCTCACCGGCGCGCGCCGCCGCACCGTCTCGGTTATTTATAAATCGTCCACCGCAGACGCCAACGATTTATATCGGACGCCGGGGAGGCCTCGACATGGCCAGACGAAGCCTGCTGTTCTCTCCCGGCGACAGCCCCGACCTCATGCGGAAGGCGCCCGACGCCGGCGCCGACGTGATCTGCTTCGACCTCGAAGACGCCGTCGCTCCCGGCCGGAAGGACGAGGCGAGGGCGGCGGTCCGCGAGGTGCTCGCCGACCCCGATTTCGACCCCGACGCGGAGGTCTGCGTGCGGTTGACCGCCGAGTCGCCGGCGGCCGACCTCGACGGCGTGTTGGGGGAAGGCGGCGAGGACGGGGACCGGCCGGAGGAGGGAACCGACGAGGTCCGCCTCGACGCGGTGATGCTCCCGAAGGTCGAGGCCGCCGACCGGGTCGAGCGCGTCGCCGAACTGTGCGCCGAGCGCGGGCGCGACCTCGCCGTCTTCGCGCTCGTCGAGACCGCGGCGGGGGTTCTCGCTGCGCAGTCGATCGCGGCCGCGGACGCGACCGACGCGCTCGTCTTCGGCGCCGAGGACCTCGCCGCCGACGTGGGCGCGACCCGGTCCGACGAGGGGACGGAGGTGCTGTACGCCCGCGAGCACGTCGTGCTGGCGGCGAGCGCGGCCGAGGTCGACGCGATCGACACGGTGTACACGGACTTCTCCGACGAGGCGGGGCTCCGCGAGGACGCGGCGTTCGCGCGGCGGCTCGGCTACGACGGGAAGCTCGCGATCCACCCGGCGCAGGTGGCGCCGATCAACGAGGCGTTCACGCCGGATTCGGCGGACGTCGAGTGGGCCGAGGCCGTCCTCGACGCGCGCGACGAGGCAGAGCGGGAGGGCCGGGCTGTCTTCCAGGTCGACGGCGAGATGATCGACGCGCCGCTGATCGCGCAGGCGGAGCGGATCCTCGACCGAGCGCCCGAGGCCGACCGCTGAGGCCGGGCGCCGACCCGGCGGCGGCGCGAACTCGCGGCGTCCGTCACAATTAACCCCGGCCCCCCAGCACGTGGAGGTATGTCTTCTGAGGCGAACCCGTTCGAGAGTCTGCGAGAGCAGGTGGACGACGCCGCGGCGGTCGTCGACGCCGATCCGGGCGTCATCGAGCGCCTGAAGAACCCGGAGCGGGTGTTGGAGACGAACCTGACGTTCGAGCGCGACGACGGCTCGCTGGAGACCGTCCGCGCGTACCGCTCGCAGTTCAACGGCGACCGGGGCCCGTACAAGGGCGGGATCCGCTATCACCCGGGCGTCACCCGCGACGAGGTGAAGGCGCTGTCCGGGTGGATGGCGTACAAGTGCGCCGTCGTCGACGTCCCTTACGGGGGCGGGAAAGGGGGAATCGCGATCGATCCGGCCGACTACTCGGAGACCGAGCTTGAACGGCTCACCCGAGCGTTCGCGACCGAACTCCGCCCGCTGATCGGCGAGGACCGCGACATCCCCGCGCCGGACGTCAACACCGGACAGCGCGAGATGAACTGGATCAAAGACACCTACGAGACCTTAGAGAACACCACCGCGCCCGGCGTCATCACGGGGAAGGCGCTCGACTCCGGCGGCAGCGAGGGCCGCGTCGAGGCGACCGGCCGCTCCGTGGCGCTGTCGGCCCGCGAGGCGTTCGACTGGCTCGACCGCGACCTCGCGGGCGCGACGGTCGCGGTCCAGGGGTACGGCAACGCCGGCTCGATCGCCGCCGCGCTGCTCGACGACCTCGGCGCGAGCGTGGTCGCGGTGTCCGACTCCTCCGGCGGAATCCACGACCCCGACGGGCTCGACCCGCGAGAGGTGAAGGCGCACAAGGCCGAGACCGGCTCGGTGGTCGAGTACCCCGAAACGGACCCGCTCACCAACGACGAGCTGCTCACGCTCGACGTCGACTGCCTCGTCCCGGCCGCGCTGGAGAACGCGGTCGACGAGGACCTCGCGGCGGACGTCGACGCGAAGCTGGTCGTCGAGGCGGCCAACGGGCCGCTCACGCCCGACGCCGACGACGTGCTCGCCGAGCGCGACACGCACGTCGTCCCCGACATCCTCGCGAACGCGGGCGGCGTCACCGTCTCCTACTTCGAGTGGGTCCAGAACCGACAGCGGTTCAGCTGGACCGAGGAGCGCGTCAACGAGGAACTGGAACGCGTGATCACGGACGCGTTCGACACGCTGGTCGACACCTACGAGTCGAACGACGTCCCCAACCTCCGCACCGCGGCGTACGTCGTCGGCATCGGTCGGATCGTGGACGCGTACGATCAGGCCGGCAGCTGGCCGTAGCGAGGGGTTTTCGATCCGTTTCGAGAGAAGATTCCGAATCACTCCAACGCCGCATCCCGAATCACTCCAACGCCGCGTCCCGAATCTCGACGTGGCCGCGGTCGCCCTCCCACACCGCGTCGTAGGTCAGGTCGATGCGGCGTTCCATGTGCGGGCCGTCGACGACGTACGTCTCGAACTCCCCGCCCTCGCCGAGCGGGTGGACGCCGTACTCCTCGCGGAGCGCGAGCAGGTCGTCGAGCGCGTCGGCGTCGAAGCGTCGCCCGAGCCACGACTCGTCGAGGCCGTACGCCGCCACCTGGACGATCCGGATCTCGAAGCCGGCGTCGAGCATTTCCTCCGCCAGTTCGACCGGGTCCCGCTGCCACAGCGGCGCGAACAGGTCGATCCCGAGGCGGTCGCACATGTCTTGGATCCGGTTCGTCTGGAACTCGCTCTCGACGGCGCCGGCCGTGACGCCCGCGAGGTCGACGCCGTCCGCGGCGGCGACCTCCCGGAGCGCCGCCTCCATCGGCTCCAGCTCGGCGTCACCCTGCGCGCCCGCGTCGTCCACGTCGTCCGCGCCGAAGTCGTCGGGCGACACCTCGACGAGGTCGATCCCGACGCTCTCGGCCGCGAGCGAGGCGAGCTCCGTCGCCGGCGTGTGGTACATGTACGAGTCGCCGGCGGGGTGGACGGTCAGGAGCCGCGAGACGTCGAGGCCCTCCTCCAAGGCGCGGTACAGCGCCCACGAGGAGTCCTTGCCGCCGGAGAAGAGGCTCACCCAGTTGCTCATGGCCGGAGGAGGGAGTCGCGCGGATAAAGGGTCGGCGGTCGGCCCGCGTTCGGTCGGGCGCGTTCGGTGGCTCTCGCGCCGCGTCAGTCCGAGATGAACTCGTTGTCGCGCCAGTTGACGCCGCCGTCGCCCTCGCCGGCGCCCTGCGGGCTCTCGACGACCTCGATGCTGGCGGGGCGCGGCTCGCCCTCGACGATCCGCGTCGCCTCCAGCTCGCCGTCCTCCTCGGTGATCGCGGTCAGCGTCCCCTTCTCGGAGAGCGTCGCGATCTTGCGGAGCACGAGGAACATGGGGTACTGGAGCGCGGAGTTCTGGAGGACGGTCTCGCGGTCGCCCTTGAAGCAGGCGAACTCGACGAGCTCGGAGGGGATCTCTTCCTCCTCGTCGTCCATCCACTGCGGGCCGCCGGCGCGCGGCGGCTCCTCCTCCCAGACGCGGGTCTCCGTGACCGACGCCTTCAGCTGCGCCGTGGGCGTGTACTTGCTGATCGACTCGTCGTCGGACAGGGCCTTGATGATGAGTGTGTTGTTTCGACGCGTGATGTCGATGTCGTCGATCTCCTGCGGCAGATCGGGGTCTTCGTCGAAGTACGTCTCTACGTCTTCGAGGGGCAGTTCGAGCGTCGAATGAAGTCGGAACACGCGGCCTGTCATTGTTTGTGGAATGCGGTGGGATCGAACCGGTGGTCACGGCGGCAGCGGCAACGGCTGCACCTACCCTACGTAGGCACCGTAGGTTTATATGGACTGCCCTTCGAGATGTGAAGATCGGCGCGACGCGCTCGTCCGGCGTCTCACGCTTCGAGGCGGGGATCCGGCACCGGAGCCGGGGCTCACTCCGCGTCCAGTTCGGCGGCGAGCTCGCCGCGCTCGTCGAGTTCGGCGAGCACGTCGCTGCCGCCGACGAACTCGCCGTCGACGAACGTCTGCGGGATCGTCTCCCAGCCGCTGTGCGATTCGAGCGCCTCGCGGTACTGCGGCAGCGCGGGCAGCACGTCGACCGTCTCGAACTCCTCGACGTGCTGGGAGATGAGTTCGACGGCGCGCTTCGAGTAGCCGCACTGCGGCATCAGGCGGTTCCCCTTCATGAACAGCACCACGTCGTTGTCGGCGATGGTGTTCTCGACGCGCTCGGTGATCTCCTCGGGGTCGGCGTCCGTTTCGGGGCTGAACGTCATGGGGACGCGTACGCGACGGCGAGGCAAATGGGTTCCGCACGGGACGGGCGGTGATCGTGAGGCGGTTCGGGGGTCGAGACTTCTCGAATCGGAGGAGGGTAGGACTGAACAAACGAAGAGCGCCCCCGACGCGGCGGAGTGTTATTTATAAGCGATCAAGTGAGGGCGGACAACGAACACCGCCAAAGCCCCAGCCGCGAGGCGGGCGCACGCTCGCTGTCGCCCGAAAATCTCCGATTTTCGGGATGACGAGAGAGCTCCGCTCTCTCGAACCACGCTCCTCGTCGCTCGTTTCACTCGCTCCTGCGGTGCTTACGTCGTCATCAGAACGCGAAGCGTTCTGATTGGCTCACGAGAGCTTCGCTCTCGTAAACGCCTGCGTCCGCCCCGCGACTGCCCCTTTGAGTCCCGCCCCGCACCGCACAGCACCTCACGCCTCCCCAGCCTCGTCGCTGGCGGCTGGCGCCGCCAGCGACTCCCTCGCACCGTCGGTTCACGGCCTGACGGCCGCTCACCGGGGCGCGCCGCCGCGACGCGTCGCCGCAGCGCGTCGCTCTGTAAGCCGATGTTTATAAGTGAATTCCAGAACTCGTCGCGACCCTACTCGTCGCGGTCGACGCGGACGACGTCGACGAGCGAGTAGACGGGGACGCCGTCGATGTCGTCGTACCCCATCTTGTCGACGAGGACGACGCACGCGACCGGCTCGCCGCCCTGCTCGCGGATCGCGTCGATCGACTCCCGCATCGTCGTCCCCGAGGTGATGATGTCGTCGACGACGTAGCAGTCGCGGTTCCGGATCGCGGCGAAGTTCCGCGAGAAGCCGCCGCCGTGCTCGTCGATGTCTCCCTCCTCCCACTGGTGTTTCGCGGGCGCGTACGTGCCGAGGTCGGTGTCGAGCCGGTCGGCGACGGCGGTCGCGAGCGGCGCGCCCGCCTTCTCGACGCCGACGGTCAGGTCCACTTCCTCGCCCTGCTTGGCGAGCAGGTCCGCCATCGCGCTCGCCGCGTAGCCGAGGCGGGTCGAGTCGCGCCCGAGCGCCGACCAGTCGACGTGGATGTCGGCGGAGGCGGTCGCGTCCGCGGCCTCCGCGCTCTCCGCCCCGCCGCCGCGCTCGACCAGCCAGCTCGCCGTCTCGCGGGAGACGTTCAGCTCGTCGGCGATTTCGCCCTTCGAGAGCCCCCGCTCCGCGAGCTCTGCCGCGCTGTCGATGAGGTCGTCAACGTTCTTCATATGCGCCGAATTCGACCGCCGTTTTAATAGTCGTGTCGTCATCCGCGAACGCGGCCTCGAACTCGTCGAGCCCGTGGATTCCCGTCACGAGATCGCCTAAGAACGCGCCCGAGAGCCCCGAGAGTGACTCGACAGCCGACTCGAAGTGGCCGTAGCCGGAGTTGACGCTGCCGACGAGCGCCTTGTTGTGGAGGACGAACTCCCGGTGGAGCCGCCCGCCGTCGATCTCGAACTCCCAGTCGCCGGGGACGCCGAGGAGCGCGCCGACGCCGTTGGGCGCGAGCGCCTCGATCGTCTCGAAGGCGTGGGGCGCGTAGCCGGTCGCCTCGAAGACGAAGTCCATCGGCTCGTACGCCTCCGGGACCTCGGGGATCGACGTCTCGTTGGAGTTCACGTACGTCGCCCCCAGCGACTCGATGATCTCGATCGTCGGGTCGGGGCGCTCGCGGCGCCCGAGACAGTAGATCCGGTCGAACTCCTCGTCGAGGGTCGCGACCGTCAGCAGACCGAGCGACCCGTTGCCCAACACCAGCGCCGACTCGGGCTCCCAGCTGAACGCCGACCGGCTGGCGTACGCGTGCTCGATCGCCTTCTCCGCGATCGAGATCGGCTCGACGAGGAACCCCCACTCCGCGAGCGCCGGCGGGATCTCGACTAAGAACTCCACCGGGCTGGTGAAGTACTCGGCCATGAAGCCGTGCGCGCCGACGATGCCGCGCTCGTGGTACTCGCCGTCCGGCGCCATGTCCGGCTCGCCGCGCGCGAAGTACTCGTTGGCGCCGTTGGGCGGGCGGCGCACCGTCGGGACGACGACGTCGCCGGCCTCGAACGGCGTGTCGTTCGGGTCCTCGACCACGCCGACGGCCTCGTGGCCGAGCACGAGGTGGTCCTCGCCCGCGGGAGACCCTCCGTGACCGCCGGCGATAACCTCGTGGTCCGTCCCGTCGACGCCGACCCGCAGGGTCCGGACCAGCGCCTCGCCGGGCGCGGGCTCCGGTCGCGGCTTCGCTGTCACGACCGGTTCGTCGGCTCCCTCGTAGACGGCAATCGCGTTCATATCCGGACCAAAGCGGCCAGTCACCAAAAGATTTCTTTTATTGTGAGTAAACACGTGCGGCGGATCCCCCGTGGAGTTTTCAGTCGCTCGGGCGTATCTGCGGGCGTGTGTACTCTGACCCTCGCGTGGCGGGCGTTCGGCGACGCCCCCGTCGCGCTCGCGGCCACCCGCGACGAGGCCCTTGACCGCCCGAGCGAACCGCCGGCGCTCCGAACGGCCGACGGCGACGGAGTCCGGTACGTCGCCCCGCGCGACGCCGAGGCCGGCGGGACGTGGATCGGCCTCTCCGAGCGCGGCCTCGTCGTCGCCGTCACGAACCGGTGGCTCGACGCCGACCGCGAGGGCGAGCGCTCGCGGGGGCTGCTCGTCCGCGACTGCCTGACGGCCGCCTCCGCCGAGGATGCGGTGCGAGCGGTCGAGCGCGAGCTCGACGAGCGCGCGTACGACGGCTTCAACCTCGTCCTCGCGGACGACCGCGCGGCGTTCCTGCTGACGTACGACGGCGGCCTCGTCGTGACCCGACTCGACCCGGGCGTCCAGGTCGTCGGCAACGTCGGCGGCGTGGTCAACGGCGCGGAGCGGTTCGCGGTCCCCGAGCGACGGCGGGAGTTCGGTGAGGAGCGCGCCGACAGCGCCAGGCGGGTCGCGGCCGCGCTCGTCCCGGAGCCGGGCGAGTCGGGGTCGTCGTGGCTCGACCGCGCGAGCGGCGTCCTCGCCGACCACGAGTACGGCGCCTGCCTCCACGGCGAGGCCTTCGGAACCCGGTCGTTCACCCGGATCCGGACCGGCTCGGACCCCGAGATGGCGTACGCCGACGGCCCGCCCTGCGAGACGCCCGCGGAACCGGTGTCGCTCCCCGAGAACTTCGCGGTCGGCGGGACCTAACGGGTCGGACGCGGTCGCGTCCCGGTCGGTCCGCCGTGCGCCGCGGTACCAAGTCGTCCGGAACGTTTTCACCCCGGACGCGAACGAGGAGACGATGCGGCTCCTCGTCTGCGGCGACCTCCACCTGAAGCCCGCGGCCGGCGACTACGACCTCGACGCGGTGTCGCCGCCCGAGGACGTCGACGCCGCCCTGGTCGTCGGCGATCTCACGCACCGCGCGGGCGACGACGACGCCGACTTGGCGCGTCGGTTCGTCGAGCGGCTCGCCCCGGACGTTCCGGTCGTCTACGTGCCGGGGAACCACGACCCCGCGCCGATGCCGGCCGAGGTGGTGGCGCCCGTCTCCGGGGCCACCGCGGAACACCTGAGCGCCCGGACGCTCGGGGACCTCGCTGTCGTCGGCTGGGGCTGCGAGCGCCGGTCGCTCACCCCGCCGCTTCCGCAGACCGAGTTCGACGCGCTCGACCCCCGGTCGGTCCCCCACGAGGACCGCCGCTACGAAGCCGACCGGATCGCCGAGGACCTGCTCGACGCGTGTCACCGCGTCGTCAGCGGGTCCGCGTCCGTCCGGGAGGCCGCAGCGTCGCTGGGGATCGCGGACGACGAGGCGGCCGCGTTCCACCGGGGCGTCGAGGCGATCGAGGCGACGTACGAGCGGCTGTCGGAGCGCCTGCGCGGTCGCTCCGACGCGCTGCTCGCGACCCACCAACCGCCGTTCGGCGCGTCGTTCGACCGCCACCACGCGGTCGGCACGCGCGAGACGGACCGGGAGTACCTCCACACCGGGTCGATCGCGCTTGCCCTCGCAATCCGAGACTACGACGTGTTCGCCGCGTTCAGCGGCCACTCGCACGAGCTCGGATACGACGCCGGCGAGGCGGCAGACGGCCGGCCGCACCTGCTCAATCTCGGCTTCCGCGGCGTCGGGGTCGTGACGGTCGCTCCGGCTCGCGGGGAGTTCGCGTTCACTCGCCGGTGAGACGACGGCCGCGCGGCGCGAAGCGTCCGACCGGAAAGCCAGTTTTAAGCGATTCGGGAGGCGTGAGAGAGTATGAGCGCGTCCGAAATCGAGTCCGACCTGTCGGCGGACGAGCGCGCCGGCCTCGAACTCATCCGCGAGACCGGCGGCATCCACCAGAGCGACTTCTGGAAGGAACTCGACGTCTCCTCGCGGAAGGGGAGCCGCATCGCCGAGTCGTTGGAGGAGGCCGGGGTCATCCAGCGAGAAGACACCGTCTACGACGGCCACAACACCTACTACTTAGAGCCCGCGCCGCGCGACCTCGACTTCTCGCTGCTTATGGCCGACGACATGCTCTCGCCGTTCATCGGCGAGGAGGAGGTCGACGCGCAGGCCGACGCCTTCTCGCAGTGGATGATGAACCTCGCGTACGAGGAGTACTGAGCGGCGACCGTCGCGGCTTTTATCAGTTTTCTCGCGGATCAGGCGTTCGTGAACCGATCCCTCCCGCTCGCGGCCGGCGTCGGTCTCCTCGCCGCGCTGGGCGTCTACCGGCTCGTCCCGTACCTCCCGACCGCCCTCGGCACGGCGGCCGTCTACGCCGGGGCCGCCTACTTCCACCTCGCGTTCGACGTGTCCCTGCTCGCGGAAGCTCCCCGGTTCGAGGACCGGACCGACCGGATCGGGTACGGACTGGGCCTCTTCGGCCTGAGCGTCACGCCGCTTCTGTTCGGCCACTACGCCGGCGGAGACGCCGCGGTCTTCGCCTTCGTGGTCGCGTTCTTCGGGGCAGTCGCCTTCCTCACGCTCAGCGAGCAGGCGCGGCGACAAGGCGACGAGGCGGCGTGAGCGGGCGAGGCAGTAGCGCCGCCCCTCAGATCAGCAGGACGGCGAACAGCGCGGTTCCGGCTGCGAGCGTCAGGAACAGCACGCTCCGGCCGATACCGGCGCGGATCTCGACGTCGATCCCGACGCGCGAGAGCGCCTCCCGCGGGTCGCTCGCCGTCCGCATCATCGCGCCCGCGATCGCCATCGTCGCGCGGTCGACGGCGGCCCACAGCTCCGTGACGCCCCACACTGAGCCCCGCCCGAGGTAGAACGCCGCCGGGAAGAGGACGGCGTCGACGTCGGGCATCCGATGAGCGAGCCAGCCGAGCGGGCGCTTCAGCGCGAAGAACCCGGCGAAGCCGGCGACCAGCAGCGCCGCGCTCTCGGTCAGGTGGCTCCGACTGTACGGCTTGAAGTACACCTCGTCGCTGAGGATGAGGTCAGTGAACGGCATCAGCTCGATCAGCTGGGTGTAGAAGACGCCGAAGAAGACGCACGCGCCCGCGGCCAGCAGCATCCCCGCGGTCTGGAACGGCGTCGCGTCGTCCGGCGACAGCGTCGCCGAGCCGTGGAAGAACACGTAGTAGCCGAGCTTGATGAACGACATGAACGTCCCCACGCCGCCGAGGACGAGCAGCCACCAGAGCAGTCCGCTGTCTAAGAGCAGGACGTAGTTGTGAATCTCGTGGGCGGAGTCGAGCACCATCCCCTTCGAGATGAACCCGTTGAACCCCGGCACCGCCGTAATCGAGGCCGCGCCGACGAGGTAGACGAAGAAGGTGACCGGCATCACGCGCCAGAGCCCGCCCATCTCGCGGATGTCCTCGACGCCGGTCCGGTACACCACGACGCCGACTGCCATGAACAGGAGGCTCTTGTAGAGGACGTTGTTGAACAGGTGCGCGAAGCCGCCGACGACGGCGAACTCGCCGACCGCCGTGGCGAGGCCGAACCCGGCGAGCATGTAGCCGAGCTGGGCCTGGATGTGGTACGACAGCAGCCGCCGCGGGTCGTACTGGAGCAGCGCGAAGAACGCGCCGTAGACGGCCATGAACCCGCCGAGGTAGGCGAGCCACATGCCGCCCTCGGGGAACGCGCGGTACATCACGTAGGCGGCGGTCTTCGTCGTGAACACCGAGAGGAACACCGACGCCGCGACGTGCGGGCGCGGGTAGGTGTCCGGCAGCCAGCTGTGCAGGAAGATGAACCCGCAGTTGATCCCGATGCCGACCGCCGCGAGCACCGTCGCGGCCGGGTCGATCCCGTTCGTCGCCGAGAACAGGAACGTGCCGGCGTTCGCGAAGTGAACCACCACGGCGGCGAGCAGGATGGTTCCGCCGGTGCCGTGGAACAGCGCGTAGCGGTAGCCCGCCCGCACCGCCTCGCCGCCGTGCTGCCAGACGAGCAGCGTCGAGGTGACCGCCGTCAGCTCCCAGAAGAAGACCAGCGTGAGCCAGTCGCCGGCGTAGATCGTTCCGAAGGTCGTGGCGACGTACAGCAGCGCGAACGCGGTCACCCACGTCGGCGCCTCGCTGCCGTAGGCGTACAGCACTGCGGCCGTCGCGAGGAAGCCGACGACGACCCCCATCAGCAGGGAGAACTGGTCGACGTTGAAGAACACCACGTCGAACCCGAGGAACGTCGTCGCGAGGTGCGCGCCCGTGCCGCCGTCGCCGAGCAGCACCGCCTGCGCGAACGTGAACGCCGTCGCCAGCGCGGCGACCGCGTGGCCCGACCGCCGCGGCAGCGCAAGCACCGCGAGCGCCGCGAACGCGAGCAGGACGTACGGCGGAAGCGAAGTCAGGAGCTCGGTCGACATAGTCACGGCCGAACCACCCCCTCGGGGAGCCGCGTGTCGACGATGAGCTCGATCAGCTCCAGGAAGCCCATCTCGTAGGGGATCACGCCGAGCAGCACCGCGAGCGTCATCGCGGCGAGGATCGGCCCGAGCGTGAACCACGTCGACTCGCGCCCGCGGAGCGCGTCGAGCCCCGCGATGTGCTCCCAGCCGCCCGCCGGCGGCCCGCCGTGGTGGTCGTCGTCGTGCGTGTCCGCGTCGTGCCCGCCGTGCGGCTCGTCGTCGTGGTCGCCGTGCGGGTCGTCGGGGCCGCGGCTCGACTCGGTCGGCTCCGGGGGGGCCTCGTCGGCGTCGGCGGTCTCCGCGTCGTCGGCCGCCTCGCCGCGCCCGGGACCGAACGGCACGTCCGCGTCGGAGGGGCGCTGGTCGACCGCGTAGTCGCCCGTGTCGACGCGCTCGGCCGGCTCCGAGAAGTCGCGCTCGCTCGCCGCGAAGTCCGGCCGGACGACGCCCTCCTCGTCGGTCGGGAGGTCGTCGAGATCGGCGTCGGGCACCTCGGACTCGTCGACGCCTTCGGCGGCGTCGGGCGTGGAGTCGTCGCCATCGCCCGCGTCCGCGACGATGTCGTCGACGTCCTCGCTGTCGTCACGGTTGTCGTCTTCACCATCGCCCGCGCGGCCCCCGTCTGTCGCCGCGGCGATCGACCGCGACTCGCCGCCGAGCGGGAAGTCGACGAGGGGTTTCGCGTCGTGGGCGTCCTCCGCCTCGAAGAAGGCGGTGTAGATCACGGGCCAGAAGTACGCGATGTTGAGCACGCCGGAGAGCAGCAGCGCGCCGGCGAGGTAGTACGCGACCGGGGTGAAGTTCATCCCCATCCGCACCCCGCCGATCAGCATGTAGTACTTGCTGACGAAACCGGCGAGCAGCGGTATCCCGGCCATCCCCAGCGAGGCTATCGTGAACGCCCCCATCGTCAGCGGCATCCGCTTGCCGATCCCGGCCATCTGCGAGATGTAGTCGGTGTGGGTCGACACGTGGATGTTGCCCGCACAGAAGAACAGGGTGAGCTTCATGAACGCGTGCGCCGGGATGTGAAGCAGCGCGCCCACGAGCCCGTACCAGCCGAAGAGGCCGAGCCCGAGGATGATGTAGCTCAGCTGGCTGATCGTCGAGTAGGCGAGCCGGCGCTTCAGGTGGTCCTTCCGCAGGGCAATGAGGGAGGCCGCGGTGAGCGTGATCGCCCCGATGGTCGAGAGGACGAGCCCGGCAGAGAACCCGAACGGCAGCGAGAGGTTGTAGACGAGCTCGGGCCCGAACACGTCGAGGACGACCCGGGCGACGCCGAACGCGCCCGACTTGACGACCGCGACCGCGTGGAGCAGCCCGGAGACCGGCGTCGGCGCCACCATCGCCTCGGGGAGCCACCGGTGGAGCGGCATGATCCCCGCCTTCACGCCGAACCCGATCGCGAGCAGGAAGAAGGCGAGCATCGCGAGCCCGGGGTCGGCGTTCGCGAGCTCCGCGATGCCGCCCGCGGTGAAGTCGACGGAGCCGGCGATCAGGTAGACGAGCGCGGTGCCGGCGAGGACGAGCACGCCGCCCCCGAACATCGTGTACGCGAGGTACTTTCGGCCGGCCGAGCGCGCCTCGGCCGTCTCGTCGTGCGCGACGAGCGGGTACGTGGCGATCGACAGCAGCTCGTAGAAGACGAAGATCGTCACGAGGTTGCCGGCGAACGCGATCCCCATCGTCGCGGCGAGCGACACCGCGAACGCTGCGAAGTACCGGGTCTGGTTCGGCTCGTCGAGCCCGCGCATGTAGCCGATGCTGTAGAAAGAGGTGATTATCCACAGCCCGCTCGCGAGGAACGCGAACAGCATGCCGAGCGCGTCCGCGCGGAGCGCGAACTCGATCGGCGCGCCGATGCCCGGGAGGAACGCTCCGGCCGACCACTCGAACACCGCGCCGTCGAGGACCGCCGGCAGCATCGACGCGACGATGCCGAACTTCGCGAGCGAGGCGACGAGCGTCCACCCCTCGCGGACGTTCGGCGAGCGGTACGACGCGACGATGAGGAACGCCGCGACGAACGAGACGAGGACCGCCAGTAGGGGTCGTGGGTCTGAGAGTACAGCGTCAGTCATGCGAAGGCCTCCGTGAGGAACGGGCCGAACCACTCCGCGAGCGCGAAGCCGCCGAAGCCGAGCGCGACGGTCGCCACCACCGCCAGTCCGAGCGCGAGCAGCGGCGCGGTCGGCACCCGGTCGGGGACGAGCGACGACCGCGGCGCGCCCTCGACGGGCGCGGGGAGGCCGTCGGCGGTCTTCGCGGGGGACGACTCTCCGCCGCCGGCCGTGGCGGCGTCGGCGCCGTCGGTCGCCGCGTGGTCATTTCCGCGGCCACCGTCGGTCGCCGCCCCTTCGCCCGCGCCGTCACCGCCGTCTCCGGCCGGCTCGCCGTGATCGCCGGGCAGCCCGGCCCCGCCGAAGTAGAACCGCTCCAACAGCCGCGCGACGTACGACAGCGTGAACAGCGTGCTGACGAATATCGCCCCCGCGACCGCGATCCCGACCGCGCCGCCGCCGACGAGGCCGGCGTCGACCGCGCCGACGCCGATGTACCACTTTCCGAGGAAGCCGATCGAGGGCGGGATCCCGACGAGCCCGAGGCCGAGGACGGCGAGCGCGCCGGACGTGTACGGGGCCGCGCGCGCGGCGCTCGCCAGGTCCTCCATCCGCCGGGTGCCGTAGCCGAGCGCGAGCAGGCCGATCCCGAGGAACAGGCCGAACTTCATGATTCCGTGGCCGATCAGGTGGACGATCCCGCCGAGCAGGGCCGTCTCGTTCGCCAGCGCGACGGCCGCGCCGATCATCCCGAACTGCGCGACCGAGGAGTACGCGAACATCCGCTTGAGGTCCGACTGCATCGCGGCGAGCGCGGAGCCCGCGACGATCGAAACGGTCGAGACGACGAGCAGCGCGGTGGCGATCCCCTCGTTGGCCGCGAGGAAGTCGACCGTGAACACGGTGTACGTCACGCGGATCAGCGCGTAGGCGCTCGTCGTCGAGACCAGCGCCGCGACGATCGTCGTGACCGAGTCCGGCGCGCGCTGGTAGGCGTCGGGCTGCCAGGAGTGGACCGGGAAGATGGCGATCTTCAGCGCCAGCCCGGTCACGATGAACGCGTAGCTCGCGCGGACGAGCGGGTCGCCGTAACCGGCCTGCGCGACGATCTGCTCTTGGACGGCGATCATGTTCAGCGTCCCCGTCGCGAGGAAGACGTAGCCGACGCCGAGCAGGTACAGCGAGGCGCCGACGGTCCCGACGACGAGGTACTTCAGCGAGGCGTACGCGCTCGCGCCCGACCGGTCCGCGGCGATGAGCGCGTACGTCGTCAGCCCGGTGATCTCTAAGAAGACGAACAGGTTGAACAGGTCCCCGGTGAGCACCATCCCCACGAGGCCGCCGACCAGCAGGAGGTAGGCGCTGTAGAAGGGGTTCCCCCGCGGGCCGGCGACCCGCGCGAACGCGAGCGTCGCGACCGACACCGCGGCGACGAGCAGCAGCACCGCCACCGACAGCCGGTCGGCGACGAGTTCGATCCCCACCGGCGGGAGGAAGCCCCCGAGCGCGTGGTCGAACGGGCCGTTGACGACCACCTCCGCCGCGATCGCGGCCGCGATTCCGGCCACGGCCGTCGTACCGACCGCGGCGATCGGCCAGCCGACCCGGTCGTACCGGAGCCCGAGCGCCAGCGGCAGCGTCGCCGCCACGATGGGGACGACGACCGCGAGCGGCAGGAGGACGTCAATCATCCGTCTCACCCCCCGTCTCGGGTGCGCCCGACGCATCGTCGGCGGCGGGCGCCCCGTCGGCGGCCGGCGCACCGTCGACGCCTGCCGCCCCGTCGGTGCCCGACACATCCGGCGACCGGCGCGACGGGATCGACCCCTCGTCGCGGAGCAGTTCGCGGAGCGTGTCGGTGCGCAGCGTGCCGTACTCGTCGTAGATCCGGATGCACAGCGCGAGCGCGACCGCGGTGAGGCTCACGCCGACGACGATGGCGGTGAGCACGAGGACGTGCGGCAGCGGGCTCACGTAGAGCCCGCCCTCCGGACCGCCGGTCGGGACGATCGGGATCGATCCGCCCTCGACGTACGCCGAGGCGATGAACAGCAGGAAGATCGCCGTCTGGAACAGGTTGAGTCCGATGATCTTCTTCACGAGGTTCGGGTTCGCGATCATCATGTACAGGCCGATGCACAGCAGCAGCGCGAACGCGACGTACGCGTGTCTCGTCGTGAGGATGTCGACGGCGCTGGCGGTAGCGGCGAGCGCCGAGACGGCGGTTCCGGCGAGGTCGACCGTACCGAGGGGAGCGGACACTACCGCTCACCCCCGTCGGTCGCGGCCGGACCGGACGCTCCCGGGTCCGACCGACCGTCGTCGGCCGAGTCGGAAGCGCCGTCCGCCGCGTCGTCGCCGGCGGTCGATTCGTCGGCTCCGTCGGGGCCCTCGCCGACCTCGTCGTCGAACGCGTCCGCGTCGGCGAACCCGCCCGCGTCGCTGAACCCCTTCGCGAGGACGAAGAACAGCCCGATGAGGACGCCGGCGACGATGGTGCCGATCCCGAGGATCTCGACGCCCTCCATCCCGTACTTCACGGGGTCGGGGATCGGGAGCAGCTCGTACTGGAGGAACGCGCCGCCGAGCGCGACCGGGACCAGCCCGATGCCGGCGAACACGAGCGCGCCGCCGACCGCGAGCGCGACGACGACGGTGTTCGCGAGCCACTGCCGGGTCGCCTCGATGCCGAACGCGAACGCGATCATGAACACGACCGCGGCCACGATGGCGCCGCCCTGGAACCCGCCGCCGGGCGAGCCGGCGCCGTGGAAGGTGACGAACAGCCCGTAGGTGAACGCGAACGGCGCGACGATCTTCACCGTCGGCATGATCACCTGACTCTCCGTGTACGGGGTCCCCTGTCGGCGCTCCGAGTCGAGGCGGCCGTCGCTGCGCGGCGGCCGGTCACGGCCGAACCCGCCGCCGGAGGCGAACTCGGAACCGGCGGCGTCGCTGGTTCCTGCGGCGTCGGTATCGGTGGCATCGCTGGCTTCTGCGGCGTCGGCGTCGGCAGCGGCGCCTGTGTCGGAACCGGCGCCGGCGTCGACGCCGGAGTCTGTGCCGCTCATGCGAACACCTCCCTGTGGAGGACGATGAGGGCGGCGATCCCGGCCGCGAACACGACGACCGCCTCGCCGAACGTGTCGAACCCGCGGAACGCCGCTAACACGGCCATCACCGTGTTCTCGACGCCCGTCTCCGCGTACGTCTCCGCGATGTACCACTGGGTCACGTCCGGGTTCGACCAGATCGGCGCGTCCCGAGAGCCCACCGCAGGAATGTCGCCCATCGTGAGCATCAGTCCGGCGAACAGCAGGCCGGCCGCGCCGGCCGCGGGCAGGTTCACCGACTCGAAGGCGGCCTCGTGGTCGAGGCGGGTCGTCTTCGCGAGCGTCAACAGCAGCAGCACGGTCGTGACGCCAGCGGAGATGGCGGCCTCCGTCATCGCCACGTCCGGCGCGCGGTAGAACGTGTACAGCGCTGCCATCCCGAGGCTGTACGCGCCGAAGATGATCACCGCCGCGAGCACGTCGCGCGCTAAGGCCGTGAACAGCGCGGTCAGCACGACGAAGGCGAACAGGCTCGCCTCGACGGCGGTGATCTGCGCGACCACCGGCGCGCCGAGGGGGGCGGCCGACGCGAGCGCGCCCGTCATCGGCGGTCGTCCCCCTCGATCCACGGCACGGTTCCCTCCTCGAAGGCGGCCCGGGCGATGGCGTGGGCCGCGGTCGGGTTCGTCACGAAGATGAAGAACAGCAGGAGCACCGACTTGAAGCCGGACCCCGCCAGCCCGACGGTGAGCGCGACGGCCGCGAGGCCGAACCCCGCGCCGAGCGTGTCGGCCTGCGAGGCGGTGTGCGCCCGCGAGTAGACGTCCGGCAGCCGGAGGACGCCCACCATCGAGACGAACGAGAAGAACAGCCCGAGCAGCGTGAGCGCGACCACGAGCCACACGCGAGCCGTCTCCACGGGGGCGGCGGTCACAGCACGCCACCCCGCTCGACGGTGAACTTCGAGATGGCGATGGCCATCAGGAAGTTCAGCAGCGCGTACACTAAGGCGATGTCGAGGAACGTCGGCTCGCCGAGCGCCGCGCCGAGGATGGCGAGGATGACGACGGTGTTCGTCCCGAGGACGTTCACCGCCAGCACCCGGTCTTGCATCGTCGGCCCGACGACCGCGCGGTAGAGCATCCCGACCGCGAGGACGGCGAAGCCCGCGGCCGCGACGAGCAGGAAGTCGCCGAGCGTGTAGCCGGCCGCGAGCGAGGCGTCCACGAGGCTCATCGGTCGGTCACCTCGTCCCCGTCGCTCGGGTCGTCGGTCGGCTCGGCATCGCCGCCCGGACCGTCACTCGACTCGGCCTCGCCGCCCGATCCCGGGTCGCCCCCGTCGGCGGCGGCGATCGGCAGCTCCTCGGTGGCGTCGGGGCCCTGGAGGATCGCGACGTCGTCGCGCTCGCGTGGGGACGGAAGCCGGGCCGCTCGGCGGCCGTAGTAGACGAAGCGCGTCCACCGTTCGAGGGGGCCGTCGAACAGCCCCTCGCGGGCCCACGGGACGAGCGAGTGGACGTAGAGGTCGCTGTCGCGGGCGCGGACGGTGAGCGTCCCGGGCGTCAGCGTGATCGAGTTCGCGAGCGTCATCAGCGGGAGCCCGCTCCCGACGATCACGCGCATCCGGTTCAGCGTCGGGTCGATCGGGAGCCGCGGGTCGAGGATGACCCGGGCGACGACGAGGTTCGCCTTCACGATCTCGAACAGCAGCACGGGGACGTAAATCACGCCGCGAACGATCCGCATCGGGGTCCGCGGGAACGCCGGGTTCGAGTCGAGGCTCACCCGCGAGAGGGTGATCGAGACGACCGCGGCGGTCGCGACGCCCGTCACGGCGTCGAACCAGTAGGTCGGGTCGCCCAACAGGAGATAGAAGGCCAGCGAGAGCCCGAACAGCGCCACGAACCGGCCGGTCGTGGCCTCGGTTCGGAACCGCTCCCGGCGCGTCGGTCGGTCGACCGGCGCGGTCTCGACCGACAGCGGCGTGTTCGAGAGCGCGAACTCCAGCGGCTGGAGAAGCGTCGTGTTCCCCACCGGGGTGTACTCGGGGTCCAAGACGACGCGGTCGGCGCCGTTGTCCTCGGCGTACTCCGCGAGGACGCGGACGTAGTCGTCGGCGCCGAACAGGTAGCCGTCGGCCCCGAGCACCGCCGTGACGACCTCGACGTCCGGGGCGGCGGTCTCCTCGGAGTCCTCCAAGTCGGCTCTCGCCCACGCCGCCGCGCGTTCGAGCACGCGCTCGGCGGCGGCGGCCCGTTCGTCGCTCTCGGGGTCCCCGTTCCGCCACGAGGCGATCTCGACGAGGTGGACCGCGGACGCGCCGTCGGCCGCGGCGGCCTCCGCGACGTGGGCGATCGTCGAGCGCAGCGTGGAGCTCGGCTCGACCGGAACGATGACCGCGCCCGCACCGGAACCGACCGTCGCCTCCGCGTCGGGAGCGGAGTCGCCGGCGGGCGGATCGGTGTCAGCCACCCACCACACCTCCCACGGGGTCGTGCGTGACCGTCTCGTTACACATGAATGGTTCTACCCGAGTGGTTACTCTACCGCCCCAAAACAGTTTGTATCCGCGGTAACCCTGCCGGGGCCGGGCGATACCGTCCGCGCGGTTCGCGGTCGTCGCGGGGCGGCACGGAAGCGTCGAAGGGGCGGCGCGGAAGCGTCGCGGAGGCGATCGCTCCGGCCGCCCCTCACCCCGACGCGTCGAGCGCCGCCGCGAGCCGGTCGGCGATGCGGCCGGCGACCGCGTCCTTCGAGCCGGCGGCCTCCTCCGGGTCGGTCCCGTCCTCGCCGACCAGCAGGACGCGCGTCTCGTCGCCGCCCATCACGCTCGCGTCGTTCGCGACGACGAACGCCAGCCCGACCCGGTCGCGGATGCGCTCCGCCTCGGAGACCATCGCCGCGTCGTCGCCCGACGTCTCGGCTTTGAACCCGACGATCGGGAGGTCCGGGTACGCCTCGCGCACCGAGTCGATGAGCTTCGGCGTCGGCTCCAACTCGACCGACAGCGGCGACCCCGACCGGATCTTCTCGTCGACCGCGTCGGCGGTGAAGTCGGAGATGGCGGCCGCCGACACCAGCGCATCCGCGGTCGCCGCGGTCCGCCGACAGGCCGCCATCATCTCGTCGGCCGTCTCCACGGCGACCACGTCGGCGTACGGGACCTCGGGGCCGTCCTGAACGAGCGTCACCCGGGCGCCGCGGACGTAGCACGCCCGCGCCACCGCCCGGCCCGTCTTCCCCGACGCGCGGTTCGTCAAGATCCGGATCGGGTCGATCCGCTCCTTCGTCGCGCCGGCGGTGACGACGACGTGCGTCCCGGCGAGCGTCTGCGGCGTCGTCGCGCGGGCGACCTCGGTGACGATGTCCCCTTCGGCCGCGATCTTCGCCTTGCCCTCCTCGATCCGCGGGTCGGCGAAGCGCACGCCCCACGACTCCAGTTTGTCGAGCGCGTCCAGAACGCCCGGGTGGTCGTACATCGGCTCGTGCATCGCGGGCGCCATCACGACCGGCACGTCCGCGCCCAAGGCCGTCGTCGCGCAGGTCGTCACGGGCGTGTCGTCGACCGCGGCCGCGACCTTCCCGGCGGTGTTCGCGGTCGCCGGAGCCAACAGCAGCACGTCCGCCCACCCCTCGCGGCCGCAGAGCTCCACGTGTTCCACGCTCCCGGTGATCTCGGTGACGACGGGCTCGTCGGTCGCGAAGTCGACCGCCCACGGGTGAATAATATTCGTCGCCGCCGGGGACATGACGGCGCGCACGCTCGCGCCGTGCCGGCGCAGTTCGTGCGCGAGTTCGACGACCTTCACCGCCGCGATGCTCCCCGAGACGCCGAGCGCGACGTTGACCCCGTCCAGCATTACCGAGACCGTTCCGCGCCCGACGGCTTATAAGATGCCGTTGCGGAATGGGGTCGGATGACCAAACCACCGCGACCCCCAGAAATAGCTTATAAATGATCGGCGGTGGCGTCGCCGGCGGCAGAGCCGCCGGCTGCAAGAGGCGCGTCGCGCCTCCCTGCGTGCCGACGAGCGCCCGACAGGGCGCGAGTCGCCCGCGCGAGGGAGTCGCGGCCGCTCAAAAGCGGCCGCGACGAGGCTGGGGAGGCGTGAGGCGCTGTGCGGTGCTGTGCGGGGCGGGACTCAAAGGGGCAGCCGGGAGGCGGGCGCAGGCGAAGCAAGCACCGCAAGGAGCGAGCAGCGCGAGCGACTGAGGAGCACAGCGAGCGTGCGCCCGCCTCCCGGCTGGGGCTTTGGAGGAGTTCGCCGCCGGTCTGTAGTCATCGATTTATAATCAAGTGGCTGGGAATCTGTCGGCGTCCTCGGAATGCCTCCCGCCGGTCGCTTATAAATAAACGACGTAACGGGAATACGATATTTAAACCCCAAACGTCGCGCGCAGCATGTCCCGCGTTCCGGGTCCGAGCCCCACGGCCAACACCGTAATAAGCAGCAGCAGCGTGTACCGCGGCGACTCCTCGTACATCTCGCCGTTGAACACCCAGACGACGAACGTCGCGGCCGCGAGCTTCACGAGGAGGAAGGGCCACGCGTCGCCGGTGACGGCGAGGATCGAGTCGGGGAGCAGGCGCCCGGTCCAGTCGACGATCAGCGCGTTGACGACGTGCTTCGGCACGAGGTTCGGGGTGCCGGTCAGCGCGGGCATCCAGTTGAGCCCGATCACGTTCGCGACGCCGTCGATCGCGTGCCCCCAGATGATCACGATCCCCGCCGCGCCGGTCCCCTGCCGGATCGTCGGAATCCGCCGGGTCGCGATCGCCCACGTGACCGCGGTCGCGGCCGTCGCGATGACGAGCGTCGGGACGAGTACCTGCGGGTAGAAGGTGACGTAGTCGGTCGTGGCCGCGAGATAGGACAGGTAGCCGACCGCGAGCGCGAGCCCCGCGGTCCCCGACGCGAACAGCGGGCGCGCGTAGTCGTCGACGATGTCCCTGCGTTCGAGCCCGTACGCCGCGAGGACGCACGCGAGCGTGAACAGGAACACCGTGAAGTAGATGAACGGGCTGATCAGCACCGCACTGGCCGGGAAAGCGATTAGGGGTTCGACCCCGGCGTCGGTCGCCGCCACGCCCGCGTCCTCGACCGTCCGCATCGCCCCGCCGAACAGCATGAACGGGAACAGCGCGTAGAAGAACCGGAGCTCCGTGGCGATGTCGAGCCGGCGGAGCAGGAAGACGACGCCGATCAGCATCGCCAGGAGGATCACCACGTAGCTCACCGTCGAGAAGGTGGTGTACCCCGGCGACGCGACGACCTCGCCGGCGCTCCGCGCCGCCTGACACGCCGCGCTGCTGCCGAGCAGCTCCGTGGTGCCCCCGGCCTCTCGGACCGCGCACTGCGCGCCCTCGCCGTCGGCGACGACCGGCCCCCAGAAGTAGCGCCAGAGGAACCGGTCGTAGACGACGCGCGGGAAGACGACCGACCCGACCGCCAAAAGCGCCGTGACGCCCCCGACGACCGCCGCCCACGCGCGCTCCGGCGACGGGTCGAACCCGTCGGCCACTCCTGTGCTCATGGTCACCGTTCGGGGAGGTCCCGAGTTGAGCGTTCCGGTCGCGCACGAGCGGGACGGTCGCACACGAACCGGACCGCCGGACGCCGCCCGCCACGCGTCCGCCTACAGCGGCGGCCCGGGCTGCTCGTAGTCGGTCCCGAGGATGACCATCGTCTGCGAGCGCGAGAACCCCTCGGTCTCCGCGATCCGATCGAACATCAGCTCGCGGAGCCGGTCGGTGTCGGCCGCGACGACCCGGAGGATCACGTCCCACTCGCCGGTGGTGAGGTGGATCTCGCGCACGCCGTCGATGCCGCGGAGCCGGTCGAGCGCGTCCTCCTCGCGACCCTGCTCGACGCGCAGGCCCACGAACGCGCCCACTCCGTACCCGACCGCCTTCGGGTCGATGTCGGCGTGGTACCCCCGGATGACGCCGGCCTCTTCGAGGCGACTCACTCGGTCGTGGACGGTCGCACTGGACATGTCGATCCGGCGCGCGACCTCCGAGAACGGGGTCCGCGCGTCCTCCTGGAGGATTCGCAGGATCGCCCGGTCCGTCTCGTCGAGTTCCATACCGACTGTTAGGGGCGGCGCACGCTTTTGCCTTCCGGCGGGGGCGACCGTCGAACTACTCCGGGTCCGCGTCCGCGAACGACCCCTCGCGGATCGCCGCCTCGGCCGCGTCGAGCGCGGCGTCGGCGTCGAACTCGTCGCCGATCCGCTCCAGTTCAGCGGGCGTCGCGTCCGCGAGGTCCTCCGCGTGCGCCGTCACGTTCGGCACCGCGCGCAGCAGGTTGTCGACGATCGGCACGTCGGCGGTCCGCGGCGAGCGGCTTCCCGGGTTGAGGTCGACGACGATCTCCGTCTTCCCCATCGCGTCGAGCGCGGCGGCGCGGTCGCCGTCCTCCAGGGGGACCACGACGACGTCGGCCGCCTCGATCCCGTCGGCGTCGACGACGCCGCGCGCGTGGTCGAGCCCGGGGATCTCGCCGTCCCCGGCGAGTCCCTTCACCTCCTCGGCGCCGTGCTCGCGGAGGTGGTCGGCGATCCGGCGGACGCGCTCGTCGGTGTGGTTGAACAGGTTCACCTCCAGGTCGGCGCCGACCGCGTCCGCGAGGGCGACCGTCTCCGCCGGCGCGAGCGCCGCGACGTTACCGTTGACCGAGATCACGGGGCGGTCGGCGAGCAGGAGCGTCGCGGCCGCGGCGCGCGCGGCGTCGTCGGCGCTCGGGAGGGTGCGCTCGCCGAGGAGGTAGTCGAACGCCTCCCCTCTTCCCTGCGCGATCAGCCCCTGCTTCGAGGTGATCCCCTTCTCCACGCCCGCCTCGATCCGGTGGCGCGTCACGAGCGACGCGTACCGCGGGTGGTCCTCGGGGATCTCCGTCTCCGTCATACCCGAGCGAGGCGACGGGCCGATTAAAATGGACCGTTCGCGGCCGGGTGACGGGTGCGTGCGGCCGCGCCGCCCACCCGGACAACTGTTAACAAGGAACACTACGTAGCTCGACTCGGGATGGACCGCACAGGCAAGTACACGGTCGTCGACGCGTGTAACGACCACGGAGCGATCACGCTCCGCGAATACCCGCGCAACGGGACGCTGTACGTCGTCGAGTACGACGACCCCGACGTGGAGGCCGAGCTGTCGTCGCTCGACGCCGGCTCGGTCGTCGAGCTCGACCTCCGGCGGGCGGGCCGCCGGGGTAACGCGTGGTGCGCGGAGTCCGCGCGGCCGGTCGAGACGGCGTAAGGGAGGTCTCGTAGCGCCGCCCGCGCTCCCTCGCGGGACCGCCGTCGGTCCGCCCCGTTTCACGCTTCCTCGTCCGCGGTCAGGCGACGCCGATCCGCTCGCGGTACGCGCCGTGTTCCGCCTCGAACACGCCCATGATCTCGCCCATCGTCGCGTACGCCTTCACCGCCGCGACGACCGCGGGCATGACGTTCTCGCCGGCGTCGACGGCGTCGCGGAGGTCGTCCAACGCGGCCTCGACCGCGTCGTCGTCGCGCTCGGCCTTCACCGACTCCAGCCGGTCGAGCTGGCGCTCCCGAGTGGTCTCGTCGACCTTCAGCAGGTCCGGGCGGGTGTCCTCCTCGATCTCGTAGGCGTTGACGCCGACGACCGTCTCCTCGCCCTCGTCGACGCGCTCCTGGTACTCGTAGGCAGACTCCTGGATCTCGCGGTGGAAGTACCCCTGCTCGATGCCGCGGAGGACGCCGTCGCGCACGGAGCCGTCGCCCATCTCCTTGATCTCCTCGATGTACGCCATCGCCTCTTCCTCCGTCTCGTCGGTGAGGCTCTCGACCGCGAAGGAGCCGCCGAGCGGGTCGACGATGTCGGCCGCGCCCGACTCCTCGGCGATGATCTGCTGGGTGCGGAGCGCGACGCGCACGGCCTGCTCGGAGGGGAGCGCGAGCGCCTCGTCGAAGGAGTTCGTGTGGAGGCTCTGGGTGCCGCCCAGCACGCCCGCCAGCGCCTGGATCGTGACGCGCGCGACGTTGTTCAGCGGCTGCTGGGCCGTCAGCGACTGCCCCGCGGTCTGGGTGTGGAACTTCAGCCGCTTCGACGCCTCGGCCTCGGCGCCGTACCAGTCCTCCATGACGTTCGCGTAGATCCGGCGCGCGGCGCGGAACTTCGCGACCTCCTCGAACAGCGAGTTGTGCGAGTTGAAGAAGAAGGAGAGCTGCGGGGCGAACTCGTCGACGTCGAGCCCGCGGTCGAGGCACGCCTCGACGTACGCGAACCCGTCGGCGAGGGTGAAGGCGAGCTCCTGGACCGCGGTCGACCCCGCCTCGCGGATGTGGTAGCCGGACACCGAGATGGGCTTGAACTTGGGCGTCTCCGCGACCGCGAACTCGATCGTGTCGGTCACCAGATCGAGGGAGGGCTCCGGCGGGATCACCCACTCCTTCTGCGCGATGAACTCCTTGAGCATGTCGTTCTGGAGGGTCCCCCGAAGCTCCTCGCGCGGAATCCCGCGACGGTCCGCGAGCGCGACGTACATCGCGTAGATCACCGGCGCACTCGGGTTGATCGTGAAGGAGGTCGACACCTCGGCGAGGTCGATGCCGTCGAACAGCACCTCCATGTCGCGTAAGGTGTCGACCGCGACGCCCTCTTTCCCCACCTCGCCGAGCGACATCTCGTCGTCCGAGTCGATCCCCATCAGCGAGGGCATGTCGAAGGCGGTCGAGAGCCCGGTCTGCCCCTCGTCGATGAGGTAGCGGAACCGCTCGTTGGTCTCCTCGGCGGTGCCGAACCCCGCGAACTGCCGCATCGTCCACGTGCGACCGCGGTACATCGTCGGGTAGACGCCGCGGGTGTACGGCGGCTCGCCCGGGAAGCCGAGGTCCGTCTCGTAGTCGAGGTCCGCGACGTCCTCGGGGGTGTAGAGGCGGTCGACCTCGCGGTTCGAGACGGTTGCGAACCGCTCCTTCCGCTCGCCGTGGCGGTCGAGGGTCGGGTCGAGCGTCTCCGCCTCCCACGACTCCTTCGCCTCGCGGATCTCGGAGAGCTCCTCGTCGTCGTACATACCCCCGGGTACCCGCCGGTCGCGTATAAATATTCATTATATTCTGAAAGGAGGCGTCGGCCCGGGTGGCACTCGTCGACTGAACCCGCGCCCTCAGCGCCCGCCGAACAGCCGCTCGCGGAGCGACCGCGACGAGGGGGACTCCGCGAGCAGCACCGGCGCGTCGAGCCGCTCGATCGCCGCGGACGCGAGCGACCCGCGGACGACCCGCGAGAGGAGCCCGCGCTCCGTGGCGCCGACGACCACGAGGTCGTACCCCGCGCCGACCCGTTCGATCGTCGTTCCGACGTCGCCCGCCTCGATCCGCAGGTCCGCGTCCACGAGCCCGTGGCCGTCGGCCCAGTCGGCGAGGAACTCGCGACCCGACTCCTCCTCGCCCTCGTCGACGACGTGGAGCAGCGACACGTCCGCGCCGGAGACGTCTCGGAGCGCCAGCGCGACCTCCGCGGAGAGGTCGGAGGAGGGCCCGCCGGCGGTCGGCACGAGCACCTCAGAGAGGTTCAGCTGCTGGCCGTCCAGCACGAGGAAGTCGCAGGGGAGGTCGCGGGCGACTTCGTCGAGCGACCCTTCGACGCGCCCGCCGGCGAACCGGGCCCCGCCGTACCCCATCACGACGGCGTCCGCGTCGTTCGTCCGCGCGGCGTCGAACACCTCCTCGATCCCGCGGTGCGAGAGGATCGTCTTCGTCTCGACGGGCGCGTCGAACGCCGCGGCGTCGTCGACGGCGGCGGCGAGCAGCGCCTCGGAGGAGTCGTCGAGCCGCTCTCTGTTCTCCGCGGCCGTCTCCAGCGACGTCTGGTCGGGAACGGTGACGACGTGGACGGCGAGGAGACGGCCGCCCCTGTGCTCGGCAAGGGCGCCGGCGAGCGCGACGAGCGCACCCTCCGTCCGCGGGTTCGAGAGCGCGACCATGACGGTAGGGCGGTCGTCGGTCGGCGTCATCGGTCGGACCCGGTCAGCGCTCGGAGGCGAGGCGACTTCGGCCCCTCATTCGTCCGCCTTCGCGCGCGGGAGCGCGACGACCGGAACCGGCGCGTCGGTCACGAGCTCGGTCGACAGGTCGCCCGAGAGAAACTGGACGAGGCGGTTCCCGCCGCGCGAGCGGTACGCGATCGCGGTCGCGTCTACCTCCTCGGCGGCGTCGAATATCGCCTCGACCACGTCCCGGGCGTACGCGGTGTGTTCGCTCGCGTCGGGAAACACCGTTCGGACCGCCGCGTACGACTCGGCGGCCAGCTCCTCCGACTGCTCGACGGGCGTCTTGTCCGGCACCCCGTCGCCCTTCTCGACGACGTGGAGCGCGGTCACCCGCTCCGGGTCGTACGGTTCGAGCGCCCGCGCCGTCGCCAGCGCGTCGTCCTCGTTCGCGACCGGGAGGAGCGCGTGGCCGAGCAGGTCCTGACCGCCGGCGTCGTCGGAACTCGTCATACGGACACCACTCTCCTCGTCGGTTATGAAGATACGCTCTCGGAGCCGGGTCGAGAGAGCGGCCTACCTCCCGTCGACCCCGGAGATGAACACCGCGAGTACCGGGACGATCTCCAGCCGGCCGATCCACATCAGGAATATCATCAGCAGCTTCGAGGAGTCCGGGAAGAAGAGGTAGCTCCCGAACGGTCCGAGCCGGCCGAACCCGGGCCCGATGTTCCCGATGGTGGCGAGCGAGGCGCTGAACGACTCCAGCGCGGTGAGCTGCGTGCCGACTCGCGCGGCGTCCAGCGAGAGGAACACCGCCGAGACGGCGAGAAGCACGAGGTACAACAGCGTAAACGCCATGATCCCGCGGATCGCGTCCTCGTCCACGACGCTCCCGCTGAGCCGGACGGGCTGGACGACGTCGGGGTGCGCCGAGGTGAACAGCTCGCGGCGGATCGCCTTCGCGACGATCAGCCACCGGACGATCTTGATACCGCCGCCGGTCGAGCCGGCGGAGCCGCCGATGAACATCGCGAACAGCAGCAGCACCTGCGCGTGCGTGTCCCACTGCGCGAAGTCCGAGGTGGCAAACCCGGTGGAGTTCAGCAGCGAGCCGATCTGGAACGCTGCCTGCCGGAGCGCGTTCTCCGTGACCCCCTCCGTGGCGCCCCCGATCTCTAAGACCGGCGCGGCGCCGCGGAACAGGAGGACGGCGAGCAGGGCGGTGACGACGGCGAGCGCGCCGGCGTACGTCCGGAACTCCGCGTTCTCCAGCAGCGTGTCGACCTCGCCGCGCAGCACGTGCCAGAACAGCGCGAAGTTGACGCCGGCGACGACCATGAAGGGGATGACGACCCACTGAACGGCCGCGGAAAAGTACCCGATGCTTTCGGCCTGCGGCGAGAACCCGCCGGTCGGGAGGGTGGAGAATCCGTGCGCGACGGCGTTGTACAGGTCCATGTTCGGCGCCATTCCAACGAGGTGGAGCCCGTACAGGACCGCGATCATCAGCACGGTGAACCCGAAGTAGATCAGCCAGAGCGCGCGCGCCGTCTCCGCGATCTTCGGCGTGAGCTTCTGGAGCTCCGGGCCCGGCGCCTCCGAGTCCATCAGCTGCGCGCCGTTGACCGCGACCTCCGGGAGGATGGCGATCATCAGGACGATGATCCCCATCCCGCCGAGCCACTGGGTGAGCTGGCGCCACATCAGCACGGCGTGGGAGTGCTGGTCAGTGCTGATCTCGCCCAGCACCGTCGCGCCCGTCGTCGTGAACCCGCTCATCGACTCGAACAGGGCGTTGACGATCGATTCGGTGAACGCGCCGACCGACCCGGTCTGGAGCCCGATCGTCGACGCCGTGCCATAGCCCGCAAGCAGGTACGGGATGGTACCGATGACCGCCGCCGCGAGCCACGCGAGCGAGACGAACAGCAGCGCCTCGCGGGGGCCGAGGTCGGGGTCGGCGTCGACACGTTCGATCGCGAACCCGACCCCCGCGACGAGCGCCATCGAGACCAGGAAGACCCAGACGTCCTCGCCGTACGCGACGGCGACGACCAGCGGGACCAGCAGCGTGGCGGCCAGATACTTGATTCCGACGCCGAGAAGCCCCACGCTCGCCTTCCAGTTGACGCCCACCGACATAGTCACTCGATCGATATGGGAGTCGCCCGTTCGCTGTATTAAACTGTCGAACGGCGGACGGCGCGGGCGGTCGCGACGCGTCGCGGCCGCGGTCGGGGAGGGGGTGGGGCGGGGCGGGGCTCAGGAGGTCCAGAACGCCTTCGTGAACAGCACGAGAACGGGGATGATCTCGATCCGACCGATCCACATTAAGACGATCATCACTGCCCGCGTGCTCATCGGGAACGTCGCGAACGTCCCGTACGGCCCGGCGTCGCCGAACGCGGGGCCGATGTTGAGGAACGTCGTCGCCGCGGCGCCGAGCGCCTCGAACTCGGTGACCGGGACGTCCGCCCGTTCGGCGTCGACGACGATGACGATGGCGAGCAGAAAGAATATCACGATGCTGAGGAGGAGGTACGCGTAGATATCGCGGATCGCGCCCTCGTCGATCGGCTTCCCCGAGATCCGGACCGGTCGCACGGAGTCCGGGTGAATTGCGGTGTAGAGGTTCCGCTTGAACGACTTCAGCGCGACCAGCCACCGCAACGACTTGATCGAGCAGGTGGTCGACCCGACCATCCCGCCGACGAACATCCCCATGAACAGCATGTGTTTCGCCGCGGGCGCCCACTGTACGTAGTCGGTGCTGGCGTACCCCGTCGTCGTCACGACCGACGCGACGTTGAAGACGGCGTGCCGGAGGGTCGCCTCGGGACCGTAGGCGATGCTCGGATCGAGGAAGAGGCCGAGCGCGACGACCGACGCGAGCGTCCCCATCGCGCCGAGGTAGAAGTGGAACTCCTCGTTCTTCAGGAGGCGCATCGGCTCGCCGTTAATGGCGAAGTAGATGAGCACGAAGCTGGTCGAGCCGATCACCATGAACGGGACGACCGCCCACTGGATCAGCGGGTGGAACGCGCCGACCGAGAGCGGCTCCGGCGAGAACCCGGCGGTCGCGACCGACGTGAACGCGTGTGCGACGGCGTTGTACAGGTCCATCTGCGGGTCGACCGCGAGCCCGAGCAGGAAGTAGACAGCTATCGCGAGCCCCGTGAGGCCGAAGTAGATCCCCCAGATCAGCTGCGCCGTCCGCGAGATCTTCGGCGTGAGCTTGTTGACGTCCTGGGTCTGCGACTCCGACTCCATCAGCTGTGCCCCACCGACCCCGATCTCGGAGAGGACCGCGGTCGCCAGAATCAGGATGCCGAGCCCGCCGAGCCACTGGATCACCTGCCGCCACATCATGACCGAGCGAGAGTGGAGCGAGAAGTCTCGGAGGACGGTCGCGCCGGTCGTCGTCAGCCCGCTCATCGACTCGAACATAGCGTTCACCGGGTTCGCGACCGTGCCGACACCCGCCACGACGAACGGGATCGCGCCGACCGCGGCGACGAGGAACCAGATCAGCGCGACCGCGAGGAACGCCTCGCGCGGTCCGAGGTCCTCCGCGGGGTCGCGCGTCCACCGGAACGCCGCGCCGAGCGCGAGCGAGACCGCGATCGCCGCGAGGAACGGGACCGGCGACTCGCCGTAGTAGACGGCGATCAGCAGCGGGAACGCCAGCGGGACGGGGAGGGCGGCGAGGACGTCGCCGGTGAGCCCCACGCTCGCACGCCAGCCGACGCGGATGCGGGACCCTCCGGACATCTCAGGCCATCGAGGCGATGTCGCTCACCGAGTCGGACTCGACGAGCAGGATGACGTGGTCGCCGGCCTGGAGGACGGTGTCGCCCCGCGGCGTGACGAGTTCGCGGTTCCGGGTGATCGCGCCGATGACGAACCGCACGTCGCTGTCGGCGACGATCTCCGAGATGGGTCGCCCGACGAGCCCGCACCCCTCGGTGAGTTCGAGTTCGAGGACCTCCGCCTGGTCGTTCTCCAGCACCGCGATGTTCTCCGCGACGCTCTCGTAGGTGAACCGCGTGATCTCCTCGGCGGTCACGGTGCGGGGGTTGATCGCGATATCGATGCCGATCTCCTCGAAGACGGTGACGTAGTCCGGGCTGTCGACGACGGCGATCACGCGGTCGACGCCGAGGCGCTTGGCGAGCACGGAGATGAGGAGGTTCTTCTCGTCGGACCGGAGCGCGGTGACGACGATGTCGGCCTCGTCGACGTGCTCGCGCGAGAGGAACTCCGTGTCGGTCGCGTCGTGTTCCATCACGACGGTGTCCGGGAGGTTCTCCGCGAGCCAGCGCGCGCGGTCGGGGTCCTGCTCGATCAGCCGCGGCTTGAACTCGCGCTCTTCCAGCAGCCGGGCGGTCTGGTAGCCGATCTCGCTGCCGCCGACGACGACGATCTCGTCCGCGCGGTCCGGCGTCGTCTCCGGCGCGACGTCGGTCGCGAACGACTGGACGCTCTCGGGGCTGCCGATCACCACCGCGCGGTCGCCGACCGTGATGCCGGTGTCCCCGCGCGGAATGGTCATCTCGCCGTTTCGGAACAGGCCGACGAAGGTGAGCGACTCGAAGCGGTCCGCCTCCGAGACGGTCTGTCCGGCGACGGGGCTCCCCTCCGCGATCTCGAACTCCGCCATCTGGACCAGCCCGCCCGCGAACGGGTCGACGTCGACCGCCGCCGGGAGCCCGATGACCCGGACGATGTTCTGCGCGGTCAACAGATCCGTACACACCATGAAGTCGACGCCGAACGCGCCCTCGTTCCCCTCCCACGTGCGCAGGAAGTCGGTGCTCTTCACGCGGGCGATCGTGAACCCGCCGCCGAGCGTCTTCGCGGTGCCGCAGGCGACGAGGTTCGTCTGGTCGTCGTCGGTACACGCGATGACCATGTCCGCGCGGTCGACCTCGGCGGCCGACTGGATCTCCGAGGACGTGCCGTCGCCGGCGATGGTGAGCACGTCGAGTTCGTACTTGAGCTGCTCGGCTCGGTCCGGGTCGACGTCGACGACGACGACCTCGTGGTCCGACGCGAGACTCGCGGCGATGCTCGTCCCGACCTCGCCGGCCCCGATGACGACCACGTGCATGGGCACACCCAGTTACCGGACCCTCAAGTTCGTTACTATCGACCCCGCCGGGCGCGGCCGATCCGTCAGTCGACCCCGCTGAACGACGTGACGGTCCGTTCAGTCGCCCCCGCCGAACGACGTGACGGTCCGTTCAGTCGCCCCCGCCGAACGACGTGACGGTCCGTTCAGTCGCCCCCGCCGAACGACGCGGGGTCCGTCCACTCGTTGCGCCCCGAGACGGTCCGCTGCGGGAACGGGATCGAGATGCCCTCCTCGTCGAACCGCCGCTTGACGGCCTTCACGTAGTCGGCGCGCGCCTTCACGAAGTCGGCCCGCGACGGGTCGTCGATCCAGATCCGCGACTGGAGGCCGACGTAGGAGTCGGCCAGCTCGGTCAGCCGGACCGACGGCGCGGGGTCTTCGAGGATGGCGTCGCTCCTCTCGGCCTCCTCGACGATGATGTCCGTCGCCTTCTCGACGTCGTCCTCGTAGTCGATCCCGAAGACGAACTTCAGCCGGAGCGTCTTCTTCGCGACCGGGTTCTTCACCACGTCGCTCGTCAGGGCGTGGTTCGGCACCGTGAGCAGCTCGTTGTCGAACGTGCGGACGCGGGTGACCCGGAAAGAGATGTCCTCGACGACCCCCGAGTTCCCGTTCCACTCGATCCAGTCGCCGATGCGGAACGGCTTGTCCGTATAAATGAACACGCCCGCGACGAAGTTCTTGATCACGTCCTGTAAGGCGAAGCCGATCGCGAGCGTCGCCGCGGCCGCGATCGTCGCCAGCGAGCGCAGGAACCCCTGGTAGCCCGCCGCGCCGAACGCGACCGTGACGCCCGCGAACAACACGAGGAACGCCACGATCTTCTGGAGCGGCCGCCGCGCGTGTTCGTCGAGCCCCTGCCTGTCGAACACCCGCTGCGCGAGCGGGGCGACGACCGCCTTGTAGAGGACGTACGTCGCGACGACGACGGCGAGGAAGATCGCGGCGTCGACGACGATACCGGTCGCCGGCCCGAGGTACGGCTCCAGCGTCCCCGCGATCGCGAGGGGGCCGAGCGGTCCCGCGGAAGCGCCCATCAGTGGAGCACCGCCGTGTTCCCGCGGGTCTCGATCAGGTCGGCGCCGACCGCGTCGGCGAGTTCCTCCGCGAGCTCGTCGGTCGTGGTCCCGCCGCGGGCCGCTCGGAGGAACTTCACCTTCACGAGCTTGGCGTCGTCGAGCTGGTCGGACGTTTCGTCGACGACCGCGTCGACGCCCTTCTTCCCGACCCAGACGGTGACGTCGAGGTCGTGCGCCTCCTTCCGCAGTTCCTGGTCGCTCATACGCGGACGAGTCGGCCGCGGGCATTGAAGCTTGAGGTTCGGCCGCGCCGGCGGGAGACCGCCACGGTCCCGATCGCCGCGACCCGGTCCTCGCGTCACCGCTCGCGCTCGGCGTCGCGCTCCCGGTCTGCGGACCGGTTGCGCTCGGCCCACTCCGCGGCGTCCTCCGGCGTCTCGGTCTCCAGCAGCCGGTCAAGCTTGCGCTCGAACTGCTCGTCCGTGAGGTCGCCGTTCGCGTACCGGGTCCGCAGCCGCTCTAAGGCGTCCGTGGTGTCGCCGGTCGCCTCGTCGCGCTCCGCCGCCTCTCCCCGCTCGACCCGGACCGACCCGGAGTCGGACTCGACGTACACCGACTCGGACTCCTCCTCGTCGAACAGCATCGAGACGATCGGGACGATCACGATGTACCCGAACAGCATGAACGGGAGCCACCACTCAGCGTTGAGGAGCAGCGCCGCCAGCCACGTCCCGGTCACCACCATGGCGGCGATGCCGCTCGCGTTGCGGCGGAAGCGCTCGCGGAGGGTCTCGTCGTCGGCCATCGGGGTAACGGTCTCCGTCGCGGTACAAAATCGTGTCGGCGGACGGAAGTGTCGCAGACCCCACCGCGTGGCGGGGTCTACTCCTCGATTTCGACCGTTATCTCGTCGCGCTCGACCGCCAGCCGGAACGTCGGCACGGTGCGGTAGACGACCTCGACGACGTTCTTGCGTTCGAGGCTGCGGAGCGCGCGCCGCACCGCGTCCACCTCGGGGTCGGCGTCGAACGCCTCGCGGAGGGCGTTGAGCACGCTGACGACCGACTGCGAGCGCTCGTCCGGCCCGGCGAGCACGTCCACGACCCGCGACTCCAGCTCCGGGACGCGGATCGTCTCCGGGACGGCGCCGCGCGCGACCGCATCGGGCTCGATCCCGGGCTCGACGTCGACGAGGTCGTTCGCCTCCGCCGTCGCGCGGATCAGGCTGTCGTCGTCGCGGTAGTAGTACTCCTTCAGGTGCTCCTCCAGGTAGCCGTGGACCTCGCTGCCGCTCTCCATCTCCCAGGCGTCCCGGAGCTCGCCGTTCTTCGTCGGCTGGAGGCGGACCACGTCCGCGAGCCGCCCGCGTTCCTCCTCGGTGAGGCTCATCGGCCCTCGACCGCGCTCGCGGCGCGAACGATCGTCTCCTCGCCGAACTTCGGCCCGACGAGCTGGAGCCCGACCGGGAGCCCGTCGGCCTCGCCGGCGGGCACCGAGACCGCTGGGAGGTTCGCGAGGTTGACGGGGGTCGTGTTCGCGTCCGCGAGGTACATCCGCAGCGGGTCGTCGAGGCTCTCGCCGAGCTCGAAGGGGAGGACCGGCATCGTCGGCGACGCGATCACGTCGACGTCGTCGAACGCGTCCTCGAAGTCCTGTCGAACCCACGCGCGGGCGTCCTGGGCCTTCTCGTAGTACTTGTCGTGGTAGCCGGCCGAGAGGGCGTACGTGCCGAGCAGGATCCGACGCTTGACCTCCGCGCCGAACCCCTCCTCGCGGGTCTCCGCGAACGACTCGTTCCAGTTGCCGTCCGACTCGGCGCGGTTCCCGTACCGCACGCCGTCGAAGCGCGCGAGGTTCGAGGAGGCCTCCGCCATCGCGATCACGTAGTACGCCTGGACCGCGTGCTCGACGGAGGGGAGCGAGATTTCGGTCGTCTCGGCGCCCCGCGCTTCGAGGTCGTCGATCGCGGCCTCGACCGTCTCGACGACGCGCTCGTCGGCGCCCTCGAACAGCTCCGCGGGGACGCCTATCGTCATCCCCTCGACGTCGCCGTCGGCGGCCGCGGCGTAGCTCGCGTCGGGGTCGGCGCCCTCCACGTCCGCGAGGTCGCGCGTCGTCCCGTCGTTCGGGTCGTCGCCGGCGATGACGTCGAGCGCGGCGGCCGCCTCCTCGACGGTGCCCGCGATCGGCCCGATCTGCTCTAATGAGTTCGCGTAGGCGATGAGCCCGTACCGGGAGACGAGCCCGTAGGTCGGCTTGATCCCGACGACGCCGCAGAACGCGGCCGGACAGCGCACCGAGCCGCCCGTGTCGGAGCCGAGCGCCACGTCGGCCTCGCCCGCCGCGACCGCGGCCGCGGAGCCCCCGGAGGAGCCGCCCGGGACGCGGTCGGTGTCGACCGGATTTCTGGTGGGACCGAACGCGGAGGTCTCCGTCGTCGTCCCCATCCCGAACTCGTCCATGTTCGTCTTCCCGACGACGGTCGCGCCCGCCTCCGTCAGCCGGTCGACGACGGTCGCGGAGTAGGGCGGGACGTAGTCGGCCAGCATCTCCGAGCCGCAGGTCGTCCGGATCCCCTCGGTGGAGATGTTGTCCTTCACCGCGACGGTCGCGTCCGCGAGGGGGCCGTCGGCGTCGTCGGCGCCCTCGATCCGCTCCTCCGTCACGAAGGCGTTGAGGTCGGCCGCCATCTACGACACCTTCGGCCCGACGAAGAAGCCGTCCTCGGTCTCCTCGGCGTTCGCGAGCGCCTCCTCCTGCGAGAGCCCCGCCTCGATCTCGTCCGGGCGCATCACGTTGACCAGTTCCTCCTCGCGCTCGGTCTCGGGGACCTCGTCGAGCGCCTCGAAGTACTCCAAGATGTCGCCGAACTGCGCCGCGAACTCGTCGACCTCGTCGTCGGCGAGCCGCACCCGCGCGAGGTCGGCGACGTGTCTGACCTCCTCGGCGTCGACGGCGGGCTCGTCCTCGCCGTCGTCCGACGCTGCGGTGTCGCTCATACCCGAACGTACCACGCGGGCGGCGAGTAAGGGTTTCGGAAGGGGGCCGACGAGGGAGCGGTATCGTCCCGGCGGACGAGCGGTGGCGTCCCGGGGGACCGTCACCGCACCTGGTCGACGAACGCGAGCCAGCGCTCGTGGCCCGCCAGCGTGTCGGCGTGGTGTTCGTCGGCGAACCCCGGGTGCCGGATCCCCTCTAAGGCGTTGAGCGCGCGGTCGATGCCGATCACCTCCTCGGCGAGGGTCTCCGCCGTTTCCGGGTCGATCGGTTCGGCCTCCAGCCGTTCGACGCGGCGCTCCCGCTCGCTCCGGAGGGCGTCGCGCGCCGCCGTTACCTTCCGGTCGAGCGCGGGCGGAACGGTGTCGACCTTCCGGGTCTCGACGATGAACGCGGAGAGGTCGACCGCCTCGCCGTGGATCTCAACCTCGTCGGGGACGCTCGCACCGATCGTCGCGCCCTGGCTGTTCACGCGGTCGAGGAGGGCCTCCCGCTCCGCGTCGGTGATCGGGGATTCGTCGGAGTCGCTCACAGGGGTGGTGCGGGGCGCGAGGACAAAAACCGTCGGGGAGTCCGCCTACGGGTAGGCAAGGAGAGAGCCCACAGCTTTAGTCGTGGGGCGAATCCGACAATTACTGTAGCACGTGCGAACTACGCTATTGCTGGATATTCAACTCTCCAATTCATCCAATCCTGCCTCTAGCACTTCGGTGTATGCCTCTGAGAGTCCCATTTCGTTCGCTTCCGCGTAGTCTTTGATCCGCCCACCAAGCGTGTGTGAAATATCTATGTTTGGACGCATGACAAAAAGACTTTAAGACTAAAAGTATAATAACTTACCGTCGTGAAGCGTACCAACACGTTCGCAGTACGTCCGCTTTCCGAGGACGGAGAGCGGCTGCTGCGAGACCTGTTGGACGCTTCCGCTGCTCTCTGGAACGAAGTCAATTATCAGCGCCTCATGCGGTACAACGACGAAGAGGGGTTCGAAGGCGACGTGTGGGGCGCCGATACGGGCCACCTTGAGGGCAAGTACAAAGGCGTTCTCGGTGCGTCCACCGCCCAACAGGTAATCCGGACGAACAGCGAAGCGTGGCGAGCGTTTTTCCGTCTGAAAGAGCAGTACCACGACGCCTCGAACACCTCCGTCACGAGCCACCCCGAACCGCCGGGATTCCGTGGCAACGAGGACGACGGTCGTCAACTCAAGACCGTCATTCGCAACACGTCGTACACCGCCGAATGGGGCGAGCGCTCCCGACTGGAGATACTGGTTGGGAGCGAATTGAAAGACAGATACGACCACACCGGCCGTTTTCGGCTCGAGATCGCTGGCGACCCCAATTGGCCCTACTACGAGAAACAGGGCCGGTTGGACCTGTGGTATGACGAGACCGACAACACCTTCCGAGCTTCGCAGCCCGTGACTGTTTCTGACGAGACACGGGCGACTCCACTGGCTGGTGAAACGGCCGCTCTGGATATCGGTGCGAACAATCTCGTCGCCTGTACCACGACGACCGGCGAACAGTATCTCTACGAGGGTCGCGACCTATTCGCTCGCTTCCGCGAGACGACACAAGAAATCGCCCGGTTACAGGCTAAACTCGAAGCAGGTCGACACAGCAGCAAGCGCATCCGTCGGCTGTATCGCAAACGCACTCGGCGCCGCGATCACGCGCAAGCAGCGCTGTGTCGCAACGTGATCGAACGGCTGTACGCCGAGGGTGTCGACACAGTGTATATCGGTGACCTGACCAGCGTGCTAGAGACGCACTGGTCGGTCGAGGCGAACGCTAAGACGCACAATTTCTGGGCGTTCAGGAAATTCGTGGACCGACTTGCTTGTACCGCCGAAGAGTACGGGATCTCGGTGGAGATGCGGTCGGAAGCGTGGACGAGTCAGGAGTGCCCGCAGTGTGGGTCGACGGAGCGAACCACACGACATCAGGAGACGCTGACGTGTCCGTGCGGGTTCGAGGGACACGCGGATCTCACGGCGTCAAAGACGTTCCTCGAGCGGCAGACGGAGCAAGAAGTCAGGCCGATGGCACGGCCCGTGCGATTCGAGTGGGACGACCACGACTGGTCGGGGACACCACACCCTCACGACAGTCCCAAAGAAGCGCGCACAGACCGGAGTACCGTCGACAGAGACGGGAAAATTGCCTCCGGGGAGATGGCATAGTCAATATCCCGCGAGAGGAATCCCACGGCTTCAGTCGTGGGAGGATGTCAAAGCAGGTCGTTCGCGACGAGCCGGTCGACCGCCTCGCGCAGGCGCTCCTCGCTCGCGGCGTAGGAGATCCGCGCGTAGCCGTCGGCGTTGAACGCGCTGCCGGGGACGCAGGCGACCGACGCCTCCTCGATTGCGCGCTCGCACCACGCCTGGTCGTCCGAATCGACCGGGATCATCATGTAGAAGGCGCCGTCGCCGACGTCGACGTCGACGCCGTGCTCGTCGAACAGGTCGACGAGGAGGTCGCGGCGGGACTCGAACGCCGCACGCATCTCCTCGACCGACTCCTCGGTGTTTTCGAGCGCCTCGATCCCCGCGCGCTGGACGAAGTTCGTCGCGCAGGAGACGGAGTGGGAGTGGAGCTTGCCCGCCTCGCCGACGAACTCGTCGGTGGCGTGGAGGTAGCCCAGCCGCCAGCCGGTCATCGAGTACGCCTTCGAGAAGCCGTTGACCGTGACGGTGCGGTCGGCCATCCCGTCGAGGCTCGCGAGCGAGGTCGGCTCGACGCCGTACGTGATGCGCTCGTAGATCTCGTCGGAGATGACGGCGACGTCGTGTTCGACCGCGAGGTCGCGGACGCCCTCCAGCGCGGCATCCGAGAACACCGCGCCCGTCGGGTTCGACGGGGAGTTGACGACGAGGAGCGCGGTGTCGTCGGAGATCGTCTCGGCGAGCTCGTCGAGCGCGGGCTCCAGCTGGAAGCCGTGCGGCGCGAGGTCGACGCGAGAGAGGTCGCCGCCGGCGAGCTTCGCCATCGCCTCGTAGGAGACCCACGCCGGGTCCAGCAGGACGACCTCGTCGTCCTCGCTGATCAGCGTCTGGAACGTCTCGTACAGCGCCTGCTTGCCGCCGGGGGTGACGATCACCTCGTCGGCGTCGGCGTCGACGCCGTTCCCGCGGAGCTTCGCCGCGATGGCCTCCTTGAGCTCGGGGACCCCGTTCGAGGAGGTGTATCCCGTGTGGCCCGCGTCGAGGGCCTCCTTGCCGGCCTCGACGACGTTCGCCGGGGTGTCGAAGTCGGGCTCGCCGACCGAGAGGTCGACGATGTCGGCGCCCTCCGCCTCCTTCTCCGCCGCGAGGTTCGATATCGCCAGCGTCGCGCTGGGCTCTACGCGTCCGATCCGCTCCGAGAAGTCGTATGCGTCGCTCATGTGTCGTGTGTAGTCGGTCGTGTTTCGGTCAGTCGAGCGCTTCCGCGAGGTCGATCGCGGCCTCGGCCGCGTCCGCGCCCTTGTCGATCCGCTCGCGCGCCTCCGCGCCGGACATTCCGGGGCCGCTCACGCCGAAGGTGACCGGCGTGTCCCGGTCGAGGCTCACCTGCGTGAGCTTCTCGGCGGTCGCGTTCGCGATGACGCGGTCGTGGTCGGTGTCGCCGGTGACGATGGCGCCGACGACCGCGACCGCGTCGACGTCCTCGCGCCGCGCGAGCCGGTCCGCGGCCAGCGGGCTGTCGTACGCGCCCGGCACGCTCAGTTCGTCGACGACGACGGCGTCGCGGTCGGCGGCCGCCTCCCGGGCGGCCTCGGCCATCGGCTCCGTGACGGAGTCGTTGAACCGCGCCACCACCAGTCCCAGCGAGACCATACGCGAACTGGCGGGGGAGACGGCAAAGGTCTACCGTTCGACCGCAGGGTTGCCGGGCGAACGCGTTCGGGGACGGGTCCCGGACGGGCGGACGATCGCTTATAAATAAATCCGCGGTGGCGCGCGCCTGCGAGGCCGCCTCGCGGCCGAGCAGCATCGCGCGAGGGAGTCGCTGGCACCCGGAGCGAAGCGGAGGTTGCCAGCGACGAGGTTGGGGAGGCGTGAGGTGCGGTTGCTGTGCGGTGCGGGGTGGGACTCGAAGGGGCAGCCGTGAGGTGCGCGCAGACGACGCAAGCACCGCAACGAGGGAGCGAACGGAGTGAGCGACCGAGTGAGGAGCACAGCGAGTGTGCGCGCACCTCACGGCTGGGGCTTCGGTGGTGTTCGTGTCGATCAGTTATTTATAAGAATCACTGTCATCTCGCCGAGCGTCTGGGGCTTTGGAGGTGTCCGTCGTCGATCCGGCATCGACCACTTGTAAATAACCGAACATCTCTACGTCCACGTCTCGCGCCACGCGTGATTAATACGTCTGCGACGCCAATAGCTCGCTATGACGAACACCGAGACCGCGACGGTCGGCGGCGGCTGCTTCTGGTGCGTCGAGGCGGCGTTCAAGGAACTCGACGGCGTCGAAAGCGTCACCTCCGGCTACGCCGGCGGCCACGCCGACGACCCCACCTACCGCGAGGTGTGTTCCGGCAACACGGGCCACGCCGAGGTCGTTCAGGTCGAGTACGACCCCGACGCGCTCTCCTACGAGGACATCCTGGAGATTTTCTTCACCGTCCACGACCCGACCCAGCTGAACCGGCAGGGCCCGGACGTCGGCGGTCAGTACCGGTCGATCGTGCTCTACCACGACGACGAGCAGCGCGACGTCGTCGAGCGGTACGTCGAGGCGCTCGACGAGGAGGGCGGCTACGACGACGACGTGGTCACCGAAGTCGAGCGGCTGGGGACGTTCTACCGCGCCGAGGAGAAACACCAGGACTACTTCGAGAAGAACCCGGCCGACGCCTACTGTACGATGCACGCGCAGCCGAAGGTCGAGAAGGTCCGCGAGCGCTTCCGCGAGAAAGTGAAGGCGTAGGGATCGAGACAGAATACCGTCGAGGATCCAGTCGATCGCTTATAAACGACTGACAGTAGATCTGCGGTGACCACCGCCGAAGCCCCAGTCGCTCGCTTATAAATATTCGAATACAGATCTGCGGTGACCACCGCCGAAGCCCCAGTCGCGAGGGCGGCGCACGCTCGCTGCGCGCTTCGGTCGTTCGCTTCGCTCACTCCCTCCAGTGCTTACGTCGCCTGCGCCGCCCTCGCGACTGCCCCTTCGAGTCCCACCCCGCCCCGCACAGCACCTCTCCCCTCCCCAGCCTCGTCGGCCTCCCTGCGGTCGGCCGACTCCCTCGCGCGCGCTCCTCGCGGCCGCCTTCGGCGGCCACTCGGAGGCACGCGCCACCGCGGATCGTTATTTAAACTTCTCTCGAAACCCCACGCCCGGTCACCCGTCCAACGAACCGTCTCGCCACAATCTATTCCCTCCCGCCGGTCGAACGATCACTCGATGAAGATCGGCCTCATCTCGGACGTCCACGCGAACCTCCCCGCGCTGGAGACGGTGCTCGACGACATGCCCGCCGTCGACCGGATCTACTGCGCCGGCGACGTGGTCGGCTACAACCCCTGGCCCGCCGAGTGCGTCGAGCGCGTGCGCGAGGTCGCGGCCGCGACGGTGCGCGGGAACCACGACCGCACCGTCGAGAGCCCGGAGCGCTACGCCGCCAACCGGATGGCCGAGGCGGGCCTCGAACGCGCGAAGGCGTCCCTCTCGGACGACCAGCGCGAGTGGATCGGCGCCCTCCCGCGCGCGGAGACGTTCGCGGGCGACCGGTACCTGCTCGTCCACTCGCACCCCGCGGCCGAGCGCGAGGACGCCTACGTCTACCCGGAGGAGTTCCCCACCCTCGACCGCCACATGGGCGAGTACGACGGTATCGTCCTCGGCCACACCCACGTTCAGGGGTGCCGCGACGTAGCCGGCGGGTTCGTCCTCAATCCGGGCAGCGTCGGCCAGCCGCGCGACGGCGACCCGCGTGCCGGCTACGCCGTCCTCGACACGACGGCCGAGGGGACCGACGCGGTCGAGACGCACCGCGTGGCGTACGACGTCGACCGCGTCGCCGAGGCGGTCCGCGAGGCGGGCCTCCCCGAGACGACCGCGGAGCGCCTCTACGAAGGCAAGTAGATCAGGCGCCGTCGCGGTCGGGGCCGGAGTCGTCCACGTCGCCTTCCGCGTCGTTCCCGACCTCGACCCCCAACCGCTCGTACAGGAACGCCCACGAGTCCGTCTGCTCGTCGACGATCATCGACGCGGGCTTGCCGACCCCGTGACCGGTCTCGGACTTGGTCCGCAGCAGGAACGGCCCGCCGTCCGCCTCGTTCTGGAGCCGCGCGGTCGTCTTCCGGGCGTGCGAGGGGTGGACGCGCGTGTCGCTCGCGGCCGTGGTGAAGTAGACGGGCGGGTAGGTCTCCCCGGACTCGACGTTGTGATACGGCGAGTAGTCGCGGAGGTACTCGAACGCCTCCGGGTCCTCCGGGTGGCCGTACTCCGTCGTCCACGACTCGCCGAGCAGGAACCGGTGGAACCGCAGCATGTCCAGTAAGGGGACCGCGCACTGCGCGGCCGCCCACAGGTCCGGGCGCTGGGTGACGACCGCGCCGACCGAGAGCCCGCCGTTCGACCCGCCGGCGACCGCCAAGTGGTCCGCGTCGGTGAGCCCCGACTCGCAGAGCGCCTCGCCGGCCGCGACGAAGTCGTCGAAGGTGTGCTGCTTGTCGGCCAGCATGCCGGCCTCGTGCCACGGCTCGCCGTACTCGTACCCGCCTCGGGCGCACACCGCCGCGAACGCGCCGCCATCCGCGAGGAACGGCAGCCGGAACCGGCCGAACGAGGGCGTGACGCTGTTCCGAAACCCGCCGTACCCGTACAACAACGTCGGGCGCGCGCCGTCGACGGCGACGTCCGCCCCCTCGCGGTAGCAGACGAAGACGGGGACCTCGGCGCCGTCCGTCGAGTCGACGAACCGCTGTTCGACGACGAGGTCGTCGGGGGCGTGGATGTCGACCGAGTCGAGCTCCGTCGACGGGAGGTCCGGCGGGTCCTCGGCGCCCGGATCCCCGCCGCCCGCGTCGCCGTCGAGGTCGAGCCCACGAACGGCCGGCGGGCGGTCGAAGCCGGTGAGTCCGAAGAACGCCTCCGGCGCGTCGCGCGCGGCCGAGACCCACGTGACGGAGCAGTACGACGGGAGCGAGACGTCGCGCAGGTGCGTCCCGTCGCGGTCGTGGACCGAGAGCCGGGAGTGCGCGTCCCGCTGGCGGTGGACGAGGAGGCGCTCCGGGGTCGGCACGACCGACTGGAGGATCCCCTCGCCCTCGGGGAGCACCTCGCGGCACTCGTCGAACGAGAGGTCGCCCTCGCGGAAGCGGTCGACCGAGCAGGCGAGCAGTCGCCGTCGGGGCGCGTCGCGGTCGGTCGTGACGAACGCCGTCCCGTCTTGGAACCGGACCGACGTCTCGGCGTCGGTGTCGGTCAGGACCGGGCGGAGCTCGCCGTCGACGTGGACGTACCACTCGGTGCCGCCGACCATCTCCGAGAAGGCGACCGCGAGCAGCCCCGAGTCGGGGTCCACCGTCACGCGCGGCCAGACGTGCCGGTCGTCGTGTTCGAGCAGGACCGCCTCCTCGTCCGGGCCGTCCCCGAGCCGGAACCGGCGGATCTCCTTGTCCATCTGCGCGCCGTCGGCCGCGCCGCCGGTGGCGACGTAGACGAACCCCCCGCCGTCCGCCTCCCACGCGAGGCTCCCCGCGTTGACGCGCCCGCGCTCGGGGAGGACCGCGACCTCCTCGACGCCGGCGCCGTAGCCGTCGTCCCCCGCGGCCTCGGGGTCGTCGGCTTCGGCGGCCGGCCCCGCTTCGCTCGGGTCGGGCACCGAGAGGACGCGCACGTCGTAGTTCTCGTCGCCGCCCTCGGTGACGCCGACGGCGACGCGCTCGCCGTCGTGCGACGGGACGTACCACGCCATCGACCTAGGCGGGCGGTCGTCGTCCCGGTTCGCCGTCCACGCGTTCGGGTCGACGAGGACGCGGTCCGTGCCGTCGGGCGCGTCGCGCACGACGAGGCGGGCGTGGTCGGCCCCGGGCTCGCGGACCGTCGCGAAGTACCGCCCCTCGCGGACGGCGATCGGACCGTAGTCGGCCACCTCGACGAGGTCCTCGAAGCGAGGCCGGAGCCGGTCGCGGAGGGCGTCGTCGAGGGCCTCATCGACGTGGGCGTTCTGCGCGTCGACCCACTCGCGGACCGCCTCGCCGTCGCCTTCGAGCCAGCGGTACGGGTCGTCGACGTCGACCCCGTGGAGCGTCTCCGTGACGACCTCGCGCCTCGTCTCCGGCGGGGACGGGGCCGGAGCGGATTCGCGTGACATACGGATCGGTGTCACCGACGCGGCAAAATGACTGGGGTCGCGCGGTCGAGGACGACGCTGCGGTCACTGTACAGTGGGGCGAACGTCACGGCCACAGCCCGGCGACGAACAGGAGGTTCCGCGCGGCGACCGCCAGCGAGAGGGCGCCGACGCCGGCGCACATCAGGGTCGCGACGAACCGCCGCGTGCCGCCGGCGACCGCGACCGGGACGCCGATGACGGCCATGCCGACGACCTTCGTGAGGAGCATTCCGCCGAGGAGGCCGAACCGGGAGATGAACAGCCGGCCGACGGGCGACCCCTCGACGTACTCGCTCCCGGTGAGGGCGACGTACGTCGTTCCCACGTCGGCGACGATGCCGACGAGCAGGAGGCCGACGGCGAAGGCGAGACGGGAAGGCACTGACCGAGCGAACGCGGTACGGACCAATAAATTTCCGGGCATGCGGTCGGATCGCGACGACGCCCCAAGTCGGAGGCGGCAGGGACGCACCCGGCCGGTGTGGCTGGTCGCCCGCCGCGCACAGCACGGCGCCATTTAAACCGGCGCATCTCGTACCACGGACAATGAGTTCGTCCGACGACGAGTACGAGATCGCGGTGGTCGGCGGCGGGCCGGCCGGGCTGACGACCGCGCTGTACGGGGCCCGACTGGGCCACGAGACGGTGCTGATCGACCGCGGCGGCGGGCGCGCGGCGATGATGGCCGACACGCACAACGTGATCGGCGTCACCGAGGACGTCTCCGGCAACGAGTTCCTCGCGACCGGCCGCGAGCAGGTGGAGTCGTACGGCGGCACCTTCGAGCGCGGCTTCGTCACCGACGTCGAGCGCACCGACGACGACCGGTTCCGACTCTCGACGAACGACGCCGAACTCCTCGCGGACCGCGTCGTCCTCGCGACCGGCTTCTCCGACGAGCGTCCCGACCCGCCCCTGCCGCGGACGGGAAAGGGCCTCCACTACTGCCTCCACTGCGACGCCTACATGTTCGCCGACGAGCCGGTGTACGTGATGGGTCACGGCGAGGCCGCCGCCCACGTCGCGATGATCATGCTCAACGTCACCGACGACGTGGACGTCCTGACCCGCGGCGCGGAGCCGACGTGGAGCGAGGAGACCGCCGCACAGCTGGAGGCGCACCCGGTCGACGTGGTTCACGAGGAGGTCGCCGGCGTCGAGAACGACCCCGACTCCGGCTGGCTGGAGGCGCTGGAGTTCGCGGACGGCACGCGCCGCGAGTACCGCGGCGGCTTCGCGATGTACGGCTCCGACTACAACACCGTCCTGGCCGAGGGGCTCGGCTGCGAGCTCAACGACGACGGCACCATCGACGTCGACGACCACGGCCGCACCAGCGAGGACGGCGTGTTCGCGGTCGGCGACATCACGCCCGGCCACAACCAGGTCCCGGTCGCGATGGGGCAGGGCGCGAAGGCCGGGCTCGCGATCCACAAGGAGATCCGCGAGTTCCCGCGCTCGACCGAGGAGATCGCACGCAACGGACCCGTCGGCGACGACGAGGTGCCCGCCATCCCGCCGCACCTCATGGCGACCGCCGTCGCCCACGAGGGACACGCGGGCGGCCCGCGAGAGCCTCCCGAGGCCGAGAACGTCGAGGCGCCGGCCGCGGACGACGACTAATCGGACCGCCCCGTCAAGACGCGGTCGGACAGCCGGACGGCCCCGACGACCGTTCCGCGACGGCTCGTTCCTCCCGCCAGCGCTAAGCGTCCGTCCGCCCTTCGACCCTTATGGGACTGATCGCGGAGTTCCGGATGACCTCCGAGCAGTTACCGCTCGCCGACGTGGCGGCGGCCATACCCGAGGCGACCGTCGAGTTCGAGTCGGTTCAGGTGCGCCCGTCCGGCGCGCCGACGTTCATCGTGCGGGTCGCCGACGCCGGCGGCGACGCGGCCGACGCGGCGTTCGCCGGCGCCGACTCGGTGACTGACCACTCGCTGGTCGTCGCCGACGGGACGACGCGGCGCTACCGCTGTCGCCCGACGGGCGATCCGCCGGCGGACATGGAACTGCTCGCGGACAACGGATCGATCCCCGACCGGGTGCTCGCGACGCCGGGCGGGTGGGAGGAGCGGCGCTGGTTCGCCGACCGCGACGAGTTCGACCAGTTCCGGGCGTTCTGCCGGTCCAACGACTACGAACTCCGGCTGGACCGCCTCGTGGAGACCGACGACGGGTCGGCCGGGGAAGAGACCGGTCCGTTCGGGACCGCCGGCCGCTCCTGGCCGCGCGAGATGACCGACCCCCAGCGGGAGGTGCTCGTCACCGCCCACGAGATGGGCTACTTCGACACGCCGCGGACCGCCACGATGGCCGATGTGGCAGACGAACTCGGCGTCTCGTCCGCGTCCCTCTCCGAGCGACTGCGTCGCGCGCAGGACCACCTCGTCGCGGAGTTCCGACGCACCTCCGGGATAAAACCCCGAACAAATTAGGCCACGGGCTACGTGTCCACGGTCACAACGACTCCCGTGACCGACCACACGCGACGGACGGACGGGCGCGACGCCGCCATCGACGCCGAGGGCGTGGAACTCACCTACGCCGACGGGACGGAGGCGGTGAAAGAGATCGATCTGACGGTCCCCGAAGGCGAGTTCTTCGGCTTCCTCGGCGCGAACGGCGCCGGGAAGACGACGACGATCAAGACGTTCTCGACGCTGCTGTCGCCGACCGCGGGGTCGATCACGGTCAACGGGTTCGACGTGCGCGACGAGCCGCGCAGGGTCCGCGAGACGATCGGCTACATGGCGCAGGAGACCAGCGTCGACGAGGAGCTCACCGCCCGCGAGAACATTCGGTTCGCCGCGCGGGCCTACGGCGTCCCCAAGGGCGAGCGCGCCGAGCGCATCGACGAACTGCTCGATCTGGTCGACCTGGCGGACGTGGGCGACAAGCAGGCCGGCGAGTTCTCCGGCGGGATGAAAAAGCGCCTGGACGCCGCGACGGCGCTCGTCCACGACCCGCCGCTCGTCTTCCTCGACGAGCCGACGACCGGGCTGGATCCCAAGGCGCGCAACCGGCTCTGGGAGTACTTCGAGCGCATCAACGAGCGAGGGACGACGCTGTTTCTCACCACCCAGTACCTCGAAGAGGCCGACCAGCTCTGCGACCGCATCGCCGTCATCATGGACGGCGAAATCGTCGCCACCGGCTCGCCGGCGGAGCTGAAACGGCGGGTCGGCGGGGAGATCCTCGACGTCGACGTCCCCGCCGGGGAGGACGCCCGCGAACGCGCAGCCGAGATCGCCCGCGGGGGCGACGTGTTCGACGCCGACGCGGACGTGACCGTCACCGACGACGGGATCAGCGTCACCGCCGAGCGGGCCCGCGAGCACGGGACGGACCTGCTCGTCGCGCTGCGCGACGCGGGGATCGCCGTCACCGGGTTCAACATCCGCGCGCCGACGCTCGACGACGTCTTCCTCGCGATCACCGGGGAAGAACTCGACTCCGAAGAGCGGTCGGCCGAGCCCGGCGACGTGACGGAACCGGAGGTGACCGCCGAATGAGCGAGGCGTCGGGAGACGAGGGGTCGGGGGGAGAGGCTGCCGACGGGGTCCACGCCGACGGCGGACACGTCCGCGCGACGCCGTCGAGTAACTCCTTCCTCAGCGACTTCTGGGTGAACTTCGTCCGCTGGAACCGGAAGGCGATGCGCAACCCGTTCGTCGTCGTCGGCTCGCTCGTCCAGCCGATCATCTTCCTGGTCCTGTTCACCCAGGTGTTCGGGCAGATCGCGACGAGCGCGCTCGGCGGCGGAGCCGGGGGTATCACCTACGAGACGTTCCTCCTGCCGGCCATCGCGATGCAGGTGTCGCTGGCGGCCGCCGCGGGGTCGGGGATCGGCCTCGTCAACGACATGGAGGAGGGGATGTTCGAGAAGACGCTCGTGATGCCGATGAGCCGTGCGGCGATGTTCCTCGGCAAGACGGCGGCCGAGATCCTCCGGATCGTCGTCCAGATCGGCATCATCCTCGCGCTGGGCGCGGTCCTCGGCGCGAACGTCGCTACCGGGTTCCTCGGCGCCGTCGGCATCCTCGGCGTCGGCATCCTCTTCTCGCTGTGGTTCGTCGCGCTCTCGAACATCATGGCCATTGTCACTCGCGACCAGGAGTCGACGATCATCGGCGCGAACCTCCTCCAGTTCCCCCTGCTGTTCGTCTCGACGGCCTTCCTCCCGCTGAGCGCGATGCCCGACTGGATTCGGGTCGTCGCGACGTACAACCCCATCACCTACGGCGTCGACGCCGCACGCGCGCTCATGCTCGACCGGGACGTCATGACCGTCGTCGAGGTCACTCGCTTCGGCGGGATCTGGGACACGCTCGTCCCGGCGATCGCGGTGCTCCTCGCGCTCGATCTCCTGCTCGGCGGCGTCATGGTCTACCTGCTCAACCGCGCGTCGAGCTCCGCCGTCCAGTAAGAGTTCGATCGACGGCCTCCACACTTCCGGCCTAAACGCGGTTGGATTGATTCCGGACTCACTCGTCGCTGTCGCTCCTCGTTCGTAGTGGTCGAGAGTCCGCTGAGCGGAGCGAAGCGGATGTTGACTGACGAAGTCAGTCAGAAAATGCGCCGGCCGGGACTCCCGCGAGCGAGCGCAGCGAGCGAGTGGGAGTACGGGCGGCGCACGACCGCAGGGAGTGCGCCGGCCGGGATTTGAACCAGAATCAGACGTGCTCGCTCACTTTGTTCGCTGCGCGCGACTGATGGGGTTCAAATCCCGCGGCGATTTCTCTCACTACGTTCGAGAGTCCGCTGAGCGGAGCGAAGCGGACGTTGACTGACGAAGTCAGTCAGAAAATGCGCCGGCCGGGACTCCCGCGAGCGAGCGAAGCGAGCGAGTGGGAGTACGGGCGGCGCACGACCGCAGGGAGTGCGCCGGCCGGGATTTGAACCACGGTCGCTCGCTTCGCTCGCTCTCTGATTCAAATCCCTCGGCGATTTCTCTCACTACGTTCGAGAAATGCGCCGGCCGGGATTTGAACCCGGGCCATGAGCTTGGAAGGCTCAGGTCCTACCACTAGACCACCGGCGCTCGCGTCGGTCGATGACGCACCTACACGTAGGCACAACGTGTTTCATAAGCGTTCCGTGTTCGGGCAGGTGGTCGACGGATGCGAACCGCTCGCCGGCCACACTTTACTTAAAGGGCCACGATACTGCGGGCATCTCCCAGCGCGTTAGAACGCTTTTCAGCCGGTTAGAACACTGTTCGGGACCTTTGTGTGTACCCACCCAACGTACACCCGTGAGGTGACACCGATGTCATACCAATCTAGCAATCCACTGGTCGGCGAGACCGAGTTCGCGCTGGACGGACCATGGGCGACGTACTGGATCGCGTTCCTGCGCGTCGTCACCGGCTGGTGGTTCTTCCACGCCGGGATCACGAAGATCATCGAGAGCGGGTTCTCGTACAGCTACGGGTCGGCGTACATGCAACAGATGAGCGGGACCGCCCTCGGTGGGATCCCGGTCTGGATGGGGAACAACCTCGCGTGGCTCATCGAGCCCGGGGTGCCCCTCTTCGAGACGCTGATCGGGCTCGCGCTGATGGCCGGGGCCGTGACCCGGCTCGCCGCGTTCGGCGGGGTCATCTTCATGATCCTGTTCTGGATCGGCAACGCCGGGTTCGGCAACGGCGTCGTCAACAGCGACCTGATGGGGCTGCTCATGTTCCTGACGGTGATCGTGCTCGCGGCCGGGCGGTACTACGGCCTCGACGCGCTCATCGAGGAGACGGCGGTCGTCAAACAGAACCCCAAGCTGCGGTACCTGCTCGGCTAAGAGGTGAACGCAAATGACAGACACTATCGACACGGCGGCGCGGGCGCTGAGCGCGGGACTGATGCTGTTCGGCATCGTCGTCCTCGGGATCGTCGAGATCCTGGCCGGCGAGCCGTACAGTCCGGTCCCGATAACGAACGAGGCGGGTGACGTGGTCGCGACGCCGCTGATCTCGCCGGAGATCCGCACGGCGTTCGTGCTGGCGGGCATCGCGGTGCTCGGGCTGTACGCGGCGTACCGGCTCGTGACGCCGCTCCCGGAGGACGATGACGTCCGCCACGAGACGATGGCCGACTGAAAGGCGCGGGAATCACCGACCGCGACGCGACCGGCGAACGCGCCGTCGCGGGCGACGACGGTCACTCTTCTGTCCGACGCCTACTCGTCGAGCGACCGCTCTCGTGCCTCCGAGCCGTCGCCCTCCGGATCGCTCGTCTCGCTCGCGCCGGCGGCGGTGCCGCCGTCCGTGCTGGCGGGGGCGTCCGACCGCTCCCCGTCGGCGCCGAACGTGAACGCCGACTCGTTCGATTCGACCGATCCGTCGGCGTCAGATTCGCCGAGCGCGGAATCGCCGTCCGCGCCGCCGATCGAATCGCTCTCCGTACCGCTGACTCCGTCGTCCGCGGCCTCGGCGTCGACCTCGAACTCCTCCGTCATCTCCCGCAGATCGCGGGCGCGCTCGTGGAGGTCGTGCGCCTGCTCGGAGACCTCGCCGAGCGTGGCCGCCTGCTCCTCGGCGGCGGACGCGACGGTGGTCGCCTCGGCAGTGGTCTGCTCGCTCACGCCCGCGAGGTCGTCGACCGCGCCGGTCACCTCGTTGACCGACTCCGCCTGCGCGTCCATCGCGCCGGAGATCTCCTGGACGCCGTCGTCGGCCTCGCTCACCCGCTCCGCGACCTCTGCGAGCGCGTCCTCCGCGTCCTCGACGACGTCGACCCCGTCGTCGACCCCGTCGCGGATCGCGGCCATCTCGTCGACGCTCTCGTCGGTGCGCTCGCGGAGGCTCTCGATCAACGCCTCCACCTCGGCGGCGGACTCCTGCGTCTCCTCGGCGAGCGACTTCACCTCCTCGGCGACGACCGCGAAGCCGGAGCCGGCCTCGCCGGCGCGCGCCGCCTCGATGGAGGCGTTCAGCGCGAGCAGGTTCGTCTGGTCGGCGATCTCCGAGATCGTCTCGACGATCGCGTCGACCTCCGCCATCTCGGCCTCGAGCCGCTCGATCGTCTCGGCGGCGGACTCGGAGCGCGCCTCGATCCCGTGGAGCTCCGCGACGGCGTCGGCGGCCGCCTCGCGGCCCTCCTCGGTTAGCGCGTCGGCCTGTCGGGAGGTGGTCGCGACCTCGTCCGCCGAGGCGGCGACCTCCTCGACGGTCGCGGACATGTCCTCCATCTCGCCGGCCACCTCGGCCAGCTGGCGGCTCTGCCGCTCCGCGCCGGCGGAGATCTCGTCGACCGCGTCGCTCGTCTCCCGCCCGGCGGCCGCGGCCTCGTCCGTGCCGTCGGTGACCGCGTCGCTCCGTTCGGCCACCTCGACCGCGAACGCGTCGACCTCGGCGATCGTCGCCTCCAGCTCGTCCATGGCGTCGTTGAACTCCGCGGCGATCGAGCGGAGCGCCTCGGGGTCGTCCGGGTCGGCGCGGAGCCGCGCGGTGAGGTCGCCGTCGGCGCAGGCCGCCATCGTCTCGCCGAAGTCGGTCGCCCGCGACTCCAGCCGCTCGGCGAACGCCTCGCTCTCCGCCTTCGCCGCCTCGGCGCGCTCCCGCTGGGTCTCCGCCGACTGAATCTGCTCGCGCAGCGAGTCGCGCATGGTCGCGAACGCGTCGGAGAGGTCGCCGAACTCGTCGCGTCGCTCCGTGTGGAAGTCGACGTCGAGGTCGCCGTCGGCCAGCGCCGACGCCCGCCCACGGAGTCGGTTCAGCTCGGTGACGGTGCCGCGGCCGAGCGTCGCGCCGAGCAGCCCGAGCCCGACGACCGCGACCCCGACGATGAGGAGGAGGTTCCGGCCGATCATCCCCGAGAGCGCGTACGCCTCCGAGAGCGGGACGTGGACCGCGACGTACCAGGCCTCGGTCGGGACGGGCGCGTAGGCGACGAAGTACCTGTCGCCGTCCGCGAGTCCGAGCCTCGTCGACGAGACGTGCCCGATCGGGTTCTGTCGGTCGAAGAGCTGCGAGCGGACCGCCTCGTCGTACCGCTCGCCGGCGACGCCGTCGCGGTCGCTCGCGCCGATTTCGCCGTCCGTTTCCACGATCGTCGTGAACGCGCCGTCGGTCGGCTGCCGGAAGTCGCCGACGAGCGCGTCGAGCGAAACCTCCATCACCGCGTACTCTCGTTTCGGCGTTCCGGCCACGTAGGCGACCCGGCGCTCCCCGTCGACCTCGTACGTCGGCGTCGTCGTGACCGTGTCGCCGAGCAGGAGCCCGTCGTCGAACCACGGCTGGCTCGTGAGGGTCTCGGCCCGGTCGGCGTCTCCCCCCGCCTCGTCGGACGACGCGATCACCGATCCGTCGTCGGGGTCGACGTAGTGGAACGCCAGCACGCCGTCGCTCGCCCGGGACAGATGCGAGGAGAGGTACGCAGCGACGGCGTCCGGGTTCTCGCTGTAGATATCGTTGTCAGCGACCGCCGCGGCGGTCGCCCGGCGGTCGCCGGTCCAGCCGCCGGCTTCGGTGGCGCTCAGCTCCGCGACGGCCGTGTAGTCCTCCTGTGCGTTCGATTCGAGCTGATCGGTCGTCTCCGCGTACGTGACCGCCCCGACGGCGCCGATCGCGACCACGACGACGACGAGGGCGACGAGGAACTTCGCGAGGTAGCTCCGGGCCAGCACGCCGGGAGTGACCCGACGCAGGGCCCGTTCGAGGAAGGTGTCGGCCATTACTATCACGCGGTCGACAGGGGGTCTTTAATCCACCTCCGTCGATATCGGCGGTGATAATCAGCCGTCTCGGGGCGCGACCGCAGCGTAGCAGTTCCCGCTAGAGACCGCCGCGTGTCGGGTTTCGAGGGCGCTTTCCGCGAGGTCCGCCTCGAACTCCGACGGCGAGTAGATGTGATAGTACCGCGGGACCGTCTCGCCGCCCGGCAGCGTCCAGTCGACGGTCGTGTCGAACCCCTCCTCGCGGTCGAACCGGTCGTGCGCCGTGCTCCACGCGCTGACGAGCGCGACCCCGTCGGGCGCGAGGACGCGCGCCAGTTCGTTCAGGCTCTCGACGCGGGCCTCCCGCGGGGAGAGGTGGTGGATCGTAGCGACGTAGACGGCGAGGTCGACCGCGTCGTCGCGGACCGGGAGCGCGCCCGCGTCCCCGTGGACGAACGCGGCCGAGTCCGCGAATTCCCGGTCGCGAGCGCGCGCGACCGCCTCGTCGAGCAGGCCGCGGCTGAGGTCGATCCCGACCGCGACCTCGGCGCGCGCCGCGAGCGCCTCCGTGTGCCGGCCGTTCCCGCAGCCGACGTCGAGCGCGACGGTGCCCGACCGGCTCTCCAGGAACGACTCGACCTCGGGCCACGCGTGCTCCCGCGTCTTCGAGAAGTGCGTCGCGATGCGGTCGTACGTCGACTGCGGATCGCCGGTCGACTGCGGGTCCATATCGGGGCCTCGGTCGCGACGGGTATATGCCGACCGGACCGTCACACGGCGCCGATCGCGGCGAACGCGACGAGCGTGAGCGCGAGCAGCACCGCGACGTGTTTCACGCCGTCCCGCACCGACCCCTCGCCGAGCTGGCCGGCGACCAGCCCGGAGCAGACCGCCTGGATCGCCGCGGCGTGGAAGAACAGCTGCTCGTAGGCGTCGACGTTGATGTCGCCGATGCCGTCCGCGATCCCGCCCGGGCCGCCGGGGACGCCGGTCCCGGCGGCCGGGAGGCTCCCGCCCGTCCCCGAGACGCCGGCCGCCTCGATGGCGGGGATGAACGAGACGGACAGCGCCGCGATGATCCCGAGGAAGACCAGGAAGGAGATGTAGATCACGATGAGGTACGTGAGCATTACCTGCCGGCGCTCGCGCCGGAGCGACCACGTCGCGCGCGACTCGTCGGCCGCGATCCGGAGGACCGGTCCCACGTCGCCGCTCGCGCGGATCGCGTTGGTGACGAGCGCGACCGCCCGAGAGGTCATCGGCGACCGGACGCGGCGCTCCAGCCGGCGCAGCGCGGTGGAGACGTCCGCGCCCCAGTCGATGTCCCGGCGGGTCCGCCGGAGGTCCTCGGTCAGCGCCTCCAGGTTCGAGTCGGCGACGCGGCGGACGCTGCCGACCACGGCGGTGCCCGCCTCGTTGACGCTGGCGAGCCGGTCGAGGAAGTCGGGCACCGCGGACTCGATCCGCCGGACCCGGCGCTTGCCGAACTCGTAGGCGACCGCGTACGCTGCGAGGACGAACGCGGTCGCGGCGACGATCGGCCCGTCGATCTGCCCGACCATCTCCACCGGCGTCCCCAGCGTGACGGGGAACGCGAAGACGAGCAGCCCGGCGACCGCGACCGGGACCGCGGCGAGGAGCACCGTCCGCGGCGAGGCCAGCACCGTCTCGGCAGGCGACGCGAGCAGGTCTCGCACTCGGCGGAGCCGGTCGTAGACCCGGAGCCGCTCGCGGCTCTCCGCCCAGCGGTCCGCGACGGCCCCGTCCGCGGCACTCGCGTCCGCGTCGCGTCCGGCCGCCGCGCCGCCGTCGAACCGCGGGGAGCCGCCCCGGTCGCCGGGCTCGTCCGTCGCGTGGCGCACCCCGGTGACCGACGGGGTGTCCGGGTCGTCGAACGACGACGACGCGACGGTCTCGGTGCCGCCGACGCCCTGCGTCACGCTGTCGACGTAGACGACGAAGCCGAAGGTGGCGAGCGGCACGCCGAGGTAGACGATGACGCGGAGAAGCGGCATCGTGTCCTGTAAGACGAGGCCGATGACGACGAGGATGGTGATGAAGAAGAGCGGCCCGGCGACCAGCGCGGTCACGTACGCCTCGGCGAACGTCGAGAGCAGCTCTAAGTACTGCTCCTGTTTCGCCTCCGCCTCCGCCTGGTAGCGCTCGTACTGGTCGTTGAGGAACGTCGACACCGACTGCCCGGTGCCGAGGACGGAGGCGAGGTTCTCCGAGAAGTCCGCCAGGTCGTCGCTGGGCGTCCGGCGCGAGACGCGCTGGAGCGCGGTGAGCGCGTCGGTCCCGAAGGCGTTCATGTCGCGGACCGCGACCGACAGCTCCGTCGCGGCCTCGCCGTACACCGACTCGTTCTCCGCGAGCGTGTCCATCACCCGCGGGAACGCCATCCCGGAGCGCGAGAGCGCGTACATGAACGCGACCGTCCGCGGCAGGGTGGCGTCGATCTCCGCCGCGCGAGCGTGGGCGCGCTGGTCGAGCAGCTGCCACCGGGCGACGTACGCGCCGAGCGCGAGCCCGGATCCGACGGTCGCCGAGACGACAGCGAGGAGAACGAAGAGCCGGAGGAGTCCGAGGTCGGCCAGCCGCGCGACGACCGCGAGGAACCCGAACTGAGCCGGGAGCGCCTCGCGGATCGCCGCCTCGCCGACGTCGAGCGCGGCGAGCGACCCCCCGGCCGCGTACACGCCGATCACGCTGCCGGCGACGCCGAGGACGGCGGCGTACAGCAGGGTCCGCGAGGCGTACACGCGGTGCGTGGTGCCGGCGACGTGGGCCGCGCGCATCCGGTCGCGCTGGGCCTGCCGCCGCGCCTCGTCCTCGCCGACGTAGTCGCCGAACGCCGACAGCGCGACGCGGGTGACGAACAGGTCCGCGCGGTCGTCGACGAGCGGCAGCGCGAGCGCGAGGCAGGCCGCGACCGCGGCGGCGAGGGGGAGGTACTCGATCATCGGTCGGAGGGACCCGTCGCCGAGGCGTCCGAGCCGGGGCGAGCCTCCTCCGCCCCGAGGTCGTCGGCGTCGACGCCCTCGGCCGCGGCGGCGCGCTCGTCGAGCTTCTCCATCACGCGGTCGGCGTCCGCGTAGTACTCGTTGACGAGGGCGGTGAACGTGCGGTAGTCGTCGATGCCGAGCGCGGAGAGCAGTTCGAGGAAGCGCTCGCGGCGCCGGACCTCGCGGAGCAGCTCGGAGCGCGACCAGCCGCGCTCGTCCGCGATCTCCTCCAACAGCGACGAGTCGTTCCGGCGGAACGTGTCGGAGTCCGGCACCCATTCGAACGCGGAGGAGTAGTCGAGCTCGCCGGTCCGCTGGTCGATGCCGCCGATCTCGCCGATCGTCTTCGCGCGGCGGACTCGCTCGTCGTCCGAGCGCGTGAGCGTCTGGACCGACAGCATGTCGAGCGACTGGACCATCGCGCGGGGGACGTTGATCGGCTCGTTCTCCAGCCGGTTGATCACCGTCTCGATCGAGTCGGCGTGCATCGTCGAGAAGGTGGTGTGGCCGGTGTTCATCGCCTGGAACAGCGTGATCGCCTCCTCGCCGCGCACCTCGCCGACGACGATGTACTCGGGGCGGTGGCGCAGCGCCGACCGCAGCAGGTCGTACATGTCGATGTCCGTCCCCTCGTACCGGCGCTCGCGGGTGACCGCGGAGAGCCAGTTGTCGTGGTAGAGGGAGAGCTCGCGGGTGTCCTCGATGGTGAGCACCTTCGCGCGCGGCGGGACGAACATCGACACCGCGTTCATCGATGTCGTCTTCCCCGAGGCGGTGCCGCCCGCGAAGATGAGGCTCTTGTTGTGCTCGATGCAGAGCCAGAAGTACGCCATCTGCTCGATCGAGAACGTGCCGTACTCGACGAGGTCGACGGGCGTGAACGGGTCCTCGGCGTACTGGCGGATGGTGAACGCCGAGCCGCGCGGGGTCACCTCCTCGCCGAGGGCCAACTCCGCGCGCGACCCGTCGGGCAGCGTCGTCTCGACGATGGGGTCGCCGACGGAGACGTGCCGGCCGGACTGCTGGGCGAGCCGGATCACGTAGCTGTCGAGCGCCTCTTGGGCGAACGAGACGTTCGTCTCGATGTCCGTGTACTCGTCGTGGTAGACGAAGATCGGGAGGTCGTAGCCGTCACAGGAGACGTCCTCGATGTGGCGGTCGTTCAGGAGGGGGTCCACCTTCCCGTAGCCGCGGAAGTCGCGGTAGAGGTAGTACGCGAGCGCGTGGAACGTGTCCATCTCGGCCTCGACGCCGTACCCCTCCAACAGCGTCTCCAGCTCCGACTTGAGCGTCTCCTCGTCGGTCTTGCCGCTCCCCTCGCGGTATAAGAGTGGGTCGCGGATGTCGTCGACGACGCGGTCGAGGAGCTCGCGTTCGAACGCGTCCAGCTCGGGTTCGACCGCGTAGTACCGGTGTTCGCTCTCGACCTCGTCGTAGGTGATCACGACGTACGCGTACGGGGCGTTCACCCAGTACCGGTCGACCTCGCGCTCGTCGTCGGGAACGACGAACGACGCGAGCGGCCCGTCCTCGCCCGGGCGGAACGGGCGGACGTCGAGCGTCGACCCCTGGAGCAGTTCCCACGCGCGCGAGAGGCGCAGCCGGAGGTCCTCGATCCGGTCGCCGAGGTCGCTCCCGCCGGCGTCACTCGCCATGGATACGAGGGCCTAGAGTCGGGGGGAAGTTAAACTACCCCCGACAATTATCACGACCGACACCGGGACCCACGGCCGCGGCGCCGACGCGGCGCGGACGACCGAGGCGCCGTCGACCCGGACGCCGGGTGCCGTCGACACGGCGCTGTCGGTTCCGCGCCGCCGATCCGCCCGTTACGTTGATACGGCCGGACCGCAAAGAATCCGGTAGGAAATGCGGCGTGACTACTTCGATCTGACCGTCGAGGGCGTCGACGACGGCGCCGGCTCCCGGTCGCCCCCGCTGGTGCGGATCGACTTCCACGGGCCGGAGGAACTGCTCCGCGAGCGGCTCTCCGGGGGCGAGAGCGACGACGTCATCGTCGAAACGGACGGCGACGACCTGCTCACAGCAGACGAGATCGACGTCGCGTTCCGGCTCCGCGAGCCGCTGGACGAGGCGGACGACCCGGAGGGCGTGGTCGGCGTCACCAACCGGTACACCGGCGACTTCGTCCTCGAACTCAACGAGACGGCGACGGACGTCCTCCCGTTCATCCACGCCGCGCGCGACGCGACCGACGACGGCGACGCTCGGTACCGCGTCGAGATCGACGTGGACGGCGAGCGCCTCGTCGCCTACGACAAGGACACCTTCCTCGTGTACGACCACGAGGGGAACCTGCTCCGCAGCGAGAGCCTGATCCCCTCGGGCGTCGAGCTGTAGGCGCGCCGGCTTTTTCGACGCTCAGAGGCTCACGCTGTCCGGCACGAACCGCACCGAGTCCCCCGGCCGGAGGTCGAACGCGCCGTCGCCGCGGCCGTCGTTGACGTCGCACTCGGCGTAGCCGTGGCTCCCGACCGTGACGAGGCGCTCGCCGGGCTCGACCGCGCCGAACGTCTCCGCGACCGGAGTGAGGTCGCCGTTGACCCGGATCCAGTCGCGGCCGCGGATCAGCTCGCCGGGGACGTTCGTGATCACGTTGCCGAACCGGTCGATCGCGAGTACCTCGCCGTCGACGGCGGTCACGTCGCCGTCGCCTCCGCCGCCATCGCCCTCCTCGCCGTCGCTACCGTCGTCGCCGTCGCGCTCGATCGACGGCTCCGGGAAGCGGACGTCGACCGGGTCGGCCGCGGGCGTGAGGCCCTCCATCGCGTCCAGCGTCTCGGCGACCGCGTCGGCGTCGGGCGCATCGTCCGGCGCGCCGGCCGCCGCCAGTTCGTCGTCGAGCGCGACACGGACCCGGGCCGCGGTCGGGGCGAACACGTCGCGCCCGTGGAACGTCTCGCTCGCGGGGTCGTCGACCGCGACGGTCCACGCTTCGACGTCGCCCTCGGCGCCCGCCAGCGCCCGGGCGGGCGGCATCGCGAGGCCGTTGTCCGGGGCCACGATGACGTTCGCGCCGGCGCGGACGACCAGGGCGGACCGGTCGGTGCCGACGCCGGGGTCGATCACGGCGCAGTGGACCGCCGGCGGGAACTCGGGGAGGACGAACCGGAGCCAGAAGGCCGCCGCGCGCGGGTCCCCGCGCGGGAGGTCGTGCGCGACGTCGATCATCTCGGCGTCCGTGTGTCGGCGGATCACGCCCTTCATCGCGGCGGGGTACGGCGAGCCGAAGTCCGAGGCGAGCGTTATCATGTCAGAACCCGCGGTCGGCGCAGATTTAAAAGGAACGGGCGGCCGCGCCGCTCACTCGACAATCGACAACTGCGGTGGCGTCGCCGGCGGCTCTGCCGCCGGCTGTAAGAGGCGCGTCGCGCCTCCCAGCGTGCCGACGAGCGCCCGCAGGGCGCGAGTCGCACGCGCGAGGGAGTCGCGAGCGAAGCGAGCGACGAGGCTGGGGAGGTGTGAGGTGCGGTTGCGGTGCGGGGCGGGACTCAAAGGGGCAGCCGCGGGGGCGCCGTAGGCGACGCAAGCACTGGAAGGAGCGAGCAACGCGAGCGACTGAAGCGCGCACCGAGCCGCGCGAGTCCTCGCGGCTGGGGCTTTGGAGGTGTTCGCCGCCGGTCCACGGTCAGTTATTTATAAGCGAGTAGCTGGGGATTTGGAGGTGTTTGCCACCGATCTACGGTCAGTTATTTATATACAAGCAACTGGGTCTTTGGAGGTGTTCGCCACCGATCCGTAATCGACTATTTATAAGTGAGTGACTGAAGTTTCGAAAATAGACACTACCGATCCGCTGACACTCTTTTATAAGCGACCGGAGCCGTCGAAAACGCTCTCCGTCAGTCCGTGACAGGCGATTCGCGGCAAACGAACGCTCACACGGTCGTATTCCCCGCCCTATTGATCCGAGGGCTCGTCGCCGTTCGAGTCGGTCTCGGCGATCCGGCGGATGCGCTCGACGCCGTCGACCTCGCGGATCACGTCGACGACGGCGTCGGGCACGAGGGCCTCCCAGTCGCGGCCGCGGATCATCCGCTCGCGGAGCTCGGTTCCCTCCAGCACGTCGCGGCGGAACATCGGCGACTGGCGCACCTCGACGCCCGCCTCCTCGAACAGGCGGACCACGAGCGGGTTGTTCGAGTACGCGACATCGAACCGCGGGGTCATGCTCTGGACGTGACTCACCCAGACGGAGTTGCGGTCGAGATCCTCGATGGGGACGACGTAGGTGGTGGCGTCCAGCTCCTCGACGGCCTTCGTCACCATCATCACGCGCTCGCCGGCCGTGAAGGGGTTCCGCGTGGTGTGGGAGTCGCCGGCGGAGCCGATCCCCAAGACGAGCTCGTCGACCTCCGCCGCGATCTCTTCCACCATGTGCCGGTGGCCGTCGTGAAACGGCTGATACCGGCCGATGTAGAACCCCCGCATGAGTGTACGTACCGTCGGCGTCATTTATAAACCCCGTGGGAACGCTCGGACGCCGAGATCGGCGGATATACGGCTTCAAAACGGCGTTTGCTGCCCCCATGCCGGCGCCTCCGGGGGGAGAAAGTATATCAGTAGCCGACCCGTCCTTTTCGATAGCGACACCCGATTCTATGAGCAACGAGAAGGACACGAACGACCCGACGGCCGACGACCCCGACGAACCGCCCCACGGCGGCGTCGACGACTCGAGTCCGGCGGGGAACGGCGAGGACGCCGCGCGCGGCGATCCCGAGCCCGACGACGGTCCGGCGAACGACCCCGGCGTCGACGACGCCGCGGACTCCGACGACGGGTCGGCGGCGGACCCCGAGGACGGGGAGTCGGCCGCGGACCCCGACGACGGGGACGACCCCTGGGACGACGGGGTCGTCGTCGACGACGGGGACGGGTTCGACGAGACCGAGGTCGTCGGAGAGGACTCCGACGGGGCCCGGAACGGTAACAACCCCGATCCGGCCGACGACGGCGGGATCGACGAACTCGGTAGCACCGTCGAGGTCGAGGGCGCCGAGATCGAGGAGGACCCGGACGAGGACGACCTCCTCGGCGGGCTCAAGATCGACACGACCGCCGAGCTGGAGATCCCCGACCGGCTCGTCGACCAGGTCATCGGGCAGGAGCACGCCCGCGACGTGATCATCAAGGCGGCCAAGCAGCGCCGCCACGTGATGATGATCGGCTCGCCCGGGACCGGGAAGTCGATGCTCGCGAAGGCGATGTCCGAGCTCCTCCCCAAAGAGGAGCTCCAGGACGTCTTGGTGTACCACAACCCCGACGACGGCAACAAGCCGAAGGTCCGCACGGTGCCGGCCGGCAAGGGCGACCAGATCGTCGAGGCGCACCGCGAGGAGGCGCGCAAGCGCAACCAGATGCGGTCGCTCCTCATGTGGATCATCATCGCCGTCGTGCTGGGCTACGCGCTCATCATCGTCGGCCAGATCCTCGTCGGCATCATCGCCGCCGGGGTCGTCTACCTCGTCTTCCGCTACCTCAACCGCGGGTCGGACGCGATGATCCCGAACCTGCTGGTGAACAACGGCGACACGAAGACGGCGCCGTTCCGCGACGCGACCGGCGCGCACGCCGGCGCGCTGCTCGGCGACGTCCGGCACGACCCGTTCCAGTCCGGCGGAATGGAGACGCCCAGCCACGACCGCGTCGAGGCGGGCGCCATCCACAAGGCGAACAAGGGCGTGCTGTTCATCGACGAGATCAACACGCTCGACATCCGCAGCCAGCAGCACCTCATGACGGCGATTCAGGAGGGCGAGTTCTCGATCACGGGCCAGTCCGAGCGCTCCTCGGGCGCGATGGTCCAGACCGAGCCCGTCCCGACCGACTTCGTCATGATCGCGGCCGGGAACCTCGACGCGATGGAGAACATGCACCCGGCGCTGCGGAGCCGTATCAAGGGGTACGGCTACGAGGTGTACATGGAGGACACGATCGAGGACACCCCGGAGATGCGCCGGAAGTACGTCCGGTTCATCGCCCAGGAGGTCGCGAAGGACGGCCGCCTGCCGGAGTTCACGGCCGAGGCCGTCGAGGAGGTCATCCTCGAGGCCAAGCGCCGCTCCGGCCGGAAGGGCCACCTCACGCTCCTGTTCCGGAACCTCGGCGGACTCGTCCGCGTCGCGGGCGACATCGCCCGCGGCGAGGACGCCGACTACACCACCCGCGACCACGTCCTTCAGGCGAAGGGCCGCTCGCGGTCCATCGAACAGCAGCTCGCCGACGACTACATCGAGCGCCGGAAGGACTACGAGCTCCAGGTCTCCGACGGCTACGTCACCGGCCGCGTCAACGGCCTCGCCGTGATGGGCGAGGACTCCGGGATCATGCTCCCGGTGATGGCCGAGGTGACGCCCACCCAGAGCGGCGGCCAGGTGATCGCCACCGGCCAGCTGAAGGAGATGGCCGAGGAGTCGGTCCAGAACGTCTCGGCGATCATCAAGAAGTTCTCCGACGAGAACATCTCCGAGAAGGACATCCACATCCAGTTCATCCAGACGGGCCAGCAGGGCGTCGACGGGGATAGCGCGTCCATCACGGTCGCGACCGCCGTCATAAGCGCGCTGGAGAACGTCGGCGTCGACCAGAGCCTCGCGATGACCGGCTCGCTGTCGGTCCGCGGCGACGTGCTCCCCGTCGGCGGTGTCACCCACAAGATCGAGGCGGCCGCGAAGGCCGGCTGCGACCGGGTGATCATCCCCGCGGCCAACGAGCAGGACGTGATGATCGAAGACGAGTACGAGGAGATGATCGAGGTCATCCCGGTCTCGCACATCAGCGAGGTCCTCGACATCGCCCTCGAAGGCGAGGCCGAGAAGGACTCGCTCGTCTCCCGGCTGAAGTCGATCACCGGGTCGGCGCTGAAGGACGGCAACGTCTCCGGCCCGTCGAACCCGAGCCCGCAGTAAGCGGTTCCGCGGCTTCTCTTTCCGCCTCCTTATCCTGTCCCGCTCAGTTCCTCGTTAGCGAGCCGTCGCCCCGCCCCCTTTTTATCCCGGGGACGTTTACGGCGGACGATGAGCGGGAAACCGACGGTCGGGGAGTACATGACCCGCGAGGTGGAGACGGTCAGCCCGGACGAGACGGTGGCGACCGTCGCGCGCCGCATGGCCGACAGCGACGGCCACAACGGGTTCCCCGTCACGCAGGGCCGCACCGTGGAGGGGTTCGTCTCGGCCGGGGACCTGCTGCTCGCGGACGACGACGCCCCCGTGTTCACGGTGATGACGGAGGACCTGATCGTCGCCCACCCGGATATGAAGGTGACCGACGCCGCGCGGGTAATCCTCCGCTCCGGCATCCAGCGGCTCCCGGTCGTCGACGACGCCGACAACCTCGTCGGGATCATCTCGAACACCGACGTGGTCCGCTCGCAGATCGAGCGCGCGACGCCCGGTAAGGTCGGGAAGCTAATGCGGACCCTCTCGCAGATCCACGGCGTCGAACTCGACGAGGAGCGCCGCGAGGTCGCCATCGCGGACCTGACGCCGACGCAGGCCCGCGTGTACGCCGACGAGCTGGAGGGGCGACAGTACGAGCTCGAACACGGCCTCGCTGAGCCGCTCGTCGTCATCGACAACGGCGGCACCCTCTACCTGGCCGACGGCCACCACCGGGCGATGGCCGCCCGCGAGGCCGGCATCGAGGCGATGGACGCGTACATGATCGTCCCGCAGACCCCGGTCGACCTGGGGATGGCGAAGACCGCGGAGAAGGAGGGGCTCCGCGTCGTCGGCGACATCGAGGTCGTCGACTACGCGCGACATCCCCTCGTGGAGACGACGAAGCGCCTTCAGTAAGCGGGAGCGACGGCGACCGCATCACACCGACCACCCGCCTCGATCGGGCTATCCGCGCCGACCACACCAATTCGTGGTTTTCGCAGACACATTTTTATGAGCAGACAAGAAACGGGGAGTATGGGATCCCGAATCCGAAACTCGTTGAGCAGGGCGAAGTACGCGGCCGTCGGCGCCGCGGTGGGCGCCGCGGTCGGCGGGCTGTGGAGCCGAAACGCGGCCAGCACGGGCGGCGCGCTCGGCGGGTTGGCGGGCGCGACCCTCGCCGAACTGAAGTCGGGCGCGGGCGGGGTGTTCGCCGATAAATCGGACGACGCCGACGGCGACGACAGTGGCGCCGAGTCCGACGCGGCGGCGTGAGCGACGCGCCGTGGCGCGACCCGTAAGTCGAGCGGCCGCGGGTCGCATCGGGAACGTCTATACCGCCGGGGCGAGTAGCCGCCGGCAATGAGCGACACCGACGCCGAACCGGACGCGAGCGGGGCGTCCGACGGCGGTGGCGGCTGGTTCGAGGCGCTGCCACCGGACGCGACCGACGATATCGATACCGAGACGGAAAGCGACGACGCCGCGATCGCGGCGGCCGCGACGCGGGTGCGCGACGGGAGCGCCGCGTCGCCCGCCGACTGGCCCGCGCGCGCCGTCGAGTCCGGCTTCGCGGACGACGCCGACGAGTACTACGACCGGCTCAAGGCCGCGACGACGCGCGCGACCCGCGAGGCGGTCCGGGAGCGCGAGCGCGCCGACGACGCGCAGCTGATCCACGCGGTTCGGGCCATGGACGACGCCGAGCGCGTCGCCAACGAGCTCGCCGAGCGCGCCGTCGAGTGGGCGGGAAGCCTCTTCGACGAGGTCGGCTCCGGAGTCGAGGGCGCCCGAGAAATCGCGGCGCGCGAGCCCGAGAGCGAGGTCGAGCGACGGGCGGTCTCACTCGCCGAGCGCGCCGCCGGCCTCGACGACGAGCGGGCGGCGCTCGCCGAGACGATCGGTCGGATCGCGCCCGCGGTCGCCCCGAACCTCACCGAGATGGCCGGGCCGGAGCTCGCCGCGCGGCTGATCGCGCTCGCGGGCGGGCTGGAGCCGCTCGCGAAGAAGCCCTCCGGCACGGTTCAGGTGCTCGGCGCCGAGGACGCGCTGTTCGCGCACCTCTCGGGGCGCGCGCCATCGCCGAAACACGGGATCATCTACACCCACGAGTTCGTCCGCGGCACGCGACCCGAGGACCGCGGTTCCGCGGCGCGCGCGCTCGCCGGGAAGCTGACGCTCGCCGCCCGCGCCGATCATTACGCCGGTGAGCGGCGCGAGCGGCTCCACGACGACCTCCGCGAGCGGATGGCAACGATCCGAAAGCGTACCGAGGACGATGCGGCGAACGACGGGGGTAACGGCGATGAGTGACGCCGCACTCCCCGACGGCGTCGAGCGCCGGGAGTTCGGCGGCGAGGAACGGCTGGCGACCCGCGGCGAGCCCGTGTACGGCGAGCCGACCGCGGACGGCTGGCGCGCGTGGGACCCCGAGCGGTCGAAGCTCGGCGGGATGCTCGAACTCGGGCTGGAGACCGGCCTGTCGGGCGGCGAGACGGTCCTCTACCTCGGCGCCGCGAGCGGGACGACGGTCAGTCACGTCGCCGACTTCGCGGGCCCCACCTACGCTGTCGAGTTCGCGCCCCGCCCGGCACGGGACCTGCTCGACGCCGCGGCGTCCCGCGACCGGCTGTTTCCGCTGCTCAAGGACGCGCGGAGGCCGGAGACGTACGCCCACGTCGTCGAGAGCGACGTCGACGCGCTCGTTCAGGACGTTGCCACGCGCGGGCAAGCAGACGTCGCCGTGCGCAACGCGGAGTTTTTGGCCAAGGACGGGCGGCTCCTGCTAGCGATCAAAGCGCGCAGCGAGGACGTGACCGCGGACCCGAAGACGGTGTTCGAGGGCGCGCTCGACCGGCTCCGAGACGCGTACGAGATTCTGGAGACGCGGCGGCTCGACCGGTTCCACGAGGACCACCTCGGCGTCGTCGCGACGCCGCGGTAGGGCCGGGATACGTGGGAGGGTGTCTCGACAGCTCTCGCCTTATACCGCCTCGGCTCGATCGTTGACCGCCTCGAATAGCTGTGGGACGAACGCTTCCGCGAGCGGCGACAACTCGTATATCCGTCTCTTTCCGTCTCGGTACTTTCCGACGAGACCCGCATCTTCTAGCGTGTTGAGGTGGTGGTACAGGTCGTTTTGACGGCGATCGAGGGCGTCTGCGAGCTCACCGCTCCCGATCTGTCCTTCCTGAGACAGTAAGTACAGGAGCGTGAATCTGGTCGGCTCGCCCATCGCTTTGAGCCGCTCCGCCTCGCGATCGAGATCGAGCGCATCGTTGAGTAGCTCCGTTTCGACTCGATCGTACCCCGCTGGGCGGTCGTCCACCGTTTCCCTCCGTTCCTCGATCTCGGCTTCCCGTTCGCTCATACGCGTACGTTGGACGCCAAGACGGATATACTTAATGACTGTTAAGAACTTGCTGACAGTATTGATATACGAAGCGGTAACGACACCCGGAATGATGGCGGACCTCGAGACCGACGGTGAAACACCGATTCGGGACATCATCGTCGACTCCGTCTCATGGGCGGACTCCTCCGATGTACTCGTCTTCTTGATGGGACCGTATCGGCTGCTGGACCCGTCGTATCTCTATCCCGGCGACGACTATCCGCTCCCGCAAGATCCGCTCGCTCCCGAGGGTGACGTTGCTGCTTCCGATGAGATCCAAGCCACGCTCAGATCGATCTGTCGAGAGGTCTCGAAGAAGACGCAAGCCGCGGTCTTCATCGCCAGCGACGTCGATATTCCGACGAAAGGAGAGACCACGACCGAAGGGTTCGCAGAACCCGGACTAGCGGTAATCGATCAATCGGTCGCGTTCGCGAAGGCGAGCGACGGGAACGCGTTCGTCTTCACCAAAGCGGGCCTCACGACTGGGACCGGCGCCGAAGCTGGCGCGGTTCCGGAGTACTTCAGACTTCGAGAACCCGGCTCACGGCGACGCGATCCGAGGTCATTCTGTATCTTTTCCGAAGCGGAACGAAGCAGCGGGAACCAGAAGACGTACGAACCGAAGTTCAGCAGCGCGTCGATCGATGAGATGGACGACGCCTACAGCCTGCGCTTCCGATATTTCGCCGACCGAAACGAACTGGAGGCCAAGCTCATCGATTTTATCGAATCATACGTTGTCCCGATATGATACGAAGACCCGGAGACGGCACGTAGTGTGCGATCCCGAGACCGCTCAGCGACCCTCTTCTGCCGGATCGAAGATGTCCTCGATCCGGCAGTCGAAGTGGGCGGCCAACTCGAAGGCGAGCTCCAGCGAGGGGTCGTACCGCTCGCGTTCGATCGCGTTGATCGTCTGGCGGGTGACTCCGACCGCGGCCGCGAGGTCGGCCTGACTCTCGTCGGTCTCGGCGCGCCGGTCGCTGATGTCGTTTCTCATGTCCGGTACTTGTGGTAGAGAACGGACGCGCCGAACACGGCGAAGACCGCGAAGAGCGTCCACGTCGCGCCGTAGAACTCGCCCGGGAGCGTGATCAGTCCGCTCTCCTGTAACGCGAGCCCGCCGGGCGTTCCGAGGATGAAGACGTACGCGAAGACGTTCATCGTGTTCTGGCTCGCCTTGCGCTCGATGGTCGTGTCGCGCTCGTCGTACAGCTCGACGGGGCTGAACCGCTGGACGAGCCCCATCCCGAGGCCGCCGGCCCAGTACAGGGCGACGCCGAGGACGAATCGATCGAGCGCGATGCCGACCCACAGCGCGAGGATACCGGCGCCGAGCAGGCCGTACGCGATGCGTTTGTACCGCTTTCGGGCGGAGGGCCGAGTCGTCGCGGAGGTGGTGTGTTCGCTCATGGTGGAGGTAAAGCGAGCGTGGATTAGATGTAAAGCTCGCTTTACAGTAAAGGATACTTTACGTCGAATAATAAATCTGTCGCTGTCGAGGACGCTACGGACAGGCCGCTTGAGGGCCCGACAAACGCCGGATCTTCCAGATTTCACCACGACGGCGGCGAAAATCCCGCGTCTTCGAGGATCGGCTTCCATCGCTTCTGGACGGAGAGCCGCGAGACGTCCATCGCGTCGGCGACGGCGGACTGCGAGCGCTCCTCGCCGCGGATCAGGCCGGCGGCGTAGAGGCTGGCCGCGGCCGCGACGCGCTTCCCCCGGTCGTCGTCGGGCGCGCGGGAGAGGAAGAGGTCCACCGCGGTCGAGCGCGTCTCCTCGTCGAGGTCGAGCGAGACGCACGCCTCCTCGACCAGCTCGATCCACGCCTCGTTGTCGACTCGGTCGCTCGCCCGGTACACGCGGGGTGATTGGCCGGCAAGGGATATAAACGACCGCGTCCGCGGCCCGGCTCCGACCGCGTTCGGAGCGTACGATCCCACCGCCTCCGCCGCGCTCAAGTCGCCCGCCCACGTAGCGCGCGTATGTCGACACAGCAGTGGGACGAGACGCGGGTCCGGGCGCTTCACGACGACCTCGTCGAGCTGTACGAGCCGGTCGACCGCGTCGCCGAGCACGGCGCGGACCCGACGGCCGAGCCGGGCGAGGGCGTCCGCCAGCTCGTGACGACGATCCTCTCGCAGAACGTCGCCGACGAGAACACGCGGCGCGCCTCGGAGGCGCTGTTCGACCGCTACGACGACTTCGCCGCGATCGAGGCCGCCGACCACGAGGAGCTGAAGGAGACGATCCGCGTCGCCGGGCTCGCCGAGCAAAAGGCGGCCCGAATCCAGCGCGCCCTGACCGCGATCCGCGAGGAGACCGGCGGCGCGTACTCGCTGGCGTTCCTCGACGCGATGCCGACCGACGAGGCGAAAGGCTGGCTCACCGAGATCAAGGGCGTGGGCCCGAAGACCGCCAGCGTCGTGTTGAACTTCCACTTCGGAAAGCCGACGATGGCGGTCGACACGCACGTCGAGCGCGTCTCGAAGCGGTTCGGCCTGGTGCCGGAGTCGGCGTCGAACGAGCGCGCGCACGAGGTGTTAGACGGACGGGTGCCCGACGAGCTGATCTACCCGCTTCACGTCCTCCTGATCCGACACGGCCGCGAACGCTGCTCGGCCCGCGGCGCCGACTGCGACAACCCCGTTTGCGACGCGTACTGCGACTGCGAGTTCTGCCGGTGAGCGCGGCCTCTATGGTCGTTCGGCCGATAGGATCGATCACTCATGTTCGCCCTTCTCGGAGCGGTTCTGAACGCCGTCCAGACGGTCGACCATCTCGCCGTCGAGTTCGTCGGGGCGATCCGCACGTCGCTTCTGACCGTGATGATGACGTCGATGACCGGGCTCGGCTCCGTCACGGCCGGGGTCGTGTTCGTCGGGCTGTTCTACCTCGCCGGCTGGCGCGAGGAGTTCGTCAAAAGCGTCGTCGCGCTGTCGCTGCTCGGCGTCGTCGTCTGGGGGCTGATGTCGCTCGTCGACCGCCCGTTCCCACCGAATCCGATCTGTATCACCGAGGGGGACACCGGCGTGACGAGTTCGTTCCCCTCGGGACACGCGGCCGCAGTGACGGCGTACGCGGCGATCGCGCGCAACTCCGACGAGCTCCCGTTCGCGGTCGCCGCGGGCTTCGCCGGACTGATCTCCTTCTCGCGGATCTACCTCGGGACGCACTACCTCTCCGACACCCTCTTCGGGATGGGGCTCGGGGTCGCCGCGGTGCTGTTCGCGGAGTGGCTCCTCGATCGAGTCGGTGAGGAGGCGGTGCTCGATCTGCTGCCGTTCGACACCGACATCTGAGCGGACAATCGGGGCGCGGCGGGTCGGTAGCGACAACTATTTTTGAACCACTCGGGTACGGGTACTCGCGCGCGGGTTGCCGAGCCAGGCCAAAGGCGTAGCGCTTAGGACGCTATCCCGTAGGGGTCCGCCGGTTCAAATCCGGTCCCGCGCACTGAGCGAAGGAGCGTAGCGACTGAGCGAGGGAGCAGGAGCGGATTTGAGCCCAGCGAGAAAGGCGCAGCGAACGGAGTGAGCGAGCATTTCTCGCCTCGGTTCGAATCCGGTCCCGCGCATGTGTCTCCGAGCAGTTCGCGAGGAGACTCATCGTTGCGAGGATTCGAACCCTCCCAGACGCGCGCAGCGAAGCGAGCACGTCTGGGTTCGGTTCGAATCCGGTCCCGCGCACGCCTCTCCTCGGGAATCGCTCGGCGACGCCACACCGCGAGGTGTCGAATCCTGCGGCGACAACAGATATAACCTCAGCGGCGGCGTACTGCGGCCAGATGCCACGCCCGCCGAACGTCTTTCTCCTGTCCGCCGACGCGCTCAGGGCGGACCACGCGACCGAACTCGTCGACGCGGTCGCGGAACGGACGGGCGGGACCCGGTTCGCGAACGCGGTCGCCCCGGCCTCGCACACGGCCAGTTCGATCCCGGCCCTCGCGACCGGGCGGTTCATCGACGAGGAAGGGGCGGTCGACGACCCGCTGCTCCCGTCGTCGTTTTCGGCCGACGGCTACCGCACGCAACTGCTGACCGACAACCCCCTCGCCGCCGACGCGCTGACCGAGCGGTCCGTCGGGGAGGCCGGCGGGCTGAGCAACCTGTTGGACGACCTCCTTCCGCGCGGGGTGACGCGTCCCGTCGAGCAGGCGTACTTCCGGCGCCTCTGGCCGACTTTTCGGCGCCTCGGGCTCGCCGACCCCTACTATCGGCCGGCGGCGCGGCTCCACGAGCGCGCGCTGGAGGCGCTGTCGGGGGAGCCCGACCCGGTGTTCTGCTGGCTTCACTACATGGACACCCACAGTCCCTACTACGTCCCGAGCGACGGCGAGGCGGCCGGGACGCTCGACTCGGACCGGGCGGCCGCGATGAGCCGGAGCCTCACGATAGGGGACGCCGCGGACGTGGACCGGGACGAGGCCGAGACGGTCGCGCGGCTGTACCGGCGGGCCTGCGAACACCTCGGCGGGTCGGTCGTCGAGTTCGTGAGCGAACTCCGGGAGCGCGGGCTGTACAGGCCCGACCGGGACGTGCTCGCGGTGACGGCCGACCACGGGGAGTGCCTCGACCCCGGGCGGGGAGTGTTCGGCCACCTGCCGCCGGCCTCGTGGGAGTCGCTCGTCCGCGTCCCGCTCGTCGTCGCGCGGCCCGACTGGCCGGAGTCGACCGTGGACGAGCAGGTCTCGCTCGTCGACCTGCCCGGTATGCTCCGACCCGAACCGGGAGCGGCCGCGCCGCCGACGGCGTTCGGCCGGGAGTACGTGGAGACGGTCGCGGGGACGCTCACGGCCGAGGGAGTCGTCCGCGGGGTCCGCCGGGCGGACGGGGAGAAGCTGTTCGGGCGGCGGACGGCGGACGGCACCGACGTGGTCCACGCCCGCTACGAGGTGGGCGACCCGGCCGCGGAGACGGTCGTCGGGGACCCGTACGGCGACGGCGCGGCGGCGACGGGCGTCCCCGAGGGGCTGCTCGAACGGGCCGCCGAGGCGGGCGGTCTCGTCGGCGACGAGCAGTACCTCTCCGGTCTCGACGAGTCGCACCTGCGGGCACTCGGATACGTCGAGTAGCTGCGCGCCCTCGAATACGTCGAGTAGGGGGAGTCACGCGCCGATCTCCGGCGGGCCGTCGCGCAACAGGAGCGCGCCGGCGAACAGCCATATCGCGACCTCGACGTAGAACGACGGCGTCCAGAGGTACTGGAGCGCGAATGACCCGGGACCGGCCCCGATGGAGTTCCAGCTCCGAACGACCGGCCAGAGGAGGAACACCGTGTTCTCCGGTCGGCCGTTGATACTGATGTGGGCGGCGTCCGCGACGAGGTGCGTCGCCCAGCCGACGCCGACCGCCGCGACGGCTCCGGTGGCCGACGCGGCGCCGTACCGACGGGCCGCCAGCCACCCGGCGCCGAGGACGCTCGCGAACAGCGCGGAGTGGGCGACGGAGTGATAGGTGGGGACGTGTCCGAGCATCGCCAGCGGCTTGTCGACGAGGTCCGGGAGCGCCGCGCCCGCGACGACCCACGGCACCGGGAAGCGGTTCCGCGCGACGAGCGCGCCGATGAGGAGGTGGGTCGCGAACAGCACGGCTGTGCTACGCCCTGTTGGCGTTTTTGCGTTACGCTCCGATCGGCGCGCGTCTCACCGGCGCGGAGCGGTGGATGGGATGGGTGGGATGTGGTGGGATGGGGCGGCACTGAGCCGGCGTCGTTACTCCGCGTCCGCCGCCGACACCCGCACCACCTGCTTGCCGATGTTGTCGCCGGAGAACAGGCCGAGGAAGGCGTCGGGGGCGTTCTCCAGCCCCTCCACGACCGTCTCGCGGTGTTTCAGGTCGCCGCTCGCGACCCACTCACCCAGCCGCTCGCTCGCCTCGCCGAAGCGGGTCGCGAAGTCGCCGACGAGCAGCCCCTCGACCTTGGCCCGCACCGGGATCAGCCCCGGGAGCTTGCGCGGTCCGGTCGGGACCTCCTCGTCGTTGTAGTGAGCGATCTGGCCGCAGACCGCGACGCGCGCGTCGAGGTTCAGCTTCGTGAACACGGCGTCCGTGATGGGACCGCCGACGTTGTCGAAGTACACGTCGACGCCGTCGGGCGCGGCCTCGTCGAGCGCGGCGCGGTAGTCGTCGGTCGACTTGTAGTTGATCGCGGCGTCGAAGCCGAGCTCCTCGGTGAGCCAGTCGGTCTTCTCGTCGCTGCCGGCGAAGCCCACCACGCGGCAGCCGTTGCGCTTCGCGATCTGACCGACGACGGAGCCGACCGCACCCGCCGCCCCGGAGACGACGACCGTGTCGCCGGGCTTGGGCTCGCCGACTTCGAGGAGCCCGAAGTAGGCGGTTCGGCCGGGCATTCCGAGGACGCCGAGGTACGCCTCGGGGGCAGCGACGCTCGGGTCGACCGGCGCGACGTCGTCGGCGTCGAGGGTCGCGTAGTCGGCCCACGTCCCCTCGCCCGTCACGAGGTCGCCCGCGTCGTACGCGTCGCTCTCCGCCTCGACCACTTCGCCGACGACGCCGCCCCTGAGCGCGTCGCCGACGTCCCACGGCTCGGCGTACGACTCCCCCTCTCGCATCCGGCCGCGCATGTACGGGTCCACGGAGAGGAACCGCGTCCGGACGAGGAGTTCGCCCGGCGCGGGGTCGGGGATGTCCGTCTCGCGCAGTTCGAAGCTGTCCCGATCGGGCTCGCCGGTCGGCCGCTCGGCGAGAAGCCACTCGCGGTTGGTGTTCGTCACGGCCGACGTTAGGGTATGAAACGCAATAGGGTTTGGACCCCAGCAGGGCGCGGGGGCGACTCGGGCGGGCGACGAGGTCAGTCGCCGCCCAGCGGGATCCGCAACCGGCCGCCGTCGCGCTCGCCGTCGACGCCCTCGACGTCGGTCCCGAACGCCGCGGAGCGCTGGGCGACCGTCTCCCGAACCCACTCGGCGACGTCGCCGTCGGCCAGCGTCGCGGTCTCGTCGACGATCTCGGTCGGGCGGACGTCGAGCGCGGCGGGGTCGCCGTCGCGGACGACGAGTTCGAACAGCGCGCTGCGCTTGTTGCGGACGCCCTCGCGGTCGACGTAGTCGACGTAGTCGTCAACGAAGTCGCCCGCGTCGTAGAGTATCGGCCTCCCCTCGTACACCTCGACGCCCTGGAGAACGTGGGCGCTGTGGCCGTGGACGACGTCGACGCCCCGCTCGACGAGCCAGCGGCCGAACCGCTCGTGGACCGCGCGGGGCTCGGTCTCCCAGTTGGCGCCCCAGTGGAGCGAGGCGACGACGAGGTCCGGACCGAGGTCGGCGACGCGGTCGAGGACGTCGCCGACGAGGGCGCGCGTCTCGCGGACGGCGGGGTCGAGGCGCGCGAACGCGGTGCCCGGGCGGTCGTCGGTCGCCGCGAACGCCGTCGACTGGTCGGTGAGTCCGAACGCGGCGACGGTGAGGTCGCCGGCCTCGAACGTCGCGGGTTCGAGCGCCGCGTCGGCGTTCGTGCCGGCGCCGGCGCGGGCGATCCCGGCGTCCGCGAGGTGCGTTCGGGTGTCGCGGAGGGCGGGCTCCCGGTAGTCGAGGACGTGGTTGTTGGCGAGCGAGACGAAAGAGGCGCCCGCCGCCTCCAGCGCGGGTATCGCGAACGACGGCGGCGACCGGAAGTAGTAGGCCTTGTCCGGCCAGCGCTCGCCGCGGTCGGAGACGCAACACTCCAGGTTGCCGACGAGCGCGTCGAGATCGCGGAGCCGCGGGAGCGTCGTCCCCCAGACGCCCGCCGGGTCGTCGCTCTCGGCCCAGCGGTCGGCGACGCTGCGTCCGAGCATCAGGTCGCCGACGAAGCCGATCCGTGCGTCGCCGAGGGGTCCGTCGTCGGCGTCGCCGTCGTCAGCGGCAGGGTCGCCCGCGTCGAGGCCGGACGGAACGGCGGCGCAGCCGGCGGTCCCGCCGAGACCCGCGACGCCCGCGGCGAGCAGCGACCGGCGAGAGACCATCGTCACGTGGCCTCGGCGAGCGGCGACTTTAACCCTCCGAACGGGCGGACGGCGGAGTGGTTCGGCAGAATGGGGAGGTGAAAACGGCTACGCGACGGCGACGCCGTTGCGCGTGAGGTAGTCGCTCGCGGCCTTGATCTCGACCGGGCTGCCGATGATCCGGTACTGTTCGGCCGTCTCGACGACGGTGACGGTGAACCGGGCTTCGAGGGACTCTCGGTGACCGTCGAGCGCGCGGCGCGGGAGGACGATCTGCGTGCTGTCACGGAGGCTCGACGGGTCTGGCATTCGGCGTGGGTTGGGATTATTCGGCGCCGATATAACCGTGTCGAAGTATCGGCGGTCCAACCACTCCTACGGCGACGATCCGTCGGTTCGCGGAGCGCGGTCGGGCGGTCTAGTCCGCGCCGCCGGGCGGGCGGTGCGGTCCGCGCCGCCATGCGGGCGGTTCGAAGGAACACCTTTAACGAGCCGACCGGCCGAGAGACGGGTAATGGGACTGGAGGAGGAGATCGAGGACCTCCGCGAGGAGATCGCCGAGACGCCCTACAACAAGTCCACCGAGGCTCATATCGGGCGTCTGAAGGCGAAGCTCGCGGAGAAGAAGGAGAAGCTGGAGAACCAGTCCTCCGCCGGCGGCGGCCACGGCTACGCGGTCGAGAAGCACGGCGACGCCACGGTCGCCCTCGTCGGCTTCCCGAGCGTCGGCAAGTCCACCCTCATCAACGCCCTCACCAACGCCGACAGCGAGGTCGGCTCCTACGAGTTCACCACCCTCGACGTCAACCCCGGCATGCTGCAGTACCGCGGCGCGAACATCCAGATCCTCGACGTGCCGGGGCTGATCGAGGGCGCCGCGGGCGGGCGCGGCGGCGGGAAGGAGGTGCTCTCGGTGGTCCGGACCGCGGATCTGGTCGTGTTCATGCTCTCCGTCTTCGAGATCGAGCAGTACGACCGCCTGCGCGAGGAGCTGTACGCGACGAACATCCGCCTCGACACCGAGCCGCCGAACATCAACATCCGGAAGACGCACAAGGACGGGCTCGGCGTGACGATGAGCGACGACGTGAGCTTAGACGAGGAGACGGTCAAGCAGGTCCTCCGCGAGTACGGCTACGTCAACGCGAAGGTGACGATCCCCCACGACCTCACGATCGACGAACTCGTCGACGCCGTGATGGACAACCGGGAGTACCTCCCCTCGATGGTCACCGTCAACAAGGCGGACCTCATCGACAAGAGCTATCTCCCGACGGTGAAGGAGGAACTGCGCGAGCGCGACCTCGACCCCGACGACGTGCTCTTCATCTCGGCCGAGAAGGAACTCGGCCTCGACGGGCTCAAGGAGCGCCTCTGGAAGGAGCTGGGCGTGATTCGGATCTACATGGACAAGCCGGGACGCGGCGTCGACTACGAGGAGCCCCTCATCCTCTTCGAGGGCGACACCGTCGGCGACGCCTGTTCGAAGCTCGGCGGCGAGTTCGACGAGCGGTTTAAATTTGCGCGGGTGTCCGGCGACAGCGCGAAACACGACGACCAGCAGGTCGGGAAGGGGCACGAACTCGCCGACGAGGACGTGCTCCGGATCGTCGCTCGGAAGTAGACTTTTAAATAGACGTGACAGCGCTATCGCATCAGGCGCTCCCCGATCGGTTATAAATAGCTGCCAGTCGATCGACGGCGAACACCGCCGAAGCCCCCAGCCGCGAGGAGCTTCGGCGACGGACGTCTCATCGTGACCTTTCTTCCATCGACGGCGTGAGTGCTCTGTGCGGTCGCGAGTCGTCGACGGCGCTCCCGGCGCGGCCGAAGGGCACTCCGCCGCCGAAACGCACACCCCTCTCCGGCGCGTAGCGATCGGCGTGTACGCCGGACTGAAAAACACTCCCTGCTGTCTGTGCGGCCGGGACGACACCCACACCCGGATCGCCGTGCCGCCGCGCGCGCTCCGGCTGATGGAGAACGGCGGGCCGATCGCGTGGCGTGACGTGGTCGGCACCGTCACCCTGCGCTTCTGCGCCGACGACTGGGACCTCGTGAGCGACCTCGCGATCGAGATGGACACACACCCCCTCTCGCGGTGTAACGCGGCGCACGTCTCCCTGGACCTCCGCGAGGACCACGAGGCGCTGCTGTCGGCGACGAAGGCCGAGACGGACCAGACGGAACTGGAGGCGCGGCTCGCGAGTGAGGCTGAGGCGACCCTCGACGCGGTCGACGACCCCTACACCGAGGAGCGCGACGTGGTGGAGGCGATCGTCGTGTTGCGCGCGTTGGAGGAGCTCGGCGTTCGAAACGGAGCTGGCCGGGGCGCCGAGGCCGCCCCCGGAGCCGGAGAGTCGACGCCCGCGGACGACGACTGACCCGGCCGCGTCACCGCCTGATCTCGAACTCGTCCTCGCCCTCCGGCTCGCCGTACTCGACGTCGACGTCCTCGACCTCGGCGGCCTCGCTTCCGGTCTCGCACCACGCCACCATGTCGCGGACGTCTCCCTCGGGACCCTCGAAGACGGCCTCGACCCGGCCGTCGTCGAGGTTCCGCACCCAGCCGTCGACGCCCGCCTCGCGGGCGGCGTCGCGGGTGCTCGCTCGGTAGAAGACGCCCTGAACGCGGCCGGAAACGAAGACGTGCGCGCGAACGCGGTCGGTCATCGCTCGGTCGTGCGACCGCCTGCTTGTTAAACGGCCCGCCCGCGACCGACATTCGACCGACCCGCGCCCGCAACCGACGCCTACTAACTCCCGGGCGCCGAGGTGGGCGACATGGACCTGTTCGGAACCGCCGGGATACGCGGCGGCGTCGAGGAGCGCGTCACGCCGGCGCTCGCGCTCGCCGTCGGGCGAGCCGTGGCCGCCGAGATCCGATCGCGAAGCGAGGGGTCGCCCTCCGAGTCGAGCCCCGAACCCACGGTCGTCCTCGCCCGCGACGGCCGGGTGACCGGCCCGGCGCTCGCGGCCGCGATGGAGGCCGGGCTGGCCGCCGGCGGCGTCGCCGTGCGCCGCGCCGGGCGACTCCCGACGCCGGCGCTCGCGCACGCCTCGCGCGGTCGCTACGGCGTGATGCTCACCGCCTCGCACAACCCCCCGACCGACAACGGGATCAAGCTCTTCCGCGACGGGACGGAGTTCGACCGCGACGCGGAGCGCGCCGTCGAGTCGCGAGTCGCCGACGAGGAGCCGGTCGCCCCGTGGGACGAGTGGACCGAGGCGACCCGAGCCGATCCGCTCGGCGACTACCTCGACGACGTGCGCGAGTACGCGGCGGGATTCGGCGCCCCCCTCGACGGCCTCCGGGTCGCGGTCGACTGCGGCAACGGGATGAGTGCGCCCGCGACGCCGACCGTCCTCCGCGAGCTCGGTGCCGACGTCGTCACGCTCAACGGCAACGTCGACGGTCACTTCCCCGGCCGCGGGAGCAAGCCGACGCCGGAGACGCTCGCCGACCTCCGCGCATTCGTCGCGGACGCCAACGAGGGCGTCGAGAACCCGGGGCGGCCGACGGGCGACCGGAGGGACGGCGACGGCGCTGAGGGAGGCGACGACGGGGCAGGCGAAGCGGGCCATGCCGAGGGGTTCGCCTTCGGCATCGGCCACGACGGCGACGCCGACCGGATCGTGATCGTCGACGCGGACGGCGAGGTCGTCCACGAGGACACGGTGCTCGCGGTGCTGGCGGAGCGGTACACTCGGACGAGCGACGCGGCGGACCCGGTCGTCGTGACGACGCCGAACGCCTCCGGCCGGATCGACGAGCGCGTCCGGGAGGCCGGCGGGCGCGTCGAGCGCGTGCGACTCGGCGCGCTCCACGAAGGGATCGCGGCCGTTCGGGAGGAAGCCGGCACGGCCGGCGCGCTCGGCGAGGCCGGTGCGGTCGGCGAGGCGGGCGCCGCCGGGGAGGTCGGCGCCGAGACGCGCGTCGTGTTCGCGGCCGAGCCGTGGAAGCACGTCCACGTCGCCTTCGGCGGGTGGATCGACGGGGTCGCCTCCGCGGCGGTGATCGCGCGCCTCGTCGCCGACGAGGGGCTCGACGCGCTCCGAGAGCCGGTCACAGAGCGCCCGTATCGGAAGGTGAGCGTCTCGTGCCCCGACGACGCGAAGGAACCCGTGATGGACAGGCTGGAGACGGCGCTGCCGGACGCGTTCCCCGACGCCGCGGTCGACACCGACCACGGCGTCCGGCTGGAGTTCGAGGACGGCTCGTGGACGCTCGTGCGACCCTCGGGCACGGAGCCGTACGTGCGCGTGTACGCCGAGAGCGACGACGTCGACGCCCTCGTCGCCGAGGTCGAGGGCGTCGTCGAGGACGCGGTCGCGGCGGCGTAGGTCGGGCCGACGGTCCGGGCGCGGTACTCCGTCGATCCCGTCGCCACGTTCACGACCGTGTAAAATTCGGATTCGTGGATCGGATCACGGGGATCGGCGGGGATTTTGCCCGGTATTCGGCCGAGTCCCTTCACGAACGTGTCACATCGCTGCCCTCGGAACGACGAATTTATGCCGCGTTCCGACGGGGATAGGAACGAGATGACATCCGACTTCGATCGGCGGCGGTTCATCAAGGCGGCAAGCGCGGCGGGCCTGGTCGGCCTCGCCGGATGTAGCGGCGGCCCGAGTGAGGGCGGAGACGGATCAGACGGCTCGACCGACTCGGACGGCTCCGACGGGTCCGACGGCGAGAGCGCCCCGGCGGCGAACGTCGGGATGGTGTACGCGACCGGCGGCCTCGGCGACGGGTCGTTCAACGACCAGGCCCAACAGGGCGCGCTCGAAGCGGAAGAGGAGCTGGGCATCTCGTTCGGAGAGGCCCAGCCGGACGAGGTGGCGCAGTTCAGCACGTTCCAGCAGCAGTTCGCGAGCTCGACCGACCCGAACTACGACCTGGTGTGTTGTATCGGCTTCCTCCAGGCCGACTCGCTCTCGGAAACCGCCGAGTCGTACCCCGATCAGGACTTCATGATCGTCGACGAGGTCGTCGAGGCGGACAACGTCGCGAGCTACACGTTCCGGGAGCACGAGGGGTCGTACCTCGCGGGCCTGATGGCGAGCCTGCTCACCACCCGCGACTTCTCGGCTGGCGCCGGCTCCACCCAGGGCGACTCCACGAACCTCGGGTTCGTCGGCGGCGTCGAGTCCTCCCTGATCCAGAAGTTCCAGGCCGGCTTCCAGGCGGGCGTCGCCGCCGGCGCCGACGACGTCGACGTCAGCGTCAACTACACCGGGAGCTTCAGCGATCCCGCTGCGGGTCGCGAGGCGGCGAATTCGATGTACAACAGCGGCGCTGACATCGTCTACCACGCCGCGGGCAACACCGGCACCGGCGTGTTCCAGGCCGCACAGGAGCAGGGGAAGTTCGCGATCGGCGTCGACCGCGACCAGTCGATCACGCGCCCCGACTACGCCGACGTCATCCTCGGGAGCATGGTCAAGCGCGTCGACACCGCCGTCTACAACGCGATCGAGGCGACCGTCGAGGGCGAGTTCCCCGGCGGCTCGAACATTACGCTCGGGCTCGACAACGACGGCGTGGCGCTCGTCTACGGCGACCAGCTCGGCTCCGAGATCCCCCAAGAGGTGCGCGACGAGGTCGCGAGCGCCCGGGAGGACATCATCGCCGGCGATATCGACGTTCCCTCGTCGCCCTCGGACACGTAGGGCTCCACGGACCGGCCGCCGCCGTGGGGCGCGTCGCGCGGTCCGACCCATATCCAAACATATTCACGCCCCCTCGAACCAGAGAGAACCAGACAATGGCCACAGCCGTCCACCTCGACGGGATAACCAAGCGGTTCCCCGGCGTCGTGGCGAACGACGACGTCGACCTCGAGGTCGAACGCGGTACCGTACACGCCCTCCTCGGCGAGAACGGGGCCGGGAAGACGACGTTGATGAACGTCCTCTACGGCCTCTACGAACCGACGTCGGGAGAGGTTCTGCTCGACGGGGAGCCGAAGGCGTTCGGCTCGCCGCGGGACGCGATCGACGCCGGCGTCGGGATGATCCACCAGCACTTCATGCTCGTTGACCCGATGACCGTCACCGAGAACATCACGCTCGGCAACGAGCCGCGGAAGTGGGGCGGGCTCGCCGTCGACCGAGACGCGGCCCGGGAGGCCGTCGTCGACCTCTCCGACCGGTACGGCTTCGACGTCGACCCCGACGCGCGGATCGAGGACGTCTCCGTCGGGGAACAGCAGCGCGTCGAGATCCTGAAGGCGCTGTACCGCGGCGCCGAGACGCTGATCCTAGACGAGCCGACCGCCGTGCTGACGCCGCAGGAGGTCGACGAGCTGTTCGAGGTGCTGGAGGAGCTCACCGCGCAGGGGAAGACGATCATCTTCATCACCCACAAGCTGGGCGAGGCGATGCGCGCGGCCGACGAGATATCCGTCCTCCGGGACGGGCGGAAGGTCGGGACCGTCGACGCCGACGGGACGAGCCAGGAGGAGCTCGCGGAGCTGATGGTCGGCCGCGAGGTGCTCATGGACGTCGATCACGGGGCCGCGGAGACGGGCGACGTCGTCGCGTCGGTCTCGGACGTCGTCGTCGAGGACGACCGCGGCGTCCGGGCGGTCGACGGCGTCTCCTTCGACGTGCGGGGCGGCGAGGTGTTCGGGATCGCCGGCGTGGACGGCAACGGTCAGTCGGAGCTCGTCGAGGCGGTGACCGGGCTCCAGTCGGTCGACGCGGGCGAGGTCCGGTTCCGCGACGAGGACGTGACGACCGCGTCGCGGCGCGAGCGGATCGACGCCGGAATGGCGTACGTCCCCGAGGACCGTCAGGAGCGCGGGCTGGTGATGGAGTTCGACCTCGTCGAGAACGGGCTGTTGGGGAGCCAACACGACCCGGAGCTCGCCGCCGGCGGCCGGATCGACTGGCCGAGGACGCGCGACCGCGCGGAGGCGATCATCGACGAGTACGACGTCCGGCCGCCGGACGCCGACGCGGACGCGGAGTCGCTCTCCGGCGGCAACCAGCAGAAGTTCATCGTCGGTCGGGAGTTCGAGCGCGACCCGGAGCTCGTCGTCGCCTCGCACCCGACGCGCGGCGTCGACGTCGGTTCGATCGAGTTCATCCACGAGCGGCTGCTGGAGCTCCGCGAGCAGGGCGTTGCGGTCCTCCTCGTCTCCTCCAAGCTGGAGGAGGTACAGGGACTCTCGGACCGCTTAGCGGTCATCTACGAGGGCGAGTTCATCGACGTGGTCGACCCCGACGAGACGACCGAAGAGGAGCTCGGCCTGCTGATGGCGGGCGAGCGGCCGGGGGGCGACGCCGGGGACGGCGAGCCGACCGCGACCGACGTCGACGCGGCGGTCGACCCGGACGCGGGAGGCGGGGACCCCGACGAGACGGAAGGCGGCGGCTCCGGCGAGCGGGATCGGGACGAGCCGGTCGACAGCGCGGACCCCACGGACGGTGAGCGGGCGTGAGCGCCGCCGACCGCGTGCGGCAGGCGCTCTCTCGGCTCGCCACGGCGTCCGCGACCGAGCGGATCCTGATCAGCACGGCCGCGCTCGTGCTCTCCGTGCTCATCGGCGCGGTGCTCGTTCTCGTCGCCGGGCGCATGACGACCTGTACCGCCGGCGAGGCGGTGTACTACTTCGGGACCGGGTTCTGTTACGACCCCGTCGTCGTGTTCGACCGCCTCTTCCTCGGGGCGCTGGGCGACCCCCTCAGCGGGGGCTGGTCGCCGAACGGGCAGTTCGCGGTCACCCTCCGCGAGACGACGCTGCTGATATTCACCGGGCTCTCCGTCGCCTTGGCGTTCCGCGCCGGGATCTTCAACATCGGAACCCAAGGCCAGCTCGTCGTCGGGGGGCTGGCGACCGCGCTCGGCGTCCTCTGGGCGTCGTCGCTCGTGTCGGGCGTCGTCGGGACCGTCGTGCTGATCCCATTCGGGCTCCTCGTCGGGGCGGTGTTCGGCGGCCTCTACGGCGCGATCCCCGGCCTGTTGAAGGCGTACGCCGACGCCAACGAGGTGATCACGACGATCATGCTCAACTTCATCGCGACCGGCGTCGCGCTGTATCTGGTCAGCGGCGTGTTCAAAGACCCCGAGAGCGCTGCCAACCAGACGGTCCCCCTCCCCGAGTTCGCGCAGTTCCCGGCGGTGCTGTTCGGCGCGCGCCAGGACTTCTCGCTGGTCGCGCTGGCCTTCGGGCTGCTCGCGCTCGGCGCGCTGTACTACGTCCTCGAACACACGGCCTTCGGGTACGACGTGCGCACGAGCGGCGTCCAGCCCGAGGCGGCCGAGTACGGCGGCGTCGACGCCAAGCGCACCGTCGTCGCGAGCCTGACGCTCTCGGGCGCGCTCGGCGGGATCGCCGGCGCGATGTACGTGATGATGGTGCTCGGCACGTTCCAGACGGGGATCCCCTCGTACGGCTTCGACGGGATCACCGTCTCGATCCTCGCCGGGAACAACCCGCTCGGCGTCGGGATCGCCGCGCTGCTTTTCGGCGTGCTGAAGAGCGGGACGACGGTCGTCCAGTTCGCCACCGACGTCCCGCCGCAGCTCGTCGGGGTCCTCCGCGGACTGATCATCCTGTTCGTGGCGATGCCGGAGTTCTTCCGGCTGCTGGCCCGCGGGTTCCCGGGGACCGGACGGAAGCCGGAGGCGGCCGCGACCGACGGCGGCGTCCCGACCGACGGAGGTGAGACGGATGAGTGACGCGTCCGCCGACGGTTCGGCGACCGAGTCGGGCCCCGAGCGGGAGTCGATCTTCGAGCGGTACTCGGCCCGCGCGCTCTTCGCCGGCGCGACGGTCGCCGCGGTGGTCGCGCTGCTTCTCGCCGGGCTGGTCTTCCCGGACTCGGTCGCCGGGACGCTCGCGGACGCGCTCACGAGCCGGTTCACGCTCGCCTCGGCGCTGCGGCTCTCGGTGCCGATTGCGTTCGCGGCCCTCGGGGGGATCTTCGCGGAGAAGTCCGGCGTGATCAACATCGGGCTGGAAGGGCTCCTGATCATCTCGGCGTTCAGCGCCGTCTACGTCGCCGACGTCACCGGCGGGGTCTGGGTCGGCTACGCCGGGGGAGTGGTCGCGAGCACGCTGCTCGCGGCGCTTTTCGCCGTCGTGACGATCGGGTTCCGGGCGGACCAGATCATCGCCGGGCTCGCGGTGTGGCTCATCGCGCTCGGGCTCGCCCCGTTCGCCTCGCAGGTGTTCTACGGGAGCCCGAACTCCCCGACCGTCGCGACGACGGGGTCGATATCGGTGCCGGTGCTCGCCGACATCCCGTTCTTCGGCGCGCTGTTCTCGGCGTCGCCGTCCGTGTACATGCTGTTCGTCGCCGTCGCCGGGTCGTGGTACGTGTTCGAGCGGACCGCGTTCGGCCGGTGGATCCGCGCCAGCGGCGAGAACCCGAAGGCGCTCGACACCGCCGGCGTGAGCGTCACCCGCGTCCGGTACGCCGCGGTGCTGATCTCGGGCGCGCTCGCGGGGATGGGTGGCGCGGCGCTGTCGCTCGACCTCGGGCTGTTCACCGGGAACGGCCCGACGATGGTCAACGGGAAGGGGTTCATCGCCATCGTGGCGTACCTGTTCGGCAACTACAATCCGGTCGGGACGTTCTTCTCGACGATGCTGTTCGCGGGGTTGGACGCGCTCCAGACCGTCCTCCAGACGCAGGGGATCGGGGTCCCCCGCCAGCTCATCCGGATCACGCCCTTCGTGGTCGTCATCGTCGTGCTCGCGCTGGTCGGTCGGACGCGGCTCCCCGAGGCGGCGGGCGAACACTACGAGACCGAGGAGTAATCGAAGCTGTCGAGCGGTTTTCCACGCTGGTCCGCTCCGGCGCTTTCTCGCGGCCGGCTCACGTCGGAACGCGTCCGCCGTCAGTCCGACGCTCCCGTCTCGTCGGTCGGCGACGGTAGCCGCAGGTCGGCGAACGCGTCGGTGTCGCCGACGCCCGTGACGACTTTCACCTCCTCGGTGATCGGCACCCCGACGCAGGAGAGGCGCGCGTTCGTCTCCCGGATCTGCTCGTCCGAGAGGATCGACTGTCCCGGCATCGCCACGTCGCCCTCGACGACGACCACGGCGCAGTTCGAGCAGGCGCCGCCGCGGCACGCGTACGGCCACGACCGCCCGCCGCGCTCGGCGGCCTCGAGGATCGACTCGTCGGGCTCGACGAGGAAGCGGCCGTACTCCGGGAGGTCGAGGTCGGCCTCGGCCGCCTTCTCGAAGAGGCCCTCGTCGTCGAGCGACCAGCCGCGCTCGGTAAGCGTCTCGTGGTCGAGGTGGTAAACGGTCGACGGCGACCCGGTCCGCACCGGCTCGACGGACCCCTCCGCGTACCGCCGGACCACGTCGGCCGCCTCCGGGACCGGTTCGTCGGCGAGGCCGTCGAACCAGTCGCGGACCGTCGACGGCGCGAGGTTCGACTCGGCGGCGACCGCCTCGACGTCGACCCCTTCGAGGCGGGCGACGGTCGAGACGAGCCGCCCGGAGTCGAGCGCGTCGACCGTCTCCTCGACCCACTCCTCCGAGCGGCCGTACCACGAGGCGAGCTCCGCCGTGCCGATCCCTCTGTCGTACGCGACGGCGACCATCAGCGCCGCGGTCGCCTCGGCCGACCGGACCTCCGGGAGCCACGCCCGGAGGCGGTCGGCGTCGACGTGTTCGAGTTGGCCCATGTCCCTGTCGTTCGCTTCGAGGCCGTTAAACGTCGAGCCTGAACAGTTAGGCACGGGTTCGGATCGGTCGAGGAGCGGCGAATGAGGACAATCCGTTCCCGGAGATCCGACCGAAACGGGAGCAAAGAGTTTTGCCGGGGGCACGACACGGTCCGGTAATGGATATCGACGAGTACGACGTCGTCGTGGCGGGCGCCGGCACCGCCGGCTGCTACGCCGCCGCGACGATCGCGAACGAGGGGCTCGACGTCGTCATCGTCGAGCGGAAGGACGAGGAGGAGGCCGGCCACATCGCCTGCGGCGACGCCCTGAAGGGGGCCGACGCCTTCCCGGAGGCGATCCCGAAAGACCGGCTCGAACCCGCGTTCACGAACACGGGCGTCGACCACGGCCGCTTCGAGATCCCGCAGGAGGACACGGTCCTCGAGATCCCGGTCCCCGGCGAGCTCGCCGTCATCGACCGCTGGGAGTACGGCCGCCAGATCATCGCCGGCGCCGAGGACGCCGGCGTCGACTTCCACTACGACACCGTCATCAACGACGTGTTACAGGACGAGACGGGCCGCGTCACGGGGCTCCACGCGGTGCGAAAGGGCGAGCCGCGGACGTACGCGGCGGACGTCGTGATCGACGGCGCCGGGTCGCTCTCGCTGCTCCAGGACAAGGCCGACTTCGAGGGGACCACCTTCGACACGAACGTCCGCTACTCGCAGTTCTGCTCCGCCTACCGCGAGATCGTCGAGGTGCCGGAGCCGGTCGAGTGGGACGACGCCTTGGTGTTCAAAGCGACCGACCGCGCCGCGGGGTACCTCTGGTACTTCCCGCGGACGGCGACGGAGATCAACGCCGGGCTCGGCTTCCAGATGACCGAGGAGCCGATGCAGCTCGTCGAGTCGCTGAAGGAGGACCTCCGGGACCGACCCGAGTTCGAGGGCGCGGAGGTGCGCGACAAGCTCGGCGCCGCGCTGCCGACCCGACGCCCGTACGACTCGGCGGTCGCGCCCGGCTACATGGCGGTCGGCGACGCCGCCGGCCACGTGAACCCGACGACCGGCGGCGGCATCGCCGGCGCGGCGTACGCCGGCAAGTACGCCGGCGAGCAGGCGGTGAAGGCGATCTCCGACGGCGACGTGAGCGAGGAGAACCTCTGGCGGTACAACGCCCGCGTGATGGACCACTTCGGCGGGCGCTACGCCGGCCTCGACGTGTACAACGTCCTCTCGACCGCGGTCGACGTCGACGACCTGATGGGCCTGCTCGCGTCGCTGCCGGGCGAGAAGCTCGCGGAGGCGCTGTACGAGGGGTCGACCTCGATGTCCTTCGGCCTGAAGGTGAAGGCCGCGGTCAAGTCGTTCGGCTACTGGGGGACGATCCGGAACTTCTACCAGACGAAGTCGCTGGCGGACGAGCTGATCTCCCACTACGACGAGTACCCGACGAGCCCCGCCGCGATGGCCAACTGGACCCGCGAGCGCGACGACATCATGGACCGCGTCTACGAGACGACCGGCGCCGACGCGAAGTACTGAGCCCGTGAGCGGCTACCGACTCACTACCGTCGAGACGGTGCGCGAGGAGGGATCGTGGGCGTTCACCGCCCGCGAGGGCGACGAAGACCGCGAGGTGTTTCTCGTGCCGTGCGCGGACGAGCCCGAGGGTAGCGAGGAGCAGCCCGTCCGCGCGTGGATCAACCGCTGTACCCACGAGGAGCAGCGACTCCACCGGGAGGGGGTTGGCGCCGTGACGCGGGGCGGCTCCGTCGTCTGCCCGAAGCACGGCTCGGCGTTCGATTCCTGTGAGGGCTCCTGCGACAACGGCGAGGCCGCGGGCACGACGCTCCGCTCGATCGACGTCGAGGTGCGCGACGGCGCGGTGTTCCTCACCGACGACGACCTCACGTACCTCTACGAGGGGTTACCCGACGACGAGGGCGACGACGACGGGCCGGCGTCGAGTTCGCACCTGACGTTCTGAGTTGCGAAGATCCGAGAGGCAGACTCGTGGTCGGCTCTTTTTAAATAGGCGACTGCGGGGGTGACGTTCATCGAAGCCCCAGCCGTGAGGCTGTACGGTTTTATTTATAAGTGACCGTGCGACACCAACACCGACACCACCGAAGCCCCAGCCGTGAGGCGGGCGCACGCTCGCTGCGGTCCTCGTCGCTCACTTCGTTCGCTCCTGCGGTCCTTACGTCGCCTGCGCCCGCCTCACGGCTGCCCCTTCGGGTCCCGCCCCGCACAGCACCGCAGCCTCACACCTCCCCAACCTCGTCGGTCGCCGTCGCTTCGCTCGGCGACCGACTCCCTCGCGTGTGCGACTCGCGCCCTACGGGCGCTCGTCGGCACGCGCCACCGCATTCATTTATAAAGGTCGTCGAAGGGGTTTTTAAATACTGGTCAGAAAAGCGCTCCGGACCCCTATGGCCGCGTCTCGGCGACCCGCCGGATCGCGCCGGCGATCACGTCGATACCGATCGCGATGTCGTCCTCGACGACGTCGAAGTCGCTCGTGTGGTGGCCGCCGGGGTGGTCGGTGCCGACGCCGAGGTAGCAGGCGAGCCCGCCCTGCTCCTGGACGTAGTTCATCAGGTACGTCGCGTCCTCGGAGCCGCCGAGCTCGTCGCTGTCGACGATGTTCGTGACGCCGGCGACGTCGCTCGCGGACTCGCCGACGAGTTCGGCGAGCGCGTCGTCGCTCGTCGCGCTGGGCGCCTCGCCGAGCGTCGATACCTCGACCTCGCAGTCGTGCATCTCCGCGGCCGAGTCGAGGACCCGGTCGGCGTGGTCGGACATGTACTCGGCGAGGTCAGTCGTCTGCCCGCGCACCTCGCCCTCGATGTACGACTCCTCGGGGATGATGTTCGTCGCGGTGCCGCCGCCGACGAGCCCGGCGTTCACCCGCGTCGGGCCGTCCGCGTGCCGCGGGATGGCGTAGAGGTTCTGGATCGCGGCCGCCATCGCCTGAACCGTGTTCCGGCCCTGCTCGGGGCGCGCGCCGGCGTGCGCGGGTTCCCCCGTGAACTCGGCGAGGAAGTGCCGCACCGCGAGGAACCCCTCGATGCCGCAGACGACCTCGCCGGAGGGGTGATCTAAGCCGACGTGGACCGCGTACAGGTAGTCGACGTCGTCGAGGTGGCCCGACTCGGCCATCGGCTTCCCGCCGACGATCTGCTCTTCGCCCGGCTGGAAGAACACCTTCAGCGTGCCCGAGAAGTCGGAGTCGAGGACGGCGTCGAGCGCGCCGAGCCCCATCGTCGCGTGGGCGTCGTGACCGCAGGCGTGCATGAACCCCTCGTGTTCGGAGCGGAACCCCTCCCCGACCGGGACGTGGTCGCCCGACTCCGACTCCGTGATCGGGAGGCCGTCGATGTCGACGCGCAGGCCGACCACGGGGCCGTCGCCGCGCTCGACGACCGCGACGCAACCGGTGTAGCCGCCGGAGAGCTCGTCGAGAATCTCGGGGTCGGCGCCCGCCTCGCGGGCCCGCTCCTCCCACTCCGCCAGTTCCTCGTCGTCCGGGACGTTCAGGCGCTCGTCGGCCGCCAGCGCGTCGGGCCCGACGTGGAGCTCCGTCAGGTCGCGCTCGCGGAGGGCCTCGACGATGCGGGCGGTGGTGTAGAACTCGCGCCACGCGGGCTCGGGGTGGCGGTGGAGGTCGCGGCGGAACGCGCGGTACTCGTCGCTGTCGAGAGCGCTCATACCACCCGGTGGCCCGGCGACCGCTTAAACGATCGCCTCGCGGAGAGCGACGCCGGCCGACGCGCTCAGAGACCGCCCGCCCGGGCTCGGGTCACTCCTCCGCCGTCCCCATCCGCTCCGAGTAGTCCCACGCGTGGAGCCGCTCGGGTTCGATACGGATCTCCACCTCGTCGCGCTCGGGCCGCAGGAGCCGGTCGGCGGTCGCGTTGTCGGTCCCGCCGAGGTACTTCGTCAGCAGCGACCGCAAGAGCCGCTTGTCCTCGTCCGGGACGACCGTCGCGCGGCCGCGACCGCGGACCCCTTTATAAGGTGGGTCGTTCGTCGACACGTCGAACGAGACCTCGTCGTCGTGTTCGACGAACTCCACGAGGTCGGCGCTCGCGCTCGTCGCGCACCGGATAGCGCCGGCGTGGTCGTCGGAACCGCGTTCGGCGTCGGGCCCGCTCCCCGCGTCCGGGTCCCACGCGAACCACAGCGAAACGATCCAGGGGCGATCGCTCGGCGTGCGGCAGCCGAGGCGGACCGGGACGCGCGCGGCGCCGAGGTACTCGTCGACGCGCTCGCGGTCCCACGGGCCGGTCGGGTCCATACCGATCCCTCGGCCGCGTTCCGCCTAACAGTTGCGGCGAAGCGCTCGGACGGCGGTCCGCGAGACGCCACCCGGCCGACCGCGGAACACAAGAGAATTGACCGTCCCCGCGCGAGTGGTGGTATGACCGACTACTTCGAGGTCCACGAGCGCGACGGCGCCGCCCGCCTCGGGGCGGTCCGCCTCGCCGACCCCGTGACGACGCCGGCGCTCGCGGGCCCGTTCCTCGACGACGCCGGCAGCCTCTGGGCCGGCGACCGCGAGGTGCCCGACGGCGACGAGAGTGCGCTCACGGTGCTGCCGCACCGGTCGTTCCCGGCCGGCACGCGCGACGAGGTCCGCGAGTCGTTCGCGGTCGAGCATCCGGACGCCGACTTCCCCTCGGCCGCGGTCGTCGACAGCCGGAGCGCCCGCGACCTCGGCGCCGACGCGTACCTCCTCTCGGACGCGAAGGGGTTCGTCGGCCACGGAGAGGCGTTCCGCGACGCGATCGTCCGGGCGAAGGGAAGCCTGCCGCCCGACGCCGCGCTCGGCCTCTCAGGGGTCGCCACGCCGCGGAACGTCGCGCTGCTCGCGTACGCCGGCGTCGACCTCGTCGACGAGACGCTCGCGCGGACGAAGGGCACGCAGGGGATGTACCTCACCGCCGACGCGGAACACTTCCTCGAGGACCTCGACGAGCTGCCGTGCGCCTGTCCGGCCTGCGCGACGCCCCGAGAGGAGTTCACGCGCGCCGACTGCGCCGACCACAACGTCAACGCCCTCCGCGCCGAACTCCGCCGCGTCCGCGAGCGCATTCGGGCGGGTCGCCTGCGCGACTACGTCGAGGGGCAGGCCCGCCACGAGGGGTGGCTCACGGCCGCGTTCCGCGAGTTCGACGACCAGTGGGGGTACCTCGAAGAACGGACGCCGCTCATGCGCGACGCCGAGGTGACGGCCGCGTCCGCGGAGACGCTCGACCGCGTCGAGATCCGGCGGTTCGCCGACCGCGTCACGAGCCGCTACCGCAATCGATTCACCGACCAGCCGCTCGTGCTCGTCCCCTGCTCGGCGACGAAGCCGTACAGCGACTCCCAGAGCCACCGCCAGTTCCACGACGCGATCCAGTGGCGCGGCCACACCGTCTCGATGACCTCGCCCATCGGCGTGGTCCCGCAGGAGCTGGAGACGACCTACCCCGCCCAACACTACGACTCGGTCGTCACCGGCGACTGGAGCGAGGACGAGATTTCGTTCGTCGCGGAGGTGCTGCGGCGGTACCTCGAACGCAACGACTACTCGCGCGTCATCGCGCACGTTCCCGAGGACGGCTACCGCGAGATCTGCGAGCGCGTCGAGGGCGCGGTCGACGTCGAGTTCGAGTACACCTGCGTCGACCACCCGACGACCGACGAGTCGCTCGGCGAGCTGAACGCCGCCCTTCAGGGCGAGCCCGCCTACAGCAAGCGCGAGCGCGAGCACAACACCGTCCGCGCCATCGCCGACTACCTGCTCGGCGACGGCGCAGGCGACGACCTCTTCGGCGGGCTCGGCGCGGCCGGCGGGGACGGCGTCGAGACAGCGCGCTACGGCGGCGAGGCCGACGTGCGAACCACCGGGCGCTACCCGAAGCTCCAGGTGTGGGGCGACGACCCCGACGCCGGCCGCGAGGGCGAGCCGGGCGAGCAGCTGGCGACGATGGTCCCGCAGTACGGCACCCTCTCCTTCACCCTCGACGGCGCGCGCCGGTGGGTGGAGAGCGACGCGCCGACGAAGCGGGTCGAGATCGACGGGTTCGTCCCGCACGGCTCCGTCCTCGCGCCCGGCGTCGTCGACGCGGACGACGAGATCCGGGTGGGCGACGAGGTCGTGATCGAGGGGCCGAAGGCGTTCGCGGTCGGCCGCGCGGCGATGTCCGGCCCGGAGATGGCGGGGGCGACGCGGGGGGTCGCGGTCGAGGTTCGGCACGCCGACGAGAAGTGACCGAGCCCCGAAAGACGACGCGGTAGCGGTCCTACGCGCTGTTTTTCTGGACGTACTCGCGGGCTGCCTCCCGGATGACGTCCTCCGGGCCTTCGACGCACTCGCGTCGGAGGTCGGGGTATTGTCCGTCGAGCTCGCGGGTAACGTACCCGTCGAGGTCGGCGACTGCCTCGACCGACATCCCGTCGAGGTGCTCCGAGAGGAGGCTGGCGACGGCGCGACTGACCGCACAGCTCCGGCTCTCGAAGGCGATTTCCTCGATGCGGCCGTCGGCGATCGCGACGTGGAACTCGCCGTCGTCGCCGCAGGTCGTCTCCTCGGAGGACTTCACGAACGTCGGATCGGTGAGGGCGCCCGGGTTACGGGGGTGGTGGTAGTGGTCGCTGATGAGATCGTGGTAGCGGTCGGAGGCGAGGTACGCGTCCAGGTCGTCGCGCGCGGAGTCGACCACGTCGAGGAGGCGGTCGACGTCTGCGCGGGTGTTGTAGACGTAGAACGACGCCCGCGCGGAGCCGGGGATGTCGAACCGGTCGTGGAGCGGCTGCGTGCAGTGGTCGCCGGCGCGGATGGCGATGCCTCGATCGTTGAGGAGGCTGGAGAGGTCGTGCCCGTGGACACCCTCAACATTGAATGAGACGAGGCCGGTACGCTCCTCGCCGACGCCGGGGCCGTACGTCTGGACGAACTCCCGGTCTGCGAGCTCTCGGAGGAGGTACTGCGCGAGCTCGTTCTCGTGGTCGCGGACGGCGTCCATCCCCAGCTCCTCCAGGTAGTCGACGGCCGCGCCGAGCGCGATGCCCTCCGCGATCGGCGGCGTGCCGGCCTCGAACTTCCAGGGCAGTTCGTTCCACGTCGAGTCGGTGAGCGTGACGTTCCGGATCATCTCTCCGCCGAACAGGAACGGGTCGAGCTCCGCCAAGATCTCGCGTTTCCCGTACAGTCCCCCGATGCCGGTGGGGCCGGCGAGCTTGTGGCCGCTGAACGCGAAGAAGTCCGCGTCCATCGCCCCCACGTCGACGGGCCGCGTCGGGGCGGACTGGGCGCCGTCGACGACCGCGTACGCGTCGTGGTCGTGTGCGAGGGCCGCGAGGTCGGCAACGGGATTGACCGTCCCGAGCACGTTCGAGACGTGGGGGACAGAGACGACCGCGGTGTCGTCGGTGACGAGGTCGCGGGCGGCGTCCATGTCGAGGTGGCCGTCGGCCGTGACGGGAATGTGGCGGACGGTCGCACCCGTGCGCTCGGCGATCTGCTGCCAGGTGACCAGCGAGGCGTGGTGGTCCATCTCCGTCGCGACGATCTCGTCGCCCTCGCTGAGACGCCGGCTGAGACCGTACGCGACGAGGTTGATGCTCTCGGTGGTGTTCTTGGTGAAGACGATCTCCTCGCGGCCGTCCGCGCCGAGGAAGTCGGCGACGCGGTCGTGCGCCTCTTCGTAGGCGAGCGAGGCCTCGTGGCTGAGCTCGTGGATCCCCCTGTGGATATTCGCGTTGTACCCCGCGTAAAACTCCTCGAAGACGTCGTACACCTGCTGGGGCGTGTGCGTGGTCGCGGCGTTGTCGAGGTAGGTGAGCGGATGCCCGTTCACGCGTCGGTCGAGCACGGGGAAGTCCGAACGAACCGCTTCGGCATCGAAACTCATGTAACTACCAAGAGATCAGTTCTATTTAAATAACTCCCAGATGATATTGGTACTCGATAACGCGGTCGACGGCGGCTACATGGCCGACGAGATCGTCCACTTCCTGCCCGACGCCCGCGTGTACAACTACCCGAACGAGGACGGTGACCCGGCCCTCGATAACGTGGACGGCGTCGTCATCGGCGGCAGCGAGGTCGGCGTGTACGACGAGCCCGACCAGCCGTGGATCGCGGCCCAGAAGCGGTTCGCGCGCCGGCTCGTCGAGGAGGGCGTCCCGACCCTCGGCATCTGCTTCGGCCATCAGATTCTGAACGCCGCCCTCGGCGGCGCGGTCGCGGACAGCGGGACCTCCCGCCTCCGGCTCCACGACGCCGAACTCGACGCCGACGAGCCGCTGTTCGACGGCGTCGAACCGAGCGTGCCCGTCCTTCACTCCGACGTCGTGACGGAGCTCGGCGACGGGATGGAGGTCATCGGGCGCGCGGACTACTACGAGTACTTCGCCACGCGCCACCGCGACCGGCCCGTCTGGTCGGTCCAGTATCACCCCGAATTCACGCCTCGGATCACAGACGAGTACGACGACTGGGAGGCGGCCGACGGCTCCTTCGAGGACTCCACCGCCACCCGGACGCTCGCCAACTTCGCGGACCTCGTCGAGTCGTCCGAGAGCGAATCGTAGCGTCCACTCCACTTCTCCGGGACGGCAACCGCAGACGACTCGCGTCGAAAAGCCGCCGGACGACGGGTCAGCGGCTCAGTCGTCCGCGGTCGCCCCGGGGCGGTACGCCTCGCTGATCTTCTTCCACTTCCCGGAGCGGAAGCGGAGGTAGTTGATCGCGGCGGGGATCGTCGTCTCCGCCATGAACGCGAGGTACAGGCCCCACAGTCCGATCGCGGGCAGCGCGACCTGCGGGAGCGTGACGCCGACTAGGGGGAGGTCGATCGCCGGCGTCGCGTCGTGCGCGCCGACGTACGCGAGGGGAATCGACACGCAGAACATCCCGAGGAACTGGCTCGCGAAGGGGATCTTCGTGTCGCCGGCGGCGTCGAGCGGGCCGGCCGCGCCGCCCGAGACGCCCTGGAAGATCACCGCCGCGCAGGCCGCGTACACGAGGTTGACGGCGATCGGGATCTCCGGGCTTTCGGGCGACTGGGCGAACAGCGAGACGATGTCCGTCGCGAAGACCGCGATCAACACCGCGGAGACCGCGTACGTCGCCACCGAGAAGCGGATGATGTCGCGGGCGTACGCCTCGGCCTCCTCGGGGCGCTCGACGCCGAGCTCCTGCCCGACGAGGCTGGAGGAAGCGAGGCCGAACCCCCAGCCGGGGGTGTTCATGATCCCCCAGATGCGGCGGGCGATGACGAACGCGGCCACGGTGTTCTCGCCGAACACGTCGAGGATGGCGAGCATCGGGAACTCCGCGGCCGTCCAGACGAGGTTGCGCGCGCCGACGGGCACGCCGATCTCGACGAGGTCGCGGAGCATGCCGGGGTTGAGGTACGAGCCGGTCGCGTCGATCGCGACCGGGAACTCGCCGACGAGCGGCGCGCTCCCGCGGACGAGGCCGACGGTGAACCCGGCGACCGCGAGCACGTTCGAGAGGACGGTGCCGACCGCGGCGCCCTCGACGCCCCAGCCGAGGCCGAAGATGAACAGCGCGCTGAGGACGATGTTCGCGACCGCGCCGCCGGCGCGGACCTGCATCGCGGTGTAGGCGTCGTCGCAGCCGACCAGCACGCGGCTGCCGACGAGGTTGAGCGCGGCGAAGGGGACGCCGAGCCCGACCACGCGGAGGTAGTCGGCGCCGTAGGCGATCGCCGCCTCGTTGCTGCTCAGCACGTCGATGAACGCCGGCGCGTACAGCCAGAACGCGCCGCTGACGGGGACGCTGATCGCGATCACGAGGAGGACGCTCGACCGGACCGCGTCGCCGAGCTCGACGAACGCCTCGGCGCTGTACCGCTGGGAGACGAGGGCGATGGTGCCGCCCGCGACGCCGCCGCCGAGCGCGAACGCGAGCCCCCAGTACGGGCCCGCGAAGCCGACGCCGGCGACGGCGCTGGTGCCGACCGCGACGCCGACCATCGCGACGTCGACCGCGTTCTTCGACATCCGGGCGATACCCGTCACGATCCGCGGCCACGCGAGGTCGGTGGTCCGGACCACGCGGTGGCGGTCGATCAGCCCGACCCTCGCGAGTGCGAAGCCGATGTATAAGATTAGCAGCCGGAACGGGTTCGGGAGGTCGGCGACGTACGAGATCAGCGCGCGGAGGGAACTCGGAAGGCGAGACACGGCGGGTGCGCCCCTTTCCCGCTGGCGGCTAAAGGGGTTTCGTCACGCGGCAGGCCGTTCCGGATCGCGGGGTCGGCGGGCCGGGATCGACCCACCGTCAGGCGCCGGAGACGAGGTACACCGCGGCGGCCGCGAAGACGATTCCGAGCCCCTTCCGGGCCGTGAACGACTCGCCGAGGAACAGGAAGCCGATCACCGACGAGAAGACGAGGAACATCGCGAAGATGGGGGTCACGACGCTCACCGGGCCGAGCGAGAGCGATCGGTACAATGCGAGGATGCCGATCCCGAGGAACACGCCCGCCGCGAGCACGTGGGCCAGCTTCGGCGACGCGAGGTGCGTCGTGAACCCCTGCCCGGTGTACGCGATCACGCCGACCGCCATGGCGACGAGCAGGGTGTTCGAGACGACGACGGCGACGTCGCTCGGGATCGCGTTCGGACCGGTCGTTGCGACGCGCATCAGCGGCGAGACGAGCGCGTACGCGCCCATCGCGAGCAGCGCGTACGGGAGATACGTCGTGGCCGTAGCGTCCATACAGCCGGGTCGCCGCCCGGCGTCAAGTGCCTATCGACCCGCGTTCGGCGGCGGGCCGAGCGAGCCCGACTCGTCGCTCGGCGCCGGGTCATCGAGGTGCGGATCCGGGGGCTCACCGTCCGGGCCGGCGCCCGGCGTCTCCGAGCGGTCGACAGGGACGCAGACCGTCACGACGGTCCCGGTCGGCTCGCGCTCGTCGAACGAGATCCGCCCGCCGAGGTGGTCGACGCCCCACTTGACGATCCACAGGCCGATCCCGCTGCCGTGTCGCAGCGGCGTCTCCGTGCCGCGGTCCAACACGTCGTACTCGGCGGGGTCGATCCCGGGCCCGTCGTCCGCGACGGTGACCTCGACCCAGCCGTCCGCGACCGCGGCGTCGATCCGCATCCACGGCGCGTCCGCGTCGTTGTGTCTGACCGCGTTCGTACAGAGGTTCCCCAAGACGACCTCCAACACGACCGGAACCGGGACCGGCGCCACCTGCCCGACCTCGATCCGCGCGTCGGGGGCGACGGCTCTCGCCTCCGCGACGGCCTCGTCGACGGCGTCCGTGAGCGGCGCCGTCTCGGACTCCTCCGTCGGGTCGAACAGCTCGCCGGCGGTCCGGGTGCGCTCGCTGAGTTCGAGCATCCGCCCGGCGCTCTCCTCGATGATCGAAAGGGCGCGCTCGTCGGTCGGGTCCGAGCGGAGCTGTTCGGCGTACCCCTGGATGAGGTTGGTCTCCGTCCGAACGTCGTGACGGAACACGCGGTTCAAGACGTTGAGCCGCTGCTGTTGGCCGAGGTACGCCCCGACGTCGTGGAAGGTGATCACCCGGGCCGTGGTGCGGTCGTGGTCGTCGACGACGTCCCGAACCGTCGCCTCGTACGGCCGTTGGCCGTCGCGGCCGACGATCGGTATCGGCCGCGGTTTGTCGGCGTCGGTGCCGTCGAGCTCGCGGATCGCGTCGTACTTCGGCACGACGGTCGCCGCGGGCTCGCCGATCGCGTCGCGTCGGTCGATCCCGAACGTCTCGGCCGCGCACTCGTTCAGGTCGACGAGGAGGCCCTCCGTGCCGACGACGAAGACGGGGTCGTGAAGCTGCTCAAAGACGAGCTGCCGGGCGCGGCGGCGGGGGGCCGGCGCGAGCGTCAGCAGGCGGAACCGCGAGAGCGCGAGCAGGTACGCCACGCCGGAGACCGCGAACGCCAGCGGGGTGGGGTCGAGCCCGGGGATCGGCACCGCGCCGGAGAGGTGCGCGAGGTTCCCGGCCCACGGCGCAGCGGTCCCGACGAGCAGCGCCGCGCTCTGTCCCCGGAACGGGCGGGCGTCGTCGCGGATCAGCTGGATCAGCGGAACCGATCCGACCGCGCCGAGGAGGTAGGTGTATCCCGCGATGACGTAGTACAGCGGGCCGGGGACGACGTCGAGGAACGTCCCGACGGCTGTCTCGCGCACGACCCGGTCGACCGCGAGGAGGTCGCCCGGGTCGCCGGCGGCGGCGACCGCGACGGTGGCGACCGGAATGACCGACACGAGCGCCACGGAGAAGGGCGTCACGTAGCGGTCGTAGCCGGTGTACGCCAGCGCGAAGAAGAGCCAGCCGACCGGGATCGCGACGACGCCGACCCACTGGACGTCGTACCAGAGCGCCTTCGCCGGCAGCGTCGTCGCCTCCAGCTCGAAGACGAGGAACGTCGCCCACCACACCTGTCCGGTGAGCAGCACCGCGAGCCACGTCGCGCCCGGCTCCGGCCGCTCCCGCCACGCGAGGATCGCCGCCGCCAACCCGACCGTGACCGCGACGAGGAGGGCGACGGAGAGGGGACTCAGCGCGGCCATACCGTTTTTTACGCACATTGGATTTATAACTCATCGGGTCGAGTTGTCTTATCGAAAAAACCGGCCGTTGGGGCCCTCGGACCCGCGGACGCGACCTCACCAGCCGATCGCGAGGAGGACGGCGCCGGCGACGAGGTAGCTACAGTCGGGCGCGACCCCGAGCGCCGCGCCGCCGAGCCGGTCGGCCAGCGCGGTGACGGTCACCGAAACGGCGAGGCCGACGCCGAGCGCGGCGAGGGCGGGGGTCGACGCGGCGCCGGTCGCGGCGGTGGCCGCCAGCAGTCCGGCGGCGACGGCGTCGACGGCCAGCAGGGCCCGCCGCGTTCCGCTGACTCCGTAGACGACGGGGAGCGTCGCCACGCCCCGCGCGGCGTCGGCCGCGACGTCCCTGACGTTCGGGACCTCGACGTCGACGAACGAGCGGGCGAAGACGTAGGCGAAAAGCAGGGCGACCGCGGGCGCTCCGGCCGAGTCCACGGGAACGCCGGCGAACGCGAGCGGCGCGGCCACGACGGCGACCGCCCAGGCGAGCGCGACCGCCGCGGAGTTGAGGAGGAACACGTCCTTCAGGCGCGGCACGGAGACCTCGCCGAGCGGCGCGACGAGGTCCCCCGCGGCCGGCAGCCAGTCGGTGGCGTAGCCGATCCACACCGCACCGGGAACGAGGACGAGCGCGAGCGCCGCGGGACCCGCGCCGGCCGCGAGCGCGACGGCCAGCCCGTAGCTCACCGCGGCGGCGACCATCAGCTGATCGGCGTAGCGGAGCGCGATCCGCGCCCGCACCGGCGTCGAGCCGATGTCGCCCTCGGCGTCGGCGACGTGGTCCGCGGCGTACACCGCGAACGCGACGAGCCCCACCGCGACCGGCGCGGCCGAGAGCGGCACGCCGAGCGCGGCCGTCACGACCGCCACCTCGACGGCGGCGACGAGCCCCGCGAACGGCGCCCCCGCCACGAACGCGGCGACCAGCCGGAGCGTCCCCGAGTCGGAGGGTGTTGCGTGCGAGCGATACTGCGCTGTCGTGCCGTCCGGCGCGGACGGCCTCGTGGGTTCGTTTGCCATTTGAACGTTCGCCGCCCGAAGACGGCGAACGTCCGGTATGGGGGATCGAGACGTATCTATCCACTCCGTACGGTGTTAATAAAACGAGACTCCTCGCGGTATCTGTCCCCTCCGCTTCGGCGCCGCGAGGCGGGTTCGGGCTTCAGTACGCTTTTGACCCGAGCGGCCGATCGCTCGCGTATGGACGGAACGCTCGACCACGTGATGATCCGCGTCGAGGACTTAGAGGAGAGCCTCGACTGGTACCAGACGCACCTGAACTACGAGGAGAAGGGCCGCTGGGAGGCGGACACGTTCACCAACGTCTTCCTCGGGCCCGAGGACGTCCACGAGGACGGCGCCCTCTTGGAGCTCACGTACAACCACGACGGCCGCACCTACGAGATCGGCGACGCCTGGGGCCACATCGCGGTCCGCGTCCCCGAGGACGCGCTACAGGAGTCGTACGACCAGCTGATGGCGGAGGGCGTCGAGGACTACCGCGACCCCGAGTCCTGTGGAAACCGCTACGCGTTCGTGAAGGACCCCGACGGCCACGAGATCGAGATCGTCAAGCGCGACCACGGCGCGAAGTGGAGCATCGACCACACGATGATCCGCGTCGAGGACGCCGACGAGGCGCTCGGCTACTGGACCCGCAAGTTCGAGTACACCGAGGTACCCGGCCGCTGGGAGGCGGACTCCTTCTCGAACTACTTCGTGGCGCCCGAGGACGCCCCGGACGAGGCGATGAAGATCGAACTCACCTACAACTACGACGGCCGCGAGTACACGATGGGCGACGCCTGGGGTCACGTCGCGGTGCGCGTCGACGACCTCGACGACGCCTGGGACGACCTGATGACCCGCGAGGCGCCCGACTACCGCGACCCCGAATCGTGCGACCACAACTACGCGTTCACGAAGGACCAGGACGGCCACGAGGTCGAACTGGTCACGCGGGACTAACGAGACCGCGCGAAAAGCCGACCGTTCGAACCCGACTTCTTCTCCCGTCGCGTCTCGAAGCGGTCAGTCCGCGGATTCGACCCCGGTGACTTCGAAGCGCGCCCCACCCGCCTCGCTCTCGACGGCGCGCACCGACCACCCGTGCGCGTCGGCCACCTGTTCGACGATCCGAAGCCCGAACCCGGTCCCCGACTGCGAGGTCGAGTGGCCGGCGTCGAACACAGCCTCGCGTCGGTCCGGGTCGATCCCCGGCCCGTCGTCGGCCACGGAGAAGCCGTCCGGCAGCGTTCCGACGGTGACCGTCACGTCCTCGCCGCCGTGTTCGATCGCGTTCCGGATCAGGTTCTCCAGCAGCTGTCTCAGCCGCCCCTCGTCCGCGAGGATCCTTCCCTCGGCCTCGCTCCGCAGCGTCGCGTCCCTCGTGTCGACGGTCCGCCAGCAGGAGCCGACGACCCGCGCCAGATCGACCGGCTCGGCGTCGGTCACGGGGTCGCCCTCGCGGGCGAGCGTGAGCAGGTCGTCGATCAGCGCGGTCATCCGGTCGTGCGCGCGCTCGACCGCAGCCAGGTGGTCGCTGTCGCACTCCTCGCGGGCCAGTTCGGTCCGGCCGCGAGCGACCTCAAGCGGGTTCCGGAGGTCGTGTGACACCACGCCGGCGAACTCCTCTAACCGGTCGTTCTGCCGCTCCAGCTCGGCGGTCCGCTCGGCGAGCCGTCGGGTGCGCGCCTCGGCCTGGAACGCCGTCTCGGCCGCGGTCGCGAGGATGCCGGCGAGGTACTCGTCGACCCCGTCGAACACCCCCGGCTCCGTCTCGCCGATCGCGATCGTCCCGTACTCGCCGATCGGGACGATAAGCAGGCTGCGCAGCGCCGTGTCGGCGTCGAGCGCGTCGGTCGTTCGGATGTCGTCGTACATCCGTTGTTCGCCCGCCTCGAAGACCGCCCAGTTGAGGCTCCCGCCGTCGGGCGTGAACGTCTCGCGCTCCGGGAGCAGCCGCTCGGCCTCGGGCGAGACGGCGGACGGCACCAGTCCGCCCGCCGCCTCGTCGTGGACCCGGACGGTGACGATCGAGAAGCCCAGCACGTCGGTGGCGGCCTCCACGGCCCGCTCGGCGATCTCCTCCCGGGACTCCGCCCCGACGAGCGTTCGCGTGGCCCCGTGGAGCCGCTCGACGCGGCTCTCTCGCTCGACGCGGTCGAGCGCCGCCTCGAGGTGGCCGGAGAGGATCTCGGCCACGAGGACGTCGGTGTCGGTGAACTCGTTCGGCTCCGGCGACGAGACGACGAACAGCCCGTGGCCGCCGACCGGGCGCAACACGAGGCTCTCCGCGGGCGAGGACTCGTCGAGCCGGTCGGCCGACGAGAGCTCGTCGATGACAATCGACTCGTCTCCCTCGAAGGCCTCCCACGCCAGCGCCGCCCGCGTCCCCGGCGGTGCGTCCCGGTCGTAGGAGGGCTGGCTCTCGAACAGCGTCGGTACCGAGTCGCCGAGCGCGACCGGTTCGAGGCGGGACCCGTCGTCGTTCAGCAGGTGGATCCCGCTCAGCCCGGCGTCGATCAGGTCGTCGACCGCCTCCACCGCCAGTTCGGCCGCCTCCTCGGTGGTCCGGGTGTAGTTGAGCTCCCGCGTCCACTCTCGGAGCCGGGCGAGGGTCCGCTCGCGCTCCTTCCGCGCGGAGACGTCGCGCGTGGTGACGACGTACCCCTCGATGCCGTCGGTCTCGATCCGGTCGCTCCCGACGGACTCGAGCCAGCGATACTCGCCCTCGGCGGTCTCGAACCGGTACTCGGCGGTCGGGAGGCTCTCGCCGGCGGAGAGTTCGCCGAACGCCGTTCTGACCGCCTCGCGGTCCTCCGGGTGGACGTAGTCCAGCGACCGCTCGCCGAGCAGATCGGACGGCGCGTGACCGGTCACGCGCTCGCAGGAGGGGCTCAGGTACCGGAACCGCCAGTCGCTCGACAGCACCGCGACCACGTCGCTGGCGTGTTCGATGAACGCCCGGTGTCGCTCCCGCTCGCCGTCGTCGCGGATCACGCCCACGAAGCGCCGTTCTCCCTCGACCTCGTACTCGCCGTACGACAGGGAGACGGGGACTTCGCCGCCGTCGCGGTGGAGCGCGTTGAACCGAACGTCCGACCAGTCGACGCTCCGCTCGCCCGTGTCGAGGTACCGGTCGACCGCCTCGCGGTGGTCGTCGCGGTGTCGCTCGGGCATCAGCGTCGTCAGCGGTTCCCCTTCCAACTCCGACGGTTCGTACCCGAGCACGGACTCGACGGCCGGGTTCGCGAACCGGATCACGCCGTCGGTGTCGATCGTTACGATCGCGTCGGACGCGCCCTCCGCGACCGCGCGGAACTGCTCGACCGCCTGCTCGGCGTCCCGCTCGGCTCGCCGCTTCTCGACGGCCTCGACGATCCGGTTCGCCAGCCGCTCGTACCGCTCCGTGCCGCCGCGCTTCTGGAGGTAGTCGGTGACGCCGGCGGAGATCGCCTCGCTCGCGACCTCCTCGCTCCCCCGTCCGGTGAAGAGGATGAAGGGAATGTCCGGGTGGCGCTCGCGCACCTCGGCGAGGAACGCGAGCCCGTCCTTCCCGGGCATCTCGTAGTCGGAGACGACGCACTCGACGTCGCGCTCCGCTAAGACGTCGAGGCCGTCGGCCGCGTCGGGCGCCGTCTCGACCGCGATTCGGTCCGCCTCGCGCTCTAGGAACGTGGCGGTGACCGCGCGGAGGTCCGGGTCGTCGTCGACGAGGAGGACCGGGATGCGGTCGGGCATACGTCCGGAGTACCGACGACCCGGATATAACGGTTTTGGCGCTGACACGCTCGTCACGGAAACGCTCTCGGAGACCGGGACCCGTTTCGACTCACCGGCGCCGTCGGGCGACCGCCGCGCTCAGCGCCCGCCAGCCGGCCGAAAGACGACGAGGCGCTCGCCGTCGGTGGCCCGCTCGCCCACGTCGACCGCGATCGTGTCGCCGATTTCGACCTCGGGCGCTTCGTCGTCCGCGCCGCCGTCGCGGACGATCCCCGTCAGCCGCGTCGGACCGAAGTCCGCCACCGCGGTCGCGTACGGCGCGTCGTCGGCGAAGCGCGGCGACGGGACGTGGACGACGCTGTACGTCGCCACCGTCCCCGTCTCGTCGAGGGGCTCCCGCGAGAGGTCGGCGGCCCCGCACTCGGGACACACCCGCCGCGGGGGAAGGGAGCCGTGTCCCTCCGGACAGACCAAGGCGAACCCGTCCCCGTCGGCGAGCGCGTCGAGCCACTCGGCGTAGTGGCGGTCCGTCGGCGGCGCCGCGTCCGTCTCGTCCGCCTCGTCCGCCGCGTCCGCGCCGTCGTCGCTCATCCGGCCACCTCCAGCACGTGGACGACCGCGCTGGCGACCGTGCCGCCCGCGTTGTGCGCGACGCCGACCTCCGCCTCCGGGACGTGCTCGCTGTTGGGATGGTCGCCCCGGAGCAGGCGGGTCAGCTCGGCGATCTGCGAGCCGCCGGTGGCGCCGACCGGGTGACCCTTCGCCTTCAGCCCGCCGGAGAGGTTCACCGGGAGGTCGCCGTCGGCGGTCGTGAGCCCCTCGCGGGCCGCCGAGATCCCCTCACCCGGTTCGAACAGCCCGAGCGACTCCAGCGCCAGCACCTCCGCGATGGTGAAGCAGTCGTGGACCTCGGCGACGTCGACGTCGGCGGCCTCGACGCCCGCATCGGCGTAGGCCGCGTCGGCCGCGTCGTCGGCCGCGGGCGTCCGGGCGAGGTGCTCGCGGTCCCCGAGCGCCATCCGGTCGGTCCCCTGCCCGGTCCCCGTCACCGCGACCGAGGCGTCGAGGTCGTGCTCGGCGGCGTACTCCTCGGAGACCAGCACGAGCGCGCTCGCCCCGTCGGTGATCGGACAGGCGTCGTACAGGTGGAGCGGCTCCGCGACCGGCGGGGCGTCCATCGCCTCCGCGACGGACACCTCCCTGCGGTACTGGGCGTACTCGTTCGGCAGTGCGTTCTCGTGGTTCTTCGACGCGATATGGGCGAGGTCCTCGCGGCTCCCGCCGTAGGCGTCGAAGTAGGCGTTCGCCATCAGCGCGTACGCGCCCGGGAAGGTCACCCCGGCCCGCACCTCGAAGAGGTCGTCGGCCGCGATGGCGAGCCCCTCCGTCACCTCGTCGGTCGGGAGGTTCGTCATGCGCTCCATCCCGCCCGCGAGGACGACGTCGGCGTCGCCCGCCGCCACCGTCCGGACCGCCTCGCGGACCGCGACGCCGGCCGACGCGCACGCCGACTCGTAGCGCGTCGCCGGGCAGCGGACCCCCGCGGCCTCGGCCATCAGCGGCGCCTGGTGGCCCTGGTGTTCGGCGAGCGCGCCCATGAAGTTCCCGTAGTTCAGCTCCTCGACGTCGGCCCTGTCGACGGCCGCGTCCTCGAACGCCCGCAGCGCGGCCTCGCCGAACAGGTCGCGGCCGGTGCGCTCCGAGTGGCTGCCGAAGGGAGTGAGCCCGACCCCGGCGACGCGTACGTCAGTCATACAGGAACGATGATCGGGGATGCGGTTTAGCTTTGCCGGAACCGGGGGTTCCGGCCCCCGGGCGGAAGCGAACCGCCGCGGAGAGAACGAGGCGAATCCGGCGAACGCGTCCGATTCACCCGATGTAGCGCAGGTCGTCGTCCGGCACCGCCGGCCCCTCCTGCATCTCGCGGATCTTGCCGACGACCTCCTCCATCTCCTCGGCGCGGTCCTCTAAGCTCTCGTAGTCGACGGACATGTCGAGGACCGCCTCCAGCGTCTCCAGCACGGCGCGAGCGCTCTTCGGGTCGACGAGGTAGCCGCTCGTCTCGCCCATCAGGCAGGCGGCCTCGAAGCCGCGCCGACCGCCGAGGCCGAGCACGAGCCCGGAGACGCCGACGATGCCGCCGGCCGGCTCGTCCGCGCGGAACTCGACGCCGGCGTCCTCGAGGTCGTCGACGAGGGACCCGTCGGAGACCGCGCCGAGGACGGTGTACTCCTCGACGAGCTCGCCGGTCGGGACGCCGCCGAGCGCGAACGCCCGCTCGGCGCCGAACTCCCCGGCGATGTCGAGGAACGTCGAGGTGAGCCGGTAGTGGCCCTCGTTCGATCCGGCCTGGTGGTCGCCGGTTAACACGAGCAGGTCGGCGCCGTCGGTCTCGACGGCGTGGAACTCGGCGCAGGTCAGCTCCGCGACCCCCTCGTCGTCGACGCTCACCTGCGGCGGGAACTCCGTGGCGTACACCCGCCGGACTAACTCCCCGTCGAACTCCTCTAAGAGGTGTTCGGCCGCCAGTTTCCCCACGTGGCCGACGCCCGGCAGCCCCTCGATCAACACCGGGTCCGTAAGCTCCGGCGTCGCGACCTCGTCGATCTCGATGTCCTCCATGTCCCGTCCGTCCGGGCGGCGGTCACAAGAGCGTGGCTATTCCGGCGGCGCGCGATAGGTCGCGGCCGACGACCGTCCGTCTGACCTCTGCCGGGCGGGGGCTACTCCGACCGCCGCCGCGCCCGCCGGCGGTACTCGCCGTAGGGGTCCTCCGGGCCGAACGGGGCCGGCGCGCTGTTCTCGGTGGGGCCGTCACACGCCGGACAGCGGTCGCCGAGCGCGTACACCGGTCGGTCGTGAGCGGTCTCCCAGTTCGCGCAGACGCGGATATCTGATTTCACGGTGAAAAGTTGCGGGTCGAACGGCTCGCGGTTACTCGTCGTCTTCGCGCCGCTCGCGGTGGAACTCGCCGGCGCCGCCGGCGGCCTCGATCGACTCGCGGGCGCGCTCGGCGGCGGTCTCGAGCTGCGACTCCGCCGTCTTGTAGTCCGGCGCGCGGACCTTGATCCGGTACTCGGGCGAGCCCACGTAGCCGACGTCGAGCTCGACGCCGTCCGGGATCTCGCCGTTCCCCTCGGCGGCCGCGAGCGCGTCGCGCACGTCGTCGACGCCGTCGGGGGCCGCCGACTCGAGGTCGACGTAGCCCGTCACGTCGACGTACGGGACGGAGACGTTGTCGCGGGCGGCCGTGACCACCGCGTCGGCGGTGTCGGCGTCGACGTCGACGTCGTCGAGCGCCTCGTCGCCGCTGATCGCGGCCGACTCGAAGGCGTCGTAGAGGCTCTCGTACTCCGCGAGGAGGGCGTTGGCGACCGACGTGTAGCGGTCGTCGTCGACGTCCTCGCCGAGCGCGATGAGCATCCAGTTGTCGGCCTTCTGGGCGTTCTTCCAGTCCTGGATCGTCTCCTTTCGCTGGTGTTCGTTGACGTCTTTGATCGACAGGTCGATCTGGTTCGACGACTCGTCGACCTCCAGCACCTTCGCGACGACCGTCTGTCCCTCGCGGACGTGGTCGCGGACGTTCTTGATCCAGCCGGACGCGACCTCGCTGATGTGGCAGAGGCCGCGCTTGTCCTCGTACTCGTCGAGGTCGACGAACACGCCGAAGTCGGCGATCTCGTCGACGTCGCCGACCACCAACTCGCCGGGTTCGGGCCAGCCGCTGTACTTCATACGGGGTGGGTGAGGCGGTTACCGCGCCTCAACGGTTTCGACGATTTCGCCGTGAAGCTCCGCCTCCCCGCCGGTGGGGGTCGCGAGGGTCGTGCCGCAGACCGCGCACGACACCGTCGAGGAGGCCTTGCCGAAGACGACCTGTTCGTTCTCGCAGTCGCCGCAGGCGACGCGGTGGAAGTCTCCCGCCATGCTTACTCCTGGAACGTGAGACGGCCGGCGCGCCATCCCTCGCGCATGTGGGCCTTGCCGCAGTCGCCGCAGCGGTATTTCAGGTGGGTCTTCTTCGTCGGCTTGTCGCCACCGGGCACCTTCGAGTACCCGCCGGCGTTGCCGATGGTCGCGAGCGCGCGGCGCTGCTGCCGCGCGTCGCGCTTCATTCCGGTCGCGCGACCCGATCGGACCTTCTCCACCTCGTGCTCCTGATGGGAGTCACAGTGCGGACAGTACGTGTTGAAGCGGCGTGGCATTTCCATGGATATCGACCTTATGGCGCGGTTCGTCGCCGACGCTTAAAACGGGTTTGGTATGGGGCGCCCGCGAGCCGGCGCGCGTGACGGCCCGTGTCCGGTCGTCCTACTCCCACTCCGCGACCGCGCGCACCGGCGACCCGTCGGCGGCGCGGAGCCGGAGCGGGAAGGCGTACAGCCGGAACCGCTCGGGGAGCCCGTCGAGCCCGCAGAGGTTCTCGACGATCGGCAGCGAGTCGCCCAGGAGGACGTCGTGGGCGGGGGTGCCGTCGGGTTCGTCGTCCGTCGGTGCGGCCGAGTCGGCGTCGCCCGCGGTCACGGACGATCCGATGTCGCCGCTCGCGGTCGGCGTCGAGTCAGGTCCGAACGCGTCGAGGCCGACGCCGACGCCAGCCGCCCGACACCGCTCGGCGGCCGCGGCGGTCAGGTACGGGTGGTCGCGGTACCGGTCGGTCCCCCAGTGCGATTCCCAGCCGGTCCGGAGGACGAGGAGGTCGACATCGTCGTCGAGGTCGCTCGGCTCGGGCAGCGCGTCAGGTGCGATCGCTTCCCGCGGTCCGAGCGGCCGGGGATCGACGAGCCGCGCGTCGAACGCGAACCGCTCGACTGCCCGCTCGTCGATCGCCTCGCCGCCCGGCACCGTGTGCTTCGGCGCGTCGACGTGGGTCCCCGCGTGGGTGCCGGTCCGGAGTTCGCTCGTCGCGTACCCGTCCTCCTCGTGGGTCGCGTCCGGCGCGAGCGTCACGTCGGGGTCGCCCGGGTAGGTCGGCATCCCCGTCTCGATCGGTCGCGAGCAGTCGCGGAACACGACCGGCGGTCGGGCCGCGGCGCGGTTAAGTCGGTCGCCGTCGACCGCTCCGCGCCGCGGCAGCGTCGAGCGGGGGTATCCTCCGGGGTTCCGCGGCCCGAACGTATTTCCTGCGCCCGCCGCTGGATGCGTTCATGTCGGAACTACCGCTGGACGCCTACTACGATCTGACCCAGATCGGCGAGGTCGCCGTCTCCCCGACGGGCGACCGCGTCGCCTTCACCGCGACCGAGTACGACCAGGCCGCCGACGAGGCGGTCTCTTCGCTGTTCGTCGCCCCCACCGACGGCTCCCGCGAGCCGCACCGCCTGACGAGCGCCTCCGGTGCCTCCGCGCCGGCGTGGGGGCCCGAGGGCGACCGCCTCGCGTTCGTGGCCGCCCGCGACCGCGACGCCGAGAAGCGGGTCGGCTGGCGCGACCGAGACGAGGAAGAAGCCGACGGGGAGGAAGCCGACGGCGACGACGCGGAGGCCGAAGACGACGCCGACGACGCCGACGCCGAGACCGAGGACGACGGGCCCCTCGAAAACGGCGACGAGGAGTCGAAGCCGCAGGTGTGGATCTTCGACCTCGCGCTCGGGGGCGACGCGCATCAGGTCACGGAGCGCGACGAGGGCGTCGCCGGCTTCGACTGGTCGCCCGACGGCGACCGGCTGGTGATCGAGTCGCGCGACCCGACCGACGAGGAGTCCGAGTACCTCGATCAGGTGCGCGAGGAGGGCGGCCCGATCGAGACGACGCGGCTCCAGCACAAGGTGAACGGCGCGGGCTGGACCGACGACGTGACGCGGTACCTCTTCGTCGTCGACCTCGACGACCCAGAGAGCGACCCCCGCCGGCTCGACGACGCGTACGGCGGCGGCGCCTTCGAGGACCTCGCCGGGATGGACCCGACGTGGGGCGAGGCCGGCCGGATCGCGTTCACCTCGTGTCGGCTCGACCGCCCGGACGACACCTCCGTCCGCGACGTCTACGCGGTCTCGCCCGACGGCGGCGACGCCGAGCAGCTCACGGGCGGTGATCTCACACACGGCGAGCCGGCGTGGCGCCCCGACGGCGACGGCGTCGCGACGGTCGCCGGCGACCCCGAGGACCCGCCCGCCCCGGCGGAGGTGTACCTCATCGAGGGGGGCGCCGACGAGGGCCCGACCTCGCTCACCGGCGACCTCGACAGGACGGTGGCCCGCGGCAGCGGGGTCGACTGGGTCGACGGCGCGATCTACACGCGGATCGCGGACGAGAGCCACACCCGCTTGGTCCGCGTCGGGACCGACGGGACCGTCGAGCGCGTCTTCGAGGCGCAGGGCCGCGACCGCGCCATGACCGGGTTCGACGTCGCCGACGACGGGTCGACGGCGGTGACGGTCCTCTCGACGCCGACCGACGGGACGGACCTGTACGCGGTCGACGTCGACGACCTCGACGCGGCCACGGAACCGGACTCCTTCCGGCGGCTGACGTCGGTCAACGAGTCGCTCGTCGACGAGTTCGCGATGCCGGAGGCCCGGCGCGTCGAGTGGGAGTCGGACGGCTGGATGCTCGACGGCGTGCTCTACCACGACCCGGACGTGGACCCCGAAGACGGCGACCACCCGCTGGTAGTGGCGATCCACGGCGGTCCGATGTCGTACGACGAGCCCGTCTTCAGCTTCGGGCACGCCGCGCTGACGAGCCGGGGCTACCTCGTCTTCCGCCCGAACTACCGCGGCGGCACCTCCCGCGGCCGGGAGTTCACCGCGGAGCTGACCGGGAAGTGGGGCACCGCCGAGGTCGACGACATCGCGGCCGGCGTGGAGTCGCTCGCGGACCGCGGCTGGGTCGACCCCGACCGCGTGTTCGGCCACGGCTTCTCGTACGGCGGCATCGCGCAGGGGTTCCTCGTCACGCGGGAGCCGGACCTGTTCGCCGCCGCGGCGCCCGAGCACGGTATCTACGACATCCGGTCGGCGTTCGGCACGGACGACACGCACAACTGGATGGAGGCCGAGTTCGGGCTCCCGTGGGAGAACCCGGAGGCGTTCGACGCGTCGACGGCGATCCTCGACGCCGGGAACATCGAGACGCCGCTGCTCGTGATGGCCGGCGGCGAGGACTGGCGGTGTCCGCCCTCGCAGTCGGAGCAGCTGTACGTCGCCGCCCGCAAGCAGGGGATCGACGCCGAACTGGTCGTCTACCCGGACGAGCACCACAACATCGGCGATCCCGACCGCGCGATCCACCGACTGGAGAAGATCCTCGGCTGGTACGAGACGCACGACCCTGCGGTCGGGGCGGACGACTGAGCCGCGGCGGACCGGACTGTTCGGCGCGACCGCTCAGTGCTCGACGAACTCGACGAGTACCCCGGCCGTCGACCGCGGATGGAGAAACGCGACCTCGTGGCCCCACGCGCCGGGACGGGGGTCCTCGTCGACGAGGTCGATGCCGAGGTCGCGCGCGTCGTCGAGCGCGGCCGGGAGGTCGTCGACCGCGAGCGCGACGTGGTGAACGCCGGGTCCCTCGCGGTCGAGGTAGTCCGCGATCGTTCCGCCGGTGTCCGGTTCGAGCAGTTCGAAGTAGCCGCCGCCGTCGAGTTCGAGGAAGACGACGCGCATCCCGTCGAACGTCTCCTCGTGGGCGACCGGGGCGTCGAGCAGGCCGCCGAACAGGTCGGCGAGGGCGGTGGCGTCGCGCGTCGCGACGCCGACGTGGTCGAAGCGCATGGCGTGGGGTCGCGGCGCGGAGATAATAAATGGACCCGAGGGTTCCGGCGGCGAGGTTCGCCGATGGAAAGGGTTGGGTAGTTCGAGACGCAATCTCGTCCCGAGCCATCCCGTGAGCGACCAGACCCAGAACGCGGCGTCGGAACAGGCGACGTCACGGACGATCCTCGGCACTATCCTCGACAGCGCCCTCCACGAGATGAACCGTGAGCCCTCCGGACTCTTCCTCTCCGGGCTCTCCGCGGGCCTCGACATCGGGTTCGGCCCGCTGTTGATGGCCGTGGCGCTGACCCTCTCGCCCGGCGGGTACGGGGACCTCGGCACGGAGCTGCTGCTCGCGAGCGTCTACTCCGTCGGCTTCATCTTCGTCATCCTCGGCCGGTCGGAGCTGTTCACCGAACACACGATGCTCGCGGTGATCCCCGTGTTGGACCGGCAGGCGTCGCTCCGACAGCTCGGCCGCCTCTGGGGGCTCGTGTACGTCGGGAACCTCCTCGGCGGCCTGTCGTTCGCCCTGCTCGCGACCCTCCTCACGCCCGGGCTCGGCGTCGTCGAGGCGGCCGCCTTCGAGGCCATCGCGCTGAAACTCGTCTCCCACGACCTCGCGTGGCTGTTCGTCGGCGGCGTGTTCGCCGGCTGGCTGATGGGGCTGCTGGCGTGGCTGATCACGGCCGCGCAAGAGACGACGGGGCGCCTGCTCATGGTGCTGATAGTCACCGGCACCATCGGACTGCTCCACCTGCCGCACTCGATCGCGGGCAACGTGGAGGTGCTGTTCGGACTGTTCGTCTCGCCCGCGATCACCGTGACCGACTACCTGTCCTTCCTCGCGCTCGCGACCGTCGGCAACGCCGTCGGCGGCGGGATCTTCGTCGCGGCGCTGAAGTACGAACACGTCGTCCGCGGCGCGGACTGACCGCTCGATCGGCGGCCGACCGGCCGCCTCGCGGGTCGGCGAACCGGCTCACCGCCCCGGCTTGTACTCCCCGAACTCGTCGCGGAGGACGTCCGAGACCTCCTGGACCGTCGCGTACGCCTTCACCGCGTCGACGATGTGGGGCATCACGTTCTCGCTCCCCTGTGCGGCCTCTCGCAGCCCGGTGAGGGCGTCGTCGACCGCGTCGTCGTCGCGGTCTGCCTTCACCTCGTTCAGGCGGTCGCGCTGGTTCTGCTCCTGTTCCGGGTCGACCTCCTCTAAGTCCATCTCCGGCTCCTCGTCGACCTCGAACTTGTTGACGCCGACGATGATCCGCTCGCCCTCCTCGATCTCCTGCTGGCGCTCGAAGGCGACGTCCTGGATCTGTCGCTGGACCCACCCGCTCTCGACGGCCTCCAGCATCCCGCCGCGCCGGTCGACCTCCTCTAAGATCTCGAACGCCTCCTCTTCGATCCCGTCTGTGAGGTCCTCGACGTAGTACGACCCCGCGAGCGGGTCGATCGTGTCGGCCGCGCCCGACTCGTGGGCGAGGATCTGCTGGGTGCGGAGCGCGGTGCGGACCGACTTCTCGGTCGGTAACGCGAGCGCCTCGTCTTTCCCGTTCGTGTGGAGGCTCTGGGTACCGCCGAGCACCGCCGCGAGCGCCTGGTAGGAGACGCGGACGACGTTGTTCTCGATCTGCTGGGCGGTGAGCGTCGAGCCGCCGGTCTGGGTGTGGAACTTCAGCTGCTTCGACTTGGGGTTCTGGGCGTCGAACCGCTCGTCCATGATCTGCGCCCACATCCGGCGCGCGGCGCGGAACTTCGCGGCCTCTTCGAAGATGTTGTTGTGGGCGTTGAAGAAGAAGGAGAGCTGCGGGGCGAACTCGTCGACGTCGAGCCCGGCGTCGATCGCGCCCTCGACGTACTCGATGCCGTCGCCGAGGGTGAAGGCGATCTCCTGGGCGGCGGTCGAGCCCGCCTCGCGGATGTGATACCCCGAGATGGAGATGGTGTTGAACGAAGGCGTCTCGGCCGCGCAGAACTCGAAGATGTCCGTGATCAGCCGCATCGACTCCTTCGGCGGGTAGATGTAGAGGTTCCGCGCGATGTACTCCTTCATGATGTCGTTTTGAATCGTCCCGCGGAGCTCCTCGCGCGGGACGCCCTGCTCGTCGCCCATCGCGACGTACATCGCGAGGAGGACGGCGGCGGGGGCGTTGATCGTCATCGACGTGGACACCTCGTCGAGCGGAATCGAGTCGAAGACGGTCTCGAAGTCGTCTAAGGTGTCGATAGCGACGCCGGAGCGGCCGACCTCGCCCTCGGCCATCGCGGCGTCGGAGTCGTACCCCATCTGCGTCGGCAGGTCGAACGCCATCGAGAGGCCCGACGAGCCCTCGTCGATGAGGTAGCGGAACCGCTCGTTCGTCTCCGCGGCGGTGCCCATCCCGGCGTACTGGCGCATCGTCCACAGCCGCCCCCGGTGCATCGTCGAGTAGACCCCCCGGGTGTACGGCTCCTCGCCGGGGTAGCCGAGGTCCTCCCGGTAGTCCGTCTCGACGTCGGCGGGGGTGTAGAGGGGGTCGACCTCCTGGCCGCCGGTATCGGTGGTGAACGTCTCCTCGCGCTCGCCGAACCGGTCGACCGTCTCGCCGTAGGTGCCGTCCTCCCACGACTCCTTGGCCGCCCGGATCTCGGCGAGTTCCTCGGGATCGTACATTATCGAATCGGTCGACCGACCGCGACTTAACAGTTTTCAGGGTCCGCCCGGTCGCCAGTGCGACGGTCCTCGCCCGGCGGGAGTCGCGCCCGCCGGCCCGATTTAAGTGTCACGCGTCCGATGCGCTCGCATGGACGTGCTCACGGACCCAGCGCGCCGGTTCCTGACGGCGACGGCGCCGGACCACACCCCGATCCAGTCGGAGATGGCCGACCTCGCCGACGAGTGGGGGTTCCCGATCATCGGCCCCGAGGCGGGGGCGGTCCTCCGCCTGCTCGCACGCCTGACGGACGCGGACCGCGTCTTCGAGTTCGGCTCCGGGTTCGGCTACTCCGCCACGTGGTTCCTCCGCGGCGGCGCCGGGAGCGTGGTCTGTACCGAGTTCGACGCCGACGAGGCGGAACGCGGCGTCGCGTTCGCCGACGAGGGCGGCTACGCCGACCGCGTCACCTTCGAGGTCGGCGACGCGATGGAGGCGATAGACCGCTACGAGGGCCCCTTCGACGTGGTCCTGATCGACCACCAGAAGGGGCGGTACGCCGACGCCTACCGGGAGGTCCTCCCGAAGGTCCGGTCCGGCGGCGTGATCGTCGCCGACAACGTCACCCGCGGCCCCATCGACTTCGAGGCCCTCGTCGCGCACTTCGAGGCGGGCGAACCGCTCCCGGACGACGCGGTCGACGAGGAGACGCGCGGCATCGGCGAGTACGTGGGGACCGTCCGCTCGGACGACGCCGTGGAGACCGCGGTCCTCCCGGTCGGCTCCGGGATCGCCGTTTCGACGGTCGTCCGGTGAAACCGAACGAAACGGTTATCTTGTCGGATAGGGAACACCAATTCGGATGAGCGGAGGGACCGACAACGAGGGGTCGACGGGCGGGCGAGAGCGCTCGCTCGTCAGCGTGCTCGTCGTCGACGACGAGCCGGGGTTCGCGGACGTGGCGGCCTCGCTGTTGGAGTCGCGCGACGACCGGATCGAGGCGACGCCGGTCGAGAGCGCGGCGGCGGCGCTCGACGCGCTCTCGGCGTCGTCGTACGACTGCGTCGTCTCGGACTACGAGATGACCGAGACCGACGGGGTCGAGCTGCTCGAAACCGTCCGCGAGCGACACGGCGACGTCCCGTTCGTGCTGTTCACCGGCGAGGGGTCCGAGGCGGTCGCCAGCGAGGCGGTCTCCGCGGGCGTCGACGAGTACCTCCGCAAGGGGGCCGCGTCCGACCAGTACTCGCAGCTCGCGGGCGCCGTCGAGGGGCTCGTCTCGCGGACCCGAGGCGAGCGGCGGGTCGCGGAGCACTTGGAGCGCGTCTCCGACGCGTTCTGCGAGGTCGACGACGACTGGCGGATCACGTACCTCAACGACCGCGCGGCGGAGATGATCGACCTCGACGCGAAGGAGCTGCTCGGGGAACGGATCTGGGACCTGTTCCCCCAGACCACGGGAACCGACGGCGAGGCGGCGCTCCGAAAAGCCGCCGAGACCGGCGATCCGGTGCGGTTCGAGGAGCACGTGGACCGGCTCGGCGCCGACCTCGTCGTGAACGCCTACCCGACGCCAGACGGGATCGCGCTGTACTTCCGGGACGTGACGGAGAAGCGGGAACGGGAGCGGGAGCTCCGCGAGCTCTCCGAGCGGCTCCAGCTGGCCGTCGAGGGCGCCGACGTCGGCGTCTGGGACTGGAACGTCCGGACGGACGAGGTCCGGTTCGACGAGCGGTGGGCGGCGATGCTCGGGTACGAGGCCGACGAGATCGACTTCGACCTGTCGGCGTGGGAGGACCGCGTCCACCCCGACGACGTCGGCGACGCTTGGGACGCCATTGAGGCGCACTTCGCAGGCGAAGTCGACCTCTACCAGAGCGACTTCCGGATGCGGACGAAGTCGGGCGACTGGAAGTGGATCCGCGACCGCGGCCGGGTCGTCGAGCGGACGGACGACGGCGAGCCGCTCCGGGCCGTCGGCATCCACATCGACGTCACCGAGGAGAAGGAACGCGAGCGAGAGCTGCAGCGGTACCGCCGCATCGTCGACGAGCTGCCGGAGTCGGTGTGCATCTACGACGCCGACGGCCGCATCGCGCTCGCGAACGACCACACCGCCGACGTGTTGGAGACCGATCCCGAGGCGCTCGTCGGCCGGGAGAGCCGCCTCGTCGACCGTATTCGGGCGGCGGGCGACGGCGACCGGTACGACGCCCTCGTCGACGGCGAGCGCGACTCGCTGGCCGGGACGGTCGAGGTCGACCTGCCCGGGAAGTCCGAGGCGATCGTCGACTACGGCCTGACCCGCCTCGTCATCGACGGGGAGTTCGACGGGGTTCTCGGCATCTCCCGCGACGTGACCGACGAGCGGCGGCGGCAGCGGCGGCTCGAACGCACCTCGGCCCGGCTGGAGGCGCTGTTCGAGGGGTCCCCCGACATGATCGACATCCACGACGAGGCGGGAGCGATCGTCGACGCCAACCGCGCGATGACGGAGGCGCTCGGCTACGACCGCGACGAGGTCGTCGGTATGGACGTCTGGGACGTCGACACCGAACTCGATCCCGACGAGGGGAAGCGGCTCTGGAAGGGGTTAGAGACGGACGAGACGGTCCGGCTGGAGACGACGTTCGCCCGCGCGGACGGCTCGACGTTCCCCGTCGAGGTCCACGTGCGACGCATCGACGTTCAGGGCGAGGACCGGTTTCTGGCGAGCAGCCGCGACATCTCCGAGCGGAAGGCGTACGAGCGCCGGATCGAACGCGAGAACGAGCGGCTCGACGAGTTCGCGAGCATCGTCTCCCACGACCTCCGGAACCCGCTCAACGTCCTCTCGGGGTACCTCCGGCTCGCCCGCGAGACGGGGACCGACTCGTACTTCGACCGCTGCGAGCGCGCGCTCGACGAGATGGAGCGGCTGATCGAGGACGTGCTCGCGCTGGCCAAGCAGGGCGAGGCGGTCGGGTCGTTCGAGCGCGTTCACCTCGGCGAACTGGCCGCCGGGTACAGCGACGACGCGTTCGGATCGGCGGGCGACGAGGACCCGTTCGGCGGCGGGGCGAGCGGCGACGAGACGAGCGGCGGCGGGGCGAAGACCGCTCCGATCGAGGTCGAAGTCGACGCCGACGGCGAGATCTGCGCCGACCCCGGGCGGGTCCGCCAGCTCCTCGGGAACCTGTTCCGAAACGCCGCCGAACACGGCGGCGAGCGCGTCGTCGTCGGCGATCTCTCCGACGGGTTCTACGTCGAGGACGACGGGCCCGGGATCGACCCCGACGAGCGGGAGACGGTGTTCGAGAGCGGCTACACCACCTCAGAGACGGGGACCGGATTCGGGCTCTCCATCGTCCAGCGCATCGCCGAGGCGCACGGCTGGGACGTCGCGGTCACGGAGGGAGAGCGCGGCGGCGCCCGGTTCGAATTCACCGGCGTCGACCGCCCGGACCCGTCGCCGCAGGGGTCAGCGTCGCCCGGCGAGACGGTCGAGCCCCGGGACTGAGTGCGGGTCGCACGTCCGAACCGATCGGGAAAAGCCGGCGGTCGACGCCCTCAGAACGCGCCGGGGTAGACGCTGACGTCGGCGTGGAGCCCCTCGCGGAGCGCGCTGTGGACGTGGCAGATGCCCTCGGCGCGCTCGGCGATGTCGGCGGCGGTCTCCTCGTCGAGGTCGGCCTCGACGTGGACGTCGAAGGCGATGGATTCGAGGTCGTCGTCGTCGTCGAGTTCGGCGCTCGCGTCGATCTGGACCTTACCGAGGTCCTCTTCGCCGCGCTGGCTCCCGCCGACGCGGAGCGCCGGGAGGTAACAGGAGGCGTACGTGGCGACGAGCGCCGCGTTCGGGTTCGGGCCCGTCTCGTCGGTCGCGTCGATCTGGAGGTCGAACTCGCCGACCTGGCTGGTGCTGGCGTACCCTTCCTCGGAAACCGTGGATGTCTCGATGTCTGCCATAGTCGAGTGACGGTTCGACCTCCCGCCGCTAAAGGCTGCCGACACGGGACGTCGCTGCCGGGGCGAGGGCCGCGTTCCCCGGACGGCGGCCGCGTCGCTGCGCGGTCGGACTCCGAAAAATCGCGGAGTCACCGGTGGGGTCGCCGACCCGTGGCCGTCAGTCGAGCGTGTACGTCTCGTCGCCCTTGAGGACGACCGGCTCGGCGGCTGCGCCCGCGGCCTTCACCTCGTTGACGAACTCGCGGGTCTCGATCTCGATCGGGCCGAACGAGTCGTAGTGCATCGGAAAGACGACATCGGCGCCCACCCAGTCGGCGGCGATGCCGGCGCCCGCGGGCCCCATCGTGAAGTGGTCGCCGGCGGGGAGGGCGGCGGCGTCCGGTTCGAGGTACGGCGCGATCACGTCGACCATCTCGGACATCAAGCCCGTGTCGCCCGCGTGGTAGAACGTGGTGCAGTCGGCGTCCGACTCCTGGGTCGGCTTCTTGTCGCCGATCACGAACCCGGTCGGCATGCCGGCCGAGTAGTCGGGGTCGTTCTCGATGCCGTTCGAGTGGTCCGCGCGGACCATCGTCACCCACGCGTCCCCGCACTCGACGGTGCCGCCGACGTTCATCCCGCCGGCCGGGAGGGTGTGTTCGAGGCCGAAGTTCTCCTGGACGTACGCGGTCAGCTCCGGCGTGGCGACCACGGTGGCGTCCTCGAACTCCGCGGCGTCGGCGATGTGGTCCGCGTGCCCGTGGGTCAGGAGGAGGTAGTCTGGGTCGAGGTCCCCGGGATCGACGTCGGTCTTCGGGTTGTCGAAGAACGGGTCGATCAGCAGCTCGGTGTCGTCGACGACGACGTGCCACGTGGAGTGGCCGTGCCAGGTGAGTTCCATGGTTCGTTCGGTACGTCTCGGCGAACGGTAATAAAACTCGACGCCGCGGAACTCGTCGCCCGCCGGCGAAAGCAATTAACAGGGACGAACGCGAACGCCGATCAGATGCCCTCCGAGACCAGCGACCCAGGCGACCCGCCGGCCGCCTGCCCCGCCTGCGGCGAGGCGGTGCCGGCCGGGGCGAGTTTCTGCCCCGACTGCGGTGCCGACCTCGGCGACCCGGACGACCCCGCGTACTGTTCCGCGTGCGGCGAGGCGTTCGACGACGACGACCGGTTCTGTTCGAACTGCGGCGCGTCGCGGTCCGGCGGTGAACCCCTCGCGTCCGGGCCGACGAGCCGCGAGCCCGAGGAATCGGGCGGGCCGGACTCGTCCCCGTCGCGCTCGGCGTCGACCGCGGCCGAGAGCGAGCGCGCCTTCCGCCGCCGCGTCCAGGACCACCTCGACGCCGGCTGGGACGTCGAGCGCGACGACGGGGACCGAGTGGTCCTCGTCGACCGCGGTGTCGGCTCCGTCGGCGTCCACATCCTGCTTTTCATCTTCACCAGCGGCATCGGGAACCTGCTGTACGGCTGGTGGCACTACTCGAAGCTGGCCGAGCGGCGCAGACTCGTCCGCGGCGACGAGACGCCGGCGCGCGCCCCGTCGAGCGTCGCGGACGCGGGGCGGATGGAGACTGCCACCGCGTACGTCCTGACGACGCTGCTGCTGCTGATCGGCGGCCTGATCGCGTTCTTCGCGGCGACGAGCGGTTCCCCGCCCGCCGCGCTGATCGGGATCGCGTTCGCCGGCCTCGGCCTCGGCGTGGCCCCGCCGGTCCGCCGGCGGCTCGACCGCCGCCACGGGATCACGGCGTTCGGCCGGAAGAAGACGGTCGACCATCGGGTCGTCCGGCCGCCCGAGTCCGTCGACGAGCCCTGCGTCGTCTGCGGCGAGGCGTTCGACCGCGGCCTCGTCAGGCGGCGGCGGGACGAGACGGTCGCCGCGGGCGTCCCGGTCCGCACCCACTCGATCCGCCACAACTACTACTGCGTCGACTGCGCGCAGTCCGAGCTGTTCGGCGACCGCGTCGGGGCGCCGTCGCTCGACGACATCGCGGACGACGCGAGCCCGGTCGACGGCGCGGACGCGATCGACGAGGGCTTCGCAGACGCGGACGCCGACGACGGGGACGCTGCGGACGACGCCTCCCGCGACGAGCGGGCCACGGAAGCGACCGAGTGAGCCGGCGGTCCCGACCCCCCGCGGGCGTCGCTTGCCTCTCCGGGAACGCTTTTCGGGCGGCCGCCCGTTCGCTCGCGTATGTACCGCGCACGGTTCCGCGACCCGGCCGGATCGATCCGCGAGGGCGAGTACGACCCGGCGACCGACACGGTCGCCTTCGGCGGCGACGACTACGCGCTCTCGGACCCCGCGATCGACGTGCTCGCCCCGACCGAGCCCTCGAAGATCGTCTGTATCGGCCGCAACTACGCCGACCACGCCGCCGAGCTCGGCAACGACGTTCCCGACCGCCCGCTGCTATTCTTAAAGCCGCCGAACGCGGTCGCGAGCCACGGCGACACCGTGACCGTCCCCGCCGGGAAGGACCGGATCGACTGGGAAGCGGAGTTCGCGGTCGTCATCGGCGAGCAGTGTAAGGCGGTCGACGCCGCGGACGCGATGGACGTCGTCGCGGGGTTCACCTGTATGAACGACGTGTCGAACCGCGACGACCAGAACCGCGAGCAGAACTGGGTGCGCGGGAAGGCGTTCGACGGCGCCGCGCCGCTCGGCCCGGTCCTCGCGACGCCCGACGAGGTCCCGGACGACGCGAGCGTCGAGCTCCGCGTCAACGGCGAGACGAAGCAGTCGAGCGACCGCGAGCACATGATCTTCGACGTGCCGACGCTGATCGAGGAGATCACGACGTACCTCACGCTCGAACCCGGCGACGTCATCGCGACCGGCACCCCCGAGGGCGTCGGCGCGCTCTCCGACGGCGACACCGTCGAGGTCGAGGTCGAGGGCGTCGGGACGCTCGAACACGACGTCCGGATTCCCTGAGTCGAGGCGGGCGGTCCCGAACGCGGCGCCGAGCGGGCGGACCCGGTCGACCGTCAAGACCACGCTTAAGCCCGCCGGTCTCCGACTCCCGGGCATGCAACCACGCGATCTCTCGGACCACTCCGAGTACGTCCCGGGGCGGGGCGTCGAGGAGGTCGCCCGCGAGCGCGGGCTCGACCCCGACGACCTGATCAAGCTCTCCTCGAACGAGAACCCGCACGGCCCGAGCCCGGCGGCCGTCGAGGCGATCCGCGAGCACGCCGACAGCGTGAACCAGTACCCGAAGTCGTCGCACACGGACCTCACCGCGGAGATCGCCGCGAAGTGGGGCGTCGACGACGAGCAGGTGTGGGTGTCGCCGGGCGCCGACGGCTCGATCGACTACCTCTCTCGGGCGGCCTTGGAGCCCGGCGACGAGGTGCTGGTGCCGAGCCCGGGCTTCGCCTACTACGCGATGTCGTCGCGGTACCACCACGGCGAGGTGACGGAGTACGACCTCACTCCGGCCGACGGCTTCGCGCAGGACGCGGAGACCGTCCTGTCCGCGTACGGCGGCGAGCGGATCGTCTACGTCACCTCCCCGCACAACCCCTCGGGATCGACGATGCCACTCGACGAGATCGAGGCGATCGCGGACGCGACCGCCGAGGAGACGCTCGTCGTCGTCGACGAGGCGTACGGCGAGTTCGCCGAGGTCGACAGCGCGATCCCGCTCGTCGACGAGCGCGACGACGTGGCGGTCCTCCGCACCTTCTCGAAGGCGTACGGCCTCGCGGGGCTCCGGATCGGCTACAGCGTCGTCCCGGAGGCGTGGGGCGAGGCGTACGCCCGCGTCAACACCCCGTTCGCGGCCAACGAGCTCGCCTGCCGCGCCGCGCTCGCCGCGCTCGACGACGACGAACACGTGGAGCAGTCGGTCGAGACCGCCCGATGGGCCCGCGAGTACATCGCGAGCGAGCTCGACGCGCCCACCGTCGACTCCGCGGGCAACTTCGTCCTCGCCGCGGTCGGCGACGGCGAGCGCGTCGCCGAGGCGGCCCAGGAGCGCGGCGTCATCATCCGCGACTGTACCTCGTTCGGCCTCCCGGAGCACGTCCGGATCTCGACGGGCACCCGCGAGGAGACCCGCGAGGCGGTCGCCCTGCTCAACGAGACGCTGGCGGACCTCGAACTCGGTGTCCGCGCGTGAGCGACGGCGACACCGAGGCCGCAGCGGACGCCGACGCCAGCGGAGGCGCCGACGGCGGCCGCGCCGACCGCGTCGCCGTCACGGGCACGCCCGGAACCGGCAAGTCGACCGCGACCGCGCTGCTCGAAGGCGAGTACGAAGTGATCCATCTCAACGACCGGATCAAGGAGGACGAGGAGCTCTGGACCGAGCGCGACGACGACCGCGACACGCTCGTCGCCGACCTCGACGCGGTCCGCGATCACCTCGGCGACTGGGCCGGCGTCCTCGACTCGCACCTCGCTCACCGGTTCGACGTCGACCGCGTGGTCGTGTTGCGCTGTCGCCCCGAGACGATCGAGTCCCGGCTCCGCGAGCGCGGCGAGTCCCCGGAGACCGCCGCGGAGAACGCCGAGAGCGAGGCGCTCGACGTGATCCTCTCGGAGGCGGTCGACGAGCACGGCGTCGAGAACGTCTACGAGGTCGACGCGACCGACCGCGACCCCGAGGCGGTCGCCGACGCGGTCCGCGCCGTGATCGAGGGCGAGCGGGAGCCGAGCGCCGGCACCGTGGACTTCATCGATTATATATGAGCCGGCCGCAACCCTCGGGACGGTAGATGACTCTCGACCAGTACCGGTCCGTGGCGGACCGCCTCCTCGGCCCGTGGGTGTCGGCGGCCGACAGGCTCGGCCTCTCGCCGGACCAGGTGAGCGTTATCGCTTTCCTCGTCGCGGTCGCGGCCGCCGCCGCCTTCGCCGCCGGCTCTGCTCCCCTCTACGCGGCCGGCGCGCTGCTCGTCCTCCTCAACGGGTGGCTCGACGTGGTCGACGGGGCGCTCGCACGCCATCAGGGAGTCGCCTCCGACGGCGGCGACTTCCTCGACCACGTCCTCGACCGCTACGCCGACGTGGCGATCATCGCGGGGTTCACCGCGGGGATCGAGGCGTACGCCCTCGGCTTCGCCGCCGTCACGGGCGTCCTCCTCACCTCCTACCTCGGCACGCAGATCCAGGCGGTCGGCATCGGCCGCGAGTACGGCGGGCTCCTCGGCCGGGCCGACCGGCTCGCGCTCGCCGGGATCGTCGGCGTCGTCGCCGCGGTCTACTCGGCGCCGATCGTCGCCGGCCTGAACGTCGTCGGCGTGCTGCTCGCGCTGTTCGCCGTCGTCGGCCACCTCACCGCGGTCCAGCGGTTCCTCGGGGCCTGGCGGGACCTGTAGCCGGCTTCGAGATCGCTATTTAAAACGGCGCGTCGGTCGAGCCGCTCGGCGCGCTCGCTTCTCCCCTTCCACCCACCGGGTTCGACCCGATTCCCACGCCCTCGTCGCCCTCAGCCTCCACGTCGCCCGTTTCGAGGAACCGGTCTTCCAACTCCGCGAGCCGGTCGTTCACCGCCTCGCTCTGGTTGTGCATCGGGGCCGCGCGGACCCGGACGAGGTCGTACTCGTGGCGGTCGGCGAGGCCGTTCCACGCGCGGAAGGCTCCGATAGTCAGCGTGTGCGTCTGCGGGCAGAACGCGGTCGTCGGCGTGAACTCCGCGCGGAGGACGCGGTCGACCCCGCTCCCGTCGAAGGCGTCCCCGCCGGCGTCAGCGGCGTCGACGGCGTCGGCCGCGTCGCCGCGCTCGACGGCGTAGCGGAACCCGGCGTCCTCGTGGCGCGTGTCCAGGTTCAGCCGCGCGAGGTTGTAGTCGAACGTCATGTCGTACACCGTCCGCGCCTCGAAACACTCGCGCGTGAGGCGGTGGAACGCGAGATGGTCCGCCCCCGTGAGCACGTCGTGGCCGTCGAGGAACCCGCCCGGTCGCGGGAGGTCGTCCGCGACGAACTCGTCGTAGCCGTCGAACAGGCCGTCCTCGTCGGAGCCGAAGGGAGACGGGAAACTGGGCATGTGCGTAAGGTGGCGGTCCGCCGGGGTACTCCTGACCCCGCAGATGTTCGGGCCGTCACTGGCGAGCGGGCCTCAGCCGTTTCCGTCCGGCCCCGAGCGCAGTTCCGTCGCCCGCGCGTGGACGCCGTCGACGGCGTCGCGGACGACCGACTCGTCGACGTCGAACGCCGCTGCGGCGTACGCAACCGACCGGCGGACGGCGAGGTACGTCATTCGGATCCCCTCGTCGGCGCGGGCGATCGTCGGCGGGACGCCCCGCCTGCCGGTCTGCTTCTCGTCGAAGCCGTCGGTGATCGCGTACAGGTCGGCGTACAGCCGGGCCGCCGCCGCGATCTCGAACGACGCGATCCGGCCGTCGGGGCCGTCGACGTGGTAGGCGTCGGGTCGCATGCGCTCCTCGTGAACGACCCGCAGACCGTCGTCGTACGCTTCGATCACCGTCTCGTCGCCGTCGTTCATGAGCGGGGGACTCCGAACACGTCACGCAACGAGGGATCAATTTAAAAGTGTCCGGTCGGAACGAGGGGTATGCCCACTTTCGAGCTGAACCTCTCGGACGACGTGTACGCGGAGTTTCAGCAGCTGGCGGACGACGAGTTCGTCTCCGAAGAGCAGGCCGCGGAGGACCTCATCGCGTCCGGCATCGAGGCGTACAACGTGAGCGTCGTCGACGACGAGCCCCGCGACGAGATGCTCGACGGCGCCGAGAACAACATGTTCGACACCGCGGAGGACCCGGGCAGCATCGAAGACGACCGACTCTAAGTACTCGCGCTCGGCTGCGCTCCTTTTAAACGAACCGCGGTTCAGTACCCCAACCCGAACAGCCGGTTCGCCGACAGCGTCGCCAGTCCGAGCGCCATCACGCAGGCGAGCAGTCCGAAGGCGACCGCCCACCCCGCGGCGTCGGAGACGGTGCCGACGACCACGCTCCCGGTGGCGCCCGTCACCATGTACGCGGTGCGGACGAGCCCGAAGCCGGCGCCGCGCTCAGTGTCGGACAGGAGGTCCATGAACCGCGACTGGACCGGCGCCCCCCACGACATCGCGAGGCCGACGAGGCCGACGCCCGGGACGACGGCGGCGATCCCCCAGTCGAACGCCGCGGCCGCGACGAGGGTCCCGTAGCCGACGACGCCGGCGCCCATCGTCACCATCGCGGTGGCGTCGCGGCCGATCCGGTCGGACACCGACCCGGTCACCGGCTGCGTGCCGCCGTGGACGAGGAAGTACACCGAGAACAGAAGCGCCGACAGCGCGCTCGACAGGCCGGTCCCGAACTCCAGAAACGTCGGGAGGAACGAGGCGGTCGCCTGCCACGTGAACGCGCCCATCGTCGCCAGCGCGGTCGTGTAGAGGATCCGCGGCCGCGAGAGCAGTTCGACGAGCGGACCGAGCGCGAACCGCTCGCCCATCGGCTGGTCGGGGCGGAGGGGTTCGGTCGGCCGGACCCGCCACGCGAACAGGACGAAGACGGGGACCGCCACGGCGGCGCCGAGGAGGACGCCGGCGCGCCAGCCGTACCGCGACCCGACGAGCGCGGCGGCGGGCGGCGCGGCGAGTCCCGCGAGCGGCCCGCCGGCCACGTGGACGCCGACCGCGCGGCCGGTGTCGTCGAACTGCCGCGTGAGGAACGTCGTCGCGACCGAGTAGTGGAGCCCCGCCCCGACGCCGAGCGCGGCCGCGAACAGCCCGAACGCGAGCATCGACGGCGACGCCGCGAGGAGGACGGAGGCGACCGCGGTTGCGCCGACCGCGGCGAGGATGACGCGGCGCTCGCCGTAGCGGTCGCCGAGGACGCCCGAGGGAAACTGCGCCAGCGCGTAGGTGAGCCACATCCCGCTCAAGGCGAGCCCGACGGTCCCGTTGGTCACGCCGAACCGCGCCGTGATCTCGGGGACGAGCGGGCTGACGACCAGCCGCGCCACCATCGTGCCGGTGAACGCGAGCGTACAGAGCGCGAGCGCCGCGTGTTCGTACCGCCAGTTCACGGTCGCCGTTCCCGGCACGGGTCAAAGCGGCTTCCGATCGCGGTCAGACGGGCCGGGTGTCGCGCGGCGCCGCGTCGCCGACGGCGATCCGGGCGCCCCGCGGCGGCTCACTCCGCCGCGAACCGGATCGGGTAGTCGGTGAGGTTCTCGTACCCGTCCTCGGTGACGACGACGAGGTCCTCGATGCGGACGCCGCCGACCTCGGGGTCGTAGAGGCCGGGCTCGACGGTGATCACGTGACCCGGCTCCAGCTCCTCGCCGCCGTTCGCCAGCCGCGGCGACTCGTGGACGTCGAGCCCGATCCCGTGACCGGTGGAGTGGATGAACCCGGTCTCCGTCTCGGGGTCGGTCCGGAAGGTGGGCTCGCCCGCCTCCTCGTACACCTCGCAGGCGGCGGCGTGGACCTCCTCGCCCGTGGCGCCCGGCTCGACGGCGTCGAGCGCGGCGTCCAGCGCCCGCTCGGTGAGGTCGTACCACTCGCGGAGGGTCTCGCTCGGCTCGCCGACGCAGAACGTCCGCGTCATGTCGGCGTTGTACTTCGTCGCCTTCGAGCGCGGGAAGATGTCGACGATGATCGCCTCGTCGGCGCGGAGCGGCCCCGAGCCGCGGTCGTGCGGGTCCGCGGCCTGCGCGCCGCCGGCGACGATCGTCTCGTCGAGCGCGCAGCCGCGGCGCAGCAGCGTCACCTCGATCTCCTCGGTCACCCGCTCGCTGGTGAGCGGCTCGCCCCCGTGGAGCAGGGTGCCGGGCTCGACGTCGCCGTCCGCCGGGACGTCCTCCCCGGCCACGTCGGCGCCGGCGATCAGCTCCTCGGCGGCCCGCATCGCGGCCTCGTTCGCCCGCTGCGCGTCGCGGATCGCGTCGATCTCCTCGTCGGTCTTCACCGCGCGGACCTCCTGTAGTCGATCGTCGGCGTCGACCGCGACGTCGATGCCGCGCTCGCGGAGGGCGTCCGCGGTGCCGACCGGGCCGCGCGGCGGCATCGAGACTGACTCGACGCCCTTGTCGCGGACGAACGCGGCGTACATGTCGTTGCGCTCCTCGCGGCCGCCGTACTCGAAGTCGTAGTCGGCGTGGCGCTCCACCGTGTCCGCCGCCGCCTCCGCCGTCGCGCGGCCGTACTCCAGCCCGCTGACGAGGAGGTGGACCTCGCCGTCGGCGTACAGCGTGAGGAACGGGTCGGGCCCGGTGAACCCGGAGAGGTACAGCTGGTTGGCGTCCTCCTGCGAGGCGTCGAGCAGGTAGCCGTCCGTGTCGAGGTCGGCGAGGCGGTCGTCGAGTCGCGCTCGGTTCATACCTGCCCCTGTTCGGGCGACGGTCAAAGCGGTTGTCCTCGCGGAACCGGCCGAACGGCGGGGCCGTTGACGGCGCCGAGAAAGGCAGATACCGCTCACTCCGGAACGAGGCGGCTGCGATGTCGACCGACCGACGAACTACCCTCCGTTCGCTCGTGTCCCTCCCGTCCGGCTGGCTGCCCGTCGACGTCGCCTGCGGGAGCGGCGCGGCGCTGCTCGGACTGGCGCTCACGTGGGTCGGACTCGCGTTCGCCGGCGTGTCACCGGGCGACTCGGCCGTCGCCCGGCGTGGTCGGCGGACAGATATCCGCGGTCGAGGGGACGGTCTGGTTCCGCTTCGACGCGCACTGGTCACGCGAGCGACGAGGCGCTCCCGATCTCCGACGCGGACGGGGTTCCGGTGACGGATGCGGCCGGCGTCACCGCCGCCCCCGACCTCGTCGCGACCCTGCTACTCGTGTCCGGGACCGGCGTGGTCATCGGCGGCGTGGCCGGCGCGGTCGCGACGGCCGCGACCGGAGACTGACGGACGGATCGGACGCTCGGGCGGCGTCCGGCTTCCACGAAACGCCTATATACTATATCCCGCGCTTTCACCGTCGGATCGGTTCTCGCGACGGGTCGACTCGCACCGTCACAAATTCCGAATCGTACAGGGTTCTACACGTTGAATTCGGCCGTGTCTCGGCGGCACCAAACACGCAAACATTTAAGTTCGTCGCTCACTTACCCGAAGGTGAGGAAAACACCGAGACCCGTCTCTCGGTTTCGTTGTTCCCTCCACGCACCAAACCAATGAGCGAGAACCTTCGAACGTACACGACCGAGAACGTCGACGACGAGAGCGAGACCGAGTCGGAGAGCGAGGCAGAGGAGCTGCGGTGCCCCGAGTGCGGCGGCCAGCTCGCGACCGACACGGAACACGGCGAGACCGTCTGTGTCGACTGCGGGCTGGTCGTCGAGGAGGACGAGATCGACCGCGGGCCGGAGTGGCGCGCGTTCGACTCCAAGGAGAAGGACAGCAAGTCGCGGGTGGGCGCCCCGACGACGAACATGATGCACGACAAGGGGCTCTCGACGAACATCGGCTGGCAGGACAAAGACGCCTACGGCAAGTCGCTGTCCAGCCGACAGCGCGAGAAGATGCAGCGGCTGCGGACGTGGAACGAGCGGTTCCGCACCCGAGACTCCAAGGAGCGAAACCTCAAGCAGGCGCTCGGCGAGATCGACCGCATGGCCAGCGCGCTCGGCCTCCCCGACAACGTCCGCGAGACCGCCTCCGTCATCTACCGCCGCGCGCTCGACGAGGACCTGCTCCCAGGCCGCTCCATCGAGGGCGTCTCGACGGCGTCGCTGTACGCCGCCGCCCGACAGGCGGGGACGCCCCGCAGCCTCGACGAGATCGCGGGCGTCTCCCGGGTGGAGAAAGACGAGATCGCCCGGACGTACCGCTACGTCGTCCGCGAGCTGAAGCTGGAGATCCAGCCCGCCGACCCCGAGAGCTACGTCCCGCGGTTCGCCTCCGACCTCGGCCTCTCCGACGAGGCCGAGCGCCGCGCCCGCAGCCTGCTCGACACGGCGAAGGAACAGGGGATCCACTCCGGCAAGTCGCCGGTCGGGCTCGCCGCGGCCGCCGTCTACGCCGCCTCCCTGCTCGTCAACGAGAAGGTGACCCAGAGCGAGGTCAGCGAGGTCGCGAACATCAGTGAGGTCACCATCCGGAACCGGTACCACGAGCTCCTCGAGGCCGAGGACTCGGTCGCGCTGAACTGACGCGTCGCTCCGCGTCCGGTCGTCGTGACGTTCGATTTCCGCCGTTTTCATCCGCGTTCTTCGTCCTCCCAGTACCCCACGTCGTCGCCGATCCGATAGTATCCCGACAGCGACCGCTCCTCGCGGCCGCCGGGCGGCGAGCCGACGTACACGCCGAACTTCTCCGAGTCGGGGTACAGGGTCACGTCGGGCTCCCGCATCGTCGAGACGACGAGGTAACGCAGCGTGTCGTCGCCGTCGTTCACCACGCGATGGCCGCCCGAGGCGTCGGCGGGGAACGCGGCGTACTCCCCCGGTCGAAGCGGGTGCGTCTCCTCGTCCAGCCGCAGCGTGCCTTCGCCCGCGAGGACGTACAGCGCCTCCTCGTTGGCCGTGTGGTAGTGGTACGGCCACGACCGCTCTCCGGGCGGCAGTTCGTAGAGGCTACACCCGAGGTCCTCGCCGCCCGCCGCCGCGCCCAGACGCTTCCGCCGCCAGGCGGCGTCGTCCGCGTCGGGGGCCGTCCACGACAGGTCGTCCGCGTTGATAGGTGGCATGGACCACTGTTAGGTGGGAACGCCAAAATCGTTCGCGTCGCCGAGGGAGCGTCCGTCGTCCGGCCCGCGCCCCCGCGTCGCGGCGTCCGCCCGAGCCGAAACCGCGAAGGCGACGCGTCGCCACCCGCGGACATGGAGACGACTCGCCACTTCACGGCGACGACGTACATCGTCCACGACGGCGCGACGGCCCTTCACGACCACGAGCGGCTCGGAATTAAGCTGCCTCCCGGCGGGCACGTGGACCGCGACGAGCTCCCGCACGAGGCCGCTCGCCGCGAGGTCCGCGAGGAGACGGGGCTGACCCCCGAGCTGGTCGCGACGGAGTCCGAGGTTACGGGCCCGAACACCCGCGGGCTCCCGGAGCCGGCCCACCTCATGCTCCACGATATCAACGTCCACGAGGACGGGTCGGTGGGCCACCAGCACGTCGACCACCTCTACTACGCCCGCGTCGACTCCCGCGAGATCGCTCCCAACGGGGACGACGAGGTCGACCCGGCGCGCTGGCGCTGGTACACCTCGGAGGAACTGGCGGCGAGCGACCTCCCGGACGACGTCGTCGACCTCGGTCGAGAGGCGATCGCCGCCGTCGGAGGGGACTGAACGAAGGGCGTCGCGGCGTCAGACGGCCGTCTCACGCTCCGGAAGGTATTTGGGTCGGTGTTGGCGACGTAAACGCAAGGATGGACGCACAGCGACGGGAAGCGATCACCGAGTGGGACGACCGCTCCTTTTCCGACGGGTTCGCGGGGCTCCGGCGGATCGTCGACGACGGGTTCTCCGGCGCGGCGACCGACGGGACCGGGTGGCTGTTCCTCGTCGACGGGCGCGTCGTCGGCGTCGTGGACGCGACGCTCGACGCCTTCGCCGACGCCGCCGGGACCGTCTACCGGGCCCCGGACGACGCGCTCCCCGTGCTCTTCGCGATGCAGGAGCTGGGCGGCGAGCCGCGGGCGAAGTACTACACCAACGACACGCCGCTGAAGGAGGCCGACCGGAAGCTCTCGCAGGGCGGGTTCACCGGCTACATCGAGCTGTCGGAGAACGTCCTCTCCGGCGACTACTACGTCGCCTACACCGGCGGCGAGTCGATGGCGGCCGCGTACGTCGGCAACGCGCGGCGGCTGGAGACGGGCGACGACGCGTTCGACCTCGCCGCCGACGAGGTCGGCATCTACACGGTGTACGAGGTCGACCTCGACGTCCGCCCGCTCCCGGACGGCGACGACGCAGAAGATGCGGACGACGCGGGCGACGCGGGTGAACCGAGCGCCGCGGTCGACCCGACCGAGACCGCCGGTTCCGACGACGCGAGCGACGCGGACGACGGACCGTCGGACGCCGAGAGCGACGCCGAGCCGGAGACGGCAGGAGACGACGGCGGCCCCGCGAGCGCGGTCGGTCCCGCCGCGAGCGCCGGCCGAGACGGCGACCCGACCGCCGCGAGCGGAAGCGACGAGTCGCCGGGTGTCGACGCGAGAGACGAACGCAACGGGGGCGAGGCGTCGGCGGAAGAAGGATCGACGCCCGACGAGGTCCGTATCGGCGACGCGGAGTCGGCCGAGCGGGACGCCGACGGACCGGCCGGATCCGACCGCGTGCGCCGCCCGCCGACCGAGCCCGACGGGGCGTCCGATTCGGAGTCCGACGCCGGGGACTCTCCCGACCCGAACGCCGCCGACGCGCCGGACTCCGAGGACGTCTTCTCGGAGGAGGCCGAGTGGCGGGAACAGAAGTCGATCCCGGCGCTCGACCCCTCCGAGGCGGGCGGGGAGCCCCGGAGCGCGGAAGAGCGCCGCGCCGCGTCGTCGCGGCGCTCCCGCTCGGGCGCCGACCGCGGCAGGGCCGATCGGGACGGGTCGAACGCGAACGGCGGGTCGCCGTCGCCGCGCTCCACCGACGGAACGTCGTCGGGGCCGTCCGCGGTGTCGAAACGCGACGGACGCGACGCGCAGGGCGGCGCCGACCCCGATAGGGTTCGAAAACTCGAGGCGGCCTTAGAGGAGACGGAGACGGAGCGGCAGTCGCTGGCGGAGGAGCGAGACCGGCTGGCGACCGAGCGCGACGAGGTCGAGTCGGAGCGCGACGAGCTGGCCGACGAGGTCGACCGGCTCGAGTCCGAGGTCGACGAGCTCAAGGAGGAGCGCGACCGGCTCCGCAGCGAGCTCTCGAACGCCAAAGAGCGGCTCCCCGACGCGGAGCGGACGCTCACGCCGGGCGAGGCGCGTAACGGGACGAACTTGTTCATCAGGTACGACTCGAAGGAGGGCGCGACGCTGGCGGACGCCCACGAGGGGACCGTCGACCGCGAGGCGCTTCGCGAGAACCTCCGGGTCGAACACCACACGAGCTTCGAGACGGACGGCCTCGCGGTGGACGGCCGGCCGTTCGCGGAGTTCTTAGAGGACACCATCGAGTACGGCTTCACCCGCTGGCTCGTCGAGGACCTCCCGTTCGAGGTCCGCGGCACCGGCAACGAGGGGACACTCCGCGACCTCTACGACGCGCTTCCCGAGATCGACCGCGCCGAGATCGGCGGGACGGTGTCCGTCGAGCTCCGAGAGGGCGGCGAGGAGGTCCGCGAGCAGCGGGCGTTCGACCTCGTGTTGCGCGACCGGATGGGCCACCCGCTGTTCGTCGCCGACCTGAACGACAGCCGGGACCCCACGCCGGAGGGAACGCTGGAGTCGCTCGTCGAGAACGGGCGCGACATCGCGGCCTCGAACGAGACGTTCGCCGGGGCGTTCGCGGTGACGGAGAGCTTCTTCGAGCCGGGCGCCTTAGAGACCGCGAGCGACGCGGTCGGCGGCGGCCTGTTCAGCCGGTCGAAGCGGGCGAGCTTCGTGAAGCTCTCGCGCAAGCAGGGGTACCACCTGTGCCTCGTCGAGGCGCGCGACGGCGGGTTCCACATGACGGTCCCCGACTTGTAGCCGTCACGGGACCCTGTCGGAGACGGCTACCGGGAGCGCAGAAACGCGTCAGTCACGTCGGCGGGCGAAATCGAAATTCAGGTCAGTTCTCCAGTTCGGCGGCGTCGTCGATCCGCATGGAGCCGAGCTTCTCGACGGTCTCGTCGAGCTTCTCGTCGAGTTCGTCGACGAACTCGTGGGTCCGCTCCGTGGTGATCGCGCCCTGGCTGGACGGCTCGATGAGGTTCTCCTCTTCGAGGACCCGCAGCGAGTAGCGGACCTTGTGGTGCGGGTAGCCCGTCTCGTTCGACATCTTCACGATGCCGATCGGCTCGTTCTCGATGACCATCCGCAGGACTTGGAGGTGACGTTCCAGCATGTCTACCTCCTTCTCTAGTCGATCTATCATGGCACATGTTAACTCGTCATGCCCCCGTTTAAAAGTTGCTGTCGGCGGCCGGGGAGGCCTCGTCAGATCGCAGGCTTTGACGTGGGAGTAATTAACGTGTTCGATCGCGGCACGGCGGCAGAGTTATAAATACGACAGTAAATCCTCGGAGATCAGGTCCAGTTCTCAGTACTTCCATCGGAATTCAGAGAGCTATAGCGCCGATTTGACGTCGCTCCTGATCAGTTGGTTTGTAGAACGAGTCAAGATAACCACTTGAGGACATTTTTGTATCCCCACGTTTCCGCCACTCCGTTTTCGGAGACAACTGAGCGGTCGTCTCCACCAGACTCTCGGCTCGGAACTGCTACCCCGAAAAACGAGATATTTTTATTTGATTTGGCTGTGTATAGTATGTCCCAAATGCCTGGCACCGAAACGGTGTCGTCTATGGTATCGAGTAACTCCGAGTCGACTGAACTCCCGGACCCTCGGATAAAACTCAATAATCCGTCGCTACTAACGACATCATCGTTCGGCTTGTAGTCGAGAATATCCGTACCGATAGCGACGAGGGCGATGTCCTTTTCTTCGGCCACTGTTCGCAAATCGCGTGCGTCGTATACGGGCGTGTGCTGATTAGTCATGAGCAGTTTATGGAAGTTTAATAGGAAAATCACGGTATCGCTCTGAAAGTATTCGTGCTTAATCACCGTTTCTCGTTCTTCTATCGACATAAGGAAACTGGAACCATCATCGTGTGTTTCGAGTTCTTCGTACTGTCGTTCGATCGAATCCGTATCTTGTTGGTTCCAGGGAGGGTCGTCACGAATGAGTTCTATGGACTCTCCCGGAAAATCGATAATTGTGATTTCGTCAGGTCGCCCATCTCGTGCGCCCCCGCCCAGCGTTACGTCGACAATATATAGTTCCGGATTTTGGTGAGGGTACTGGTGGCTCTCAAGTAGTTGCGACAAAATGCGCTTCTCAAAGTCCTCGGGCCTCCCATACTGCATCCGGTGACTCACCACCGTATCTTCGCGGTTCTGTAAGTGACTGAACAGGCCGCCTGTGAACGTCGATTTTCCTCCCATTTGGCCAGAGTACAAAAGGATCCGATTTGACATGACTCATAATTTGACCGTTAGTAAATGAATCTGAGGATTTATATGCTATTTTATATTAATTCAGTTCCGGGAACATGGTCAGCAGGTCATTGTGAACAGAACTACAAATTCATCGATATTTAACCTATTTTACCTGTGATTCAGCAATCCGAGTCAGGGGTTATTTCACGAGGAGAGCCATCAGATATACTGCTGAGAGACAATACACGAACAAGGCGATTTTACGGAAATATCTCTGAATTCGATCCGTATTTATGCTGGTCTCTCCGGTCGCAGACCGTAATCGGTTTTACCCCCCGCGGGAAACCGGCAGGCGGAATGACACTCACCATCGTCGGCTCCCAGCTCGGCGACGAGGGCAAGGGCGCCCTCGTCGACCGGTGGGGAGGGGACGCGGACGTCGTAGTCCGTTATCAGGGCGGCGACAACGCCGGCCACACCGTCGTCGAAGGCGGCGCGGAGTACAAGCTCTCGCTGGTTCCCAGCGGCGCGGTCCGGGGGACCGTCGGCATTCTCGGCAACGGCTGCGTCGTCAACCCGCGCACGCTGTTCACCGAGATAGACGACCTGCGCGAGCGCGGGCTCGACCCCGACGTGCGCGTCGCCCGCCGCGCGCACGTTATCATGCCGTACCACCGCGTGCTCGACGGAATCGAGGAGGAGGTGAAGGCCGACGACGACGCCGGCGACGAGGTCGGCACCACCGGCCGCGGGATCGGCCCGACCTACGAGGACAAGGCCGGCCGCCGCGGAATCCGGGTCGCCGACCTGCTCGACCCGGACGCGCTCCGCGAGAAGCTGGAGTACGCCGTGCCGCAGAAGCGCGCGCTCGTCGAGGACGTGTACGGGCTCGAACTCGACGATGACGACCGCGCCGAGGCGTTCGACGTCGACGCGCTCCACGAGGAGTTCGCCGCGATCGGCGAGCGCCTCGCCGACGAGGGCATGACCGTCAACTGCTCCGACTACCTCTACCGCCGTCACGAGGCCGGCGACGCGATCGTCTTCGAGGGCGCGCAGGGAACCCACATCGACGTCGACCACGGGAACTACCCGTTCGTTACCTCGTCGAACCCGACGGCCGGCGGCGCGGCCGTCGGCTCCGGGCTCGGCGTCACGAAAGTCGGCGACGGCGAGGTCGTCGGCATCGTGAAGGCGTACCTCTCGCGCGTCGGCGAAGGCCCGCTCCCGACGGAGCTCGACGGCGACGCTGCCGAGGAGGCGCTCGCCGACGAGATCCGCGAGAAGGGCGGCGAGTTCGGCACGGTCACCGGTCGTCCGCGCCGGATCGGCTGGCTCGACCTCCCGATGCTCCGGCACTCGGCGCGCGTCTCCGGGTTCACCGGCGTCGCGGTCAACCACGTCGACGTACTCGCCGGGCTCGACGAGCTGAGGGTGTGTACGGGCTACGAACTTGAGGGCGAAGAGATCGACACGGTCCCCACCACGACCGATCGGTGGGAGCGCTGCGAGCCGATATACGAGACGCTCGACACGTGGGAAGAGTTCGATTCCTCGACGGTCGCGGAGGCCGGCTACGACGCCTTACCCGAGGCGGCCCGCGAGTATCTGGAGTTCCTCGCCGACGAGATCGACACCCCGGTGTACGCCGTCGGCGTCGGCCCCGACCGCGAGGAGACCGTCGAGCTGACGAACCCGTTCGAGGAGTAGGCTCGCCACCGGACCTCGATCCCGTCGCGGCGTGCGGTCGATTGGAGCGAACGGACGACGCTTTTCACGATCGAACGCAATCAACCCGCCATGGCCGAGCCCTCCACCGGTCCGTCAGCCGACACGCCGCCCCCGGAACCGATCCTCCAACGCACGTTCGCGCACCTCGGGCGGCTGCTTCCGCTCGCGCTCGTCCCGCTGGCGACGGCGCTGTTCCGCGCCCGGGAACTGCTCGCGACGGGACGGACGAACGGGCTCTCGCTCCGCGCCTCGTTCCCGGTGTACCGGTACGACCTCTGGAGCTTCGTTGACGCGCCGAGCGGCGACGGCGTGACGGTGTCGCTCCCGTTTGGGGCCGTCGACCCGTTCCCGCTGCTCGCACCCCTGATCGGCGCGTACGTCGTCGTCTCCGGCGCGCTGAGCGCGGGCTACTTCGGGAGCATCGCGGCGGGGATCACGACCGGGCGCTTCGACTTCGTCACGGCCGTCCGCCGGTTCGGCGCTCGGATGATCCTCCTCGAAGCGCTCGTGGTCCTCGCACTCGCGGCCCTGTTCCTGCCGCTGCTCCTCTTCCCGCCGCTGTTCGTGGTCGCGGTCCTCGCGGCGCTCGTCGTCTCGTACCTGTACTTCCCGACCGTCTACGTCCTCGCCTTGGAGGACCGCGGGATCGAGTCCGCGGCGCGGCGGGCACGAGCGCTCGTGGACGAACACCGACCGCTCGGGTTCTTCCTCGCCGTCGCGGTCGTCACGGCGCTCTGTTCGGTCCCGGTGAGCCTCCTCGCGCACGCCGGCCCCGGCGGCGCGGTCGCGGCCGCGGTCGTCGCCGCGCCGCTCGGGCTGGCATTCAACGTCGCGACCGCGCTGAAGGTCGCCGAGATGGCCGACGTCGAGACCGCCGGGTGAAGCCGGCAGGCGTGGCCTCGCGGCCTACTGCGGGTCGACGTCGTTCAGCGCGGCCCGGTCCTCGTCCGTCAGCGACAGGTCCGCGGCCGCGAGGTTGGACTCGAGGTGGTCGACGCTCGACGTCCCCGGGATCGGCAGCGTCACGTCGGAGTGGTCGAGGAGCCACGCGAGCGAGACCTGCTGGGGGGTCGCGTCCCGCCGCTCGGCGACCTCGGCGAGAGCCTCGCCGGCCTCGCCGTCGTCGACCGCGTACATCGGGCCCCACGGGATGAACCCCACGCCCTTCTCCTCGCAGGCGGTCAGCACGTCCTCGTCGTCGCGGTGGCCGACGTTGTAGCGGTTCTGGACCGTCGCGATGTCGACTATCTCCATCGCGGTCTCCAGCTGCTCGACGGTGACGTTCGAGAGGCCGACGTGGGCGACCTGCCCGGCGTCTTTCATCTCCGCGAACGCGTGGACCGACTCCTCGAAGTCGGTGTCGGGGTCCGGGCGGTGGTACTGGTAGAGGTCGATCGTGTCGGTCCCCAGTCGGTCGAGGCTACACAGCACCTGATTTTTCAGGAAGTCCGGGTCGCCGTGGGGGAGCCAGTCGCCCTCGCGGTTGCGGAGCAGTCCGGCCTTCGAGGCGACGACGACGTCGTCGGGGTCGCCCAACGCCTCGCCGATGAGCCGCTCCGAGACGCCCGGCCCGTAGGAGTCGGCCGTGTCGACGAAGTCGACGCCGAGGTCGACCGCGCGGCGGAGCACGTCCTTCGCGTCCGCCTCGTCCTCGGGGCGGCCGATGATATCCTCGCCCGTGATCCGCATCGCGCCGAAGCCGAGTCGGTTGACGGTAAGCTCGCCGCCGATGTCGAACGTCTCGCTCCCGCCGGTGGTGTTCGAAGCCATGCGCGACGGATCTCGCGCCACGCGGAAAGCCGTGGGGATGCCGGAAGGAGAGGGGAGGAACAGCAGTGAGCGCTCAGGGAGGGAGGTGTCGATCGTACACGTTCCGGCGGTGACCGACGGCCTCGACGCGGATGACGTCGGCGCCCTGATCCCACGCAACGATGGCGCGGTAGTCGCCGGCCCGCAGCTTGTAGTACGGGTAGCCGGAGAGCGGTTCCAATCGGTGTTCGGTCCACTCCGTCGCCTCGTCGACCTTGTTCAGGATCCGATCGGCGGCCTGCGAATCGAGTGATTCGAGGTGAGAGAGCGCCTGTTCGGTGTACTCGACCTCAGTCATCCAGACCCAGTCGCTCTCGGGCCTCGTCGGCCGACACCGTCTCGTCGCGTTCCGCCTGCTCGCGGCTCTCCGCCAGATCCGACAGCGTCTCCTCGGAGAGCGTCACCGACGGGTCCACCCAGTCGCGCAGCGCGTCGCGGATCGCCTCGGACTTGCTCGCGTACCCCCGCCGTTCCCACTCCTCGTCGATCCGGTCCAGCAGGGACTTCGGAACCCGGACGTTGATCTTCTCCATCCGGTCGTCGCCCGCGTCTGTGTCGGTGCTCATATCGTGTGATACAGTGGTATCACTAAAAAGGGTTCGGGGCGCACGCACCTGACCCCCCGCCGCTCGCCCGTGTTGCGCCCGTCGCTACTCATAAACCGTCCCCGCGCGATCGTGAGGTATGGACGCCGAGCGCGAGGTACTCGACGTGTTGGCGCGGAACGCCCGCGAGGACATCGACGACATCGCGGCCCAGACGGGCCTCGACGCGGCGGCGGTCGCGGACGCGATCGACGCGCTGGAGGCGAAAAACGTCGTTCACGGCTACCAGGCCGTCGTCGACTGGGACCGCGTCGACGAGGGGAAGATCCGCGCGGTCGTCGAGATCAACGTCGAGCTCGACCGCGAAACGGGGTACGAGCAGGTGGCCGACCGGATCGCGAAGTTCCCCGCGGTCGACGCCTTACACCTCGTGTCCGGCGACTACGACTTCGCCGTCGAGGTGCTCGGCGAGAACATGCAGGACGTCTCCGAGTTCATCTCCGAGCAGGTCGCGCCCATGCCGGAGGTCACCCAGACGGTGACTCACTACATCATGGAGACGTACAAGGACGGGGGGATCCGGTTCGAGGACGGCGACGACGACGACCGCCTCTCCGTGTCGCCATGAGACTGTCGGACCGCGCGCGAACCCTCCCCGAGTCCGGGATCCGGAAGTTCTTCGAGCTCGCGGAGGCGCGCGACGACGTCATCTCGCTCGGCGTCGGGGAGCCGGACTTCTCGGCCCCGTGGACCGCCCGCACCGCCGCGATCGACTCGCTCGAACGCGGGAAGACCTCCTACACCGCGAACCGCGGGATGGCGGCGCTCCGCGAGCGGATCGCCGACCACCACGAGCGCTACGACCAGTCGTACGACCCGGAGTCGGAGGTGCTCGTCACCACCGGCGCGAGCGAGGCGGTCGACCTCGCGTTCCGGGCCTTGGTCGACCCCGGCGACACCGTCGCGGTCCACGAGCCGACGTACATCTCCTACGGGCCGGGGATCGAACTGGCGGGCGGCGAGCAGCTGACGGTCCCCACGCGCGCAGAGGACGACTTCGCGCTCACCCGCGAGGCGCTGGAGGCGGCGGGCGCCGGCGACGCCGACCTGCTCGTCCTCTGTTACCCGAACAACCCGACCGGCGCGACGATGACCGACGAGCAGCTGGCCGAGGTCGCCGCGTTCTGCCGCGACGAGGACCTCCGAGTGGTCGCCGACGAGATCTATTCCGCGCTCACCTACGAGACTGACCACAACTCGATCGCCACCCAGCCGGGAATGCGCGAGCGCACCGTCGTCGTCAACGGCTTCTCGAAGGCGTACGCGATGACCGGGCTCCGCCTGGGCTACGCGCTGGGCCCCGCGGAGGCGATCGACGCGATGAACCGCATCCACCAGTACACCATGCTGTCCGCGCCGACGACGCCGCAGTACGCGGCCATCGAGGCGCTGGACCGCTGCGACGACGAGGTGACGGAGATGGTCGAGGAGTACGACCGCCGCCGGCGGCTGGTCGTCTCCCGGTTCAACGAGATGGGCCTCGACACGTTCGAGCCGGGCGGCGCCTTCTACGCCTTCCCCGAGTGCGGCGGCGACGACGAGGCGTTCGCCGAGGCGCTGCTGGAGGCGGAGGGCGTCGCGGTCGTCCCCGGCTCCGTCTTCGGCGAGGGGGGCGAGGGACACCTCCGCGTCTCGTACGCGACCTCGATGGGCGAACTGAAGGAGGCGACCGACCGGATCGCGTCGTTCGTGGAGGGTCGATGATCGGGACCGCCAAGCGGACGGTGACCGGGGTCGCCGAACGACGATGATCGACAGGATCTGGCACGGGTGGACGACGCCGGCGAACGCCGACGAGTACGAGCGGCTGCTCCGGGAGGAGATCCTTCCCGACTTCGCGGACGCCGACAACGAGGGGTACCGGGGCGCCCGAGTGCTCCGCCGCGACGCCGACGGCGACGAGGTCGAGTTCGTCACGATCCTGCGGTTCGACTCGCTGGAGTCAGTGAAGTCGTTCGCCGGCGAGGAGTACCGGGACGCGCACGTCCCGGACGCCGCTCGCGAGGTGCTGAAGCGGTACGACGACCGCGCGCGCCACTACGAGGTGCGCGAGGAGCGCGAGTACCCGGCGGACGGTTCCTAAACGAACAACTCCTCGCGGATTGTCGAGCGTTCGCTAACGATTATCACGCTCGTTCCTGATCGTCCGCGTATGGAGTTCCAGCTAACGGACGAACAGAAGCAGCTGCGCGAGGAGGTGCGGAAGTTCGCCGACGAGGAGATCCGGCCGGTGGCGACCGAGTACGACGTCGACGAGGCGTACCCCCACGAGGTGATGGAGAAGGCGGCCGACATGGGGCTGCTCGCGCCGCACGTCCCGGTCGAGTACGGCGGGATCGGCTACTCCTCGCTGGAGAACGCGATCCTCACCGAGGAGCTGTTCGCGGCCGACCCCGGGATCGGGCTCTGCATCTCCAGCGCCGGCTTCGGCGCGGAGGCGCTGATGGAGTTCGGCACCGAGGAGCAGAAGGAGCGCGTGCTTCCGGAGGTGACCGCGGGCGACGCGGTGATGGGCTCGGCCATCTCGGAGCCGCAGGCGGGCTCGGACGTGACCTCGGTCGCGACGCGCGCCGAGAAGGACGGCGACGAGTGGGTGATAAACGGCTCGAAGATGTGGATCACGAACGGCACCGTCGCCGACTACTTCGTCGTCGTCTGCGAGACGGACCCCGAGATCGACGACCGCTACTCCGGCTACTCGCAGATCCTCGTCGAGGCCGACCGCGACGGGCTCACCCGCGACAAGATCACCGGCAAGCTCGGGATCCGCGCGAGCGACACCGCGGAGCTGCGCTTCGACGACGTCCGGGTGCCCGAGGAGAACCTGATCGGCCAGCGCGGGATGGGCTTTCTCCAGCTCATGCAGTTCTTCGACGAGACCCGGACCGCGGTCGCGGCGCAGGGCGTCGGGATCGCCCGCGGCGCGGCCGAGCGGGCCTTGGAGTACGCCGAGGAGCGCGAGCAGTTCGACCGCCCGATCAGCGACTTCCAGGCGATCAAACACAAGCTCGCGGAGATGCACACGAACACCGAGGCCGCCCGCTGGCTCACCTACCGCTCGGCGTGGGCGGTCGACAACGAGTCGGGCGACCTGACCGCGCTCGCGTCGATGGCCAAGGAGTTCGCCTCGCGGACCGCGGTGGAGGTCGCGGACGAGGCGGTCCAGGTCCACGGCGGCGCGGGCTTCGTCAACGACCACGACGTCGAGCGGCTCTACCGCGACGCGAAGATCACCCAGATCTACGAGGGGACCACGGAGATCCAGAAGAACATCGTGGCCCGCGAACTGCTCGACGAGGGGATGTAGGCCGGGCGCGGCTCGCCCGGGCGTCGTCCGCAACCGGCATTTAAAAATTCAGGGCGGGCGTACGTATCGTCATGAGCGAGGCCGAGGTGGACCCGGAAGAGCGGCTCAAGCGACAGCGCGACGACCTCCGGCTGTTGAACCAGGTGATGCGCCACGACATCCGCAACGACCTCCAGCTCGTCGGCGCGTACGCCGAGCTGCTCGACGACCACGTCGACGAGGAGGGGAGAGAGTACCTGGACGTGATCAAGCGCAACACCCAGAGCGCGGTCTCGCTCACCACGACGGTCCGCGACCTCGCGGAGGTGATGCTCCGCGAGGACACGGAGCCGAGCCGCGTCGCGCTCGACCGGGTCCTCTCGCAGCAGGTGGAGGAGGTCCGGTCGGGGTGCCCGGAGGCGGTCTTCACGGTCGAGGGCTCGTTCCCGGAGGTCGAGGTCGTCGGCGACGAGATGCTGAGTTCGGTGTTCCGGAACCTCCTGCGGAACGCGGTCCAGCACAACGACGAGACCCCGCCGAAGGTGACGGTGTCCGCGACCGTCGAGGAGGCCGCGGCCGCCGCCGAGGTGCGGATCGCCGACAACGGGCCCGGCGTCCCCGCGGACCAGCGCGACGAGATATTCGGCAAAGGCGAGAAGGGGCTCGACAGCCCGGGCGCGGGGATCGGGCTCTACCTGGTCCGGTCGCTCGTCGAGATCTACGGCGGCGACGTGTGGATCGAGGACAACGAGCCGAAGGGCGCCGTGTTCGTCGTCCGACTGCCGCTCTGCGAGGGGTGACAATCAGCAGACGCGACCGCGGTTGCTTATAAAGAACTACGCGGTGGCGCGTGCCTGCGAGCGGCCGCCCCCGGCGGCCGCGAGTCAGCACGCGCGAGGGAGTCAGTCGCCGGAGCGAAGCGGAGGCGACTGACAGGGCGAGAGCGAAGCTCTCGCTTGCAGCCGGACGTAGTCCGGCGACGAGGCTGGGGAGGTGTGAGGTACGGTTGCGGTGCGGGGCGGGACTCAAAGGGGCAGCCGCGAGGGCGAAGCACGCCGACGTAAGCACTGGAAGGAGCGAGCAACGCGAGCGACTGAAGCGCGCAACGAGGCGCGCGAGTCCTCGCGGCTGGGGCTTTGGTGGTGTTTGTCGCCGTTCTGCCAGCAACCGTTTATAAGTGAGTGGCTGGGGCTTTGGGAGTGGTCCCGGCGTAACCATCGACGTATGGCCGAGCGACTGGGGCTTTGGAGGTGTTCACCGCAGAGTCACTGACAACTATTTATAAGCGAGCGGCTGGAGATTCGGAAGTCTTCGTTGCGTCGTCGATCGCTTATATATCACTGATAGCAGTGCCGCGATCGCTTTATAAATGACTTCTCCCAATATGTCCGGCGAACCGAATTAGTCGTCGTCGTACTCCATCGCGACCGAGTTGATACAGAAGCGCTTCCCGGTGGGCTCGGGGCCGTCGTCGAACACGTGGCCGAGATGCGAGTCGCAGTTCGCACACCGGACCTCGGTGCGGCGCATCCCGTGGCTGGTGTCCACCGTCGTGGTCACCGACTCCTCCTCGGCGGCGTAGAAGGCGGGCCAGCCGCAGCCGGACTCGTACTTCGTCTCGGCCTCGAAGAGGACGGTGCCGCAGGCCCGACAGCGGTACTCCCCGTCGTCGGGGTGGTGGTCGACGTACTCGCCGGAGAACTTCGCCTCCGTGCCGCTCTCGCGCAGCACGCGGTACTCCTCCTCGGAGAGCCGCTCGCGCCACTCCTCGTCGGTCAGCTCGCTCGGGTCGCGCTCGTCGGTCTCGCTCATACCGCTCGTACGCGCCCCACGGGCAAGGGGGTTGCGGCGGACACAAGCCGTATTCGGGTGGGAGCCGAACCGCGCCCATGGCGCGCGAAGTCACGCACGAGGAGCGGGGGCCGGCGATACTCGACGACGACGACAAGGGCGACGACGGACTGATCTACGTCTGTCAGTGCGGCCTGTCGGACACGAAGCCGCTCTGTGACGGGTCGCACAACGCGACGACCGACGAGGAAGACGGCGTCGTTTATAAATACCCGAACGACGACGCCGACGAGGAACGGCGCGAGGTCGACGAGATCGGATACGCCGACGAGTAGCGAGGGGCGCCGTCCGCGCCCGGGGCGGCGGTCGCGCCTACAGCACGCCCATCTCGTTCAGCCGCTCGGGGAGGTAGGTGTCCGTGACGAAGTCGAGGCCGCGGCTCGCGAGCGACTGCTGCTCGGACTTCTTGCCGATGTCGAGCTGGAGCTCGATCTGCTCTTCCCAGTAGTCGGTCTGGAAGCGCGGGTCCTCCAGCTCGGATTCGAGGGCGTTGACGTCCGAGTCCGAGAGCGGGTCCGAGGGGAGGTCGTACTCGACGATGTCCTCCGGCTGGATCCCGATGAACCGCGCCTCGGGCGTCGCGAGGTACTTCGAGAGATGCGCGGACTTGATCGAGCCGTACGCCACGGAGCCGTAGATGCGGTACGACCACGGGTCGCCGTCGGTGAACACCACCACGGGGAGGTCGAGCTCGTCGCGGAAGCGCTTCGTCAGGCGCCGGGTGGCGCGCGCGGGCTGGCCGCCGAGGTGGACGACGAGGGCGTCGTGCGCCTCGTCGAACCCGTTCTCGACGAGCCGGTCGCGCATCCCGCCGGTCTCCACGCAGAGGACGAACTCCGCGTCGTTGTCGAGGAACTCGATGGTGTCCGGGTTGTTCGGGATCTGGTACCCGCCCTGGCCGACGTCGAGCTGACAGTGGATCTCGCGGTCGCCGCGGTTGGTCTGCTCGCGGATCTCCAGCGGGCCCATCACCTTCGCGCCCGACTCCTCCGGGCGCATGTGGAAGTCCTCGCGGGTGACGCCCGTGACGATCTCCAAGTCCTCGACGAGATCGTTCGACTCGTCCTGGCTCTTGAACTGCGCCTCGTCGTTGTCCCACGACTCCGAGAGGTAGTACAGCTCACGCAGCGTCGACGAGCGGTCGTCGTCGAGCTGGTTCGCGAGGAACTCGATGGTGTACGCGGCCTTCAACAGCTTGCGCGCGCCCCGCACCGAGTTGGCGCTGCGCGTCGAGGTGCGGTCGCCGTAGGTCCAGACGCCGCTCTCCTCGTCGTACTCGATGTTGCTCTTCGTCCGCGTGGGAAGCGTCATCTCCGGAATAGACCCCGCAGCGAACTGGTCGTAGAAGTCCGCCGCCAGGTCGATCAGCTCGTCTCGTGCGTCGCTTTCGGTCGTCATTTAGGCGTTCACCGTGAGTTTCTCCGTCTCCACGCCGCCGACGCTGACCTCGAACTCGGGGTCCCCGTCGACCGCGTACGTCAGTTCCCGCTCGTCGCCCGAGGGCACCTCGGGCTTCCACTGGACGAACCACTCGCCGTCCATGTCCACCACCGTCCCGTCGGAGAGGTCCGTCGGCTCCGTCGAGACGATGTCGGTGATCTCCAGCTCCTCGTTCACGTCCGAGTGGTTCTCGACGACGAGCGTCACCGTCTCGCCGTTCACCTCGCGCTCGACGCTCACGTTGTTCATGATCCGCGCCAGCGCGCCGTCGATGTCGGGGCGCGGCCGGCCCGTGACCTCGCTCACCTTGTCGGCCATCTCCGGGAGGATCTTGCCGAGCACGTCCTGCTTCTCGCGGCGCTGCTGCATCGAGCGCCGCTTGTTGAGGTACGACTTCAGCTCGCGGGCGGCCTCCCGCACCGCGAGCTCGATCTCGTCTTCGATCTCCGGGACGTTCGCGAGCGCGTCCTTCGACTCGCTCGTGAACGGGACGTTCGTGGAGGCGACGTGGATACTTATGACGGCCGGCCCGTTCGGCATCCCCGAGCCGCCGGGCTGGTCGAGCCCGTAGTTGCGCCACCCGATGTTCTTGATCACGTCCGTCGTCGCGCAGGCCCCGCGCTGGTAGACGAGCGGAACGCGGTTCGCGAACCGGAGCAGTTCGACCGACCCCTCCGCCGGGATCGACCCGCCGTAGGCGATCCCGGCCTCGACGATGAACGGGTCGCCGCCGTGGACGTCGGCGTCGCGGGTCGCGGCCGCGTAGAAGTCGGCGTCGTACTCCTTCCGGAGCCCGGCCTCGACCAGTTCCGCCGTGATCGGCGCGAGGCAGTCGGTCGGCGGCGAGAGGATGTCCGTCGTCCGCATCGCGTCGAGCAGGTCGGCGGCGGCGTCGCGGTCGCCGCCGATCGCCTTCACCTTCGGCGGGTCGTCCGGGACCGTCCGCGCCCGCGACCAGAACGCCTCGACGACGTTCTCGCGGGCGGTCTCGCCGAACGTCGCGTCGCGCTGCTCGGCGACGAACGAGGCCGCGTCCGCGACGAGGCGTTCGAGGTCGTCGCGGGTGATCCGGAACGCGTCGCCGTCGAGGTTCTCGAACCGCCGCGAGAGCGCCTCGGCCATCGCCTGAACGGCGGCGTCGTCCTTCCGCGTCGACGTCGCCTCGTCCACGAGGGCGTACACGTCGGGGACGAGCGGCGACTCGTCCGCGTCGCCGTCGGCTTCGCCGGAGTCGGCGGCCCCCTCCTCGCTCTCGTCCTCGTCGCCGCCGAGCCCCGTCACCGCCCGCCACGCGGCGTCGACCGCGTTCTCGCGGACGGTTCCGCCGAACGTCTTCCCGGTGTCGCCCTCGACCGTCTCCGCGACGTTGTCGACGATCTCCGCGAGTTCGGACCGGGCGATCCGTTCGTTGTTCGAAACCGTCTCGGCGACGCCCTCGGCGAAGGCGGTCGTCGCCTCCGCGCCCTTGTTCGCGACGGCCTCGCTCACCGCGCTCGCGACGTCGCGGTCGTCGTGGGCGCGCGGCGGCGACCAGGCGAGCTCGCGGCCGTAGTAGACGTCGCGGAAGTTGTCGATCACGCTGTCGGCGGTCTTCTTGCCGACCCGCGTGAACTCCTCCTGGAGGAACCCGGAGACGGAGTACGACTCGGTCGCCTCCAGCATCTTGATCAGCGCGCCGAGTTCGACCCCGTGGGGGTGCGGGCGGATCTCCTCCGTCTCCGCCGGCAGCTCGTCGGTCGCGCGCTCGAACTTCAGCGGCTCGTCGAGGCCCGGCTCGCGCAGTTCGAGCCGCGCGTGGGGGTTGACGACCGCGGTGTGTTTCACGTAGTCGTGGAGCTGCTGGCGGGCGCGCATGTTCGCCTCCATCTCCAGCTCGATCCGGGTGCCGTGCGGGCGGTCCCACGTCGTCTCCTCGTCGGCCTGAATCTCCGGCTCGTTCGTGTCCGTGTCGATGATGAGCTCGAAGTACTGCGCCCGCGACTGCCCCTTCGGCCGCGAGGTGATCTTCGCGGGCTGGCCGGAGGTCAGCTGCGAGTACAGGACGGCCGCCGAGATCCCGATCCCCTGTTGACCGCGATTTTGTTCACGCTTATGAAATCTTGAACCATACAAGAGTTTGCCGAAAACTTTCGGGAGCTGTTCCTTCGTGATGCCCGGCCCGTTGTCTTCGATGACGACCCGGTAGTAGTCGCCCACCTCCTCTATCTCGATGTAGATGTCGGGGAGGACGCCGGCCTCCTCGGTCGCGTCGAGGGCGTTGTCGACCGCCTCCTTGACGGCGGTGACGAGCCCGCGGGCGCCCGAGTCGAACCCGAGCATGTGTTTGTTCTTCTCGAAGAACTCGGCGATGGAGATCTCGCGCTGGCCCTCGGCCAGCTCCTCCGCGATCCCCTCCTCGTCGCCGATCGTCGACTGGAAGGACGTCATTCGGTACCCGTTCCTACCTCCGAGGCACCTAAAAACGCACCGGCGGCGAGGTGAAAGTGGATCCCGGCGTCAGACGCCGTCTCGTCGCCCCGATCGAGAACCTCTCGCACGAACGGGAAACGTCCGATCCGGCCGACAGGTTTCTCCCCGTGACACCCCTTCGGTACCCCATGGCAGACTGGACGACCGACGAGATGCCGCGACTGGACGGGAAGACGGTCGTCGTCACGGGGGCGAACAGCGGGCTGGGCTACGCGGGCACCCGCGCGTTCGCCGCCCGGGGCGCGATCGTCGTGATGGCGTGCCGGAGCGTCGAGCGCGGTGAGACGGCGGCCAGCGAGATCCGCACCGACGCGGGCGGCCAGGTCGACGGCGAACTCGACGTCCGCGAGTGCGACCTCGCCTCGCTCGACTCGGTCGAGGCGTTCGCCGAGGGCTTGAACGACGACTACGACGCGGTCGACATTCTCTGTAACAACGCCGGCGTGATGGCGATCCCGCGGAGCGAGACCGAGGACGGCTTCGAAACGCAGTTCGGCGTCAACCACCTCGGCCACTTCGCGCTCACCGGGCGGCTCTTCTCCCTTTTAAAAGACGCCGACGGCATCGGTGGCGACGCGCGCGTCGTCACCCAGTCGTCGGGCGCCCACGAGCAGGGCGAGATGGACTTCGCCGACCTCAACTGGGAGGCGTCGTACGGCAAGTGGAAGGCGTACGGGCGCAGTAAGCTCGCGAACCTGCTGTTCGCCTACGAGCTCCAGCGGCGCCTCGACGCGGCGCGCGGCGAGACGGACGAGACAGACGACCCGGGGATCCGCAGCGTCGCCTGCCACCCCGGCTACACCGACACGAACCTCCAGATGCGGACCGCGGCCGAGAGCGGCAACCCCCTGATGAAGGTCGCGATGACGGCCGCGAACGCGGTGCTGGGACAATCCCCCGAGATCGGGGTCGAGCCGATGCTGTTCGCCGCGACGACCGACGTCGACGGCGGCGCCTACGTCGAGCCCGGCGGCCTCATGAACATGCGCGGGCACCCGACCGTCGGCCGGTCGAACGACGCCTCCTACGACCGCGAGGACGCCCGGCGGCTCTGGGAGTACTCGACCGAGGCGACCGCCGTCGAGTACCCGCTGTGAGCGGCGCGACGCCTTCGGATCTCGCGTGCGGTCCCACTCCGGAGCCTACAGGAAGGGCGCGTCGGACGAGCACGTGGTCTGCGAGAAGGTGACGCCGCCGTCCGGGTTGAATCGGACGAGGACGCCGATATCGTACGGATCGTCGTCGGAACAGTCCGGTCGGTAGTGGTAGTGATGTGAACTCCGGGCGCTCCGGTCTTCGATCTCGATCCGGTACGGCCGGTCCGAGACGACGTCCTCGGCCGTCCAAGGGTCGTCCGAGTCCCCGGGTGGAATCTCGACGCTGTTGCGGTAGACGAGCGCCTCGCTCCGCTCGGCGACGTCCGGCCGGAAGAACCGCACGCCGAGGTAGACGGCGGTGTCGCGCACGTTACTCACGGTGAGGTCCAGCATCGGCCGCGGAGCCGGGACCGCCGAACACCCCGCGAGGCCGGCGAGAGCGCCCGCCGCCCCGGCTCGGAGGAATCGTCTGCGGGAGGCCATGTCACGCGCATCTCGCCGGACCGACTTGAATATCCGGCTTCCGGCTCCGCCTCGCTCGGAGCGCACTCTCCTGCGTCCGACCGCTCCGAGGTCCACCCGTTCCGAGAGCTGATCGGTCCTCGGCTCCGGTCTCTCGAAGGTGTCAGTGGAGCGTCCCCTCTCGGACGTGCGCGTCGTGCGCGAACAGCGCGTATCCCACGTCGACCGCGCGGTGCTCGGTCTCGTCGGCGATCTGGCGGATCGGCTCGATCATCGTTACGTAGTCTGCGGCGTCGAACGACTCCTTGCGACCGTCGAGGTAGCCGAGCCGCTCCAAGGACGCCCAGACCCGCGTGTCGACGACGGCGTGGCGGTCGCCGTCGAGCGCGGCCAGCACGCACGACGCGGTCGGCGCCTTGAAGCCGGCGAGGCCGGTGAGCAGGTGGACCGTCGAGAAGTCGCCGTCGACGGCGCGGGCGTTGCGGGTCACCTCCCGGCACCGGGACTCGGGGTTCTTTTCGACGTGATAGGCGCTCCGCGTCGACGACTCGTAGGCGATCTCGTACAGCTGATCGCGGGTCAGGTGCCCCTGCGACCGGTACGCCTCGCCGAACTCCTCCAGCCGCTCCGGGAGGACGCCCTGCGTCTCGGCGTAGCGGTCGAGGTTCTCGGCGACGAACGCGTCGAGGTCGCGGGCGTTCGCGTCGGGACCGTCGGCGTCGGGATCGTCTGCCTCCATGCGCGCCGCTTCCGGCTCTGCGACCAAAACGGCGGCGCTGTCGCTCGCGGTGATAATATACGCGGAACGCGTTTCGAGAGCTGTCCGAGTTCGCCGGTAGCGGATACTGCCGAACGAGCTACAGCCGAGTGAGGTTCGTCGCGCGCGGACCCTTGTCCGCCTCCTCGATCTCGAACTCTACCTCCTGTCCCTCCTCGAGGTCCGGGCCGCCGACGTCTTCCATGTGGAAGAACACGTCCTCGTCAGCGTCGTCAGTCTCGATGAATCCGTAGCCGCCAGTGTCGTTGAAGAAGTCAACCTTGCCTGTCGCCATCGCATCCTAACTGTCTCCCGACGAGGTGATAAGTGTTGTGTGCCGCGCTGAATCGCCGCCGCCCGCGCTCTCTCGGGCGTATTCGCCGCTTAGAAGGGAATTTCCGCGCTGGATCGATCGCGTTCGATCGACGAGGTCGCCCTCGCTTACGCGCGGACCGTGACCTCGTCGCCGACGCGGAGCGTCTCGCCGCGGTCGCGCTCGGGTATCCGCGCGATGGTCATCAAGGTGTAGTAGTGGTCGAACGCGTCCTCGTCGGCCCACTCGGGGAACGTCGCCTCGCGCCGCCGAACGAACCGCTCGCGGAACTCCGGCGTCGGCTCGCCGGTGTCGGGGTCGCGCTCCGGGACGACGCACCGACCGCAGGGCGTCACGCCCTCGACGCGGACGCCGTCGATCTCGAACGCCGGCGCCCCGTCGCCGACGAACCGGTCCTCCCAGAACGCCGGGACGCCCGACACCTCGACGTTCGCGCGGAGGCGGCGGCGCGCCCCCTCGACGGTCATTCCATCGAACCACGAGGCGACCGCCTCCAGCGTCGCCGTGCTGACGACGGAGGGGCCCATCTCCCGGCGGTCGACGAACCCGAGCGACTCGTCGCGCCGGAGCCGGAGCTCCGCGTCGAAGAAGTCGCCGAACCACTCGGCGGCGCGGGCGGGCTCCCCGTCGAGGTCGAACCGCCGGACGGTCCCGTCGGGCGTCTCGACCCGGAGCGCGCCCGACTCGGTGTCGAAGTCGGTCGAGAGGTCGTGGACCCGGTCGGTCCGCTTCCCGTTGACGACGTCGCCGTCGGCGTCGAACAGCGCGAACTCGCGGTCGCGTTTCAGCGTCCCGCCGTCGAGGACCCGGGCGGCCTCGACGTCGACCCCGTCTAACCCCTTCACCGGAAACACCGTGAGTCGCTCCAAACGGGCCATGTCGTGGGTACGAGGCGCCGCTTCCAATAGTCTTTCTTCGGCGCGTTCCGGTGACTTGGGCCGGTGACTCGGACCGGGGACGGAGACGGGGCGTTCCGACCGATTTCGCTCTCGTCGGTTCCCTGTCGGAGGTCTTCGGGCCGCTACCGCTTTCGATCCGAAGATATCGGCGGTCGATAGCTTTGGTTTCGAAGGGGAAAACGCACTAAGGGAGTAGCCCCTAGTACTACACAAGATGAGCACCAGAACCACCCACCTCGACATCACGGGGATGAGCTGCGCCAACTGTTCGGCGACCGTCGGCGACGCCGTGGAGTCGATAGACGGCGTCACGCGAGCCGACGCGAACTACGCCACGGACGAGGCGACCGTCGAGTACGACCCGGAGGAGACGTCGCTCGCGGCGGTCTACGACGCGATCGAGGAGTCGGGCTACGGGGCGGTCTCCGAGACGGCGACCGTGGCGATCACCGACATGACGTGCGCGAACTGCGCGGACGCGAACCGCGACGCCTTAGAGTCCGTGCCCGGCGTCGTCGAGGCCGACGTGAACTACGCGACCGACGAGGCACAGGTGCGGTACAACCCCGCCGAGACCTCGCTGTCGGCGCTGTACGACGCCGTCGAGGACGCCGGCTACTCGCCGGTGCGCGAGGGCGAGGGCGGCGGCGAGGAGGCGGACGGCGAGGGCGACGGCTCGGGCGAGAGCGCGCGCGACGCGGCTCGGAACGCCGAGATCCGAAAGCAGCGCCGCCTGACGCTGTTCGGCGCCGCGCTGTCCGCGCCGCTGCTCTTCTTCCTCGTCGACAACCTCCTCCTCGGGGGTGCGGTCGTGCCGGACCGGCTCTTCGGCGTCGGGATCCACTGGGTCGCGTTCGCGCTCGCGACGCCGGTCCAGGTCGTCCTCGGTCGCCCGTTCTACGTGAACTCCTACAAGGCGCTCGTCACGAACGGGCGCGCCAACATGGACGTGCTGATCGCGCTGGGGTCGACGACGGCGTACGTCTACTCCGTCGCGGTCCTCCTCAACCTGGTCGCCGGGAGCGTCTACTTCGACACGGCGGCGCTCATCCTCGTGTTCATCACGCTCGGCAACTACCTCGAGGCCCGCTCGAAGGGGCAGGCCGGGGAGGCGCTCCGGAAGCTCCTGGAGATGGAGGCCGACACCGCGACCCTCGTCGACGAGGACGGGACCGAGCGCGAGGTCCCGATCGACGAGGTCGAGGTCGGCGACCGGATGAAGGTCCGCCCCGGCGAGCAGGTCCCGACCGACGGGGTCGTCGTCGAGGGGCAGTCCGCGGTCGACGAGTCGATGGTGACCGGCGAGTCCGTCCCGGTGGAGAAGTCGGAGGGCGACGAGGTCGTCGGCTCCACCATCAACGAGAACGGGCTCCTCGTCGTCGAGGCGACGAAGGTCGGCGCGGACACCGCGCTCCAGCAGATCGTCCAGACGGTGAAGGAGGCGCAGTCCCGACAGCCCGACATCCAGAACCTCGCGGACCGCATCTCCGCGTACTTCGTGCCCGCGGTCATCGCGAACGCGCTGTTCTGGGGCGTCGTCTGGTTCGCCTTCCCCGAGACGCTCGCCGCGTTCGTCGACCGACTTCCGCTGTGGGGACAGGTCGCGGGCGGCCCCGCGGTGGTCGGCGGGACCGTCTCGGTGTTCGAGTTCGCGATCGTCGTCTTCGCCTCCTCGGTCCTGATCGCGTGTCCCTGCGCGCTCGGCCTCGCGACGCCGGCCGCGACGATGGTCGGCACCACCATCGGCGCGCAACACGGCGTCCTGTTCAAGGGCGGCGACGTCCTCGAACGCGCGAAGGACGTCGACACCGCGGTGTTCGACAAGACGGGGACGCTCACGAGAGGCGAGATGGAACTCACTGACGTCGTCGCGGTCGGCAACGAGCGCGTCCCCGACGGCGGCGCTGTCGCCGAGGGCGGCGACGCGCAGGCGACGGACGACGACGCGACGGCCGCCGACGACGCGGACGGGGCCGCCGGGACCGGCGCGCGGGCCGACGAGGACGAGGTCCTCCGGCTCGCCGCGAGCGCGGAGCGCGGCAGCGAACACCCCCTCGCTCAGGCGATCGTCGACGGCGCCGAGTCGCGCGGACTCGACCTCGCCGACCCGGAGGACTTCGAGAACGTCCCCGGACACGGGGTGAGGGCGACCGTCGACGGCGACGAGGTGCTGGTCGGCAACCGGAAGCTGCTGCGCGACGCGGGGATCGACCCTGCGCCCGCCGCCGAGACGATGGAACGCTTAGAGAGCGAGGGGAAGACGGCGATGCTCGTCGCCCGGATTCGAGACGGCGCGGACGACGGGGAGCTCATGGGCGTCGTCGCCGACGCGGACACGGTGAAATCGAGCGCCGAAGAGGCGGTGAGTCAGCTCCGCGACCGCGGCATCGACGTGATGATGATCACGGGCGACAACGAGCGCACCGCCCGCGCGGTCGCCGAGCGGGTCGGCATCGACCCCGACAACGTCCGCGCCGGCGTCCTCCCGGAGGACAAGTCCGACGCGGTCGAGGAGATCCAGTCCGACGGTCGCCGGGCGATGATGGTCGGCGACGGCGTCAACGACGCGCCGGCGCTCGCGGTCGCGTACGTCGGCACCGCCATCGGGAGCGGGACCGACGTGGCCATCGAGGCCGCCGACGTGACGCTGATGCGCGACGACCCGCTCGACGTCGTGAAGGCGATCCGCGTCTCGGACGCGACGCTCCAGAAGATCAAACAGAACCTCGTGTGGGCGCTCGGCTACAACACGGCGATGATCCCGCTGGCGTCGCTCGGGCTGCTCCAGCCCGTCCTCGCGGCCGGGGCGATGGCGTTCTCCTCGGTGTCGGTGCTGACGAACAGCCTCCTGTTCCGCCGGTACGACCCCGACGGCGACTACAGGCTCCTCGGGTTCCTGCGGCGTTGAGCGCGGCCCAATCTCCCTTCTCCGCCAGCGGTCCCGAAGCCCCAAGACGACGCGGCGCGTACGCCGGCACATGTCGACCCTCCTCGTCGTCGGCGGCAGCGGCTTCATCGGACGCGACGTGTGCCGGTTCGCGGTCCGCGACGACCACGAGGTCCGCAGCGTCTCGCGGAGCGGCCGCCCCGATGTCGACGAGGCGTGGGCGGACGCCGTCTCGTGGACGAGCGCCGACCTCTTCCGCCCGAACGCGTGGCGCGACCGCCTCGACGGCGTCGACGCCGTGGTCCACTCGGTCGGGACGCTCGCCGAGGCGCCGAGGGAGGGAGTCACCTTCGAGCGCGTCAACGGGGACGCCGCCCTCCTCACGGCGCTGGAGGCGGAGCGCGCCGGCGTCGACGCGTTCGCCTTCCTCTCGGCGGCGGCGAAGCCGCCCGGCGTTCGAAACGCCTACCTGACGGCGAAGCGCCGCGCCGAGGCGTCCATCGCCGACCTCGATCTCGACGTTGTCACCCTCCGGCCCGGTCCCGTCTACGGCCCGGGACAGCCGCACCTCCCCGGCGTCGTCGACCGCGTCCTCCGGTTCGTCGCGAGCGCGCCGCCGCTCGCGTCGCGGCTCGGGGAGGCGCGACCGCTCTCCGTCGACACCGTCGCGCGGGCGACGTATCGCGCCGCGCTGGACCCGGACGAGCGACTGCTCGACGTCTCCGATATCCGCGACCTCGCCGGGTGAACGGCGGAGCGATACCTGATTAAAAAAAGCCGTCAGCGCGCGCTGCGCTCCTTGGCCATCTCCAGCGAGATGAAGAAGCCGAAGTACGCCGGGATCCCCGCGAGCATGAACATGTACAGCACCCACTGCGGGGCCGTCGAGAAGGCGACGTTGTACAGCGCCGACGCGAGCCCCACCCACACGAGCGCGAACAGCAGGTCCTGGAGCATCCCGGTGCCGTTCTCGCTGAGTACGTGCCGGGCGCGGTCGGCGACGCTCGGGTCGGTCGGCTGGTCGTCCGGCGTCTCCGTGGCGTCCGAGTCGGGCATGAACTGAGTGTGGAAGAGGGGATACGTCGGTGTTGCGGAATCGCGCGGGGTCGACCGCGCGAGGAAACGGTTCGCGGACCGGGCGGTTCGCTCCCGGTGCGGCGACCTCAGTCCTCGTCGAGGTAGTCGACGACGAGAACGGGCACGTGCGTCGAGCGCAGGGTGCGCTCCGTGACGCTGCCCAGCAGCGCGCGGCGGACGCCCGCGCGGCCGTGACTCCCCATCACGATGAGGTCGATGTCGTGGTTCTCGGCGTAGTCGCCGATCACCTTGTGCGGTCGACCGCCGGAGACGTGCTCGACGATATCGACGCCGCGTTCGGCTCCGCGGTCGGCGACCACGCCGGTCGCCTCGTCGGCCTGCTCTTTCAGCTCACCCATCTCGTCGAACCGGCCCTGCTTGAGCCGGTCGACCTGCTCGGTGCCGAGGCTGAAGTTCACGGAGTCGATGTCGACCACGTACAGCGCGTGGACCTCGGCGTCGTACTTCTCCGCGAGGTCGAGCGCGTGGTCGACGGCGGCCTCCGCGACGTCACTGCCGTCCGTGGGAACGAGTATTCGGTCGTACATTATCGCTCCTCCGTGTTTTCGTCTTCCTCAACTGCGCGGTCGCACTCGGCGGCCGCGTCGTCCATTGCGCGGCCGCCGTCGGTCGCGACGTCCTCGCCGCCGTCGGCGACGACGTCCTCGGCGGTCTCCTGTTGGCCCATCGGTTCGGGGCTGTGACACTGCCGGACGATCCGCTTCGTCTCGAGCGACGGCTCGTCGGTGGCCATCGAGACGGCGATGGTGACGACGAACACGATCGGGAGCGTGATGAGCGCCGAGCCGATGGCGGGCATCCACTGCGCCAGCCCCGCCGACAGCGGCGCTTCGAGCGAACCGATGTACGTCGGCACGATCTGGTTGATCATCGGGAGCGACCAGAGCGTGAGTCCGGTGGTCATGCCGGCGAGCGCGCCCTGCCGATTGGCGTTCTCCCACCACATGCCGAGGAAGAACATCGGGAACAGGACGGAGCCGGCGAGCGAGAACGCGTATCCCACGAGCGCCGCGATCGAGGATGCGGGGTTGAGCGCCGCCAGCGTGGTCAGCGCGCCCAGCGCAACGATCGAGAGGCGGCCGACGAGGATCTGCTGGCGCTGCGTCGCGTCCTCGTTGATGATGTTCGTGTAGATGTCGTGGCTGATCGCCGACGAACCGGCGATGAACAGCCCGGCGACCGTCGCGATGGCCGCGGCGATACCGCCCGCCGCGACGATGCCGACGAACCAGGGCGGCAGCCCCGAAAGCTGCGTCGCCAGCACGACGATGACCTCGCTGGCCGCGCTCGTCATGCCGGGGTCACCGTACGTCGCACCGACGTTCTGCGAGTAGAGGTCGGTCCCGAACGCCGCGAACGCGGGAGCGCTCCAGTAAAGGATGCAGATGAAGAACAGCCCCCAGACCGTCGACCAGCGGGCCGTCCGCTCGCTCTCGACCGTGTAGAACCGGACGAGCACGTGCGGGAGCCCGCAGGTCCCGACGATCAGCGAGAACGTCGTCGCGACCCACAGGTAGTAGCTCGACGAGGCGAACGGCTCGGAGAACTCGCTGCCGAGCTGGCTGATCAGCGCGCCGTACTCCAGCTGCGGCAGCACCGTGGAGTAGCCGTTCGTCCAGCCGACGACGAACAGGCCGACCACGAACGCGAGGATGAGGATGACGTACTGGACCGCCTGGTTCTTCGTGGCGCCCAGCATCCCGGACAGCGTCAGGTAGCCGACGGTGACGACCATCATGGCGACGACCATCACTTGGTACCCGTCGAGGCCGGGGATGAGACCCCCGTAGTTACCGAAGATGTACAGGCCGACCAAGGCCATCCCCTTCGCCTGTCCGATGGCGTAGACGAAGCCGATGAGGAACGTCGTCACCGCAGCGATGGCGCGCGCGGTGTCGGAGTTGAATCGGTCGCCGACGAAGTCCGGCGCCGTGTACTTCCCGAACCGGCGCAGCTGCGCGGCGAGGAAGATGAGCAGGATGAAGTACCCCGTTGTCCAGCCGACGACGTACACCAGCCCGTAGAACCCCGCGAGCGCGATCGACGCCGCCATGCCGAGGTACGAGGCGGCGGACATCCAGTTCGCCCCGATCGCCATCCCGTTCTCGACGTTCCCGATGGACCGACCGGCGACCCACATGTCCTCGGTGTCGGCGACACGGAAGACGAATCCGATCGTGAGGAACAGCCCCAACATCCCGATCACGAGGACTGCGGGCCCCACCTTGAACGAGATGTTGAGCGCCTCCGGCAGGAGGTCGCTCTGTAGGAGGAGCGAACTCGCCGTCATTCGTCGGCACCTCCGTCGGTCGCCGCGACGTCACCGTGCTCGATACCGTACTTCTCGTCGAGCGCGTCCCGCTTGCGCGAGTACCAGAACGCTAAGATCAGCGCGCTGGTCGGCGCGCCGAACGCGACGAGGAAGTAGTGAAGCGGGAACTGTAAGATTGGCATCGGCTGCGTCATCGGACCGGGGGCGATCCGCGTCAGGGTCACCGGCCCCCACACCGCGAGGACCCAGACGGCGAACCCCGACCACACGATGCGCAGGTGATCGCGCATGTACGGCGTGCTCGGATTCAGGATGTTCACCTCCGCTCCGAGGTAGTCGGTGTTGTTGTGCGTCTGTGCGGCTCCCGAGGAGGCGACGCCGCCGTCGGTGACCGCGTCGTCAGTTGCGCGGCCACCATCGGTGACCGCGTCGTCAGTTGCGCGGCCACCATCGGTGACCGCGTCGTCAGTTGCGCGGCCACCATCGGTGACCGCGTTATCTGTTGCGCGGCCACCGTCGGCGACCGCATCGTCTCGTTCGCGTGAGGTATTATCTGTCATGTTTTGTCGTGTGTTGTGAGTTCGTTTGTGTGGTTTTTTCGTGATGGTTGTCGTCGTGTAGTCTGTCGTGGTCGTGAGTGGAACAGTTGAAAACGGGTCGCCGAGCGCTACTCGGCGTTTGCCTTCTGCTGGATCTCTTCGACGATTTCCGGGTTCCGAAGCGTGCTCGTGTTCCCGAGCTCCTCGCCGTCAGCGATGTTCTCGAGCAGGCGGCGCATGATCTTCCCGGACCGGGTCTTCGGCAGGTCGGGCGTGAACACGACCTGTTCGGGCCGGGCGATCGGGCCGATGGCGTCCTCGACGCCCGCGACGATCGCCTCGCGGAGTTCGTCGTTGCCCTCGTAGCCGTCCTCGGTGGTGACGTAGGCGTACACCGCCTCGCCTTTGATGTCGTGGTTCCCGCCGACCACCGCGGCCTCGGCGACGCCCTCGACGCCGACGATCGCCGACTCGATCTCCATCGTCCCCAGTCGGTGGCCGGAGACGTTGAGCACGTCGTCCACGCGGCCGAGGACGGTGATGTAGCCGTCGTCGTCGATCTTCGCGCCGTCCTCCGGGAAGTACACCCAGTCGTCAGGGTCGTCGCTGTCGGTGTCGGAGTACTCCGCCCAGTACTCCTCGATGTAGCGCTCGTCGTTGTTGTACAGCGTCCGGAGCATGCCGGGCCACGGCTTCTGTACCGTGAGGTAGCCGGCCTTTCCGGGCTCTACCTCGTCGCCGAGCGTGTCGAGGATCTGGACGTCGAGCCCGGGCAGCGGCGGCCCCGCGGCGCCGGGCTTCATGTCCTTGACGCCGGGCAGCGTCGTCACCATCATCCCGCCGGTCTCGGTCTGCCACCACGTGTCGACGACGGGGCACTCCTCGTCGCCGATGTGCTGGTAGTACCACTTCCACGCGCGCGGGTTGATCGGCTCGCCGACCGTGCCGAGCAGCCGCAGCGAGGAGAGGTCGTGGCGGTCCGGGAACTTCGAGCCCCACTTCATGAACGCCCGAATCGCGGTCGGGGCGGTGTACAGCTGGGTCGCCTCGTGCTCCTCGACGATCTCCCAGAGGCGGTCGCGCTCCGGGTGATCCGGCGTCCCCTCGTACATCATCGTCGTCGTACCGAGCGAAAGCGGCCCGTAGACGATGTACGAGTGCCCCGTGATCCAGCCGATGTCGGCCGAACAGAAGTAGGTGTCATCCGGCTTGATGTCGAGCACCGACTGCGAGGTCCACGACACCCACGAGAGGTAGCCGCCGGTCGTGTGTTTCACGCCCTTCGGCTTCCCGGTCGTCCCCGAGGTGTACATCAGGAACAGCATGTCCTCGGCGTCGCGCGTGACCGGCTCGACCTCGGCGCCCTCGTGTTCCGCGACGAGGTCGCCGTAGTCGATCTGGTCGTCGCCGAGGTCGTGGCCGAAGTCGTCGCCGTTCGGCCCGAGCCGGTCGACGACCACCGTGGTCGTCTCGTGGTCGACGCCCGAGAGCCCCTCGTTCGCCTTGTCGAGGTGGTCGAGCGGGTCGCCGCGGCGGTAGTAGCCGTCGCAGGTGACGAGGTACTCGGAGTCCGCGGAGTTCATCCGCGTCGCCAGCGCGTCGGCCGAGAACCCGGCGAACACGACGCTGTGGGGCGCGCCGATGCGCGCACAGGCCAACATCGCGATCGGCAGCTCCGGGATCATCGGCATGTACATCGTGACGACATCGTCCTCCTCGACGCCCTGCTCCCGAAGGGCGGCCGCGAACTCGTTCACCTCGCGGTGGAGTTCCTCGTACGTGTACGTGCGGTCGTCCTCGTCGACGGGCTCGCCGACCCACTCGATGGCGGCCTCGTCGCCGCGCTCGTCGAGGTGTCGGTCGAGGCAGTTCGCCGACGCGTTCAGCTCGCCGCCCGTGAACCACTCGTAGAAGGGGGGGTTGCTGTCGTCGAGCACTTGGTCGTAGTCGGTTTCCCACTCCAGCAGGTCGGCGGCCGTCTCCCAGCACTCGGGCCAGTTCTCGTCGAACTCCTCGTATATCTCTGGGTCGGAGACGTTCGCCTGCTCGACGAACGACTCCGACGGCTCGAATACCTCCTGTTCCGCTAATCTCGCTTCCAGTTGGCCGTCTCCCTCTGTCATGGTACGGTCGTATCCAACCAATATCGGCATATAAACGCTGACGCTAAATACAAAAAATCGTGATAGACTCCGGCCGGACGGGGCGGGAGTCGCGCCGTCGGGCGGGGCCGCAACCGTGTGCGGTCGACCGGGGCGGGGCCGTCGCCCCGAGACCCCTCCGGTCACCCGCCCGGCGGTGTCGCCCGCTCGTCGCCCTCCCGAATCGGCCGGTCCGCGCCGTCCTCGAAGACGCCGTCGAGGAGGGCGCGCTGGGCCTTCCGGAGGTGGTTGTGGAACGTCGGCGACGAGACGTCCATCGCGTCGGCCACCTCCTCGGCCGTGCTCCCGCGCGGCCAGTCGAAGTAGCCGCCGTGGTACGCCGCCGACAGCGCGGCCCACTGGCGGTCCGTGAACCGGTCGGCGACGCCGTCCCGCAGCGACGACTCCGTGCGCGGCGACCGCGCGACCGACTCCTTACTCGCGAGCCTGACGTCCGCGAACCGGTCGCGCAGCCCGTCCGCGACGGGGCGGACGTTCGTTCCCTCGGGGAAGTCGGCGACGACGCGGACCCGGCCGTCGGCGGCGGACGCGTCGCGCACGGTCGCACCGTGGTCGATGAGCGCCCTGACGAGCGACCCGTCCGCGAGGCGGACCGACGCCGAACAGCCGTCCTCGCCGGTCTCTATCACCCGGAAGTCGGAGACGCCCGTCGCCGCCTCAACGACCGCCGCGAAGTCCTGTGGGCGAGCGCCGTCGACGGAGAGGTACGCCCGTGAGACGTCGTCGTCGACGTCGACGGTCGACGCCAGCTCGATCCGGCAGTCCAGTCGCTCGCTCGCGCGGGCGAGGAACGCGGCGTCGTCGGTCGTGTGGAACTCGACCTCGGTGACCGCGTCGGAGTGGAGCAGCTCCCGCCACCGGTCAGCGGTGATCGCGCGGCCGAGACACCCCCCGAGGGCGGCGAGCGCTCGGCGTTCGGGCTCGTCGACCGGGTCGTCGTCGGCCGCGACGACGCAGAGCGCGCCGTGGACCACGCCCTCGTAGGCCGCGGGGACCGCAACGGCGGGCCGCCCCGCGGTCCCCTGACGCCCGTCGGTCGCCGCGGGCGCGCCGTCAGTGATCGCGTCAAGCCACGGTCCTCCGGCGGTCACGCCGCGGTCCGCGAGCGCCTCCCGGTCGACGCCCGCCGCCGTTGCCACGTCGGCCCGCTCGCCGCCGACCGCCCGGCGGACGACCCACGCCTCGGCCCAGCGGTCGGCCTCGATCAGTCCGGCGGCGACGGCCGCTGCCGGGGCCGCACCATCGGGGTCCGCGAGCGCCTCGAACCCCGGTAAGACGGTCGTCTCGCCCCGCATCGCGGACGCGTCGCCGTCCCGATCGTCGCCGGCGATGGCGGCCGCGAGCGCCTCGCCGTCGAGCGGGTCGAGGTACGGGTCGAGCGTGCCCAGCGACTCCCAGCCGCCGGCGTCCCGGACCGCCCGCGGGTCGGCGTCGCGCTCGACGAGGTGCCGCCGGGCGAACGTCTTCCGGAGGGAACTGGGGGTGACCCGTTCGTCGAGCGCGGCGTCGGTGAGGCCGGCCGCCCGCGCCGCCGTCTCGCTCACGATCATCTGGACGCGCCGGGACGAGACGTCGACGTACGGGTCGTCGTCGTCGAGCCCCTCGCTCGTCGCGTACCGGTCGAGGTCTGCCGCCAGCGACGCCGGAACGACGGTCTCGCGGTCGACCGGTTCGTCGTCGGACGAGGGTGATTCACCCTCCTCGCTCCCGTCGTCGCCCGCGGGGACCGCGAGGAGTCGCGCGTCCGCGACCGACTCCGCCTCGCGCAGGTGTCGCGGTGCGACGCGGGTGATCTCGTCGGTTCGGAGCCCGGCCTCGCCCGCCAGCCTGACGACGAGCGCCGCGCGATACGTCTCCGCGGCGGTGACGAGCGCGTCGTACGCGTCCGCGTCGAGGCCGTCGACCATTCGTTTCGGAACTCAACAAGCAGCCGAAACAAAACTGTTCCGGAAAACGCCCCTTTCTGCGGCGGAGCCTCCCGTCCCGTCGCGATAGCTCCCCTTATCGCGGCCGCTTTCCGACCGAGCGGTTTCGGTTTTGTCCGGTGCTCCGAAACGACGGTCGCCGGTCACCTCGACGCGCCGACGCCCCAGGAGACGTGGTCCCACAGGCGCTCGTAGCCGTAGTAAGTGAGCGTCTTTACGGCGTTGGTCGCGAGGCCGATGCTCGCCGCCTGGCCGATGTCGGCGACGACGAGCCACGCGACCAGCACCGTGATCGTGACCATCAGCGCCCGGTAGCAGAGGGTCTTGACGACCGCGCGGCGACGGGCGTGGATCGCGTCCCGCGAGAAGACGGTGGTGTGCATGTACGGTCGTTCGGTCGCCGACGGTAAGTAACTACTACCTGTTCCCCAAAACGCAAAATGAAATTATATCTGGTTACCCATTTCCCGAACGGTCGACTCGATCTCGCCAACGACCTCCGGATTCCGGAGCGCGCTCACGTCGCCGAACTCCTCGCCGCGGGCGATGTCCTCCAGGAGTCGCCGCATGATCTTCCCCGACCGCGTCTTCGGGAGTTCGGGGGTGAACACGACGCGGTCGGGCCGGGCCACGTCGCCGACGACGCTCGCCAGCCGGTCGGCGATGGCCTCGCGTAGGGGCTCGCCGGGCTCGACGTCGCTCTTCGTCGTCACGTACGCCACGATGTGCCCGTCGCCGTCGCCGACGACCGCGGCCTCGGTCACGCCGTCGGCGTCGACGATGGCCGCCTCTAACTCGCCGGTGTTGAACCGCTGGGCGCGGACGTTGATCACGTCGTCGACGCGTCCGAGGATCGTGACGTAGCCGTCCTCGTCGACGGTCGCGCCGTCGCCGGTGCGGTAGCGCCAGCCGTCCTCGCCCTCCACCCAGTACTCCCGCAGGTAGCGCTCGTCCCCCTCGCGGAGCCCGCGTAGCATCCCCGGCCACGGGGAGGCGAGCGTGAGGTACCCCGACTCGCCGGGGTCGACCGGCTCGCCGTCCTCGCCGACGACGCGGGCGTCGATGCCCGGCAGCGGCGGGCCGACCTTCCCCGGCTTCATCGGCGTGATCCCGGGGAGGGTGGCGAGCGAGATGGCCCCCGTCTCCGTCTGCCACCAGGTGTCGACCACTGGGGCGTCGCCGCCGCCGACGTGCTCGCGGTACCACCGCCACGCTTTCGGGGTGATCGACTCGCCGACGGTCCCCAACAGGCGGATCGACGAGAGGTCGTGCGACTCGGGGTACTCCGCGCCCCACTTCATGAACGACCGGATCGCCGTCGGTGAGGTGTAGAAGACGCTCACCGCGTTGCGCTCGATCAGGTCCCAGACGCGGTCGCGGTCGGGGTAGTCGGGCGACCCCTCGTACAGCACGGTCGTCGTGCCGGTCGCGAGCGGGCCGTACACGCCGTAGGAGTGACCGGTGATCCAGCCGATGTCGGCGGCGCACCAGTAGGTGTCGTCGGGGCGCACGTCCAAGACCTTCCGCGTCGTCCACGCCACGTGCGCGAGGTAGCCGCCCGTGGCGTGCTCGACCCCCTTCGGCCGCCCGGTCGTCCCCGAGGTGTACATCACGAAGAGGAGGTCTGTCGCGTCGCGGGCGACCGGCTCGACCGTCTCGCCGTCGTGCGCTTCGACGAGCGCGTCGTACTCGTGTTCGTCGTCGCCCAGCGAGACGGCCAGCTCGTCGCCGAGGCGGTCGACGACGACCGCGGCCGACAGCTCCCCCTCGGCGCGGATCCGAGCGTTGTCCGCCTTCGACTTCTGGTTGAACGCGTCCTCCCGGCGGTAGTAGCCGTCGCAGGTGATCAGGTACTCGGAGTCGGCCGCGTCGATCCGCGTCGCGAGCGCCTCCGCGGACAGCCCCGCGAAGACGACGTTGTGCGGCGCACCGATGCGCGCGCACGCCAGCATCGCGATCGGCAGCTCCGGGACCATCGGCAGGTACAGCGTGACCACGTCGTCCTCCTCGACGCCGAGGTCGCGGAGCCCGGCCGCGACCGCGTTCACCTCGCGGTGGAGGTCGAGGTACGTGTACGACCGGCGCTCGCCGCGCTTCCCGAACCACCGGATCGCGAGCTGGTTCCGGCGGTCGTCGAGGTGGCGGTCGACGCAGTTCGCCGCGGCGTTGAGCCGCCCGTCGGGGAACCACTCGTAGAACGGCGGCTCGGAGTCGTCGAGGACTGTCTCGTACTCCCGGTCCCACGTCAGCAGGTCGGCGGCCGCGCGCCACGCTTCCGGGCCCTCGCGGTCGAACCGCTCGTATATCCCCGCGTCGCTTGCGACGGCCCGGTCGCGAAATCCCGCCGGTGGCTCGACGGCGTCGCCGTCAGCGACCCCGCTCGCTCGCCACCCGTCGACTCCGACGTCGTCCATGATACCAGTTCGCAATCCAAGGGATGTATACTTTGTCCGGATCCCCGGCAGCTGAGGGTAACCGGATCCCCGCCGGCAGGGCATAATTGAGCCCCTGCCTCATCGAAGTGATCGGCCCCTGCCGAGTGGAACGGCCGGGACGCCGATGCGGACCGGCCGGCGGCGTCCCGTTCGTCCCGCGGATCCGAGAGAGCGTCAACCATTGCCGTCTCCGGGGAGCAGCGCCATGACTCGCCACTACGGGGTCCCTTACCCGTGAACCGACCGGATGAGGGGTATGGACACGGAGTTTGCCTACTGGGTACCGAACGTCAGCGGCGGGCTGGTCGTCTCCGACTGGGAGATGGACACCGACTGGACGTACGAGTACAACCTCGACCTGGCGCGGACGGCGGAGGACGTCGGCTTCGACTACGCGCTCGCACAGGCCCGGTTCTTCGGGAGCTACGGCGCCGACCGCCAGTTGGAGGCGCTGTCGATCGCGAACGCGCTGGCGGCGCAGACCGAGACCCTCCACGTCATCGGCGCCGTCCACCCCGGGCTGTGGGAGCCCGGCCCGCTGGCGAACTTCATCGCCACCGCCGACCGCATCAGCGACGGCCGCTTCTCGATCAACGTCGTCTCCGGCTGGTTCAAAGGCGAGTTCACCGGGTTCGGCCGGTCGTGGCTCGCCCACGACGAGCGGTACGCCCGCTCCGAGGAGTTCATCGAGGCGATGAAGGCGCTGTGGACGGAGGAGCGTGCCACCTACGACGGCCGGTTCTACACGATCGGCCGCGACATCGACGGCTTCGAGGGCGCGCCACTGGAGCCGAAGCCGGTCCAGGAGCCGTACCCGCAGGTGTTCCAGGGCGGCAACTCGCAGGCGGCCCGGAAGATGGCCGCGCGCAACGCCGACGTGCTGTTCATCAACGGCGGGAGCCTTCAGGAGATCCGCGCCGTGATCGAGGACGTCGAGGAGTACGCCGCGGAGTTCGACACGGAGCCGCCGCGGTTCGCGGCGAACGCCTTCGTCATCCAGCGCGACACCGAGGCCGGGGCGAAGGAGACGCTGGAGGGGATCATCGAGAACGCGACCGACGAGGCGGTCGAGGCGTTCCAGGATCAGGTGAAACAGGCCGGGCAGTCGTCCGCCGAAGGCGAGGGGATGTGGGCCGACTCCGACGTAGAGGACCTGGTCCAGTACAACGACGGGTTCAAGACCGGACTCATCGGGACCGACGACCAGATCGTCGAGCGGATCCGGAAGCTCGACGCGATCGGGATCGACATCGTGCTCGCCGGGTTCCTCCACTACGACGAGGAACTGGAGCGGTTCGGCGAGACGATCATCCCGCGGGTCGAGGAGGCCGACCCGCTCGATCTCGACGAGATCGAGGGGGGCGACGAGGTCGAAGAGATAGCTGGCGCGCAGGTGGCGCGGTGACCGACGCGACCGCCGTCCTCGGGATCGCGGGCAGCGTCTCGACCGAGTCGAAGACCCGCAGCGCGGTGGAGACCGCGCTCGAAGCGGCCGATTCGGCCAGCGACGGGGTCGAGACGGAGGTACTCCACCTCGCGGAGTACGACCTCGTCACCGCGGACGGACGCGGGCTCGACGAGTACGAAGGCGACACCGCGGCCGCGCTCGAACGGATCGTCGCGGCCGACGCCTACGTCGTCGGTACGCCGGTCTACCGCGGCTCCTACTCCGGGGCGCTGAAGAACCTGCTCGACATGGTCCCGCGCGGCATGTGGCAGGCCGACGTGGCGCCGTTCGAGGACGCCGCGGTCGGGCTCGTCGCCACCGGCGCGACGGATCACCACTACCTCGCGGTCGATCAGGAGCTCCGACCCGTCTTCGCCTTCTTCGGCGCCCACGTCGTCGACGGCGTGTACGCGAGCGACGACGACTTCGAGTCCCGCGAGGTGGCGGACGACGCCGTCCGAGAGCGGCTGGAAACCCTCGGGGCCGCGACCGTCGACCTCGCGCGGGCGATAGAGAAGAGCGACGCGCTCGGGTCGCTCGGCCCGCAGTTCTGAGCCGGAGCCGTCCCACCGTCCCGCCGCGAACCGGACCCGGTCGCGTCGTCGAGGCGACCCCTCACGCCGACTCGGCGGGCGCGATTTCGGCCGCCTTCGCGCGGGCCCGAGAGACGATGGAGGGCTTCGCCTCGAAGTCCACCGTCACCTGGCCGCCCGCGTACGTCTCCTCGGCGACGTACCCGTGGTCGTGGACCCACGAGACGAGGCTCATCGCGTCGTCCGAGACGGGGAGGACGAGTCGCTCTCGCTCCCAGTCGGGGAGTTCGCCCTCGACGCGGTCACGGAGTTCGGCCACCCCGGCCCCGGTCTTCGCCGAGACGGCGATCGGGTCGGGCGCGACGCCCGAGAGCGCGGCGCGCTTGTCCGCGAGCCCCCCGGGCTCCAGCCGGTCGATCTTGTTGAACACGGTGACGACCGGCGCCTCGTTGCGCTCGTAGAGCGTGTCGTGGCTCGTGACGAGCTTCTCGCGCATCTCCTCGACCGGCTCGCTGGCGTCGACGACGAGCAGCACGAGGTCGGCCCGGTAGACGGAGTCGAGCGTCGACTCGAACGACTCCACGAGCCAGTGCGGGAGGTCCGCGATGAACCCCACCGTGTCGGTGAGGAGGACGTCGCGCTTCTCCATCTCCGCCCGGCGCGTCGTGGTGCCGAGCGTCGTGAACAGCATATCCTGTGACTCGGCGGTGGTGTCGAGGTCGCGGTGGCGGTCGGCGTTCTCGTCGACCTCCAGCTCGTCCGCGAGCCGGCGCATCAGCGTCGACTTCCCCGCGTTAGTGTAGCCCGCGAGCGCGACGAGGTCGAAGCCGGAGTCGCGGCGCTGCTCGCGCCGCGCCTCCTCCTTCTCCGCGATCGACTCCAGCTCGTCACGGATCTCCGAGATCTGCCGTTTGATGTCGCGCTCGACGCTCTCGTCGTACTCGCCGAGCCCCATGAATCCCGGTCGCTCGTCGCGTTTCGCGAGGCTCGCCTTCGCCTCCGCGCGCGGCAGCTCGTACCGCAGCTCCGCGAGGTCGACCTGGAGCTGCGCCTTCCGGGTGTCGGCGCGCTGGCCGAATATTTCGAGGATGAGCGTGAACCGGTCGACGACCTCGACGCCCTCGGGGAGCTTCCCGCCGACGTTGAACGTCTGATACGGCCCGACGTCGTTGTCGATTATCACCGCGTCGGCGTCGGTGCGGCGGACGAGGTCGCGTAGCTCCGCGACCTTCCCCTCGCCGAACATGAAGGCGGCGTCCTCGGTGCGAGTCTGGGTGAGCTCGCCGACCACCTCGTAGCCCGCGGCGGCCGCGAGCTGTGAGATCTCTGCGAGGTCGGCCGTCCCGCTATCGACCCGCTTGGCGACGACTGCGCGGCGTCCCTCGGTCGGCGACTCGGCGTCGGCGTCCGCCGCTCCGGCGTCCCCGGTCATCGGAGGAGGTCCCGAGCGGCGTACGCGGCGTGGTGTGCTGCCTGCACTGTTTCGCGCTCGCCTATGCTCTCGACGTATTTAAAGTCGGGCTGGAAGCTGAGGCCGACGCGTTCCGCCGGCTCCTCGTAGAACTCGCCGCCCTCCGCGACGATCGGACCGTCCGGCGGCGTCGGGAGGTCCCCGACCGCCTCGGCGACGAGCGCGACGGTCGCCTCCAGCGTCGGCCCCTCGCGCGCGGCGGCGAACCCGACCCCCTCCACCGACCGGATCCGCGAGGAGTCGACGCGCGCGTGGACCGCGGCCGCGACCATCAGGTACTCGCCGTCCTCCTCGTGGCGCCCGCTGATGTCCACGCCGACGACCTCAGGGGCGGGTGCGGTTCACCACGGTTCGGCCGGTCCGCGCGTTCGCGTCGACTACCTGCGTACCCATGAGTGGGCGTTGGTCGGCAGCCGAGTTGAACGTTTCCGTGCCGAACCTCAAGTCGGGGGCGGACCCGTCCCGTCAGTCCCGGAGGTCGTCGACGACGGCCGCGATCCGCTCGACCGCCTCGTCGACGTCGGCCTCGTCGACGTCGAGGTGGGTGGTGAACCGCGTCGTGTAGTCCGCGAACTCGACGCAGCCGACGCCGGCCTCCTTACACGCCGCGTAGAGCGACTCGGCCGGGATGCCGGCGTCCTCGGTGTGCGCGACGACGATGTTGGTGTCGGGCGCGGGCGCGTCGACGCCGTCGAGCGCGTCGAGGCCGGCCGCGAGCCGCTCCGCGTTGGCGTGGTCCTCGGCGAGGCGGTCGACGTTCTCCAGCGCGCGGAGGCCGGGCGCGGCGATGATGCCGGCCTGCCGCATCCCGCCGCCGAACAGCTTGCGGACGCGGCGCGCGTCCTCGACGAACGCCTCGTCGCCGGCGAGGATCGAGCCGACGGGGGCGCCGAGCCCCTTCGAGAGGCAGAAGGTGACGCTGTCGACGGGGGCGACGATCTCGCTCGCGTCGACGCCGAGCGCGACCGCGGCGTTGAACACGCGCGCACCGTCGAGGTGAATCGGCACGTCGGCGTCGCGTGCGGCCTCGGCCGCGGCCGCGATCCGATCGACCGGGATCGCCTTGCCGCCGCGGTAGTTGTGCGTGTTCTCAAGGGAGAGCAGGCCGGTCCCGGGGCGGTGGAGGTCCTCGTCGACGAGCCCCTCGCGGACCGCCTCGGGCGTCGGGACGCAGCGCTCGCCGGCGTCTACCGTCCGCGTCTGGACGCCGGAGAGCTTGGCCGCGCCAGCCAGCTCCCAGCGGTAGATGTGCGACTCGCGCTCCAAGAGGAGCTCCTGGCCCGGCTCCGTGTGCGCGTGGACCGCGATCTGGTTCGCCATCGTCCCGGAGGGCACGTACAGCGCCGCCTCCGTGCCGACCGCCTCGGCCGCCCGGCGCTCCAGCTCGTTGACCGTCGGGTCGTCGCGATACACGTCGTCGCCGACCTCGGCGGTCGCGGCCGCGTCGCGCATCTCGTCCGAGGGCGCCGTGACAGTGTCGGACCGCAGGTCGATGAAGTCGTCGTCGGACATCGGTTGTAGGCCGTTCCGCGGCGCCGGGCATATATCTCGCGCTCGCGGCCGGTCGCGGCTGCGAGGGAATTCGGCGGTTCCGCGCGCGGAACGAGCGGGTTCCGCGTTCGGTCCCTATTTAACGACCGGGATCGATCCGTCGCGTATGGCAACGGAAGCCGCGCCAGACGACGCAGCCGACGTACCGGACGCCTACGACGCCCTCCTCGACCGCGTCGAGCGGTGGAACGCGGTCGGCAGCGCCTCCGGCGTCCTCGGCTGGGACCAGCAGGTGATGATGCCCGAGGGCGGCACGCCGGCCCGGTCGAAGCAGCTCTCGGCGCTCTCCTCCGTCCAGCACGACATGGTCACCGCCGACGAGACGGGCGAGCTGCTCGACGAGCTCGACGACGCCGACCTCACCGAGGAGCGGGCGGCGGTCGTCCGCGAGGTCCGCCGCGAGTACGAGCGCGCCGACGCCGTCCCGGTCGAGCTCGTCGAGGAGATCTCCGAGACCGGCTCCGAGGCGCTCCAGGCGTGGGAGGAGGCGAAGGCCGAAGACGAGTTCGATGAGTTCGCCCCCTACCTCGAGAAGCACGTCGAGCTGAAGCGCGAGTACGCCGAGCACATCGACCCCGACCGCGACCCCTACGAGGTCCTCTTCGAGGAGTTCGAGCCGTGCCTGTCGATGGAGCGCGCCGAGTCGATCCTCACCGAGCTCCGCGAGGCGCTCGTCCCGATGATCGACGAGATCCGCGAGTCCGACGTCGACCTCGCGGTCGACACCTTCGAGGGGACGTTCCCCGAAGAGGAGCAGGAAGCGCTCTCCCGAGACGCGCTGGAGCTCGTCGGCTACGACTTCGACCGCGGTCGCCTCGACGTCTCCTCGCACCCGTTCACCTCGGGCAACCAGTTCGACTGCCGCGTGACGACCCGCTTCGACGAGGAGGACCCGCTCGGCGCCGTCGGCTCGACGATCCACGAGTACGGCCACGCGCAGTACAACCTCGGGCTGCCGCAGGAGCACTTCGGCACGCCGCTCGGCGAGTCGCGCGACCTCTCGGTCCACGAGTCGCAGTCGCGGCTCTGGGAGAACCACGTCGGGCGCAGCGAGGCGTTCTGGGAGCAGTTCCTCCCGATCTTCCAGGAGCACTTCCCGCAGACGGAGGAGGCGACGGTCCGGGACGCCTACGAGGCGTTCAACCAGGTGTACGAGGACAACCTCATCCGCGTCGAGGCCGACGAGCTCACCTACCACCTCCACATCGTCATCCGGTTCGAGATCGAGCGCGACCTGATCCGCGGCGACCTCGACGTCGAGGACGTGCCCGAGGTCTGGAACGACAAGTACGAGGAGTACCTCGGTATCCGCCCCGACACCGACAGCGAGGGCTGCCTCCAGGACATCCACTGGAGCCACGGCAACTTCGGCTACTTCCCCACCTACTCGCTCGGCTCCGTGATGGCGGCCCAGCTGTTCGAGGCCGCCGAGGCCGACATCGACGACCTCGACGGGAAGATCGCCGACGGCGAGTTCGACGACCTCCAGGACTGGCTCGGCGAGAACGTCCATCAGCACGGCTCCCGCTACGAGACGAACGAGCTCGTGAAGCGGGCGACCGGCGAGGACTTCTCGGCGGACGCCTTCCTCGACTACGTCGACGAGAAGTACGGCGAGCTGTACGGGATCTGACGTAGCTGCGAGGATTCGTCTGCTCCGCGACCGATTAGGGGAGTGGATGAGTCAGACCGGCGGCAGCGGTATGATATTTAAATACCCGTGAGCGGCGACGATTACTTATAAATAAACACGGCGGTGGCGCGTGCCGGTGAGCGCCGCAACGCGGCGCGAACCGCCCGCGCGAGGGAGTCAGTCGCCGAGCGAAGCGACGGCGACTGACGAGGCTGGGGAGGTGTGAGGCTGTGCGGGGTGGGACTCAAACGGGCAGCCGCGAAGCCGCCGCAGACGACGCAAGCACCGGAACGAGTGAGGAGCACAGCGAGTGTGCGGCGGCTTCGCGGCTGGGGCTTTGGAGGTAGTCTCCGCCGATTCATCGCTAACCATTTATAAGCGAGCGGCTGGGGCTTTAGCGGTGCTCTCTGTCGGCCAACGGATGTTTATTTATAAACGATTGACGGAGACTTTGGAAAACTCCACCGCGGACTCGCCGCAACTTATAAGCAACCACTCGGCCGATCTGCGTCACCTCCGCTATTGATCGCTGTACTGATCGCAACCATGCTAGCCACCCCAAAAGAGCGTATGCTGCGAAATGCGTAATCCGTATTCCGTACTGCTGTGAAACCGTGTATTCAACCCATGCGTTCAAACGCCGTTACATTCCCAGCCGGAACCCGGTCATCAATACGATGAGCGCGAGCATCACGGCGCCCTCGAACAGGCCGACGATCAGGTTCTTCTTCTCGATCGCTTCGAGCCGGGCGGCGTCCGGGTCCGGCGACAGCGTCTCGTAGTACGCGCTGAGCTGGAGCCGGTGTGGGACCGCCAGCCCGAACGCGAACAGCCCCCACCCCAGACCGAGCGCGAGCCCGGACCACGTCCCGCCGAAGCCGTAGCCGAGCCCGAGGTCAGGCGTCAACAGGACCGTCCCGGACAACACCGTCGTCAGCGAGAAGCCGACGAGGAAGAAGACGGCCTTCGGAATCAGCGTCCTGTTCACCGCGGCCGACGCCTCCTCGTCGAGGCCGCCCAGCGTCGGCCCGATGATCGCCGGGAAGATGATCGCGAAGCCGAACCACACCGCGCCGGCGGCGATGTGGGTATAAAAGAGGAGTTCGGTACTCGCGAGCGCGAGGCTCGCGGCGAAAAACGCCAGCGGCACGAGGAAGCTCCCGGCCGCGAACGCCGGGTTCGCGGCGTCCGCGAGGTGGCGAACTCGTTCGACGAATCCCGACTCAGCGACGTGACGGCTACCTTCGTCAGCGACTGCCATGGACACCGGATCCGGAGTCTCCGTGAAATGCGTTCGGGTCGACACGATCCAGGCCGGTTCTCCGCGCCCCGAGCGCGATCGGAGTCGCGGTCGCGCGACCGCGACCGCCTCACTTCTCGATGATGCTCTCCTCGACGGCTTCGCCGAAGTGGCGCGCCACGTCCTCGTAGTAGACGAGCGCCTCGTCGCCGGGCTCGACGTCGGTGACGGCCTTCCGCCCCTCGCTCGTCGCGATCTTCACGGTCTCGGCGTTCTGGATGAGCGTCTCGATGCGGTCGGTACCGTCCTCCGTCTCGATCTCCGCCTGGATCCGGAACATCGGGCGCTTCTCGATCTTCACGCGTCCCACCACCGCCTCGCGCGTGTGGCCGTCGGTGTCGACGACCTGTACCTCGTCGCCGCTCGACAGCTCGGCGAGGTAGTTCGTGCCGCCCTCGGCGTTGCGGACGTACGCGTGGACCGCGCCGGCGTTCACGCGGAACGGGCGCGAGGCGACGTACGGCGACTCCGCGGTCTCGGCGTGGACGAAGAAGAGCCCGCGAGACATCGAGCCGACGAGCATCCCCTCGCTGTCGTCCATCAGCGATCCGGTGTCGATGCAGACGCGGTCCGCCATCCCGGTCTGTTCGACCTCGGTCACCTCGGCGTGCCGGAGGTCGAGCGTCTCGCGGTCGGCGGCGTCGCGGGCCTCGACCGCGCCGCGGATCTCGTCGGGCGAGTCCGCGTCGAGGAGGACGCCGTCGGCGCCGATCTCCAGCGTCTCGAACGCGGTCCGGGCCTCCGCGGCGGTCGTGGCGCCAGCGATCAGGTGCGTCTCGTCGCCGACCCGGGCGATGAGGTTCTCCAGCGGGATGATCGACCAGTCCTCGCCGACGATCACGGTGAACTCGGCCTCGTCGGCCGCGGCCTCGGCGAACTCCTCGTACTCGGTGCCCAGAACGCGGACGTACGCGCCCTGCGCGCGGTCGTCGCGGCGGCGCAGCGTGGTCAGGTCGGCCGAGCCCGAGAGGTCCTCGGGCATGTCGATCGTCCCGTCGCCCTCGCCGCCCTTGCCGACGAAGTACGCATCGGCCTCGGCGTCGCTCTCGGCGTCGTCGATCACGTCGGCGTCGGAGCGGAACGCCGCCACGTTCACGTCGCCGAGCTCGCGGACGCGGCCGACGTCGCCCTCGTCGACGAGCACCCAGTCCGCGCCGGCCTCGATGGCGGCCGTGACCCGTCGCTTGCGCGCCTCCCAGTCGCCGACGGCGCCGTCGGCTTTGACCCAGACCGTGCGTGTCATTGTCGGAACCTCACGGCCCGCCGGCTTGAAAACTGCGGAAGGGTCGCGCGATGCGGAGGCCGGCGCGGCGACGACAAAGCACTTATCACTGAGATAGTATCGTCTAACGCACACCTCCGCATGACGCCACCAAGCCAGCGCCTCTCAGCGGCGAGTTCCCGATACGGCGGTGCGCGCGAGTCGTTCCGTGAACGCGCCCGGCCGCGCCTCGGGATCGATCCGCGGGGGCTTGGCATCTTTCGGATCGCGGTGGCGCTCCTCCTCCTCGCCGACCTGCTGATCTATCGGCTCCCGGCGATTCGGACGTTCTACACGGACGGCGGCGTCCTCCCTCGCTCGACGCTCGCCGAGACCTTCCCGCTGCTGGAGCGAGCGTCCCTCCACGCGATGTCCGGGTCAGCGCGGGTACAGACGGGACTCCTCGCGGTCGCCGTCGTCGCCGCCGTCTGCCTGCTGGTCGGCTACCGCACGCGGGCGGCCACAGGGATCTCGCTCCTCCTGCTCGCGTCGCTGTACGCGCGGAACCCGTACGTGATCAACGGCGGGAACTCGATCCTCGCCGTGTTCCTCTTCTTGAGCCTCTTCCTTCCGCTCGACGCGCGCTATTCGCTCGGTTCGGGTCGCCGGAGCGACCGCGACGCTCGGGGCGACGTCGACGGACGAGCGAGCGACGGACGGGCGAGAGACGACCGAGGAGATGCCGCCGACCCGCGGGTCTGTTCGGTCGGAACGGCCGTCACGCTCCTGACGCTCGTGTCGATATACGCGGCGAACGCGGTCTCGAAGTACCGGAGCGACGCGTGGACGTCCGGGACTGCGGTCCCTCGGATCTTCCAGTTGGGCGAGTTCACCGTGGGGCTGGGGCCGCTCGTCTCGGAGTACACCGCCGTCCTGACCGCGGTCAACTGGCTCTGGATCGCGCTCCTCTCCGTCTCCCCCCTGCTGGTCGTCGCCACCGGACGGCGCAGGACCGCACTCGCCCTCGCGTTCGTCGCCGCGCACCTCGGCATGGCCGCGACGATGCGGCTCGCGGTGTTCCCGTTCGTCATGGCCTCGGTCCTGCTCCTGTTTCTCCCGCCCGCGGCGTGGGACCGGGTCGAGGCCGTCGCGACGAGGCGCTCCGACTCCGCGCGGCTCGGGGGGACCGACCCCGCGCACCGGAGCGACGGCGGCACCGACGCAGGGGCCGCGTCCCGGACTCCGTCGCGAGCCCGTCGCGTGCTCGGGGTCGGCGCCGCCGCGCTGCTCGTCGGCTTCTTCCTCGCGCTCGTCTGGTGGCAGGCCGCGGGTGTCGGACTCGTCGACCTCCCGGCACAGGAGTCGACCGGCGAGCTGTCGGAGGTGAGCTGGTCGTTCTTCGCGCCGAACCCGCCGGACGCCTCGGGCTGGTACGTCGTCGCCGGCACGCTCGATTCCGGCGAGACGGTCGACCTGCGTGACGGCGGGGCGGTCACGTTCGACCGGCCGCCGGACGCGGCGGAGACGTATCCGACGACCCTCTGGCACCAGTTCGGGTTCAGGCTGAAGAACGCCGCCGAGTCGCGGTACCGACCGGTGGCGTCGTACGTCTGCGAACGGACGGACCGCGACGTGGCGTCGGTGACCGTCTTCCACGTCGAACAGGCCGTCGACGCCGACGGGTTCGTCGGAGAACCGGACGCGGAGAAACGAGTGCGCGTCGCCTGCTGAAACGGTATCGGAACGCGACAGCTACGCCTCGACGAACCCGCCCGCTCGCAGCGCCTCCTCGACGCCCGCGTCGTCGTGGACGACCGCGGACACGGCGCGGGCGATCCCCTCGGGGTCCTCGTGCTGGAAGATCGACCGCCCCATCGACACGCCGGCCGCGTCGCCGTCCATGGCGCCGCGGACCATCTCGACCGTCTCGCGGTCGGTTCCCTTCGAGCCGCCGGCGATGACCACCGGCAGGCGGGTCGACTCCGTGACGCGCTCGAAGGAGTCGCCGTCGCCGGAGTACCCCGTCTTCACCACGTCGGCGCCGAGCTCCTCGGCGAGCCGGACCGCGTGGCCGAGCGCCTCGGGGTCGCTCTCGTCGACGCCCGGGCCGCGCGCGTACGCCATCGCGAGGACGGGAAGCCCGAGCCGCTCGGCGTCGGCCGTCAGCTCCGCCAGCTCCTCGATCTGGTCGGGCTCGTACTCCGAGCCGACGTTGATGTGGAAGGAGACGGCGTCGGCGCCCGCGCGGACCGCGTCCTCCGCGGTGCCCGTGACGCGCTTGTCGCTCTCGTCGGGGCCGATGGTCGTCGACCCGTTGAGGTGGACGATGTAGCCCGCGTCGTTCTTGTTCTGGTGGACGCGCGGCGCGATCCCACGCTGGGTGAGCACCGCGTCCGCGCCGCCGCTGGTGACGCCGTCGACGGTGGACTCGATGTCGACGAGGCCGTCGACGGCGCCCATCGTGATCCCGTGGTCCATCGGGACGATGAGGTAGCGGTCGTTCGTGGAGATGCGGTCGAGTCGTGCCGAGAGTCCTGCTGTCATTGTGGGATGGGTCGTTGTGTGAGAGTGTGGCAATCGGAGGTAAGTCGGTTTCGTTCGGGGACGTATTAGTCCGTTTCTGGTCAGGCGGACTCGACCGTCTCCGTCCGCGAGCGGTAGCCGCGCTCCGCGCCCGCCTTTAGTTCGCGGGAGAGCGCCTCCAGCCTGTCGGCGACCGCCGCGGTCGGCAGGTCGTTCTCGACGCCGTCGGCGACGACGTCGACGAGCGCCGAGCCGACGATGATCCCGTCGGCGCCGCCCGCGACGATGCGCTCGGCGTGTTCGCCCGACGAGATGCCGAATCCGACCGCCTTCGGCACGTCGTACTCGCGGAGCCGGTCGAGGCTCTCAGTGGTCTGGTCGGAGACGTCGTCGCGGGCGCCGGTCGTCCCCAGCCGCGCCTGAACGTACACGTAGCCGGAGACGTTCTCCATCATACGGTCCAGTCGGTCGCCGCGCGTCGTCGGCGCGACGATGAAGACGAGGTCGAGCCCGAACTCGTCGCAGGCCTCGCGCAGCGGGTCCGCCTCCTCCGCCGGCAGGTCGGGGACGACTAGTCCCTGAATCCCCGCGGCCGCCGCCCGCTCGACGAACGGCCGCGGGCCGGTCTCGCTACCGTACTGATAAATCAGGTTGTAGTACGTCATACACACCAGCGCGGCGTCGACCTCCACCTCCTCCGCGAACGCGAAGAACCGCTCCGGCGTCATCCCCGCGTCGAGCGCGCGGACGAGCGCCTCTTGTATCGTCGACCCCTCGGCGATGGGCTCGGAGAAGGGGAGGCCGAGCTCGATCACGTCGGCGCCGCCGCGGTCGAGCGCCTCGACGTGCGCCTTCGACGACTCGTAGTCCGGGTCGCCGACGACGAGGTACGGGACGTAGGCGGGGCCGTCGGCGAACGCGGCGGCGATGGCCTCGGAGTTGCCCGTCTCCGCCATTCAGATCCCCTCCGTGAACATCGACATGTCCGGCGCGTTCGGGAGGTCGCGCTGGTCCGTCTCCTCGATGGCGGCGTCGAGGTCCTTGTCGCCGCGCCCGGAGACGTTCACGACCACGCGCTCGCCGAGCTCCTCGTGGTGTTCTTCGAGGAAGCCGAACGCGTGGGCCGTCTCCAGCGCGGGGATGATCCCCTCCGTCGAGGAGAGCCGGTGGAACCCCTCCAGCGCGGCGTCGTCGTCGACCGCGACCGGCTCGACGCGCCCCTCGTCGACGAGGTACGCGAGCTCGGGGCCGACCCCGGCGTAGTCGAGCCCGGAAGAGACCGAGTGGCTCTCCATGATCTGTCCGTCCGAGTCCTGAAGCAGCTTCGTCCGGGCGCCGTGGAGGACGCCCTCCTCGCCGGCGTACAGCGACGCGGAGTTGGGCGCGACGCCCGCCTCCTCGTCGACTTCGAGCGTGGAGCCGCCGGCCTCGACCGCGCGGAGCGCGACCGACTCGTCGTCGACGAAGTCGGCGAACGCGCCCATCGTGTTCGAGCCGCCGCCGGCGCAGGCGACCACGTCGGTCGGGAGCCCGCCCGTCTTCTCTATCGCCTGCTCGCGGGCCTCCTCGGAGATGACCGCCTGGAAGTCGCGGACCATCACCGGGAACGGGTGCGGACCGACGATCGAACCGATCACGTAGTGCGTGTCCTCAACCGTCTCGGCCCAGTCGCGCATCGTCTCGGAGATGGCCTCCTTGAGCGTGCCGCGGCCCGTCGTCACCGGCTTCACCTCAGAGCCGTTGAGCTTCATCCGGAACACGTTGGGGCGCTGGCGGTTGATGTCGCGCTCGCCCATGTAGATCGTACAGGGCATGTCGAGGTGCGCGGCCGCCATCGCCGTCGCGGTCCCGTGCTGGCCGGCGCCGGTCTCCGCGATGATGCGCTCCTTCCCCATGTACTTCGCGAGGAGGACCTGCCCGAGCGCGTTGTTCAGCTTGTGCGCGCCGCCGTGGAGGAGGTCCTCCCGTTTGAGGTACACCTCCGTGTCGTAGCGCTCGGAGAGCCGGTCGGCGCGCTGGAGCGGCGTCGGCCGGCCGCCGAACTCCGCGAGCCGCTCGCGGAACTCGTCCATGAACCCGTCCTCGTTGTTCAGGACGTACCGCTCGTAGGCGTCCGTCAGCTCCTCGATCGCGGGCATCAGCGCCTCGGGGACGTACTGGCCGCCGTAGCGGCCGAACTTCCCGTCGTCGCGGCCGCGCTCGCGGCCTGGCCGTCGCGAAAGCTCTCCAACCTCGCTCGTCGATGATTCGGTCTCGCTCATGTGGGTGTCTCCGTGGTGTCAGTCGTGTCGTCGAGTGTCGGGTCCGCGTCTTCGTCCTCGTCCGCCTCCGCCCGCACCAGTTCGCGGGTGTTCGCCTCCACGTCGCCGTCCATGATCGCGCTGCCGACGAGCAGGGCGTCGGCGCCCGCCGCCCGCATCCGGCGGACGTCCGCGGGCGAGCCGATGCCGCTCTCGGCGATCAGCGTGACGTCGTCCGGAACGCGGGGCGCCACGGACTCGAAGGTTCCGAGGTCGACGACGAGCTCCGCGAGGTCCCGGTTGTTCACGCCGATCGTCGTCGCGCCCGCGTCGAGCGCGCGCTCCAGCTCCTCGCGGTCGTGGACCTCGACGAGGACCCGGAAGCCGCGGTCGCGGGCGGCGGCGAGCAGGTCCGGGAGGCCCTCGCCAACGAACCGCGCGATCAGCAGGACGACGTCGCTCTCGACGGCGTCCAGCTGCGCCTCGCCGACGACGAAGTCCTTCCGGAGGACCGGCACGTCGACGGCGTCGCGCACGCGTTCGAGCGTGTCGACGCTGCCGCCGAAGTGCTCCGGCTCGGTGAGCACGCTCAGCGCGGCGGCCCCACCGGCGACCATCCCCTCGGCGAGCGCGACGGGGTCGTCCTCGCGGCTGCCCTCGGTCGTCGGGCTCGTCGGCTTCACCTCGGCGATCACCGGAACGCGCCCGTCGGCCTCGGCCCGCTCGAACGCGGCCGAGAGGTCGCGAGGCGAGACCGAGACGGTTCCGCTCGCGTCCCCCCTCGCGTCCGCGCGCTCCCGAGCGGCGGACAGGATCGACCGGACCGCCGGCGCCAGCTCGTTTGGATCGTCCATTACTATACACTAATGTACGTATCTGTTCATAAGGCTTGCGGGGGTAAACGCGTTGGAGTCGACGCCACGTTCGTCCCGGGCGCCCGCTGTGGGAACCCCTCCTGGTAGTGTTCAGATAAGCTGATTCCATGCGAACGCGAACGACCTGAGCCACTCGTCAGCAGTTTCTGCTTCGGCGTTGCTGAAACAGTTTGAGAAACTGGTAGTTCTGCGTTTTACCTCACGAAAGACACGTTCGACGCTGTTCCGATTTCCATGTCGTTCGTATCTGAAATCGAGGTCATGTTTGTCACAGGCACGGTGAAGTGGAGTCGCGCCATCAACGAGAAAGATCGCGTCATCCACATCGTGTTTTTCGCGGAGTTCCGCGAAGAACTGATCTGCGATCACGTTCGTTCTTGTCGGCTCAAGCTTTGTATGGAGTAAATCGTTTGAATCGGGATCGACAGCGGCGTACAGCCAATATTGTTCATCGTCAAGCTGAATCACGGTTTCATCGACCGCAACGTGATTCGGGCACCGACCAGATTCCGGCTGTAGATCGGCCTTGTGAACCCAGTTATGAACAGTAGATCGAACCCGATCAACACCAAATACCTCAAGAAACGAAACAGTATTCGAAAGCGATAATCCAGCAAGATGGAGCTGAATACTGATCTTCATCAACAACGTCGGTGTTGCCTCTCGCTCCACAAACTCTAAGTTGATCTCGTCTAAACAGCCGCTGAGGCGGTCGTTTTCGGGCATGAATCACTTTGAAAACGCACCGCCTCACCTTTCAATCCTTATCTGAACACCGTCCCCCTCCTCGGGCGATAACTTAAGTGAATCACCCGTCCAATGAAGGGTATGGATACGGCGGGTACGTCTGGCGTCTTCGCCCGGGAGTTCGACGAGATCGGCCGGACCGTTCAGGTGGGGTTCGCCGGCGGTCGCGTCATCTCGGTGTCGTTCCCCGCCGAACCGCCGGGGGACGCCGACGGCGACCACGACCTGTTGGACCGGATCGAGGCGTACCTCGGCGGCGAGCGAGACGAGTTCGCCGAGGTGGCGCTCGGCCTCACCGTGCCGACCGACCAGCGGGAGGTGTTGGAGTCGCTCCGCAGCGTTCCGTACGGCGAGGAGGTCTCCGTGAGCCGGCTCGCCCGGCTCGCCGGCTTCGACCCCGACGACGCCGACGACCTGGAGACGGTCACGGGCGCGCTCAACGACAACCCGGTCCCCGTCCTCCTGCCGGACCACCGAGTGAGCGGCGGCCCGTACGCCACGCCGGGGGAGGTCCGAGACGTGCTGCGGTCCGTCGAGGGGATTTCGGTTAGGTAGGTCCCCCGGACGCGCGTCAGATCTCGAAGTCGGGCGTGTCGAACGCGCCCTCGTCGGCGGCGACGTCGTACCCCTGGATTCCGGTGAGCGCCAGATCGAGCGTCGCCTCGGCGTCCCACCGTCCCGTGTTGATGACCAGGTCGTAGATGGATCGGTCCGACAGGTCGATGCCGTAGTAGGACTTGTAACGCTGTTCCTCGATGACTTCGCGGACCTGCATCTCCGAGGTCATCTCCTCTCGGGCGGCCGTGCGGTCCGCGCGGACCTCGTCCGGGGCGTCGAGCCAGATCCGGATGTCGGCGCGGTTGCCGGCGATCCAGCCCGCGAGCCGCGACTCCAGCACGAACGCCTTGTTCGCGGCGCCCCACTTCTCGGCGATGCGGCGGAGCCGGCGGTCGAGCGCCCGGTCGATCTCCTCGGACTCGCCGGTCTCTGCGATCAGCTGTGAGAGGCTCATGTCCCGCTCGGCGGCGATCTCGCGGAACAGCTCGCCGCCGGAGACGTAGCCGCAGTCGAGCGCCTCGGCGATCCCCTCGACGAGCGTCGTGGCCCCGCAGCCCGGCGGGCCGGAGACGGTGACGAACAGGTTCCGGTCGATCCGTCGGTCGGGCTCCGGCGAGGTGCCGCTCATGCGTGTGGCGACACGGATGGCCGCCGGATAAACGGGTCGGTCGCGCGAAGTTCCGCGGGACCGACGGAGATGGGGTCGGTCGCGCGAAGTTCCGCGGGACCGACGCAACCGATTTCCCTTCCCGAGCCCTGGTGAACGCCGTGAGCGAGACCACGGACCGCGGCGACGAGGCCGCCGCGCGGGCCCTCCTCCGAGACGCGGTCGACCGCGGCGCGATCCCGGACCCCGGCTTCGACCCGGAGACGGTCCCGATCGCGGACGCCGACGTGCTCGCGCGGCTCTCGCCGCCGGTCCGGCGCTGGTGGGTCGAGCGCTTCGGCGAGTACGTCGGCGAGAACGGCGGCTTCTTCACGCCCCCGCAGCGCGAGGCGATCCCCCACGTCGACGCCGGGGAGAACTGCCTCGTCGCCGCGCCGACGGGCAGCGGCAAGACGCTCGCCTCCTTCCTCGCGGTCCTCGACGACCTCTTCGCGCGCGACCGCGCCGGCGACCTGGAGAACTCCGTCTACTGCCTGTACGTCTCGCCGCTGAAGTCGCTCGCGAACGACATCGAGCGGAACCTGGAGGCCCCGTTAGAGGGGATCGGCGAGGCGATCGCAGCGGCGGAAGGAGGCGACGGCGACGGAGAGGCTGACTCCTACGACCCCGGCGTCAGGCAGGCGATCCGCCACGGCGACACCTCGCAGGCGGACCGCCAGGCGATGCTCTCGGAGACGCCGCACGTCCTCAACACCACGCCGGAGACGCTCGCGATCCTGCTCAACTCGCCGAAGTTCAAGGAGAAGCTCCGTACCGTCGAGTACGTGATCGTCGACGAGATCCACTCGCTGGCCGCGAACAAGCGCGGGACACACCTCTCCGTGTCGCTGGAACGGCTGACCGAGCTGGCGCGGCACGGCGAGCGGGACGGAGCGGCCGAGATCACCCGGATCGGCTGCTCGGCCACCGTCGAACCGCTCGACGGGATCGCCTCGTTCCTCGTCGGTCGCGAGCGCGTCGACGGCGCGGCCGGCGAGGTCGACGGCTTCGAGACGCGCCCCTGCGAGGTGGTCGACGCCCGGTTCGCCCGCGAGTTCGACCTCGAACTCCGGACGCCGGCCGCCGACCTCGTCCACACGCCGCGGTCGGCGGTGACCGACCGGTTCTACGAGTCGCTCCGCGACCTGATCGAGTCCCACGAGAACACGCTGGTGTTCACGAACTCGCGGTCGGGCGCCGAGCGCACGCTCCAGGAGCTCCGCCAGCGGTTCGACTACGACGAGTCGGACTCCGGCTGCCACCACGGGAGCCTCGGGGAGGCCCAGCGCACCCGGGTCGAGGAGGGGCTGAAGTCGGGCGAGCTCGACGTGGTCACCACCTCGACGAGCCTGGAGCTCGGCATCGACATGCCGCACCTCGATTTGGTCGTTCAGGTCGGCTCCCCGAAGTCCGTCGCGGCGCTGCTCCAGCGCGTCGGCCGCGCGGGCCACAGCCCGGGCGAGACCGTCGAGGGGCGGGTGTTCGCGCTCGACCGCGACGAGCTGATCGAGTGCGCGACGATCCTCGCGCGCGCCGAGGACGGGTTCGTCGACCGCGTGTTCCCGCCCGAGGGGGCCTACGACGTCGCCGCCCAGCACGTCTACGGCATGGCGATAAACCGGATCCGACCGGACCGGGAGGTCCGCGAGGTCCTGCGTCGGGCGCACCCGTACCGCGAGTTCGACGACGCGGCCTACGAGCGGCTCCTCCGGTACCTCACGGGGGACTACGACGGCCTCGAAGAGAAGAACGTCTATCCGAAGGTGTGGCGCGACGCCAACGACCCGCCGGACGGCGAGCACCACTACCCAGATCACCCGGTCGACGAGACGCTCGTCGGCAAGCGCGGGCGGCTCGCGCGGGTCATCTACATGACGAACGTCGGGACCATCCCGGACTCGTTCACCTGCGACGTGTTCACGCGCGACGACGAGTGGGTCGGGACCTTGGACGAGTCGTACCTCGACACGCTGGAGTCGGGCGACGTGTTCGCGCTGGGCGGCGAGCGGTTCGCGTTCCGCTACCGCCGCGGTTCGAAGGTGTACGTCGACCGCACGAGCGAGCGCCCGACCGTCCCCTCGTGGTTCGCCGAGCGCCTCCCCCTCTCCGCCGACCTCGCGCGCGAGGTGCTCGACTTCCAGGCCGAACTCCTCGACCGGCTGACCGGCGACGGCCCGAGCGCCGGCCCCGCCGCGGTCCGCGCGTGGCTCCGCGAGTTCCCCCTCGACGGGAACGCGGTCCGAGCGCTCGCCCGGATGTACGACGAGCAGGTCCGGTACGCGGGCCCGGAGAGCGTCTCGACGCCCGACCGGCTCGTCGTGGAGGAGGAGCTCGACCGCAACGAGTACAAGCGCCGCTTCTACGTCCACTCCGTCTACGGCCGGCGGTTCAACGACGGGCTCTCGCGTCTCGTCGCGGCCGCGGTCGCGAACCGGACCGACGCCAACGTGGCGGTCGCGGTCGCGGACCGCGGGTTCTCGCTCGCGCTCCCGCTGAACCGCAAGGTCGACGTGGCACAGATTCTGGCCGATCTCGACCCCGAGACGGTCCGCGAGGACCTCCGCGAGGCCGTTCGGGGGACGGACCTGCTCCAGCGCTACTTCCGGATCAACGCGGGGCGAGCGCTCCTCATCCTGAAGCGGTACAAGGGGTACGAGAAGTCGGCCGCCGAACAGCAGGTGTCCGCCGAGATGCTGCTGTCGTTCGCGGCCGACCTAGACGAGTTCGCCGTGCTGGAGGAGACGTACCGCGAGCTGCTGGAGGACCGGCTGGATGTCGGGGGAATCCGCGAGGCGGTCGGGCGGATCGCGACGGGCGACCTGGCGGTCGAACACCGCGTCGTCGACTCGCCGAGTCCGCTCGCGTTCGGGCTGGCGACGCTCGTCGACTCCGACACCGTCATCGCCGACGACGAGTCGGCCGTCCTCCGCGAGTTCCACGCCCGGGTGATGGAGGAGATCGACGAGGCGCCGCGGAGCGCCGGGAGCGACGAGGCCGGGGACCGCGACGCCGAACCCGCCGCGGACCGCCGACCGGACTGAGCCCCAGGGTTACGGCCGAATCGGCTCGGCCGGGAGCGGGTCGGGAAGCCCGTCCAAGATCAGCGTCGTGTAGTGGAGGAAGACGACCAGCGCCGCGAGCGACAGCAACAGCAGGAACAGCAGGACCAACCGCTCGTCGCTGCGGACGACCGCGGCGGTGTCGGCGAGGAACTCCGTGCGCGGGCGACGCTCGACCATCGACCGGTCGTTGCGTCCGCGTCCGTTTAAAAATAGGCTGTGGACCGCCGACTCGGCCGACTCGCTCGCGGCCGCTCAGTCGTCCGAGGGCGAGACGGGGGACCGGCCGAGCGGCTCGCCGTCGACGGGCTCGTCGGGGTTCGCGTCGACGGCGGCGTCGCTCAGCCCGAACTGGGCGTCGACGTCGGCGTCCTCGCGCACGTGGACGGTGCCGCGGTGGACGGCGATGGCGTCCGCGAGGTGGAGCCGGACCGCGTCGAGCAGCACTTCGGCTTCGAGGGGCTGCCCGCGGCGCTTGATCTCGTCGACGTCGGCGCCCGGCGGCACGTCGAAGGCGCGCTGGGCGATGACCGGGCCCTGGTCGAGGTCGGTCGTGACGTAATGGGCGGTGACGCCCGCGATGCGGACGCCCGCGTCCTTCGCCTGCCGGTACGCCTCCGCGCCGGGGAACGCCGGCAGCAGCGAGGGGTGGACGTTGATGATCCGGCCCTCGTACCGGAAGACGACCTCCGGCGAGAGGATCCGCATGTAGCGGGCCAGCGCGATGAGGTCCACGTCGTACTCGGCCAACAGGTCGAGGAGGCGCCCCTCGTCGGTGTTGCCGTTGCCGTCGCCCACGTCGTAGAACGGCTTGTCGTAGCGCTCCGCGAGCGACCGGAGGTCGCCGCGGTTGCCGATGACGACCGGGATCTCCGCCTCCGCGCCGTCGTCGGCCAGTTCGCCGTTGGCCTCGGCCTCCAGCAGCGCCTCGGGCGCGTGCGTCTCCTTCGTGACGAGCAGCGCGACGCGGCGGGCGTCCCGGTCGCTCGGGAAGCGGACCTGGATGTCCACGTCGAGCTCGCGGCCGAGCTCGGCGAGCGCGCGGCGGAGCTCGCCCCGGGAGGTCTCCATCTCCGACGCGTCGACGCGGGTCGTCATCCGGAAGACGCCCTCGCGGACCGCCTGGTCGAGATCCTCGATGTTGATTCCCCGCTCGAACAGCAGGGAGGTGACCCGCGCGATGAGTCCGGTCTTGTCTCCTCCGACGACCGTGATCTCGGTCAGTTCGCGGGTCATGCGACGATCACCTCCGCGGGTTCGAGCGGCTGCATACACCCACCCCAACAGGCGGAGGGGTTTGCCCCTTTCGTTCCGCGCGGTCCCTGCCTCCCGCACGAACGACCGCAATATATCCACGTATGTGCGTATAAACGCCGTTCCAAAACGGTTTTTACACACGACCCCGCACCGACGGGTATGACCGCGTACACGGCGACGGTGACGGTCCGGCTGAAGCGGGGCGTCCTCGACCCGGAGGCCGAGACGACCCAGCAGGCCCTCGAACGGCTCGGGTTCGAGCTGTCCGACCTCCGCTCGGCGGACCGCTTCGAGGTCGACCTCGACGCCGCCGACGCCGACGAGGCGGCCGCGCGCGCCGACGAGATGGCCGAGCGGCTGCTCGCGAACCCGACCATCCACGACTACGACGTGGCGGTCGCGGAGCGATGACGGTTGCCAACGCGGGGTGGGCGGCGTGACGGTCGCTGTCGTCCAGTTCGGCGGCTCGAACTGCGACCGCGACGCCGTCCGCGCGCTCGACCACCTGGGCGTCGACGCCGAGCGCGTCTGGCACGAGGACGGGCTTCCGGCCGACCCCGACGGAATCGTCCTCCCCGGCGGATTCTCCTACGGCGACTACCTCCGCGCCGGCGCGATGGCCGCCCGCGCGCCGATCATGGAGGAAGTCCGCGCGGCGGCCGACGAGGGCGTCCCCGTGATCGGCATCTGTAACGGCGCGCAGATCGGCTCGGAGTCGGGGCTCACGCCCGGCGCGTTCACCACCAACGCTTCCGCGCGCTTCCAGTGCGAACCGGTCCACCTGCGCGTCGAGCGCGCGGACACGCCGTGGACCGCCGCCTACGACGAGGGCGACGTGATCGAGGTCCCCATCGCCCACGGCGAGGGGCGCTTCGAGATCAGCGACGCGGCCCACGCCGACCTCGTCGCCGACGACCGCGTCCTGTTCCGCTACTGCGACGCCGACGGGAACGTCACGGACGCGGCGAACCCCAACGGCTCGACCGACAACGTCGCGGGCGTCCTCGGTGAGCGCGAGACGGTCGCGGTGCTGATGCCGCACCCCGAGCGCGCGACGCTCCCGGACCTCGGCCGGAGCACCGACGGCGCGGGGATCCTCGAAGCGCTCGCCTGATCGGGGTCGGAGTTCGCCTAACTCGACTCGCGGTTACCGCGCTCTCGCGGCCGATCCGCTCCGTTCCGCCTCCGTCGGTGACTCCGACTCGATCCCGTCCGCCCCCTCGGACTCCAGTTCGCGCTCCAGCGCCCGCTCGAACTCAGCCTCCGTGAGCTCCCCTTCCGCGTACCGTCGTTGAAGGCGTTCGACCGGCGACTCGTCGCGCTCGCTCGGCTCCGATCCGTCGTCGCGCTCGCTCGCGAGCGCCCTGATTCCGACGACGCCCACGGCGAGCAGCGCCGCGACGGTGAGCAGCGCGAGGAGCGGAAAGAGGACCATCCAGCCGCCCATCCCGCCCGCCATCCCCGAACCGGCCATGCCACCCATAAGCGGCGCGACGGCGGCGGCGTCGAACCCAATCATGTGCGAAAATTACATTTCTGTGGGTAAATACTCCGCGGCCGTTCGCGGGTGGTGGGACCGCGCTCCCCCGTCGCCGGCAGACACGCTGCCGGCGTTCGGAAGCGAGCGTCGCGACGCCCCCGCACGACTTTTGCGCTCGGGCACCGAACTGGCCTACGTGAACGCGCGACACATCGACCACGTCAACCTCCGGATCCCCGAGGACGGCGCCGACGCCGCCCGCGAGTTCTACGGTGAGCGGCTCGGATTCGGCGTCGAGGACGCGCTGTACGCGGCCGACGAGAAACCGTTCTTCGACGTGCGGCTCTCGGCGACCGCGGTGATCCACCTCTGGCCGACCGACGAGTTCGAGCGGCCGACGAAGACGAACTACGACCACGTCGCGGTCGTCGTCGAGGAGTCGGTCGACGAGATCGAGGCCGAACTGGCCGAGGCCGACGTCGAGGTCGAGAAGACGCTCGACTCGCCGCTCGGCGCGACCGGCGAGGCGGGCGCGGTGTACGTCCGAGACCCGTTTGGCTACCGGGTGGAACTGAAAGCGCGGGTTTGAATCCCTCTATGGACGAAGTACAGAATAATACCGAACGGATCGTACTGTTCCTCGACGAAAGCGACGATCGCGCGTGGAAGGCGGCGACGATCGCCGATCGACTCGATCTGGATACGGACGTCGTTAGTGCGATCCTTTCCCGATTGAAAGAGCGTGACCTCGTCCGTCACAAGGAGTCGTACTGGACAATCACCGATGACGAAGAACGACTCCAAGCCGCCTACCGATTCCACCGACACCACAAAAACGCAGACGGTCAGTACGGCGAAGAACGCTTGGAAGAGATAAAAACGGAAGACATGGAAGAGATTTCGTGACAGTATTCCTACGCTGTCACCTGTACGGTTAGCAACGTTTCACTTTTAAGAGGGTGCGCACCAGAGATTTCCGAAAGATGGACGAGGAGACGGTGTCGGACTACGTCGAACGCTCCCTGTCGCTCGTCGAGTCGTCTCCGCAAATGGACGAGCAGAACACGCGATCTCGACTGATTGATCCATTTATAAGAGATGTTCTTGGATGGGACTTCTACTCCACGGAAATCGAGATGGAATACTCGGTCCAGATGGGGTCTTCAAAAAAGAAGGTCGACTACGCGCTGTTCGCCGACGGATCTCCGACTCTATTCGTCGAAGCGAAAGGCTGTGACACAACGATTACCGACGCTTACGCCGACCAACTACGGAGCTACATGCGACAGGAGTGGGTCGATTGGGGACTACTCACGAACGGAAAGACGTTCGCCGTGTTTCGTCTTAAAAAAGACGGCGCTACCCCCGACGTGGAACGCCTCGGAGAATCTGACCTCGCCGACCTCACCGCGAACGACTGGATGCTCGCCGCGCTCTCGAAGGATTCGATTCAGTCGGGTGCCTCGACAGAGATTTATCAGCGGGTGGAGCGTCGACGGCAAGCGATTTCGACGCTGTCCAAAGAGAAAGACGATATCGCGGATTCGATCCGTGAGACGGTCGTCGATCGAGTCGGCGAAGTTGTCTCCCAACCAGCTGAGTCGCTGTCGAAGACACTCGTAGACGATCTGATCGCGGAATTGGAACGAGATCAGAACGAGAGTCGGGTGGATAGTGAAACTGATACCCAGTCGTCAGACCCCACGAAAACCACCGGACATTCAGACGAATCTGGATCGTACGTCGTGGAACTCATCACCGATACTGGGTCAACGTTCCTCAGCGGTGAGAGCCAGTCAGACGTTATGGAGGGGACCGTGGATCATCTCATCGAAAACCACGGTCTGATCGAGGCGTACGCGCCACTTCCGTACGTTCCTGGACAGAAAATCGCGATGCTGAACGACGAGCCGAACCATCCGAACGGCGACGAGATGCGAACGTACCGGCAGGTCGGCGAGGACTACTATGTCTACACGTCATTAAACAAGAAAGACAAGAAACGCCATCTCCGAAACTTCGCCGACGCCTGCGGTGTCGACATAGATTATACAGGCGAGTGGTAATCCCGCCCCGAACTAGTTCGCCCCGCCGAGCAACCCTCGCCCCGACGCGGTCGTTTAAGAGTCCCGAGCGACAGGGTCGGGTATGAGCGAACAGCAGCCGAGATCCGACGACGACGACGAGCGGCGTCGTCGCCGGGAGGACACGGACCGATTCGCCGGCGGGAAAGACGAGGAGCTGCGGAGCCGCGAGGTGACCGAGGGGCCGGACAAGGCGCCGCACCGCGCGATGTTCCGCGCGATGGGGTTCGACGACGAGGACCTCTCCTCGCCGATCATCGGCGTGCCGAACCCGGCCGCGGACATCACGCCGTGTAACGTCCACCTCGACGACGTGGCGGACGCCGCGCTCGACGGCATCGACGCCGCGGGGGGGATGCCGATCGAGTTCGGGACGATCACCATTAGCGACGCCATCTCGATGGGGACCGAGGGGATGAAGGCGAGTCTCATCTCGCGGGAGGTGATCGCCGACTCCGTCGAGCTCGTCTCCTTCGGCGAGCGGATGGACGCGCTGGTGACGGTCGCGGGCTGCGACAAGAACCTCCCCGGGATGATGATGGCCGCGATCCGGACGGACCTCCCCAGCGTCTTCCTCTACGGCGGGTCGATCATGCCCGGCCAACACGACGGGCGCGACGTGACGATCGTCCAGGTGTTCGAGGGCGTCGGGACGTACGCGCAGGGCGACATGGACGCCGACGAGCTCGACGACCTGGAGCGCAACGCCTGCCCCGGCGCGGGCTCGTGCGGCGGGATGTTCACCGCGAACACGATGGCGTCGCTCTCGGAGGCGCTCGGGCTGGCGCCGCTCGGCTCCGCCTCGCCGCCCGCCGAGGACGAGGAGCGCTACGCGGTCGCCGAGCGCGCCGGCGAGCTCGCGATGGACTGTATCGAGAACGACCGGCGGCCCTCCGACATCCTCACCCGAGAGTCGTTCGAGAACGCGATCGCGGTCCAGACCGCGATGGGCGGCTCGACGAACGCGGTGCTCCACCTGCTCGCGCTCGCGGGCGAGGCGGACGTGGACCTCTCGATCGAGGACTTCGACGAGATCTCGCGGCGCACGCCGAAGATCGCGGACCTCCAGCCCGGCGGGAGCCGCGTGATGAACGACCTCCACGAGGTCGGCGGCGTGCCTGTCGTCCTCCGGCGCCTGCTGGAGGCCGACCTGCTCCACGGCGACGCGATGACGGTGACGGGCCGAACCCTCGCCGAGGAGATCGCCGAGCTGGAGGAGCGGGGCGACCTGCCGGCCGACGACGAGATCGAGGCCGACTTCCTCTACACGGTCGACGAGCCGAAGGAGGAGGAGGGCGCGATCAAGATCCTCGACGGGAACCTCGCGCCCGACGGCTCGGTGCTGAAGGTGACCGGCGACGACGAGTTCTACCACGAGGGGCCCGCCCGCGTGTTCGAGAACGAGGAAGAGGCGATGGAGTACGTCCAGTCCGGCGGCATCGAGTCCGGCGACGTGATCGTCATCCGCAACGAGGGCCCCCGCGGCGGCCCCGGGATGCGCGAGATGCTCGGCGTCACCGCCGCCGTCGTGGGCGCGGGCCACGAGGACGACGTGGCGCTGCTCACCGACGGCCGGTTCTCGGGTGCCACCCGCGGCCCGATGATCGGCCACGTCGCGCCCGAGGCCGCCGTCGGCGGCCCGATCGGGCTCATCGAGGACGGCGACCACGTCACGGTCGACATCCCCGAACGCGACCTGACGGTGGACCTCACCGAGGAGGAGCTCGACGAGCGCCGCGAGGCGTGGGACGCACCCGAACCGCCCTACGAGGGCGGCATCCTCGCGAAGTACGGCCGCGACTTCGCGTCCGCCGCGGACGGCGCGGTGACGAACCCGCGGCTCACGCGAGACTTATAAAGGAGACGAGCAGCTGCTTTTTGGATTTATATGTGCGGTGGCGCGTGCCGACGAGCGGCCGAAGGCCGCGAGGAGCACGCGCGAGGGAGTCGGCCGACCGGAGGGAGGCCGACGAGGCTGGGGAGGTGTGAGGCTGCGGTGCTGTTGGGGGCGGGACTCAAAGGGGCAGTCGCGAGGCGGGCGCAGGCGACGTAAGCACCGGAAGGAGCGAGTGAAACGAGCGACTGAGGAGCGCAGCGAGCGTGCGCCCGCCTCGCGACTGGGGCTTTGGAGGTGTTCTCCGTAGCGCAGTCGATCGCTTATAATAGAGAATATCAATAAATCCGGAATTTCGCGCTAGGAGCCACTCGGATTACGCCCCGCTCGTCCCGCCGTCGGTCTGTGCGGTATTGACCGACTCGGCGCGCCAGACGTTGCTGCGGCGGCCGGCGCGCGACAGCTCCATCTTCACGACCGAGCCCACCGGCAGGTCAGCAACGCGCTCACGGGCGTCCTCGTCGGCGTACTCGACGACGTGGAACGTCTCGTTGCGGGGATGGGCACGTACAGTGGTACATTCGTGATCGTTCTGTGCGGAAATGACGGTGTACGCGTTCGATTGTGACATCTTATCCCGTTATTGCTGGACACCCTACTTCAAATCTCCGTATATTCACTACGGTCGTGACCGAAGTCGTAATACGGATATAAGGGCTTGAAGTTCCGAAACGATCGGGCGGCGCCGCGACCCGCCGTTGAGCGGAATCACCATACCTATCTCCGGCGACGGCGAAGGCCGGCCATGGACCGAGGCGACGGGCCGGAGAGCGAGCCGAACGTGGATGGCGAGCCGACCGCTGACGCCGAGCCGAGCGCAGACGACGAGATCCGACCGGAAGACGGGGTCGGACCGGACGGCGTGACGGACGTCGACGCCGGCGGCGTGGCGTTGTTCGTCGACGGCCCCAACGTGTTGCGCGAGGAGTTCGACGTCGACCTCGACGACGTGCGGCGGGCCGGCGAGGCCGAGGGACCGCTGGTGACGACCCGCCTGTACCTCGACGAGCACGCGACGCCGGGGCTGATTCAGGCCGCGGAGGCGCGCGGCTTCGAAGTCGTGATCACGAGCGGCGACGTGGACGTGAAGCTCGCGGTCGACGCCGCGCGATTCGCGGCCGAAGGCCGGATGGACACCCTCGCGATCGCCTCCCGCGACACGGACTTCAAGCCGGTCGTCGAGACCGCGAACGGCTACGGGATCCGGACGCTCGCCATCGCACCCGGCGAGTTCGGGCGCTCCGACGCGCTCCGGAACGCCGCCAACGGCTCCGTGACGCTCGACGGCGACGAGGACGATGTAATCGAAAACGGCGGCGACGAGTCGGGGGCCGAATCGGCTTCAACGCAGTAGCACTGGGAGTTGAGTTCGCTTCGATACGTCGCAGATCGACGGCGAGCGCCTCCGAAGCTCTAGCCGCTCACTTATAAACGGTTTACTGCGGACTGGCCGAAACCATCTCCAAAGCCCCAGCCGTGAGGCGGGCGCACGCTCGCTGCGCTCCTCGCTCAGTCACTACGTTTCCTCGCTGCGGTGCTTGCGTCGCCTGCGCCCGCCTCACGGCTGCCCCTTTGAGTCCCGCCCCCGCACCGCACAGCACCTCACGCCTCCCCAGCCTCGTCGGTGGTCCTCCGCTTCGCTCCGGACCACCGACTCCCTCGCACGGGCTCCTCGCGGCCGTCGGGGGCGGCCGCTCGGAGGCGCGCGCCGACCGTACCGCGTTTATAAGTAATCGCTGCCGCCGTTCATAGATATTTAAATAGCGTATCGCTGCCACCGGACAGACTCATCGCCGCCTCCCGCGCTGAAACCGTCCCAGAAGCAGCGCGCCGACGCCCCCCGCGAGGCCCGCGCCGCCCACGAGGACCACGCCGGTCGCGACGCCGCCGTACCGCGCGGCCGCCGCGTCCACCCACACACGGATCCAGCCGAGGTTCGGCACCGCGAACAGCGCCTTGCCGACGATCCACTCGTCGGGGACGACCGGCGCGATGCCGGCGCTCTGGTCGTACAGCTCGTTCGCGTCGCCGTACGTGACGTACCCGTCGTACGGCGCCGGACAGGTCGAGAGCTCGCCGCAGTCGCCCGCGAGGAGCGCCGGGTCCGCCCGATCCGTCCAGTCCTCGCCGGCCTCGACGGGGAATGCCAGGCGATGGAACACCGGTCTCTCACCGGCGCCCGGAACGGTGTAGACGACGACGTCGCCCGTCCCGCCGAGGCGCGTCGGCGCGTCCGGGTCGGCGGCGGTCGAGAGGTCCCCCCACGGCGCGCGGTCGGCCGCGGTGACGACGACGAGGTCGCCGCGCTCGACGCCCGGCGCCATGCTGCCGCTCTCGACCGCGACGAACGGCGGCCAGGTGCCGACGAGCGCGCCGAGGAGGACCGCGATCAGGAGGACCGCGACCGCGGGCGCGACGAGGCCGGTGCGATCGGGGCGACGGCTGCTCACGCCCGATACGGGGGCCGGCGACCGCTTGAGGCTGTCGGCCGGCGGGGGAACGACGACCGCGAACGATACCGACCGCCGCCGAGCGGACCGCCGATGGCACAACACCTTAGGCTCGTCCCGATGAGGTGCGGGTATGACCGACCGCCTCCCTCCGCTCCACGACGCTCACGACGCGCGCGGCGCCAAGTTCACCGACTTCGGCGGCTGGCAGATGCCGGTCGAGTTCGACTCGATCCAGACGGAACACGCCGCTGTCCGCGAGTCCGTCGGCGTCTTCGACGTCTCGCACATGGGCGAGATCGAGGTATCCGGCCCGGACGCGACCGAGCTGCTGAACCGGCTCACGACCAACGACGTGCGCGCGCTCGACCCCGGCGACTCCCAGTACGCAGCGATCACGAACGAGGAGGGCGTGATGCTCGACGACACGGTCGTCTACCGCCTCCCAGACGGCACGGCGGCCGGCGAAGCGGCCGCGTCGCTCGCGGAGCTCGAAGCGACCCACGGCGGCGACCTCGACGCGCCGAGCGGCGACCCCGCGTACCTCTTCGTGCCGAACGCCGGCCACGACGGCCAAATGTTCGACCGCTGGACCGCGCACCGCGACGAGTGGGGCCTCGACGCGACGGTCGCGAACGCCACCGACGACTGGGCGATGCTCGCGGTCCAGGGCCCCGACGCGGCCGACGCCCTCGACGAGGCCACGCCCCGCGACCGCGTCGTCGACCTCTCGAAGTTCGAGGCGACGGCGGCGGCCGTGGCGGAGACGGAGAGCTGGGTCGCGCGCACCGGCTACACCGGCGAGGACGGCTTCGAGGTGATGTGTCCCGCCGACGCCGCCGAGGCCGTCTGGGCGGCGTTCGTCGACGGGCCGCGCGAGGCGCAGCCGTGCGGGCTCGGCGCGCGCGACACGCTCCGCACCGAGATGGGCTATCTCCTGTCCGGGCAGGACTTCGACCCCGAGGACGAACCCAGAACGCCCTACGAGGCGCGGATCGGCTTCGTCGTGAAGCTCGACACGGAGTTCGTCGGGCGCGACGCCTTGGAGGCCCAGAAGGAGCAGGGCGTCGACGAGCGGTTCGTCGGGGTCCGCCTCTTGGAGCGCGGCGTCCCCCGCGGCGGCTACGCGGTCACCGACGGCGACCTCACCCGCGTCGGGAAGCTCACCTCCGGGACCATGAGCCCGACGCTCGACGAGCCGATCGGCTTAGGCTACCTCCACGAGTCGTACGCCGACGCCGGCACCGAGGTGAGCGTCGTCGTGCGCGGCGACGAGAAGCCCGCCGAGGTCGTGATCCCGCCGTTCCTCGATCGGTGAGGCTCGTCACCAAGGACCGAGCAACGCTCATGGGAGCCGCCTGAGAAGTGCCGGTATGGCGCCAACAGGTTCCGCGAGCGACGCGACCGGCGTACCGGAATCCGACCTCGCCGTCGCGCGAGCGACCGATCCTCGCCCGATCGAGGACGTCGCAGCCGATCTGGGGCTCTCCCCCGACGACGTCGAGCGCCGCGGCGAGGGCGTCGCGAAGCTCACGCACGCGGCGGTGCGCGAGGCCGTCAGTAGTGAGACGGGGACGGCCGACGGACCGGCTGAAGCCGACGGGACGACCGTCCTCGTGACCGGCATGTCGCCCACCCCGAAGGGGGAGGGGAAGACGGTCACCTCCGTGGGGCTCGGCCAGGGCCTCGCCGCGCTGGGCGAGCGGACCGCGGTCGCCGTGCGCGAGCCGTCGCTCGGCCCCGTCTTCGGGATCAAGGGCGGCGCGGCCGGCGGCGGCTACTCGCAGGTGTTGCCGATGGAGGCGATCAACCTCCACTTCACCGGCGACATCCACGCGCTGACGTCGGCGCACAACCTCCTCGCGGCCGCGCTCGACAACCGCCTCCATCAGGGAGACGACGCGGAGGTCGACGCGCGGCGGGTCCACTGGCCGCGCGCGCTCGACGTCAACGACCGCGCGCTCCGCGAGACGGTCGTCGGCCTCGGCGGGGCGACCGGCGGCGTCCCGCGCGAGGACGAGTTCGTCATCACCGCCGCCTCGGAGCTGATGGCGGTCCTCGGGCTCGCGTCCGACCTGGAGGATTTAAAAGCCCGAATCGGCCGCATCGTCCTCGCGGCCGACGCTGACGGCGAGCCGGTGACGCCCGACGATCTGGGTGTGACCGGCGCCGCGGCCGCGCTGCTCCGCGACGCCTTCCGCCCGAACCTCGTCCAGACGGTCGAGGGCGTCCCGGCGTTCGTCCACGGCGGCCCCTTCGCGAACATCGCGCACGGGACGAACACGCTCGTCGCGGACCGGGTCGGCGCCTCGCTCGCCGACTACCTCGTCACGGAGGCCGGCTTCGGCGCCGACCTCGGCGCGGAGAAGTTCGGGAACATCGTCGCCCGTGAGGGCGTGGTCCCCGACGTCGCGGTCGTGGTCGCCACCGTCCGCGGCGCGAAGCGCCACGGGCTGGAGATGTGGCCGACCGACTTCGAGGCCCTCGCGGAGCCGGCCCCCGACGCAGTGCGTGCCGGCGTCGGCAACGTCGCGAAACACGTCTCGATCGCCGAGTCGTTCGGAGTCCCGACGGTCGCCGCGATCAACGTGTTCGCTGACGACACGGAGGCCGAACTGGCAGCGCTGGAGGAGGCGATCGCAGACCGCGGGATCCCCGTCGCGCGCTCGACCGCCTACCGCGACGGCGGCGCGGGCGCGACCGACCTCGCCGAGCTCGTCCGCGAGCGCGCCGGAACGGGATCGTTCGCGCCGCTGTACGACGTCGACGCGCCCGTCCGCGAGAAGATCGAGACCGTCGCTCGCGAGGTGTACGGCGCCGCGGGTGTCGAGTACGTCGACGGCGCCGCCGACGACGTCGAGCGCGTCGAGCGGTGGGGGCACGGCGACCTACCGGTCTGTATCTCGAAGACGCCGTACTCGCTGTCCGACGACGCCGCGCTCACCGGCGTCCCTGAGGGGTGGACGCTCACCGTCCGCGAGGTGACGCCCTCGGCGGGCGCCGGCTTCGTCGTCGCGAAGACCGCCGACGTGATGACGATGCCGGGGCTCCCCGCCGAGCCGGCCGCCGAGGACATCGACGTCGACGCCGACGGCGAGGTGACCGGGCTGTTCTGATCAGGAGGCCGCGTCGGGCCAGGGCGACCGCGGACCTACTCCCCGAGCGTCTCCTTCCGCTTCTCGACGACCTCGACGTCCGAAATTCGCGTGTCCGGATACCCCCCATCGGGGTCCTTCTCGGCGGCCTTCACCATGTCCCAGACGGTGTTGAGCCCCGTCGTGACGCCTTCCAGCGCTTCCATCTCGCAGCCAGTCTTCCCGGTGGTCTCGACCGCGACCGTCAGTCCGATCCGGTCGTCGCCGACCGAAAAGTCGGTGTCGACGTTCGTGATCGGGATCTGGTGGCACATCGGGATCGTCTCCCAGGTGTGTTTGACCGCCTGAACCGCGCCGATCCGGGCGGTCGCGAGCACGTCGCCCTTCTCGACCGCGTCGGCCTCGACCGCGGCGACCGTCTCCGGCGTCAGCCGGATCTCGCCGCGGGCGACCGCGCGTCGGCTGCTGTCGGGCTTCGCGCCGACGTCGACCATCTGGACGTCGCCCGCGTCGTCGGTGTGGGTCAGCGCGTCCGCGCTCCCGGCCGCGGACTCGGCTCTCTCTCCGCCTCCGGACCCGCCGCCTTCGTCCTCACTCATCACGCATCGCCTCCGGCAGCCGGTCGGGTAAGTCCGTCGCCACCAGTCCGGCTCCGTTCGCCGCCGCGGCGGCGTCGCCCGCGCGCCCGACGACGTACGCGCCGACCGCGGCCGCGTGAAACGGCTCCGTCACGGCCGCCAGCGCGCCGACCGTCCCCGCTAGCACGTCTCCCGTCCCGCCGACGGTCATTCCGGGGTTGCCGGTGCGGTTCAGCCGCGCGTCGTCGCCGTCGGCGACCACGTCGACGGCGCCCTTCACGAGCAGCGTGTGACCCGCCTCGGCGGCGAACTCGCGGACCAGTTCCGCGCGCTCGTCGGGGTCCGCCGCGGTCTCGCCGCCCATCCCGACGAGTTCGCCCTGATGCGGCGTACAGATCAGGTCGGCGTCGGTGTCGACCTCGGGGACGACCCGGAGCGCGTCCGCGTCGACGACCGCGCGCCCCTCGAACGCCGTCAGGAACTCGCGGACGAACGCCTCGGTGCCGTCGCCGCCCCCGAGCCCCGGGCCGAGGACGACGACGTCGTTCCCGGCCGCGAGCGACGTGACCCGCTCGACGTGGGCGGGCCCGACGCGGTCGCCGGGCAGCGCGCGGACGATGAGGTTCGGCGAGAACCCCTGGACCGCGTCGGCGACGGACTCGGGGCACGCCACGCGGACGAGGTCGGCCCCGGCGCGGAGCGCGGCGAGCGCGGACAGCGTCGGCGCGCCGGTGTAGGGTCCCCCGCCGACCACCAGTACCTCGCCGTTGTCCCCCTTGTGCGAGTCCGGGTCGCGGTCGAGCCCGAGCAGGTCGCCGGGCCCGGTGAAGCGCTCCGCGGCGGCCGGAATTCCGATGTCGGCGACCGTGATCTCGGCGTCGAGCGCGGCTAGCCCGGGCTTCGCGTCGTGGAACGTCACGACGCGGTCGGCGTCGACGGGGGTCGGATCGGACTCCGGGCTACCGGTCGGGTCGCCCGTGTCGGCGTCTATCCCGGAGGGGACGTCGACCGCGATCACCGTCGCGTCGCTCGCGTTGATCGCGGCGGCCGCGGTCCGTTCCGGTTCGCGGAGGCCGCCCGAGACCCCGGAGCCGAGCATCGCGTCGACGACCACGTCCGGGTCGTCGCCGTCGGGCCCGCCGAGATCGAACTGGCGCGAGTCCGAGACGGCCTCTCTCGGGATCTCGGCGTTTTCGAGCGCGTCCCAGTTCTCCCGAGCGATGTCGGTCCGGATCGTCTCGGGGCGGCCGAGCAGGTGAACCGCGACGTCGTACCCGCCGAGGAACCGCGCCGCGACGAGGGCGTCCCCCCCGTTGTTCCCGCGCCCGCAGACGAGCGCGACGGTCGCGCCGGGATCCGCGGCGGCTCGCACCTCGCGGGCGACCGCGTTGCCGGACGACTCCATCAGCTGCTTTCGTGGCACGCCGAGCGCGGCCGCGTTGGCGTCGACGGCCGCCATGCGGTCGGTCGTGATCATGGCCGGCAGTACGCGCGGCCGGGGATTAAGCGGACGGGGTCCGAGCGCGGTCGGGGTCGCGGCGTCCCCGTCGCATCGGGAAATGAAAATGTTGAAGCGGTCAGGTGGAGAACCTCGCGACCAACAGTGGTACCGGTAGCATCTGTCGTCGCGGGCGGCCACCGACCGGACCGAGCCGCCGGCCGTGGCGACGCCGCGACCGACGCGCGCCCCTCCGACCGCGACGTCGGCCGCCGCGGCCGGACGCGACCCCTCCACCCACGACGGCGACCATGAACATCGGCTTCTTCACCGACAGCTACTTCCCCGGGATCGACGGCGTCACCTACACCATTCAGGCGTGGCGCGACCGCCTCGAGTCCCGGGGCCACGACGTGTACGTCGTGTACCCGGAGAGCAGCCACGAGCCCGACGAGCGCGAGATACCGGTCCCGTCGCTGCCGAACCCCTTCTACCGACAGTACCGCCTCCCGACCTACCGCCGCCTGTCGACGCTCCCCGACCTCGACGTCGTCCACTGTCACGGCCCGGCGTCGACCGGCCTGATGGGGCTTCGGTACGCGAAGCGGCACGGCGCGACGTCGGTGTACACCCACCACACTCCGATCGAGGACTACTTCGTCCAGGGGCTCAAGTCGGAGCGGCTCGCCGCGCTCGCCGGTCGGGCGTACGTGGCCTACGAGAACCGATTCCTGAGAGCGTTCGACTGCGTCACGGCCTCGACCTCACGGATCCGCCGCGACGTGGACCCGGTTCGGCTCCCGGTCGGCATCGAGATGGACCGGTTCCGGCCGAGCGAGAACGGCCGCGTCGCCGCGCTGGCGACCGACGGCGGTCCGACCGCGGCGGACGCGCCCGTGGTCGGGTACAGCGGCCGGATGACGCACAAGAAGAACGTCGACGAGACGCTCCGGCTCGCCGAGCGGCTGCCCGAGGTCCGGTTCGAACTCGTCGGCGAGGGACCTGTCCGCGCGGAGTTGGAGGCCGACGCGCCCGCGAACGTCCGGTTCCACGACTTCCTCCCACGGGAGGAACTCCCCGACTTCTACGCCGCGCTCGACGTCTTCGTCACGGCGTCGACCTGCGACACGCTCGGCCTCTCGACGCTGGAGGCGAACGCCTGCGGCACCCCGGTGGCCGCCGCGGACGTGGCGCCGTTCGACGAGACGATCGGCCCCGAGAACGGGGCCCGCTTCGCGCTCGGCGACCTCGACGACATGGAGCGCGCGGTCCGCGACTGCCTCGACGGCGACAGGGACACCCGCGCGGCCGTCCAGCAGTTCTCGGTGGAACAGACGATAGACGAGCTCGAATCGATATACGGGGTGACCGCGTAGATGGGCGCGGACAACGTCGACGCCTTCCAGCGGTTCATTTTTTCGGTCCCACCCCTCAGGGTTCAGGCGGCCGCGCTCGTCGTGCTCAGCGCCGTGTACGCCGTCGGCACGTTCGGCGGAATCTGGCTCTTCACGCCGTTCGCGCCGGACCCGTCTCGGATCGTGCCGGTGGCCGCCCTCATCTTCTTAGTTCCGTTCGTCGTCGCCGCGGAGCTGTTCCCCCGCGTCCTCGACGGCTACCCGCGGCCGTGGAGCTACTTCCTCGCGCTCACCTCGCAGTTCGTCCTGTTCGTGTACGCGCTGGTGCTCACCGGCGCGAACAACGTCGGGAACGCCTGGAGTATCATCTGGCTGAGCTTCATCACGCTGTACCTGGTCAACATCTTAGTGCTCGTCGTCTCGACGGGCATCGACCGCTCCGACCGGATCCTGCTCGCCTCGCTGGTCGAGCCGGGACTGCTCATCGCGGCGTTCTACGCGCTGGGCGGCAGCGAGTTCGGGTTCTCGACGTACCGTCACGTGTTCGCGTTCGCCTCGCTGCTCATCGCGGCGGGGTTCCTCGTCTTGGTCCTCCTCGTCGTCGACTACCTGATCAAGAGCAACACCGACGTCTCGGCGTTCGCGCTCACCTCCGGACTGCTCCGGAACGACCGCGAGTCGCTCGACCTGGGCGTCGAGGCCCGACCGTCCGTGGAGACGTTCGCCGTCGACAACGGGAGCCGCCTCACGGTCGCGGCCCCGTGGGTCCACCCCGGCCCGCTCGGGGGGTTCGGCGGCGGTCAGCTGAGCGGGAACCTGATCGACGCGCTGAACGGGGGTCGAGGGGACGTCGCGGGGCGCGACCCCTCCGGGGCCGCGGCCGCCGCCGACGGCGGTACCGAGGCCGCTGCGATCGACGGCGGGACCGGCGCGGCCTCGGACGGCGACGCCGGGTTCTTCTTCCACGTCCCGTGTACCCACAAGGAGGACCTCTCGAACCCGGCTGACGCGGAGCGGATCCTCGACGCGGTCGCCGAGCCGGAGCTGACCGAGCGCGCGTCGCGGCTCGTCACGGAGTCGTACGGCGAGCGCGAGGGGTACGCGGACGTGCGATTCCACGGCCGTCGAATCGGCGACAAGGAGGTGATCGTCCTCCACGGCGAGGGGATCGACGACTACGACACCGGCGTGTTCATGCGCGACGTCGACCACGACGACGTGCTTTTGATCGACCAGCACAGACACGACATCCAGAACGGCCCCGACGCCGAGATCCAGTACGGCTCCGCCGAGGCCGACCGCCTCAAGCGCGCGTTCGACGACTTCCGCGATCGGCTCGCCGACGCACCCCTCACCGACGACTACGCCGCCGGGTTCGCCCTGACGCGGACCGGGCAGGATGCCCTGGCGATGGTCGAGTCCGTCGGCGACCAAGAAGTGCTGTGGATCGGCGTCGACACGAACGGGCTCACCCCGGACGTGCGGGCGACCGCCGACGCGTACCGCGACGAGTTCGACGCCGTGATCCCCTTCTCGACGGACACCCACGCGTCGATCCACGAGCTGGCGAACATGCGCGAGTCCGACACCGACGCCATCGAGCGCGCGGTCGACCGCGCCGTCGACGACGTCGCGCCCGCGACGGTCGGGTTCGAGAGCCGCCGCACGGAGCCGGTGAAGCTGCTGAAGAACGACTACAACGGGCTCGTGTTCAGCGTCAACATCCTCATCCGGCTGACGCTCATCTCGCTCGTGACGCTGTACGTGCTGCTCGTGTTGTGGCTCTTCTTCTGAGGCGGGGTCGCTCCCGAGCGAGCGGTCCCCCGTCTTTTTTGTGCGCTCCTGTCGACGCGTCCCCATGGTCTCGCGAGCCCTCCTCCTCGGCACCGGCCGGTCCCCGAAGCGCGCGCTCGGCGCCGTCGCGGCCGCGTTCGTCGCCGCGTCGCTCCTCGTCGCCCTCCCGTGGGAGCCGATACGGACCACCGGGCGGTACCCGATCTGGGCCGCCCTCGTCGCGGTCGGCCTCGCGGGCGCCGGGTACGCCGGCCGCCACCGCGGCGGCCTCGTCGCGGGGTGGGGAGCGTCGTTTCTCGCGACCGTCTGGATCTTCGTCGTCCCGCCGCTCGCGGCGCTCGTCCGCGGCGATACGCTCGGCGACGGCGGCTACGCGGTCCCGCGCCCGTCGATCGTCGCGCTGCGTCCTCGCGCCGAACTGCTGACCGGGCTTCGGATCGGGCCGATCGTCGCGCTCCTGGTCGCGCTCACGCTCGGGAGCGCGGCGTTCGCGCTGGGGGCGGGACTGCGTCGGCGCTCGGTGCGGTGACTCGACGCCCGACTCCTCGCCCCGCTCGGACGCTCCCGCTCTCCGGACAGTATTTAAATTCTCAGCAATCGCCGGGTTTGCGCTCTGAATCGCTCAGTACGGAGGTGGCGGTGAGCGATAGCGGGAGTGAGTATCGCAGATCGGTAGCAGGGATATAGTATTTAAATAACCGTGAGCGACGGCGACAACCGCTTATAAATGGCAGGCGGTGCGGTGGCGCGCCTGCGAGCGGCCGCCATCGGCGGCCGCGAGCCAGCCCGCGAGGTCGCCGGCGGCGAAGCCGCCGGCGGCCAGAGGGACCGAAGGTCCCTCGCTGGACGCGGTGAGCGCTCGGAGAGCGCGAACCGCGAGGCTGGGGAGGCGTGAGGCTGCGGTGCCGTGCGGGGTGGGACTCAAAGGGGCAGCCGGGAGGACGAAGACGCGCGACGCAAGGACCACAGGGAGGGAGCGATAGCGACCGACCGAGGACCACAGCGAGCGCATCGAGTCCTCCCGGCTGGGGCTTTGAAGCCGTTTGTGGTCGATCCACAGTCAACCATTTATAAGCAAGCGACTGGGGCTTTGGAGACTGGCATCCCAGCAGCGGTGATCACTTATAAATAGCCGACAGCAACACCGCGATCCTCCTTATAAACGGCCCCACTCACAACGTACTACACCCACTCCCGAAACCGATCGAGAAGCAACTCTCATCGACCGGCTGTTTCAGGCAAGAATATGTCTGAAGAATAGGGTTTCAACAGAGCCACGGGAATACATCTAAAGAGAGGGATTCCGACGGAGCCGCCCTACTCGAACGCCTTGACGCCCAGCGTGGAGGCCGACGCGCCGCCGATCACCATCGGGAGCCAGTAGACGGCGCCGCGGAAGACTAAGACCGCGGCGGTGATCGCGGGGGCGGCGACGCCGGTCGTCGGGACGAGCAGGCCGACGAGCGCGGCCTCGATACCGCCGAGTCCGCCGGGCAGCGGCGTCGCGCCCGCGACGTACGACAGCGGGACGACGAAGACGGGGACCAGCGGCGAGATCGGGTGCCCGACCGCGGCGAACGCGACGGTGAGCGCGGCGGCCTGGAAGAGCCAGCCGAGGAGCGAGAGCGCGACGATCCCGAGGAGCCGCGGGCGGTCGGTGCCGACCCGCTCGATGTCGGCGAAGAAGTTCCCCAGTCGGTCGGCGAGACCGGCCTCGACCGCCTCGGCGTCGAACCGGTCGAACCGACCGAGGAACGGGCCGACCGCGCCCGGCACGCGGTCGACGACCGCCACGCGGTAGCGCCAGACGAACGCGATCGCCGAGACGATCGCGGCGATCAGCGCGACCGCGCTCGCGACGGCGAACCCGACGCGGTCACCGACCGCGGTGGTGGCCGCGTACGACCCCACGCCGAGGAACACGAGCGACGCGGAGGGGACGACGTTGAGTACGTCGACGCTCGCGATGCCGACGAGGCCGGTCTCGTATCTGGCTTCGCCGACCTTCGAGATGAGCGCCGCGGCGACGGGCTCGCCGCCCGCCTGCCCGAACGGGGTGACGTTGTTCGCGAAGGCGGCGCCGCTGTAGACCAAAAAGGCGGTCCAGACCGACATCTCGACGTCGAGCGCGCCCAGCACGGCGCGGAGCATGAGGCTCCACGCCGCGAGCCAGCAGAGGCCGAGGCCCGCGGCCGCGGCGACGAGGGCCGGGGCGGCGGCCGCGAGCGCGTCGACCACGCGGTCGACCCCGACGACGACGAACAGCACCGCGAAGAGGAGGACGGCGCCGGCCGACCCGAGGATCAGCGCGCGCCGTTGTGGGCCTTCCATAGAACAGGTGACGCCGTAGCGAACTTGAAACGTCTGCTTCGCGTCCGCCGGGACGACGGGCCTTCCCGCGTCTCGGTTCCGCCGTCGGGACCCTGCTCCCGGGCCGGGAATGAGAATACATACGTACCGGCGGGCCGACGACCCACCCAATGGAAGATCAGCGGTTCCTCGAGTCGGACTGGGACTACTGCCTGGTGCTCGACGCGTGCCGGTACGACGTGTTCGCGGACGTGTATGACGAGTACCTCGACGGCACGCTCGAGAAGCGCCGGAGCATCGGTTCGTCGACACCGGAGTGGGCCTACCGCACGTTCACCGGCGACCACGACATCGCGTACTTCTCCGGGAACCCGTTCATCAACGACCTGGGGATCCCGCTGAACGAGCTGAAGTGGGGCGCCAGCTGCGACTACGAGTGGACCGCCTCCGAACACATCAGCGACATCCACGACGTGTGGAAGACCGACTGGGACGACGACCTCGGGACCGTCCCGCCGGAGGGGCTCGCGGACGCGTTCCACCGCAATCGGGACGCCGTCGAGCGCGCCGACCGCACCGTCCTCCACTACATGCAGCCGCACGCGCCGTACCTCTCGCGGGGCAAGGGACAGAAGCTCAAACAGATCCAGAAGGGGATCAAACGCCAGGAGGAGGAAGAAGAGAGCGAGGGCAACGACGACGACGGCGGGCTGCTCTCCTCGCTCAGCGACTCCGTCCGCCCGAAGATCGAGAGCCGGCTCGACGACAGCGAGTTCGCACAGAAGGCCGGCCTGTGGCTCGAACTCGACCCGAAGGACCTCGTGACGGACGGCACGCGCGTGACGGCGCTGTCGATGTACGAGGAGAACCTCCGGATCGCCTTAGAGAGCGTCTCGGAGCTCGTCGAGGAGCTCGACGGCGACGTGGTCGTCACCGCCGACCACGGCGAGGCGTTCGGCGAGGAGGGCGTCTGGGAGCACCACATCGAGACGTACATCCCCGCGCTGATGGAGGTCCCGTGGCTGGAAGTCGAGTGACCGGCCGCGACGGGTCCAGAGACGCGAGCGCCGCGCGGCCGCGAGCGCCGCTCCACCGATGAAGGTCAGCCACTACTTCGAGTTCGAGGAGCACGTCACCGGCGGGATGGCGGCGTCCGTCGACCACCAGCGGAAGATGTTCGACCGAACTGGCATCGACTACACCACCGAGCCGACGCTGGACGCCGACGTGCTCCACCTGAACCTGATGGGGCCGCGCTCGGTCTGGTACGCGCGCCGCGCCCGGAAGGCCGGAATTCCCGTCGTCGCGCACACCCACGTCACCGCCGAGGACTTCGGCGACAGCTTCCGGTTCACGAACGCGCTCGCTCGCCCGCTGAAGCCGTACCTCCGGCGCGCGTACGGACTGGCGGACCGGCTCGTCTGCCCCTCCGAGTACAACCGCGACGTGATCCGCGGGTACGCGGACGTGCCGACGACGGTGATCTCGAACGGCGTCGACCGCGAGAAGCTCGACGGGTTCGAGTCGCTGGAGGCCGAGTACCGCGACCGCTACGACCTCGACCCGCCGACGGTGTTCATGGTCGGCCACGTTATCAAGCGGAAGGGGTTGGAGACGTTCGTCGAGACCGCCCACCGCATGCCGGACGTCGACTTCGTCTGGTTCGGCCACGTCGACCGCTCGCTGAAGGGGCGCGAGACGACGCGGCTCATCGACGAGTCGCCGTCGAACTGCACGTTCACCGGCTTCGTCGAGGACATCCGCGGCGCGTACGCGGCGGGCGACGTGTTCTGTTTCCCGACCCACGAGGAGAACGAGGGGATCGCGTTGCTGGAGGCGATGGCGGCCGGGAAACCCCTCGTCGTGCGCGACATCGAGACGTTCTCGTGGCTCGAAGACGGCGAGGCGTGTCTGAAGGTGGGCAGCGAGGGCGACGAGGGGAGCGCACCCGGCGGAGACGACGACGCCCGCGGCGACAACGTCGAGGGGTTCGTCGACGCGATCGACGAGCTCCGCGACCCCGAGCGGCGGGCGGAGCTCGGCGCGACCGCCGCCGAGCGCAGCGAGGAATTCTCGCTCGACGCGATCGCCGACCGGTACCGCTCGCTGTACGCGGATCTGGTGTAGCGGTCGCCGAGCGGCCGACTCACGACCGATCGCGGATTTTTGCGAAAACCGCAGTTGGTATGTCCGCCGACCGACTCCGTAGAGGCAAATGACCCGAGTGAGCGTTATCGGCTGCGGCAACATGGGGGGCGCCCTGCTTCGGGGGCTCGCCCGCGCGGAGGGGTACCACCTGACGGCGATCGACCTCGACCCCGAGGCGCTCGCCGCGATCGAAGACGCCGTCGACGAGACGACCGACGACGTGGCGGCGGCGCGCGACGCCGACATCGTCGTCCTCGCGGTGAAGCCGGACGTGGCGCCGGCGGTCCTCGACGACCTCGACCTCCGCGCGGACCAGCAGATCGTGACGCTGGCCGCGGGGCTCCCCCGAGAGTTCGTCGCCGAGCGCACCGATGCGCCCGTCGTCCGGATCATGCCCAACCTCGCGGCGGAGACGGGTGACATGGCCGCGGCGGCGACGAACGAGGGCCTCACCGACGAGGTCCGCGCCATGCTCGACGCGGTCGGCGAGTTCGTCGAGGTCGACGAGTCGCTGATGCACGTCTCGACCGCGGTCAACGGCAGCGGGCCCGCCTTCGCCTTCTACCTGATCGACGCGATGAAGCAGGGCGGGATCGACGGCGGGCTCGACCCCGAGCAGGCGGAGACGCTGGCCGCGCAGACGTTCAAGGGAGCCGCCGAGACGGTGTTACGCGACGACCGGAGCGTCGACGAGCTGATCGAGGCGGTCTGCTCGCCCAACGGCACGACGATCGAGGGGATGGACGTGTTGTGGGACAGCGACGCCGACGCGGCGGTCGAGGACGCGGTCGCGGCCGCCGAGCGCCGGTCCCGCGAGCTCGCCGCGGAGTTCGACGATGGCTGAGGACTCGGGCGCCGAGCGCGTAGCCGCGGCCGACGCCGACCGCGTGGGCGCGACCGACGGCGAGCGGGTCGCGGCCGCTCGGCAGGAGGCGGCCGCGGCCGACCGCGTGATCGTCAAGGCCGGGACGAACTCGCTGACCGACGACGACTCGCGGCTCGACCGCGTGAAGCTCGACAAGCTCGTCGCGGACGTGATGGACCTCCGCGAGCGCGGCACGGAGGTCGTGCTGGTCTCGTCGGGCGCCGTCGGCGCCGGGACAGGTCGGCTCGACGAGGGGCCGGAATCGCGCGACGGCGTCGACTCGATCGCGGAGAGTCAGGCGCTCTCGACGGTCGGACAGGGACTCCTGATGCGCCACTACACGCAGAGCTTCGAGCGGTTCGACCAGGACGTCGCGCAGATCCTCGTGACGGGGACCGACCTCGACGCGCCCGAACGGTTCGACAACTTCACGAACACCGTCGAGACGCTGCTGTCGTGGGGAGTCGTCCCGGTCGTCAACGAGAACGACGCGGTGGCGACCGACGAGCTGCGGATCGGCGACAACGACATGCTGTCGGCGTCGATCGCGATCGGGCTCGACGCCGACCTCCTCGTGACGCTCACCGACGTCGACGGCGTCTACACCGGGAACCCGAAGCGCGACGACGACGCGGAGCTGATCGAGGCGGTCGACGACGGGTACGAGCGGCTGCGGGAGATCGTCGGCGACGGCACCGAGACCGACTTCGGCGGGATCCGCACGAAGGTGGAGGGGGCCCACGACGTGAGCCGGAACGGGATCCCCGCGATCATCGCGGGCTCCGCCGAGCGCGACGTATTAGCGCGGATCGCAGCGGGTAAGCCGACGGGCACGCTATTCGTGCCGAAGACGGGTGACGATTATGAGTGAGAGCCACACCGAACCGGACACCGACGTCGAGGCCGACACCGACGAACTGGCACGCCGAGCCGAGCGCGCCGCCCTGCGCCTCGCGAATGCGGACCAGGCCACCCGGAACGAGGCGCTCCGGTCGATCGCCGACGCGATCCGCGAGCGGGAGGCGGAGATACTGGCGGCCAACGCGGAGGACGTCGAGGCCGCGGAGGAACTCCTCGCGGACGGCGAGTACACGCAGGCGTTGGTCGACCGGCTGAAGCTCGACGCGACGAAGGTCGAAGAGATCGCGTCGATGGTCGAGTCGGTCGCCGAACAGGACGACCCGCTCGGCGAGACGCTCGCGGCGCGCGAGCTCGACGAGGACTTGGAGCTGTACCGGGTCGCCGTGCCGATCGGCGTCGTCGCGACCGTCTTCGAGTCGCGGCCCGACGCCCTGGTCCAGATCGCGGCGCTCGCGCTGAAGTCCGGCAACGCCGTCGTCCTCAAGGGCGGCAGCGAGGCCAGCGAGTCGAACCGCGTCCTGTACGAGGCGATCGTCGACGCGACCGCGGACCTGCCCGACGGCTGGGCCGCGCTCATCGAGGCCCACGAGGAGGTCGACCGCCTGCTCGAACTCGACGACCGCGTCGACCTCGTGATGCCGCGCGGCTCCTCGGAGTTCGTCTCCTACATCCAGGAGAACACCCAGATCCCCGTGTTGGGCCACACCGAGGGAATCTGTCACGTGTACGTCGACGCCGACGCCGACCTGGAGATGGCGGAAGACGTCGCCTTCGACGCGAAGGTCCAGTACCCGGCGGTGTGTAACGCGGTCGAAACCCTGCTGGTCCACGAGTCGGTCGCGGACGCGTTCCTCCCGGACCTCGTCGCGCGCTACGAGGAAAGCGGCGTCGAACTGCGCGGCGACGAGCGGACCCGCGAGGTCGTCGACGTCGACCCCGCGACCGAGGCGGACTGGGACACGGAGTACGGCGACCTCGAACTGTCGATCAAGGTCGTCGGCGACGCGTACGCCGCGATCGACCACGTCAACGACCACGGCTCGAAACACACCGAGTCGATCCTCACCGAGGACTCCGAGACGGCCGAGACGTTCATGACCGGCGTCGACGCCGCGAGCGTCTTCCACAACGCTTCGACGCGGTTCGCGGACGGCTACCGCTACGGCCTCGGCGCCGAGGTCGGCATCTCGACCGGGAAGATTCACGCCCGCGGCCCGGTCGGGCTGGAGGGGCTCACGACGTACAAGTACTACCTCGAGGGAGACGGCCACCTCGTCGCGAGCTACAGCGGCGAGGACGCGGTCCCGTTCACGCACCGCGAGCTCGACGGCGCCGAGTGGACGCCGGGCGGGCGGTAGCCGAGGCGGACCCGTGGGAACGGTCGCCGCTCACCCCTGTAACAGGTTCATGACTTCGTCGGCGACCTCGGGCTCGACGGCGACGACGTAGCGCTCGCCCGGGGTCAGCGACGTGTCGGAGCGAGCGATCCGGTAGCCGTCGGCGTCGGAGACGACCACCGCGCCCGCCGGGAAGCGGACCTCGGTGAGCGACTTCCCGGCCGCCGGCGCCCCCTCCGCGACCCGGACGAGCATGATGTCGAGGTTGCCCGTCACGTCGGCCAGCGTCTGGACGTCGCTGCCGAGGACCTCGTTCGCCGCCACCCGGGCCCCGGCCCGCTCGGGGAACAGCACGGCGTCGACGAACCGCGTGTACGCCTCGCCGGCGGTGCGGTCGATCCGGGCGACCGTCCGGACCCCCGGGGAAAGCTCCGTGGCGGCCAGACAGACGGCGAGGTTCAGCCCAGTCTCGCCGGTGAGCGCGGCGATCGCGTCGGCGTCCTCGATGCCCGCCTGTTCGATGATGTCGGGGTCCGTCGCGTCGCCGCGGATCACCGTCGCGATCCACTCGTCGGCGATCTCGGAGACGACCGCCTCGTCGCGTTCGACGATCGTCACCTCGTGGCCGCGGTCCGCGAGGATCTCAGCCGTCTGGAAGCCGACGCGTCCGCCGCCCGCGATCACGATGTCGAGTGCGCTTGGCATGGGTTCAGTCCTCCGTCTCCGGGGCCATCTCTGCCTCGGCGGCCGCCGGCCCGGAGTCCGGCTCCGCGCGCAGCCTGTTGAGTGTGAGGTACGCGGCCCCGCCGAGCAGGATCCACCCGGCGCTGAGCCCCAGCGCCAGCGGGTCCGTCCGCAGCAGGTACTCCACGAGCACCCCCGTCAGGATCAGGTTGAGCGCGATTCCGATCAGCGGCGGGGCGGGGTAGAACGGCATCTCGTAGGGGCGGTGCATGTTCGGGCGCTCGCGGCGCAGCCTGATCGCGGCGACGTTGACGATGACGAACGACAGCAGGAAAAAGAGGCTCGACATGTTGCCGGCGCTCTGGGTCGGCAGGGCGACCGAGCCGAGCATCACCACCGCGCTGGCGAGGATCGCGACGAACGGCGTCCCGTAGCGGTGGTGGATCTGCCCGAAGGAGGGGAGCAGCTGTCCCTCGCGTCCCATCGAGAACGCGACCCGAGAGGAGGCGATCACGACCGCGTTCAGCGCCGTCAGCGTCGAGAACACCGCGCCGAAGACGACGAGCGCACCGCCGTTTTGAATGATCGGCAGGCCGGTCGGCATGAACGAGGTCGCCGCCTCGGCGATGCCCGCCTCTCCCGCCTCGGCGAGTCCGCTCGCGCCGAGCGTCCCGACGGCGACGGCGACGACCGCCAAGTAGACGACCACGGTGACCGCGAGGCTCGCGAAGATCGCCTTCGGGATGTTCTCGCGAGGGTTCTTCACCTCCTCGGTGACGGTGGTGATGAGGTCGTACCCCTCGAAGGCGATGAAGGTGAGCCCCATCGCCGGCAGCACGGCGGCCGCGCCGCTGCCCTCGGGGAACAGCGGCTGGAACTCGGCGCCGGAGAACATCGGCGACGCCAGTCCGAAGGCGACGAACACCAGCAGGATCGCCACCTTGATGATCGTGAACACTGTCTCGGCGCTTCCGCTGGCGGCGGTCGAGACGGCGTTGAGCGCGACGAGCCCGAACACCGCGGCGAACGCCAGCAGGAACCCCACCGGGACCGCCGCGTCGACGACCGGCAGGGCGAGGGCGCCGACCTCCTCCGGCGGCCGGACGACCCCGTACACGTGGAGCAGTTCGAGGAAGTTCGGGGCGAACCCGAGCGCGTACAACGCCCCCGCGATCATGTAGGCGAACCAGAGCATCCACCCCATGATGAACGACGAGAGGTCGTCGAAGATCTCGCGGACGAACGCGTACCCGCCGCCGCTCTTGGGGATCGAGCTGGCGAGTTCGGCGTACGAGAGCCCGGTGAAGGCGGTGACGACGCCGTTCAACGCGAAGACAGCGATCGCCGCCGGGCCAGCGATCTCGGCGGCCAATCCGGTCAACACGAAGATGCCGGCGCCGATCATCGCTCCCATACCGATCATCGTCGCGTCGAGCAGCCCCAGTTCGGCCTCGGGGGATCGGGTCTGTTCCCCGCTCATCGCTCGGGAACGTTCCGTCCGAATTCGTCCATCGTACGCTCGGATTCGAGCGGTCTCGACCACTTCATATCCGATGAGAGTTTCCCCGACCTGGGAATCGTGTCGTGGGCTGATAACGGTTTATCCGCGGCGCCCGTGCCCGGCGTTCCGAGCGTGTAGGAACGTCGGCCGGATTGAAGACGACGCGGGCCGAGACGCGGCACGATGACCCGAACGAAGCGGTTCGTCATCGCCGGCGGGGGTCGGGTCGGGCTACAGACCGCGAAGAACCTCACGGAACAGGGGCACGAGGTGCTGCTGATCGAGGTCGACGGGGACCGCGTCGAGGAACTGGCCGACGAGTACCTCGGACCGGTGATCCACGGCGACGCCACGGAGCAGTCGATCCTCAGGCAGGCTGACCTCGGCGACGCCGACGCGATCGCCGCGCTCACCGACGAGACGGAGACGAACACGGAGATCTGCCTGACGGCCCACTACCTCGAGCCGTCGATCCGGACGCTCGCCCGGTCGGAGACGGCCACGGAGCCGGACCACGACGAGGTCGTCGACGCGACGCTCCTCCCGCAGTCGCTCGGCGGCGACCACGCGGCCGACATGCTCACGGGCGAGGGGATTCGGACGCTCGTGTACCCCACCGCCGACCTCGACATCATCGAGGTGACGGTCGCCGAGTCGGCCCCAGTCGCCGGACGACGGCTCGACGAGGTCGCCCTCCCGGCGGGCAGCCTTCTCATCTCCACCGCGGACCGGGACGGTCTCGCCGGCCCCGAGACGAAGCTGGAGGCCTCCGAACGGTACATCCTCGCGGTGGAGTCCGACGTCGTCGACGAGGTCGTCAACCTCTTTCGAGGCTGATCTCGTCGTCCCCCACCGGACGCCGTGACCGGGTTTCGCTGGATCGCCGGTGACCGCCCGTCGCCCCAACGCCACACTATTCGATATAGCGAGATACGATTTATTTGTTCGGGTTCGAACTGATTTCCGTCGCTTCGAGAACAACGAATAGTAAGTCTCGCCGCCGGTCCGGACGCACTTCGGAATAATTACCCCCGCCGCATCCGCATCGACGCCCATGGTCGACTCCGACTGGGGCGACTGGCTGCCGCGCGCGGTCGCGGACGCCGACCCCGACACGGTGGCGCTGTGGTACCTGGGCTGTAACGGCTTCGCGATCAAGGGGAGCGAGGGGACCGTCCTCTGGATCGACCCGTACGTCGGCACGGGCGACCCGCCGCGCACGATACGCATGATACCGATTCCGTTCGATCCCGAGGACGTGGAGGCCGCGGACGCCGTGCTCGCCACCCACGAGCACACGGACCACGTCCACGGCCCCTCGCAGGCGCCGATCTTAGCGAACACCGACGCCGACCTCGTCGCGCCCGACGACTCGCTCGCGGTCGCGCGCGAGGAGGAGGCGTGGACCGAGGAGTACGCGGTCGAGGAGGCCGCCTTCACCGAGGTTCGGGAGGGCGACGAGCTGCGGATCGGCGAGTTCACCGTCCACGTCGTCGAGACGCGCGACGCCGACGCCACCCATCCGGTCGGCTACGTGATCGAACACGACGCCGGCACGGTGTTCCACGCCGGCGACAGCAAGCCCTCGCCGTCCTTTACCGGGCTCGCGGAGCGGTTCGACATCGACATTGGCGTCCTCGCGTTCGGCTCCGAGGGAACGGTCCCCGACAAGGAGACGGGCGAGCCGGTCCGGACGAAGTGGTACAGCGACGAGAACGAGATCGCGACGGCCGCGAACGACCTCGGACTCGACCGGCTGGTGCCGACCCACTGGGACATGTGGAAGGGACTGACCGCCGACCCGACCGCGCTCCACGACCACGTGCGGAGCTACGAGTCGCCGGAGCGGTTGGAGATAGTCGAGATCGGCGATCGGATCGACCTGTAGACGGCAGTCGAGCGGGCGTTTTCCCGGCGTTTCGGTTATCAACCACGAAACCCGGCCCGTGGAATTTAAGCCCCTGCTCCGGGACGTGCGGATATGAGCGAACGGACGGCGGAGGCGGCCACGACCGTCGACGAGGACGGCATCCGCGTCGAGAAATCCTTCACGGACGACGCGTTCCCCGTGCCCGCGGTGATGTACACCCTCTCTTCGCACCGCGAGGACCCCGTACGGGTGCGTATCGTCGACCGGATCCCGGAGTCGTTCCCGATGGACCGGGTGGGGTTCCACCCGGAGTACGAGAGCGAGAACTGGACGGCGTACAAGGACCACCGGGTGGAGTTCGAACGCGTCATCGACCCCGACGAGAGCGTCGAGACGGTGTTCGGGATCCGCGACGAGGACCCGGATCTCGACGGGTTCCTCGGGACGCCGGTGATCGAACACGTGCCCGTCGGCGAGGAGATAGAGGACGTCCTCGGCGCCGGCGACACGGACGCGGTGCGAGAGGTGCTCTCCGGCGACCGCGCGACCCTCCCCGGAATGGCGGAAGACGACGGGCTGTTGCCGGAGGATCCCGCGGAAGGGTCCGACGAGGCGTCCGAAACCAAGGAGTCCGACGCGGAGTCCGCCGAGGACGAGGCGGGGGAAGACCGTGCGGAACCGGACGCTGACACCGAGGAGCCGGAGTTCGACGCCGAAGCGCCGGAACTCGACGATAAGGAACCGAAACTCGACGACGAGGAACCCGACGCTCCCGAATCTCGCGCGGTCGACGAGGGCACGGCCGCCGTGACCGCACACGAGGGCGACCCGGTCGGTGCCGCGACGGAGACCGAGGTCGAACCCGAACCGGCGGACGACGAGGGTCCCGACAAAACGCCTGAAACCGACGAGACGGGCGCTGAGAAGTCCGATGATGACGAACGGCAGGTCGCCGAAGGCGACGAGACCGAAGCGGACGAACCCGCGAAGCTGCCCGGCGAGGGCGGCCTCGCGGCGGCGCTGGCGGCCGAGATCCGCACCGGGGCGGCCGCCGAGGAGGACATCGCCACGATCGAGGAGGCGTTCGAGGGCGGCGTGCCGCGCAGCGTCGACGTGCGGATCGCCCGCCTCCAGTCGAGCGTGGCCGACATCGAGGCGTACGCGGACGCGCTCGCGGAGTTCATCGACGGCGAGGGGACGGCGCGCGAGATCCTCGACGGGATCGACGAGCGCGTCGACGCCGTCGAGTCCGAGGTCGACGCCCTCGACGACCGCCTCGACGCGGCCGACGACGAGCGCGAGGAGATCGCGTCGGACGTCGACCGCGTCGACTCCGCGGTCGACTCCGCCTCCGAGGCGGTCGACGCGGTCGGCGAGCGGGTGGACACCGTCGAGGACGACGTTGAGGCGGTCGAGGGGGACGTCCGTGGCGTGGAAGCGGACGTGCGGGCGGTCGAAGACGAGGTCGCGTCCGTCGACGAGGCCGTCGAGTCGGTTCAAGACGCCGTCTCGACCGTCGAGAACGACGTCGACGACCTCGTCGCCGACGTCGAGCGGATGGAAGGGCGGGCCGACGCGGTCGAAAGTACCGTCGACGACTTGGGCGACGACGTCGAGACGCTGTACGAGGAGGTCGACAGAGCGGCCGGACGCGCGGAGAACGCCGAGGATCTGGCCGAAGATGCGGATGAGCGCGCCGCGGACGCCGCCGAACGCGTCGACGACGTGGAGTCCACGCTCGACCGCTTCGACGAGGAGTTCGACGACCTGTGGAACGACCTCGCGGAGGTCGACGCCCGGCTGACCGAGGTCGAGGACCGGCTCGGCGAGGACCTCGACGACGTGTCGGCCGAGCTGGACGAGATCAACGACCACCTCGAAGAGCTCGACGAGTTCCGCAGCCGGCTCAACGAGGCTTTCGGCCCCTAAACCGACTATTCCTGACGCTGCGGCGCCGCCGTGGAACGGCGCAATCGCGTCCCGCCGCACCGGTTCAAAAACGCAACCCGTTTTACGCGCCCGGCCGCAGATCGATCAATGACAGATCCGGTTCCGGTCGCCGTCCCCCGTAAGGGACGCCCGCTCGAAGCGGTGTTAGAGCGGATCGCGGCCGTCGCGGACGACGACCGCCTCGACCGGCTCGCGGACGGCGTGAGCAACACGCTCCGGTACGAGAAGGCCGTCACGAAGGGGTCGGTCGACGCCGACGCTGGCCCGTACGAGCGGCTCGCCGAGTACTCGGACCCGGAGACACCCGCCGAGCCGGAGTTCACGCTGCTGCGCGACGATCGGAACGGGAAGCCGCGTCGGATCGTCTTCGACGCCGCGACGGTCGATCTGGGCGACGTGACGGTCAAGCTCGTCGGTCGCGAGGAGCCGTTCCGCGCGCTTCGAACCCACGAGTTCGCGCTCGGATTCGACTCCGCGGACCTCGTCTTAGAGGAGGTGGTCGGGATTCGAGACGCCGGGCTCGGCAACATCTCCGACATCAACGACCGCATCGACCCGGTCGACACCGACGTGCGCGTCGTGACCGGGCTCGGCGACACGGTGTACCACACTCTGATGGGACGCGAGGACCGACGTGCCCCGAACACGACCTTCGACCGCGGGTACCTCGCCGACTACGACGGCCCGCTGTGTATCTCGCCGCGGTACGAGCGCCTCGTCACCGCCGTGTTGGGCACCGACGCGCTCGACGGCATCGAGTTCGTCTATCCCGACGCGGACGAGGAGGAAGAGGCCGCGATCGCCCGGGTCGGCCTCGGCGTGTACCTCACCGTCACCGGCTCCACGGCGCGCGAACACGGGCTCTCCGTGGGCGAACACCTCTTCCCGAGCGAGACGGTTCTGATGCGTAACGCGGCCGAGACAGACGGTTCCGTCTCCAGCGTCCTCCGGGCGCTCGAACGCGAGGCGGCCGACTCCGAGATCCGCGTCTGAGTCCGCGTATCGTATAGCGGCATGAAATATACATGTGCGGACTCAGATGGGCTTCGGCCCGACGCGCGCGATCGACTCGTCGCGAGTACCGCGGAGTAGCCAAACGATCTGCGATCCACGCGACCGTTTCGAACTACTGCCGACGACGCACCGCGGGCCGTGCCCGGATACCCGGGACCGTTGGCCGAGCCGGTTGGTAGGGATCCGAGGGCGGTAGACTTCGGGAGGCGTTTGGGTGAGGTTTGCGACTCCAAGAGATATTCGAATATCTGGACCCCGAAGTCCCGATTGAGAGTGCTAGAATTCGAGATATTACTTTCGCGGCGGCGGAAATAGAGTACCACTTGCCGAGATAAGGTCACTTATCCAGAAATCTGGGATAGATTGAAGGCGCGGCCGTGAGAACCGTCGTCCGAGAACGATGGGAGGCGATCGACAGTCGGTGAAGACGTACGTGCCGACGGAACAGAAGGAGGTGTGGCGCGACCACGCCGACGAGCTTGACATGTCGCTGAGCGAGTTCGTCAGGACGATGGTACAGGCCGGGCGCCGGGGATTCGCCCCGGCCGACTCGGGAGACCGCGAGGAACCCCCGTCCGAGGCCGCCAACCCCGGGGGTCACGACCTCGAAAGGGCCGTCCGGACGGCTCTCGAATCCGGACCCTGCTCGTGGGACGAACTCGTCGAGGCGGTGGTCGGCGACGTGGAGGACGAGCTGGAGTCGACCCTCGACGACCTCCAGGAACGAAACCGGATTCGGTACAGCGGGCGGGATGGGGGGTACGTTTTGGCCGATGAGTAGCACCCGCGCGGCCCCCGATCCCGACGACCCGATCGGTTACTTCCTCGAAGATCTCACCTACCACGGCAAGACCGATCGGACCAGAGCGGCGTACGAGCGCGTCCTCAGGCGGTTCGAGGAGTTTCTCGACGGCACGGAACCGAGGGCGGCGACCCATCGGGACTGTATGTCGTTCGTCCACTCGCTGCGGGGCGACGTCACCGACAGCACGGTCGCGACGTACGCGGCGTACCTCCACCGGTTCTACGGGTACATGACGGAGGTGGGCGCCTTCGACGGCAATCCGATGACGCTGGTGATGGAGGAGATGGACGAGACCGTCGACAAGGACCCGGCGCGTCGCGACATCTCGATTCCGGCGATGCGGTCGTTCGTCGCCGAGATTCGCCACCCGCTCCACCGCGCACTCGTGGTAACGCTCCTGAAGACCGGGATGCGTGTCGGCGAGCTCTGTAACCTCGATCTACGCGATCTGGCCGTCGAGGACCCGGACCTCGAAGAGGCCTACTCGTTGGGGAACCGGCCGGCGCTGTCCGAGCGACCGAATTCGCTGTACGTGACCGCCGACGCGACCGTCGGCGAGGAGCTGAACGGCGAGGTCCGGACGGCGGCGAACAAGCGGAAGCGCGGGACGGTAATCCCGGTCGACGACGAGCTGCGCCGGACGATGAAGGCGTGGCTCGCAGTGCGGCCGGACTCGCCGTCGCCCGCTGAGCCGCTGTTCGTCGGTACCGCGGAGGGGTGGGGCGAGCGGCTGGCGCCGCAGGCCGTCAGACACGTCGTCGAGCGGTACGCCCGCGAGGAGGGGTGGTACCGGACCGGCGGCGGCGCCGACGAGAACGTGACGCCCCACTACTTCAGGCACTTCTTCACGACACATCTCCGGGACCGGACCGGTGACCGCGGCGTGGTCAAGTACCTGCGCGGTGACGTCGCCGACGACGTGATCGACACCTACACCCACAACTGGGGCGACCAGGTCCGGGAGACGTACGAGGCGAACGTCTATCGGCTCCTCGTCTGAGCGACCGAGCCGGTTTGGTCGTATTCAGTTGACTTCGGTCGGTCAGGAATCTGTTCGACGCGAGACTGATAAATCTTATATCGCGATATACAATTCGGGGTCGCGCGGCGCAGACCGGGAACCCCGCTCCGAGTGGTCGGACTGCGGGACGGACCGTGAGACGGGTCGACCCCGACTACACTTTCGAGGAGGCGGCGAGCAGGTCGGGGACCGACTGACCGGTGGCGTCGGGGATCTCGAGGGTGACCCGCTCGGCCTCGTACGTCTCCATGATTGCGCCCGGTCCGCCGACGGTGAACTCCTCGGTTCCGTCGTCGAGCACCAGCGCGTTCTCGATCGGGATCTCGTTCGTCGTCGGTTCGACGAGCCCCTGTCGCACCTCAGTTACCCGCCCGCGCCGCGTCTCGAACGGCTCAGAGGACCGGGAGGGACGCACGGACACCTCCGCGATCAGTTCGCGGTCGCGGCGGCGGTGGAGCGTCGCGTCCAACACCGCGTGCCTGAACCGGTCGTACGTCACCGGGGGGTCGCTCGGCCCGTCGACGTAGACCTCCGTCGCGAGCGGCCAGTAGTTCCCGAGGAACGAGCCGACCAGCGCCGGCGAGAGCCGGTCTTCGGTGAAGCCGATCGCCTGCTGGTCGGTGGGGGGCCCGACGACGACCTCGGGCGGGGAGAACAGGCCGTGGGTCCGGTCGACGCTGAGGATCATCGGCCCGGTGTGGTCCCAGACGCGTACCGCGCTGCCCAGCCCGTCGAAGCGGTCCCTGTCGACCCCGTCGGTTCCGTCGTCGTCATTGACCAACACGAGGGTGAGCACGCCGCGGTCGACCGCGGACCTGAGGTCGTCGGCGAGGTCGGAGACGATCGACGCGTGGACCGAGAGGCTCACCTCGTTTTCCGCCTCCCGGAGCAGCCGCGCAATGCGGTTTCTGACGGTCGAGTCCGACTTGAGGACCTCGTATCGCCGGTCGACCTTCGGGTCGGGCTCGTAGAGCGCGTCCAGGTTCCCTTCGAGCGCGGAGAGGGTATCGGAAAGCCGGTCGACGACGGTCGATGGATCCGTCGCCCGGACGGTCGTCGGCGTCTCATGGTCGTGTATCTCGACGAGCCCGCGGTCCTCGAACTCGCCCAACACGTTGTAGACGTATCGCTTTGATACGTCGGCCCCCTCGGCGATAGCGCTCGCCTTCGCCTCGCCGAGGGTCAGGATCGTGGTGTACGTGTCGATCTCCTTGTCGGAGAACCCGAACGACTTCAGTTGGTCCCGGAGGCCGGGATCGGCTCCGCTCATGACGCCGTCCTTTCACGGGACGGATAATGAAGTACCCGGACGGGCCGGGAGTTCGGTCCGCCGGTCAGTCTTCCTTCGCGTACGGCTCCCCGACGGCCGCCGGCACCCGCGTGTATCCGACCGCGACGAGCACGACGAGGACGGCGACGTACGGGAACAGCCCCGTGATGCTCCCGGGAAGCGAGATGCCGGCGGTCTGTAGCTGGATCTGGAGCATGTCCATCGCGCCGAACAACAGGGACGCCCCGTACGTCCCGAGCGGATTGTAGTTGCCGAACAGGTACGCGACGATCGCGATCCAGCCGCGGCCGTCGACCATCGTCACTCCCGTCCCGGTGAAGCCGCTCCCGATGCCTATCGACAGCACCGCGCCGCCGAGGCCGGCCGCGAGTCCAGAGAAGACGAGGGTGGCGTAACGGACGCGGTTCACGTCGACGCCGGCCGTGTCGAGCGCCTCCGGGTTCTCTCCCGCGGCCTGAACCCAGTAGCCGTACCGGGTCCGGAACAGCACGACCCACGCGCCGACCGCGAGGAGGACCGTGAACAGGACCAGCGGCGACGCGTCGAAGAACAGCCGTCCCGCGATCGGAACCTCGGAGAGGACCGGCACGGCGACGTTGTCGATGTTCGGCAGCGACGGGCTCGAAACGCCGCCCCAGACGATCGTGGAGATGAACGGTCCGAAGCCCAGCCCGACGAACCACACCGCGAGCCCGGCGACGATCTGGTCGGCCTCGTAACGGATCAGGAGGACCGCGAACAGCGCCGCCAGCAGGCCGCAGACGAGCGTCGCGGCCAACACGCCGACCCAGAGATCCGCTTGGCCGACGGCGTCGCCGCCGGAGACCGTCCAGGCCGCGACCGCTCCGAACAGCGCGCCGAATATCATGAACCCCTCAAGCCCGATGTTGAACACGCCGCTCTTCTCGGCGTAGAGCCCGCCGATTCCGGCCAACGCGATCGGCGTCGCGGCCTGAAGCGCCCGCTCCATCGCGCCGACCGTCACGAGGTCGCTACCGGGGATATCGGCGACGAGGAACGCGAGCAGGACGGCCGCGAGCAGCGCGAGACCGCCGACGAACGCCGCGCGGTCCGCCAGCGCGTCGCGGACGGCGCTCATCCGTCGTCACCCCCGAGGCCGGTGTACCGTCCGGCGGCGCGAAACAGCTCCGGCGCCGCGACGAACAGGACGATCAGCCCGATCACGCCGTCGACCAGCTCGCTGGGCACGTCGAGCGTGAAGCCGATGTACTGCCCGCCCGCGTCGAGCCCGCCGAAGAGGAGCCCGGCGGGGATCACTCCGAGCGGGTTGTTCGCGGCCAAGAGGCTCACGGCGATGGCGTCGAAGCCGAACGTCGGGAACGTGTTCGGGTCGCTGTAGTACCCCAGGATCATCACGGCGAACAGCGCACCGGCGAGCCCGGCGATCATCCCGGAGAGGGTCATCGTCCGGACGATCATCCGGTTCGGATCGACGCCGGAGTACTTCGCGGCGGGCTCCTGGTAGCCGCTGGTGACGAGGTCGTAGCCGGACCCCGTCTGCGTCATGTACACGTACACGACGGCGACGGTCAGCAGCGCGATCGCGAACCCGATGACCGAGAACGACGGGCTCCCGAATGCGAACCCCGGCAGGTCGACGTAGTCGGGGAACGCCTCCGTGTTCGGCGCCGCCGCCCCCGGCGGACGCAGGTACGCGTCCAACAGGAAGTAGACGACGCCGGAGGCGATGAAGTTCAACATGATCGTCGTGATGACCTCGTTCGCGTCGGCGTACGCCTTCATCAGCCCGGGCAGCGCGGCGTACGCCCCGCCGGCGGCGACGGCGGCCCCTCCGGCGACGATCATCAGGGCGACGCCGACGAGGGCGTTCCCTGGAAGCAGCGGCGCCAGGAACAGGATCGCGAGGGTGGCGGCGAACCCGCCGACGACGAACTGCCCCTGAACGCCGATGTTCAGCACGCCGGCGCGGAACGCGACCGCGACGGCGACGCCGGCCAGGATGAGCATCGTCGACTGGCGGAGCGTGAAGGCGACGTTCGAGAGTTCGCCGACAGCCCCGTACACGAGCGAGTAGACGAACTCGACGGCGTCGTATCCCGACAGGGCCACGATGCCGGCGCCGATGACGAGCGCGAGGGTCGTCGAGACGATCGCGATGGCGATCCGCTCCAGCACGGACGCCCGGAGCATGCGGTCGACGATCCGGTCGAGCGCGGCCCGGACGTGCGAGGGACCGACGTCGCTCACGCGTCTCCCCCCGCATCGAGCGCGACGGTGTCGGGCCCGTCCAGCGACCGTCCGGCCATCATCAGTCCGAGCTCCTCCTCGGTCACGTCGCCGGGGTCGACCACGTCGACGAACTCCCCCTCGTACATGACGGCGGTCCGGTCGGAGAGCCGCTTGACCTCGTCGAGCTTCGAGGAGACCAGGATCACGGCGACCCCCTCGTCGCGCATCTCGCGGAGCCGCTCGTGGATGAACTCGATCGACCCGATGTCGACGCCCCGCGTCGGATGCGCGGCGACGAGCAGCGACGGGTCCCGCTCGAGCTCGCGACCCACGACGAACTTCTGTTGGTTCCCGCCGGACAGCGACTCGGCGGTCGCGTCCGCGTCCGGCGGACGGACGTCGTACTCCTCGACGATGTCGTTCGCGTGGTCGGTGATCGCCCGCCAGTCGAGGAACGCGCCCTCCGCGAACGGTTCGACGGTCTGGTTGCCGAGCAGCGCGTTCTTGACGAGGCTGTACTCCTGGACGAGCCCCTCTCGCGTCCGGTCACCGGGAACGTACGCGATCCCGGACTCGATGCGCTCCCGCCGGCTCAGCCCCGTGATGTCGTCGCCGGACAGCGCTACGGCGCCGCGTTCGGCGGTCCGCATGCCGGTTATCGCCTCGATCAGCTCCCGCTGTCCGTTGCCCTCGACGCCGGCGATGCCGAGGATCTCGCCCTCCCTGACGGCGAAGCTCACGCCGTCGACTTGGCGGATCCCCCGCTCGTCGTCCGCGCAGACGCCGTCGACGGAGAGGGCGACGCCCCCGGGAGACCGCTCCCGCGCTTCGGCGTCGAAGAGCACCTCGCGACCGACCATCATCCGGGCGAGGTCGTTCCGAGACGTCGCGTCGGCGTCGACCGTCCCGACCGCGCTGCCGTCCCTGAGAACCGTTATCTCGTCGGCCGCCGTCATCGCCTCGTCGAGCTTGTGCGTGATGAAGACGAGCGACCGCCCGTCGTCGGTGAGCGCGCCCATGACGTCGAACAGGCCCTCGACCTCCTGCGGGGTCAACACCGCCGTGGGCTCGTCGAAGATGAGCGTCTCCGCGCCGCGGTAGAGGCTCTTGACGATCTCGACGTGCTGCTGGACGCCGAGGCCGAGGTCCTCGACGTCCGTGTCGAGGTGTTCGTCGACGGAGAACCCGTAGGCGTCGCAAATCTCCCGGACGCGTTCGCGCGCCTCGCGGTCGTCGACGAGCCCGTTCCTCGACGGCTCGTGGCCTAAGACGATGTTCTGAAGGACTGTCATAGTGTCCACCAGCTGGAAGTGCTGATGGATCATCCCGACCCCGGCGTCGATCGCGTCGCGCGGCGACCCGAACGTCCGCGGCTCGCCGTCGACGGTCACCGTCCCCTCGTCGGGATCGTAGAGACCGTACAACACCTTCATCAGGGTCGTCTTCCCGGCGCCGTTCTCGCCGACCACGGCGTGGACCGACCCCTTCCGCAGGGTGAAGTCGACGCCGTCGTTCGCGACGACGTCGCCGAACCGTTTCGTGATGTCGGTGAGCTCGACGGCGGGCGCGTTGTCTGTGGGTTCTGGCATAGTGGAGAAATACTCGCGGGCACCGCCCGCTGTCAGCAACCGCCGGCGCTACAGGGGACCGTGACCTCCCCGTCGATGATCGCCTGCCTGCTCTCTTCGAGGTTCTCTGCGGCGACGTCCGGGAGGCTGTCGCCGACCGCCTGCCCGAACACGACCTCGACCGCCTCGGACTCGAGGCCGAGGACGTTGGCCCCCTGAACGCTGGACCAGTCGTCTTCGACGACCGCCTCGGCGACCTCGTAGGTCCCCTCGTTGATGTACTTCACCGCCGACGCCATGATGACGTCCTGGTAGTCCGGGAGGGTCACCGACTGGTCGGCGTCGACGCCGATCGCGAACCGATCGGCCTCCTGTGCGGCCTGGAACACGCCTTGCCCGGCCGCCGCGGCGGCGTGGTACACGATGTCGGCGCCCGCGTCGTACTGGGAGGTGGCGATGTTGTTCGCGGTCTGGGTGTCGGTGTAGTTTCCGATGTAGCCGACGTTGACCTCGATCCCCTCGTCGACCCACTCCACGCCGGCACGGTAGGCGCGCTCGAACGCGTTGATGAGCGAGCCGTCGACGCCGCCGACGAACCCGACGACGCTCTCGTCGGGGTCGAGGGAGTTACCCTCGTGAGAGAGCTCGCGCGTGGTCATCGTCCCGGCCAGCACGCCCGCTTGGAAGGACATCTGGTGGTTCGCCCACGTGTACCCCGCCACGTTGGGCTGGTCGACGGACGCGTTGATCAGCATCCAGTTCTGGTCCGGGTACTCCTCGGCGTTCGTCTGGAGCGCCTGCGTGTGGTTGTAACTGACCAGAACGATGAGGTCGTAGTCCGGGTCGCCGCTCTCGGCGAGCTGCGACTGGACCGTCTGGTAGTTCGACTGGTTGGTCTCTTCGACCTGCTGAATCTCGATGTCGTACTCCTCGGCCGCGTTCTGGAGCCCGTCGAGCGCCAAGTCGTTGAACGCTTGGTCGCCGAACCCCGCCGGGCTAGAGACGATGGCGACGTTCGTCGTCTCGTCTCCCCCGTCCGAACCATCTGAGCCGTCCGAACCGTCTGAGCCGTCCGAACCATCTGAGCCGTCCGACCCGTCCGAACCGTCATCGGTGAGACACCCTGCGAGCCCGGCGATTCCCACCGCCCCGACTCCCGCCTTCAGAACGTCGCGGCGCTGCGATCCGCGATCCGACTCGGTTGTCTCTGGGCTGTGCGTCGACCCGTTCCCGTTGTTATCGCTGTCAGTCATAACTTCCGCCTCAAATTAACCGGCCCCTGAATAACATAAATAATTGTCTACTATACTCACCGGCGCTACCAATGATAAAAAAGCGTGAGAAATCCCTTTATCGCGATTCGGGCTGGGAGGCCGATCGAGGCGGCGCGCGCGAGCGCGACGAGACTCCCGCGCGGCGAACGACCTCGGCGACCGCGGTGACGTCGAACACGAACGTCTTCCCCTCGCTCCACGTCTCGCTCTCGATAGCCGCGTTCGCCGTCGCGTGGCGCTCGCGGCGAGCCTCCCCCGGTGGACCGCGGTCTCTGGTGCGCTCGCGGCCGGCGTCGTCTACTCGACGATGTACCTCGGGATCCACTGGGCGACCGACGTCGTCGCGGGCGCCCCCCTTGACGTCGGGTCGGCGGCGGTCGGAGCGCGGATCGTGACTCGCGTCGAGGGGCGGTCGCCCGGCGAAGCGCCCGACCCGCTCGACGGCCCGACGGCGGATCCCAAGCCGGGCGACGACTGATGGAGTCGACGAGCCGGGTTCCCGTCGACGGGTCGAAGCGACGCGAGCGTCCGGGAGCCGCCGCTCGCGGCGCGGCGAGAGAGGAAGCCCGTAGAGTCCGGTTCGAGCGTCCGCTACTCCTCGTCGAGCAGGCTCTCGACGAGGGCCTCGGGGTCGAACCGAGTGATGTCGTCGTACCCCTGTCCGGTGCCGAGGAAGAGGATCGGCTTCCCGGTGACGTACGCGACCGAGATGGCGGCGCCGCCCGAGGAGTCCGCGTCGGCCTTCGTCAGTATCGCGCCGTCGATCGCGGCGGCGTCGTCGAACTCCTTCGCGCGGTTGACCGCGTCCTGGCCCGCGACCGCCTCGTCGACGAACAGCGTCATGTCCGGGTCGACGACGCGGTCGATCTTCTCCAACTGGGCCATCAGGTCGTCGCTCGTGTGAAGCCGGCCCGCCGTGTCGCCGAGGACGACGTCGATGTCGTTCGCCGCGGCGTACTCGACGCCGTCGTAGATGACGGCCGCCGGGTCGCCGCCCTGGTCGTGGCTGATCAGGTCGCGGCCGAGCCGGTCCGCGTGCTCGCGGATCTGCTCGTTGGCGCCCGCCCGGTAGGTGTCGCCGTTCGCGAGGACCGACGAGTAGCCGCGGTCGGCGAGCCACTCGGAGAGCTTCGCGATGCTCGTCGTCTTCCCGACGCCGTTGACGCCCGTGAAGACGATGGTGACCGGCTTGTCGGCCTCGGCGATCCGCTCCTCGAAGTCGAACTGCCCGACCGCGATCACGTCGAGCAGGGCGTCGTGAAGCGCTGACTCGACGAGCTCGCCGGTCGTCTCGACCTGCTTGCGGGACTCGCCGAGCATGCTCTCGCGGACGCTGTCGAGGATCTGCTCGGCGACGCTCATCTCCACGTCGCTCTCCAACAGCGCCATCTCGAGGTTCCACAGCGGCTCCTCGAGGTCCTCTTCCTCGATGATGATCCGACCGGTTGCGAACGCCTTCGCGCGCTGGAAGGTGCTCGGCTCGTCGTCGTCAGACGCCGAGTCGTCGTCCGCGGTCGGTTCGTCGGAGGCGGTCTCGGCCTCGACTCCGGCGGTCTCAGCGGTGGCTCTGGCGTCCCCGGTCGAAGAGTCGCTCGCGTCGCTCTCGGCGGTCGCCTCGTCGGGCGACTCGCCCGCTTCTTCCTCGACCTCGGCCGACTCCTCGACGTCCTCGCGGAAGCCGGAGAGCTTGTCTTTCAGTCCGTCGAACACGGTCGGGGTCCTCCGTTACTCCCCGTCGCCTTCCTCGCCCTGCTGCATCTGCTGCATCTGCTGCTGTTGCATCTGCTGTTGCATCTGCTGGGCCTGCTGTTCGAGCTCGTCGCTCTCGGACTCCAGCTCTTCGACCTCTTCCTCGGTCTCTTCGATGCGGTCGTCGAGTGCCTCCTGCTTGCGCCGGAGGACGTCGATGGCGTCGTCCTGCTCCTGCTCCGCGGAGTAGTTGCCGCCGAGGGAGACGATGACCTCGTCGATGTCCTGGACCTCCGCGCGGAGGTAGGCGCCGCCGCCGAGCGGGACCTGAACGGTCGCGCCCGTGTCGAGCGTCTCGATGGCCTCGACCGCGTCGTCGATGTCGGCCTTCTCCTCGCGGTAGTCCGCGATCTCGGCTTCGAGCGCCTCGATCTCCTCGTCGAGTTCCTGCAGTTCCTGGGAGAGCTGCTGGAGCTGCTGTTGTCCGCCACCCATCATGCCTCGGACACCTCCTCGATGTCGATCTGGGTACGCTTGCGGTTGTGCTGACTCCCGACCGTGGTGTAGATCCGCTCGCGGGCGAGATCCTCGTTTTCCGCCTCAACGTCCTTCGTGAACGGCTGGTCGCCGTCTCGGCTCTGGAACCGTCCACTCACCGTGTAGGTACTCATGTTCCCCGATCCGGCAGGGACAGGGAAGTATCTTCCTAAAAAGGGACAGGCGGCGAGGCGGCCGGGGTCGGAACGAATCGGCCTCGAACGACGGCGGAGCGGTCCCGAAACGTGGGTTTCATCCCGAGAGATCCGCGCGGCGGAACCGGACGACGGCGAGGGCGACGAGGACGGTCGTCGCCGCGAGCAGGACCGCCGCGCCCGTGAGGTCGTACTCGCCCAGGACGAGGACCGCGGAGGGGTCGTAATGCGCCGTCGGGCTGAGGTCTCCCGCCTCGGCGTAGTCGGTGCTCGCGGCGACGGACTCGAACATGAACAGCGCGAACAGCGCGCCGAGCGCGACCCGCTGGGCGATCCCCGGGCGCGAGACGAGCGTCGACACGGCGATCCCGACCGCGACGCAGGTCAGGTGGTACGGCACCGCGAGCGCGTGGACCGCGACGAGCCGCTCGACCGCGATCGTCTCCCCCACCGCGACGACGCCGACGTACGCGACGACCGGTAGGACGAGGTTCAACAGGGCGACGAGCGGGACCAGCCCGAGGAACCGCCCGATCACGACGTCGCGACGGGCGACCGGTGCCGACAGTGTGAGGTCCATTCTGCCGGAGGCGACGTCGCCCGCGATCGTTCCCCCGGCGAGGTACGCGAGGTAGAGCCCGACGAGGAGCAGCCACGCGAACTGGTAGAACTCCACCGCGAGGAACCCCTCGATGGAGGAGATGGCGATGATCCCGAACGCCTCCTGAAACGCCGGCGGGAACGCCTCGACGTACGCGTCGAGGTCGATCCCGGCGGTCGACAGCGACGGGAAGAAGGCTAAGAAGAGCAGGAGGAACGCGGATAGGAGCCCGGTCGCCGCGAGCGAGCCGCGAACGCGGCCGGCGGCGTCGTACCGCGCGATCGCGAGCCACGGAGCGGGGCGGTCGCTCACCGACCGTCACCCCCCGACTCCGCGGGCGCGTCTCGCTCCGCGTCGCTGCCGGGTGCTCCACCGGCTCCGCGGCGTGCCGCGCCGCCACCTCCGGTCGGCCCCGGTACGTCGCCGTCGTAGAAGGTCATGAACGCCTCTTCGAGCGGCGCGTCGACGACGTCGAGGTCCAGCACGGTGTATCCCGAGAGCAGGTCGATCAGCGCGTCGTACTCGCCCGTCCACGTGAACGAGACGGTCTCGCCGACGCGGAGGTTCAAGATTCCGCGGACCTCGAAGTCGGCGCGCTCGACCTCCTCAGCGACGCGGACGCGGACCTGCTTCCCGCCCCGGGACCGCAGTTCGGAGACGGACTCGACCGCGACGAGGTGGCCCTCTCGGAGGACGCCCACGCGGTCGCAGAGCGCTGCTACCTCGCCGAGGACGTGCGACGAGAGGAGGACGCTGGCCCCGTCGTCGACGCGCTCGCGCACGAGGGCGGCGAACTCCTCCTGAAGGAGCGGGTCGAGCCCGGAGGTCGGCTCGTCGAGCAGCAGCAGGTCGGGGTCGTGCATGAACGCGGCCACCAGCGCAACCTTCTGCCGGTTCCCACGCGAGAGGTCGGCGATGCGGCGGGACTCGTCGAGATCGAATCGGTCCACGAGGTCGTCGCGGCTCGACGCGCCCCGGAGCGCCGCCTGGTGGTCGAGGAAGGCCTTCGCGGTCCGGTCGCGGTCGAGTCCGGGGTCGCCGGGGAGGTACCCGATCCGCTCGCGGGCGCGCCGCGACTCGATCGGGTCGGTCGCGTCGTGACCGAGCAGCGCCGCGCCGCCGCTCGTCGGCGACAGGAACCCGAGCAGGGTGCGGATCGCGGTCGTCTTCCCCGCGCCGTTCGGGCCGAGGAAGCCGAACACCTCGCCGTCCTCGACGGCGAAGGAGACGTCTTCGATCCCCCGGACGTCGCCGTAGTACTTGGAGAGCTTCCGACACTCGATGGCGGGCATACCGTCCCTAACTCCGCTTCGACTCTTAAATGTGGGAGTGTCGGCGAGCGGGAGGCGGAAGCGGCGGCGAGCGGCTCAGTCGATGAAGCCGAGCGTCTCCTCGATCCGGCCCAGCTCCGGGCCGGTCGTGTCCTCGCCGACGACGTACCCCTCGTCGGTGGCGACGAGGCCGGAGCCGACGAGCGGCGCGCCGTAGTTGACGGTGCCGAGGTCGGCGCGGACGTCGAGCGCCTCCTCGACCGCCTGAAGCTCCGACTCCGTCGACTGGGGGTGACAGAGCACGCCCGTGTCGTTGGCGACCGCGGCGGTGCCGACGGTGCGGACGTCGCCGAGGTCGCCGCGGGTCACGGGGACGTCGAGCGCGTCCTTGACCGTCTGAATCGCCTCGCGCGAGAGGTCCGGGTGGACGTACGCGCCGTAGTCGTTCGCGAGGACGACGTTGCCGGCGGCGTTGATCTCGCCCGGGAGCTCGTGGACCGGGGCGCCGGCGGCGTCCGCGATCCGGTCCTTCTCGCGCTCGGTCGCGCGCGAGGAGACGAGCACGCCGTGCTCGTTGCCCGTCGCGAGCGCGCCGACCGTGTTGGACCGACCGACCGTCGTCGGCAGCGGCTCCGCGCCGAGCTCCGCGCCGAGGTCCTCGGCGAGTTCCTCGTCGACGTCCGGCCGGACTAACAGGAGGTCGTCGACGGCGCGGGCGAACACGCCCACGTACGACGAGCCGGTGAAGGTCGCCCGTAACACGTTACTCGGCGTGTTCGGCCTCGACGACCGGCTCGCCGTCCTCGACGAACCGAGCCGCGCGGACCCGCACCGTGCTGGGCGGGTTCTGTCGCCCGTTCTCCCAGACGGCCTCGTTGACGGAGCCGTCGATGATCACGTCGTCCTCGTCGACGGAGAAGTGCTTGGCGAGGTGCTGACGGGTGATCTTCATGGCGTAGTCGGCGCGCTGCTGGACGGGCTTCTCCTTGGCGTCGCGGAGCGGGACGGTGACGACGCGCTCCTCGAAGTCGTTCGTCGACATTTACTCGTCCAGGTCGTTCCGGCGCCAGTTGCGCCGCTTGGGGTTTCGCGTCACGTTCATGTCCGTCTTCATCATGACCCACGCGGGGACGCGGGTGTTCTGGCGCTCCGCCTTCGCCAGACGCTTCTTTTGAGCCTTCGACTTGTCTCCCATAGTGGCGCACACTTTCCGCGGAGCGCATAAAACCCCTTCCATACGGGGTCGGGCGAGGCGGCCGCCAACCGTCGCTTGACCGCCGCGCTGCGCGCGCAGGGACCCAACTTCCGTCTGCTACCGTTCCCGCTCAGCGATCCCAGTATAAATCCGGTAACAGCGGTCGAGGACATCGAGGCTCGCGCTCTCGGTGTCGGTGTGCGCCTCGCCGGGCTCGGAGGCGCCGCAGACCAGGCACTCGGTGCCCGCCTGCGCCAGCCACCCCGCGTCGGTCGCGTGCGGCTTCGTGACGTGTTCGGGCGCGTCGAGGCCGCGCTCGTCGTGGACCGCGCGAGCGGCGTCGAGCGCGGCGTCGGCGAACGCCGCGTCGCCGCAGGCCATCGGCGGGAGGTCCTGGTCGACGACGAGCTCGACGCCCGGCGTCGCGTCGGCGACGCCCGCGAGGTCGGCGCGGCCGCCGGGAACCGTGCGCTCGTCGACCGTCGCCTCGCAGCGCTCCGGGATGACGTTCCACGTCTCGCCCCCGTCGACGATCGTGACCGCGAGCGACCCCGACACCTCGTTCCCGAGGACCGTCGCGTCCGGGACGTCGAGGTCGCGGACCGCGTCGATCGCGTCGCAGGCGCGGTAGATCGCGTTCTCGCCCGCCTCCGGCTCCGACGCGTGCGCGGCCTCCCCACGGGCCACGAGCCGCGACCCGCGGCGCCCGCGGTGCGCGACGACGACGTCCGTGACGCCCGGCTTCGAGTAGTTCGTCGAGCCCTCCGCGACGACCGCTCGGTCCGGCGCGAACCCGGCGTCGATCGCGTGTCGCGCCCCCTCGCCGCCGACCTCCTCGCCGACGAACGACGCGAAGATCAGCTCCCGGCCCGCGGGCGGCGTCGCGTCGCGGAAGGCGCACATTGCGGCCGCGACCGAGCCCTTCATGTCGGCGGTCCCGCGGCCGTAGATCCGGCCGTCGCGCCGCTCGACGACGTACTCGCCGTCGAGGCCCTCGCCGGTCGTCTGCTCGGGCGCCGGGGGCACCACGTCGTGGTGGCCGACGAGGGCGAGCGAGTCGGCGTCCGGGTCGTCGGTCGCGCCCGCGAACGCGAGGACGTTGCCGGCGTCGTCGCGCTCGACCGTCGCGTCCGTCTCCGCGCGCAGCCACTCCTCGATCGCGTCGCCCGCGGCCGTCTCGTCCTCGTGGGAGGGGATGGAGACGAGCCGCTCGGTCAGGTCCGCGAGTTCGTCCATGACGCCAGTGGCGGCCGTCACCGCTTAAGCGCGTCCCTCGGAGGTCGACAGGAACGACCGCGGCGGCGGGCGACCCGCCTCACGTGGTGAACAGCTCGGTGTCGTCGGGCACCGCGAACAGCCCGAGCCTGACGCCGGCGTCGAGCCAGCCGTAGCCGTACGAGTACGAGGCGAGCGCGTTCACCGGGTCGCCGTCGTCGCGGAAGTGCCGGCCGTCGTCGAGGTACGACTCGGCCATCTCGGTCACGTCGGCGGCGGCCTCGCCGAGCGGCGTGTCGGCCGGGGGACGCGGCTCCGCGACGGCGAGCGCGTCCGCGAGCATCCGCTCGTAGCGGTCCGTCTTCTCCGCAAGGTCGGCGGGCATGCGACGTGGTTCCCGCGAGCGAACAAAAAGGTCGTCGGGTAGCGAGGTTTATGTTCGACGCGGCCGGGAGACGAGACGATGCCCTCCGATGGACCGCCCGAGGTCGGTCGCGGCCCGTCGCACCCGCTGGACCCCACCGGTCGCGGGGCGCTCGCGCTCGTGCTCGCGACGAACCTCCTCCCGCTCGCCGGCGTCGTCGCGTTCGACTGGCGGGTCGGCGAACTGCTCGCGGTGTACTGGATCGAGGTGGTCGCGATGGTGTTGGCGTACAGCGCCGCCGCGCTGTTCGCCGAGCGACCGATCGACCTGGACGACCGCGCGTTCTACGTCATCGGCTACTCCGAGGACACCGAACTCGACGAGGAGCGGTGGGAAACGACGCCCGAGCCGATCCACCTCGCCTCGTGGCTCCCGCCCGTGTACCGTCGGAACGCGAGCGTCGTCGTCCGGTCGCTCGGCGTCTTCTACTTCGTCGCGTTCCCCCTCGCGTGGGTCGGCGGCGACATTCTCTCGTACGCGACTCCGAGCGTCGGGGTCGCGGCCCTCGGCGTCTGTCTCGCACAGATCGCGGAGGTGCGCCGCGAGTTCTTCGCGGAGCGGGCCTACGAGGAGCAGTCGCCGTACATGGTCGTCGAAGCCGCCCAGCGGGTCGTCCTCTTCTACCTCGTCATCGGACTGTTCTCCGTGCCCGCCGTCGCGGTGGCGCTGCTCGTGGTTCAGGGACTCGTCGGCGCCGGGACGCTCGACGCGGTCGCGGCGGCCGTCGGACCGCAGGCCGTCCTGCTTCCGTTCCTCGTGCCGATCACGCTCGCGAAGACGCTCGTCGAGTGGAGTCGACGGCGGGCCTTCCGCGAAGACGATCCGGACGGAATCGCGACGTGGTTCACGGGCGAGGACCCGCGCCGGGAGTGGAAGCAGACGGAGGAAACCGCGGGGGAAGACTGATCCGGGCGAGGCGCGGTCGGCGGCGAAAGCGCAACGCCGATACGCCCGGCCGCGAAACGAGCGGCCATGTACGAGGCCGTTCACGCCTACCCCGACGGGGAGGCGACCGCCGCGCGCCACGCCGCGACCGCGGCTCGGCACGGCTACGACGGGATCGTGGTGCGGTCGCGCGACGCGCTGGATCCGGTCGATGGCGGCGGTGGACCCGGCGACGGCGGCTCGGCCGCGGCGGACCGCGACGAGAGCCCCGTCCGCGACCCGGACGCGCTCCGCCAGGAGTACGGGATCGACGTCGTCGACGCGGTCGAGATCGACGCCGACGACCCGACGAGCGCGTCGGGCGCGGTCGGGAACTACCGGTCCGACCGGACCGTGGTCTGCGTCGTCGGGGGCGACGACGCCCTGAACCGGTTCGCGGTCGAGCAGGCGCGCGTCGACGCCCTCGTCCGCCCGATGACGGGCGGCGGCGACGTCAACCACGTCCTCGCGAAGGCGGCGCGCGACAACGGGGTCCACGTCGAGTTCGACTTCGGGCCGGCGCTGCGCGAGACGGGCGGGAAGCGCGTCCGGGCGCTCGCGGACCTCCGGAAGCTCCGCGAGATCGTCGACCACTACGACGCGCCGTACGTCGTGAGCGCGAACGCGCGCTCGCACCTCGAACTCCGGGCGCCGCGCGAGCTCGTCGCGGTCGGCGAGGCGATCGGGTTCGACCCGGAAGCCGTCCGCGAGGGGCTTCGGGCGTGGGGCGACCTCGTCGAGCGCAACCGGGAGCGCCGCTCCGAGGGCTTCATAGAGCCGGGGGTCCGACGTGGTAGGCATGAAGAAGACGGTTGCTGAACACGCCGAGCGGTTCTCCGAGAAGGCGGCCGCGTACGACGACTCGAAGAGCGACGAGTACCACGCCTGCGCGAGCCTCGTGATCGAGCACGCCGCGCCCGAGGCGGACGACGTCGTCCTCGACTTGGGCGCCGGGACGGGCGCCATCGCGCTGGAGGTCGCCGGAAATGCCGAGCGCGTCCTCGCGCGAGACGTTAGCGAGGGGATGATGGAGGAGGGGCGCGAGAAGGCGGCCGAGCGCGGGCTCGACGACGTCGAGTTCGCGTACGGCGAGTTCCGCGATCCCGGCCTCGACGCGGACCAGCGGGTCGATATCGTCACCTCGAACTTCGCGCTCCACCACCTCGCGGACGACGAGAAGCGCGAGGCGATCAGTGTGATGGCCGAGACGGGCGCGCGGCGGATCGTCCTCGGCGACGTGGCGTTCTTCGAGGAGCCCGACCCCGAGGAGCCGTTCTACAGCCCCGAGGTGGACGACCCGGCGACCGTCGGCACGCTGGTCGAGGCGTTCACCGACGAGGGGTTCGCGGTGACCGCCGTCGAGCGCGTCCACGACCAGGTGGCGGTGATCGTCGCGGAGCGGATCCGGGAGCTCCCGGCGTGAGGAGTTCGCAGTGAAGCACCTCCCCAAACACCTCCGGCCGCGGTGGCGCTACCTCGCGGTCGGGATCGAGTCGTGGGCGGACGCCGAGATTGGCCGGCGGGCGTTCCAGCGCGCGCTGTGGTACAGCGCCGGCAACCTCCTCGGCGACGCCGGCAGCGCCGACGCCGACCTCACGCTGCTGTCGTTCGCGCACGCGGACGGGACCGGCGAGGCCGTCGTCCGCGTCAGACACGGCCACGTCGCCGAGGCGCGCGCCGCGATCGCCTGCGTGAGCGAGGTCGACGGCGAGCCGGTCGGAATCCTCGTTAGGGGGATTTCGGGGACGGTACGTGCCTGTGAGGAAAGATATATGGGTCGCGCGACCGCCAGTTCGACACAGCGAGACGTCGCGTTCGAGGGCGCCGAGCGGGCCGCGACCGTGCGCGGAGACGCGCGCGACGTGCGGACCGAGTCGGGTCGCGTCGGCGCGACGGCGTTCGACACCGAGTGATATCATGCAGGGACAATCCCAACAGCAGGCGTACGACCGCGGCATCACAATCTTCTCTCCGGACGGCCGACTCTACCAGGTCGAGTACGCCCGGGAGGCGGTGAAACGAGGGACGGCGAGCGTCGGGATCCGCGCCGAGGACGGGGTCGTCCTCGCGGCCGACAAGCGCGCCCGCTCCCCCCTCATGGAGCCGGAGAGCATCGAGAAGCTCCACAAGGCCGACGACCACGTCGGCGTCGCGAGCGCGGGCCACGTCGCCGACGCCCGCCAGCTCATCGACTTCGCGCGCCGGCAGGCGCAGGTGAACCAGCTCCGGTACGGCGAGCCCGTCGGCATCGAGACGCTGACGAAGAACATCACCGACCACATCCAGCAGTACACGCAGGTCGGCGGCGCGCGCCCGTTCGGCGTCGCGCTCATCGTCGGCGGCATCGAGAACGGCGAGCCGCGCCTGTTCGAGACCGACCCCTCGGGGACCCCCTACGAGTGGCAGGCGCTCTCCATCGGCTCGGACCGCAGCGACCTCCGCGACTACCTCGAGACGGAGTACGAGGAGGGGATCTCGACCGAGGAGGCGATCGGGCTCGCGCTCGACACCCTCGCGCAGTCGAACGACGGCGAGCTGACCCCCGACGGCGTCGGCGTCGCCACGATCACCGTCGACGACCCCGAGTACGCGGAGCGGTCGACCGACGAGATCGAGGCGATCCTCGCCGAGCGCGACCTGCTCGCGAGCGACGAGGACGCGGCGGACGGCGAGGACGCGGCTGACGGCGAGGACGCGGCGGACGGCGACACCGACGAGGAGTAAGTCGTCGTCGCCGCAGCGTGCCGTGCTGCGAACGCCACGTCGACGCGGACGCGGCCGCGACGGCCGGGTCGTCCCCTTTTCGACGCTTCGGTCGGGAGAGTTATGCCCTCGGAGAGCGACCGGAGAGGCGTGCAGAAGACGGCACTCATCACCGGCTGTTCCTCGGGCATCGGTCGCGCCGCGGCGCACGCGTTCCTCGACGAGGGATGGACCGTGTACGCCACCGCGCGGAACCCCGCGGACGTCGAGGCGCTCGGCGAGGCGGGCTGCGAGCTCGCCACGCTCGACGTCACCGATCAGGACGACGTCGACCGCGTCGTCGAGCGGGTCCTAGACGAGGAGGGCGCGATCGACGCGCTGATCAACAACGCCGGCTACGGGCAGTTCGGGCCGATCGAGGACGTCACCACGGACCGCGTCCACGACCAGTTCGACGTGAACGTGTACGGGCCCCACCGACTCATTCGGGCGGTCCTGCCCGCGATGCGCCGCGAGCGCGACGGGACCATCGTGAACGTCTCCTCGGTCGCGGGGCGGGTGTCGATGCCCGGCGGCGGCGTGTACAGCGGGTCGAAGTTCGCGCTGGAGGCGATGTCGGACGCGCTCCGCAACGAGGTCGCGGACCTCGGAATCGACGTGGTCGTCGTCGAACCCGGCCCCGTGAAGACGAACTTCTCGAAGCGCGCGGAGCGGGAGGCCGACCCCGACGAGCGCGAGGGGATCGATCGGACCGACGCCTACGACGAGTTCTACGCGACCTTCGAGGACGCGAAGCTGATCGGCGGCGACGGCCCCGGCGCGGTCGAGCCGGAGCTCGTCGCGAACGCCATCTACGACGCCGCGAGCGCGACCCAGCCCCCGGCGCGGGTCCAGCCGGGCCCCGTCGCGCGGGTCGGCGTCCTCGCGCGGTTCCTCCCCGACGCGCTGCTAGACAAGGCGTACGGGCTCGTTCGGAACTTCACCTCGTAGGCGGCCGACGCCCGTTCACTCGGTCTCGCCCCGGTCCACCGCGTCGACCGCGAACGGACTCTCTCCCTCTCGCCAGTCCCATCCGGGCAGCCGCGTCTGGAACCCCGCCGCGAGCGCGGCGTCGAGGTCGTCCGCGCCGGCGGTGCCGGCGCCGGCCCGGTCCGCGTCGGCCGCCGCGTCCCGGTCGGCCTCGGCCGTGGCATCCCGGTCCACGTAGAGGTCGGCGACGTGGAACGTCGCCTGCGCGAGCAGCGAGAGCGGACGCCCGCCGGCTATCGTCGCGGCCAGCTCCCGGCCGAGGACCTCGTCGACGACGAACCCGGGGTAGTCGCCCGCCACGTCGAGGTCGCGCAGGAGCGCGACGCAGGCCGCGACGTTGACCGCGACCTCGCCGTCGGCGAAGACGGCGTCGACCTCGCGGCGGTACGCGTCGGGCGCCACCGAGTCGACGTCCGTCTCGAAGAGCCGGCCGAGGCGGTCGCGGGTGTCGTTGAGTATCGGCACGACGACGTCGGCGCGGTCGCGGACCCAGGCGTGTTCGTCGCGGACCGTCTGCGGCGTGACGCGCATGGACCGGATTGTGTCGCCTGCGGCTTGCCCTTTGCGAAGGCTTTTATAACGGCGGGGCAGTAGTCCGATCCAAGCGGGTTTTCGCTGGCTGTTCCCGCGTACGGAACCAGTACGGACAGTACTTCCACTATGCCTACCCCGTCACGGTCGATCGATCGGCGGCGAGTCGCCGCGCGACGCGCGACGCGATTCGACGACGACGACGGCCCCGACGACCCGCAGTGAGATATGAGTCAAGTCGACAAGCAACTCGATACGTTGAAATCCGAGATCGAACAGGAGATTCCGAACGACATCACGGTCACCGACGTGAAATACGAGGGGCCGGAGCTGGTCGTGTACACGCGCGACCCGAAGCGGTTCGCGGGCGACGGCGACCTGATCCGCCGGCTCGCCTCGAAGCTCCGCAAGCGGATCACGGTCCGCCCGGACCCGAGCGCCCTCTCGCCGCCGGCGCGGGCCGAGGACCAGGTCCGCGAGGTGATCCCGGAGGAGGCCGGCGTGACCGACCTCGACTTCCACGAGGACACCGGTGAGGTGGTCATCGAGGCCGAGAAGCCCGGGATGGTGATCGGCCGCCGCGGCTCGACGCTCCGCGAGATCACCCAAGAGGTCGGCTGGACGCCCGAGGTCGTCCGGACGCCGCCGATAGAGTCCTCGACCGTCTCGAACGTCCGCGGCTTCCTGAAGAACGAGCGCGAGGAGCGCCGCGACATCCTCGAACGCGTCGGCCGACAGATCCACCGCGAGGAGATGTCCGACGACGAGTGGGTCCGGATCACGACGCTCGGCTGCTGCCGCGAGGTCGGCCGCGCGGCCTTCATCCTCTCGACGCCCGAGACGCGGATCCTCATCGACTGCGGCGACAAGCCCGGCGCGGAGGGCGAGGTGCCGTACCTCCAGGTCCCCGAGGCGCTCGGCGCGGGCGCGGCGACCCTCGACGCGGTCGTGTTGACCCACGCCCACCTCGACCACTCGGCGCTGGTCCCGCTGCTGTACAAGTACGGCTACGACGGCCCGATTTACACGACGGAGCCGACCCGCGACCTGATGGGCCTGCTCACGCTCGACTACCTCGACGTCGCGGCGAAGGACGGCCGGACGCCCCCCTACGAGTCCGCGCAGGTCCGCGACGCGATCAAACACACCATCCCGCTGGAGTACGGCGACGTGACCGACGTCGCGCCGGACGTGAAGCTCACGTTCCACAACGCGGGCCACATCCTCGGCAGCGCGGTCACCCACTTCCACATCGGCGACGGCCTCTACAACGTCGCGTTCTCGGGCGACATCCACTACGAGGACACCCGCCTGTTCAACGGCGCGGTCAACGACTTCCCGCGCGTCGAGACGCTCGTGTTGGAGTCCACCTACGGCGGCCGCAACGACTACCAGACCGACCAGGAGGACTCCGAGGAGGCGCTCAAGGAAGTCATCAACGAGACGTACGAGCAGGGCGGGAAGGTCGTCATCCCCGCCTTCGCCGTCGGGCGGTCACAGGAGATCATGCTCGTGCTGGAGGAGGCGATGCGCGAGGGCGAGATCCCCGAGATGCCCGTCCACCTCGACGGGATGATCTGGGAGGCGACCGCGATCCACACCACCTACCCCGAGTACCTCCGCGACGACCTCCGCGACCGGATCTTCCACGAGGACGAGAACCCGTTCCTCGCCGACCAGTTCAACCACATCGACGCCGGCGAGGACGAGCGGCAGGAGGTCGCCGACGGCGACCAATGTATCATCGTCTCCACCTCCGGGATGATCGAGGGCGGGCCGATCATGTCGTGGCTCCGCCACATCGGCCCCGACCCGGACTCGAACCTCGTGTTCGTCGGCTACCAGGCGCAGGGGACGCTCGGCCGCCGCATCCAGAACGGCTGGGACGAGATCCCGGTCGACGGCTGGGGCGGCGGGAGCCGCGGCGACACGCTCACCCTGGAGATGGGCACGGAGGTCGTCGACGGCTTCTCCGGCCACGCCGACCGACAGGGGTTAGAGAACTTCGTGAAGACGATGAACCCGCGCCCGGAGAAGGTGCTTTGCGTCCACGGCGACGAGGGCTCCGTTCAGGACCTCTCGTCCGCGCTGTACCACGACTACAACATGCGGACGTTCGCGCCGAAGAATCTAGAGACGTTCCGGTTTAAATAGGACGCTGACTCTGACGGGGTGTTCGGGTATCCGTCGTTGTCTGCGCGGTGTCTGACGCTCTGGGTTCGGCTGTTTATTTATAAGTGGTTGCTGGCGCGGTGACGGCTTCCAAAGCCCAGCTGCTCACTTATAAATAGACGATAGCGGAGCGGCGGAAATCGCTTCCAAATCTCCGGTCGGTCGGTTATAAATCGTTGATCGCGCGGTGACGGCTACCAAGGTCCCAGCCGCTCATTTATAAATGGTCGAAAACGAATCCGCGGAGAACAGCTCCGAAGTCCCAGCCGGGAGGCGGGCGCACGCTCGTTGTCGCCCGAAAATCTCCGATTTTCGGGATGACGAGAGAGCTTCGCTCTCTCGAACCACGCTCCTCGCTCACTTCGCTCGCTCGCTGCGGTGCTTCCGTCGTCATCAGAACGCGAAGCGTTCTGATTGGCTCACGAGAGCAAAGCTCTCGTGAACGCCTGCGTCCGCCTCCCGGCAGCATGGCGCGTAGCGCCACGGGCAACCGGCGGCTCCGCCGCCGGTGACTGCCCCTTTGAGTCCCGCCCCGCACAGCACCGCACCTCACGCCTCCCCAGCCTCGGCGGCCGGCCCGGCGCGGGCAGAGCCGCGCCGGACCGCCGCCTCCCTCGCGGACTCCTCGCGGCCGCCGGGGGCGGCCGCTCGGAGGCGCGCCACCGCCAACTCTATTTATAAACGATCGTCGGTCGACTCGTCCTCTCGGTCGTCGACTTTCCCGTCGCGTCGGTCGCGCTCCCGTGCTTTTTCGTCGCGCTCGGCGGGGTCGCCGTGCCCGCCGCCGCCCGGGGTGCGGATCGAGACGGTCGACCCGGCCGCGACGTCGACGGACGCCTTCGCCGGGACCGGCTCGCCGTCGATCAGGTTCTCGCCGAGCGCGCCGTCCTCGCCGCCCGCGAGCCCGCGCGGCGCGGTCCGCCGACGCTCGGTCAGAAGCGAGACGGTCGCGTCCCGCTCGACGGTGAGCGTCCGCTCGACGCCGAGCCCGCCGCGATACCGGCCGTCGCCGCCGCTCGACGGACGGAGCGCGTAGCGCTCGACCCGCAGCGGGTACGCCGTCTCCAGCGCCTCGACCGGCGTGTTGAGCGTGTTCGTCATCCCGACCTGAACGCCGTCCATCCCGTCCTTGGTCGGCCGGGCGCCGAACCCGCCGGCGATCGTCTCGTAGTAGGTGAACTCGCCGCCGCGGTCGCCGACGATCAGGTTGTTCATCGTCCCCTGTCCGCCGGCGGGGACGGCGTCCGGCACCGCCTCCGCGAGCGCCTCCAGCGTCACGTCGGTGACGCGCTGGCTCGTCTCGACGTTGCCGCCGACGACGGCGGCCGGCGGTCGGGGGTCGAGCAGCGACCCCTCGGGCGCGGATATCGAGACCGGCTCGTAGCAGCCGTGGTTCGGCGGGATCTCCGGGTCGGTGACTGCGCGGACGACGAAGTACACCGCGCTCTTCGCGACCGAGAACGGGGCGTTCAGGTTGCCGTCCACCTGGTCGGCGGTGCCGGCGAAGTCGACGTCGATCCGGGCGCCGTCGACGGTGACGGCGACCTCGACCGGGACGTCCGCGTCCGTCACGCCGTCGCCTTCGAGGACGTCGGCCGCGCGGTAGGTGCCGTCCGGGAGCTCGCGTATCTCGCTCTCGACGCGCTCGCGCGAGTAGTCGATGACGGCGTCGAACGCGTCGAGCAGCGTCTCGCCGTGTTCGTCGAGCAGTTCGCCGATCCGCTCCTCGGCGCGCGCGTTCGCCGCGCGCTGCGCGCGGAGGTCCGCCTCGCGCTCGTCCGGCGTGCGGACGTTGGCGAGGATCAGGTCGCGGACGGCCTCGTTCGGCTCGCCGCCGTCGACGAGCCGGACCGCCGGGAGCCGGAGCCCCTCCTCGTAGATCTCCCGCGCCCCCGGCGGCATGCTCCCCGGCGCGCTCCCGCCCACGTCGGCGTGGTGCGCGCGCGACACCGCGTAGCCCACGATCTCGCCGTCGGGCGCGATCGGCGAGACGAGCGTCACGTCCGGGAGGTGGGTCCCCCCGGCGAACGGGTCGTTGACGACGAACACGTCCCCCGGCTTCGGGTCCTTCTCCAGGACGACGTCGACCGCGTCGGGCATCGCGCCGAGGTGGACCGGGATGTGTTCGGCCTGCGCGACCATCCGGCCGTCGGCGTCGAACAGCGCCGTCGAGCAGTCCTGTCGCTCCTTGATGTTCGGCGAGTACGCGCCGCGGATCAGCACGTGGCCCATCTCGCTCGCGACGCTCTCCAGCTGGTTCCGGAGGATCTCCAGCGTGACCGGGTCGAGGCCCGCTCCCGGCTCCGCGTCGGTCACGAGTCGCTCACCTCCGCGACCAGCGCCCCGTCGTCGCGCAGTCGGACGCTCCACGCCGGCGGGACGACGACCGTGCTCTCGGGGCCCTCGACGACGACCGGGCCCGCCACGCGCTCGTCGGCCGGGAAGCGATCCCGGTCGTAGACGGGGGTCTCGCGGGCCCCGTCGGGAAACACCGCCTCGCGGGTGGTCCGCGGCCCCGCGTCGGGGGCGCCGACGGACTCGATCGCCGGCGCGCTCCGGGGGACCGTCGCCGTCGCGCGGCAGTTCACCAGCTCGACGGGCTCGTCCGCCCGGTAGCCGTACGCCGACTCGTGGGCCGCGGCGAACCGCTCGCCGACGGCGGCCGGGTCGAACGGGCGCGCCACGCCGACGGTGAGCTCGAAGCTCTGCCCCGCGTACCGCAGGTCCGCGGCGTACTCGACGCGCGCCGCGTCCCGGTCGCTGACCTCGTCGAGCAGGTCGTCGGCGATCTCACCGTAGAGCGCGTCGACCGCGTCGGAGTCGACCTCGGCGAGCGGCCCCTGACGGGTCCGCACGGCGTCCCGCGTCTCGTCGGCCGCGAGCAGCCCGTAGGCCGAGAGGACACCGGAGGCGTGCGGAATGATAACGCGCTCGACGTCGAGGCCGTCGGCGATCTGGACCGCGTGCATCGGGCCGGCGCCGCCGAAGGCGACGAGCCCGAACCCGCGCGGGTCGTGGCCGCGCTCGACGGTGACGGAGCGGATCGCGCGCGTCATGTCGGCGTTCGCGACGCGGTGGACGCCCAGCGCGGTCTCGACCGGCCCCTCCATCCCCGCCTCGTCGGCGAGGTCGGCGAGCGCGTCGCGGGCCGCGTCCGGGTCCAGCGACAGGTCGCCGCCGAGGTCGGTGTCCGCGCTGACGTACCCCAACACGAGGTCCGCGTCCGTGACGGTCGGCTCCGTGCCGCCCTTGCCGTAGCAGGCCGGACCGGGGTCGGCGCCGGCCGAGCGGGGGCCGATCCGGAGCGCGCCGCCGGCGTCGACCCACGCGATCGACCCGCCGCCCGCGCCGACCGTCTCGACGTCGACCATCGGCGTGCCGATCGGTCGGTCCGCGACGGTCGCCTCCGTCGTCCGCTCGACCTCGCCGTCGCGGACGAGGCTCACGTCGCTGGAGGTCCCGCCCATGTCGAAGGTGATCAGCCCCTCTCGGTCGGCGTCGGTCCCGGCCGTCGCGCTCGCGCCCACGACGCCCGCCGCCGGCCCCGAGAGGACCGTCGTCACGGCGTTCCGCCTGACCGTGTCGGCGTCGGTGACGCCGCCGTTGGCCTGCATGATCCGCGGTTGCGGCAGGCCGAGGTCCCGCGCCCGCTCTGTGAGTCGCCCGACGTAGCCGTCGATCGCCGGGCGAACGTACGCGTCGACGACGGTCGTCGAGGTGCGCTCGTACTCGCGGAACTCCGGGAGCACCTCGTGGGAGGCCGACACCGGGGCGTCGAGCGCGCCGCGCAGCGCGCCCGCCAGTCGCCGTTCGTTCTCGGGGTGCGCGTACGCGTGGAGCAGGCAGACCGCGACGGACTCGACGTCCGCGTCGCGGAGGTCGGCGACGAGCGACTCGATCGCCTCGTCGTCGACCGGTCGCTCTATCCCGTCGGCCGTCGCGCGCTCGGGGACCTCGAACCGGCGGCGCCTGGGGACGAGCGGCGCCGGTTTCTCGGCGTCGAGGTCGTACAGCGACGGCCGGGTCTGCCGGCCGATCTCCAGCACGTCGCGGAACCCCTCGGTCGTCACGAGGGCGGTCTTCGCCCCGTCGCCCTCCAGCAGCGCGTTGACGGAGACCGTCATCGCGTGGGAGAACTCGGTCACGGTCTCGGGGTCGATCTCGGCCGCCTCGCAGGCCTTCTCGATCCCGGCCGCGACGCCCTCGCTCTGGTCGTCGGTGCTCGGCACCTTCGCGGTGACGAGGTCGCCGTCGAGCGAGAGCGCCACGTCGGTGAACGTGCCCCCCACGTCGACGCCGATCGCTCGGCCGCCTGCCCGTCGGTCGTCCGTCGAATCGCCGTCCGCCGAATCGCCGTCCGCCGAATTCCCGCCCATCTACGACACCCCCGCGGCGTCGCGGTGGCTCCGGACGCCGAGCGGCGCGGTGTCTCGGTCGCGTGGCATGGAGCCCCCTCGTTACCGGACGGACTTAAGACCGCCCCGTTCGGGGATGCGGCCGCCTCGCGCGCCCCGGCGCCCGCCGGCCGGGAGCCGCGTCCCCGCGACCCGACGATCCCGCGAACATCTTCGGGAACAGTCGGAGGGGGGCGGCGGTCGGTGATCCGAATATGGGAGCAGTTCCGGGCGGAATCGACACGGCGCAGGGGCCGCCGATGACGGTCCCGCTTCGGCACTTCCTCGTCGGGCTGACCCTCCTCGGCGGCGCCCTGCTCGCCGGGATCGGGCTGATCGTCGACGCGGTGCCGGGGCTCGGCGGCCTCGTCCACGTCCACCTGTTCCTGATCGGGTGGGTGTGCGTGACGATCATGGGCGCGATGACGCAGTTCGTCCCGGTGTGGTCGGGGACGACGCTCCACTCGCGTCGACTCGCGAGCGCGCAGCTCGCGCTGGTCGTCGGCGGGCTGGTCGGGTTCGCGGCCGCGCTCGCGCTGGGCCGGCTCGCCTTGCTCGCGGTGTTCGGCACCGTCATGCTTGTAGGGTTCTGGACGTTCGTCTACAACGTCGGACGGACCCTCGGAACGGTCGAGGAGCTCGACGTGACCGAGCGCCACTTCGCCGTCGCGCTCGCGTTCTTCGTCGTCCTGACCGCGCTCGGCGTCCTGCTCGCGGCGGACCTCGGCTCCGGGTTCCTCGCGGGCTTCGGCGTCTCGCACGGAGGCGTCCGCGGCGCCCACGTCACCCTCGCCGTCTTCGGCGCGGTGCTCACCACGATCTACGGCGCCCTGTACCAGCTCGGAACGATGTTCACGCAGACGGAGCTCCACGGGGTCGACCATCGCCTCCGCGCGGTCGAGGAGGTCGGCCACCCGGTGGGCGTCGTCGCACTTGCGGCGGGGCGACTGATCGGATCGACCGCCCTCGCCCGCCTCGGCGCCGCCCTGATCCCGCTCGCTGCCCTCGCGTTCGCGGTCGTCCTCGCTCGCCGGCTCTTCGAGATGCGCGTCGAGCGCACGCCGATGCACACGCGGTACGCGGTCGTCGCGCTCGCGCTGGCCGCGTGGGCCGCGACCGCCGCGCCGGCGTGGCTGCGGTCGCCGACCGCCCGGGAACACGTCCTCGGCGGGCCCGGGGGCGCACCGCTGCTGCTGCTCGGCGTGGTCGGGTTCGTGATCCTCGGGACGCTGTATCACGTCGTCCCGTTCGTCGTCTGGGTCGAGCGGTACAGCGACCGCCTCGGCTTCGAGGCGGTGCCGATGGTCGACGACCTCTACGACGACCGCCTCGCGGCCGCGGACGGGACGCTGCTGTTCGTCGGGACCGCGCTCGTCGTCGCCGCCGACCTCCTCGCGGGGGCGTCCGGGACGACGCTCGGGGGCGGCGCCCGGGGACCGGCGCTCGCCGGGATGTCCCTGGTGACGCTCGGCGTCGCCGTCTTCGCGGTCAACGCGGTTCGGGTGATCCGCCGACACAGCCCCGGGACGCTGGCACGCGTCGCGCTCGGCCGGTTCGGGGCGCGCTCGGCGTCCAGAGGAACCGACGGCGGCGACGGGGACGCCCCGGGCGACGGCGACGGTCCGGGCGACGGGGACGCCCCGGGCGACGGCGACGGTCCGGGCGACGGACCCGCAGCGGTGGAGTGAACACCGCGGCGAGGCGAGCGCTTAAGCGACGCCGGAGCGACCGCCACGTATGCGCATCGCGCTCATCGCTCACGACGAATTGAAAGACGAGATGGTCGCGTTCGTCGAGTCGCACACGGCCGTCCTCGACGAGTGCGAACTGGTCACCACCGGGACGACGGGCAAGCGCATCGTGGACGCGACCGGACTCGCCGTGAACCGACAGGCCTCGGGGCCGTACGGCGGCGACCTCCAGATCGGGGGGATGATCGCGAGCGACCGGATCGACGGCGTCGTCTTCCTCCGCGATCCCCTGACCGCGCAGGCGCACGAGCCCGACATCTCGGCGCTACTGCGGGTCTGTGACGTGAAGGACGTGCCGCTGGCGACGAACGTCGCGTCCGCGGAGCTGCTCGTCGAGGGGCTTCTCGGCGGCGATTCTCTCGACTGATACCGTCGACCGCGGTGATTTAAACCGGGCCGACGAACGGACGGTCGATGACGCGCCCGCAACGGACACGCGTCCGCGCCCTCGCGCTCGCGCTGCTGCTCCTCGCGGCGAGCCTCGGCGCCGGCGCGGTCGCGGGCCAGGCCGCGGCGTCGGGAGCGGCGCCCCACGCGTCGGGAGCGGTGGCCCACGCGTCGGGAACGTCGGTCCACTCGTCCGTCGACGGGCCCGCGGAGAGTCCCGCGACCGCCGGGCCCGACGTCGACGCGGACCGGGGCGAGGCCCCCCCGATCACGCGGTGTTTCACTGGAACGGGGTACCCGATATCGATCGGTGACGGCGAGGGGGGCGCGAAGATGGAGGCGGTGGTCCACCTCTCCGTGCTGACCGACCCCGGCGCGGGCAACGAGTTCGGCGTCGAGACCGCCGGGCGACTCGACGGCGAACCGATCGTGGTCCTCGCTGCGGGCGTCAGGCTGACCGCCCGGCAGGCGATCGCCGACGGGATCGACCCGTTCGCGGCGTTCGACGTGCTGTACACCTACGAACTCCAGCTCCCGATGTTCGCCGGCGCGGTCGGCGACGCCGACTACGAAGACGACGGGTCGCCGATCGAGTCGAGCGCCGGCGCGGTCGACTGCTGATCGGCTATTCCGAGCGCTCGACGGCACCGCCCTCGGCGTCCGGCGGCCGAACGCCGCGCACCAGCGACAGCACGTCCCCTCTCGTCGCCTCGAAGCCGTCGCCGATCGGATAGGCGCCGCCCGCGAGCAGGTACTCGCCGGCCTCCCACACCGCCAGCAGGGCTTCGACGGGAACCCGTTCGCCGTCGACCGCGCAGCGGCCGTGGAACACGGTGAGCGTCGCGCGCGACGCGGCCGGGTCGTCGACGTCGAGGCGCCGCTCGTCGCGCCGCGCGAGGTCGGAGATGTCCCGGTCGGCGAGGCGGTCGCGGAACCCCTCGCGGGCCCGCGACTCGACGAGTCGGGTCAGGGCGGGGTTCGGCCCGGCGTCCGGGGAGACCCGGAGTCGGCTCGCGAAGAAGAACGGTCGCGGCGGGGCGGTCTCGCGCTCGTATCGGGCCGTCCCCGCCGTGATCGAGACCGGGCCGGCCTCGAACGGGCGTTCCGTCGCCGCCTCGACGAGCGTCCAGCCGTCGAGGCGGTCGCGGGGGACGACCGGTGGCTCCATGGTCCCGCCTCGCCCCGGACGGGAATAAAACGGACGGGCGCTCGGGTGGCGTCAGCCGGACGCCCGGGCGGCAACGGAGAAGATCCGAGAAGGGTGTCGGTCGCGCGCTGACCCGGTCAGTGGTCGTCTTCGCGCCACTTGTGTTCGCACTCGGTACAGACGAAAAAGCGGGTCTCGGACTCGTCGGCCGCGCGGATCTGCTGCATGTACCAGTACGCCCGGTCGTTGTCGCAGTTGGGACACTGAGCCGTCGTCGTCGGGAGCCCCTTGTCCTCGGCGTCGCTCACGTCGACGATCTCCGACTCGACCTGCGACTCGGTCGTCCACTCGTCGTCGCCGTCCTCGCGCCCGATCTCGTAGCCGCAGGCGTCGCACACCCAGTGGTCTTCGCCCTCGCCGGATTTCATCATGGATCCGCACTCGTCGCAGAACTTCATGCCCGAACCTACCGCGGATCGTATTTAAACGGCGGGATCGCGGGCGAGGGGCGGACGCGCGCTCGGGGCGCCGACGCGCCCGTCAGTCCGCGTCGACGTGCTCGGCGAGCGCGAACCGGACGCGCTCCTCGTCTGGCCCCTTCGTCTCTCGGCCGGTGACGACGACCTCGCCGACGTCGGCGGTGTTCGCGACGTGGGTCCCGGCGCAGGCGGTGCGGTCGTACGGCTCGTCCTCGGCGTCCTGCCCCGCTATCTCGACGATCCGGAGCTCCTCGATCGAGTCGGGGAGGAGGTCGATCCGCGTCCGGTCGGTGTCCAGCGTCGCCTCCGCGGTCTCGCGGTCCATCGTGTAGCTCGACACCGGTCGCCCGTCGGCGACGAGCTCGTTGAGCCGGGCCTCGATCCGGTCGAGGTCGTCGTCCGTGAACCGGCCGTACTCGGCGTCGAGGCGCGCGCGATCGGCGTACAGCTGGTTGCCCGTCGTCCGCGCGTCGAACTCGTCGAGCAGGAGCGCCGACAGTAGGTGCTGCGCGGTGTGATAGCGCGAGTGCGCCTCGCGGCGGTCAGCGTCGATCTCACAGACGACGTCGGTGCCCGGCTCCGGGAGCGGAGGCGGCTCGGCCGCGTCGGCCGCCCCGTCGCTCTCGCCGTTCTCGCCGTTCTCCCCGCCGAGCGGTTCGATCTCGTGGTACACCGTGTCCCGCATCTGGACGTCGACGACGCGCCAGCGAGCGGTTCCGCCGCCGTCGGATCGGTCCGTCGCCGCGTCGCCTCCGTCGGCGACCCGGATCGTTCCGGTGTCGTGCGGCTGGCCGCCGCCGGTCGGGTAGAAGTGGGTCCGGTCGAGGACGAGGCGATCGGGGTCCGAGAGGACGCGTTCGACGGTCGCCTCGAACGCCGTCACCGTGTCGTCCGCGAGGTAGAGTCGCTCGGTCACGGGCGCTGAGAGGGGCGCCGTCGAGATATATCCCCTGCTCTTCGGAGCCGCAGCGGTGCCGAACCGCCGCGGTGAGCGGTCTTCCCGGCCTCGGGGGTATCGCGACTGATAGCCGGGTGTCCACGTTTATCAGCGGGGTCGACCTACTGGCCCGTATGAACGGAGCAGGGCGCGGAGCGACCGCCGAGCGCGCGCAGAGCGAGGTGCTCGGCACGGTGCTTTTGCTGGGCCTGACGGTCGCCGTCGTCGGCATCACGGTCGCGCTCGGCGGCGCCGCGCTCGACGACGCCCAGCGGACCGCCGACCTCCAGCGCGTCGAGGGGGCGATGACGCAGGTGGACTCCAAGGCGAGCCTCGTCGCGCACGGCGGGTCGCCCTCGCAGCGTCTTCAACTCGACCCGGGGCGGAACGCGGACCTGCGCGTCGACGAGGGGGCGGGATCGATGCGGATCGAGGTCGAGACCGAGAACGGGACCTACACGAACGAGACCACGCTCGGAGCGATCATTTACGAGCGTGGCGACGACGTGATCGCCTATCAGGGCGGCGGCGTCTGGCGTGCGAACGCGAACGGCGCACGGATGGTCTCGCCGCCGGAGTTTCACTACCGAGGCGACACCCTCACACTTCCGCTGGTGACGGTCGCCGGCGAGGGGGACCTCTCCGACTCGGTCACAATCAGCGAGAGCGGCGGGCGCCCCGAGGAGCTGTTCGCGTCGGAAAACATCTCGAACCCCCTCTTGGGCGGAAATGTCACCATCACCGTCGAGAGCGAATACGCTGAGGCGTGGGGACGCTTCTTCGAGTCTAGGACCGAAGCGAACGTCACGCAGCTGTCCTCGGACGAGGTACAAGTCGAGATCCGGACGAAGACCGTTCACCCGACGCTCACGACGAGCGCCTCGTCGGTGGGGAGCTCGAGCATCGCCGCGGGCGGAATCAGGCGGCTCGAAGCTGACAGCTACGATTCAGGTACCGATTCCGATCCCCGTCCGTACGGCCCCGACACCGCCGACGACAACGCGGTGGTGCGGACCAACGGTGGGTTCGGGAGGGGGGAGGGCGGGATCGGCAGGTTGGAGGAGATCCGGATCCGCGGCGATCTGCTTATGGGGGCAGACGATTTCCCGCCCGGACAGTTCGAAAAGAAAGTATACGTGAGCGGAGAGACCCGGACGAACGTCGACTTTCCCGGGTTGAATCCCGTGTCCGGGGCCATCAGACAGCAGATCGACGAGTTGCGTGACCGTGAACCGGAGCGTGAGACGGGGTCGTTCGCGTTCGACGGCGGGACAGAACGGGTGGACGAAGACACAGAGTTCACCGGCGACCTCGTCGTCTCCGGCGGGAACACGCTCATCGTCGAGAGCGGAACGACGCTCACGGTCGACGGCGACCTCGACGTCGAGGACGGCGGGTCCATCGAGTTCGACGCCCGCAGCGACGAGATTGACGTGCTGGTGGACGGGGGGATGTTCGTCGACGAAACGGGCAGGGTCCAAGCGGAGGGCGGCAACCCGGTGAATCTCCACGTCAGGGGACCGGTCACCGTCCGAGGCGACGGGACGGACAGCGGGACGGCGTCGATATCGACCGCGGAGGATACACGGTTCGAACTGTTCACGCTCGGCCGCGTTACCCTCGACGACGGCGCGAACGTCTCGGCTGACGGGGACCGGACGGAGAACCTCTGGCTCTACGCTGGCGAGGACGCGATCGACGTCAACGGTAACAACGGTCGCGTCCGGTTCACAGGGGTGTTGTACGCGCCGGAGAGCGCGATGACCCTCGATGGGTCGATGACGTTCACGGGGTCGGTCACGGCGAACGAGTTCGAGTTCAATGAGGCGCGATTGAAGCTTCACTACGACGAGGCGCTGCGGGACAATCAGCCGTTCGACGGCAGGTCGGTCCCCGTCGTGAGCCACCTCCACGTCTCCACACACAATGTGGTGGTTGAGTCCGACTGAGCCCGGCAGTCGCCTCACACCACGGGCGCTCATACCTCAGTCCGAGAACGCGACCCGCGCGGCGGTCCGGTGGACAATAAACCGGTCGTAGTGATCGGCCTCGAACGTCACCGTAAGGTCCGATGGGCCGGCCGTCGACACCGATATCTGCTCGTACTCGTCGGCGAGGTTGCCGTAGTACCGCTCCCAAACGGTCGCCTGTGTAGAGTTGATCTCGAGTGTGATGTTGTCGGCGGCCGTCCGGTCATCGGCCGCGACCTCCCGGTCTGTGCGCTCACTGACGACGAGAACCGTCCGATCGCCGCTCACCGGTTCTGCGGGTCCGTCGAGTCCGTACAGCGAGTAGACGATCGTCTCGCCGATCAGCAGGTCGGGCTCTCTGATCATCACGCCGTTGTCGCCGTCCATCCGGAACACCGCGCCGTTCTCGTAGACGATCCGGGTGTCGCCGGCACCACGGTACGTGAGGGATCCCCCCTCGATGACCTGTGACTCGAATCCCGTCCCGTTGAGCCGGAACTCGGACTCGTCGTCAAACGCCAGTTCGCCGCCGCCGAGCCGCAGCTCCGTCGCCCGGCTGGGCACGCCGTCGCGGCTGAGGTCGTTGAAGTTGTCGTGGAGGACGTCGAACGCGCGCTCGACGTTGTTGTCGCGCTCCGCGAGCTGAGCGTCCTCCAGCCCCCCGAGCCCGACGGTGAACGTCACGGCGATGGTGGAGGTGATCAGCGCGAACACCAGCACGAACCCGACGGTCTCGCTGACGCCGCGGTCGGCGGACAAGAACCCGCCGTCGCTGTCGGCGCACGGGGGACTGTCGTTGCGATCGGCCCCCTTCACGGCTCGCTCACCACCAGTTGGCCGTCTCCGCCGGGGCCGGCGTCCGAGTCCCACCGGATCTCGAGGTTCCCGCCGTCGACGGTCGCGTTTCGGACCGCGACGCCCTCGCTCGTGCGGAACGGGACCTCGACTTTCGCGTCGGTTCCGTCGCTCTCCAAGGCGATCGTTCCCCGAGTGCCGTTCGCGGCGATCCGTATCCGGTAGCCGGTCCCCGACACCCTGTCCGGGAGCGTCAGCGGTCGGTCGACCGTGAGGTTCTCTCGGGACTCCGCGGTCGCGACGAGCCTGTCGACGGTGCCGAGGTCGGCCGCGATCCGCTCGCCGACGACGGTGAGCTCTCCCTGCGCCGCGCGCTCGCGTTGCGTGTCGACGAACGACCCGCCCGCGACGAACAGCCCGGAGAGCAGCAGCGTCGAGATCGCGAGCGTCATCACGTAGCCGACGGTGACGGACACCGCCCGGTCGGTCCCGCCCGGGCCGTCACGCATCGCGCTCACCCGGCGCGAGCCGGACCGTGTCGCGGTAGGTCAGCTCCGGCGTCCGATGGAGGAGATCGACTTCCACGCTGTATATCGCCTCGTCGACGTACGGTCGCAAGGGGCGGCCCGGGTTCGCGCCGTCGTCGCGGTCGTCGACGACGAGGTGGTACGTCCCCCGCGCCTGGTCGCCGTTCTCGTAGCGGACGTCGTACGGCTCGTACGGGTCGCCGTCGGTCTGGACCCATTCGGCCCAGACGAGCGCGTCGAACGGCTCGCCGTTGACGGTGCCGGCGGTGAAGTCGACGGTGTGGTTCTCGTCCGGGGGCGACGCGAACGTCTCGGCCGTCGTCCCGTTCGCGGTCTCCACCGTCACGGTGAGGTCGCCGTCCGTCTCCCGGGTCAGCGTCGCCGACCACGTCTCGTTGGTCCCGTCCGTCCTCCCGTCGGCCACGACGGTGAACGCGCCGCTCGTCGAGTCCGACAGCGAATCGGGGTCGACCGTCAGCCGGTAGTTCCGCGTCCGGGTCGCGTTGCCGGCCACGGTCCAGTCCGCGCCGTTCGAGCCGGGCGCAGTCATGTTCCGGAGGCCGTCGTCGGTCTCGTTCTGCGCGATGAAGTACCCCTCCTCGACGGTCGAGAGGTTCGGCCGCACCGCCGCGATCACCCCGTCGCGCGCGCGAAGGTCGCCGACCGTCCGACCGTACGTCTCCGCGCTCGCGCCGAAGGACTCGGTGACGTTCGCGGAGCCGTTCCGGTGTTCGCGGTGTAGGATTCCGGCGAGATCGTCGACGGCGCCGTCGCGGAATTCGATCGCCTCCGCGCCGCCCGCGTCGGCGCCCCGGGTCGCGAGGTTCTCCGTGTAGATGACGGTGTTCAACAGGAGCACGACGGCGACGAAGAGGACCGCGAGCGTCAGCCCCGTGATGAGGATGATCTGCGCCCGGTCCTCGTCGCGGTCGGCGCCGTCGCGCTCACGTCCGCGATCGCCCCGATCGTCGCGGTCGCGCTCGCGGCCGCCGAGGCGAGGGAGGCTCACATCTGCCATGCGGTGATGCGCACCTCCACGACCGTGTACAGGACCTCACCGTCGCCGTCGGCCGGATCGGCGAAGTACCCCCTGCCGGGGCCGTCCGTCGAGAGGACGTGCTGGTCGTCGGCGCCGAACCGGTCGTCGCCGTACAGCGCCACGCGGACGCTCGCCGTCGCCGCGTTGTCCGTCGGCGAGCCCATGTCGACCATCGAGACGTCGCCGGTCTCGTTGCCCCCGTCCTCGGGGTAGTAGACGTCGATGTCGAACGCGATCTGGCGGTCGCCGAACGCCTCCGTCAGCGGGTCATGAAGCGGGTGCGACTCCGGCGGCATCCCCGCGTACCCCTCCCCGTTGGCGGCGCCGACGAAGCTGCCGTTGTCGTAGTACAGCAGCGCCGCCTCGAGGTCGCCGCTCGCGTCGGTCGTCGACAGCAGGTCCTGCGCGGCGATCCCAGCCTGGTTCTCGACGTGCTGGTTCGACGTGCTCGCCGAGAGCGGCGTGACGGCCGTCGCCTGCGTGGCGAAGATGAGCCCAGTCACGAGGAGCAGCGCCGCCGTGAACGCCTCCAGCGTGTGCGCCTGCCCCCGGTCGTCGGGGAGATGTTCGACGAACATCTCACCACACCCGCAGCGTGAGTCGGTACGTCTCGGGACCCCGCGGGTCCTCGGGGTCGTCGATGGTGACGATGCGACTCGCCGACGAGACGCTCGTTCCGCCGGGCGGCGCGGGCCCGGCGCGCATCGCGACGGGGCCGTCCGTCGAGTTCAGCGTCTCTATCGCCCCGTGCTGCGTGACCGTGAGGTTGAGCCCGCGGAGGTCGTCGACGCCGAGCTCGGCGTGGAGGTCATCGGCGTTCGCCGTCCAGGCGCAGTCCGACTCGTCCGCCGCCGCGTCGGGGTCCGTCCCGTCGAAGAACGCGAGGGTACACGCGTGCGACAGCGTCGCGGTCGTGCCGCCGGCGACCGACGGCTCCGCGAGCGACGACTCCGCGAGCCGCGCCGCGCCGCGCTCGGCGACGATGACGGTCGCCCCCTCGCCGACGGCGTACGGCTCCAACAGGGACGGGACGAACGCGAAGGTGAAGCCGACCGCGACGAGGAACACGGACATCCCGACGACGAAGTCGAGGACCGTCTGCGCGCGGTCACCCGACATAGATCCACACCCCCAGCGCCAGCGTCATCAGGATCACGGCGAACTTCACGCCGGAGATCAGTTCCGCGTCGCGGATGTAGCCGCTGATGAATCCCGAGAGGATCGCCTGGATCGTCACCGCGTGGAAGAACAGCATGGAGAGCACGTCGGGGTCGACGCCGCCCCCGCCGCCGAAGCCCGCCCCGCCGCCGCCGTCGCTCTGGCTCACGAGGTCGCCCATCACGTCGATGAACTGCGTCTGGAGGATGGCCATCACGCCGAGCAGCGTGACGTACGTCATCACGATGATCGCGACCTGCATCCGGGTCCGCGACTTCCGCTCGCGCTCGATGTCGTCCTGGTTCTCCGAGGCCTGCGCGGCCGTCGTCAGCACGTCCGTGATCTGCGAGGAGGCCTCCTGCGCCTCGGTGATAAGCTTCACCGTCCGCGCGAGCCGGGGCACCGCGTACGAGTTGTTGAACTCCACGAGGGCGTCCCGCAGGCTCATCCCGTAGTTCACCTTCGCGTGGATAACCTCGAACTCCTCGGCGAGCTTCCCGGTCGACGTCTCCGAGACGGTCTGGACGGACTCCAACAGCGTCTGTCCGGTGTCGTTCGCGGAGGAGAGCTTCCGGAGCGTCTCCGAGAGCTTCCCGGTCACCGCCCGGCGCGAGCGCTGGTGCCACTCGTAAAAGAACCCGAGGGGGATCAGGACGACGTAGACGGGGACGTAGAGCCAGACGAACGCCGACCACACCGGGCGGGCGACCCAGCCGTCGAACGTCGTCGGCGCCGAGCCGGCCGCGGCCGCGACGACGACGAGCGCGACCGCCGCGGGCACGGTCAACGCGAGGGTGTACAGCGGGTTCTCGCGGAGGAAGAGATGCGGCGCGGAGAGGATTTCCATCGTCTTGTGGGTCCCCTCGCGGTCGCGGATGCGGTCGAAGACGGAGAAGGTCCCCACGAACGCCTCCACGAGCCCGAAGTGGAAGAGCCCCTCCTGGCTCGTCTGTCGGAGCCGTTCGCTGCCGCCGTCCGGCTGGAGGTAGCCGTCGCCGGGCTCGTCCTGTTTCACCGTCGAGACCAGCACGAGGAACCCGGCGCCGACCAGGGGGATGAGGACGTACACGGTCGCGTACAGCAGCCGGTCGTCGGCCTCGCCCATCATCCCCATGATGACGAGGATGATGATGAGAAGCAGGGGAAACAGCGAGAGCGTCATGTACATCTCGCCGAACAGCTCCAGCGTTTCCAGCGTCATCTCGCGTTCCTGTTTCGACGTGCGGAGGTGTTTCTCCTTTTTGTCCTTCAGGAAGCTCTCCATGTCGCCGCCGGAGTTGACGATGGAGAGCATGTCGGCGAGGAACTGCGAGAGCTCGTCGGAGGGAGTCTCCATCGACTGCTGGCGGATCGCGTTCCGGTAGTCGGTGCCGAAGTACTCGGTCTCGTTGACGATGCTCTGGAACTCGCGGGACACCTCGCCGTAGGTGTCCTCGGCGGTCGCCATCGCGCGCAGGATCTCCAGCTGGTTGAGCCCGCCGACGGAGAGCGCGTACATGAACGACACCGAGTCGGCCAGCAGGAGGTTGATCTCCCGCTTCCGGGAGGAGGCCCGCGAGTACGGGACCGCGACGAGGCCGCCGAACCCGATCGCGAACCCGATCGATCCGAAGATCAGGCCGCTGAGAAGCACCGCCGTCGGCACGACGAGCGACCGGAGCAGCTCCTTGATCGCCGGCGTCGGCGCCGGCATACCGAGCGAGAGCGACGACGGGTCGATCAGCCCGAGCGAGAACACCCCGTAGCCGACCAGCGTGCCGAGCGCCCACAGCGCCCCGCCGACCAGCAGGCCGACCGCCAGCGCCAGCGAGACGTACATCTCGACCTGGTCGGGCATCCGCGCCTCCGAGAGCTTGCGCTCGACGTCCGCGACGAAATCGCCCTCGGGGTCGAACAGCAGCTCGAAGGCCGGGTAACACAGCTCCGCGAGGACGTTCGCGTCGACGCCGCCGTCGCCCGCGTCCACGTCGAGGCTCACGGCGCTGCCCTCGCGACGGGCATAGTCACCCGTCCTCCGCGGGCTCGACGGCGTCGAACCCCCAGTCGTCGATGTCGTCGGCCGATCCCTCGTCGAAACCGTCGCCGCTCTCGCCTTCGTCCTCAGAGTTGTCGATCTCACCTTCGTCCTCAGAGTTGTCAATCTCACCTTCGCCCTCGGTGCCGTCGCTCTCGTCAGCTCCCTGTACAAACTCTCCGCCGTCCTGATCCGGATCTCCGTCGTCGGTTTCGGCCGAGGGCTCGCCCGCGACAGAGTCCGCGGCGCCGAACCCCTCGCTCACGTCGAGGTCCGCGTCCGGGCCGGGGTCCGCGCCCCGCTCGGGCGGGCCCGCGGGCGACGATAGCACGTCGACCCCCTCGTCGAAGGGCTCTCCGAAGTCGATCCGGTTCGGGCCGCCGGAGCCGTCGCCGGCCGCCTCGGAGACGCCCTCGAAGTCGCCGTGCGCGGGGTCCGGAGACGGGGTTCCCGAGGGGGCCGACCCCTCGGCGTCCGGTGGCGTCGCGCTCGCGTCGTCCGCGTCCGTCGCGTTCGTCGCCGGCTCCGGCCCGGCCGGATCGTCGTCGGCCGCCTCGGCCTCCCGGGCCGTCTCGGCGAGCGCCTCGCGGTCGCTCGGGGTCGCTTCGACGTCGCCCGCGTGGTTCATCTCCAGGAGCGCGTCGGCGACCGAGTCGGGCACCTCGCCGCGGTACGTCTCGAACAGGTCCTCGGCGGACTCGAGTATCTCCGCGGCCTCGGTCTCGCCGTCCGCGTCCGGCTTCGGCCGGGGGACGAGCGCCTCCTTCTCGCGGTCGACGTTGATCAGCACCGACTCCATCTCGCGGAGGTCCTCCAGCGAACGCTCCAGCTCCTCGTTGGCCATCAGCGCGAGGACCGTCTCCGGGTCGTTGATGAACGCCTGGAACGTCGCCGCCACCTGTGCGTAGCTGTTGAGCCCGCGATCGATGAGGTACGCCAACACGACCCGCCGCTTGCGCAGCTCCTCGTCGAGGGTCGCCCGGCTCCAGCCGCGGTCGAACATGATGTCTTCGAGGGTGTTCGAGTCGCCCATCTGGAGGAACTCGTCCGTCTCCGCCTGCCACTGGAACACGTCCTGAACGTTGATCTCGTCGTTCTCGGCGTCGTAGTGGTTGATCTCGGTGATCGACTTGTTCCGCCGGACCTTCTTCCCCTGAACCCGAGTGGAGGTCTGGATCGAGACGAGGTCCAGCGCCGTGAACATCGTCTTCGAGACGTTGATCGGATCGGTGGTGAACCGCTTGAGCACCTCGCCGACGGAGTCCGCGTGGAACGTGGTGTAGGTGGTGTGTCCGGTGGACATCACCTGGAAGGCGGTCCGACCCTCCTCGCCGCGGATCTCGCCCATCACGATGTAGTCGGGGCGCTGACGGAGCGCGGCCTCCAGTAAGTCGAACTCGTCGATGTCGCCCTTGTCGTCGTCGGAGAAGGAGGGGCGCGTGACGGAGGCGATCCAGTTGCGCTGGGGGAGCTCCACCTCGCGGGTGTCCTCGATGGAGACGATCTTCGCGTTCGAGGGGATGAAGAGGGAGACGGCGTTCAGGCTCGTCGTCTTCCCGGACGCGGTGCCGCCCGCGAAGATCAGGCTCTTGTGGTTCTCGATCGAGAGCCACAAAAAGGCCATCTCGTCGAGCGAGAACGTCTTCCAGTTGATGAGGTCGATCGGGGTGAAGGGGACGTCGTTGAACTGCCGGATCGTGTAGTTGGTCCCGTGGTCGGACACCTCACGGCCGAGCGTGAGCTGGGCCCGCGAGCCGTCCGGGAGGGTGGCGTCCACCTGCGGCCGGCGCTTCGAAATGCCCTTCCCCGAGCGCTGCGCGAGCTTCACGACGAAGTCGTCGAGCTCGTCGGTGCCGTGGTAGACGTTGGTGATGATCTGCTCGTACTCGGAGTGGTAGACGAAGACCGGGGAGTCGTACCCGTCACAGGAGATGTCCTCGACGTTGATGTCGTACTTGATCGGGTCGATCCGCTCGTAGCCGACGAAGTCCCGCTTCAGGTAGTACAGCAGCTTTTCGACCTGATGGGCGGAGAGCGTCCGGGAGTCCTCGGCAAGAAGCGCGGGCTCGGGCCGAGCGCTGATCTTCGGCGGGTCGGCCGGCTCCTCGGTCGGGGGCTCGTAGCCCAGCGACTCCGCGATCCGCCCGGCGATTCCCTCGGTCGGGTCGATGCCGAACCGGTCGACCAGCGTGTCCGCGATGCCGCGTTCCTCGCCCTCGTCCTCGTAGAGCCCGTAGCGGTCGAGCAGCGTGCGCGTCTCCTCGACTATCACCTCCTCGCGGAACGACTCGTCGCCGCCCGCGATCGACTCGTCGGCGTACTTGATCGAGGTCCGGAGCTTGCCGGTGAGGAACTCCGTGAGGTCCGTCTCGATCTCCGTCCGGTACGGCTGGACGGCGTAGTACTTCGCCTCGTTCTCCTTCCGCGACCGGAAGACGATCACGAACGCGTACGGCTTGTTCACCCAGTAGCGCTCCTCTTCTTGGAAGTGCGTCTTCTTCGGCATCGGCACCGCCTTCTCCAGGTCGTACCGGTTCGTCAGCGTGGTGTGGCCCTCGTCGGTCGAGAAGAACGCGTCCTCGTCGACCTCGGGGTTGACGTCCACGGTCCGCTCCTCGACGAGGTCGGCGAGGTCGGCCGCGGCGCCCCCGCCCGCCCCGAGCAGCTCCTCGGTCCGGTCCGGATCGAAGCCGAGCGCCTCGGTCTTGTCCTCGTGGGTGAACTCGAGCGGCACCGCCTCCCCCTCCTCGTTCTCCTCGGTCGGCGGGTTCCCCTCCTCGTCGAGGAAGAACTCCTCGCGGTAGTCGTCCCACGTGTAGTACCCCTTCAACACGGGGACCGAGTAGGGGTCGTACCGGGCCGCGCACAGGTCCCAGAGGACGTCCCCGACCGCGGCGGCCGCGCGGAACCGGTAGTCGGTCTCGCTCGGGTCGAACCCGAGGAGCGCCCCCGGATCGAAGTCGACTCGGTCCCACTCCTCCGGGGTCGGCGCGCGCGACGGGACCGACTCGACGCTACCGCCGGACGCGACGACGACGCCGGCGACGCCGCCGCGGCCGACCGGGACGTCGAAGACGGTCTCGGGGGCGCTGTCGAGGCGTTCGGCCTCGTCGTGGTCGCTCCGCTCGTCGTCTCCCTCGTCGCCACGCGCGTCTAGCTCGGTCGCGTCCGTCTCCCCGTTCGCAGCCGTTTCGTCGCTCGTATCGACCGCTTCCCGTACTTCTGTTTCCGTTTCGTCCGCGTCTCCGGCGGACTCCGCGGCCGATCCCAGCTCGGCGTCGGCCTCGGGAGCAGCGTCGTCACCAACATCGTCGTTCTCGACGCGGTCGGGCGCCGCCGGCGCCGCTACCCGTTCGCCGGTCGGCACGACGGCGGCCCCGTCGAGGACGACGGCGTCGGTGCCGACCACGAGCGTCCCCCGATCGGGGGTGCCGTGGCCGGGCACCTCGGTCTCGCCGTCCGCCTCGAAGGGCTCGTCGACGCCCGGGGCGCGAACGATCTCGCCCGCGCCGTTCGGAAGGTGGAGCGCGACGGCGTCCGCCGGGACGGCCGGCGCGTCCGGCACGTCGGCGTACACGCGCTCCGCGGCGTCCTCGTGGCCGTGCTCCGCGAGCAGCGACCGCCAGGAATACCGATCGGTGACGACCGGCGCGCCGTCGCTCGTTCCGTCCCGCTCGGCGGCCTCCGAGAGGTCGGATGCCCCGTCGGCCGGGTCGTCTGTCTCGTCTCGATTTCCCGACTCCGTTTCCGCCCCGTCCGCCGTCGCCGCGTCCGAGTCCGCCGCGTCCGCTTCCGCCGCGTCCGAGTCCGGCGCGTCCGGGTCGGTCGCCACGGACTCCGCCGCGCTGGACGCCGATCGATCGCCCTCGGGGTCGGATCGGGGGGCGGACCGCTCGGCGTCCTCGTTGGCCATGGTCGAGGGAACGGCGCATCCGTTGAAAAAGGTGTCTCGCAAAACACCGCGATTGATAATCGTCGGCGACGGGCGGATTTTAGGCCCCCGCGCACCGATCGCCACCCGTGTCACGCGCCGAGCGACTCCGACGGCTTCGACGGCTCCGCCGACAGGCGGTCAGGCGGCGGGTGAGGGCGGCGATCGCCGAGGAACTGCTCGGGACCCCGCGGAGCCTCGCCGTCGTCTGCGCGTTCACGGCGTTCATGCTCGCGGTGGGGATCGGGTACTACGCGCCGACCGCGGGCGAGGTACCGATTCTCCTCTGGCCGCTGTACGCGGACTCGGCGGTCGCCGTCGCGCTCGGCGGTGCCGTCCTCGCGACCTTGGTCGCGACCGTGCGGCGCGGCGGCGACGTCACCGCGGACGCCCCCGCGTCGCGGCCGCTGGCGTACCTCCATACGCTCGCGTTCGTCTGGCTGGTCCAGTTCGGCGTCTGGCCGGTGGTCTCGCTCAACCTCGCGTTCGGCGAGTACGTCGCCGCGCCCGACGCCTGGATCTACTACTGGGGGGTGATCGGCACGCACCTGCTGTTCGTGGGGCTCGCGCTGCTGTTCCCCGCCTTCGGGCGGACGACGCGCGGCGCGCTCGCGGCGGCGCTCGCGCTCGGCGTCGCGAACGTCGTCGTCGACTACGTGTTCGGCTTCCATCCGCCGCTGCTGTACGAGCCCGGGCCGGGACTGGCGGTCGCGACGCTCGCGATCGCGGTCGGGTCGGTCGCGCTCGCGTCGCGCTCGTTCGATCGGTTGGGCGAAGACCCGGACTGAGGCGCGCTCGGAGATGTCGAATCCGACGAACGCTATTTAAATTACATAAAAGGGCGCGGCGGGATCCACGCGAACGAGCGGAGCGAGTGAGCGTGGAGCCAGTCGCGCCCGTGACTGAGCGGAGCGAGGGAACGGGCGCGACGGGATTTGAACCTCAGTCACTCCGCTCGCTTCGCTCGCTCCGTTCCCTGCTTCAAATCCCGCTTGCGCCGCTACTGCTCACTTCGTTCGCAGATAGCGGGCGCGGCGGGATTTGAACCCGCGATCGAGAGGTTAGGAACCTCTCGCCCTGTCCGCTAGGCCACGCGCCCAGAACGGGTGGAGAAAACGGAACGGCGGGGATCGGTCGGCGGAGGGGGCCGGCTTACGTGCTGGTTTCCTTGTCGGTCTCGGTCTCGAGTTCGTCGAGGTCGTCGTCCTCGTCGTCGAGCGTCGAGTCCGCCTTCTCGCCGTCCTGCATGTCTTTCAGCTCCTCTTCGACCTGTTCGCGGCCTTTCTTGAACTCTCCCATCGCCTGGCCGGTCGACCGAGCGAGCTTCGGGATCTTGTTCGCCCCGAACAGCAGGACCAACACGAGCAGGATGATGAGGAGCTCCGGCCCCGCCGGAATGCCGCCGATTAGTGGTGTCGCACTTACCATCTCTGTCTCGCAGTAACCCTGTGTCGATTATAGTCTTTTTGCCTCGATCGGACCGCCGCCGCCGAAACGGTGATACGCGCGGCCGACGACGTGTTCGGCATGCCAGACGTCGGCGACGACGCCTCCGACTTCACCGGATCGCTCGTGGACGGCGACATCGAGCCGTTCGCGCTCTCGGACCACCTCGGCGACGAACCGGTCGTGCTCGCCTTCTTCCCCGCCGCCTTCTCGAACACCTGTACCGACGAGATGGAGGCGCTGCGGGACGGGTTCGACCGCGACGACTGCACGCTGTTCGGGGTGAGTACCGACCTCCCGCACGCGCTCGGCGCGTACCGCGCGCAGTACGACCTCCCGTTCGCGCTGGTCGGCGACCCAGACCACCGCGCCATCGAGGCGTACGACGTTATCGAGGCGTTCGAACACTACGGCGTCGAAACCGTCGCACAGCGCGCCGTCTTCGTGATCGACGCGGACGGGACCGTGACCTACCGCTGGCTCGCGGAGAGCGCCGGGAAAGAGCCGGACTACGACGCGCTCGCCGAGGCGGTGGCGGACGCGGCCGCCTGAGGGGCGAGTCGGTTCGACCGGGCGGCGCGCCGCTCAGGCCGGGTCCCGAAGCGCCTCCAGCGCCTCCGGGTTCTCCATCGAGGAGAGGTCGCCCGGGTCCTCGCCGACGTACACCGACTCGATCGCGCGGCGGATGATCTTCCCCGACTGCGTCTTCGGGAACGCGTCGACGAACAGCAGCTCGCGCGGCCGGAACGGCTTGCCGTGCTCGTCGCCGACCAGCGCCCGCAGCTCCTCGCGGAGGTCGTCGCTCGGGTCGACGCCCGGTTCGAGGACGACGTACGCGACGACCGCGGTGCCGGTGGTGTCGTCGGGGACGCCGACCGCCGCCGCCTGGTTGACGGCGTCGTGGTCGATGAGGACGCCCTCGATCTCGGCCGGACCGACCTTCCGGCCCGCGACGTTCAGGGCGTCGTCGGCGCGGCCGTGGAGGAACCAGAAGCCGTCCTCGTCCTTCTGCGCGAAGTCGCCGTGGTCCCAGAGATCCTCCCACGTCGACCAGTACTCGTCGAGGTAGCGTTCGTCGCCCGACCACAGCGACTTCGTCATCGACGGGCAGGAGTCGCGCGCGACGAGATAGCCGCGCTCGCCTGACTCTTTCACCGACTCACCGGTCTCGTCGACGATGTCGATGTCCATCCCCAGCCCCGGGCCGCCGAGCGTACAGGGCTTCAGCGGCTGGTTCGGCATCGGCATCAGGAAGCAGCCGCAGATCTCCGTGCCGCCGGAGATGTTGATTATCGGGCACTCGCCCCCGCCGACCGCGTCGTAGAACCAGCGCCACGACTCGGGGTCCCACGGCTCGCCGGTGGAACCCAGGATTCTGAGCGAAGAGAGGTCGTGACCCTCGACCCACTCATCCCCGTGCTTGCGGAGCGCGCGGATCGCGGTCGGCGAGATGCCGAACTGCGTGATCCCGTGTCGCTCGATCATCTCCCAGAAGCGGTCCGGCTCGGGGTGGTCGGGCGCGCCCTCGTACATCACCACCGTCCCGCCGAACGCGTGGTTGCCGATCAGCGTCCACGGCCCCATCATCCAGCCGATGTCGGAGACCCAGAAGAAGCGGTCCGCCGGCTTCTGGTCGAAGCCGAAGTGGATCTCCTTGGCGCACTGCGTGAGGACGCCCGCGTGGGTGTGGACGATCCCCTTCGGCTCGCCGGTGGTGCCCGAGGAGTACAGCAGCAGCGACTCCTGGTCGCTCGGGAGGTGCTTCGTCTCGTACGTCGCGGGCTGGGAGCCGACCGCCTCGTCCCACGTCCGGTCGCGATCGCCGTCCCACGGGACGGGGTCTGCGTCGGCGTCGTCGCTCCCGTCGGCGTCGTCGCTCCCGTCGGCTCCGTCCTCACCGTCGCTCGCGGGCGTCGTCCCCAGTCGATCGTAGACGACCACCTCCTCGACGTGCCCCGCGTCAGCGATGGCGTCGTCCGCGGTCGCCTTCAGGCGGACCTCGTCGCCCCGGCGGTAGAACCCGTCGCCGGTGAAAAGCACCGAGGGCTCCGCGTCGTCGATCCGCGTCGCGGTCGCCTCGCGCCCGAACCCGGAGAAGATCGGCACCGCGATCGCGCCGACCTTCAGGCAGCCGTAGAGGATCGCGACGACCTCCGGCACCATCGGCATGTACAGGCCGACGGTGTCGCCCGTCTCGATCCCCGTCTCGGTCAGGTAGTTCGCGACGCGGTCGCTCTGCCGGCGGAGCTCGTGGAAGGTGATCTCGCGGACGTCGCCGGGCTCGCCCTCCCAGATCAGCGCGACGCGGTTCCGGTTCGGCGAGTCGACCGCGGCGTGGCGGTCGACGACGTTGTGCGAGACGTTGATCTCGCCGCCGGGATACCAGTCGGAGAACTGCGGGCCGTCGGAGTCGTCACCGGACTGCGTCCGGTTGCCCGCGGAGCGTCGCTCCGCGCCGTCCCGGACCGCGTCGTAGTCCGTGTAAAACTCGATGTCGAGGTAGTCGACGATCTCGTCCCAGAACCAGTCGACGCCGGACGCGGGCTCGCCGTCGACCGCCGATGTGGTGCGCTCGATCAGTTCCTCGTAGTCGTCGATCCCGTACTCCCGCATGAACGCGGCGACGTTCGTCGACTCGGCGAACGCCTCGCTCGGTTCGTGTACGACCTCGTCTATCCCCTCGTACTCGGTCATCTCGTCCGGTGATTTTCGCGGCGACAGTAAGTAATTTTCCTGAAGGATCTATCGCAGGTCGGCGCACTCGCCCGCGACCTCGACGGTCTCGCCGTCGACCGTGACCCGCCCGTCGTACAGCCGACAGGTGTCCGCGTCCCACGCGAGTCGTCCCTCCCAGTCGACGCCGGTCACCGTTACCTCGTGTCGGCCCGTCGCCCCCACGGCGACCTCGAACGCCCGAGCGACGCCGGCGTCGACGCGGTCGGACTCCTCCGCGTACGTCGTCCCGTCGTCTCCCTCGACGACCACCTCCACGTCGACGGGGGCGTCGCCGTCGTTGCGGACCGTCAGGTCGAGTCGGCCGGGGTCGGCCTCACCGAGGCCGAGACAGCCGGCGGCCGCGGCTGCGAGCGAGCCGGTGCTCACGGCGAGGAGTCTGCGTCGTTCCATGGCGATCGCTCGTCGCGGCGGGACTTCAAGCCCGGACACGCCGCGAGGGCGGCAAAACGCGAAAACGAAAATCGGTTCTCGGTCCGCTATTCGTCGTCCGTCTCGTCGGCGTCCGTCCCGTCGTCGTCCGCCTCTTCCCCGTCCGCGGCGGCGTGGACCGACTCGGGGACGATGTCGACCGAGGCGACCTCGTCGTCGGGTTCGAGGTTCATCACGATGACTCCCTTCGTGTTGCGGCTCACCGTCGAGATCTCCTCGACGCGGGTCCGCATGATCTGGCCGGCCCCGCTCATCGCGACGAGGTGGTCGCCGTAGGTGACCGCCTCGATGGCGACGACCTCGCCGTTCCGGTCGCCGGTCTTGATGTCGACGAGCCCCTTGCCGTTGCGCGACTGCGGGCGGTACTCGTCGAGGTCGGAGCGCTTCCCGTACCCGTTCTCGGTGACGGTGAGCACCCAGTTGTGGTACTCGTCGTCGATTGCGGCGACGCCGGCGACGGCGTCTCCCTCGCGGAGGTCGATGCCGATCACGCCGCGGGCCGTGCGACCCATCGCGCGGGCGTCCGACTCGTCGAAGCGGATCGCCATCCCGTTCCGGCTGCCGATGACGATGTCGGTCTCGCCGTCGGTCACCTCCACGTCGACGAGCTCGTCGCCGTCCTCCAGCCGGATCGCGCGGATCCCCGTCGACCGGATGTTGCCGAACTCGTCGACGGCGGTCCGCTTGATGTAGCCGTCGCGAGTGACCATCGTGAGGAACTCGTCGTCGTCGAGGTCCTCCGTGTTGACCACCGACTCGATCTCCTCGCCGTCGTCGAGGTCGAGGAGGTTGACCGCGGACTTCCCGCGGGCCGTGCGGGACATCTCCGGGATCTCGTAGGTCTTCAGCTCGTAGATCTGCCCGCGGTTCGTGAAGACGAGGAGGTAGTCGTGGGAGTTGGCCGCGAACACGGAGGAGACGCGGTCGCCCTCCTTGAGCCCGGTGCCGATGATCCCCTTGCCGCCGCGGTTCTGCGCGCGGAACTCGTCGAGCGGCATCCGCTTGATGTAGTCGTCCTCGCTCATCACGACGACCTGTTCCTCCTCGGGGATCAGGTCCTCGTGGGTCACGTCGCCCGCGTCCTCGATGAAGCTCGTGCGGCGCTCGTCGTCGTACTCGGCTTTGATCTCCCGAAGCTCGTCGACGATCACCTGGTCGAGCTCGTCGGGGTCAGAGAGGATGGTCTCCAGCCGCTCGATCCGCGCGTTCACCTCCTCGTACTCCTCCTCGATCTCCGCCGTCTCCATCGAGGTGAGCGAGCCGAGCTGCATCCGGACGATGTGGGCCGCCTGCGCCTCGGTGAAGTCGAACGTCGACTCCAGCGCGGCCTTCGCGGCGTCGCGGTCGTCGGAGTCCTGGATCGTCTCGACCACGCTGTCGACGTTGTCGAGCGCCTTCAGGCGGCCTTCGAGGATGTGCGCACGGTCCTCGCGCTCGGCGAGCTCGTGTTCGGAGCGACGGCGCACGACCTCGCGGCGGTGGTCGACGTAGTGTTCGAGCGTCTGCTTCAGGTCCAACACCTGCGGCGAGCCGTCGACGAGGGCGAGGTTGATGACGCCGAACGTGCGTTCGAGGTGGCTCTCTAGCAGCTGGTTCTTGACGACCTCGGCCATCGCGTCGCGCTTGAGCTCGACGACGATCCGGATCCCGTCGCGGTCGGACTCGTCGCGCAGGTCGCGGATCCCCTCGATCGCGCCCTCGTTGACGTCCTCGGCGATGCGCTCGACGAGCCGCGACTTGTTCTGCTGGAAGGGGAGCTCGCTGATGACGATCCGGCCCTCCTCCTCGTCGACCTCGAACTCCGCGCGGACGCGGATCCGCCCGCGGCCCGTCTTGTACGCCTTGTGGACCGCGTTCCGCCCGACGATGTTCGCGCCGGTCGGGAAGTCCGGCCCCTTGACGTGTTCCATCAGGTCCTCGACGCTCGCGTCGGGGGTCTCGATCAGCTCGACGGTGGCGTCGATCACCTCGCCGAGGTTGTGCGGCGGGATGTTCGTCGACATCCCGACGGCGATGCCTGACGAGCCGTTGACGAGCAGGTTCGGGAACGCCGCGGGCAGCACCTCCGGCTCCTCTAAGCGGTCGTCGTAGTTCGCCGAGAAGTCGACGGTGTCGCGCTCGATGTCCGCCATGAGCTCCTCGGCGATGGGGGCCATCCGGGCCTCCGTGTACCGCATCGCGGCCGGCGGGTCGCCGTCGACGGAGCCGAAGTTCCCCTGGCCGTCGACGAGCGGGTAGCGCATCGAGAAGTCCTGCGCCATCCGCGCGAGCGTGTCGTAGATCGCGCTGTCGCCGTGCGGGTGGTAGTCGCCCATCGTCTCGCCGACGACGGAGGAGGACTTGCGGTGCGCGGAGTTGCTCGTCACGCCCGCCTCGTTCATCGCGAAGAGGATGCGCCGGTGGACGGGCTTGAGCCCGTCGCGCACGTCCGGGAGCGCCCGTCCCGCGATGACGGACATCGCGTAGTCGATGTACGACTGCTCCATCTCGTCCTCGATGCGCGCGTTCGTCACCTGCGCGGCGCGGACGTCCGCGTGGTCCGGGTCGGGACTCTCCGAGCTCATATGTCCACCCACTCCGCCTCGGTCGCGTGCTCCTTGATGAACTGCTTGCGCGGCTCGACCGCGTCACCCATCAGCACGTTGAACATCCGGTCCGCCGCGGCCGCGTCGTCGATGGTGATCCGCTTGAGCCGGCGGTTCTCCGGGTCCATCGTGGTGTCCCACAGCTGGTCGGGGTTCATCTCGCCGAGGCCCTTGAACCGCTGGACCTGCGTGGGGTTGCCGTCGCACTCCTCCTCGACGATCCGGTCGCGCTCTTCCTCGGTCATCGCGTCGTACGTCTCGCCACGGTAGCGAACGCGGTAGAGGGGCGGCTGGGCCGCGTACACGTAGCCGGCCTCCAGGAGGGGCTTCATGTGGCGGTAGAGGAGCGTGAGAAGGAGCGTTCTGATGTGGGCTCCGTCGACATCTGCATCCGTCATGAGAATTATTTTATTATATCTGACATCTTCGATGTCGAATTCTTCTCCGATCCCCGCGCCGATCGCGGTGATCAGCGCGCGGATCTCGTCGTTCTCCAAGATGCGGTCGAGGCGGTGTTTCTCGACGTTAAGGATCTTCCCCTTCAGCGGGAGGATCGCCTGGTTCTCGCGGTTGCGGCCCTGCTTTGCCGAGCCGCCCGCGGAGTCGCCCTCGACTACGAACAGTTCGGCCTCGGTGGGGTCGCGCGTCTGGCAGTCCGCGAGCTTGCCGGGTAAGGCAGTCGACTCCAACGCCGACTTCCGGCGGGTGAGCTCCTCCGCCTTCTTCGCGGCCTTCCGCGCCCTGGCGGCCTCGGCGGCCTTGTGGACGACCTTCTCCGCGGTGTCCGGGTTCTCCTCGAAGAAGGTGCCGAGCTTCTGGTGGGTCGCGGACTCGACGACGCCGCGGACCTCGCTGTTGCCGAGCTTCGTCTTCGTCTGCCCCTCGAACTGCGGGTCGGGGTGTTTCACCGAGACGACCGCCGTGAGCCCCTCGCGGACGTCTTCGCCCTTGAGGTTCGCGTCGAGGTCGTCGACGAGGCCGTGCTCGTTGGCGTAGTCGTTGACCGTCCGGGTGAGGGCGGTCTTGAAGCCGGTGAGGTGGGTGCCGCCCTCGCGGGTGTTGATGTTGTTGGCGAACGCGTGGACGGAGCCCTGGAGCTCCTCGGTCGCCTGCATCGCGACCTCGACGTGGACGCCGTCGGTCTCGTCCTCGAAGTAGATGACCTCCTCGTGGATCGGCGAGCGCGTCTCGTTGAGGTACTCGACGAACTCCCGGATCCCGCCGTCGTACTTGAACGTCTCCTCGGTGTCGTCGCGGTCGTCGACGAGCCGGATCTCGACGCCGGAGTTGAGGAACGCGAGCTCGCGCAGCCGGTTCGCGAGCGTCGACGTCTGGAACTCGGTCGTCTCGAATATCTCCTCGTCGGGCCAGAAGCGGATGCGCGTCCCGGTCGACTCGCCGTCGTCCATGTCGCGGACGCGCTCGAAGCCGTCCTCGGCGGGCTCGCCCCCCGCGAACCGGTGGCGGAAGACGCCGCCGTCGCGCTTGACCTCGACCGCTAACCGCTGGGAGAGCGCGTTCACGACGCTGACGCCGACGCCGTGGAGGCCGCCGGAGACCTGGTACGACTTGGAGTCGAACTTCCCGCCGGCGTGGAGGACGGTCATGATGACCTCCAGCGCCGGCCTGTCGTACTCCTCGTGGGTGTCGACCGGAATTCCCCGCCCGTCGTCGCTGACGGAGACGGAGCCGTCGTCGTGGATCCGCACCTCGATCTCCTCGCAGTGGCCCGCGAGCGCCTCGTCGATGGAGTTGTCGACGACCTCGTAGACGAGATGGTGGAGCCCCCGACCGTCCGTGGACCCGATGTACATCGCCGGTCGCTTACGGACGGCCTGTAGGCCTTCGAGGACCTGTATTTGGCCGGCTCCGTATTCGCTCTGCTCTGACATAGGAACTTACCGTCGCTAATCGCCGTCGGGTTATAAAGCCGGCGCACGCGCGCGGGCGTGAGCGCAGTCGCCGCAGTCGCCGGACGCGGCGGCGATCCGAGCCGACGCGCCGCCGGGCCTCGTCCCGTGAACGAAGCGCAGCATGCGGTCCCTTCCCACAGCTACAAGCCGCGCCCCCGCGTACCCCATCCCGATGCTACCGATCGCGGACACCTTCGAACACGTCCACCGCGGCTGCGAGATCCGATACGGACGAGGGCGGATCGCCGACCTCGGCCGCTGGCTCGGCGAGCGCGGTCTCGACGACGCGCTCGTCGTCTGCGGCTCGAACACGGGCGCGAACGACGCGCTGATGGACCCGATCCGGGGGGGCCTCGGCGACCGCCTCGCCGGCGTCTTCGACGGGACCAGCCCCGACAAGCGGGTCGAGACCGCCTACGACCTGCTCGACGCGCGGGCCGAGATCGGCGCCGACGCCCTCGTCGCGGTCGGCGGCGGCGCCAGCCTCGATATCGCCAGACAGGCGACGCTGCTCGCGGCCGACGGCCGCGATCTCGGGGAGATCCGCGACGACGCGGAGGCCGGGCCGGACGCGCTCGGCGCCCTCGCGCCCGGGAGCGGTCCCGCCTTCCCGTTCGTCGTGGTGCCGACGACGTTCGCCGGCGCGGACGTCTCGACCGGGGGATCGCTGGAGATCCTCTCGGCCGACGGGTCGCCGACCGGCCAGCCGGTGAACGTCAGCGGGAGCGGCGCGTGGCCGGTCGCGGACGTGGCCGACCCCGCGCTGTTCGAGACGACCCCGCGGTCGGTGCTGGCCGGGTCGGCGATGAACGGCTTCGACAAGGGGATCGAGACGCCGTACGCCCGCGACGCCGACCCGGTGAGCGACGCGGCGGCCGTCCACGGGCTCCGGCTCCTCTCGGACGCCCTCCCGCTCGTGGTCGGCGACCGGCCGGGCGGCGAGGACGCGACGGACCGCGCCGTGGTGGGGTCGCTGCTCGTCCAACTCGACCGCAAGATCAGCGTGATCCACGCGTTCGGCCACGGGTTCGCCCGCCGCTACGACGTCCAGCAGGGCGCGATCCACGCCGTCGTCGCGCCGCACGCGCTGGCGTACCTCTTCGACGAGGTGGACGCGAGCCGCCGGGCGCTGGCGGCCGGACTGGGGGTCCCGACCGACGGCCGCGACGACGACGTGATCGCCGAGGACGTCGTCGAGGCGGTCGCCGAGGTCCGCGACGCGCTCGACGTCCCGAGCCGGCTCCGGGACCTCCCCGAGACCGACGAGGAAGACCTGCCGGCGATCGCCGAGTTCGTCGCAGAGGACCCGCCGATGGAGCGCGCGCCGGCCGACCTCGACGCGACCGCGGACGGGATCCTCGGCGTGCTGCGCGCGGCGTGGTAGGCGCGGAGGGGTTCAGTCGGCCGACGACTCCGCCGCGTACGTCTCCAGCGCGGTCAACCGCCCGTCGTCCTCATCGACGGAGAACACGTCGACGAACCCGAACAGTACCTCGCCGTCGGCGTCGAGCAGCCGGCCGCGGACCGCCACGCCGGGGCCGGCCGGGTAGACGCCGTCGACCGCGTGGGTTGTGTCCGTGTTCGGCCGATCGTCGCGCATGAACGCGACGAAGCGGTCGCGCCCCTCGAAGGTCCGGTCGGGGCGGCGCTGGACGAAGTCGGAGGCGAGCAGCGACCGCAGCCGGTCGTACTCGCCGGCGTCGAGCGCGTCGTAGTAGGCCCGGGCGAGGGCGGCGGGGTTCGAATCCCCGGGCGCCACCGCCTCTCCCTCCTCGTCCGCGGGCGGCGCCGCCTCCCCGCCCTCACGCCGCGAGGGCATCGAACTCCTCGGCGGAGGTCCGGGTCCCCTTCGAGATGATCACGTCGCCGCCCCGGAGGGTGGTGTCGATGTCCGGGCCGACCAGCCACTCGTCGTCCGCGCGCCGGATCGCGAGGACGCTCGTCGAGATGTCCGTCGCGGGCACGCCGTCGGCGACCGCCGTCCCGTCGAGGTCGCTGCCCTCGGCGACGACGGTCCGGGTGATGATCTCGTCGGACTCCTGGACCGCCATCTCGACGACCGGGTGGACGTCGAGGTCGCGGCGGACCCCCTCGGTGATCGCGAGCGCGGCGTCGGAGATCTCCTCTGTCGCGACGCCGAGGTGGATGAGCCCGCGCAGCGACACCGGGTCGTCGGCCTCCGCCGCCGCCCGGAGCGTCCACGCCTCGAAGCGCGACTGGAGCGCGTCCACCTCGATCTCCAAGTTGTTCACCTCCTCGGCCAGCTCCTCGTTGTCGAAGAGGACCGAGCCGTACGCGAGGTCGACCGCGAGCTCCGAGAGGTTCTTCATCAACACGATCGAGTCGACCGCGCGTTCGAGGTCGTCGATCGCGGGCTCCGCGGGCGGGTCGGGTTCGAACGGCTCACCGCTCAGTTCGGGGTAGACGTCCGCGACGCCCGTCTCGGGGCCGCGCAGCAGCGTCACGTCGCCCGGCTTCAGCCGGGTCGTCGGTCCGGGGTTGAGGATCCAGTCCTCGTCGCGCCGGACCGCGATGACGCGGACGCCGGTCACGGATTCGAGGTCGATGTCGTCGAGCGTCCGGCCGGCGTACGCGGAGTCGGCGGCCACCGTCCCGCGGACGAGCGTCTCGACGCCCGCCGAGAGCGCGCCCCGCATCGAGTCGGGGAGGCCGATCTCCTCGGTGACGATCTTGGCGATGTCGCCCGCGGCGTCGGCGACCTTGTCGGCGGCGGCGATGACGCCGAGGACGGGCGCGAGCGTCTCCGCCTCGTTCGGGTTCCGCGCCGCGAGCATCAGGCTCATCCGGGCGCGCATCTGGAGCACGTCCATCCGGTGTTCGAGCTCGACGACCTCGTGCGCGACCGTCGGGCTCCCGTGGAGGACCGCCGAGTACGAGAGGTCGATCAGCAGCTCCGCGGTGTCTTTCATCTCGACGAGCAGGTCTTTGACGCTCGTCGGCTCGTAGCGGACCGTGCGCCCGTCGAAGCGTCCCATGCGACTCCCTCTCCGGCGGCGAGTAAAAGGCTTGTTGCGGGGGCGGCGAGACGGTCGCGGCGAAGCCGACGGCCCGGTCAGAGCGCGTCGCCGGCGACGTAGCCGACGTCGGCGGCGGCGGCCGGATCCGCGTCGCCGCCGACCGGGGCCGCGAGGTCGACGAGCGCGAGCCACCCCAGCAGCCGGGCCGCGCGGTCGCGCCACGCGGCCTCCCAGTCGGGGTTCCGGGCCCGCTCGTGGCGCGGGACCCGGTCGCGGGTGGCCGCGAAGAGATCGTCCGGAGTAAGCGGGTCGTCGAGCGAGACCTCCCGCAGCGCCGCGAGCGCCTCCGGGACGAGGAGGACGCCGTCGCGGAGCCCCTCGCGGACGCGCTCGGGGGTCGGCTCGGCGTCCGCGCGGACGAACCCCCGAGCGGTCTCCTCGACGAGGCCGAGCGCGCGCAGGAACGCGAGCCAGTCGTTCGCAGTCTGCCGGTCCGGGAGGTCGCGGCGTCGGCGGAGCCGGGCGCAGCAGTCGTCGGTGTCGCCCGGGACGAGCGGCACCGCGCGCTGGTACTCGCGGAGTTCGTCGAGATCGGCCGGGGGGTCGGGGACGGGTTTGAGTCGCACGGGAGCGTGAGAGGGGTTACGCGGCGGTCAGCGGTAGCCGAACGACTCCGCGAGCAGTTCCTCGTCGGTCTCGCCGACGGTGTAGACGGGGCCGTCGACGACGTCGACGGTGACCTGCGCGGGAGCGAACACGCTCTCGGGGACATCGTAGAAGTCCCAGTCGGCGTCCTCGAACACCTCGACGAAGGGGGTGCCGTACTCCTCGCTGGCGGTCGAGACGATCTCGTCGAAGCGGTCGTCGTCGCGCGCGACCTGTAGGTGGACCTCGCCGCCGTACGCGAGGGCGTCGTTGGTGCGGCCCATCGCCTCGGTCTCGTCGCGGGTCGCGGGCGCGAGCGGCGCGGAGCCCGAGGCGTGGAGCACGTCGGTGGGCTCGTAGCCGACCTCCAGCAGGCGGAAGACGGCGAGCTCGGCGGCGCGGGCCGCGGTGGTGACGGAGCCGGCGGTCGAGCCGGTGGCGAACGTCGGGAGGAACACGCCGTCGGCGTCGACCTCGGCCATGTCGGCGACCTGCTCGGCCACCTCCTCGTCGGGCAGCTCGGTCGACTCGATCGCCAGCGTGGCGAACTCGGAGGAGTCGTAGTAGCCGACGCGCTCGAACTCGGTCTCGCGGCCGACGAGCGCGCGGGCCGGCCCGGAGCCGAGCCCCTCGAAGCCGCCCTCGGTCGTCAGCTCCCAGCCGGCCTTCTGCGAGCAGAGCAGCGCCACGGCGGGGTGGTCGGTCGACAGCTCGACGTGCTGGCGCGGCGCGCCCGCGAGCTCGCCCATCCGGGTCTGGAGGTTCGCCAGCCCGGCGGTCTGGATCTCCGCGAGCAGCAGTCCCGCCTCGACGCCGCCGGCCGCGTCGACCCCGAAGTCGACGACGGTGGCGCCGTTGTCCAGCTCGTAGCCGACGACGTCCAGCTCGCCGGCGAAGTCGAGCGCCTCGTCGACCAGCTCGATCGCGGTCCGGTTGATGCTTTCCATGGGCGAGGGTACTCGCTCCCCGTTTAAGGGGTTTGGCTGTTCGCCTCGCAGGCCGGGGTTCCGGACCACGTAAAATCGAACGCGTCTCGCGTTCAGTTATTTATAAACGAGCGGTGCGGTCGGCGCGTGCCTGTGAGCGCCCGAAGGGCGCGAACAGCACCGCGCGAGGGAGTCAGTCGCCGGAGCGAAGCGGAGGCGACTGACGAGGCTGGGGAGGTGTGAGGCTGCGGTCCCGCGAGCGACCGGAGGGAGCGAGCGGGAGTACGGAAGTCGCAGCCCGCGCAGCGAACGCAGTGAGCGAGCAGGACCGTCTTCCGGTGGTGCTGTGCGGTCGGGTGGGACTCAAAGGGGCAGTCGCGAGGCGGGCGCAGGCGAAGTAAGCACCGCAGCGAAAGAGCGAGCAGCGCGAGCGACTGAGTGAGGAGCGCAGCGAGCGTGCGCCCGCCTCGCGACTGGGGCTTTGGCGGTGTTCGCCGTCGATCTGTGAGCGTCAACTTATAAAGAAGCGGCAGAGACTTTCGCGGTGTTCGCCCTCGATCTGCCGACGAGTATTTAAAAATAACCTCGCGATGCGAAGAGCGTCGCTCTCAGTTCAATGGCAACTACTTATAAATACGAAGTCACCGAGATCGACGCCGGACTGCCGGACCGCCCCGACAGCTCAGACGGCCGTTACTCACCGGATAAGTACCGGTAGCCGCCGAGCGCGACGGCGAGGACGGCGGCGGCCGCCCCGACGAGGAACAGCGCGGTGCTGCCGGAGTCGTAGCCGTACGGGACGGACAGGTCTGTCCAGCGGTCCAGCGCGAGGAGGGCGACCGCGAGGAGGGCGACGGCCGCGCCGACGACCCTCCCGAGCGGGGAGTTCGATCGGCTGCCGGGCATACGCGGCAGTTCTACGTTTAAATTGAAGTATTTTCCGGCGTGACGGGCGTCGGCGTCCGAAAGCGAGTCGCTCCGACCGCTCACCAGAAGCCGCCGTCGGAGTCGCCGGGCCCGCCGGCCTCGCCGGGGCCGGGCGGACCGCGGGGACCGCTCGGCCGCGGGTCGGGATTGATCTCGACGGGCTCCGACTCCGCCCGCGGGTCGATCTCCCGCCCCTCCTCGAAGCGAACGAACGAGAGGTAGAACGGCTCGCCGCAGCCGACGCCCTCGCTGTCGGGTTCCCGGTACGGTTCGTCGCCGCCGACATCGGACCCCCGAACCCCGTCGTGCGGGTCCCATTCGACGCCGTCGCTCTCGCCGCAGACGAACCGGACGCCGTCGGCTTCAACGGCAGTATCATCGTTCTCACCCTCCTCCGCGTCGAACGGCTCCGCGGGCGCGACGTACGTCCACCCCTCCAGCGGGTACGGCGTCACCGACTTGTCCGCGAGATACCCCTCGCGTTCGAGCGCGACGAGCGTCCCGCAGTGCGGACAGTAGTACGTGACCGGGTAGCTCATACGCCTCGTACGGTATCCATTTATAAACAGCCGTCGCCGGCGCGTCAGCTATTTGATCGTCCGGCGCGACGATCCGACATCTCATCCGATACCCCCGCTGACGGCTCGGACGCATCGGACGACCCCTCCCGGCTCGTCACCCGACGACGGCTCCTCTACGGCGCCGCGGGCGGAATCGGCCTCCTCGGGGGCGGCGGCCTCTACGTCGCGAACGCGCTCGACGGCGACGCCGGCGGGTACGAGGCGCCCGAGACGCAGCCGATGGTCTCGACCCGCGGGCGCCTCGACGCCGACGACCCGACGGAGCGGTCGGGGTCGTGGGCGTTCGACGGGGCCGACTCCGTGGTCCTGTTCGTCCACGGGCTCGGCGCGGACGCCGAGTCGGCCCGCGACCTGACGTACACCGCTCGTCTCGGCCTCGACGCGGCGACGGAGTCCGGCGGAGAGGCCGACGCTCCCCCCGTCATCGGCTACTCGTGGGCGTCGAACGTCGACTGGGAGCCGGCGAAGGAGACCGCCGACGCCAACGCCGTCCCGCTCGCCGACTGGCTGACGGCGTGGGCGGACGACGACGGCCGGCCGGTCCACCTGTTCGCCCACTCGCTCGGCGCCCGCGTGACGGGGGAGATGCTCCGCGAACTCGCGGACCGCGGGCGGACGGACGCCCTCGCGTCGGCGTCGCTGTTCGGCAGCGCGATCCCGCACGACAGCGCCGGGATCGACGGGCGGTACGGTCCGGCGATCGCGGCGCTCGACGCGCCCCTATACAACTTCCACAGCCGGAACGACCGCGTCCTCGGCTGGGTGTACCGCGCGTCGGACCGAACGCGAGCGGTCGGGCACGGCGGGCTCGCCGAGGGTGCGACCGCGCCGGCGGGCTACGCGGACGTCGACGTCACCGATCTGGTCGCGGACCATTACTCGTACGTCGAACCCGGAGAGGGGTGTCTGCCGCGCGCGGTCGACCGGATCGGTCTCGGATAGTTTTCCCCGCCCGCTTTCCCCCGGAACCCCTTTTACCGGCGCGGTCGACCGTTCGGGCATGATCGACGAGACCGTCGCCGAGATACGGGCGATGCGGACCCACAGCACGTCGGCGGTGGCCGTGAAGGCGACGCGGTCGCTCGCGGACCTGCTGGACCGCGAGTACGTGACCGTCGACGAGTTCGAGCGCGACCTCGAACACAACGCGGGCGTGTTGCGCCGGTCGAACCCCTCTCACGCCGCGCTCCACAACGCGATGCGCGACGTGGAACGCTCCATCGTCGGCGAGGCGACGAGCGTCGAGGGCGCGAAGCAGCTCTTGGAGGACGTGATCGCCCGCGTCGTCGACGACATCGAGACGGCGAAGGGCGAGGCGGCCGCCAACGCCGCCGAGCGCATCGAGGACGGCGACACGCTGCTCGTCCACGACTACTCGACGACGGTGCTGGAGGCGATCGAGAACGCCGCGCGCGACGGCGCGCACCTCACCGTCTACGTCACCGAGGCGCGCCCGCGGACGCTGGGCCGGAAGACCGCGCGCGTCCTCGCGGGGATGTCCCGCGTCGAGACGCGGATGGTCGTCGACAGCGCGATGGGGTACGCGCTCCGCGACTGCGACCGCGTCCTGCTCGGGATCACCTGTATCACCGGCGGGACCTACTACAACCGGATCGGCACTTTCCCCCTCGTCGTCACCGCCCGCGAGCTCGGCGTCCCCGTCACCGCGGTCGGCTCGGGCGCGAAGACCATCGAGGAGTTCCGCTTCGAGAACGAGTTCCGCGACGCCGTCGAGGTGATGCGCGAGCCGGTCGAGGACGTCGAGATCGAGAACCCCAGCTACGACGCGACCCCGATCGGGATGATCGACACCGTGATCACCGACGACGGCGTCCGCGACTGACGCCGAGAGCCGAGCGAGACCCGAGCGCCCTCCGCTGAACGTCCCCATACCCCGCCGAGCGCCGCCGAACGGCCCAAAGCGCTTTGTGCGTGTACCGTGTTAACGGATACAATGAGCGTTCATCCGGGTTCGACGGCGGTCTTTCAGATTCCAGATCAGGGGGTGACGGGTGCGAACTGCGCGAGCGGCGTGTGCGAGCTGTGGGCGGTTGCGACCGAGCCGGGAGTGATCACGGCGGTCGCGCTGATCGGCGTGCTCGCGCTGCTCGCGTTCGCGTACGTCCGCGACGCCGAGTCGGCCTGCCGGCGCGAGCGACGCCGCGTCCTCGACGAGCGGGACGCGTTCGAGTCGTTCGCCGATCGGGTCGCGCAGATCGACACCGTCTCCGTCGCGACGGACGCGACGCCGTCCGGCGTGCCCGCCGGCGCGCTCCGCGGACTCGACGGCCCCGGCGGCGGACGACGTCCCGGGGACGGGACGGCCGCAGACAACGCCACGCTCAGACGGGTGATGTCCGCGTACCACGACACCGTGTTGTCGCTGCCCCACTACCGGGCCGAGTACGACGAGTCGGCCGCGGAGAGCCTGGCCGCGGAGCTCGGACCGGACACCGCGACCGCGTTGGCGTCCGACGGCGGGCTGTCGAGCGGCGCGCGGTCGGCGCTCGTCGACCGAAGTCGCCGCGCCGCCAGGGCGCGCGAACGGCTCGCCGACGCGATAGGCGAAGAGATCGACGAGCTGGGCGACCGAGAGGCGACGCTATCGTCGATCGACCGCCGCCGCCGCCGGCTGATCGGTCACTTGGAGGGGATCCGGTCCGGCCGCGAGACCGACGCGGCGATCGACGTCTGGAACCGGCTGTCGGAGCTCGAACGGGAGTGCGACGACCTCGCCGCCGATCGACAGCGCTCGCTCGACGACCCGCCGCTGACCCCCGGAACGGCGCTCGACGAGGACCGCGAGCGCCCGTTTTACGACTACCTCTACGGCTCCGTCGACGGTCCGCGCTACCCGGTCCTCGCGCAGGTCGCGGAGGTCGCCGACGGGATCCGCGCGGACAGAGACCGCGTCGGCACGCGGATCGCCGGCGGCCGCTGACCGCACCCCATTTCCTGACCGCCCGACGCCCCTCCGTGCGAAGGGAAACTCAAAACTACCGGATTGTTTATGAAGGTAGGGCGGGAGTGAGCGTGTATGAGTTGGCAAGCGGCGGAACGGGCGTTCACGGACGACGCGGTCGCCCGAGAGACGCTCTCCGAGATGTTCGAACGCACCGCGGAGCGACACGCTGACCGGATCGCGCAGCGGTACAAGGGGGGAATCCACGACCGGTCGCTCGTCGCCGCCGGGGTCGTTCCGCGGGCGCCCGCGGGCGAGTACGCCGACCTGACGTACGCCGAGATGCGCGGGATCGTCCGGAACCTCGCGGCCGGGTTCCGCGAGCTCGGCGTCGACGGCGACACGCGGGTGGCGATGTACTCGCAGACGCGCATGGAGTGGGCCCAGACCGACTTCGCGGCGCTGGCCGCGGGCGCCGTCGTGACGACCGTGTACGCCTCGTCGTCGCCGGGGCAGCTGCGCTACCTGCTGGAGGACCCGGAGGCGACCGTCGTCGTCGCCGAGAGCCGCGAGATGCTCGACGAGGTCCTCGCGGTGCGCGACGACCTCGACCACGACCTCGACGCGGTCGTGACGTTCGACGAGATCGCCGCGGACGCCGAGCCCGGCGACGGCGCCGCCGGGGCGGCCGACGACGTGTACACTCTCGGCGAGGTCCACGAGCGCGGCGCCGCCGCGTTCGACGAGGCGACGTACGAGTCGTGGATCAACGCGAATGACGTCGACGACCTCGCCAGCCTCATCTACACCTCCGGCACGACCGGGAAGCCGAAGGGCGTCCGGCTCACGCACGCCAACTTCCGGGACAACGTCTCGCAGTGTTACCGCCGGTTCGCGGACCGACCCGACCGCGACCCGGACGTGCCCGGCATCTCCGCGGAGACGACAACCCTCTCCTTCCTCCCGCTCGCGCACGTCTTCGAGCGGATGGCGGGCCACTACATGATGTTCGCCGCGGGCGCGACGGTCGCGTACGCGGAGAGCCCCGACACCCTCCGGGAGGACTTCGGGCTCGTGCGCCCGACGACGACGACCAGCGTCCCGCGCGTCTACGAGAAGCTGTACGACGCGATCCGCGAGCAGGCGAGCGAGTCGCCGGTGAAGGAGCGGATCTTCGAGTGGGCGGTCGAGGTCGGGCGCGCCCACCACGAGGCCGACGACCCTGGGGCCCTGCTCGACGCCAAGCGCGCGGTCGCCGACCGCCTCGTCTTCTCGTCGGTCCGGGACGCGATCGGCGGCAACGTCGACTTCTTCATCTCGGGCGGCGGGTCGCTGTCGGCCGAGCTGTGCGCGCTGTACCACGCGATGGACCTGCCCATCCTGGAGGGGTACGGCCTCACGGAGACCTCGCCCGTCATCAGCGTCAACCCGCCGGAGGCCCCGAAGGTCGGCACGATCGGCCCGCCGGTCGTCGACACCGAGATCGCGATCGACGGCTCCGTCGTCGGCGAGGAGGTCGCGGACCTGGACGGCGACGTGGGCGAGCTGCTCGTCCGCGGTCCGCAGGTGACCGACGGCTACTGGAACCGCCCGGACGCGACCGCGGAGGCGTTCGTCGACGCGGACGATCTCCCCGACGACGCCGTCACCGCCGGGACCCCGCCCGACGAGCGCGTCGGCGTCGACGGGGACGGAGCCGACGACGCGGACGACGACGGCAAGGCGACCGAAGACGCGGCGGCGGCCGCCGCGGAGCCGTGGTTCCGCACGGGCGACATCGTGCAGCTCCGGCCGGACGGCTACGTCGCCTTCCGCGAGCGCGCCAAGCAGCTGCTCGTGCTCTCGACGGGGAAGAACGTCGCGCCCGGGCCGATCGAGGACCGGTTCGCCGCCAACGAGTTCGTCGAGCAGTGCGTCGTCCTCGGCGACGGTCGGAAGTTCGTCTCCGCGCTCATCGTGCCCAACTTCGAGCGGCTCGCGGCGTGGGCCGACGACGAGGGGATCGATCTGCCCGACGAGCGCGCGGCGATCTGCCGCGACGACCGGGTCCGCGAGCGGGTTCAGGAGGAGGTCGACCGCGTGAACGAGGAGTTCGAGTCGTACGAGAAGATCAAGCGGTTCCGGATCGTCGAAGAGGAGTTCACCGAGGACAACGACCTGCTCACGCCGACGATGAAGAAGAAGCGCCGGAACATCTTGGACCGGTTCGCCGACGAGGTCGAGCTGATCTACGAGGAGGATTGATTCCGTCCGTCGCGGCCGGTCTCCCGAGAAAGTCCTAAACGTCGGGGAGGAGTACGGCGCCCGATGACCTCCCTCACCCCTCGCGTCGGGTTCGCCGCGCTCGGCGTCCTCTGTGCCGGCCTCGGCGCCGGACACCTGGCGCTTCAGGGGGGCGGCGTGGGCTCGCTGCTCGAGTCGGCGCTGATCGTCGGACTCTCCGGCTTCGTCTTCTACACGGTGTACGACCTTCCGGACTGGGGAATATCCCTGACCGGCCGGTGGCGGGCAGTTCGGATCGCGGCCCTGACCGCCCTCTCGTTCGCCGCGCTCGCGGGCGTCGTCTGGCTCATCTGGCTGCTCGAACACCACGCGTTCAAGCTCTCCTTTCTGATCTCGTTCGCCGCGAGTCTCGGCGCGGCGGTCGGGTCCCGCGCGGGACCGTACGCGGTGAAGGCCGACGAACAGCTCGCCGAGGCGCAGGAGCTCGCCACCCTGCTCTCGATCAACGACCGCGTGCTGCGCCACAACATCCGCAACGAGCTGTCGGTCGCGCTCGGCTACCTCGGCGGGATCGAGGCCGTCGAGGACGACGCGGAGGTCGCGGAGCGGGCGGCGATCGCTCGGACCCACCTCGAAGACCTCGTCGAGACGAGCGAGCGGACCCGCCGGATCGCGTCGATCTGGCGGACCGAGTCGCGCCAGTCGTTCGACCTCGTCGCCGTGGTCGAGGAGCGAGTGGCGGAGCTGACCGCCGAGGCGCCCGGCGTCGCCGTCCGGACGGAGCTCCCGGACAGCTGCGTCGTCCGGGCGCACCCGTCGCTCCCGCTCGCGATCGAGGAGGCGCTGCGGAACGCGATCGAACACAACGACGACGACGTGACGGTCACGGTGCGCGTGAGCCGGGACGACGACGCGACCACACTCTCGATCGCGGACACCGGACGGGGGATCCCGGAGATCGAACGAGAGACGCTCCGAAACGCCGAGGAGACGCCGCTGGAACACACCGAAGGACTCGGGCTGTGGCTGATATACTGGACGGTCACGCGGGCGGGCGGCACGGTCGAGTTCGCGGAGAACGACCCGCGGGGCACCGTCGTCCGGATCCGGCTCCCGGATCGGCCCGAATCGAACGGTGCCACTGGCGGAGTGCCGGACGCCGCCGGGCCCGAGGAGTGGGCGGGTTCGAAGTCAAGGGGATCGGAGTCGAGCGATTCCGGGACGACGGGACAGCGGCCGGACGAGTCCGCCTGAGTGGGCGCGGAGGAGGAATCCAGCTGGCGGGGCGACTCGGGTCGTTACGCCGAGGACGCTGTCGATTCGGGCCGGTCGTCGCGCTCGACCGAGTCGCCGTCGACGCCGCCGGCGTCGGAACGCGCCTCGTCGACCGGGTCGCCGAACGCGTACACCGTGTTGTGCCCGGTCACCTCGACGGTGAGGAAGTCCCCAACGTCGACCCCGCGTTCGGTCGCGTTCTGGACGATGATCTGTCGGTAGGCGCCGTCGCGGCACTTCACCGAGTCGCCGGTCCCCTCCTCGACGACGAGGGCCTCGAACCGATCGCCGACCATCGACTCGTACGCCTCGCCGACGACCTCCATCTTCAGCTCGGACATCGCCTTCGAGCGCTCCTTCTTGACGGTGCCGCCGAGCCCCTTCATGTCGGCGGCGTCGGTGCCGGGGCGCTTCGAGAAGCGGGTGACGTTGATCTTCTCGGGGCGGACCTCGGCGAGGAGATCCATCGACCGCTCGTGGTCGGCCTCGCTCTCGGTGGGAAAGCCGACGATGAAGTCGGTCGAGAGCGTCCAGTGGTCGAGCCGCTCGTCGAACGTCTCGACGACCTCGCGGAACTTCTCGACGCGGTGCTGGCGGCGCATGTCTTCGAGCACGTCGTCGGACCCCGACTGGACGGGGGCGTGGATGAAGTCGTACAGCTCCTCGTTCGCCGCGAACACGTCCGCCAGCTCCTCGTGGATCCCGTGGATCCCGCCGGGGTTCGCCATCCCCAGCCGGACCCGAAACTCGCCGTCGATGTCGCAGATCCGGTCGAGCAGCTCGGGGAGCTTGCGTTCCCCCTCGTCCCAGCCGTACACGCCCGTGTCCTGTCCGGTGACGCGGATCTCCTTCGCGCCGGCGTGGACCAGCGCCCGGGCCTTCTCGACGTTCTCCTCGACCGGCGGGGAGTCGACGCGGCCGGTGGCGAACTTGGTGATACAGTACGAGCAGTTGCTCATACAGCCGCGGGCGATGGGGAGGATGCCGACGACGCCGTCTAAGACCGGCTCGGCGTCGGGGGTGACCGTCGGGCACTCGCCGTTGAGCACGTAGGAGGGGACCTCGTCCCAGTGGAGGATCTCGGCGTCGACGTCCGCCTCGGCGAACATCTCGCCCTGCGCGAGCGCCATACAGCCGGTGACGACCAGCTCCGCGGTCGTCTCCGCGAGCTCCTCGGCGCGGCGGAGCATGTTCCGTTCCGTCTTCTCGACGACGGTACAGGTGTTGAGGATGGCGACGTCCGCGTCTTCGGGGCCGTCGGCCGGGCGGTGCCCCCCGTCACGGAGGGCGCGCTCGATCTCCCGGCTCTCTCCCCGGTTCGAGCTGCAGCCGTAGGTTTCGATGTGGTACGTCGCCATCGGAGTGCCCTCACTACCGGTCCCGGGGGCAAAAGCGCGACGGATCGGGACGTCTGCGGGAGGTGTCGACCGCCTTCGGGCTCAGTCCTCGGCGACCGCGGCGGCCGGCGCGTCGGCCTCGGAGGCCGACTCGGCGGTCGCCTCCGGCTCGTCGACGGGGTCGCGCTCCGCCGGCGGCACGGCCTGGTAGACGGAGCGCCGGGCGTCGCGGGGGCACAGCCCCTCCTCGACGAGCCCGACCTCGGTGAGCTTCTCGACCGCGAACCGGACGGTGCGGGTCGAGAGGCGGGTCTCTTCGGCGAGGCCGGTCTGGTCGAACCGGCCCTCGGCGTCGAGCACGTAGTAGACCAGCTTGGCGCTCGGCGGGAGCGGTTCGAGCAGCTCGCGGGTTCCTTCGTCCATACGTAACGTAGTGGGGCGAATCGCGCATAACCGTGGCCCGCCTGTGCGCCCGGTGCGCACGCCAACCGGGTTTTTATATATCGGTTCCGTGGCGGAACTCGAACCGAGCGCCGTCGTCGCCGTCGATCGACAGCTCCCAGCCGTGCGCGGCCGCGATCTCGCGCACGATCGCGAGGCCGAACCCCGTCCCCCGCTCCGTGCTTGAACGGCCGTACTCCGTCGCCTCCTCCGGATCGATGTCGAAGCCGGCCCCGTCGTCCGCGACGTAGAATCCGTCGGAGAGCGACCCGACGGTGACCGTGAGGCCGTCGGCGTCCCCGCCGGCGTCGCCGCCCGTTCCGTGCTCGCCGCTGTCGTCGGGCTCCGCCCGACTGCCCGTGGAACCGTGTTCCACGCTGTCGCCGGACTCCGTCCGGCTGTAAGTCGAGCCGTGCTCGACACTGTCGTCGGGCTCCGCCCGACTGCCCGTGGAACCGTGTTCCACGCTGTTCGTAAACAGATTCTCGAACAGCGTGCGGAGCCGCTCCGGGTCCGCCTCGACCGCGGCCGTCGCCGCCGAGACGTCGAGCGTCGCCTTGCCGGTGTCGACGGTGCGCCACGCTCGTTCGGCGGCCTCGTCCAGCGGGACGGCCTCGATCTCGTCGACCGTGCGGCCCTGCCGCGCCAGCGCGAGGAGATCGTCTATCAGCTGGCTCATCCGGTCGTGCGCGTCCTCGGCCCGGTCGAGTTCCTCGATGACCGCGGCGTCGTCCGTCAGCGACCGGGCCAGGTCGGTCCGACCGGCGGCGACGTTGAGCGGGTTCCGGAGGTCGTGGGAGACGAGTCCCGCGAACTTCTCCAGCCGATCGATCTCCCGCTGGAGCGCCGCGTCGCGGTCGCGGAGCTGCTCGGTCCGCTCGGCGTGGTCGAGCGCGACGGTGACGTTCGCGGCGAGGACGCGGGCCAGCTGGAGGTCCGTCTCGTCGAAGAAGCCCGGTTCGCGCGACCCGAGCGGCATCACGCCGTGGTCGCCGAGGGGAACGACGAGGAGGCTCCGGTGTTCGCCGTACCCGACCGGGCTGTCGACGGCGTCGAGGTCGTCGACCACGACCGGCTGGCCGTCGTCGAACGCCTCCCAGATGCGGCCGTCACCCGGACCGAACGACGGTCGGTCGCCGAACGCCGCGGTCGCCTCCTCGCTTATCGCCGTCGGGCGGAGGACGTTCGCCTCGGGGTCGTACAGCCTGACGCCGCTGCTCGGGAACTCGAGAATGTCGATCGCCGCCCGGGTAGCCACCGCCGCGACCCCCTCGCGGTCCTCGCCGCCGAACATCTCGCGGGTCGTCGCGTGGAGCCGCCGGAGCGTGCGCTCGACGCGCTTCTGTTCGCCGATGTCCGCGTAGATGCTGTAGATGACGGTCTCGTCCGGCTGCGTGACCGGGATCACGTGGAGGATGAAGTCGCGCAGCCCGTCCGTGGTCCGACGACGCACCTCGAGCCGGGAGGGCTCGTCGCGTTCGAGCACCGACTCCGGGTCGAGCCGGTCGGCGCCGTCCGGGATGATCGCTTCGCGGACGCGTTCGTACCCGTCCGTCGCGCCGTGACCGAACGTCTCCTCGAACGCCTCGTTGGCGGCGTCGAGGCGACGCCCGCCGTCACCGAGGGCGACGGTGCGCACCGCCGGCAGCGGGAGGTCGTCGAACAGCGCCGTCAGCCGGTCCCGCTCCCGGCGGAGCGCGTTCTCCGTCTCGATCTGCTCGACGGCGTTGGCGGCGTGGGCGGCCAGCAGCTCCGCGAACTCGACGTCCCGCTCGTCGAACGCGGCGTATCCGTTCGAGACCGCCTGTAACACGCCGTGCGAGCCGATCGGAACGCTGATCGCCGACCGGATGTCGTCGGCGACCGGATCGGCTACGTCCGACCCCTCCCGCCGGTCGGCCTCGGCCGCCGTCCGACCCGGCGACGAGGGGTCCTCCAGCTCGTCCGGGTCGGCGGGGTCGACGCTGAGGTTGTCGATCACCATCGTCTCCTGCTCGGCGACCGTGGTCCCGACGACGCCCTCGCCGACCTCGAACGCGCGGACCTCGTCTTCGCTGACGCTGTCGGAGAGGACGGCGGGGACGACCCGGTCGCCGCGTCGGCGGGCGGCGACGCAGCGGTCGAACTCGAGGATCTCCTCGGCCGCGTCGACCGTCCGATCGAACACCGCGGCGACGTCGGTCACCGACGCCAACTCCGTCGCGAACTCGTGAATCGCCGTGACCTTGGCGTTCACCTCGCGGAGGTCGCGCTCCGCCCGCCGGCGCCCGAGCGCGTTCGCGACGCTGTTTGCGAGCACCTCGTACCGGTCCCGGCCTGCGCCCTTCTGGAGGTAGTCCGTCACGCCGGCGGAGATGGCCTCGCTCGCGATCTCCTCGCTCCCCTTGCCGGTGAACAGCACGAACGGCAGGGAGGGGTCGACGGAACGGACGGCGTCGAGCAGTTCGAGCCCGTCCGTCCCCGGCATGTCGAAGTCGCTGACGACGCAGTCGACGCGCCCCTCGCGGACCACGTCCAACGCCTCGTCCGGCGACAGCCGCGTCACCGTCTCGATCCCGTCCACGAGCCGCTCGACGTGGGTCGCGGCGAGGTCCGCCGCCCCCGGCTCGTCGTCGACGAACAGGACGCGGCTCGCGCCGTCGGCGGGCGGTCCCGACGGGTCGTCCGCGGCCGCGCCGGCGTCGGACGGCGTGTCGTCGGGACCGGAATTCATGTGCGTGTGTTTCCCTACCAGTAATTTTACCTTTCGCTTCGTGTATCGGAACTGAAAAACGGAGCCGCGGTCCGGTGCCGGTCCGGCGCGCTAGGCTATTTAAAGGAAGTCTTCGACGTGGTCGGCGACCTCCTCGGGGGTGTCGCCGACGGGGACGCCCGCGTCGTTGAGCGCGTCGATCTTCGACTGCGCGGTGCCCGTGCCGGAGCCGGAGACGATGGCGCCGGCGTGGCCCATGCGCTTGCCCGGCGGCGCCGTGCGGCCGGCGATGAAGCCGGCGACCGGCGTGTCCATGTGCTCGCCGATGAACTTCGCGGCCTGCTCCTCGTCCTCGCCGCCGATCTCGCCGCACATCACGACGGCGTCGGTGTCGGTGTCGGCCTCGAACGCCTCCAGGGCGTCGACGAAGGAGGTGCCGATGATCGGGTCGCCGCCGATGCCGATCGCGGTCGACTGGCCGAGCCCGCGCTCGGTGAGGTTGTCGACGACCTGGTAGGTGAGCGTGCCGGAGCGGGAGACTAAGCCGACGTTCCCCTCGGAGAAGATGTTGCCGGGGAGGATGCCGAGCTTCGCCTCGCCGGGGGTGATGATCCCGGGGCAGTTCGGGCCGATGAGGCGGGTGTCGGTCTCGCTCAGGCGCTTGTTCACCTTCGCCATGTCCTGGGTCGGGATCCCCTCGGTGATCGCGACCGCGAGGTCGAGGTCCGTGTCGAGCGACTCGAAGATGGCGTCGGCGGCGAACGCCGGCGGGACGAAGATGACGGAGGCGTCCGCGTCCTCGGCCTCGACGGCCTCGTCGACGGTGTCGTAGACGGGGACGCCGTCGACCTCCTGGCCGCCCTTGCCGGGCACCGCGCCGGCGACGACGTTGGTGCCGTACTCGATCATCTGGCCGGCGTGGAACTTCCCCTCCCCGCCGGTGATCCCCTGGACCACCACTCTGGTGTCGTCGTCGACGAAAATGCTCATTGGGTCACCTCCTCGGCGTTCTTCACCGCGCGCTGGACCGCGTCCTCCAGCGTCTTCTCGACCTCGACGAGGTCGGTGTTCAGAATCTCCATCCCCTCCTCGGCGTTCGTGCCGGCGAGCCGGACGACCACCTTCTTGGGGATCTCGTCGAACCGCTCTAAGGCCTCGTTGATCCCCTTGGCGACCTCGTCGCCGCGGGTGATCCCGCCGAAGATGTTGAAGACGACGGCGTCGACGTTGTCGTCGGAGAACACCATGTCGAGCGCCTGCGTGACGCGCTCGGCCTTCGCGCCGCCGCCGATGTCGAGGAAGTTGGCGGGCGCCCCGCCGTAGTAGTCGACAAGGTCGAGCGTCGTCATCACGAGGCCGGCGCCGTTGCCGATGATGCCGACGTTCCCGGAGAGGCGGACGTAGTCGAAGCCGTACTCGCCGGCCTTGCGTTCGAGGTCGTCCTCGTAGGACTCCTCGGCCATCTCGGCGAGCTCGGGCTGGCGGAACAGCGCGTCCTCGTCGATGTTCATCACGGCGTCCGCGGCGACGACGTCGCGGTCGCCCGTGATCATCACGGGGTTGACCTCGATCTCGGAGGCGTCGTTCTCCTCGTAGAGGTCGTACAGCGTCGAGAGGATCGAGGCCACGTCGAGCGCGACGTCGGCGTCGACGCCCGCCTCGTAGACGACCTTGCGGGCTTGGTACGGGTGGAGCCCGAACGCGGGATCGACGTGCTCGCGGGCGATGGCGTCGGGGTTCTCCTCGGCGACCTCCTCGATGTTCACGCCGCCCTCGGTCGACACCATCAGGACCGGCTTCCCCTCGCCGCGGTCCATCGTGACGCCGACGTACAGCTCGTCGACGAAGTCAACGCCGGCCTCGACGAGGACCCGATCGACGGTGTACCCCTTCAGGTCCATCCCGAGGATCTCCTCGGCGTACCGCTCGGCCTCCTCGCGGTCGGTCGCGATCTTGATCCCGCCGGCCTTCCCGCGCCCTCCGACGTGGACCTGCGCCTTGATCGCGGCCGGGTAGCCGATCTCGTCGACGGCGTCGAGGGCCTCGTCGACGCTCGTCGCGAGCCGGGAGTCCGGAACCGGGATCCCGGCGTCCGCGAAGAGCGACTTCGCTTGATACTCGTGAAGTTTCATCCGTGTGGGATCGGTACCGACGTCGGCTTAAATGGTTCCGATTCGGCGCGAACGGCGCGGCCGCAGGGTCGCCGTGGCTCCGAGCGCTGCGGCCCGCCCGCGACCCCGAACGCGCCGACCCGCCCGCGACCCCGAACGCGTCGCAGCCGTCAGTCGAACGTCCACGTCGTCTCGACGTCCGGCGGGTCCGCCAACGTCTGGTAGACGACGCAGTACTTCTCGGTGTACTTTTTCAGCGCCGCGCGGGTGTCCTCGTCGACGTCGCCGTCGACGGCCACGTCGAGGCGGAGGTCCTCGAACCCCACCGGCGCCTCGTCGTCGACTCCCATCGTCCCGCGGAGGTCGAGGTCGCCGCTGGCCTCGACCTCGACGTCGGCGTCGACGCCGAAGCTCTCGGCGACGGCCTGCGCGGTCAGCTGGGAACAGGCGGCCAGCGCGCCGAGGAGGAGGTCGCCCGAGCAGGCGCCCCCGCCGGGCCCGCCGGCCCCCTCGTGGAGCTCCGCCTCGTAGATCGCCCGGCCGATGTCGACGCTACACGACCGGGCGTCCCCCTGCTCCTCGCCGGTCGCGGACAGCGTGATCTGCGCCGCCTCGGGGTTCTCCTCGTACTCCCTTTTCAACGGCTCCTGCTCGGCCTGTAAGTCACTCTCAGCCATGTCCGGCACTCACACGCGCACCCGAAAAGCGTTCTGCCGATCCCGCGGGGCGGACCGTGCGGCCGCCCGCGCCGTCGCCCCCGCGGCTCAGTTCTCGTCGCCGAGGATGACGCGGTGGGTCATCGCCTCGGGGTCGAGCACCTCGTCGGCCTCGTCCTCGGTGAGGTACCCCTCGCTCACGGCGACCTCCTTGACGGATTTGCCGTCCGCGAGCGCCTTCTTGGCCACCTTCGAGGCCTTGTCGTAGCCGATCGCGGGGTTGAGCGCGGTCGCGAGCGCCATCGACTGTTCGACGCGCGTCTCGCAGTGCTCCTCGTTCGCCTCCAGCTTCCCGACGAAGCGCTCGCCGAACGTCTCGGCGACGTTCGAGAGCAGTTCCGCCGACTCGAGGAAGTTGTGCGCGATGACGGGCTTGTAGAGGTTCAGGTCGATCTCGCCGCGGGCCGCGCCCGCCGAGACGGCGGCGTCGTTGCCGACGACCTGCTTGTGGACCTGGTTGACCGACTCCGCGACGACCGGGTTGATCTTTCCGGGCATGATCGAAGAGCCGGGCTGGTTCTCCGGCTGCTCGACCTCGCCGAGGCCGTTCCGGGGGCCGGATGCGAGCAGGCGCAGGTCGTTGGCCATCTTGTTGAGGCTGCCGGCGATCGTCTTGAGCGCGCCGTGGCCCTCCGCCATCGCGTCGTGGGCCGCCTGCGCCTCGAAGTGGTTCGCCGCCTCGCGGAACTCGGTCCCCGTCTCGTCGGAGATGTACTCCGCCGCGAGCTCCGGGAACTCGGGATGGGTGTTGAGCCCGGTCCCGACCGCGGTGCCGCCGAGTGCGAGCTCGCGGAGGTTCGACTGGACGCCCTCGGCGCGCTCGATGCCCTTCGCGACCTGCGTCCGGTAGCCGCCGAACTCCTGTCCGAGCCGGATCGGCGTGGCGTCTTGGAGGTGCGTCCGCCCGGTCTTGACGACGCCGTCGAACTCCGTCTCCTTGGCCTCGAGCTCGGCGTGGAGCGTCTCTAAGGCGGGCACGAGGTCCTTCTCGACGGCCTCCAGCGCGGCGACGTGCATCGCCGTCGGGATCACGTCGTTCGACGACTGGCCGTAGTTGACGTGGTCGTTGGGGTGGACGACGCGGTCGCCGATCTCGGCGCCCGCGATCTCGGCGGCGCGGTTGGCGATCACCTCGTTGGCGTTCATGTTCGAGGAGGTGCCCGAGCCGGTCTGGAACACGTCGACCGGGAACTGGTCGTCGTGCTCGCCCGCGATCACCTCGTCGGCGGCGGCGACGATGGCGTCTGCGGTGTCCGCCTCGATGAGGTCCAGATCGCGGTTCGCCTGCGCGGCCGCCTTCTTCACGACGCCGAGCGCGCGGATGAACCGCCGGCTCATCGGAATCCCCGAGACGGGGAAGTTCTCGACGGCGCGCTGGGTCTGCGCGCCCCAGTAGGCGTCCGTCGGCACCTGCATCTCGCCGAGGCTGTCCTCCTCCGTGCGGTAGTCGTCACCCATGCGCCGACCTTCCCGCGAGACGCTGTAAAAGGTACTGGAAGGCGCCAGCGCGCGGGAACGTGCGCATCGGTATCGTATCAATTGGTAGCACGCGGCGAGGAACGGGTGAGGAGATAAATCGAGCAAAAACGGCCGAAAATCGGCGCAAACGCTTCGCCTTTATATACCGCTGCGTCGGCAACGGCCGGGCGCACATGAGCTCGAACGACTCTGCGATCGGAACGGCGCTCGACCGCGACACGGTCCGGTCGACGAGCAAACTCCTGATCGGCGGGCTGGCGATAGTCGGCGTCCTCGCCGTCGTCACGCTGCTGCCGGGCGTCGACCGGCTCGTCCCCTTCGCCCCGGTGACGTTCGCCGCGGTCGCGACGGCCGTCGTCGCGCTCGCGGTGGCGGGCATCCTCCTGTACGCCGCGCCGAAGTTCGCGCTGCTGACGCGCCTGGCGCTCGGCGAGGCCGACGCGGAGGGAGACGCTCGCCCGGACCGGGTCGTCGAGAACGCGGGCGGCGTGGTCCACTGGCTCGTCGTCTTCGGCGCCGTCCTCGTCGCGTACCGCGGTCTCGCCGGTCTCGCGGTGCCCGTGCTGGACGGCGCGGCGTGGGCGTACGACGCCGCCTTCCTGTTCGTCGCACTCGTCCCCGTGGTGTTCCTCGCCGCCCGGCTGACAGTCACGGTCGACCCGCTCTCTGAACTGGTCGCGGACCACGTCGCGGGCGGCGACGGCGCCGCAAATGACGACGGCGCCGGCGACGACGGCGCCGCAAATGACGACGGCGCCGGCGACGACGGCGCCGCAAATGACGACGGCGCCGGCGACGACAGCGTCGCGGGCGACGGCTCCGCAGACGAGACCGACGGACCGACCGCGAGCGGGACCGGCGACGGCTGACCGGAACTCCGAGCCGCGGCGCCTTATTTAAAAGCGAACGGGAGCGTCACGAGCGCTCGGTCGAGCGCGACCGAGTTGGGATAACACCGTCGTGGAGGCTGAGAAGCGGCGCTCGACGCGGACGCGGCAGTGCCGTCAGGCCTCGTCGACGGGGAACAGCCCCGCCTCGCGGAGGTCGTCGTCGAGCGTCCCGTCGCCGTGTTCGGCGTACGCCTCGGGCGTGTACGTCTTGATCTCCAAGGCGTGGACGGACCGCGTCATGTGGTCGCCGACCGCGTCGTACACGCGCTGGTGCTGGTCGACGAGCGACTCACCCTCGAAGGCGGGCGAGACGACGACCGCGGCGAAGTGGGCGTCCTCGTCCTCGTCGTCGTGGATCCGGGGCGCGGTCACGCGGGCGACCGCGTCGGGGAGGTGCTCCTCGATGAGGTCCGCGACCGCGTCGGGTTCGATGGGCATGGTCCCGCTCGGTCGCGAAGGGGCAAAAGTCGACCGGCGTCACTCCGTCGGTTCGGAGCCGAGTTCGGCGCCGACGCCCGTCACCCGGATCCGGTTCGCCTCCACCTCCTCGTAGGTCGCGCCCCACCCGCCGACGGTCCACCGCCTCTCCCCGTCGTCGACGATCATGGACGCGGTGCCGGTCAGCGCCAGCACGCTCGGGGCGCGGTCCTCGCCGCCGTCGCCCTCGGAGAGGTTTTCGGCGTCGACGACCTCGCCGGAGACGGTTACGGACCGGTCGCTGTCGGTCTCGCGTCCCTCGATCTCGACGTGGAAGGGCTCGTCCCCGCGGATCCGGTCGCGGTTCTCCAGCAGGAACTGCCGGATGTCGGCGTACCGCTTCGGGCCCGCCGCGTCGGCCTCGTACGCGACGGGCGAGGGGAGCCACATGAAGAGCAGAAAGTGCCAGAAGAAGACGTAGGTGAACGACCGGTTGCGGAGGATGAGGCCGTAGTCCTCGACCGCCGCGGGGTTCGGCGCGAACGCCGTGCGCCGGAGGTCGGAGGTGAGCACGAACGGGGCGGGCCGAGAGAGTCGGTGGGCGACGCTCACGGCGCCCTCGTAGTCGGCGTCGTCGAGCGGCCCGTCGCCGTCGAGGGCGAGCATCGTGACGTTGACCGTGACGCCGCGGTCGCGGGCGTCGGCCAGGTCGCCCCGGAGCGCGTCGAACTGGTCGGGGGTGAGCGTCGCGTGGATCTGGGTGTCGGCGTCGCGGACGAACGTCCGGGCCGCCTCGAGGACGGTGTCGAACCGCTTGACGATGCTGACCGTCTGGGTGTCCAGCGTCGGTCGCTCGAACCGCTCCTCGATCTCCCCGGCGGCCGATTCGAGCGCGGCCGCGCGGTCGGTGAGCCCGGAGACGATCGTCTCCGGGTCGGTCGCGCGCGCCTGGAACGTCTCCTGTTCGTACAGCTCCACGTACCCGAAGTCGTCGAGGTCGCGGAGCACGTCGTAGATCCGCGCGTCCGGCACGTCGCTTGCCTGTGCGACCTCGGTCGCTGAGGCGGTCCCCAGTTCGAGCAGCGTGACGTACGCGTTCGCCTGATAGTAAGAGAGATCCGCGGCCTGGAGCGTCTCCAGGAGTTCCTCGGTGTCCATGACGATCAAGTACCCACTTCGGTGTTTAAAAATCATCGAGTCCGCGACGGGGGGCCGCCCCGGCTCCGCGCGTCGGAGGCCGACCGACGCCTTACTCGACATCCGGGTCCGGCACGGGCTACTCGACATCCGGGTACGGCACGGGCCCGTCGAGGAGCGGGTCGTCGGTCGACTCCATCCACGCGGTCAGTTCGTCGCGCAGTCGGTCGAGGGCGTCGACGTGGGCCGGGTCCGGGTCGCTCGCCTCGGCCGCCGGCTCGAACGGCTTCTTGTCCGAGGCGAGGTTCTCCGACTCCTCGGGGTCGGCCTCGAGGTCGTACAGCTCCTCCGTCGGGCGCTGCGGGACGTGGAACTCCTCGTGGACCTCGCGCCCCGAGGCCGTCGCCGCGACGTCCATCGGGACGAACACCTTCGGCAGCACGGAGAAGTTCCGGACGTACTTGTACCGCTCCGTCCGGATCGCGCGGATCGGGTTGTATCGGTCGTGCCACGTCATCTCGGCGAAGATCCGGTCGCGGTCGTCGTGCGGCTCCCCGCGGAGCAGCGGCGCGAACGACTCGCCCGAGGCGTCCGTCGGCGCGTCGACCCCGAGCAGGTCGAGCATCGTCGGCGTGAAGTCGGCGTTTGTGACGAGCGCGTCGTGGACCGCGCCGCCCTCGACGACGCCCGGCCGGTGGACCACGAGCGCGGTCTCGATCCCCGGGTCGTAGCAGGTGCCCTTCGCGCGCGGGATCGCCAGCCCGTGGTCGGTCGTGAAGACGAACACCGTCTCCTCGGCCAGCCCGTGGTCGGCGAGCGACTCGCGGTAGCGGCCGACCGCCGGGTCGAGGACCTCCGAGATCACCGACCGGAGGTCGGCGACGTCCTCGCGGACGCCGGGCGCGTCCGGGAGGTACGGGAAGTCGTCCAGCGGGATCTCCTCGGGGTCGTACGCGTCGTACGTCTCCTCGGGAAGGTACTCACGCCGGAAGGGACGGTGCGGCTCCTCGATCCCGATCGAGACGAAGAAGGGATCGTCCGCGTCCGCGCGCCCGGCGAAGAAGTCGTCGACGACGTCGACGAGACCGAGGGCGCGCTTCGTCCCGCTGTCGACGTAGTCGTAGCCGAGCCGCTCGGGCTCGTCGGGGACCTCGTGTTGGAAGCCGAGCAGGGCCGTGTCGTACCCCGCCGATCGGAGGCGTTTCGGGAGGGTCTCCCAGCCGTCGCCGAGCGCCCAGCCCATGTGCGCGAGCCCCATGACGCCGTTCTCGTGGGGATAGTAGCCCGTCATCATGCTGGACCGGCTCGGCGAGCACTGCGGGGCCGTACAGAAGCTGTTCGCCATCCGGGCGCCGTCGGCCGCGATCCGATCGATGTTCGGCGTGTCGACGTCGGCCCCGTAGCAGCCGAGGTGTTGACCGAGGTCGTGACAGTGAACGAGGACGAGATTCGGGCGGTCAGACGCGTCGGAAGTGGAATCGGCTCCGTCCGTCATATCCACCACTACCCCCCGATACACCCATAAATAGCCGTGATCGCGTTCCGAGGGCGTCCGACTGTGATTAGTAACTATAGCGGTAATTAATAAGCAAATTTGAAGTAAGTGGGTCGATTGGGTTGGGACGACATGTCCGATGATCGATCCTGTACTACACGGCGGGACGTACTGAAGACGACCGGCACCGCGTCGGTGCTGGGGAGCGTTGCGCTCGCGGGCTGTTCCGGCAACGGTGGCGACGGCGGTGACGGCGGGGACGGCTCCGACGGCAGCGACGGTTCCGACGGCGGGAGTAACAGCCTCGAGATCACGGGCGTCTGGTCCGGCGGCGAGCAGGAGTCGTTCAGCAAGGTGATGGACTTCGTGGAGGGTGACACCGGGATGAGCCTGGAGTACTTCCCGCGCGACACCGACAGCCTGCTCACCGGGACCCTGATGGACTACGAGTCCGGCGTCGCCTCCGCGGACATCGTCGTGATGCCCTCGCCGGCGCGGATCATCTCGGACGCCCAGAACGGCCACCTCGCGCCGGTCGGCGACGCGTGGGACGCCGACAACTTCGCGGTCGACCCGTCGCGGGTCACCGTCGACGGCGAGGTGTACGCCGCGCCGTTCAAGATGGACCTCAAGCCCGGCTTCTGGTACCGGCAGTCGTTCTTCGACGAGCACGACCTCTCCGAGCCGGAGAGCTGGGACGAGTTCATGACGCTGCTCGACGACATTTCGGGGATCGAGGGCGTCGACGCCCCCATCGCCTCCGGGAACGGTACCGGCTGGCCGCTCAGCGACATCACCGAGGGCTTCTTCATGCGGCAGGAGGACGGCGCGTCGCTCCAGCAGGGGCTCATCGACGGCGACGCCTCCTTCACAGACGATCGGGTCGCGACGGCGTTCGACGAGATCAAGATGCTCCACGACGAGGGGTACTTCAGCCAGACGCGGAACTTCGGCATCCAGTACGAGTACTTCTGGGACAACAGCCTCCCGCTGTACTTCATGGGCTCGTTCACGCCGGCGCAGGACGCCGTCGAGGACCCGTCGGACCTCGGCGTGTTCCGGCTCCCGGGCGTCGACGGCATCTCCTCGTCGGTCAACTGGTTCACCGTGCCGACGTACTCGGACAACGTCGACGCCGCCCGCGACGCCCTGAGCTCGTTCGTCTCCGCCGAGGGCCAGCAGGTGTGGGTCGAGGACGGCGGGTTCATCGCCTCCAACACTCAGGTGCCGGACGACGCCTACCAAATCGAGGTCATGGCGAACCTTCCGGACCTCGCCGACGAGGTGACGGTCGTGCCCGACCTCGACGACGCCCTCGGGAACCCGTTCCAGCAGGAGTTCTGGTCGGTGCTCAAGGGCCTCTGGGCCACGCCCGACACGCCGACCGAGGAGATCACCAGCTCACTCGACGACGCCCACGAGGCGACGCTTAACGACTGACGATGGAGTCGACGTCGACCGCGGACGACCGAAGCGATCAGCGCGGGTCGCTGGCGCGGATGTTCGACCCCGAGGAGCTCCGCCGACGGAACCTCGTCTCGCTCGGGATGGACGTGCTCATCCTCGTGACGACGGGCTTCCTCGCGATCCTGTTCACGATGGGGCTCTGGCCGTCGGTCATCGGGCTGGTCCCGATGGCGACGCTTCTGTACTTCGGGTGGGCCTCCTCGAAGGCGTTCTTCGTCGCGCAGGTGCTCGCGATCGGCGTGTCGCTTCTCGGCACCGTGACCGGCGTGCTGCCGTACTGAGACGACCGAAACGCGGTTTCTTTTATTTCGTCGAAGCTCCGAATCGGACCCGTCGCCGATGCCGCCGGCGACGGAGCCGGACGCGGCGCCACACCGCTCGCCTATTTAAAAGAGCGCGTCGCGCTCGTCGAGGATCCGCGCCGGGCCGCCGACCTCCCAGACGTCGGTGTCGACGCCGATCTCGGCGATCCGACGCTCGACCTCGTCGACGTGGTCGGCGAGGGTGTTCACGTACACCGATGCGCCGGTGTCCGTCGAGAAGTAGACGGGGACGCCCTCCTCGCGGAGCTCGCGGACCGCGTTGAACACCGCGATCGTCTCGGGCTGCCAGTACACCCACCCCGCGGGCCCCGTCATCGTCGTGGCCGTCAGGGACAGGGAGTCGTGCTCCGCGGTCTCGAAGATCCGGTCGAAGTCGCCGTCGCGGAGCGCGTCGGTCATCTCCACCAGCTGGTCCTGGACGTGCGCGGTCCGCGCCTGCATCATGTGACTCGCGGCGGCCTCGCGGTGGGCCTCCTCCGTCTCTTTATAAGCGGGAACGTGCGCGGCGACGATCCGGAGGTCCGCCTCGGGGTCGAACCCGTCCTCGCTCACGCCCACGTCGAGGCGGTAGGAGCGGCAGTCCTCGTCGTTGAGGCCGGCGTCCAGCCGCGAGTAGGCGCCGGTGACCGAGCGCGCCGCCGAAGAGGAGCCGCGGCGGGCGACGGTCGAGACCTCCGGGAGCGACATGTCGAGCCCCGCGGCCTCTACCAGAGCGAGCGCGGCGGCCGCGAACCCCGACGAGGAGGAGCCGAAGCCGATGTTCGACGGGAAGGAGTTCTCGCTCTCCAGCCGCACGGCGGCGTCGACGCCGGCCAGCTCGCGGACGTGGTCGACGACCATGTCGATGCGCTCCGCGGCGCGCCCGTCCACTTCCTCGCCGCCGATGACGTACGCGTCCTCGCTCGCGTCGGGCTGCCACTCGACGGTCGTGGTCGTCGCGGTCGGGGCGGTACAGAGGCTGATGCTGTCGTGGTACGGGAGCCGCAGTTCCTCGTCGCGCATCCCGTGGTACTTGACGAGCCCCTGGATCGGGTGGGCTCGCGCGGTGGCCTTGCCGGTCATACCTCGGGAAGCGTCCGGCGGGGGATTAGTCGTTGCGATAGGTGGGAGGGTGAGTGTGAAAGATGCGATTGCGACATTATGAATCGATCGAACACGATGATTCGATCGAGAGAGACGCGGTGGCGCGTGCCTGCGAGCGGCCGCCTCCGGCGGCCGCGAGGAGCACGCGCGAGGGAGTCGATGGTCCGGAGCGAAGAGGAGGACCATCGACGAGGCTGGGGAGGCGTGTGGTGCGGGGCGGTGCGGTCGGGTGGGACTCAAAGGGGCAGCCGTGAGGCGGGCGTAGGCGACGCAAGCACTGGAACGAGGAAGCGAACGCAGTGAGCGACCGAGTGAAGCGCGCAGCGAGCGTACGCCCGCCTCACGGCTGGGGCTTTGGAGGTGTCTGCCGGTGATCCGCGATTAGTTATTTATAGACAAGACGTATCACAATTACTCCGAATTCCGAAGCAGCAGATAGATCACGACGACCAACAGCATCACGTCCAGCCCCGCGATCACCGTCAGCGGGGTGCCGAACCCCCACTGCCACGCCCAGTCGTTGTCCCGGGCCGTCGCGTCTTTATAAATCCACCTGCCGAGCGTCGCCCACAAGACGAGCAGCACCGCCAGCATGAACAGTTCGTCCTGGACGACGGTGGCGCCCCAGATTCGATACGTCGGTAGCTGCGCGACGGAGGGTGCGAGGACCATCGATGCGTTCGGATATTCGTCCCGTTTATAAAAAAAACCGGTATCGGAAAATTACCTCTGTCCGGATAACTCACCACCTCCTACACTCGCTTCCGTCCCCGCGACGGCGACGCGATCGAGGGGAACCCTTTTTGACCGGTCGGCGGGTACTCGGCGCCATGACCGAGTACACCGTCGAGTTCGTCGGCACCGGCGAGACGATCGAGGTGGCCGACACGGAGACGATCCTCAGCTCCTGCTTCGACGAGGGGATCGCCCAGGAGTACTCCTGCCGCGTCGGGATGTGTCTCGCTTGTTCCGCGGAGATCGTCGAGGGCGAGGTGACCCAGCCCGCGGCCCGCGGCCTCACCGACGAGGAGGCCGAGGAGTTCGCGCTCACCTGTATGGCGCGGCCGCAGTCGGACCTGAAGCTCGACCGCGGGAAGTACCCGCCGAGCATCGAGGACGACGCCGCAACCGCTGCGGAGGACGGCGACGGCGCGGGCGGCGCGGACGGCGCGGCCGCGGACGACGACTGAGTCGCCTCGTTCCCTCCATTCGCTACTCGTCGCCCAGTTCGCTACTCGTCGACCCGCTCGAAGCGGTGTCGCACCACGTCGGCATCGTCGTCCCAGTCGAAGTTCCCGCCGTGCGCGCGGACCATTCGCTCCTTGTACGCCTCTAGCGACGGCGACCCCTCGCGTTTCGCGTCCTCGTCGCTCATGTCCCCGAGCGTGCGCTCGCTGACCTCGGTGAGTTCGAACGTCACGCCCTCGATCTCGAAGGTGTCGCCCTCGTCGCCGTACCGGTTCCCGCGGTGGAGCTGCGTCACCTCGCCGTCGAGGGCCGCCCGCTTCACGCGGTCGTTCGGAAGCAGGTCGGCCGGGTCGTTCTCGGACATGGTCGCTTCTTTGGCCCGGATCGGTTTATAAGCGCGGACGGGTGTCGGCGGCCGCCGAGCGTGTGAACTATCACCGCGTTCTGCGAATCTCGAAACCGTCGGTCACAGGGATCCGCACGGACGTGAACACCCGTTACGACGGCCGAGCCGAGGGATTCAAGATACTGCCGAGTCCCATCTCAGACGATGCGACAGGACCACCTCATCACCGCGACCCAGCTCTCGCGGGATGACATCGAGGCCGTGCTCGACCGGGCCCGGGCGGTCGCCGACGACCCCGCCGCCTACGCCGACCGGCACGCCGGTCGCGTGCTCGCGCTCTGCTTCTTCGAGCCCAGCACGCGCACCCGGATGAGCTTCGACAGCGCGGCCAAGCGCCTCGGGATGAACACCATCGACATGGGCGACGTCGACTCCTCGTCGGTGTCCAAAGGGGAGTCGCTGTCGGACACCGTCCGCGTCATCGAGGGGTACGCCGACGCGCTCGTCCTCCGTCACCCCAGCGAGGGCGCCGCGACGCTGGCCGGCGAGCGCGTGGACGTCCCCGTGGTCAACGCGGGTGACGGCGCGGGGCAACACCCCTCCCAGACCCTCCTCGACCTCCACACCATCCGCGAGGACCACGGGCTCGACGACCTCACCATCGGGATCATGGGCGACCTGAAGTACGGGCGGACGGTCCACTCGCTGGCGGCCGCGCTGACGGAGTTCGACGCCAACCAGCACTTCATCAGCCCCGAGTCGCTGCGGCTCCCGCGCTCCGTGCGCTTCGACCTCCACGAGACGGGCGCGCAGATCCGCGAACACGAGGAGCTCGAACCGGTCCTCGACGAGCTCGACGTGCTGTACGTCACCCGGATCCAGAAGGAGCGGTTCCCGGACGAGAACGAGTACCACCGCGTCGCGGGCGAGTACCGGATCGACGCCGAGACGCTCGACAGCGCCGCCGACGACCTCACCGTCATGCACCCGCTGCCGCGCGTCGACGAGATCGCGCCCGACGTCGACGAGACCGACCACGCGCGCTACTTCGAGCAGGCGCACAACGGCATTCCGGTGCGGATGGCGCTGCTCGACACCCTCCTGGAGAACGCGAGTCCGGACGGCGACGAGGGGACGGAGGTGGACCGATGAGCGAACACGAGCTGCGCGTCTCGAAGATCCGCGACGGCACCGTCATCGACCACGTCGAGGCCGGGCAGGCGCTGAACGTCCTCGCCATCCTCGGCATCGACGGCTCCGAGGGGTTCGGCGTCTCCGTCGGGATGAACGTCCCCTCCGACCGGCTCGGCCGCAAGGACATCGTGAAGGTCGAAGACCGGGAGCTGTCGCAGTCCGAGGTCGACGTGCTCTCCCTCATCGCGCCCGAGGCGACGATCAACATCGTCCGCGACTTCGAGGTGGTCGAGAAGAACCGCGTCACCCGCCCCGACGGCGTGACGGGCGTGCTTTCCTGTCCGAACCGCAACTGTATCACCAACGCCGACGAGCCGATCGAGACCCGGTTCGACGTCGTCGCCGACGGCGTGCGCTGCGACTACTGCGCGACGATCCTCCGGGCGGACATCGCCGAGCACATCGACGTTTGAACCCTCGACCGGCCCTCGGAGTGCGACTCCCTCTCGCGATCGCCCTCCGGTAAGTTTTAGCGCCCGTACCACGAAACGTCAGATATGAGCAAGAAAGCCAAGCTCGTCCTCGTGCTGTCGCTCGTCGCGCTCGCGTACTTCCTGTTCGCCGGCGACAAGCAGCCCGTCGAAGTCGAGTAACGCCGCACCGCCGCGCTCGCGCCCTCCGCGGGCCGAACCGACTACGTCTCGTGCCGCTCGGCGAGTCGCATCGCGCCCCGAGCACCGCGATACCGTCCGTTTTTACCGACCAGTCCCGTAGCCGGCCCCATGTACGGGGTCGTCACGCGCAACGCCGACGAGGTCGAGATGGAGCCGTTCGACCTCGGCTTCTACGAGGTCAAAGACGTCACGGGGCGGTCGGCCGAGCCGCTGCCGAACGCCGTGAACATGGTGTCGTGTTTCGGCGACAACGCCGCCGCGAGCGAGGACGACGACCTCGTCCCGGTCGACGAGCGCGGCGAGCCGGCGACCCGCGACCGCGAGTACTTCGACTGGGCGTACATCTGTCCGACGCACCCCGAGTACCGCGAGGGCTTACTGGAGATCATCGCGGACTGCGCCGCCGAGAACGGCGACGTCCGCCTCGACGACGTCGGGTTCCCGCGCGAGGGGTTCTGCCACTGCGACCGCTGCGAGCGCCTGTTCGCCGAGAGCGACCGCGACGAGTTCGCCGCCTGGCGCGCCGACGTCATCACCGAGTTCGTGGCCGAGGCGGCCGAGCTGGTCCCCGGTCGGCTCCTGCTCACCCTCTACCCCGATCCCTACCCCGACCACCTCTACGAGCGCGCCGGCCTCGATCTCGACCGGCTGGCCGACCACGTCGACGAGTTCGTCGTTCCCCTGTACGACACGGAGTACGCGACGACCTACTGGCTGGAGACGATCGCGCGCGGGTTCCGCTCGCGGCTCGGCGGTGACTACGACCTCCACGGCGCGCCACCCGAGACGCCGTTCTCCCTGGAGCTGTACGCGGTCGACGTCGACGTCGACGACCTGATCCACGCGACCGAGGTCGCCGAGACGTACGCGAAGGACGTGTTCTTCGGCTACGACGCGAACAACGCGGCCGCCGCGCTCCGCCGGAAGGACGCCGACTCGCGCGACGGCGAGGTTCATCGGCCGGACTGACGAGGCGCGTCGGCCGTTCGCTCGCGGTCTCGTGAACGAGGGGTTATATACTCGGGCGACGGACGATTACTCGACCGGCCGCCGGCGTGCGACATAACCGGTCGTCTCGCGTTCGCGTGAGGCGGCCGCCTTTCAACGTCCGCGCCGTAGCGGCGGTCACTCTACACCGTTGAGCCGCCGGCTCGTCGGTTTCTTCGCGGCCGTCGGAACCAGTACAGCGACAGTGATGCGATATTTAAATGGAGTGAGTGGCGGAGGCGATTACTTATAAACGAACTGCGGTGGCGCGTGCCTCCGAGTGGCCGCCTTCGGCGGCCGCGAGGAGCACGCGCGAGGGAGTCGCTGGCGGCCAGAGCGGAGCGAAGGCCGCCAGCGACGAGGCTGGGGAGGCGTGAGGTGCGGTGCTGTGCGGTGCGGGGCGGGACTCAAAGGGGCAGCCGCGAGGACGAAGCACGACGACGCAAGCACCGCAACGAGGGAGCGGTAGCGACCGTGTGAGGAGCGTGGTTCGAGAGAGCGAAGCTCTCTCGTCATCACGAAAGGCGCGAAGCGCCTTTCGAACGACAGCGAGTCGCGCGAGACCTCGCGGCTGGGGCTTTGGAGGTGTTCGCGGCCGATCTCCGGTCAATCATTTATCAACTGATGTCAGGGGCGTCGGAGGGTTTCACCGGAATTCCGTGGTTAGATCTCCCGTACACCGCTAACTCCAATCAGTGAACCGTCCGGTCGTCGCTCGTGTCGATCTCCTCGATCGGGTCGGCGTTACCGAACTCGGGCGTCGGGCCGTCGCCCGGCTCCGCCCAGTCGACCGCGTTCCGGAGGACCCGCCGGACGTCCTCGTCGTAGTAGATCGGGTACGTCTCGTGGCCGGGCCGGAAGTAGAACACCTTCCCGCTCCCGCGCCGGTAACAGCAGCCGGAGCGGAACGTCTCGCCGCCCTCGAACCAGGAGGTGAAGACGAGGGTGTCGGGCGCGGGGACGTCGAACCGCTCGCCGTACATCTCCGTCTCGTCCAGCTCGATCCGCTCGCCGATCCCGTCCGCGATCGGGTGGCTCGGCTCGATCGTCCACAGCCGCTCGCGCTCGGCGGCCTCGCGCCACTTCAGCGAACAGCTGGTGCCCATCAGCCGCTTGAAGATCTTCGAGTAGTGCGCGGAGTGGAGAACCAGCAGTCCCATCCCGTCGAGGACGCGCTCGTGGACCCGGTCGACGACCGCGTCGCGCACCTCGTCGTGGGCGGCGTGGCCCCACCAGACGAGCACGTCGGTGTCGTCGAGGACTTCTTCGGGAAGTCCGTGCTCCGGCCCCTCGTCGAGCGTCGCGGTGCGCACCTCGTGGCCGCCCTCCTCCAGCGCGTCCGCGACGACCGCGTGGATCCCGTCGGGATACACGTCGGCGACGACGTCGCTCTCGCGCTCGTGGCGGTACTCGTTCCAGACCGTAACGCGTGCCATACGCCGCGTCGTCGCCGGACCGACTTGAGCGCTCGGCCTCGACGTGGCGCGCGGACCCGAAGGCACTTGCCTCGCGCACGACACGACGGCCCATGACGAGTCCCCGGACGCTGTATCGCCGGCTCGACGACTGGGCGCGCGGGCTCTCGCGGCTCAGATACGCCCTCCTCGCCGGCGTGATAGTGACGACGACGCTCCTCTCGGTCGGGATCCTCCTCGACATCACCACGACGGTCCAAGCGGTCACGATGGGCGTCACGATGACCGGGCTCTACTACGCGTTCGACGTGAACGCGAGCGACGACTGAGCGGCGGCAGTCGATTCAGGCGGTCGCTTCGACGTCCGCGAGCCGGTCGGCCAGGTACGCCGCGATGGAGACGGCCTCCTCCTCGACGAACCGCGCGAGCTCCTCGCCGTCGGGCGACTCGACGACGACGGTGGGGATCAGTTCGATGCCGTACTCCGCGACCAGTTCGCCCTCCTTGCCGTCGGGCCCCTTCGTCACCGGGTACGCCTCGATCCGGTCGTCGGGGACGCCGGCGGCCGCGAGCGCGGCGCCGAACTCGGGGAGCTGGCGCTGGCAGTCGCCGCACCAGTCGCCGCCCCACACCTTAAATACGTAGTCGTCGGCTCCGAGCGCTTCGAGGACGGCGTCGTCGAACGCGTCCGCGTCGAGGTCGGCGGCGGGCGCGAGGGTTTCGAGGGTCATGGCGCCACGTTGGTCGCGGAGCAACGTAAACGGCGCGTCGGTGGCAAGACGAGGTTCCGGTCGGTCGCGGCGCGAACAGCCCGACGTTCCGGCGGTACGCCGACCCGACCGCTTTTAAGTGGGGACTCGACACGGACCCCTCCGAAGCCCCGGGCGCTCGGCTGGACACGGCTGCTTATAAATCGCTGATCGACACGGGCCCCTCCGAAGCCCCGGGCGCGAGGCGGGCGCACGCTCGGGGCGGTCCTCGCTCGTTCGCTGCGCTCACTCGCTGCGGTCCTACCGTCGCCTGCGCCCGCCTCGCGCCCGCCCCTTCGAGTCCCGCCCCGCACCGCACAACCCCGCATCGGACAGCCCCGCACCTCACGCCTCCCCAGCCTCGTCGCTGGCCCCCTCCGCTTCGCTCCGGGCGCCAGCGACTCCCTCGCGCGTGCGACTCGCGCCGCGTTGCGGCGCTCGTCGGCACGCGCCACCGCGTCGGCCCCGCGGTGTCGGCCGTCTATTTATAAACGGCCTCGTCCGACTCGCGGTGATTTATAAACCGATTCGGTCGTCGCGGCCGACATCGATTGCCGGAGTCCGCGGGGCCTTTGGGTCGCGGCCGCCTCCGTTCGGGTAATGGACGACTACATCCTGTCGACGCTCGGCTCGCCGCTGGTGCGGGTCGACGCGCCCGCGGGAACGACGGTGGCGGCGAAAGTCGAGTCCCGCAACCCGGGCGGCTCGGCCAAGGACCGCCCGGCGCGGTACATGGTCGAGGCCGCGGAGGAGGCGGGCGAGATCGAGCCGGGCGACCGCATCGTGGAGCCGACCTCGGGCAACACCGGCATCGGGCTGGCGATGGTCGGCGCGGTGCGCGGCTACGACGTCAGGCTCGTGATCCCGGAGGGGAAGTCGGTCGAGCGCCGCCGCCTGATGAAGGCGTACGGCGCGACGGTCGAGCTCGTCGACGGCGACATCTCGGCCGCGAAGGAGCGCGCCGACGAGCTCGAAGAAGACCCGAACACCGTCCAGCTCCGCCAGTTCGAGAACCCCGCGAACCCCCGCGCGCACTACGAGACGACCGGGCCGGAGATACTCGATCAGGTCGGCGACCGGACCATTGACGCCCTCGTCGCCGGCGTCGGGACGGGGGGCACGCTCTCCGGGATCGGCCGCCGCCTGCGCGAGGCGTTCCCGGACGTCCGGATCGACGCGGTCGAGCCCGCGGACAACGCCGTCCTCTCCGGCGGTCCGGCGGGGAACGACGGCTTTCAGGGGATGGGGCCGGGGTTCGTCGCGCCGAACCTCGACGTCGACCTGATCGACGAGATCCGCACGGTCGAACTCGAGGACGCCGAGGCCGAGTGCCGCCGCCTCGCCCGCGAGGAGGGGATCTTAGTCGGTCAGTCGTCGGGCGCCTCGAACCTCGCCGCGAAGGACGTGGCGGCCGAACTCCGCGAGCGCGGCTCGTTCGCCGGCGAGGAACCGCTCGTCGTTACCGTCTTCTGGGACAGCGGCGAGCGCTACCTGACCGCGGGGACCTTCGACGAGTGACCGCGGAGTCGACGCGGACCGGCGCGGTCGACGCGCTCGTCACGGCCCCCGAGAGCGGCGCGCCTCCCGTCCGCCGCGACGCGGTCGAGATCCGCCCCGACGGCGTCGCGGGCGACCGCTACCGAAGCGGCGACGGCCACTTCCGGCTCGACGCCTGCGCGGTCACCCTCGTCGCCGCGGAGGCGCTCGCGGCGGTCCGCGAGGAGACCGGCATCGACGTGCGCGACGGCCGGCACCGCCGGAACGTCGTCGTCGACGGGTTCGGCGCCGAGATGGACGCGCTGCTCGACGCGACCGTCGCGGTGGGCGACGCGCTCCTGCGCCCGACCCGGCGGCGCCCGCCCTGCGCCCACGTCGAGGAGCTCGCCGGCGAGGACGGGCTCGCGTCGGCGCTCCGGAACCGCGGCGGACTCTGCTGTGACGTGGTCGAGCCCGGCCGCGTCGCGGTCGGCGACGCCGTCGCGGTCCGCGAGGCCGATCCGCGCACCGCGGGCGCGGCGATCGCGGAGCGGCTCGCGGAGCGGGAGCGAACCGCGGAAGAGGATCGAACCGCGGACCGAGAGTGAACCCCCCGACGGCTCGCCGCGAGAGGACGGTTTATACGGGTCGCGCGAGTCGGCCGAGACGAGACGTGAACCGCGCAGTCGACGCCACGGACGTTCGGACCCTCTCGCCAGCGAACCGACCGGACCAAGCGGCGCGGAGGCGGCGGTCGACGTGAACTGGCGCTACCGCCACACGGTGTTGACGCTGTGTATGCTCGCCTTCTTCGTGACCTATTTCGCCCGGCTGGCGATCAGCCCGGTCGTCCCCCTCATCATCGACGACTTCGAGGTCTCGAACACGGCGGTCGGCGTCGCGCTCTCGGGGATGTGGTTCGCCTACGGCCTCTCGCAGTTCCCGAGCGGCATCCTCGCCGACCGGTTCGGCGAGCGACGCGTCATCCTCGTCGCGGTCGGGGGAACGACCGCGACGAGCCTCCTGCTCGCCGTCGTGCCCGTCTTCCCCGCGTTCGTGCTGGCGGCGGTGTTCCTCGGGCTCGCGGCGGGGCTCCACTACGCGGTGGCGACCACGCTGCTCTCGCGGACGTTCGACGACCTCGGCACCGCGGTCGGGATCCACTCGCTCGGCGGCCCGCTGGCGGGACTCGTCGCGCCGGTCGCGGCGACGTGGGTCGGCGTCCGCCACGGCTGGCGGCCCGGCGTCGCGCTCGCCGCGCTGGTCGGCGTCCCCATCTTCGTCCTGTTCGCGCGGCGAGTCCGTCCGACCGAGCCGCGGCGCCCGGACCAGCCGGTTGCGGAGCGGCTCAGGCTCGGGCCTCTGCTCGAACTCGTCGGGCGCCGCGAGATCCTCGTCCCGCTCGCGGTCGCGACGCTCGGGACGTACGTCGCGCAGGGCGTCATCTCCTTTCTGCCGACGTTCCTCGTCGAGCTTCGGGGGTACTCGCCCGCGTTCGCCGGCGGCGTCTTCTCCGCGTTCTTCGTCGTCCGCGCCGGGGCGCAGGTCGGGCTCGGCCGGCTCTCCGACCGGCTGGGCCGCGACGCGAGCATCGCCGCGGCGCTCTCCGGCGGGGCGCTCGGCCTCGGGGGGCTGGTCGCGCTCCCCGACCTCGTCGAACTCCCGACCGCGGTCGGGCTGCCGGCGCTCCCGACGCTCGCCGGCCTCGGAGTCGCCGTGTTCCTCGCCGGCCTCGGCTCCTCGTTCTTCTCGGCGATCGACCCGCGCTTCATGGACGCGCTCGGCGACGCGGAGCGCGGCGCCGGCTTCGGGCTGATCCGAACCGTCTACACGGTGATCGGCTCGGCCGGCTCCGTCGGCGTCGGCCTCGTCGCGGACCTCTTCGGCTGGGCGGCGTCGTTCGCGGTCATCGCCGGGATGTCAGGGGTCGCGTTCCTCGTCATCTCCGCGAACGCGCTCGTCGGCGAGGGGCGGTGAGGCGGTCGGAGGGCGCCGCGCCCGCGGTCGCTCCCGGCTCTCCCCGGTCAGCCGACGTAGCGCCGTCGCGTCGAGCGCTCGCCGTCGGGTCCGTAGACCGTGACGACCTCGCCCTCGTCGTCGAGCGCGGGTGCGCTTCGTCCGAGGTAGTGGTCGGTCGCCGTGTCCGTCCCCGAGCCGACGTGAACGGTGAGGGTCTCGTCCGGGCCGAGCGTCGCGCCGGGGAGGTCGTCGCGCTGGCCGTCGAGGTCGACGACGTACCCGGTCAGGTCGATCGGGTCGTCCGCGGCGTTGCGCAGCGTCACCGACTCGTCGAGGGGGCCGCCCGATCCGTCGCCGACGCCGCTGCCCGGCCCCGCGTCGACGGCGTGGATCACGAGCCCGTCGGGCTCCGCCTCCGCCGCGAACGCCGTGACGTCGGCGAGCGTGTACCCCTCGGTCGGGGTCGGCTGCGGGAGGCTCGGCTCCCAGTCGTCGGGCGCGGCGTTCGGGTAGGCGCTCTCGTCGGCCTCGAGCAGCCCGATGAGCGTCTCGGCGACGATCCGGCTGCCGACCGCGCCGAGGCGCTCGCCGTCCTGCTGGTGCTCGGCCTCCGCGAGCACGTAGTACCACAGGGGCGCGTGCGGGTCGGCGCCGCGGCCGTGCGTCCGGAGCGTCCGCATGATCGGCGAGTCCTCGCCGAACGCCTCGTTGCGGATCGGGTCGTACCCCATCCGCGCTGCGACGTCCTGCCCGGAGGAGATGCCCAGCGCCTTCGCGCGGCGGAGATTCCGGACGGCGAGCGAGGAGTCGCCCGATATCGGCAGGTCGAACAGCGTCGGCGCGAGCCGGGAGTCTATCTTCCGCGCGGGCTGGTAGTCGCCGTCGCCGGTGTCCAACAGGCGCGACCAGTCGACGACGAGGTCGCTCGGGACCGGCCGCCCGCCGCGGAGGTTCCGACCGTCTCCCGCCCCGGTCGGGAACAGCGGCACCTCGCCGACCTCGTCGTTGACGTCGAACGCGTTCCGGATCATGCTGTGGCCGAAGCGGTAGGCGGCGCCGCCGAACTCGACGGGGATCGCCGGGGTGCGCCCCGGCGGGACGAAATGCTGCCGGCCGCGCTCCTCGATGTCGTCGAGGACGTACCGATCGCAGATCCGCGGCAGGAAGTCGTGTCGCACGACCCACTGGTAGTGCCACCTGACGAGCCGCTGCGCCGCTTCGAGGACGGACTCGCCCTCCTCGACGAGGTCGGAGCCCGGGCCGCGGAGGTGGTCGACGACGCGGTTGTGGAAGTTGACGAACGCGAGCTGAAGCTGGGAGACGACCACGTTCTCGTCGTTTCGCGGGTCGCCGATCACCGCGACCCCCTGTTCGTTCCGCTGGAGGTCGGTCCCGGGGAGCCCCGAGAGCCCCCCGCCGTCCTGGGCGTCGGGCGCGGCCGCCTGACCGGTGAGCAGCTTGCGCTCGTCCGTCTCGTGGTCGTAGAGGAACGGCGCCGCCTCGGCGTTCGTCCGGTACAGCGAGTCGAGGTCGAGCGCCGGGGTGCGGAAGTTCCGCAGCGCCGCCGGGTCGTTGCGCCGGTCGATGTCGGAGGTCGGGTCGAACGTGACGTCGTGGTCGACGAACTGGCCGAAGATCCCGTAGCCGGCAGGGGTCTCGGCGTCGCCGACCGGGTCGTCGGGCGACTCCATCATCGGCGCGCCCGCCTCGCCGTCGGCGCCGCCGAGCGTCCGGAGCAGGTCCTCGTCGCGCTCGTACGGGTCGAGCCCCGGGAACTGCGTGTGGAACCGGTGGCTCCTGACCGGCCCGGCGGCGGTACACGCCGCGTCGTTCATCCCCCGGTGTTCGGTTCCACCGTGGATCGCGACGCTGTGCGCGTTCACCATTAGGCGAAGCGTCGTCTCGTTCCCCTCCGGCCGGTCTCGCCGTCGGACCGGCTCCGCATCGCCCCCGCCGGCGGGGTTCCGCACCGTGAACGAGACGTCGTCGACGTCGACGCCGCCGTCCGCCTCGAGGACGAACCCCCCGTCGTCGTCCGTGGTCCAGTAGCCGATCCGGTCCCCGTCGCCGCCCCGCCGCTCGCCGACCACGACCCGACCCGCCAGCGGCCGGTCGTCGCCGTCCACGACGCGACAGCGTATCTTGTCAGTAGTACTCATGGTATCATAAACCAATCATCAGTGAGAAAAAATTTTCTAAATGAACTTTCAACGAGTTTCGCGGATCATGTTGCTGGTTCGATCGCGGCGCGCCGGGGCCGGGTCTCGCGTGCGAACGCGGTCCGTGCGACCCGAACCTTCGAGTCGGACCGTGACGAACGGCCACCGTGTACGACTACCACGCCCACACGAACTACTCGGACGGGGCGTTCCTCCGGTGGATGGTCGACGCGGCCGCGGACGCCGGACTCGACGGGATCGGGCTCGCCGACCACTGTAACGTCTCGCCGGAGCCGAGCGCGCGGCGCTACAAGCGCGCGTTGGGGTTCAACCTCGACCTGACGTACGAGCGGCGCCGCGAGGCGATCGAGGCGGTCCGCGGGGACGTCGACATCGACGTGTTCGACGCCGTCGAGATGGACTACGACCCCGCCCACGAGGACGCGATCGCGGAGTTCCTCGACGACGCCGGCTTCGATTACGCCGTCGGCAGCGTCCACGAACTCGACGGCGCGAACGTCCACACGCGCTCGCACTTCGCGGACAAGCCGGAGTCCGAGCGGCGCGAACTGGTCGACCGCTACTTCGAGAAGCTCGTTTCGCTCGTCGAGTCGGAGCTGTTCGCGGTCGCCGCGCACCCGGACCTGATCGAGCGCAACCCGCACCTCCGCGGGTTCGCGACCGAGGACCACTACGCCGCGGTCGCCGACGCCCTCCGGAGCTCGCGGACCGCCCCGGAGATCAACGCCGGACGCCTGCTCGACGACTACGGGGAGTTCCACCCGGCGCCCGCGTTCCTCGACCGTCTCGTCGACGCGGGGACCGGGGCGACCGTCGGGACCGACAGCCACGAACCGGACGAGATTGCGCCCCGAGCGCGGGAGGTCGAGGCCGAACTCGACCGGCGCGGGTTGGAGCCGCTGCGGATCGGTGAAATCGTTTCGGACTCCAGAACAAGTGGGGAATAGCTTGACTTCGGCTTACGCCTCGTCAAACACCGATAGGCTCGCTGCGCTCGCCTATCGAGTTCGACTTCGCTTCGCTCAGTCGAACAACGTCTCGCCGTCGACCATGTGCTCCTCGACGGTGTCCATGTCGAGCGTGAGGCCGAGGCCCGGCTTCTCGGGCACCTCGATGTAGCCGTCCTCGATGACGTCCTCCTCGACGAGGTCCTCCCACCAGCCGAGCTCGTAGGAGTGGTACTCGATCGCGAGCGAGTTCGGGATCGAGGTGCCGACGTGTGCCGCCGCCATCGTCGCGACCGGCGAGGCGACGTTGTGCATCGCGACCGGGACGTAGTACTGGTTCGCCACGTCCGCGATCTTGCGGGTCTCGCGCATGCCGCCGACCTTCGGTAGGTCGGGCGCGACGATGTCGACCGCCTGGTTCTCGATGAGGCGGCGCAGTTCGGTGACGCGGTAGCGGTTCTCGCCGACCGTGATCGGCGTGGTCGTGTTCTTCGTGACCTCCTCCTGGACCTCGAGGTTCTCCGGCGGGACGGGGTCTTCGAGCCACCACACGTCGTACTCCTCGATGGCGTCCGCGAGGCGCTTCGCGGAGCCGCCCGAGAACGTCCAGTGGCAGTCGAAGGAGACGTCGGCCTTGTCCTTCACGCGCTCGGTGACCTTCTCCACGATCTCCGCCTTGTGCCGGATCTCGCCGGGGCGGAGGTGGCGGTTCGCGCGGTCCTTCTCGAAGCCGCTCGGCACGTCGAGGTCGAACTTCAGGGCGTCGTAGCCCAACTCGTCGACGACGCGCTCGGCCTCGTCGGCGCACGCCTCGGGATCGGCCTCCTCCTCGGTGTGGCAGTCGCAGTAGACGCGCATCTTGTCGCGGTACTTGCCGCCGAGCAGCTGGTAGGCGGGGACGTCGAGGATCTTGCCGGCGACGTCGTGGAGCGCGACCTCGATGCCGGAGATGGCCGAGACGGTGACGCCCTCGACGGAGCCCTCGCCGGACATCTTCTGGATGAGGTGCTCGTAGAGGCGGTCGATGTCGAGCGGGTTCTCGCCGACGACGAACGGCTTCATCCGCTCGATGAGTTCGGGCACGCCGGCGCCCCAGTAGGCCTCACCGGTGCCGACGACGCCCGCGTCGGTGTAGACGCGAACGAGCGTCCACGGGAAGTTCCCGTCGACCATCGTCGTCTGGACGTCCGTGATCTCGACGTCGCGGCCGCCGCCGCGCGTTCCGGTGGTCCCCATCGTCTCGGCGGAGAGCTCCCGCATCGTGTACTCCGCGTTCGGGTCGTGGAGCGACTCGTAGTTACGGCTCATACGACCCCGGTTCATTCGGAACAGGGTAAACGTTTACCTTCGCACGCCGCGCGTCCGAACAGGTGGCTTTTCATCCCCGTACGCGCAATGGCACCCATGGTCGAAATCACCGATTCTCTCGCGTGTCTGTACACGGGTCGGGTGGAGTCCCGCGGCGACGACTACGTCGTCACCGTGCCCGCCTCGGAGATCGAACACGGAAGCGTCACCGAGGGGGAAACGTATCGGATCGCCGTCTTAGACCGCTCCGGGCCCGACGAGGGGGGGTCGGCGTCCGCCGCCGACGGCGACGCCGCCTCCGTCCCTGACGCGAGCAGTAGCTCGGGCGAGGCCGCGTCCGACGACGGCCAGCGCCCCACCTCTCGCGGCGCCGCCGGCGCGGTACAGCCGGACCCGCCCGTCTCGGAGGGCGAGGTACGGGACGTGACGATCGAGACCTTGGGCGACAAGGGCGACGGGATCGCGAAGATCGAGCGCGGCTACGTCGTCATCGTCCCGGACGCCGAGCCCGGCGAGGAGCCGACCGTCGAGATCACGAGCGTCCGCGAGAACGTCTCGTTCGCGAACGTCGTCGAGGAGTAGCGACCGAGCGGAGTCGAAGCGCCACTCAGTCGCCGCGGCTTTTCTGTTCCGGCGGGGGCCCCCGCGAGAACAGCGACCGCAGGTTGGACGCCGAAAAGAACGAGGTCGGCTCGTCCATGTGGACGCCGATCTCGCCCGACAGCGCCCGCAGCCCGACCCGCTGAATCGGTTCGGGCAGCGAGTAACACCGCCGGATCGCCTTTCCGAGCCGGATCTCCGTGGCGAGCTCGTCGCGCCACCCGGACTCGTAGTCGGCGAGCGTCGCCGGGTCGCGCGGGTCGATCGCGGCCGCGGCGACGTCGGCCGCGCGCATCCCGTAGAGGATGCCGCCGCCGGTGAACGGCTTCGTCTGCGCGGCGGCGTCGCCGATCAGGAAGCCGCGGTCGCTCGTCGTCCGGGCCGGCGGGCCCACGGGGATCGCCCCCGAGCAGCGTCGGTCGGTCGTCGCGCCGTACGCGTCCGTGAGCCGGTCGAACATCCCCGACACGTCCTCGCTCGGCGGCGCCGCTAACCCGTACTCGACGCCCGCGTCGTCGCGGGGGATCCGCCACGCGAAGAACGTCGGCGCGGTGAGGTGGACGTCGACGAAGTCGCCCGCGTCCGGCTCCGGATCGAACCCGAGGACGCCGTGGAGCAGTTCGTCCGGCTCCGGGAGGTCGAGCGCGCGGCGCACCCGCGAGGTCGGCCCGTCGCAGCCGGCGACCATCCGCGCCTCGACCCGCTCCACGTCGCCCGCGGGCGTCTTGACGTCGACGACGACCCGCTCGGACCGCTCCTCGACGCCGACGACCGTGTGGTTCTCTCGCACGTCGGCGCCGGCCTCGCGCGCGCAGTCCGCGAGTGCGCGGTCGAGGCCGACGCGGTCGATCACGTTCGACACCGGCTCCCGCTTGTAGAACGGGTACGCCTTCGACCCCTGACCGCCGACGTGGAAGCGAGCGCCGTACACCAGGTTCTGGAGGAGCTCGTCGCGGGCGCCGTCGGGGACGTACTCCCACACGTCGTCGGAGACGTGCCCGGAGCAGGCGAGCGGCTCGCCGACCGACCCCTTCTCGAAGGCGACGACGTCGCGGCCGGCCTCGGCCGCGCGCCGGGCGAACCGGGAGCCCGGCGGGCCCGCGCCCACGACGACGAAATCGTACATGGAGGGAGCGAGGTGACGGGGATATTTAATTACGACGCGGCTTACTCGAGGCGAGCCAGTAGGTTGAGGACGTAAACGGTCCGGAGCATCGCCGCGGACTGCCCGCGCGCGAACACCAGCTCGTCGCGGTCGAGCACGTGCGAGAGCACGTCCGCGGTGGCGTGTTCGGGGGCCGCCGAGACGCCCATCCCCCGTTCGGCGACCCACTCCATCACCCGGAGGTCGGACTTGCTGTCGCCCATCACCATGAGGAACGGGTCCCGAACGTCGAGCACGTCGAGCGCCGCCTCGACGCCGGCGACCTTGTCCAGCTCCAGCGAGCTGATCTCCGCGGCGTCGGCGCGGTAGTAGCCGACGTCTATCCGGTCGAACAGCGACGCGACCGGCTCCGGAACCGCGCCGGTTTCGGCCGGGTCGTCGACGTCCGCCGCCTCGATCACCTCCCGGATCTCGGGGTCGGCCGCCGCGTAGTGGGCGCGCGCCCACGCGGCGCCGCGGTCTCCCGGATCGACGCCGTCCGCGTCGAGGCCGTCGGCGACCCGATCGACGACGACCTCGCCGAGCAGGTCGATCAGGTGGACGAGCCCGTCGTCGATCACGGCCTCGGCGTCCGCGCCGCCGGTCTCGAAGTTGGGCTTCAGGGTGACGTTGAACTCGTTTCCCTGGAGGTGACAGCCGCGGCGGACGTTCTCCGGCGCGTCCGGGAGGGCCCGCGACCGCACCGCGTCGAAGGTCCCGCGGACCGACTCGTCGAGGTCGTCGTACAGCAGACGCTTCGTGCGCGAGCCGTGGCCCGGGGTGAACACGCCGTTTCCGGCCTCGTAGACGATCGAGAAGCGCCCGGAGTGGACGAGCTCGTTGCCGAGCCCCTGGATCATGAACCCCTTCACGTTCTCCAGCGTCTGGCCGGTACAGATGACGATCGGTATGCCGGCGTCGTGCAGCTCCGTCAGCACGTGGAGCGTCTCCCGGGGGATCTCGTTGTCCGTGCCGCCCGCGGACCGGAGCGTCTCGTCGACGTCCAACACGAGGGCGTTGACGGCGCGGTCGTAGCGCGCGTGGAGGTCAAGCGCGGTGAACGCCGCCTCCCGGTCGGCGTGGGCCGCGATCTCGGCGTAGGTGGCTCCCCCGGGCAGCGACTCCCGGATCTCTCGTTTCAGTCGGTCGAGCTCCTCGCTGGCCTCCTCCCAGTGCTCCAGCGCCACCCGCGAGTCGACGGGAGGGAACAGGTCCACGAACGACTGGTGTTCGCGGAGCGTCTCCGCGTCGAACTCGTCGTACAGGCGATAGAGGAGGTCGTGCCGCTCCATGGTCGCCCTGCGATCCGGGGTCCGTAAAACGTACCGTCTCCCGTCGGACCCGGCGTCGAGGAGCGCGACCGCCCGCATCGCTACTTCGACGGCTCACGCGTCGCTACTTCGACGGCTCCCGCGTCTCCAACCACTCCAGCGCCGCGTCGAGCTCGGTCCGCGGCGGCGAGCAGGTGAACCCCTCGCAGACGTAGGCGGTCGCCTCGCCGTCGGTCGCGTCGCGGTCCGCCCAGATCGGCGGCGCCTCCGTCATGTCGAGTCGGTCGAGCCACTCGTCGAGTCCGTCCTCCGTGGCCGGGCGCGGCGCGACGAGGGCGCCCGGCAGGTACCGCTCGCCGAGCGTCTCGCGCCACTCGGCGGGGACCTCGTCGGCGGCGATCGTCACCTCGATACCGCCGGTCTCGACGACGTCCGCGGCCCGCACGAGCGAGGCGTGTTCCAGCGGGCTCCCGCGGACTCGGTCCGCGTGGGTCCGCACGACGCGCCGGGCGATCTCGCGGAACTCCCCGTCGGTCCGGAAGCCGTCGAGGAGCGCGAGCGTCTCGGCCGCGACGCCGAGGCTCGACGGCGTCGACCGGTCGGTGAATTCCTGCGGCCGCGCGATGAGCGGCCCGGTGTCGGCGTCCCCGGCGCTCTCACCGCCTTTCGCGGCCCCCTCGCTGTCGAGGTCGCGGGTGAAGTAGATCGTCCCGTCGTCGGCGTCGTAGAACTCGTCGACGAGGTCCTCGGCCAACTCCAGCGCGAACCCGAGCGGCTCCGGGTCGCCGGTCGCGGCGTAGACGTCGAGCGCGCCGCGCGCGAGGAACGCGTAGTCGTCGAGGTACCCCGGCCCGCGCACGTCGCCGTCGAGCCAGCGCCGGGCGAGCGCGCCGGTCTCGGCGTCCGGATCGTGGAGCCGCTCGCGGCAGAAGTCGAGCGCCTCGCGGGCGATGTCGGCGTGCGGCTCGCCGAGGGCGTTCCCGGCCCGCGCGAACGCTGAGATCGCCCGCCCGTTCCACGAGGCCAACACCTTCTCGTCGCGGGCGGGCCGCGGCCGCGACTCCCGCGCGTCGAACAGCGTCGTTCGGGCCTCGGTCAGAATCTCTCGGACCCCGTCGGACGAGAGGTCGCGCTCCGCGGCCAGCTCCTCGATCGAGGCCGCGATCGTCGGGACGGTCGTGCCGCGCTCGAAGTTGCCGCCGGACCGGATCCCGTACCGCTCCTTCGCGAGCGACGCCGCCGGCTCGTCGAGGACGGCGTCGACCTCCTCGGGCGTCCAGACGTAGAAGGCGCCCTCGACGTCCTCGTCCTCGGCGGATTCGCTCTCGTCCTCGCCCCGCCGGCTCTCGGGCGGCCGGCTCCGCGCGTCGAGCGTGCTGAAGAACGCGCCGTCGTCGTGGCGCAGCTCGCGGTCGAGGAACGCGAGCGACTCGCTCGCCACGCGGGCGTACGCGGGGTCCCCCGACAGGCGGTAGCCGTCGAGGTACGCCATCGGCAGCTCGGCGTTGTCGTACAGCATCTTCTCGAAGTGCGGGACCGTCCACTCGCGGTCGACCGCGTAGCGGTGGAACCCGCCGCCGATCTGGTCGTACATCCCGCCGCGGGCCATCCCGTCGAGGGTCCCCGTCGCGGCCGAGAGGAGCGCATCGCGGCCGCGGCCGGCGTACGCGCGCATGAGGAGGTCGATCCGTCCCGGCATCGGGAACTTCGCGCCGCCGCTCCCGAAGCCGCCGTACTCCTCGTCGTAGCCGCGGAGCGCGGCCGCGGCGGCCGTGTCGAGCAGGTCCTCTCCCGACGGCGAGGCGTCGCCTTCACCGTCCGGATTTCCTGCGTCCGGCGTCGGCACCGACTCAAGTTCGTCGCGCGCGCTCTCGGCCCACTGGTCGGCGCGCCGCTTCATCTCCTCGCGCTGCTCGGGGTCGCTCCAGGAGTCGGCGATCCGCTCGCAGAGCCCGCGGAAGCCGGGGTGATTCTGGCGCGGCTCGGGCGGGAAGTAGGTCCCGACGTAGAACGGCTTCCCCTCGGGCGTACACCACGCCGAGAGCGGCCACCCGCCGCCCCCCGTGACGAGCTGGCAGACGGTCATGAACGTGCTGTCGACGTCCGGCCGCTCCTCGCGGTCGACCTTGATCGGGACGAACGACTCGTTCACGACGCTCGCGACCGACTCGTCCTCGAAGCTCTCCTCCGCCATGACGTGACACCAGTGACACGAGGAGTAGCCGATGGAGACGAACACCGGCACGTCGTGCTCGCGCGCTCGCTCGAACGCCTCGTCGCCCCACGGCTGCCAGTTAACGGGGTTGTCCGCGTGCTGTTGGAGGTAGGGACTCGCCTCCCCGTCGAGGCGGTTCCGCTCGGTCGGCTGTGACATACGCCCGATTCGGCCCGGCGGGGCAAAAGGCGTCCGCACCGGGACGAGCGCCGGCCCTCAATCCAGAAAACAACCACGATTATGTGTATCTCGGACCGGACAGAGAGTAAGGCTTACACTACCGTGCGGGTATCCGTCGGACATGACGGAGACCGTACTCTTGGTGGGGGGCGGCGGGCGCGAACACGCGATCGCCCGCGCCGTGGCGGACGACTGCGAGCTGTACGCCTGCGCGAGCGTCCGGAACCCGGGGATCCGGCGACTCGCCGAGGGCTTCGAGGCGATCGACGAGACCGACGCCGCCGCGGTCGCCGACTACGCGACCGCGGTCGGCGCGGACCTGGCGGTCATCGGCCCCGAATCGGCGCTGGAGGCCGGCGTCGCCGACGCGCTCGACGACGCCGGCGTCTACGCGTTCGGCCCCCGGGCGGCGGAGGCGCGTCTGGAGACGGACAAGGCGTACCAGCGCGAGTTCATGGAGGAACACGCGATCCCGGGCTGTCCGGACTACGCGGTGTTCGACGACATGACGGCGGCCCGCGAGTACATCGACGAGTACGACGGCGACCTCGCGGTCAAGCCCGCCGGGCTCACCGGCGGCAAGGGCGTGAAGGTGATCGGCGATCAGGTGACCGCCGAAGAGGCGAAGGCGTACCTCCGCGACTCCGACTACCAGCGGGTCGTCCTCGAAGAGCGGCTCGTCGGCGAGGAGTTCACGATCCAGGCATTCGTCGCCAACGGCGACGTGCGAACGACTCCCGCAGTCCAGGACCACAAGCGCGCCTACGAGGGCGACGAGGGGCCGAACACCGGCGGGATGGGGTCGTACTCCGACACGGGCCTCTCGCTGCCGTTCATGGCCGAGGGCGACTACGACGCGGCCGTCGACGTACTGGACGCCGTCGTCGACGCCCTCCCGGACTACAAGGGCGTGCTGTACGGCCAGTTCATGCTCACCGACGAGGGGCCGAAGGTCGTCGAGTTCAACGCGCGCTTCGGCGACCCCGAGGCGATGAACACGCTGCCCGTCCTCGACACGCCCTTCGTCGACGTGCTCGCCGCCGCGCGCGACGGCGAGTCGCTCCCCGAACTCGCGTTCTCGGGCGAGGCGACCGTCTGTAAGTACGCGGTTCCCGACGGCTACCCGACCGACCCCGACGCGGGCGCGGAGATCGCGGTCGACGAGGAGGGCGCGGGCGACGCGCTCCTCTACTACGCGAGCGTCGACGAGCGCGACGGCCGCCTGTACACGACCACGTCGCGCGCGTTCGCCGTCGTCGGTCGCGGCGACTCGATCGCGGCCGCCGAGGAACAGGCCGAGAACGCGCTGGCGGCCGCGGGCGACCGCGTCCGGATCCGCCACGACATCGGGAAGGCGGACCTCGTCCGGCGCCGGATCGACCACATGGACGAACTCCGGAACTGAGGCCGCGAGTCGCCCGGGTCGCGGCCGCCCCCGAACCGTCGCCGCCGCGCTCCGAACCGTCGCGGCCGGGAGCGACCCTTTTATTCTCGCCGGCCGAACGGCGTGACGTGACAGACGACGACGCGGCCGCGGCGCCCGACGATCCGGACGCGACGGGCGGCGATTCGGATGCCACGCGCGAGGACCCGGACGCGACGCGCGACGACGCCGAGACGCCCCGCAGCGATCGCCTCGACCGATTTCCGACGCCGGGCCCCCGCAACTCGCTGTGGTCGTGGCCCGACGCGAAGTCGCCGCTCGCGGTCGTCCGCAACTACGTCGTGATCGTCCTCGCGCGGATCTGTCCGAGCCTCCGGCTGAAGAACTGGCTACTGCGGCGGATCGGCGTCACAGTCGGGACCGGCGTCGCGTGGGGACTGGAGTCGACGCCGGACGTGTTCTGGCCCGAGCGGATCACCGTCGGCGACGACGCGATAATCGGGTACGACGCCACGCTGCTCTGCCACGAGTTCCTCCGCGAGGAGTACCGGCTCGGCGACGTGGTCGTCGAGGAGGGAGCGATGATCGGCGCGGGGGCGATCGTCCTCCCCGGCGTCACCGTCGGCGAGGGCGCGCGCGTCGCCGCGAACTCCCTCGTGGCGGAGGACGTGCCGCCCGGCGCGACCGTCGCGGGCGTGCCCGCGGAGGTCGTCTCGCAGGCCGACGCGGCTGCGAGCGACGATTAAGCGGCGTCCTCGTCGCTCGCGTCGGGGTCGACGGTCGCGGCCGAGTCGGCGTCCGCGTCGCCGGCGGCGTCCGAATCGGCGTCGCCCTCGGCGGCCGCCGACGCCTCGGCGTCCGTGATGTGCGCCTCGGTGCTCACGCGCTCTAAGTCGACGCCGACCTCCTCGGCGACGGCGTCGAGGACGGCGCGCTGTTCGGCCATCTCGTTTTCGAGCGTCTTGACGCGCTCCGCGGTGTCTTTCACCGTCTCCTGCGTCTCGTCGACCTCGTCGCGGAGCTCGCTGATCTTCTTGTAGGTGCGCTCCGCGCGGTCGGCGAGCGTCTGGATCTTCTTGGCGGTGTCCCCGAATCCCATACCGACGCGTCGGCCCGGCGATACGTGTGCTTTTCCGTTCGGTCCGGCCTCCGCGGCCGCTTCGGTGCCGTCGCGCCTCCGGCCGACGGTGGGCTTTTGCCCGACTCGCCCGTGATCCGGGTATGAGCGTCGACCGGATCCTGTTGACCAACGACGACGGCGTCGACGCCGCGGGGCTGCGCGCGCTGTACGACGCGCTCGCCGACGAGTACGCGGTGACCGTCGTCGCGCCGGCCGACGACCAGTCGTCCGTCGGCCGCCGCCTCTCGGAGGACGTCGCGGTCGCGGACCACGAGCTGGGGTACGTCGTCGAGGGGACGCCGGTCGACTGCGTCGTCGCCGGCCTCGACGAGCTCGTCCCGGACGCCGACGCGGTCGTCGCGGGCTGTAACGAGGGGGCGAACCTCGGCGCCTACACCCTCGGACGGTCGGGGACCGTCTCCGCGGCGGTCGAGGCGGCGTTCTTCGACGTGCCCGCCGTGGCGACCTCGATGTACGTCCCCGGCGGTGACGACTGGTGGAAGCGGGAGTTCGAGGGCGCCGACTTCGCGCACGCGGTCCGCGCGACGCGGTTCCTGGTCGACGAGGCGGTCGGCGCGGGCGTGTTCGACCGCGCGGACTACCTCAACGTCAACGCGCCCATCGCGGACGAAGCGCGCGCGCCGCTCCGCGTCACGACGCCCTCGACGTGGTACGGGATGCGCGCGGAACGGAACGGCGACGGCCGCGTGGGATTCTCCGACCCGATCTGGGGGCGGATGAACGACGGCGACGTGCCGGACCCGGTCGGGACCGACCGGCGCGCCGTCGTCGACGGGGAGGTGTCCGTCTCGCCGCTGTCGGTGCCGCACGCGGCGGAGCCGAACGCGGGGCTCGACGAGCTGGCGGACGCCTACGAGGCGGCGGTTCGGTCGTGAAAAGGGTCCGCACCGCTCGGTCTCGGGAGAGCCGACGCGCTACTCCCCGTCCCCGGTGCTGACGGTCACCTTCGCCTCGCTCAGCACGCGGTCGCCCATCTCGTAGCCGGGCTCGTACACCTCGTGGATCGTCCCCTCCGGGCGGTCGCTGTCGACGCGGAGCATCACCTGGTGGCGCGCGGGGTCGACCTCCTCGCCGGGCTCCGGCGCTATCGACTCGACGCCCTCGTCGGCGAGCACCTCGTCGAACTTCTCTAACGTCGACTCGACGCCGGGACGGAGGTCGCTCCCCTCGTCTTGGTCGAGCGCGCGCAGGAGGTCGTTTCGGACGGGAGTGAGCCGCTCGACGAGCGCCTCGGAGGCGCGCTCGCGGATGTCCTCCTGCTTCCGCTTCGCGCGCTCCTTGTAGTTGCTGAAGTCCGCCTTCACGCGGGCGAGCTTGCTCGTCAGCTCGTCGACCTCCTCGTCGCGCTCGCGGAGCCGCTCGCGGGCCTCTTCGAGGTCGGCCTCAAGGGCGGCGACCTCCCGGGCGAGCGCCTCGTCGTGTTCGGCGACGGCCGCGGCGATCGCCTCGCCGTCGCGGCGGGCCCCGCCGCTCGGCTCCCCGTCGGCCGATTCGTTGCCGGCCGACTCGCCGGCCGCTCCCTCGGCGGCCGCCTCCGCCGTGCCGTTCGCTCTCGCCGCGTCGCCCTCGGCCTCGTCGGGGGACTCGACATCGACGGCGTCGTCGTCGCTCATACCCGATCGAAGTCGGTCGTCGGGGATAAGCGTTCAGAACCGCGACGCGACGAGTCCCAGTTCCCCTCCGGAGCCCTACTCGCGGGCCGACAGCGCCGTGACGACGCCGTTCGTCCAGCCGAACCCGTACTGGGGCTCGTACTCGCCCAGATCGGTCGTTTCGCCCACCGTCCGGACGTCGTACTTCTCCGCCATGCGGCCGGTCTCCTCGAAGGAGCTCCGCGCGAGGTCGACCCAGCGGGTCGCGATCTCGTCGGCCAGGTCGTCGTGGCCGTACCGGCGCAGGCCGGTGACGGCCATCCAGTGGAGGGGCGCCCAGCCGCTCGGCGCGTCCCACTGCTGGCCGGTGGTCTCCAGCGTCGTCACCAGTCCGCCGGGGCGGAGGAAGTCGCGACGGAGCCGGTCCGCGACCGCGGCCGCCCGGTCGTCGGTCGCGGCGCCGGTGAACAGCGGCGCGACGCCGGCGAGCGTGAGGCGGTCTGACCGCCGGTCGTCGACCCACGAGTGGTCGACGTAGAACCCCGCGTCCGCGTCCCAGCAGTATCGGTTGATCGCCTCGCGGCGGTCGGCGGCCAGGTCGGCGTACCGCTCGCCGACCTCGCTCCGTCCGACGCGCGGGAGCCACTCCGCGAGGGCGGACTCCATGCCGAAGAGGACGCCGTTGAGGTCGACCGGCACCAGTTCCGTCGTCCGGATGGTGGTGAGGTCGTCGCCCGCGAGCCACCGGGAGCTGAAGTCCCACCCGGACTCGCAGGCCGCCCGGACGTCGCGGAACAGCCCGGGTCGGTCGTCGACGTCGACCCGCTCGGCGAGCCGCCGGTCCTCGTGGTACGACTCCGGCCGCGGGCGGGCGCGGTCGTCCCAGTACCGGTTGAGGACCGTCCCGTCCGCGAGTCCGACGACGCGGCGGTGCGTCGCGGGATCGTCGGTCCCGTCGACGCCGCTGGCGCCCTCCATCCAGAACTCGTGTTCCGTCCGGAGCGCCTCGACGTGGGGCGCGACCGCGTCGAACCCCTCGGCGCGCTCCAGCACGCGGAGCATGCGGTAGAACAGCGGGACCTGCGACCGGCTGTCGTAGTACGCCCGGTTCCCGAGCGGGACGAACCCGAAGCGGTCCAGGAGCGACCCGACGTTCTCGACCATTCCCGCGATCAGCTCGGCTCGGTCGGCCGCCGCCAGCCCCTCCGCGGTGAAGTAGCTGTCCCAGTAGTACATCTCGCGGAAGCGACCGCCCGGCACGACGTGCGGGTTCGGGAGGGGGATGAGGGTCGAGCCCGCCGAACCGTCCTCCTCGAACGTGCGGGTCAACGCCCCCCACAGCGACGAGACGTGGTCCTCCATCGAGCGCGACGCGGTGAGGTCCGGGGTCGCGGCGACCGGCTCCGGCAGCCGGAAGTGGTCCTCGACGAACGACCCCAGATCGAAGTCGGGACGGTCCCGTCCGGTCAGATACCGCTCGAAGACGAGATCGGGGGAGACGCGCGGTTCGGCGTCGACGAACCGCTTGTCGTCGTCGAAGAGGTCCCGACGCTGGACGGTGCGAAAGAGCTCGCCGGAGATCTGCGGGAAATTGGTGTAGTCGAAGAGACCGGAACTCATCTTCCACACGTAGTGAAAGGATCGCTAAGTAATTATTGAATTAGCCGGACAGAGAACGGATACCGCACATCGGCGGCCGTCCTCTTATCCAAGGTCTATGATTAATTATAAGTGTAATAAATGAATACGAGCGGGTAGTTGATGACCCGCATTAGCATGCGATCGGTGAGCAAGTACTTCGACGGGGGTGACACGGTCGCCAACTACAAGCTGGACATGGAGGTGGACGACGGGGAGTTCGTGGTGTTCCTGGGGCCGTCCGGCTGCGGGAAGACGACCGCGCTCCGGATGATCGCGGGGTTGGAGGACCCCTCGGAGGGGGAGATCCACTTCGACGACGACCGCGTCGACGGGACCCCGCCCGCCGATCGCAACGTCGCGATGGTGTTCCAGAACTACGCGCTGTACCCCCACATGACCGTCAGGGAGAACATCGAGTATCCGCTGAAGGTCAGGGGGGTTCCGCCCGAGGAGCGCGACGAGCGGGTCGCGCAGGTCGCCGAGCTGCTCCACATCGAAGACCAGATGGAGAGCGACCCCGGGGAGATATCCGGCGGGCAGCGTCAGCGGACCTCGCTCGCGCGGGCGATCGTCCGCGAGCCGTCGGTGTTCCTCCTCGACGAGCCGCTCAGTAACCTCGACGCGAAGCTCCGCCTGGAGATGCGCTCCGAACTCAAGCGGATCCAGAACGAGCTCGGGATCACCACGGTGTACGTCACGCACAACCAGGAGGAGGCGATGAGCATGGGCGACAAGATCGTCGTGTTGAACGACGGGACGATCCGGCAGGTCGCCGACCCCGAGGAGCTGTACGAGCGACCGCGGACCACGTGGGTCGCGAAGTTCATCGGGTCGCCGCCCATGAACCTCTTCGAGGGCGAGAACCGCGACGGCACCGTTCAGCTCGCCGAGGGCAACACCCTCCCCACGCCGACGGAGTCGTCGTCGCCGACCGTGTCCGTCGGGGTCCGACCCGAGGACATCGACGTGTCGACGGACCCGCCGGACACGGACTGGACGGTGGCGGGAACGGTGAAGACGGTCGAACCGCTCGGGGAGTACGTGCTGGTCAACGTCGAGGTGGGCGGCTCCGTGGTGAACGTCAAGGTCCCGAAGACGGACGCCGTGGCGGGAGATCACGTCCACCTCACGTTCGACCCGACCGACGCGTACCTCTACGACGAGGACGGGGAACTGGTGGCCTGATACCATGTCAGTCGGATCGTACCTCGAGGACCGGCTCGACCGCGACGTCGACACGGAGAAGCTCACGGCGATCCTCGTGTTCATGCTCCCCGGGCTCACGCTGTTCGCCATCTTCTCGGTCGGCCCGATGGTGTACTCGGCGGTCGGGGGGTTCTTCTCCTGGAACGGGTTCGATATCGGGCAGTTCGTCGGCTTCCAGACGTGGATCGCGACGTTCCAAGACGACGCGATCATCAACTGGGACAACCTCCTCGCGTTCCAGTACCCGATGGGGGCGCTCCCGCAGAACATCATCTGGATGGTCGTCCACGTCCCGCTGAGCACGCTGCTCGGCCTCGGACTCGCGCTGCTGTTCGCCGACCTGCGCGGGCGGAGCGTCCTCCGCTCGATGGTGTTCCTCGCGTTCACGACCCCCACAGTCGTGATCGGCCTCGTGCTGCTGTTCGTCTACGACCCGCAGGCCGGCATCTTCAACGGGCTGCTCCGGTCGATCGGGCTGGAGGGGCAGGTCAGGAACTGGGTCCAGGAGCCGCAGATCGCGATCTACGCGCTCATCGCCGGCGGGGTCTGGGTCCAGACCGGGTTCAGCATGCTGTTGTACAGCTCCGCGCTCGCGGGGATCGATCCGGCGTTGCTGGAATCCGCCCGCGTCGACGGCGCGGGACGGTTCCGGCGGTTCAAGGACATCATCTGGCCGCTCGTCAAGCCTGTGACGGCGGTCGTGGTGATCATGAGCATGATCTGGGTGATCCGGATCTTCGCCATCGTCTACGCGGCCGGGGGCCCGTCCGGCGGCCCGGGCGGGGTGTTCTCGGTGCTGGGCCTCGAGGTGTACCAGGCGGCGTTCTCCGTCCCGATCGAGTACAGCAAGGCGATGGTCGTCGCGCTCATCGAACTCCTGATCGCGCTCCCGATGGCGTGGTACATCGCGTCAATGGACTGATCGACTATGACCGACACACACAACGCAGACGATCCGACCGACGCCGAAAGCGAGCCGAAGACCGACGGCGGGCACGTGTACCACGAGCCGCCGGAGACCGCGCCGACCGCCGACCGACCCCTCCCCGAGCGGATCCGCGCGGCGGTGCCGAGCGGCCCGCGCGCGCTGCGGTACGCGATCGCGATCGGCGTCGCGCTCCTGTGGCTCGTCCCGCTCATCGGGTTGTTCATGGCCTCCGTCCGCCCACTCGACCAGATCATTCAGGGCTGGTGGAACTTCGAGACGTTCACTATCACCTTCGAGAACTACGCAGAGGCCTGGACGTTCCAGTCCGGGCCCATGCGGCAGGCGATGTTGAACACCGCGATCGTCACGATCCCGTCCGTCCTCGCCGTGACGCTGCTCGGGACGATGGTCGCGTACCCGTTCGCCCGCTTCGACTTCCCGCTGAAGACCGGGCTGTTCTTCCTGCTCATCGTGGTCATGGCGGCGCCGCCGGAGCTGGTGGCGATGGGCAACTACAACACGCTGCGGACGACCGGCCTGTTCGACACGTACATGGGGCTCATCCTGGTCCACATCGGCTGGGGGATGGGGTGGGTCGTCATGTTCCTCCGGAACTTCCTCCTCGGGCTCCCCGAGGAGCTGGAGGAGGCGGCTCGGATCGACGGCGCGTCCCGCTACCAGATCTTCAAGTCGATCGTGTTGCCGTACTCCGCCCCCGCGCTCGTCTCCGTGGCGGTCATCCAGTTCACGTGGGTGTGGAACTCCTTCTTCTTCCCCCTCGTGTTCATGCGGTCCCGCGAGAACCAGCTCGCGCCGCAGGTGCTGCCCCTGATGAAGGGGCGCCTCCAGATCGACTGGGGGCTCGTCGCCGCCGGCTCGGTGCTGACGATGATCGTCCCCATCCTCCTGTTCGTCACGCTCCAGCGGTACTACAAGCAGGGGATGGTGGCCGCGGTCGCCGACTGAGCCGACTCCGACGCCCGTTTTTCGCTCGGAGGTCGTCAGTCATCCGGGTCCTCGCCGCGCGCCCGCTTGTACATCGCGAGGGCCTCCTCGCGGCGCTCGGAGTGGTCGACGATCGGCGACGGGTACTCCGGCGCGGCGTTCGCGCGCTGCGTGGGCGACAGCTCGTGCCACTCGTGGATCAGGTCGGCGTCGAGCCCCCGGAGTTCGGGGACGTAGCTCGTTATATACTCCGCGTCGGGGTCGTAGCGCTCCCCCTGCGTCATCGGGTTGAAGATACGGAAGTAGGGCTGCGCGTCGGTCCCCGTCGAGGCCGCCCACTGCCACCCGCCGTTGTCGTTGGCGGTGTCGTGGTCGGCCAGGTGCTCGCGGAAGTGGTCGTAGCCATGTCGCCAGTCGGCGAGGAGGTCCTTCGTGAGGAAGGAGGCGACGATCATCCGCACCCGGTTGTGCATGAACGCCTCCTCGCGCAGCTGGCGCATCCCGGCGTCGACGATGGGGTACCCCGTCTCGCCGCGCTTCCACGCCGCGATCTCCTCGGGGTCGTCGCGCCACTCGATCCCCTCCTCGTACGTCTTGTAGTTCTCGGTGACCACCTCGGGGTTATGGAAGAGGACCTGCGCGTAGAACTCCCGCCACGCCAGCTGCTGTTGGAACTCCTCGACCTGCTCGGGGGCGTCCTCGGGGCGCGCGTCGGACTCCGCCTCGGCCATCGCCTCCTCCGTGGCGGCGTACGCCTCCCGGACCCCGATCTCGCCGTACTTGAAGAACGCCGAGAGCCGCGAGGTCGCCCCCTTCGCGGGGTAGTCGCGCTCGGCCTCGTAGGCGAACACGGCCTCGTCGAGGAAGTCGTCGAGACGCTCGCGAGCGGCAGCCGTACCTGCGGGGCCGAGATCCGCGTCCGGTTCCGCGAAGCCGAGGTCCGCGGGGGTCGGGAGGTCCCCGACGGCGGCGTCCGCGACCGCTCCGTCGTCGCTGCCGAGCGCGTCGACGGCGTCGACCGCGTCCGCGAGCCGGTCGGCGTCGACGAGGTCTTCGCCGGTCGGCGTCGGCGCCGGCTCCGCTTTCGCGCGGTCGGTCCACTTCTTCCAGTAGTAGCTGTACACCGAGTAGGGGTCGCCGGCGTTCGTCCGGATCGCGTCGGGGTCGTGGAGGACCGCGTCGTGGCGGGCATCGCGCGCGACGTCGACCGCGTCGAGCGCGCGCCTGACGCCGGCGTCGCGCTCGCGGGCGAGCCCGGAGTAGTCGCGGTTCCAGACGACGCGCTCGGCGTCGAGCGCCGCGGCGAGCTCCGGGAGGACGGTCTCGGGGTCGCCGCGCGCGACGAGCAGGTCGCTCCCGCGCTCGCGGTAGTCGTCGCGGAGCGCGGCCAGCCCGTCGAGCAGGCGGCGGACCCGGACGTCGCTCGCGTGGTCGAGCACGCCGGGATCGAAGACGAAGACGGGCGCCGCCGGCCCGCGGTCCACGTCGCCTGCGCCGCCGGCGTCACCGGTTCCCGACGCGGCCGCGAGGCCGACGTTATCGGCGACCCTGAGGTCCCGTCGGTGCCAGAACAGCTCCATGGGATCGACACGGGCGCGGCCACCGTGAAACCACCGGGACCGGCGAGGGAGACGCCGGCCGCGACGGTCGGAATCCCCCGCGCCCTCGGGTCAGAGCTCCAGCCACCCCGGAACGCTCACGCGGTCGAGGAGGAAGTAGCCGACCGTGAGCGCGAGGGTCAGGGCGCCGAGCGCCGCGGCCGCGAGCAGCGCCTCGTTGCCCCCGCCGTAGTCCTCCGGTCGGAAGCTGATCACCCGTCGGGAGACGGCGATGATCGCGGCGCTCACGACGATCCGGAGGACCGGCTGCCCGCGGGCGTACGCGACGAGCGTCCGGTGGACCTCGACGATGATCAACAGGAGGAGGACGCTGTCGAGCAGTTCCACCACCTCGGCCGGGTCGGTGAAGTCGCCGGCGACGAGGAGGCGGTACAGCGAGACGAACAGGTCGAACACGCCGACGAGGAAGAGGAGGAGCAGGAAGTACGCCGCGCCGAGGACGAGCCACTCCATCGCCCGCGCCGCGGGATCGGCCGCGTCGTCGAGGTCGAACTCCATCGACGGACCCGTCGGCGCCCGGCAGCAAGTGGTTTCGGGTGAGCCGCGCGGGTCCGGCTCAGCGGTCCGCGTCGGCGCCCGTCAGCGACTCCAGCAGCCGGACCGCGGGCGCCTTCGCCAGCGGGTCGTTCCCGTTGCCGCAGTGCGGCGACTGGACGCAGGCGGGGCAGCCGCCCTCGCAGTCGCAGGTGTCGATGAGCCGCGCCGTCCGCGTCATCAGCTCCTCGATCCGGCGGTGCCCGCGGCGGGTGAGCCCGACGCCGCCCGGATAGCCGTCGTAGACGAACACCGCCGGGCCCTCGGTGTGCGGGTGGTGCGGCGTCGAGATGCCGCCGACGTCCGCGCGGTCGCACAGCAGGTGGAACGGGAACAGGGAGATGATCCCGTGTTCGGCGGCGTGGATGCCGCCGTTGAACGCGTACTCGCCGCCGGGGATCGGTTCGCCGGCGTCGTCGGGCGCCTCGCCGTCGGCGCCGTCGCGTGCGCCATCTGGCGCCTCGCCGCCGTCGGCGCTGGCCGTCTCCGCTTCCGCGCCGCCCTCGTCGAGCGCGTCGCCGAGGCGCCGCATCTCGCGCTCGACGTCCTCGGGCACGGGGAAGTACAGCGCCTTCGTGCGCAGCGTCGTCTCCGGGAGGTCGAGGGTCGACTCGCCCAGCGACTCCCCCGTCGCGGCGTCCTTCCGGACGAAACCGGTGATCCGCTCCGTGACGGTGACGTCAGCGAAGCGGACCGGCACGTCCGGGCGCGCCGAGAGCGCGCGCTCGTCGAGGTCCTGGTTCACGACGATGTCCTTGTCGGAACGCACCTGCGTGTAGTAGTCGGCCCACGACTGCTGGAGCTCGGCGACGTCGCGGTCGAGGTCCAGCTCCGTCACCTCGTAGGTGCGCCCCTGCTGGTGGTAGATTGCGCCGGGGTGGGCGTCCCGGAGCGCGTCGGCGAAGCCGAGCGTCGCGACCGTCTCGCCGCCCGACCGCTCGATCAGCGAGACCTCGCGCTCCTCGGCGGTGCGGAGGTTCACGGACTGCTGCGGGCTCGACCCGCCGGCGTGGACCCACCGCGTCCCCGCGGCCGCCTCGCGCCGGTTCAGCACCCCCTCGTCGGTGAGGTCCGCCACCACGCCCGGGAACGAGTCGCCGAAGAAGCGCTCGTCCTCGGGCGAGAGCCAGTTCTCGTCGGCCGCGCAGGCGACGTGGTCGGGCATGAGCTGGCCGTTCTCCGGGTCGCAGATCGCGTCCTCCGGCGGCGCGTCGAAGAAGTCGCTCGGGTTGCGCAGCAGGTACTGGTCCAGCTGGTCCTCGCCGCCGACCATCACCACGAGCGCGGGGTCGTCGCCGCGGCCGGCGCGGCCCGCGCGCTGGTGGGCCGACATCCGCGTGCCGGGGTAGCCGTCGAGGACGACGGCGTCCAGCCCGCCCACGTCGACGCCGAGTTCGAGGGCGCTCGTCGACCAGACGCCGCGCAGGTCGCCGGCGTGGAGGTCGGCCTCGATCTCGCGGCGCCGGTCGTCGGTGAGCGCGGCCTGGTACGCGCCGACCTTTCCGGCGAGGTCGCGCTCGCCCCGCTCCCGGAGGTCGCTCGCGCTGTCGGTCGCGTACTGCTCGGCGGTCTGTCGCGCCCGGGTGAACGCCAGCGTCTGCTGGCCGGCGGTCACGAGGTCGACGAACAGCCGCTTGCTCTCCGTGTGGCTCGACTTGCGGCGGCCGCTGCCGCGCTCCTGCCAGTCGTCGTCGTACTCCGGCGGGTTCCACAGCACCCAGTCGCGCGGCCCGCGGCCGGAGGTGTCCTCGTCGACCAGAGTAATCCCGTCCGAGTCGCGGCCGGTGACGGTCGCGACGTGGTCGACGGGGTTGTTGATCGTCGCCGAACAGCAGACGAACTGCGGGGCGGAGTCGAACCGCTCGCAGGTCCGCGCGAGCCGACGCAGGGTGAGCGCGACCTGCGAGCCGAACACGCCGCGGTAGCTGTGGACCTCGTCGATCACGACGTACTCTAAGGAGGAGAAGAACCAGTCCCACAGGCGCTCGGCGTACGGCAGCAGCGCGTAGTGGAGCATGTCCGGGTTCGAGAGGAGGACCGTCGGTCGGCGGTCGCGCACGTCCCGCTTCTCCGCCCGCGAGAGGCGCCCGGTGTACGAGTCGACGGAGACCCGGCTGCCGAAGCCGAGGTCCGCGGCCAGCTCCGACAGCGACTCCTCCTGGTCGGCGATCAGCGCGTTCTGCGGGCCGACGTACAGCGTCCGCCCGCCGCGGTCCATCGCGGCCTCGAAGGCGGGGACGGTGTACGCGAGCGACTTGCCGCTGGCCGTCTCGGTCGCGAGGACGGCGTCGTCGCCGTCCCGGACCGCCTCGATCGCGTCGGCCTGGTGGCGGTAGAGCCGGTCGATCCCGCGGTCCGCGAGCGCGTCGGCGAGGCGCGGTTCGAGGTCGACGTCGGCGAACTCGGGCTCGCGCGCCGGGAGCCGCCGGTGGTCGGCGATCTGTCCCTCGTAGAAGGGGCGGTCCCGCAGCCACTCGATGGCGTCGTCCACGGTTACGGTACCCTGGGGTCGGCGGGGCCTAACGGTTGCGGTGGCGACGGGGCTGTCCCCGTGAGGGGTGTCGCGCGCCACTCCGCCTCAGTCGTCCGCGGGGGATCGCCCGGCCCCGCCGTCGGCCGGCGAGAGGTCGACCGCGGGTTCCGTCGGCCCCTCGCGGGCGAGCGGGGGCCAGCGGACCTCGGTCGCGACCGGGTCGTCGAGGTCGAGCCGCATCAGGAGGTCCCCGCGACGCTCGACGACCTCGAACCCGACCGTCCCGTAGACGCTGCGAGCGACGCGGTTCCCGGTCTCGACGTGGAGCTCGATCCCCTCACGCCCGGCCGCGGCGGCGTTCGCGATCACGTGCCGGCACAGCTCCGTGCCGACGCCCCGGTCCTGCGCGTCTGGGTGGACGAACACGGCGAGCTCGGGGACCGCGGCGTCGGTCGGCGTGTACATCGCGTGGCCGAGGAGCTCGCCGTCCCGCTCCGCGACGACGTTGTTGCCCTCGGAGAGCATCGACCGGATCCACTCGGCGCACCGGTTGCGGCTCACGGGCGGGAGCCCCTGCGCGCGGTCGGCGCGGTCGAACCGGTCGTACATCTCCGCGAGGAGCGGCTCGTCCGCGTCGACCGCGGGCCGGATCGTCCAGCGCGCGCCCTCCTTGTCGACGAACCGCGGACAGCGCGGCGGGCAGTGGGGCGTCCCCTCGCACTCGCTGCCGTCCCAGCCGTCGCAGGCGACGCTCGCGGTATCGGGGGTCATGTCTGAACGTTGGCGGTGCGTCGGGTTATAGCGGGCCGGCTACTTTCACAGCGTGGGAACGGCTGACGAGGGAGATATATAAATGGAGGCGGTCGGGTCGGCGGCGCTACTCGCGGATCAGCACGATCCCCTCGCGGAACACCGCGTGGTTCGGGACGACGTGTTCCTCGCCGTCCGTCTCGATGTGCGTGACGAAGAGGTCCACCTCTTGGACGACGCCCCGCTCGCCGGCGACCCGCACCTCGTCGCCGATACCGTACGGCTGCCGGAGGAGGAGGAAGACGCCGGCCGCGGCCGACGCGACCAGGTCCTTCGTCGCGAGGGCGGCGAACAGGACGAGCGCGAACGCGTACGCCGCGAGCAACACGATGAGCGCGAGCGTCTGGACGCCGATCTGCCCGAGCGCGACAAGCGTCGCGACGTAGACGACGCTGTACTTCACGAGCGTCGGGACCACGCCGAGTTCGGGGAGCTTGACCCCCCGGAGGCGCTCGGCGACGAGCAGCTCCGCCTTGTCGCCGACGACGACGCCGACGATGAACACGACCACCGCGACGAACAGCCGCGGGAGGAACGCGGCGACGCCCGACCAGAACTGTTCGAGGTAGTTCACGTCCGCGACGGTGAGCGCGACGATGACGGTGACGGCGACGATGAAGTAGCTCGACAGCTGCGCCAAGATCCGCACCGTGGAGGTGTCGAACTCGCGAGCCGTCCGCTCGAAGGCGGTGCCTTCGATCACCTCGGGGACGCCGGCGCGCCGGAGCAGCCGGCGGTTGATCACGCCGGTGAGGTACGCCAACACGACTCCAAACAGGAGCACGCCGAGCGCCAGCCAGATCCGGTACGGGACGCTCGCGAGGAACTCGGGAACGGCGATCTGGGCCGCGGACATGGGTCAGTACTCCTCCGGATCGATCTCCAAGACGAGTTCCCCGGCCTTGAACGCCCGGACGAGTCCGTCGGACTCGGAGAGGACGATGGAGGTCGAGTTCGTGTCGCGGGTGATCGCCGCGCCGGACATGTGGCGCGCGCCGAGCCCCTTCGGGATGTCGACCCCCTCGGCCGCGGGTTCGAGGTAGCGGTACGCCGAGACGATCTTCCCGGAGTCGGAGACGACGAACGCGCCGTCGAGCCGCGAGAACTCCTTGAGCATGACGTTCACGATCGGGTCGCCGACGTGGACGTGGCTCTTCTCGAAGGGGTTGTACGACAGCGGTCGCGACTTGTTCATCACCTTCCCCGCGTCGCCGACGACGAACAGCGCGCCGACCGGCTTCCCCTTCTGCCCCTTCTGTCCGAGCTCGATCGCGACCTCGAACACGTCGCGGATCACGCTCGGCTCCGCCCGCGAGTTGGCGAACAGGTCGTAGATGCCGGTGTGGACCCCCTCGTCGACGGTCGCCCGGATCACCGCGTCCGAGCCGCCGTCGAACACCGAGGCGACGCACGCGACCTCGTCGCCCTCGGCGAGGAGGCCCTCGTCCATCGCGCCCTCGATGCCGAACCGGATCCGGTCTTTGACGTTGTCGAACGGGAGGGGGAGCTCGACGAACGTCTCCGCGTCGACGTCGTTGTCGGGCGCGACGACGACGACCTCGACCTCGGCGTCCGCGAATCGCTCGTAGAAGGAACTCGTCGGGGAGAACAGCAGCGCGGCGTCCACGTCCGCGACGAGGTCCGCAAGGTGGTCGGTGAGCGAGGCCATTGTAGGCGTGACTCCGGGAGTCCGTATAGTCGTTGCGTCGTGCGGGCGTCTGACGCCGGGGCGGGGCCGACGGGCCTGGGCGGGACGCCGGCCGACGGCGTTTTCCCTCTCTACCCGCGTTGGCACACGTGGAACCAGATTCCGTCCGAGAGTCGTGGACGAACCGGGCGGGCGAGTACTCGCCGGCGTACTACGCGCACTACGGGCCGAACGAGACGAGCGCGCTGATCCGCGAGGCGCTCGACGCGCACCTCGACCGCGACGCGGCCGTCCTCGAACTGGGGTGCGGGTCGGGGCGTCACCTCGAACACCTCGCCGACCACGGGTTCGAAGACCTCTCGGGGGTCGACATCAACGCCGAGGCGTTCGAGACGATGCGAGACGCCTACCCCGAACTCGCCGCGGACGGCACGTTCTACTGCGGCGCGATAGAGGACCTCGTCGGGGAGTTCGACGACGACGCGTTCGACGCGGTGTACTCGGTCGAGACGCTCCAACACCTCCATCCGGACGTCGAGTCGGCCTTCGCGGAGATCGCGCGGATCACCGACGAGGTGCTCGTCACGGCCGAGATCGAGGACCCGGCGCGCGAGTCGGCGTCGGGCGACCCGGACGTGAACTACGTCGACGAGGAGACGCCGCTGTACTACCGGGACTGGGGCGAGGTATTCACCTCGCTGGGCCTCGTCGAGGTCGACGTCGTCCGCGGCGACAGGGACACCACGCGGACCTTCCGCGTGGACGACTGATCGGCGGTCACGGCGGTAGCACGGAACGCGGCGGGCCGGAGCGGACCGCGGCGACCCGGCCTCCCGCGCGACTTTTACCCGCGAGCCGACTACCCCGACCACATGGCGACTCGCGAGGCCCTCTGGGGGTACCGGAACCGGTTCGGCGACGCCTTCGGGCGCACCTACTTCCGACGGTTCGGACCGGGCGTGGTCTCCAGCGTCGGGATCGGGACGTACCTCGGCGATCCGACGCCCGCGGTCGACGCGGCCTCCCGCGAGTCGATCGGACTGGCGCTCCGCTCGGGCGTGAACCACGTCGACACCGCGGCGAACTACCGCTGCGGCCGCGCCGAGCGCGTCGTCGGCGAGGCGCTCCGAGATGCCCCCGTCGACCGCGAGTCGGTGGTCGTCGCGACGAAGGGGGGGTTCCTCCCGTTCGACGGCGAGCGCCCCGACGACCCGAGCGCGTACGTCCGCGAGCGGTTCGTCGAGCCCGGGATCGTCGACCCCGCCGACCTCGCGAACGGCGCGCACGCGATGACGCCTGAATACCTGGAGTGGTCGCTGGACCGCTCGCTCGACCGCCTCGGCCTCGACGCCGTCGACTGCTTCTACGTCCACAACCCCGAGACGCAGCTGGCGGCCCGGTCGCGAGAGAAGGTGTACGACCGGATCGATGCCGTCTTCGAGGCCCTCGAACGCCGGCGCGCGGCCGGTGATATCGGCGCGTACGGCGTCGCGACGTGGAGCGCGTTCCGCGTCCCGCAGGACGCCGACGACTACCTCTCGCTCGCCGAGGTGCTCGCCCGGGCCGAGGCCGCCGGCGAGGCGGTCGGGCCCGACGACGACCACGGGTTCGAGGCGATACAGCTCCCCTTCAACGTCGCGATGGCGGACGCGTTCACGCGGCGGAACCAGCCAGCGCCGCCCGGGGCCGACGCCGACGGGCCCGTTTCGACGCTCGAATTCGCTCACGAGGCCGGGCTCTCGAAGGTGACGAGCGCGAGCATCGGGCAGGGCGAGCTTGCGGCCGAGGGCGCGATCCCGGCCGACGTGGACGCGACGCTCGCGGGGGAGACGCCGGCCCAGCGCGCGCTCAACTTCGCGCGGAGCGCTCCCGGCGTCACCTCGTCGCTCGTCGGGGCGACCGACCCCGACCACGTCCGCGAGAACGTCGCGGCCGGCACCTTCGACCCGCTCGGCGCCGAGGCGTTCGACGCCGTCTTCGAGTGACGACGAGGGGTGACGGCGCGCAACCGCGGCGAACGGCGCCGGGGGAAGCGGCGATCGCGACGCCACAAAGCGTTTGTCGAGACCGGTCCAAGTCGGTCGCATGTCCCCCACGCGACGAGCCCTCCTCGGGAGCGCCGCCGTCGGCGCGGTCGGCGCGCTCGCCGGGTGCTTCGGCGGCGACGCGAGCGATCCGGAGGCGGAGTCCGTTCGACGACAGGCCTCGGGCACCGACACGGACCCGACGGTGGTGAAGCCGCGGAACCCGAACGGGAAGAGCGTCCTTCTCTACGGCACCGACGTGAACGACGAGGACGAGTTCGTGCCGACGGGGCGCGAACTGATCACGAGCGCCGACCGAGCGGCCGACCTCACGGTCGCCGAGGGCGTCTCCGACGTCGACCGCGAGCGGGTCCGGTCGTTCCTCGATGAGACCGACTACGACGCGGAGACGGTGTACGTCTCGCCGGCCGGCGTCGAGTCGTGTCAGCGGATCGTGATCCATTCGGTGTCGTGGGAACCCGGGCACGTCGAGTACGAGTACTGCCGAGAACTCAGGCCGCCGGACGAGGCGTGCGAAGCGGACACGCGGGTCGCGCTCGCACTCCTCTTCCGGCTCCCTGTCGCGCTCGACGAGCGGCTCACCGGCTCCGGCGCCAGCGGGCGCTCGCCGTGCGCGACGACGGACACGGAGTACGCCGTGATCGACGGGAACGCGACCGTGCCCGGAAACGCCACGGCGACCGACGAGTGGGGTGACTTCTGATGGGGCGCCGACTGACCCGTCGCGGCGCGCTCGCGGCCGGCGCCGCCGCGCTCGGCTCGCTGGCCGGTTGTGCCGGCGGCGGAGGCGGCCGCCGGTTCTGGGACGACCCGCCGTCGCTCGACGTCGCCGCCGTCCCGCGGGCGTTCGACGAGCCGGTCCCCGACCGCCCGCGGCTCGTCCCCGTCGACGTCGAGCCCGCGGTCGCGGCCGCGTTCGCGGACCGCGTCGACCGCCTGCTGAGCCCGATTCCGGACCCCCTGACCGCGGAGCGGCTCCCGAACGGCGAGATTCGAGAGCGGATCGAGACGGAGCGGGCGGCGGCCCGCGAGGCGCTGCCGGTCGAGGGCGAGGCGCTTCCCCCGCTAGCGGCGGCGGAGCGGTACGCGACGGCCCGCGGCCGCGCGGCGGCCGCCGTCGCCACGTGGGCCGCCGTGACCGTCGAGGGGGACCCGAGCGGGGTGGCGCCGGACCTCGGGACGGTGCGTCGCCGCGCGTCCGAGACGCTGGACGCGCTCCCCGGTCCCGCCGCCGACCCGCTCGCGGGCGCCGCGATGTACGGCCCGATCGAGCGCTGGTACGACGAGGCGCGGCGTCGGACGCTGGTCGGTGCCGGCCCGGCCGACCGCGAGAACCCGCTTCGGACGGGGGAGGCGGTCGGAGACCTCGAACGAGTCCAGTCGTACGTCGAGTCCGGGCGGTACCTCCGGGACCGGTACGCGGCGTCGCTCGCCGACCCGGCGGCCGTCGCCGAACCCCTCCGCCGCGAGATGAACCGCCTCGGGCGCGCCGTCGGCGACCGGCTCCGCGAGCTCCACGGCGAGGACGTCGAGGACCTCAGGCACAGCCCGGGGACCGACGCCTTCGTCGACGACCGGGCCGTCGCCCCCGGCGCGCCGAGCGACTCCCTGCTGACGAGCGCGGTCTACCGGAGCTTCGACGACATGTGGTTCGACCCGGTCGCGTTCGGCGACTACGAGCCGGACCACCCGGCGACCGGGCTGACCTGGACGGCGCTCGCGCTGACGCGGCTCCGGGCGCTCGACGCCGTCGCCGGGCGGGTGGAGGCGGGCGACGCGATGTTCCCCGACGACGCGGCCGCGATCGGCGCGGCGCGGACCGCGGCGATCGAGTCGACTGGGTCGCTGGCGGGCGACGAGAACCCGCTGGCGCGGTGGCTGTCGACGCGGTTCCGGTCGCTGTTCCGGGAGCCGGACGCCGCCCTCACCGCGTCCGAACGGACCGCTCGGTCGACGGTCGAGGCGTACGCTCGGTACCGGTGGATCGAGATCGTCACGGGGGAGGCGCAGGGGGTGGCGGAGTCGGTCGAAGCGTCGCTCGACGCCTGACGGCGGCGGTCGGCGAGAGGAGAGAGACGTGAGGGCTCGAAGCGGGGCGGCGACGAGTTCGGTCCCCGACGCGGGGCGCGGCGCGGTCAGCGAAGCTCCTTGTAGCGGCTGCCGCACTCCGGGCAGATACGGACCGAGAACACCTCGTCGGGGTCGTTCTCCTTCTTCAACACCTGCTCGCAGTCGGCGCAGTTGAGGCGCTCGTAGGTGTCCTTCATCAGGTCGCCGTCGCGGAGCCCCTTGCGCGTGGATTTCATACTCCGGCGTTCGGGGGCGGGGCGGATAAAAACCCCGTCCGACGCGGGTCTGACGACTCGGCCGAAACCGGCGGCGGGCGGGGGATCTCGGCGTCACCCGCGGCGGTCGGGGTCCCGAAGGGCGCGCCCGGGCGCTTTCGCAACGCTTGTGTCCGGGCGCGGGGAAACGCCGCCGTGTCACGGACCAGGCTGTTCGGATCGCTCTGCGCGCTGGTCTTCCTCGTCAACTTCGCGCGCGTCGTGTTCGCCCCCCTCGTGGGCGAGTTCATCGACGCGTTCGGGATCCAGGAGGGGACCGCCGGGCTCATCGTCACGCTCGCGTGGCTCGGCTCGGCCGCTCCGCGGCTCCCCGCCGGGTGGGCGCTCACGCGTTTCACGCGGCGCAGCGTTATCGTCGTCTCCGGCGCGATGCTGACAGCCGGCGCGCTCGGCGTCGCCCTCGCGCCGGGCGTGCTCGCGCTAATGGTCGCCGCCTTCGCGATCGGGCTGGCCTCCGGCGTCTACTTCGTCGCCGCGAACCCGTTCATCTCGGAGCTGTTCCCGGGACGCGTCGGTCGCGTGATGGGCGTCCACGGGATGGCCAGCCAGCTCTCCGCCGTCATCGCCGCGCCGGCGGTCACCGTCGCGCTGTGGTACGACTGGCGGTACGCCTTCTACGCGCTGGCGCTCGCCGCGGCGGCCAGCACGGTCCTGTTCGTCGCGCTCGCGAAGCGGACCGACCTCCCGGACGCCGGCTCGGGGGACACCGACTTCCTCGCGGCCGCCCGCGGCGAGTGGAAGCTGATCGCCGCCGGCGTCGTGCTGATGGGCCTCACGAGCTTCGTCTGGCAGGGCCTGTTCAACTTCTACGAGCTGTACATGATCGACAAGGGGCTGCCGCGGGCGACCGCTCGGAACCTCCTGACGGTGATCTTCGCCGCCGGCGTGCCCGCGTTCCTCGTCTCCGGCGACCTCGCGGACCGGCTCCCCCACGTGCCGTACCTGCTCGGCATCGTCTCGTCGTTCGTCGTGGGCGTCGTCCTCGTCGTCGTCGCGGAGGGGCTCGCCGCGGTGATCGCCGCGAGCGTCGTCGTCGGCTTCGCCATCCACATGCTGTTCCCGGCCGGCGACACGTACCTGCTGGCGTCGCTGCCGGACGAGTCGCGCGCGTCGGCGTACGCGATGTTCTCCGCCGGGATGATGACCACGCAGGCGGCCGGCTCGTGGGTCGTCGGCGAGGCGGTCGAGGCGGGCGCGACGTACGACGCCGTCTTCCTCGCGCTCGCGGGCGGCTTAGTTGTCCTCGTCGCCGCGTACGCGGCCCTGTACCGCCTCGGACGCGTCCCCGGCGGTGCGGCGGCCGACACGCGGGCGGCCTGAGCGGTCGGGGGCCGATCGGTCGGGTCGCTCGCGCGACCGGCCGAGACCGGCACGCGCCTACGGTACCGCACCTGTTTTGAGCGTCGCTCCCGTGTGATCGGTAAATGGAGTACGTTCAGGAGCGCGTGACGACCCTTCACGCGTTGACCGACCACCGGCCCGACGCCCCGACGGACCGCGCGGCGGTCGTCGTACCGATGACCGAGCGCGAGTACGGGACGCTCGCGGCCGAGCGCGTGCTCTCGACGCTGGAGACGGTCGACCCGGCCCGGGTGATCGTGCCGCTGCGGGCGTCGGCCGACCGCGTCGGATCGTTCGCGGACTGGCTCGACGGGTTCGACCTCGACGTCGAGACGCTGTGGTGCGACGGCCCGCGGCTCGCGTCGCTGCTGGAGGCGCGGGGGCTCGACGGCGAGCGCGGCAAGGGGCGGGACGTGTGGCTCGCCCTCGGCCGCGCGCTCGACGAGGAGTTCGTCGTCGTCCACGACGCCGACACGAAGACCTACTCGCCGGCGTTCGTCAACCGACTGCTGTTCCCGCTGGGGCGCGGCTACGACTTCTCGAAGGGGTACTACGCCCGCGTCGAGGACGGCTCGCTGTACGGACGGCTGTTCCGGCTGTTCTTCCGGCCGCTCGTCCGCGCGCTCGGCGACGCCGCGCCCGGCCGAACGCCCGACGTCTTGGAGTACCTCTCCGCGTTCCGCTACGCGCTCGCGGGCGAATTCGCGGCGACGAGCGACCTCGTCTCGCGGCTCCGCGTCCAGCGCGGCTGGGGGCTGGAGGTCGGGACGCTGGGCGAGGCGTTCGGCCACGCGGGCTTCGCGGACAGCGCGCAGGTCGACCTCGGGCGCTACGAGCACGACCACCGCTCCGTCGAGGGGCCGACCGGGCTCGCCGACATGAGCCGGGCGGTCGGCGCGGCGACGCTGCGCGCGGTCGAGGACGCCGGCGTCGACGTCGACTACGACGGCCTCGCAGAGCGGTACCGCGACGCCGCGGAGACGCTGGTCGACGGCTACGCGACCGACGCGGGGTTCAACGGCCTCTCGTACGACGCGGCCGACGAGCGGTCGCAGGTGGCGACCTATGCCGAGGCGCTCGGCGAGCCCGGTCCCGACACCCGGCTCCCGGCGTGGGAGGACGCGCCGGTCGACCCCGATGAGGTCCGGGAGGCCGCGCGCGCGGACCTCGATGGGGTTCGCGGCGACGGGGCGACCGGCGGGATCGACGCCGCCGGCGCTCAGGCGACCGACGACGGGCAGGCGGAGCCCGCTCCGGGGGAGGACTGAGATGGCGGACGGAAGCGGGCCGAGCGTCGCCGCGCGCGACGACCTCGCCGGCGTCGTCGACCTGTTCGGGTGGCTCACCCGCACGGAGCTGTCGCGGGCGCTCTCCGAGCTTGCGTTCAAGCAGCGCGCCGAGGTCGACGAGGACGCCATCGACGCCGCCATCGACCTCGCGGTCGCCGAGTACGCGCTCGTGCCGGCGCCGGCCGACGCGCTCTCGGGGGGCGACGCGGGCGACCTCGCGGACGCCGAAACCGAGCACGCCGAGGAGTCGACCGCGCTCGCGGTCGGTCCGGCGGCGTTCCCGACGCTCCCGGAGGGCGCCGAGGACCTCCCGCACATCCTCGACGTGCCCGACCGCGGCGTCGACCGCGAGGCACTCGCGGACGCGGTGCTCGACCGGCTCCGCGAGGAGGCGATCGAGGCGATAGGGGAAGGCGACGACGACCGCTTGGAGACGCTCGCGGACGTGACCTACGACGTGGAGGCGTGGGCGCCGGTCGACGTCGACCCGGTCCGGACACGGATCCTCGCGGAAGTCGACGAGTGAGGAGGGGCCTCCGCTTTCATCCGGAGAACTCGGACTCGCTCACGCGGACGATCACCGTCTCGTCGACGTCGCGGAGGTCGTACTCGGGCGTCTCTCCCTGTCGCCGGCGGACGAAGAGGGGCTCGACCGGGCGGCCGTCGACGAGCCCGAACACCTTCAGGCGCTGGTCGGTCTCCTCCGGCGGGACGTCGCCGTCGCGAACCTCACGGGCGAGGCCCCGCGAGAGCCACTCGTCGGTCGCGACGGACGGCTCCAGCACGAGCGCCTCCTCGACGAAGCGGACGAGGTACCAGTCGAGGTCGTTGAGGAGGGAGACGGCGGCGCCGAGGCTCACGGTGTCGACGGCGACGCTGTTCTCGAACGGCTCCTCGACGTCGTAGGTCGCGAGCGCGTCGCGAGCCGTCTCGCGGGAGAGCAGCTCGTAGGAGAGCTCCACGTCGGGGTCGCCGAGGAGACACACCCGCGTCATGGGCGCACTTCGGACCGGGCGGCGCAAATCCGTTGCGGTCGCCGGGCGGGGCGGAGCGAGTGACCGGACGAGCGACCGCGCCGGAGCGGTCGGCCGGCGGCCCGCTCAGAACGTCGAGACGTCGCCCTCGATGACGCTGCGGGTCACGTCCGTCACGTCGGCCAGCTCGCGGTCGACGATGTCGAGGACGTCCGCCTCGATGTCGTCCAGCGCGACGCCCTCCTCCGTGACGATCTGCGCGTCCGCGACGTGCGGCTCGTCGATCGGGCGGCCGATCTGCGAGAGCAGACGGACCTGGAGGTCGCGGATGCCGTCGACCTCGCCCGTGACGGACTCGGCGACGCGGGTCGAGAGGAGGTTGTAGATCTTCCCGATGTGGTTGACGGGGTTCTTCCCGGAGGTCGCCTCCATCGACATCGGTCGGTTCGGGGTGATGAGCCCGTTCGCGCGGTTGCCGCGGCCGACCGAGCCGTCGTCGCCCTGCTCGGCGGAGGTGCCGGTGACGGTGAGGTAGACGGAGCCCTCGTCGTAGTCGTCGGCGGTGTTGACGTCGACGCCGACCTCGCGGTCGGTGTAGTCGCGAGCGAGGCCGTCGACGTACTCGCGGACGGACGCGACCGCATCGTCGTACTCGTCGAGCCCGTCGACGTAGGCGTCGACCATCGCGGCGGCGACGGTGATGTCGATCCGGTCGCCCTCGCGTTTGCCCATGATCTTCACGTCGGGGCCGAGCTCGGGGTGGTCGTCGTGGTAGGTCGTGTTGAGCGCGCGCTCGGCCTCGTGGACGATGGTCTCCGTCTCGGTGAGCGGCGCGTGGCCGACGCCGAAGGAGGTGTCGTTGGCCATCGGGACCTCTTGGGTCTCCTCGCCGAACACGTCCTGGAGGTCGCCCGAGCCCTCGCCGAGCTTGACGTCGACGACCACGTCGGTGCCGTACTCCAGCTCCGGGATCGCCTCGGAGAGGTACTCGCGGGCGGCCGCCAGCGCGGTCGAGTCGACCGGGAGCTGCTCGCCGTCGTACTCCTTCGTGGCGCGGCCGACGATGAGGATGTAGATGGGCTCGACGACCTCGCCGCCGCCGAACGCGGGCGCCGCGCGGCCGGCGACCAGCTGCGTCTCGTCGGTGTTGTAGTGCAGCACCTTGCCGACGCGGTCCAAGTAGAGCTGCGAGAGGGCCCGCGAGACGGACTCCGCGACGCCGTCACAGATGGAGTCGGGGTGACCGATCCCCTTTCGCTCGACGATTTCGACCTCCTGGTCCTCGACCGCCTGCCGGTCGAGGCGGCTGACCTGTATGTTCCGGTCCATTACCGCCGGATACTCCGCGGGCGACGGTATAACTTGCGGAAACTCTTCAGTGGCGTCGAATAACCTGAGGTAATTCCAGCCGGGGGCGGACGCTCGCTCCGTCGGCGTCGGCCCCGGTGACTCAAGCCGGCGTTTGCGTTTCGGCAATACCTTTCAGTCGCCCGCCTGTACGGCCCGCATGTACGAACTCGCGCCCTCCCGCCGCCGACTCCTCGCCGGCGCGCTCGCGGGCGGCATCGGCGCCGCCGCCGCTGGCTGTCTCGGAACCGGCAGCGACGGCGACGCGGACGACGGCGACGGACCGGAGCTCAGGCTCTCGCTCTCGCGGATCGACGGGACGCTGCGCGACCGCTACGCTCACGACCGCGACGACCCGCCCGAAGGGTGGGACGAGGCGGCCCTCGACGCGGTTCTGGCGGGCGAGTCGTACACGACCCAGCACCGCAAGCCGTTCTTCGCGAGCCCCGACGACCCGGCGTACGTCCTCCGTGACGGGACCTACTACCAGCTCGGCTCCGTCGTCGTCGACGAGGTCGTCGAGACGCACCCGGTTCTCCGCCTCTTCGAGCCCGACGACGACGTCGAGTCGGCGGTCGACGCCAGCGAGGACGGGGACCTCCCCGAGGGCGACCAGCGCGCAGTCGGGATAGCCCACTTCGCCGCGCGGGCCCGCGGGCACGACGGAGGCTACCCGCTCGGGCTGGTCGAGCGCGGTGGCTACGTGTACCGAGCCGAGTCAGCTCGGACCGAGAGCGCGCTGCTCGACGACGGCGACCCCGACCACGTGACCTATCGAGACACCACCTATCGGGTCGAAATCGAGCGCGAGCGATTCCACGAGGCGGTGTACCGCCCGACCGCGGAAGCGATCGCCGAGACCCCGGAACGGATGGAAGCGATCCTCCGAGGGACGTTCGTCGGCTCCAGAATCACGTCGGACGACCTCTCCGCGGAGGCCAGACGGATCGTCAGGGGGGCGGACGGCGAGGAGTACAGCGAGACGCACCCGTACTCCGACGCCTACGTCGAACTACTCCGCGCGATAGACGCTCGCCCGTACATCGACGGGAATATTCTGAACGACGCCGACGTCCGCGAGACCGAGAGGGAAATGATTCGGTACGACGGTGAGTACTACGAACGCTCCCTCCGTATTTTGGAGGGAGAGGACAACTGAGGGCGAGGCGTTTCGAGCCCGCCTCAGCGGACCGCCTCGTACGCCTCGGCCATCACGTCGAGCGCCTCGCGGAGCTCGTCCTCGTCGGTCGCGTACGAGATGCGCGCGTGGCCGGCGCCGCCCTCGCCGAACGCCTCACCGGGGACGACGACCACGCCGCGGTCGAGACACTCGTCGACGAACCCCTCCGGGACGCGCGGCATCGCGTAGAACGCGCCCTGCGGCGTCGGGCAGTCGATGCCGATGTCGTCGAAGCCGTCGAGCAGGATGTCGCGGCGGCGCTCGAAGGAGTCGGTCATCTCGTCGACGACGCCGCGGTCGCCCCGCAGCGCGGCCTCCGCGGCGTACTGCGCCGGCGCCGAGGCGCACGCCTGCGCGTACTGGTGGACGCGCAACATGCGCTCGACGCGCTCCTCGGCGCCGTACACCCACCCGAGCCGCCAGCCCGTCATCGAGAACAGCTTCGAGGCGGAGTTGACGACCACGACGTTGTCGGTCTCGGCGAACTCGATCGGCGAGTGGTGCTCGCCGTCGAAGACGGTGTACTCGTACACCTCGTCGGAGATACAGAGCACGTCGTGTTCGTCGGCGATGCGGGCGAACTTCCGGACGTCCGCCTCGGAGGAGACCGCGCCCGTGGGGTTGCCAGGCGAGTTCACGATGAACGCCGCCGTGTCGTCGGTGATGGCGTCCTCGATGGCGTTCGGGTCGATCGTGAGGTCGTCGCGGAGCGGCACGGAGACCGGCTCGCCGCCGGTCAGCTTCGTCAGCGCGTCGTAGGAGACGAATCCCGGGTCCGGGATCAACACCTCGTCGCCCGCGTCGACGTGGGCTTCGAGGGCGACGTGGAGCGCCTCGCTGCCGCCCGCGGTCGCGACGACGTTCCCGGGGTCGAGGTCGACCCCCTGGTCGGCGCGGTGCTTCTCGGCGATCGCCTCCCGCAGCGACCGGATCCCCTTGTTCTCGGTGTAGGCGTCGGCCTTCCCGGACTCGATGGCGTCGACGGCCGCCCGCCGGGCGTGGTCCGGCGTCGGGAAGTCGGGCTGGCCGAGCCCGAGGTTGATCGCGTCGTCGCCGGCCGCCTCGAACACCTCGCGGATCCCGCTTATCGAGATCCGCTCGACCCTGTCGGAGAACGTCGTCATGTCCGTGTGAGGGCGCCGCCGCGAGTTAGTTCTTGTTACGTGGGACCGGCGGGCCGATCCGGGGACCCGAAGCCGAATCTGTCTCGGGGAGTCACCACCGCCGCCGCTCCCACACCGGCCGTCGCCCCTCGCGGCTCGCGTCGTCCCGGATCCGCCCGTCCGCGTCGGTCGGCAGCGCGAACCGACCTCGGAGGACGCTCGGCACCTCCTCGACGCGGGCGCGCAACAGCGCGTCGTCGACCGCGCGGAGCCGGAGCATCGGCCGCCCCGGCCCCATCGGCACCTTGATCGACTCGATCAGCCCCCGATCCACGAGCGCCTGCCGGTCACCGGTGAACTCCTGGGCCGGGGCGATCCCGACGCCGTCGGTCCCGACCCAGGTCCGCAGGTCCCGGAAGAGGTGGTCGTGTCGCGCCGCGAGCGCGACGAGCAGCGTCCGGTCCGTCACCCCGGTCGTGCGGCCGAACTCGCCGGGAGCGAGCGACGCCAGCAGGGCCGCCAGGTCGTCCGCGAACCGGTCGTCGAGGACCTCGCGCGCATGGGCGAGAAGCCGAGTCCGCGAGGGCATCCCGACGGTCGCCGCCGACGCCGCGTCGAACCGCGACTCGGCCGTCGCGCGGGTGCCGTCGACAGCCTCCGAACCGGCCGCCGCTACCTGAGCGTCGGCCGCCGTCGTCGCGAGCGTCCGACCTCCCCGGGGGCCGACCACGGCGTCGACGCGCTCGGGGCCGGCGAACAGCGTCCCGCCCGTCCCGTGTCCGAGCGGCTCGCCGGTCCGGATCCGGATTTCGCCGCCCTCGACCGCCTCGGCGACCGCGCTGCCGAGGACGAGCGCCCGTGAGAGCGCGTCGACGACGCCGGGGCGGCACGCGATCCGCCACGGGTCCCCCGACGAGCGCTCTCGGGCCGCGAGCACTGCCGGGAGCAGCCGGATCGGCACGCCGACCGCGACGACCGCGGACCGCCCCGCCAGCGCGGCCTCGACCGCCTCGGCGAGCGGGTCGTCGGGACGCGGAAGGACGTCGGCGATCTCGGACGCCCCGTCGAAGTCGTCGCTCGCGGCCTCGGAGTCGGCCTCGGTTCCGGCGTCGTCCGCGGTCACACCGATCGGTGACTACCGCGATCCGAATGAGCGTTGCGCCGGTCACGGGGGCGCGCCGCTGAGGGAGGAAAACTGGGAGAGAAAGCGACGGGAGAGAAACGTCGTGAGCGCCGAACTCAGGGCGCTCGCGCGAACACGAGGTACCCCGTGTGCCCCACGCCCGCCGTGGAGGGGCGGGAGCCACGGTCGGAGAAGTCCATCTCGCGCTGGATCGTTTCGAGCGTCTCGACCTCCGAGAGGCCCGCCTCGCGGGCGGCGAGGACCGCGTCGCGGGTCCCCTCGACAAACGGGGAGTAGACGGCCAGGTGACCGCCGGGCGCGAGCAGGTCGGCGGCGCGTTCGACGACCGCCGGGGCGTCTCCCGTGTCGAGCGTCAGGACGTCGAACGGCTCGCCCTCGGCGAGCGCGTCCAGCTCCTCGGTGAGGTCGCCGGTCCGGACCTCGACGCGGTCGGCGACGCCCGCGGTCGCCATGTTCCCGCGGGCGACCTCGGCGAACTCGGGGTCGACCTCGTAGGTCGTCACGTCGGCGCCCGCGCGGCCGAGGTACGCCGCGAGGATCCCCGTCCCGGTGCCGGCGTCGAGGACGCGGTCGCCGCCGGACGCGCCCGTGTGGCCCATCACGAGCCCCACGTCGCGCGGCATCATCGGCGCGCCGGTGCGTTCGAGGTGGTTGAACAGGTCGGGGCCGCGGAGCGCGCGGACTTCGAAGACGGTGCCGAGGTGCGTCTCGACCTCGTCGCCGGCCGCGACGTCCTCGGGGACCTCGATCACGCCGAGGTCGGTGCCGAACTCCTCGCCGGGCTCTAGTAAGTACTCGCGGTCCTCGTGGACGAGCAGGTACGCGGCGTCCGTCACTGCAGGTCGGCGATCGCTCGCGCGGGCTCGCCGTTGGCCGCCTCCAGCGCCTCGCGGGCGGCCTCCTTCGAGACGCCCGCCTGCTGGGCGACCAGTTTCACGTCCTCCTCGGGGATGCCGTCGTCACCGTCGTCCGCGTCGTCACCGTCGTCGAGCGCGGGCTCGTCGCCCCCCTCGACTGCCGTCGCGCCGCCGCCCGCGCCCGCGTCGGCCACCGCGTCCGGCGAGCCGACGATCTGGTAGGTCTCCTGGCCCTGTGCGTCCATCTTGGTGACCTGAGCGCCGTCGAAGACGAGGTCGTCGCCGTCGGCCGTCTCGATGACGACCCGCTCGGCGTCGAGCTCCTCGACGTCGATTCCCATCTGTTTCATCATCTGTTTCATCTTCCGCGGGTTCATGCCGCCGCCTCCGAACATGCCAACCGGTTCGGCCGGACGACACAAAAAGGGTGTCGACACGGGGCGCAGAGCCGGCGCGGCGGCGAGGACCGGCGCGCTCGATGTCGGGGCGATCTGCTCCGCCCGATCCCGGCGAACCCGACCGAGACGACGGGGTTGATACGTGTCGCGCGCGAGGCGGAGGTATGTACCTCGCGGACCACACCTGGCCGGAGTTGGGCGACGCGCTGTCTCCCGGTTCCGTCGCGCTCGTCCCGCTCGGCTCGACCGAACAGCACGGCCCGCACCTCCCGCTCGCGACCGACCACCTGATCGCCGAGGGGCTCGCGACGGCGGCCGCGGACCGCTCCGACGCGTTCCGAACGCCGACGGTCAACGTCGGTGTCAGCCCCCACCACCGACAGTTCCCGGGGACGATGTGGGTCGACCCGCCGGAGTTCCGCGACTACGTCGAGTCGTTCTCGCGGAACCTCGCGTACCACGGCATCGACCGTATCGTGTTCGTGAACGCCCACGGCGGCAACGTCCAGCACCTCCGGGAGGTCGGCCGCCGGCTCCACGAGGACGAGGTGGCTTACGCCGTCGAGTGGATGTGGGACGAGTCGATCCCGGAGCTGGTCGACGAGCTGTTCGAGCGCAACGGCCCCCACGCCGGTCCGAAGGAGACCGCGATGATCACCCATCTCGCGCCCGAGCTCGTCCGCGAGAACCGGCTCGAAGACGCCCGCGACGGCGGCCTCGTCGACCTCGAGAGCGCGGAGACGACCGTCCACGGCGCCCGGACGTTCTACGACTCGGTCGACAACTCCGCGAACGGCGCGTTCGGCGACCCGACCGACGTGACGGCGGAAAAGGCAGAGCGCCTGTTCGAGGCCGCCGCGGACCAGCTCGTCCAGCTGGCGGAGTGGATCGGCGAGCGCGACGACGAGGAGCTGTTCCCGGAGCCCCGGGTCGAGCGGGAATCGAGTTAGTCGTCGAACCGGTCACCGAGAGTCGTCCGGAGCGCGGCGTCGGCCGCCTCCCGCCGGCCGTCCAGAATCTCGAACCGCTCGCCGCGTCGCCGTTCGAGCCAGCGCAGGAGGCGGGCGGCCCAGTCGAGCTTCCGCGCCTTCACCGGGTCGACGTCGGGGTCGTCGAAGTTCCAGCCCGGGAAGACGAGTTCGCCGGCCCCGACGTGGTCGGCGAGGAACGCGGCGCGGTCGCCGTCGGTGAACCCGCCGGCGTTCCGGACCGGCCCGACCGGAGCAGCCTGCGTCGTCGCCAGCGTCGACTCGTCGGCGAAGCGCGGGAGCCACTCGCGGACGGCGGGGAGGTTGTCGCCGTGAGCGTGCGCGGCGACGGGGACGCCGTCGCGGGTCAGTTCGGCCGCGGTCTCCGGGTTCTTGTCGAGATCGGTCACCATACAGTCGACGCTGACGCCGCGGTCGGCGAGGACGTCGGCGGCCGTGGAGGCCGCGACGACGACGTCGGCGTCGCGGGCGAGCGCGACCTCGTCGGCGAGGCACGGCGCCGCGCCCGCGACGGCGACCGTCTCGCCCGCCCAGTCGCCGAGGCGGTCGAGCGGGAACGGCGACGCGAGGTCGGCGGCGACGTCGCGGGCGCGTTCGTCGGCCGCGCGGTCGAAGCCGAAGTCCGCGAGGATCGACTCGTAGACGGGCTCGAAGGTCGCGAAGTTCACGGGCGGATCACGCTCTGTGCGGACGTCACGTCCGGCGCCGAATAGCGCCGCCGCTCCCCGGGCGAATTATGGTATGGACCGGAGTGGCACAGAGTACCCCTACCCGCGTGCCCCTCCGGCGTCCGGTCGATCGGTTGTCTACACGAGGGCATAAACTTTCTCTTAACTCACGTGGGGGTCGATACCCGCGAGCGCGGCGTCGAGCGCCTCAGAGACGCCGGAAACCGCCTCTCTGACTGACTCGATCGCGGCGGGCGTCCCGATCAGGAGGCCGCGGCGGTCCGCCGCGGGTGCGTCCGGGACGGATCCGTCGCCGCCGGGCGTCGCGTCGCCGGTACCGCCGTCGGTCGTCGCGGGTCGCGCCCGGTTCGGGTCGCCCAGTGCGAACGCGGCGCCGCTCGCGTCGCCGCCGACGGTCGCGGCGCGCAGGGCGCCGACCGCCGCGTCGCCGAGACCGGTGAGCTCGTAGGTGCGGACGACCGCGTTGCCGGCCGCGTCGCGGTTCCCTCGGGTCGCCTCCGACGCGCCGATCCGGTCGAGGTGGCGCTCGGCCTCGCGGACCGTCGTCACGTTGAGTTCCTCGACGGCGACCGCGTCGGAGTCGCCGCCGGAGCGGTGGCGGTCGCGGGCGAACTCGGCGCCGACGAGGGCGGCGTCGCGCGTCTCGCCCACGTCGTGGGTGCGGACCACGTGCGCGCCGCGCTCGACCGCCATCGACGTGGCGGCCAGCGAGACCGGGAGCGCCTCCTCGGTGCTGCGACCGGCGACCGTCTTGAGGAAGCTCTTGCGGTTGATCGAGACGAGGAGGGGACGACCGTAGCCGCGGAACTCCCGGAGGCGGCGGAACGTCTCGCGGTCGTCCGCGTGGGTCTTCGCCGCGGACCAGCCGCCGAACGCGGGGTCGAGGATCGTCTTGTCCGTGAAGCCGTTCATCGACAGCGCCTCGTATATCTCGTCGACATCTTCGATGGCGCCCGGGCGCTCCAGATCGGGCGGCGAGGCCATCTTCGAGACGGCCGCGTCGTGCTCGCGGCAGACGCGGGGCATCTCGGGGTCGGCGAAGCCGCAGATGTCGTTGACCATGTCGAAGCCGCGCGAGAGCGCCTCGTCGGCGACCTCGTGGTAGCGCGTCTCGATCGACCAGACGGCGTCGCCCGAGGTCGATTCGAGCGTCTCTATCGCGGTGTCGAGCCGGTCGAGCTCCTGTTCGGCCGAGAGCACGTCGAGGTCCTTGTTGGCCGATTCGAGGCCGACGTCGACGATGTCGGCGCCCTCGCCGATCAGCTCCTCGTCGACGTACGCGGCGGCCTCGCCGGGGTCGTCGTACACGCTGGGGTCGTACGGCGACTCCTCGGAGACGTTGAGCACGCCCATGATCCGGGGCGGGTGGTCGTCGCCGATCCCCAGCCCCGCGGCGTCCACGTTTCGCATACGATCAGCACGGGCGCGAGCGACATAAACGGGGCGAGTACCCGACGCGCTCGCCGGGGAACGAGTCGCACATCTATTTATAAATGATCGGCGGTGCGGTGGCGCGTGCCGACGAGCGCCCGCAGGGCGCGAGTCGCACGCGCGAGGGAGTCGGGCGCTCCGAGGGCGACCGAAGGGAGCCCGAAGGACGCGCCCGACGAGGCTGGGGAGGTGTGAGGTGCTGTGCGGTCGCGGGCGGGCGGGACTCAAAGGGGCAGTCGCGAGGCGGGCGCAGGCGACGTAAGCACCGCAAGGAGGGAGCGAGTGAAACGAGCGACCGACCGAGGAGCGCAGCGAGCGTGCGCCCGCCTCGCGGCTGGGGCTTTGGCGGTGTTCGCCGGCGATCCGTCACCAGCCATTTATAAGCGAGCGACCGGGACGCTAGCGGTGTTCATCGTTAGTCCGTCACCAGCTATTTATAAACGGTCGCACAGCCACCTAAATTCTATTTATAAATCAAATCGCAGCGAGTCGCCCACCTCGACGCCGTGGCGGTCGGTCCACTCGTAGGGGACCTCAAGCACGTACTGGCCCGACCCGTCGTACTGCTGTTCCTCGCCGTCCTCGTTCGGGCCGGGCTCGGGCGCGTTGTGGATCCGGACGATCTCCCGGTCGCCGTCGACGAAGACGATGTCGATGCCGAAGCTCATCCGCCGCATCACGTAGGTGAGCGAGTCCCGGGGCGCGTCGTAGACGAACAGCATCCCGCCGTCCTCCGGGAGCGCCTCGGCGTCGCTGAGCCCGAGGAGACGCTTGTCGCCGGCGTCGGCGACCGCCGCGGTCACCGACCCCTTCTCCTCTCCGTCGGCCCCCTCAACGGCCACGGTCGTCGTCTCGTAGTCGGCGTACGGCTCGCTGGGCCACTCGACGTCGTCGCCGCCGGTTCCGCCGCTCGTGCCGTCACCGCTCGAATCGCCGCCGTCGCCCGCTACCTCGCCGTCGTCGCCCGCTACCTCGCCGTCACCCGCCGGATCACCGCCCCCGAGACAGCCCGCCGCGGCGCCCGCGGTCGCGACAGCGGCCACTCCCAGAAGCCGACGCCGTCTCATACACACACCGAAGTGATTCGTGGATTTAAAAAGCCGGTTCCGCCGGACGGCGGAGCGACCGCCCTCGTGCCGGGAAGGACGCGCTTTTATCGCCGCCGGAGCGTAGCCTACGACATGGCGAAAGTGAGCATCGGCCTCCGCGGGTGGCGCTTCGAGGAGGACGAGATATTCACCGACGACGAGGAGCTGAAGCCCCTCGACGAGATCCCGGAGGACCCCCGGGAGCGACTCCTGCGGCTCGTCGGCCTCGTCGAGGAGCCCTGCGACGTCTGCTACCTCGACTACGGCGAGGAGGAGATTCATCTCTGTAACGAGGCGGAGATCGTGTACGGCGAGCCGGACGGCGAGGTCCTGCTCTGCCCGGAACACGAGCCCGACCTGCTGTACTGGTTCCGCGAGGAAGGCGGCAGCGAGCACAAGGGATCGGTCGAGTTCGCCGACCGCTTCCACGAGTGGGTCGCCGCCGGCAACGAGGCCCCCGAGGGGTACGGCTCCGTCGAACACGTCGAGGAGGACCCCGACGGGCTCCCGGACCTGCCCGACCAGCAGGAGATTCAAGAGCGGCTCGAAGCCGACTTCGAGGGCGAGCGGATCGACATCCTCGAACTCGCCGGGCAGGAGGACACCGAACGCGAGGAGCTGACCGAGGAGGAGCTCGCGGACTCCGACCTCGACCTCTCGGCCGACTACCCGTCGGACCGATGACCGGCGGCGAAGCGGACGACACGGCGGAGACGGACGCCGCCGAAGAGCGCCCCGGAGAGGCCGACCGGTCCCGTCAAAAACCCGTGGTCGTCGTCGTCGAGCCCGAGACGCCGGGCAACGTCGGCACCATCGCGCGAGCGATGAAGAACTTCGGACTCTCGGACCTCAAGCTCGTGGACCCGCCGGAGATCGAGGAGGACGGCGAGGCGTACGGCTTCGCCGGCCACGCCCGCGAGGACGTGCTGCCGAACGCCGAGGAGGTCACCTTCGACGAGGTCGTCGCGAACTACCACACCGTCGGCACCACCGCGATCACCGGCGAGGACGACCGCAGCCACGAGCGCTTCCCGTTCAAGACGCCCGTCGAGCTGCGCGAGTCGCTGAAGACCGTGGACGCGCCCACCGCCATCGTCTTCGGCCGCGAGGGGCGCGGGCTCAACAACGAGGAGCTCTCGCGGCTCGACGAGGTGTGCTCGATCCCGGCCGACGACGACTACCCGGTCCTCAACCTCGGGCAGGCCGCGACTGTACTCTTATACGAGCTCCGCGACCTCACCGTCGACGAGACGCAGCTGCCCGACACCGAGGTGACCCGCGCCCCCGAGCCCGACGTCGAGCGATTCCACGAGTTCTTCGACGAGTTCCTCGCGGCGACCGGCCAGCGCGACCACGTCCGAGAGAAGAACGCGCTGCTGATGCGCCGGCTGCTCGGCCGCGCGCACCCGACGGAACGGGAGGTCCACTCGCTGCTCGGCACCTTCCGGAAGGCGAACGCGAAGCTGGAACACGCCGACCACCTCGCGGCGAAGTACGACGAGCCGCCGTACCCCAAGGAGCAGTGACCGTGCGCGGCCCCGCTCTCGACGAGGACCTGCTGGCCGGCGTGCGCGACGTGTCGCCGCTCATGCTCGGTATCGCGCCGTTCGCGCTCGTCGCCGGCATCGCCGCCGTCGACGCCGGCCTCGGGCTGGCCGAGGCGGTCGGGATGTCCGTGATCGTGTTCGCGGGCGCCTCCCAGCTCGCCGCGCTGGAGCTGCTCGGCGAGAACGCCCCGCTCGCGGTCGTCGTCGGCACGGCCATGGTGATCAACCTCCGGATGCTGATGTACTCGGCCTCCATCGCGCCGCACTTCGCGGAGTACGGGCGCCGACTCCGCGCGGGGCTCGCCTACCTGCTCACCGATCAGGCGTACGCGCTCTCGGTCGCGGAGTTCGACGAGAACCCGGACCGAAGCCGGTGGCGCTACTACCTCGGTGCGGCCGCGTCGCTGTGGATCGTCTGGCAGATCGGGACGGTGGCGGGGGTCGTCCTCGGGGCCGGCGTCCCCGACGCGTGGGGGCTCACCTTCGCCGTGCCGCTGGTGTTCCTCGCGCTCCTCGTGCCCGCGATGAAGGACCGTCCCACCACCGTCGCGGGCGTCGCGGCCGGCGCGGTCGCGGTCGTCGCCGCCGGGCTCCCGCTCAACCTCGGGCTGCTCGTCGGCGCGCTGTGCGGGATCGGGGCGGGGCTGGTGACGGAGGTGACGGCGTCGTGACGACCGGCCTCGCGACGGCCGCCGTCGGCTCGGAGGTGACGGCCTCGTGACCGACGCGCTCGCCGGCCTCGTCGCCTCGCCGCGCGCCTGGGTCGCCATCGTCGCCATCGGCGTCGTCACCTACGGGATCCGGCTCTCCTTCATCCACCTCTTCGGCCGGATCGACGGGGTCCCGACGCGCGTTCAGCGGCCGCTGCGGTACGTCCCGCCGGCGGTCCTCGCGGCGCTCGTCCTCCCCGACCTGGTGACGCTGGGGCCGTCGGTCGCCGCGACCCTCCTCGACGAGCGGCTGATCGCGGGCGCCGTCGCCGGCGCGGTCGCGTGGCGGACGGAGAACGTGTTCGCGACCATCGCGACCGGAATGGGGGCGCTGTGGCTGTTCCGGTTCGTCGTGTTCGCCTGAGCCGGACGGCGGCGGTCTGCCGCCGTATAGCGCGTCAGTCGAACCGGTCCGATCGCCGCGTCGCAACCGCGAAGGCGACGACGCCGACGAGGAGGGCGACGGCGAGAGCGCGCTCGACGCTCACCAGCCCGCGGACGGACGAGATCGCGTACGAGGCGGCCGCGACGCCGAGAATCGCGTAGCCGACCGCGGCGACGCCGAGCAGCGCGGGGCGCACGCCCGGGTTCTTCCAGAGGCGGAACCGCGTCGCCGCCGCGGCCGCTGCGCCGACGAAGATTCCGACCGGGAGCCCGACGAGCGCGGAGAACTCGATCGTCGCCGCGAGCAGTTCCGTGACGGTGACGGCCGCGAGGAGGAACGCGGTCACGCCGACGCCGAGCGCTGCGACGAGTCGCCAGTTCATACCCGTCCGGTCGCGGCGGGAGGAGATAAACGGTCGCGTCAGCGCTCGCGCTCGGTCGCGCGCTCCCCGGACCGCTCGCGCGTCTCAGCGGCGTCGCGGTCGACGGGGCGGTCGAACCGCGCCTCCTCGCCCCCTCCGACCTCGCGCTCGCGGGCGTCGGCGATCCGCTGGGCGGCGTCGGCGAGCGAGTCGAGCGCGGCGAACAGCCGGTACGAGATGTACGGGCCGACCGAGAGCGCGAGGACGACGATGACGCCGAGCAGGATCTGCCCGACGATCACGAGCGAGTACACGAACACGAGGAGACTCACGGCCGCGAGGACGGCACCAAGCGGCGTGCGGAGGACCTCGGAGGGCGAGAGCGGGTCGTGCGCCATGGCCGGCGCTACCGGGGGAGATCACTTAAAAACAAGTGGGCGGCGACCGCGTCCGCGACGCGGGCTCGGTCAGTCGTCGGCCGGGGCCGCGGAGTCGCCGGCGGAGACGCCGGTTCCGGGCCCGATGTCGATGCCGAGCTCCTCGAGCTTCTCGTCGGGGACGACGCCGTCGACCCAGTCGCGGGTCTCGTAGTACTCGGCCTTCAGCTTGTCGAGTTCGACGAGTTCCCCCTCGCTGGCGCCCGTGCCGGGGATGGCGTCCGGGTGCCCCTCGATGAACCGGTTCGGCAGCGTGTCGTCCGCGCCGTCGAAGCCGGCGAGGTTGTTGAAGTACCGTTCGAGGTTGTACACGCGCTCGCCGGCCTCGAAGAGGTCGTCCTCCGAGAGGTCGCGGCCGGTCATGCCGTTGTACTGGAGCACGTACTCTTCGATCCCCTCCGCGAACGCGCTGAACTTGCAGATGTCGAACGAGTCCGACACCGCGTGTAAGTCCTGGAAGGTGGCGGTGAGCTCGCCTTTGCCCTCCCACTCGTACGGGTCGACCTTCTCCGGGATGCCGAGGATCTCGGCGGCCGGCGTGTACCCGCGCAGGTGGCAGGCGCCGCGGTTGGAGGTCGCGTACGCGATCCCCATGCCCTTCATACAGCGCGGGTCGTACGCGGCCATCGTCTGGCCCTTGACGGAGAGCTTGTTGCCGTGCGCGTCCTTCGCGTCGGCGACGCGCTCGGGGCCCTCCGCGAGGAGGTCGCCGAGGTCGCTGGAGCGGTGGCCGATCTCCTCGATGAGGTCGATCATCGTCTCGGAGTCGCCCCAGTCGAGGTGGCCGACGCCTTCCAGTTTCCCCTCCTCGCTCATCTCCATCGCCATCGCCATCATGTTGCCGGCCTCGATGGTGTCGATGCCGAGGTCGTTACACCGGTCGAGCATGACGGCGATCTCGTCGCGGTCGTCGTGCCCCGAGTTCGGGCCGAGCGCCCACGCGGACTCGTACTCGTACGACTCCATGCGGACGTTCAGGTCCTGCCCCTTGTGGGTCACGTCGACCTCGACCTCCTTCTTACACGCCACCGGACAGGAGTGACAGGTCGGCTCGTCGACGAGGATGTTCTCGCGGACGTTCTCGCCGGAGACGCGCTCGGCCTGCACGTCGACGCCGTCGGCCTCGCTGTACGCCTCCGTCGAGGTGTGTTTCGCGTTCTTCGTCGGGAGCCCGTCCATCTCCTCGGTCGCGTTCATCAGGACGTTCGTCCCGTACATCGAGAGCCCGCCCTCGTTGGGCGCGGTGACGTCGGACTCGCGGATGACCTCCATCGCCTGCTGGTAGCCCTCCTGGAACGTCTCCGGGTCGGCGGGCTTGGGCATGTCGGTGCCCGACTTCACGACGACCGCCTTCACGTTCTTCGAGCCCATCACGGCGCCGGTGCCGCCGCGGCCCGAGGCGCGGTCGTCCTCGTTGATGACGCAGCCGTAGCGCACCTCGTTCTCGCCGCCCTGGCCGATCGCCATCACGGAGACGTCGCGGCCGACCTTCCCGTCGACCTCCTCGCCGAGCTGGTCGATGGTGTCGTGGACGCCCTGGCCCCAGAGGTGGGAGGCGTCGCGTACCTCCACGTCACCGTCCTCGACGAACAGGTAGACCGGCTCGTCGCTCGCGCCGTCGAGCAGGATGCCGTCGAGCCCGGCCCACTTGAGCCGCGCGCCGGACCAGCCGCCGTGGTGCGAGTCGGTGACGGTCCCCGTCAGCGGGGACTTCGTTACCAGGGCGATCCGACCGCTCATCACGGTCTGGGTGCCCGTGAGCGGGCCCGTCATGAACGCCAGTCGGTTCTCCGGTCCGAGCGGGTCCACGTCGGGACCCTTGTCGAAGACGTACTTGACGCCGAGCCCGCGCGCGCCGATGTACTTCTCCGCGTCGTCGTCGTCGATCCCGCGGTAGCTGACCTCGCCGCCGCCGAGGTCGACCTGTGCCACACGGTCTCTGTAGCCGCCCATTTCAGTCATGTAATGCTCTATCATTATATTGGGACTACACCGTGTTAGGTGTTGATTCGGCGCCGTAACCGGAACCGATTACTATCCGGTCGGGACCGAGATTCGATCGCCGTTCGCTCGAAACGCTCTCGTCCGGCGGTTAAGCCGCGGATTCGGGGCGATGGCGTCGAAACGGGGAGTTAACCCGAACCGGACCGAAACCCGGACCGTGACGAGCGCCGATCCGGACGACGAGCGCGGGAGTCGGCGGGGGGATCGACGCCGAGCGGCCGGCCGCGGTCCGCGCCGCCCCGCCGTCGCGTTCGCGGCGCTCGTCGTCGTCGCGTCGCTCCTCCCGGTACCGGGCGCCGCGTCCGGGGGCGGCCGCCCGGGCGGCGTCCTCCCGGCGTGGATCGGCGTCACCACGGCGTTTCACCTCGTCGGATACGCGGTGCTCGCCGCGCTCGTGACGAGGGATGTCGGGCGCGCACGCCCGGAGCGCGTCCCCGCGGCGGTCCCGATCTGCGTCGGCGTCGCGGTCGCGATCGGCGTCGGGTTCGGCGTCGAACTCGCGCAGGCGCCGGTCCCGTGGCGCTCGTTCGCGTGGACCGACGCCGCGGTCAACGCCGTCGGGGCGGCGATCGGGGCGGCGGTCGCCGCCGTCCTCCGGAAGCCGTCGGCGGCGGGCAGCGGTTGAACCCGTCGGCGGCGACGGCGGGCCGTCACGCCGACCGCTGAGCCACTCGGCGGCGACGACCGGCCGTCACGCCGACCGCTGAGCCGCTCGGCGGCGACGGCGTCAGCGCCCCGGCGGGTCGGCCCGGCCGCGGCCGGGAGCGCCCCGTCCCCGGCGCCGCACGGTCGTCGCCACGTCGGCGTTCAGCCGCGAGCGCTCGAAGTAGACGTGGTCGTACTCGCTCGACTCGTACTCGGCGTAGAGGTCGAGCGGGACCTCGTCGCCGTCGTCCGCGTCTTCGATCGTGTCCGCGAGGTCGCCGTCGTCGACGCGGACGACCAGCGTCTCGTCGCCCTCGCCGAAGGCGACGTGCTCCGCGTCGACGTGGTCGCCGTCGGGCGTCCACACGGCGACGGTGTCCTCGGCGACCGACTGGACGTCGTCGGGCGCGTCGAACTGCGCGACCACCTTCCCGTTCCCGTCGACGGTGACGGCGGCGTCGGAGAGGTCGCGGTCGACGCGCTGCATCCGCCCCTCGACGGTCGGGGCGACGGTGTCGCGCTCTCGCAGGTAGTCGACGACGAGCGTCACGAGCAGCTCGTCGGTCGCCTCCACCACGGGCTTGTCTTCGAGCGGGTAGCCGCTCCCGCCGTTGGCCATGAAGCTGTTGACGGCGACCTCGTAGGTCCCGTCGGGGTCGAGCGGCTCGCCGCCGACGCGCACGTCCCGGATCTGCTCGTCGACGCCCTCGTGGGGGACCCACTCGAAGCGCACGCCGCTGACCTGCTGGGAGACCTCCTCGCCGAGGTCCTGTCCGGTCTCGCTCTCCAGCGTGACGATCTGGCTCTCCAAGGTCTCGACCAGCTCCTCGCCCGTCAGCTCGACCGTGACGAGCGTGTTCGGGAACGGCAGCGTGTTGAAGATGTCACCGCCGGTTATCTCGCCGGGCCCGTACACCGAGTCCGAGCGGATGCCCCCCGAGTTCGTGATCGCGACGTCGGCGTCGGCGCGGTCGCGCATCGCGTCGGTGATCAGGTTCCCGTAGCCGGTCTCGCGGTGGTAGTTCGAGCCGAACGTCGCGTCGAGCGGCGTCTCGGCCTCCACGATCACCTCGTCGAGCCCCACGTCCGCGCGGTAGTCGTTGATGATGCTCGACGCGGTGGGGTCCTTCGCGATGTCCTCGGTGACCTCGATCAGCTGGCCGTCGAACGCGGTCACCTCGCCGCCCTCGATCGTCAGTTCGATCTCGCTGAGGTAGGCCGCTCGGGCTCGCGCCTCCGAGATGATCGACCCGTCGACCTCCTCCGGCGGGTAGAACCGCTCGTCGTCGCCGACGACGATCACGTCGATGTCGTCGGCGGCGTCGGCCTCGGCGAGGTCCTCCGCGTCGTCGATCCCCGTGTGCGCGAGCGCGACGACGGCGTCGACGTCCTCCTCCTCCTTGAGCCGCTTCGCCTCGGCGGGCCCCGTCTCGGTGTAGTCCTCGATCGTGACGCCCTCGGCCTCGAAGTCGATGTTCGTCTTCCCGGTCGTCGCCCCCTCGTCGGCGAGGCCGATGATCCCGACGCTGACGCCGCCGCGATCGACGATCCGTTCCGACTCCGTGCCGTCGAACGCCTCGCCCGTCTCGCTGTCGACGAGGTTGGTCGCCAGCCAGGGGAACTCGGAGTCGGCCGTCACGTTGAAGATGGCATCGAACCCGTAGTCGAACTCGTGGTTCCCGATCACGTCCGCGTCCGGACCGACCTCGTTGAGGACGTCGACCGGCGCGCGCCACTGCGAGATCGGACTGAGCGCGTGCGGCCCCACCTGGTCGCCGCCGCCGACCACGACGACGGGGCCGTCGGCCGCCGCCCGGCGCTGTTCGATAAGCGTCACCAGCCGCGGGAACTTCTTGTCCTCCGCGGCCGCCGTCTGAACGTCGTTGTACGACAGAAGCGTCAGCGTCGTCGACCCGTCGCCGTCCGCGGCCGTCGCCGACCCGGAAACGAGCGACCCGCCGAGCACGATTCCACCCGCTCGCAGCACGTCACGCCGTCCGTAGTCACGGTCTCGTGACATCGATTTATTCCACTTAGCGGCCCATATAAAATCTTTCTATGAAATAGTATATATTTATCAATATCTCTCTTCTTGAGAAGGGCTCGCAACCGGTCGCTCCAGGACCGGCCGCCCGCGGTCGTCGCAGCCGGGTCCCGCGGGCGGTCAACCCCGCGATGACGACACCGCTTTACGCGCTCGCCCGCTTCCCCCGACAATGAGCAAGCCGAGCCCCGACGCGTACGAGCAGGGGCGCGGGATGGACGCGCACAACGCCGTGATGCGCGACATCCGCGCCGAGCGCTCGGAGACGTACGACCCGACGGAGCCGACCCGCGTGTGGATCGACGAGGACAACACGCCCGACGGCGTGGTGAACTCCCTGACGATCATCCTGAACACGGGCGGCTGTCGCTGGGCCCGCGCCGGCGGCTGTACCATGTGCGGCTACGTCGCGGAGTCGGTCGAGGGCGGCAGCGTCGCCCACGAGGACCTGATGACGCAGATCGACGCGTGTCTGGACCACGAGGCCGAGGAGGCGGACGAGCCGGCCGAGCTGATCAAGATCTACACCTCCGGCTCCTTCCTCGACGAGCGCGAGGTGCCGGCCGAGACCCGGCGAGCGATCGCCGAGACGTTCGCGGACCGCGACCGGATCGTCGTCGAGTCGCTGCCCGACTTCGTCGACCGCGAGAAGATCGCCGACTTCGCGGACCACGGCATCGCGACCGACGTGGCCGTCGGGTTGGAGACCGCGACGGACCGGGTGCGCCACGACTGCGTGAACAAGTACTTCGACTTCGCCGACTTCGAGGACGCCTGCGCGGAGGCGGCCGCGGCCGACGGCGAGTTCGACGCGGACGTGGGGATCAAGGCGTACCTCCTGATGAAGCCGCCCTTCCTCGCGGAGCCGGAGGCGGCCGCCGACATGATCGACTCGATCCGCCGCTGCGCCGACGTCGACGGCTGCCACACCGTCTCGATGAACCCCACGAACGTCCAGCGGTACACGATGGTCGACGAGCTGTTCTTCGAGGGGGGCTACCGCCCGCCGTGGCTCTGGTCGGTCGCGCACGTCCTCGAAGCGACTGCCGACGTCGACGCCATCGTCGTCTCGGACCCCGTCGGGCACGGCTCCGACCGCGGCGCGCACAACTGCGGCGAGTGCGACGACCGCGTCCAGACCGCGATCAAGGACTTCGACAAGCGGCAGGACCCGAGCGTCTTCGAGCAGGTGTCCTGCGAGTGCGAGGCCACCTGGGAGTACGTGATGGCGGAAGAGACGAGCTACAACATGCCGCTCGCGCGGTAGGTCGGGGAGCGACGGAGGTTCAGAGCGGTCGGAGTCCGCCCGCCGGCCGAACGTCATCGAACGATGGTGACAGATGTCGATCAGTATTTCTCTGGTTTTAGAAATGATCGATCTGTTATCTCTGAAAGAACGTGACAGACACGCATGTTAATCCCGATCATACTGAACGATCAGGTCGAAAAAGACCCTTATAGCTCCGGGCCCTGATCCGATACATGAACGCAGACGCCAGCGGTTCCCCGCCCTCCCGCGGGAAGTCGGTCCTCTTCTGTCCGGAGTGTCGCTTCGAGAGTCCCCTGTCGAACGGGTGGCTCGTCGTCAGCGACGGCGACGAGCGCACCGTCGTCTGTCCGGAGTGCGGCCACGTCGCCGACCACCGGTCGGAGCGGTCCGCGCCGACGCCGCAGCACGCTGATTAGTCGCGGTCGCACACGCCGATCGCGATCCGCGGTCACTCCTTTTCAGGCGCTCGCTCCGCGAGGACGGGAATCTCCGACAGCTTCTCCGCGCCGAGCGCGTCCCAGTCGACACCGTCCGGTCGCGCGTACGGCGTGTCGGTCCGGACCGTCCGCTCCGGCGTCGCAACGAGGTCGAGGGGCACGTCGTGCGCGTCGGGGTCGGGGAGGTCGACGTCGGCGCCGACCGCCGACTCGGGCCCGTCGAGGAGGGAGCACTCGTGGACGGTGGTCGCGACGGTCGTGTCCGAACCGACCGCGTCGAGCTCGCGGAGGACCGCCCACTCCAGGTCGCTGTACCCCTCGCCCTTGCCGATCCGGGCGCCGTCGGTCGTGACCCCGACGGAGCCGGCGACGATCAGGTCGACGTGCGCGACGGCCTCGGGCGCGGTCGGCGCCCCGTACTCGGAGATGCCGGAGACGGTCGTGGCGTCGTCGATCTCCTCGGGCGGGATCTCCGCGGGGTCGAGCCGGAGGAACGGGTCCGGGTCGCGGAGCCGCGGCTGCGCGACGTAGACCGTCTTGCCGGCGCGGAGCGCGGCCCGTCGGACCGGGAGCTGCGGCGCGTCGGGGTTGGCCTTCAGCGTCGCGGCCGAGTCCCACGCCTCGGTTTCCGCGAGCCGCTCCGCCGCCGCGTCGGCGCCGGCGAAGTTGGGGATCCGGTCGTGGGGCGGGAACGGGAACCGCGCCTGGTCGCCCTCGTCGAAGGCGTCCCACACCGCCTCGCGGACGGTCTGTTTGTCCATGCGTCGACCTGTCCGCTCGCGGGCATCAACGTTCCGCCGACGGGTGAGCCGCCCGGATAGTACATGTAGTTGAAGCAAACACTATGTGTGCCTGATGTTTTTCACACCCATGGACACCGTTTCGGTGACCGAGGGGATCACGTACGGCTTCCGGATCATGATCTACTACGTCGCGGTGGTGATCGTCGGCCAAGTCATCGCCGCCGTCGGCGGCGGGATGGTCGCCGCGGCGACCGAGACCGGCTTCAGACAGGAGCCGAATTTCGGGCTGGCGCTGTTCGGTCTGCTCGTGGGGCTTCTGGGTGCGGTCGTCGTCTTCGCCGGGATCTTCGGTGCGATTTATAAGGTGATCGCCGACGGCGTCGCCAAGGGCCGGTCGATGACGCCGTCGACCGACTGAGGGACGCGGGGGGCGTCGCGGTCCGCTCCGCGACGCGCCTTTTAACCCGTTCAGGCGCGCACGGTCGGGTATGTTCGAAGACCGGCCGGACCGCGACGCCGAGGTCGTCCTCGTGGGGCGCTCGAACGTCGGCAAGTCCACGCTGATGCGCGAGCTGACGGGCCACGACTTCTCGACCGGCGGCAAGCCGGGGGTCACCCGCCAGCCGAACCACTTCGACTGGGCCAGCGAGAGCTTCATGTTCACGGACCTCCCCGGGTTCGGCTTCATGTCCGGCGTCGAGGACGAGCACCGCGAGCAGATCAAAACGGACATCGTGCGCTACTTGGAGGACAACGCCGACTCGATCCTCGCGGGCGTCGTCGTGATGGACGGGAAGGCCGCGGTCGACATCATCGACCGCCACGCCGAGCGCGGGAACATCCCCCACGACGTGGAGATGTTCGGCTTCCTGGAGGACGTGGGCGTCGAACCCATCGTCGCCGTCAACAAGACCGACAAGATCGACGACGTCGACGAGCGGCTCGACGAGATCTGTGATCGGCTCGGGCTGTACCCGCCGTGGCAGCAGTGGTCCGACCGCGTGGCACCGATCTGCGCGAAACGAGGCGACATCGAATCTCTGGAAGAGTGTCTGCGGACCCGGTTCCACGACCACAACCGCGACGACCTGCTGAAGTTCGTTTCATAAGTGGTGGTGTGTAAGGGGGAAGTCGATTGCTCCGTGGATGCGGTCGTCTATTTATAAATAGTCGACTGTGGATCGATGGCGAACACCTCCAAAGCCCCAGGCGCTCGCTTATAAATGGTCGCCTGTGGATCGTCGGCGAACACCGCCAAAGCCCCAGCCGCTCGTTTATAAATAGCTAACCGCGGATCGACAGCGAACACCGCCAAAGCCCCAGCCGCGAGGCGGCCGCACGCTCGCTGCGCTCCTCAGTCGTTCGCTCCGCTCACTCCTTGCGGTGCTTGCGTCGCCAGCGGCCGCCTCGCGGCTGCCCCTTTGAGTCCCACCCCGCACCGCCCCGCACAGCACCTCACGCCTCCCCAGCCTCGTCAGTCGCCGTCGCTTCGCTCCGGCGACTGACTCCCTCGCGCGGCGCTCCTCGCGCCCTTCGGGCGCTCGGAGGCGCGCGCCACCGCAGAGCTATTTATAAGTAGTTGACCCAGTCACCGATCGGAGTCCCGTCGGTTTAGAACTCGAAGCCGACCGCGTCGCGGCTCGGCCGGAGCGGGCTCTTCGGGTACGGGGGCTCGGTGTCGGGGTCGTTGTAGGCCCGCGGCGCCACGTCGTTCGGCCCGTCCGGGTAACAGAGCGCGGCGAGCGTCTGGATCGCCGTGCGGCCGCTCGCGAGCTCGAACTGGCCGCCGCCGTACAGTTCGATCCCGTTCCGCTCGCAGTAGGCGATCGTCTCGAACAGCGATTCGAGGGTGCCGAACCGCGAGGGCTTGATATTACACCAGCCCGGCTCGACCGGGAGGGATTCGAGGCTCTCGACGCCGTCGATCGGGTAGTCGAACGAGAGGCGGTCCGCCTGCGGCTGAACGAGCGCGCCCGTCGCGGGCGTGAACGCCGGGTCCTCGACGACGGCGGCCGGGAACGCCGCGAACACGTCGCGGTAGAGCTCCGGGTCGGGCTCGACGTCGACGTCGGTCCCCTCGTACCACCCCTTCAGGTCGAGGACGCGCACGGCGTCGGTCTTCCGGAGGGTCTCGAACGCTTCCTCGGGCCACTCCGGCGTGGGGTCGAGCTTGAACTCCAGGTCGGGATTGTGCGCGAGCAGTTCCTCGACGCGGTCGGTCGAGGGCGGATCCCCGAGCCGCGTCGAGACGACGAAGCGGACCGGCTCGGGGTCGACGCCGAGCCGCTCACCCAGCGACTCCTCCCGCTGTCGGAGCGCTAAGTCGAGCGCCGCGCTCTCGACCGCCCACCGGCGGTAGTTGCGCGAAGCCTCGCTCTCCGGGGGAGTTCCGTGAAAGAGGTCGATCTCTTCGAGCCGGTCCGACAGCTCGTCGATCGTCCACTCCCCCTCGATGTCGATCGGATCGGCCTCGGCGAGCGCGTCGTGGTCGGCGGTCTCGTAGGTCACGTCCTCGCCGCGGCCGACGAGGCCGTCGCCGGAGAGCCGATACTCCGTGGTCGTGCGCTCGAACCCGCTCGTCGTGTCGGCGACGTGTCGCCGGCGAGCGACCGACTCGATGGTCACCGACAGGTCCGCGATCCGCTCGTAGTGGCTCATGGCCGATCCGACGCCGCCCGATCACTTAAATCGGTGAGCGCGATCGCGGCGCCGTCCGATCACGCCTCGGAGTCGCTCGCTCGGTTCCGGAGCGTCGCGATCCGCGTGCCGAGCGCCCAGAACAGCGGGACGACGGTGAGCGCGACCGCGCCAGCGGCCGCGACCTGGAGAACGGTCGTGGTGAACCACGGCGCGCCGTCAGCGTACGGCAGCGAGGTGTGGGTGACCTCGCCGATCACGGGCACGAAGTAGTCCATCAGCAGGTCGACCGTGTACCACGCGGTCGCGATCGCCACCGCCCGCAGCGGGAAGTCGGTGATCCGGTGGAGGACGAACGCTTGAACCACCATTCCGAGGTGGCTCACGAAGAGGAACGCGTACAGCGCCGGGCCGTTGAGCGCGAGGAACTCCGGCCAGAAGACGACGAGGACGTACGGCGTCCACAGTCCAAGCTTGACGTTCCCGAAGAACGCGAGCGCGGCGAGCGTGTCGCTCGACCGGCCGAGCGCCCACGCGCCGAGCGCGAGCGCGATGAGCAGCGTCGCGCCCGGGCTGTCCGGGATGAAGACCCACATCTCGGTCGGGAGCTCCTGAAACTGGAACCGGTAGTACCAGAAGCCGAACGCGGTGCCGACGAGGTTGATCGCGATAATGACCCACGCGAACCGGAAGGCGACGTCCTCCAGTCGTTTCGGGAGCGGCGCGACCCACCGCGGGAGCGACTCGCGGTCCGGCGGGTCGCGTCCGAGCGCGCCGACAATGTCCATACCGCGGGCTCGGACCGGGCGGGCAAAGCCGTGGCGGTCGCGGCGGACGCAGCCGACGCGAACGACTGGGGTCGCGAGCGCGGCCCGGATCCCCGTTAGACCCCGGCCGCGACGAAAAGGGCTATGGGCGCCCGGCGGAAAGGCGGGGGTATGCGCCCGCGAACGCTGCTCGCGCTGCTGCTCGTCGTCCCCCTCGTGGACGCGCTGTTTTTGATCGTGGTCGCGACGCGGCTCGGGTGGGCCATGACGGTCGCCCTCGTCGTGTTGACGGCCGTCCTCGGGATGCTCCTGTTACGCGCCGAGGGGCGCGCGACCCTCGCGCGAATCCAGCGCAAGGCGGCGCAGGGGACGCCCCCGACCGACGAGCTGCTCGACGGCGGGCTGCTCATCGCCGCGGGCGCGTTCCTGCTCACACCGGGGCTCGTCACCGACGCGGTCGGGTTCCTGCTCGCGCTCCCGCTCTCTCGGGTCCCCATCCGCGTGGCCCTGAAGAAGTACGTCGTCGTCCCGTACATCGAGCGCGAGACGGACGGCTTCCTCTCCGGGAACGTGTACATCGGCGGCTTCCCGAACGACGGCGAGGGCGGCTTCACGATGGGCGGCGGGAGTGGCTTCCCCGGCGGTGGTCCCGGTGGCGCCTCCGGAAACGGTCCCGACGGGTTCGACGGCGGCGACAGCTCCGACCCCGACGGGGGCACCGGCGGGAACGCGGACGCCGGCGGCGCGTCGGCGGACGACGACGTCGTCGACGTGGATTTCACCGTCGAAGAGGAGGAGCGGAAGGGAACCGACTGACTGCGCGGGCATCGTGAGTCCCCGTGAAACCGCCACACTGCGGCCGGCTTCCGAAAGGAAACCCTTAAAATCCTACCCGCGCAACGACTGAATGCGCTCGCCTGGGCCAATAGCTCAGTCAGGTTGAGCGCTCGGCTGATAACCGGGAGGTCCACGGTTCAAATCCGTGTTGGCCCACCTTGATTCAACTCGGGCTCCGCCCGAGTAAATTGGTGGGCTGGGACTCCCCAGCCACCCAATTTCGTCGTTTTAACCCGCTAGAGGCACTGCTACCGCGTCTTGTCCGAGAAAAGTCACGCCGATAGGCACCGCTCTCCCTCGATCTTCGTTAGTCGACCGAGGTCCTGGCTCGTTCGCCCGTGGCCAGTCATTTGTACGCCGCACGTGAGAGGGGGGTATGGAGCAGTTGACGTGTTACGACTGCGGGGAGACGTACGCGTTCGGGGACGCGGCGCGCTGTCGCTGCGGCGAGCCGCTTTGGTTCGAGACCGACGCCGCGGCGTTCGACTGGCCCGACGCGAGCGAACCCACGGAGAACGGCGCCTCGCTCGGACGAGACACCCTCTGGCGATACGAGTCCGTACTCCCCGCGGCGCGGCCGAACGGGCTCGCCGCCGCCGCGGGCGGAACGCCGCTGTTTCGCGCGCCGTCGATCGAACCGGCGGACGGCCCGCGGATCCACCTCAAGGTCGAGGGCGTCAACCCGACGGGGAGCTTCAAGGACCGCGGGACCGCGGTCGGCATCGGTCGGACCAACAGCCCGGTCGGAACGGTCTCGCACGGGAACATGGCGCTGAGCGTCGCCGCCCACGCGGCCGCGGCGGACCGGGAAGCGGTCATCCTCGTGGCCGAGGACACGCCCGACTCGCGGCTCGCGATGATCGCCCAACACGACCCGCACCTGTTCCGGGTCCGCGGCGACTACGGGCGGCTCTACGACGACACCCTCGACGGCGACCTCGGCGTCGCGTTCCTCAACTCGGACGCCCCGCTTCGGGTGGCCGGCCAGAAGACGGTCGCGTACGAGATCTGCGAGGCGTTCGCGCCCGACGCCCCCGACGCGATCGTCCTGCCGGTCAGCAGCGGCGGGCAGGCGAGCGGGGTCTGGAAGGCGCTCCGCGAGCTGAACGCCGCGGGACTGCTCTCGGCGGTGCCGCGGATCTACCTCGCGCAGGCCGCGCGCTGTGACCCGATCGCGCGGGCGTACCGACGCGGCGCGTCGCGCGTCGAGGCCGTCGAGGGCGAGCCGACGGCGGCCGTCTCGATCAACAACGCCGACCCGCCGAGCGGGAACCGAGCGCTGGCCGCCGTCTCGGAGACGGACGGCGCCGTCGTCTCCGTCGACGAGGAGACGATGCTGGCCGAGACGGAGCGCCTCGCGGTCGACGCCGGGGTCTCCGTCGAGCCGTCCTGCGCCGTGGCCACGGCCGCCGTCCGGGAGCTCGCCGCGTCCGGCGAGCTCGGCTCCGACGACGACGTCGCCGTGATACTGACCGGGTCGGGGTACAAGTACGGGGGCGCAGACGTCGACGCCGCGTCGGTTCGGGAGGTCGACCGGGCGGACGTCCCCGACGCGGTCCGCGACGCGGTGTCGTGACCCGTCGGTGAGCTGGTGGCCGATCGGAAGAGCGGCGGTCGGTTATCGGTCCGCGCGGTTCTCGCCGGCGCGCCGGCCCCTCAGTCGGTCGCTACCGGCTCGTCTTTGTGTCGGAGAGATGCCGTCCGTTCGCCCGGTTCGCGCCATTGACCCAGAACGCCGGGGTGTCGCTCCCGGTCACGCGGGCGAGCAGCAGCGCCCGGACGGGCGTAGCGTCGAGGTCGTGGTCGACGAGCGTGACCTCCGGTCACCGATGCTCGTCGATCCACTCGCACCACGCGTGGAAATCGTCGGCGCCGCACTGGTCGGCGATCGACTGGAGCGTCCCGGTCGGTATCTCGTCTTCCGACGCCATCGGTACCGTCACGACTCGAACCTCGTCCGTGTCCGGCAATTCGTATCGCATCTTCAGGTGGCTTCCGACCCGACCGACGCGCTCGTAGCCGAAGTCGTGAAGCACAGACGCGATCTCGCGCCCGGAGAAGTTCGTCCGGACCATTCACTCCATGAAGTCGGGAAGCTCCTCGTCACCGGGTTCCGAGTCTTCGAGACCCCACTCTTCGAGGTCCTCCTCGGTGACGGGCTCGCCGCCGCCTTCATGGAGTTCGATCGCCTCCGCGAGCATCCGGAGTGCTTCGGCCTTCGTGTCGCCGAAGGAGGCGACACCGGTCTCGATGTCCTTGGCGGTTATCGAGCCGTCGTCCCCGTGGATGAACTCGACGCCCTCTCCGTCGTGGGCGTCGCGCGTCGCACTCGCCATACCCGTCTTTCGGGGACCGCTCGAATAAGCGTTCTGTCGGTGAGTCCAGTTCACGCCTGAAGGCACTCCGAGACGGCACCGGGATCGCGGTTCGCGAGGCCTTCCAGAAACGCCCTCGCGAACAGACGAGGCGAACAGCTCGGGCACCATTGGTCGGGACACCGCCGTGTCGGGACGGTCGTTGCCGGAGACGCCCGCTATCGGTCCTCCGGTCGGTCGGCGGCGTCGTATCGCCGGACCAGCGCGCCGACGTACCAGAACTTCAGTGCCATCGCGAGCGCTCCGGCGAGGGCGGCCCGGAGGGGTCGACGGCGGTACGCGGCGGCGAACGCGTACACCGAGACGGGGACGTTGACCAGGTTGAGCCAGTTCGGGTACGTGCGATCGAAGATGCCCGCCTTCCGTTCGCGCGTCCACCACCGTTCGGCCAGCACCACGCGAGTCATCCAGGCGTCGTCGTCTTCCGGCGGGGAGAACAGGACGGGGTTCAAGAGGGTGAACAGGAGCGCGGCGCCCGCGAGTCGCGGCTTCCGGTGATAGACGGCGAAGAGGAGCGCCGGCAGCAGGACCGTGCGACTCCAGCCGCTCTTCGGATTGGAGTGGCGGCGCCAGAACCGCGCTTCGAAGTCGTCCGGCAGGGTGGGGGCCATGCGTGAGCGTGTCTCTGAGCGAGCAAATAGCTTCGTCTGAGTCAGAGGGCGTCGAGGCATACGCGGTGATTTTCGACCGTCGCGGCGAGTTCGCTGAGCGATTCGTGGACGTGGTCGTCAAGAACCTCGGCTAGGCCGAGACTTCGAGAAGTACGACAGCAAGGACACCGAGTTCTACTGCGACCTGCCGTACGTCGGCTACGAGGACCTGCCGAGAACGTTCGAGGACGTGTGCGTGCTCGACCGCGACGAGAAGGGGTTCATCAACAGCGGGAAGCGTGGGGAAGGGAAGGACGTCAAAGAGCGGTTGGTGATGAACTTCGATCCGCAGAAGGTGTGATTTCGTCTGCTAATTCGTGTGCCTCTTGAATCAGCTATTATCCTTCTATCGTCGTTCACAACTTCTCAGCATCACGTAAGACCTGTCTGACCTCCGAACTGATCGGAACGTCTTCGAAGTAGCTCGACAGTCCCGCTTGATACCGTTCTCTCGATATCCCGCACTGCTCGAACGTCTCTTTCAGAAATTTCGATCCCCACATGTTGTCGAGGTCGTTTTCCTCCGCTTTTGTCAGGACCCGTTTATCGTTCGTAACGAGGGTACAGTCGGACCGATCTTCAGTGAGACGGATGAGAGAGTAATCAGCGTCTCCGAGACGAACCGAGCGCTCGATTACCAATTCGTTTAGATTCGCTTCCTCGATCGATAGCCAATCCGGCGCTTCCGCCCGATCGTGGTGTGGTACGTACTCGTTCTCCCAGACCCGTGCTGACGTCACAAGTTCGTGCGTATCGCTCCAGAAAGCGATGCTCTCGAACCATCCGGAGCCGCTAAACGCGGAGAGGACAGAATTATCCAGTACGAACGCGCTTTCACTCATCAATCAACCTATCTTCAGAGAGCAACTCTTCAGCTGATTCCGGACCGTATTGGATCTCGACGTCGGAAGCTTTCAAAACCTTCTGGAACTCGTTTTGAGTGAGCCCTGCCAATTCGGCACCTCGACCAATGGATATCTCGTCTCTATCGTAGACGAGTACAGCCCCCGCTCGGCGTTGAACCTCGACCGACTGATAGGCCGAGGTATTGGACGGGTCAGGATATTCCTCTGAGGGGGGAAGGAGTTCACCGAGTAACGCATCCCGAGCCCACACGAGATCTTGAGCCAGCGGCCCCAGATCAACCTCAGATTTCTCTTTCTCGATCTGCCAAGCACGGTAGATTCGTGCGTATACCGCGATGAACGATGACGCGAGAATCCTCCGTTGGCTCTCATCGAGATCATCGCGACGACTGAGTAGTAGACAAGAGTTGAGAAACTCGAAAGCGGACAACAGAATGAGGTACCCGGTCGGATCGTCCGCGTGGAGCGCATCCTTGACAAGGTCGTCCATCGCCATATCCAGCATACTCTCTACGAACTGTATCGCGTTCTCGTTGTCGACCGGAAGAATCGATGCGAACGCTTCGATAGTGCCGAATTCTTCGGTCACGTGCTCCTCAAAAACCTCGATGGAGTCGGTGAATCGGGTGTCCAGCGGTTGGGCCAAGATATCATCAACGACGGCTTCTAAGAACGCCTCCGGATCGTCGATCGATATTGAGGTCGCGGCCTCAATCTGTCGAACGACGGACCCGAGAGGCATACGAAGGTCTATCTGACCAGGGTGTCCGCTCCCCGCGCCGTCCTTTATACCACCATCTCGACCCATCGGTTTCGACCGAATTTCGGAGGGGCGGAAAGGTATATCTATCGCTGGGAATGGCTCGCTACCAACTTTCGGCACCAATGTATCGACGAAACCGGCTACGAGGGAGACGGACAGGCCGAGTGGGAGATCGAGATCATCTGTTTTCAGTCAGACTTCCTCAGTGAATACCACCAGTTCAGCTCTGTCGTACCCGTACTTCGCCATCACCTGCTCGATTTTTCGAACGCAGTCGTTCGCTGAGAAGTTGGTTTCAAGGTACAGATCGGTGTCCGGAATCTGTCGGGGCTTGACGAGCTCCGACTGCTGGCCCTCTTCAACGAAGTAGGTCCGTTTGCGTCCGGAGACCTCTTTGATCCGCTCGTGGTCGTCAACATCGCGAAGGATCGCTGCGACGGCGACTGTCAGCGCATCTGCCCAGCTGTCGACGTCGTGCGTCTCGCCGAGGACCTTGATCACCGAGGGCGTCGTGCCGGTGTAGTCGTCGACGTCGTCCGACTCGCTCGACGTCGACTCCGCAGCGAGGTCCTCGCGACCGACGTTCCGGAGGAGCATGTTGACCGTCTCGGCGAACTCCTGATACGCGCCCTGGAGGAAGACGAACTTCTCGCTCTGTTTGTCGTAGGCGTACCGCTCGGCGACTGCGTGGACGCCGCGCTCGGCGGTGGAGTGTCGGGGTTCGGCGTCCACATGTCGAGCAGTTCGATGTCGCGGTTGCCTCTGCTGTCCTGTCGGAGGGTGTTATCGATGTCGGTGGACTTGCCGATCTTGATGTCCATGATTTTGAGCCCGGAGTATTCGAGGTGAGAAATCCGAATCGCGTAGACCACGTCACTCATAGACAGGTTTTGTGAGAGTGGTCTCTTGAGGGTTTCCCGAGCCTATTGAAACAATTCCACGGATACACCGTATAGTGGTAACTTGACGGTTGTGGGAAGCACCTCGCCGTGTGATTTAATTGTGGTGTGTCTATTGACAATATAACATGATACTGCGATTTCCATCAGAGAACGAAGTCGCACACTATTTTCCCGACGCGGAGGACATTGATGAACACCGCCGCCAAGCGCTTGAGAGCGAAAATGATGCGTACAGGTATTCCTCTGACCTCCGCTCAGTATACCAGTGGATAGTGTTTGCCGATTATACCGGTGAGGAGCCTGTTGGAAAAATACGATCAGCAGTTGACGCCACCACGGAATTTCATCCCGAACTGATTGCCATACTCGGGATCGCCGAATGGGAAGTTAACAGAAGCAAGTACCACCACGGCAGAGCAGCGGTACATCTGCTTGATCTGGGCTACAAGCGAGCTGATCGCCGCGCGTGGCATTATGTCGCCGTCTTTTGTCTACAACGGCTCATCCCTCTCCAAGCTAAGCTTTCGATGAACTTCGACTTGGAGATCCAGCGAGCTGTGAGTCAACTTGAGAAGCTTGCTGAGGAGGATGATATTCCATTAGGTGCCTTTGGCGACCTCGTAAGACTCCTATTAGATAATCCGGACAATTTAGAGGAGAATCCTGAATATGGAATACAAGCAATCAGCGCCTGTATTCAGGCTACAAACAAACTTCGCCAAGATAATTCTTTTTTCCAAGAGAGAGACCTTCTTGCTGAGACGATTGAATTGGCAGAAATTGTAGATGTAGAGGATGATGGACTCAGAGATCGGTATGTGGAAACATACAGGCTCAACTCAAAACAACAGGGAGACCGAAGTTCGATGTTAGAGGCGGATGAGTTGCTGGAGGGTCTAAAAGATGACCTCGCGATGGAGAGATTATCAGAGGAGGAAAAGAATCAATGGAAAAGAAACCTGCGCAGGGCCGCAGAATCTGCTGCTCGTGATCTCAAAAGAGATGGGGCGAAGATCGAATATACTGGCGGAGACACACAGCACAAGTGGCAGATAAACCGGTACTTATCTCGGTTTGAACAGATATCAGAGGTGTACGATAAGCAAGCAGCTCTATTCTGGCTCCTCACAAATGAGCAGTTCGTTCCAAACCCTGATCAGATTTCAGATGGGACACCACTCCTAGAGATGATCGGTACAATGGGACTGTCCTACAGCGGTCACTTGGTTGAATTCGATCCCGAAGACGCAGATATATCGTCGCAATATATTATTGATACACAGATCAGAATTCCTCTTCTAATTAGTGTATTTTCTTCCCTGATCACGGATAGGGAACTGTTTGAAGCAGACCTGTACGAGTTTATAAATCAGATTCCGGTGCTAGATTCAGATAACATATACTACCTGACGACTATGATCACCGCCGTATTTGAACAAAGGCACGCGGAAGCGATACATCTTGGAGCACCACATATTGAGTCAACTCTCTATACGATCCTCCGTGAGAAAGGAGAAGACGTTGATGCCCTGATGGAAGACGGAACAGGTACTCGGACCTTAGGAAGCCTTCTACCAAAGACTAAGGAATATCTTGACGGGGGATTTGGAAGGTATTTAGAGTACATGTATAACGAGCCTGTTGGGCAGCTCCTAATGGGGAATATCCGAAATAGAGTTGCTCACGGATTACTTCGTCCTAGTGAGAACGACCAATATAGGTCGATGTGTATTCTAGTCGACCTCCTTCGAATTATAGCTAGATTCAGTAAGACCCATTTCTGGAGTCAGTATGGAATTCCAGAGCGTGTATCGTACGGTTCAGGGGGATTTGAGTTTGCGATCAAACCGTACCGTGAAACCCCAGATGTGAAAGACGATGAGCTTGTGGAGTATATTACATCCACTCAGCCTTCGGTCAAAGAAATCGCTAGCCAATTTGACATACCACACGAACTCGCATATGCTAGAGTAAAGGTGTTAGAAGCGGTCGGAATGGTTGAGACCACATCCACTGAGGACCATCTCCGGTGCTCGGGAGATAATGCTTGAAACACGTAGTGGGATAGATGAGTGGCCGTGACTGACACAGGAACACCGGTTCGTTACGAGATAGGCTCAGATGTACTCCTGTTATTGAGTATACCGGGTCTTTTATCAGTAGTTTACTTCCTCACGCCAACAACCCTCCAACAGCAACTCGCGCTCACGCCGAGTGACCCACAGTGGTACACCGTATTTACGGCTGCGTACGTCCACGCGAGCGTCAGCCACCTCAGCGGGAATCTCATCGGCTACTTCCTCGCTGTGGGGTTCGCGTACGGGCTCTGTCTCCACACCAATCGACGACAGTGGTTCCGACGGACGACCATCGCGCTGCTCCTCGTCACCCCGATTGTGGTCAACGTCGGGAATCTACTGGCCTTCGGTACTTTCCTGCCTGAAAACACAGGATACTCTCGTGGCTTCTCCGGCGTCGTCGGCGGGTTCGTTGGATTCCTGCTCGTCGCGTTCGTCGTCGCCGTCAAGGATACGTACGGATCGGAGCTCGCGAAGGTCGTCGGCGAGTCGCTCGTGTTGTTCCTGATGCTACTGGTCAGCGTGGTGTACTCGGGAGGGATTCAACCGCTCGTCGCCGGCCTCGTCACGTTCGGAATCGGGCTTCAGGTAATCGGGACGCTGTATGAGCGAGATTGGGAGTTACCGATGGTCGATGTCGCGTCGCGAGCGTTCGCATTTCGGGTCGTTTCTGGCGGGCTTGTCGTGACTGTGCTGGCGGTTTTGGTGGTATCGCTGTTTCCAGTGGGGCTGGTGGAGGGTGGGACGTTTACGAATATTGTGGGTCACGGAGTCGGCCTGATAGTAGGAGTATTGGTTAGTACTGGTTTAAAAAATATTTGAAAGAATAACATCTATAAAGACAATAAAGTCTGCACTAAATGGTATTAAAAAAATGAGCATCCCAGTGATATAGAACAAGTATACGATAGGGTGGTGATTAAGTCGCTCAGTTATTTTGAAATCTCTATTCCAAGCCAGAGCAACGCCTAAGACTGCGCTCAATATTTGAGATTGGAGCACTGTATCACGATGCTTCTCCGGGACAGTAGTTGAACAGTAGAAGTGGTAGATATCTTTTAAGCATATACAGGGGTAGTACAGCAACACACTCAGTACGAAGAGTGGGAGAGAGCAAACTAGTATGAGTAAGTATCCAACAACAAGATCTGAAGCAAATAAGATACGGAGAGTGGCGTAGAGTATGAAAAATGTCCCCAACGCCAGATGAAGTTGGGCACTTCTAAATTTACGATCAATTCTGGAGTTCAGTTTCGAGTTGTCCAATACCCAGCCTGTTTTAATCCTTTCAGTTGGATCTGAGTCATAGGTAGTAGACAGTTCGTTAATGCCCCTAATGGATTCATTAGGTTTGAGAACCTCAATATTCAGACAGGAGAGAAGCTTCGAACAAGCAACGAGTATAATGAGGAATCCAGTAACGACATACAATACCGAGTAACCGATTCCTGTACTCACCAGCATTTTCACAGATCCCTGAGGTATTGAGAAATTGAATGTCCATAGAACTAACATATTGAATGGCTCCACACCCGACGGTACTTCCGGAGGTTGTATCGATATTAATCCCGCGGATACCAAACCCCCAACAGCAATAACAAGCGTAAGTAAAATACTGAGGAATGTGGCTGCCATTGATTGGACATGCTGGTAGTGAGATTGTTGTAGGGTAATTACTGTAGAAATATCTTCTTCGGGTATTTGTTCCTCATCTGCGCTCATGTTGGTATGTAGCTACATTTCCAACTGGATTGGCAGGTTAAATAATTGAGGCTAGATGTCTACTCTATTTTACTATATTTAGATCTCCTGTAAGATACAGTTATCCTTACTGTGAGTCAGTGAATTCTTTTATTCGTAATAATTCTTAATTAATTCTTTATCAGAAGTTTTAGAATATACTCTCAGATAAGAGTACCCGGCAGCGCTCGCGACGATCGTCCGCGCCGACCGCGCGAACCGCGACGTCGCCCAGACCACGCTCCACGAGTTCCGAACCACCGAATATTTTTATCAGTCAACGGCCACCGCCAAACGCCCTCAAACCCATGCTCGACGAAATAGCCGAACTCGTCTTCGACGTTATCCTGGAATTGGTCCCCACGATCATCCTGAAAATCCTCCTCCTGCTCGCCGGCCTCGCGGCGGTGGCGGTCGGCGTCCCGCTGCTCGCCGACTCGCCGCTCGTCGGCGGCGCGCTGACCGTCCTCGGCGCCGTGGTGGTGCTCGGGGTCCTCGCCAGCTGGGCGCTGTAACCCGACGCCGAGCGAGGCGGCGCGGCGCCGAGCGACCGCGGCTCGTTTCGAAATAATTGAACGAATCGAGGCCGGGAATTTATACCGCAGTTCACCGTGCGCCGGGGTATGGACATGTTCGAGGACGGCGGGACCTGTTCGAACGGCCACTACTTCGCGTCGGCGGGCCGCACCGGGGGCGGCACCTACTACTGCCCGCGGTGCAACGCGAAGAACGTCTCGCCGGGCGCCGAGGGGATCCGGAACGGCGGCCGCTGCCTGAAAGGCCACTACTTCGCCGCGCCGACCGAGATCGGGAACGGGACGTACGCGTGCCCGGCCTGCGAGTCGGTCGACCTCGACCCGGTCGCGGACGCGTTCGACGACGGCGGCGTCTGCGAACACGGCCACGAGTTCCGCGTGCCGGACCGAACCGACGGCGGCGCGTTCCGCTGTCGCGAGTGCGGCACCCTCGACGTCGAACCGAACTGACCGCTCGCCGGGCGCGGCGAGCAATCTTTCTGCCGGCGGTGCGGCGACCCTCGCCCCCACTACGTTTAACCGCTCAGCGCGAGTCGGTACCAACGATCATGAAGAAGCTGATCAACGATCCGGACGACGTCGTCGACGAGATGCTCGACGGGATGACGGCGGCGCATCCCGACCGCCTGCGGCGGCTGCCGGACACGCAGGTGCTCGTGCGCGACGACGCGCCGGTCGACGACAAGGTGGCGCTGGTGACCGGGGGCGGCAGCGGCCACGAGCCGACGCACGCGGGGTACATCGGCGACGGCATGCTCGACGGGGCGGCCGCGGGCGACGTGTTCTCCTCGCCGACCGCCGACGAGTTCGAGGCGCTGATCGGCGCCTGCGACGCGGGCGACGGCGTCCTCGCGATCATCAAGAACTACGAGGGCGACGTGATGAACTTCGAGACCGCCATCGAGCTCGCGGAGATGGAGGGCGTCGAGGTCGAGAGCGTCGTGGTGAACGACGACGTGGCCGTCGAGGACTCGCTGTACACCTCCGGGCGCCGCGGCGTCTGCGGGACCATCCTCGTCCACAAGGCCGCGGGCGCGAAGGCCGCGCAGGGCGCCGACCTCTCGGAGGTCAAGCGCGTCGCGGAGAAGGTGGTCGACAACGTCGGCACGATGGGCACGGCGCTCACCTCCTGCGTCACCCCAGAGAAGGGCGAGCCAACCTTCGATCTCGGCGACGACGAGATCGAGCTCGGCATCGGGATCCACGGCGAGCCGGGCACCGAGCGCACCGAGGCGATGCCCGCGGACGAGGTGACCGAACACCTCACCGAGGCGGTCCTCGACGACCTCGACCTCGACGAGGGGCAGGAGGTGCTCACGGTCGTCAACGGGATGGGCGCCACGCCGCAGATGGAGCTGTTCGTCGTCAACCGCCGGCTCCAGGAGCTGCTCGGCGAGCGCGGCCTGGAGACGTACGACGCGTGGGTCGGCGACTACATGACCTCGCTCGACATGGCCGGCGCGTCGATCACGGTGTGCGCGGTCGACGACGAGCTGAAGGAGCTGTTCGACGCGCCGGCCGACACCCCGGCGCTGACGAAGAAATGACCGACGACGGCGCCGCGGTCGTCGCGGCCGTCGAGGCGGTCGCCGAGCGCATCGAGGCCGAGCGCGACCACCTGACGCAGCTCGACTCCGCCATCGGCGACGCCGACCACGGCGGGAACATGGCGCGCGGCTGGGCCGAGGCGGCCGACGCCGCGCGCGACCTCGACGACCCGGACGCCGAGGCCGTCGCGAAGACGGTCGGCAAGACGCTGATGGCCGAGGTCGGCGGCGCCTCCGGACCGCTGTTCGGCGGGTCGCTCGTGTTCGCGGCGGGCGAGCTCGACGAGGGGATCACCCCCGAGACCGCGGTCGCGTTCGCGGAGACCTACCTGGAGAAGGTGGAGGACCGCGGCGACGCGCGCGTCGGCGACCAGACGATGGTCGACGCGCTGACCCCCGCGGTCCACACGTTCAAGAAGTCGATCGAGGTCGACGACCTCCCGCCGGTCGAGGCGCTCGCGAAGGCGGTCGACGCCGCCGAGCGCGGCGTCGCGTTCACCGTCCCGATCCGCGCGCGGAAGGGCCGCGCCTCCTACCTCGGCTGGCGCTCGGTCGGCCACCAGGACCCGGGGGCAACCAGCACCTTGTTCATCCTCGAAGAGGTCCTCGACGTCGCCGCGAACCGGGTCGGCGTCGACGTCCCCGAGACGGACGCCTCGTCGCCGACGATCCCGGACGAGGATCCGGACGAGGCGGCCGACGACGGCTCCGCGGCGGCCTCGGAGGACGACTGATGGTCGGGATCGTCGTCGTCTCGCACAGCGAGCGCGCCGCGGAGGGGATCGCGGAGGTCGCCGCCGAGATGGCCGGCGACACCCGCATCGAGCCGGTCGGCGGCGACGGGAAGGGCGGGATCGGCACCGTCCCCGACGCCATCGAGGACGCCATCGACGCCGCGGCCGGGGAGGGGAGTGACGCCGCCGACGCGGACGGCGTCGTCGTCCTCGTCGACCTCGGCAGCGCGGTGATGAACGCGGACGTCGCCGTCGAACTGAGCGAGGCGGAGGCGGTAATCGCCGACGCCCCCGTCCTCGAGGGCGCGGTCAACGCGGCGGTCGCGGCCACCGACCCGTCGGCCACGGTCGAGTCCGTCCGCGAGCAGGCGGAGGCGGCCCGCGACATCGAGAAGCTGTAAGACGGGCCGGCTCGTCGCCGCCCCGCTCTCGCTCCGATGCGGTCTACGCCGCGCGGTCGTCGAGGCCAAGCACGTCCAGCACCTCGCTCCGCGTCTCGCAGGCGACCGCGTCGGCCGCGAGCGACGCCGCGGCGTCGGCATCGACCCCGCGGATCCGCCGTTTCACGTCCGGGACCGTCACCGCGCTCATGCTGAGCTCGTCGAAGCCCAGCCCGACGAGCAGCTCCGTCAGCGCCGGATCGCCGGCCATCTCGCCGCACATCCCGACCCAGGCGTCGGTCCCCTCGACGGCCGCGGTCGTGTGGTCGAGCGCGCGCAGCACCGCCGGGTGGAGCGGGTCGTGGTACTCGGCGACCGCGTCGTTCCCGCGGTCGGCCGCCATCACGTACTGCGAGAGGTCGTTCGTCCCGACGCTCAGGAAGTCGAGGCGGTCGGCGAGCGCGTCCGCGAGGAATGCCGCCGCCGGCGTCTCGACCATCGCGCCCAGCTCGGGGACCGCGTGGGCGACGCCCTCGTCGGTGAGGTCGTCGGCGACCGAGTCGACGGCGTCGACCGCGCGCTCGACTTCCTCGACCCGCGTCACGAGCGGGAACATCACGGCCAGCCCGTCGCCCGCCTCGGTCGCGGCGGCCCGGAGCAGCGCCCGGAGCTGCGTCTCGAAGAGGTCCGCGTGCTCGTCGAGCGACAGCCGGACCCCGCGCCGCCCGAGGAACGGGTTCTCCTCGTCCGGGAGGTCGAGGTAGGGGACCGGCTTGTCGCCGCCGACGTCGAGTGTGCGTACGACGACCCGGTCCTTGGGGTCGTCGAACGCCGACAGCGCCGCCGTCACGGCCTCGTACTGCTCCGCCTCGCTCGGCGGTGCCTCGCGGTCGACGAAGAGGAACTCGGTGCGGAACAGCCCGACCCCGTCGGCGCCGCGCTCGGCGGCCGGCCCCAACTCGGCCTCGCCGCCGACGTTGGCCGCGACCTCGACCGGCCGGCCGTCTGCCGTCTCGACGCGCTCGCGGATCGCGTCCGGACCCGCCTCCCGCACCGCGTCGCGGCGCGCCTCGTTCGGGTCGACGACGACCTCGCCGGCCTCACCGTCGACGAGGAGGGTCTCTCCGTCCGCGACCGATTCGAGCGCCTCGCCCACGCCGACGACCGCGGGGATCGCCAGCGACCGCGCGATGATCGCGGCGTGTGAGGTGCGGCCCCCCTCGACCGTGGCGATTCCGGCGACCGCGTCCGGGTCGAGCGCGGCGGTGTCGCTCGGGGTGAGCCGCTCCGCGAGCAGGACCGTCCCCTCGGGGAGCGCGGCGAGGTCGGCGGCGGTCGACCCGCCGGATTCGCGGTCGAGGAGCGCGCGGAGCAGCCGGTCGCGGACGTCGCGCAGGTCGTCGGCGCGCTCGGCCATCCGGCCCTCCATCCCCTCGAACTGCGAGACCGCCTCGTCGAACCGGTCCGCGACGGCGTGCGCCGCGGGCGTCCCGCCGCGGACCGCGGCCTCCACGTCCTCGACTATCGTCGGATCGTCGAGGAACCCCTCGTGGGCCTCGAACACCGCCGCCTCCTCCTCGCCGACGCGCTCGGCGGTCCGGTCGCGGGCCTCGCGCAGGGCCTCGCGCACGTCGTCCCGGGCCGCCTCGTAGCGATCCAGTTCCGCGTCGACGTCGACCGAGTCGGGATCCGGGCGGTCGGGGAGCGTCAGGTCGGCGTCCGGGCGGTACCAGCGCGCCGTCCCGACCCCCGCACGCGGCGTGCTGCCGACGCCGTCGAGCGTCCTCACGGCGCGTCCCCCGCCTCGTCGCCGCCGTCGGTCTCGCCCGCGTCGCCGCCGTCGGTCTCGGCCCCCTCGTCCGCCTCCCCCTCCGGCGCCTCCTCGACCGGGCTCGCGAGGAGGTCGCAGACCGCGTCCAGCGCGGCCTCGGCGTCGGGCCCCTCGGCGACCACGCGGACCGACTCGCCGTGCTCGACGTTCAGCCCGCTGACGGAGAGCATGCTGTCGGCGCGGACGAGGCCGTCGTCGCCGTCGTCGTCGCGCCCGATCGACACGTCGGCGTCGAATCGGTTCGCCGTCTGTACCAGCTTCGAGGCGGGGCGCGCGTGGAGGCCGGCCTCGGGTTCGACCGTGACGGTCCGTTCCATGGGATCGGGTTGGACCCCGGCGGGTAATAGCTGATCGGAGTCGCCGGAGGTCGCCGGACCGGTGCCGCAGTCGCCCCGACTACGGCGCCGCCTGCTTCGTCGAGACCAGTTCGATCACGTCGCGGTGGGAGAGTTCGCGGTCGGTCCCGACCTGCCTGCCGCTCCGGCAGTCGGTGCCGTGGAGGAGCCCCTCCCCGATGTCCGAGTGGATGTGGTACGCGAAATCCTCGGTGGTCGATCCCTCCGGGAGGATGAAGCAGTCGCGGAAGACGCCCTTCTCGTCTTTGCTCCCGTTCGCGGAGCCGGGGAAGACGGCGATACAGCCCAGCACGTCGAAGACGGCCGCTTCGAGCGCGCCCTGGACGCCGGTCCCGTCGTACTCGTCGACGAACTCGCCGATCTGGTCGAGGCCGGCCTTTTGTTCGCCGGAGACGTCGCCGACGACGTCGAAGCCGCTCTCGCCGGGGGTGTAGTCGACGACGCCGGCCTCGTCCGCGTTTTTGAGGGCCTTCTCCGCGTGGGCGCTGGAGGGGACGAAGGATAGGTGGTCGTAGTCGGGGTCGGTCGTGATCTCCTCCCAGTTCGCCTGCGCCTCGGGGGTGTCCATCTTGTTGGCGGCGACGACCATCGGCTTCGTCCGCTTGCGGATCTCGCGGGCGAGGTCGGCCTTGTCGGCGTCGTCCCACGTCTCCGGATCGAGTTCGAGCCCCTCGGCGAGGATGACGCGCTTCATCCGGTCCTTGTCGATGCCGAACGCGGACATCTGGTCGGCGAGCTCCGCCTCGATAGCGGCGTCCGCGCCGTGGTACCGAGTCTCGAACTTCTCGAGCCCTTTCTCCAACACGTCGAGGTACCACGCGTCCAGCTCCTCCTCTAAGAAGTCGATGTCCTCGCGCGGGTCGTGGCCCTCGGTCGCCTCCCCCTCGATGTCGGTCTCCCCCGAGAAGTCGACGACGTGGATCAGCACGTCGGTCTCGTTGAGGTCGGTGAGGAACTGGTTGCCGAGCCCGCGGCCCTCGTGGGCGCCCGGGACCAGCCCGGCGACGTCGACGAGCTTCACGGGGACGAACCGCGTCCCCTCGCGGCAGACGCCGACGCTCGGCGTACACGTCTCGTCGAACTCGGGGGCGGCGCAGTCGACGCGGACGTACGCCTCGCCGACGGTCGGGTCGATGGTGGTGAACGGGTACGCGCCCTCCGGCACGTCGTTCATGGTCGCGGCGTTGAAGAACGTCGACTTCCCCACCGAGGGCTTGCCGACGAGACCGATCCGGTAGCTCATTACCACCAGTGCGCGATCCGCGGTAAAAAGCGATGCGAGACGCGCCGTGGCGTGGGGAGCGGTGACGAGGAGCGGGGGCGAGTTTCCGGCCGCGCCGGTCAGGCGTCGCCGTCGGACTGCCCGGGCTCGCCGAGCGCCTCGATCGGGAGGACGTTCTGGAGCGCGGCGTACGCGTCGGCCGCGCTCGCGAACGTCTCCTGGTCGACGTCCGCGAGCAGGTCGCCGAGGTCGGCGTCGCCGTCGGCGAACAGCACCGTCGTGCCCGCGAACGACTCGGCGAGCGCCTCGCGGTCGGCGGGGTACTCGCGCGCTTCGAGCGTCGGTTCGAGCCGGGAGAGGTTGATCTCGTCGGTCATACCGTCCCGTCGGCGGGACGAGGCATAAACGCGCGCCCTGGTACCGCTTCGACGGATACCGGCGAGGAACCAGCAAAAACTGTAAAGAGTTATCCGCTGTCGGTGACACGTCATATGTGAACATGCCCCTATACGACCGAATCCTGGTTCCGACCGACGGCTCCTCGGAGGGGGAGCTGGCGGTGTGCCACGCGCTCGACCTCGCCGCGGTCCACGGGGCGTCGGTCCGCGCCATCTACGTGGTCGACACCGCGCGGTACGCCGGGATGCCGATGGAGACGACCTGGGAGGGCGTCGGCGACCTGCTGTACGACGACGCGGAGGCGGCGCTCGAAACGGTGGAAGAGCTGGCCGCGGACCGCGACGTCGACGTCGAGACCGCCGTCGTCGAGGGGTCGCCGAGCCGCGAGATCGTCACTCACGCCGAGGAGACGGACTCGGACCTCGTCGTGATGGGAACCCACGGGCGCGGCGGGATCGACCGGCTGCTCCTCGGCAGCGTCGCGGAGAAGGTCGTCCGCGGTTCGTCGGTCCCGGTGTTGACCGTCCGGATCGGCGACGGGGAGGAGCCGCCGAGCGCCGCCGAATCGGAGAGCGCGACCGAATCGGCGAACACGAGCGGCTCCGCGGGCGGCGAGGAGTCCGCGACCGCGAGCGGGACGAGCGCGGGCGAGACGGGCGCCGCCGGGACCGACGCGGACGGCTCGGTCTCCGACGCGACGGAAACCGGGTAGGCGGACGCAGCGGCCGGCGCCTCCGCCGTCCCGAGTCACTCCGCGTCGCGGAGGTGTTCGCAGTCGCCCGCGTGGACGCGCCGCCGCCCCTCGTCGGTGTCGACCACGAGCGCGCCCGGCCCCGCGACGTCGACCGCGGTTCCCTCCACGACCCCGTCCGCGGCCTCGACGCGGACGCGCCGCCCGAGCGTGCTCGCCCGCTCGCGCCACGCCGGGAGGACCCCGTCGAGCGCCGCGGGCGACGCCGTCAGCGCCGCGTAGCGTTCGAGCAGCGTCGCGGCGAACCGCCGCCGGTCGATCGGTTCCCCGCGCTCCGCCGACAGCGACGCCGCGCCCGCGGGCAGCGTCTCCGGATCGATGTTCGCGTTGACCCCGACGCCGACGACGAGCCAGCCGACGCGGTCGGCCTCCCCCTCCATCTCCGTGAGGATCCCCGCCAGCTTCCGGCCGCCGCGGCCGGTCGGGTCCGAGTCGCCCTCGCCCGACTCGTCGGCCTCCTCCCCGACGAGCACGTCGTTCGGCCACTTGATCCGCGCGTCCACGCCGGCCTCGCGGGCGGCGTCGGTCGTCGCCACCGCGGCCGCGAGGGTGAACAGCGGCGCCCGCGCCGTCGGCACGTCGGGGCGCGTCAGGACCGACAGCCAGACGCCGCCGCTCGGCGCCACCCACTCGCGGTCGAGGCGCCCCCGGCTCCCCGTCTGCTCGTCGGCGACCACGGCGACGTCGGCCGCGCCCTCCCCGGCGAGCTCGCGGGCCCGCGCGTTCGTCGATCCGATCCGGTCGTAGTACTCCACCGAGTAGGGGGCGTCGAGCCCGAACGCGATCCCCGGCCCGGAGTAGCCGGGATCCTCGGGGGCGACGTACCCCTCGGGCGTCGACGCGACCGCGAACCCCTCCTCGCGGAGCCCCTCGACGGCCTTCCAGACGGCCGCCCGCGAGACGCCGAGCGACTCGGCGAGGGCGGGGCCGGAGACGGGACCGTCGTCGGCCGCGAGGGCGTCCAGCAGCGCGCGGCGCGTGTCCATACCGCCCGTTCCGACGCCCGCGCCGAAAGCCGTTCCGGGTCTCGAACGCCCGGTCGGGTCCGGGACGCTTTGTGTCCGGCGCGCGAAGGACCGCCGATGAGCGACGGCGACCGCGGCGGTGGGGGCAACGGCGACGACGGACCTGACGACGGGTCCGAGACGGTGCCGCTCGTCGTCGTCGACGGCGACGAGCGCGTCGAACTCGACGTCGAGCGCGGCGGCAACCTCCGCCGAGCCCTGCTCGACGCCGGGCTGTCGCCGTACGCGCCCGCGACCCGCCGCCTCAACTGCGGCGGGCGAGGGCTGTGCGCCACCTGCGGCGTCCGCGTTCGCGAGGGACCGCCGGCCGACCACTGGCACGACCGCCTCGCCGACCGGTTCGGGTACCCGCGTCTCTCGTGTCAGATTCCGGTCGACCGACCGATGACGGTCGCGCTCGTCGACAAGCGCGTGTGGGGCGGGCGGAACGCCGACGCGAGCGGCGAAAACGCGGGAGCGGACGGCCGCTGAGCGCGGCGAACCGACGGACCCCACACCTCGTTTCCGGTGAAACGACGAACGGTACCGCGTCACACGCGACCGCGCGGCGACCGGGAGCGCGAACGCCGATCGCGGCACAAAAGCCAAGTCCGCGGGCCCGAACCGTCCGGTATGCAACCCTCCAAGGAGCGCGAGTCGTCCGACGACGACCCGATGGACGATCTCGACGACCTCCTCGACGACGACCTCGCGGGCGGTGAGGGGTCGTCCGGCGCCGATTCCGGCGACGCCGCGGCGGCCGACACGGGCACCGAGAGCGCGCGGAGCGCCGGAAGCTCCGGCGACTCCGGTCGAATCGGCGTTTCGGGTCGGTGGTTCTCGGCGAAGGCGTTCGCGCTCGCGCTCGTGACCGTCGCGGTCGGGTCCTTCGTCGGAAGCCTGATCCCGCTCATCGGCGGGACGATCGGGACCGCGGGCGGCGTGTTCCTCGCCGCGTTCCTGCTCGGCCTCGTCCTCTCGACGCGCCGGTACGTCGAGACGGGAATCGCCGGTGGCGCGGCCGGCGCGGCGAGCGCGGTGACGAGCGTCCTCGGCGTCGGGTTCCTCCCGATCGGGATCGACTACCTCTCGCAGTGGGGGCTCCCGCTCGTCGCCGTCGGCGGAGGGGTCGGCCTGGTCCTCGCGCTGCTGGGTCACTACTTCGGCCGCGACCTCCGGGCGGGGCTGAGTCGGGATATCGGAGAGTGAAGGATAGAAACCGCCGGATTCGGGTTCTTCAGTGCGCCCGGAGCGCGTCCTCGACGCCGACGTAGGCGGCGATCTCGCGGCGCTCCAAGACGAGGAAGCCGGCGAGGATCGCGACGAAGCCGAGGACCGCCTCCGCCTCGATCAAGCTGCCGAGCAGGACCCAGCTCCCCACCGCGGCGACGACCGGCTCCGCGTAGCCGACGAGGTGGAGCTGGGTCGGCCCGACCTCGTCGAGCAGCGCGAAGTAGATCAGGAACGCGACGACGCCCGACAGCAGCGTGAGATACGACAGCGACGCGATCGACGTCGCGTTCCAGACGATCGCCGCGGGCGACTCGCCGAGCAGGGCGGCGCCGGCGAACAGGAGCCCGGCGCCGGAAACCATCGCCCACCCCTGGAGCGCGGCGATTGGGAGGTCGGTCCGCAGCGGGCGGAGCAGCACGGCGCCCAGCGAGAAGGCGACCGCGCCGGCGAACGCGAGCGCGACGCCGAACAGCGCGGCGCTGCCGAGTCCGGCCTCCGTCGGGTCGGCGATCACGATCACGCCGAGGATCCCGAGGGCGAACCCGCCGATCTCGAAGGGCCCGAGGCGCTCGTTCGGGAGGAGGACGGCCGCGAACACGGCGGTCAACACCGGCGCGAGGCTCACGACCACGGCCGCGACCCCGCCCGAGATGCGCAGCTCCGCGACGTAGAGGAGCCCGTGGTACGCGGCGATCACGAAGGCCCCGGCGACGGCGACCCCGAGCCACTCGTCGCGGCCACGGGGCATCGTCCTGCCGGAGGCGACCGCGGCGACGCCCAACACGACCGCACCGGCGATCGCGTAGCGGACGCCGGCGAACAGCAGCGGCGGGAAGTAGTGTAACCCGGCCTCGATGGCGACGAAGGAGGTGCCCCACAGCGTCGCGAGGAGGACGAACGCCGCGAGGATCGATTCGGGAGTAGAGAGTAGGTTCCGCAGGTTCATTGGCTACTGGTTCAAAATTATTCAATATAGTTAAGCTCGTCTCTCGGATCAGTCGAGATCGAGAACGAACAATCACACATACGAACTGCGTGCGATACGGTTCCGAAATGAGAGCGAATCTTGAACTCGACTACAACCGTATCGGTCGTAATATATAACAGACCATCACGGGAAGGGGGCGTATGGACGAGCGCGACGTGCGGCTGGTGAAGGCCATCTCCGATCTCGGCACCGGGAGCCCGGAGCGGCTCCACGAGGAGACCGGGATTCCGGTGTCGACGATCCACTACCGGCTGAACAACCTCCGCGAGGACGGCGTCATCGAGAACGACCTGTACGACCTCGACCACGAGGCGCTCGGGCTCGGCGTCACAGTCATCGTCGAGGTGCTCGCGAGCTACGAGGGGCCCTACGAGGAGTTCGCGGAGGAACTGCTCGCGGTCGAGGGTGTCACGGAGGCGTTCTTCACGATGGGCGAGACGGACTTCGTCGTCCTCGCGCGGCTCTCCTCGTCGGACACCGTCGAGCGGCTCATCAGCGACTTCGAGGCGATACCGGAGGTCGAGCGGACGAACTCGACGTTCACGATCGCGACGCTGCGCGACGAGCCGCGCGCGCCGGCGACGTACGACCTCGACACGCTGATCGAAGAGTTGACGGACTGACGTCGGGACTCACGAACGGGTCCCGGAACTCACTCCGGGTCCGGAACCAGCGACGACCCGACCGAGCGCTCAACGTACAACAGCGCCACGAGCCCGGCGATGATGATCGTGTACGACACCGCGGCGAACAGGGCGTCCTGCGTGGAGGGGTACTCCGTGGTACGGAAGATGATCACCTTCCGGACCATCGCGATGACGCCGGTGTAGATCACCAGCCTGACGATCCGACGGGTGTCGCTCTGCTCGATGTAGGCGACGACCGTCTCGTACACCTCGACGATGATGAGCAACAGCAGCCCGGTCTCGATGAAGCCGATGACCGTGTTCGGATCGGTGATCGCGCCGGTCGGGACCGACTCGGCGATCTGGATCGCGAGGTCGACGACGCCGATGCCGAAGAGGAGCGCGAACAGCGCCGCCGCGGCCAGCTCGACGCCGTGGATGAAGCGGTTCGTCGCGTCGGAGACGCGGTCGCCGCGCGTCTTCGCGACTGACGGGTTCGGCGTCCGGTCCGGCGAGGACGAGTCGTCCGACGGGTCGGCCGGGGGTGAGTCTGCCATCGTCGTTCTCGGGACGAAGCAGGACCTCGCGACACGTAAAAAACGGGCCTAACGGACGGGAAGCGCGCTACGACCGCTTGCCGATCTCCTCGCGTAACACGTCGGAGACGACCTCGCCGTCGGCCTTCCCGCGGAGGGCGCCCATCGCCTCGCCCATCAGCCCGGAGAACGCGCCCATCCCCTCGGCCTCGATCTGGTCGGCGTTGCGCTCGACGACCTCGACGACCGCCTCGCGCACCTCGTCCTCGCTCACGCCCGAGAGTCCGGCCTCCTCGACCGCCTCGCTCGCCGACAGATCGGGGTTCTCCGCGAGCGTCGTCAGCACCTCGGGGACGCCCTCCTTCGCGAGGTCGCCGTCCTCGACGAGGTCGAAGAGGGCGAGGAAGTGGTCGTCGGTGAGGTTCTCGACCGGCGCGCCGTCGCGCCGGATCTCGGTCGTCGTCGACTCCAGCGTCGTCGCTGCGAAGGTGGGGTCGACGCCGCGCTCGACCGCGGCCTCGAAGAGGGGGAACCGCTGGCCGAACGCGACCTGCTCGGCGAGGCCGGCGTCGAGCCCGAACTCCGCCTCGTACCGCTCGGCCTTCTCGTCGAGGAGTTCGGGCGTCTCCACGTCGGAGGGGTCCGGCTCGACCGGCGGCACGTCCGTCTCGGGGTACATCCGCGCGGCGCCCGGCAGCGGCCGGAGGTAGCGCGTGGTCCCGTCGTCGTTCGCGCCGCGGGTCTCCTCGGGGACGCCCTCGATCGCGGTCTCCGCGCGCTCGGCGGCCGCCTCGACCGCGAGGTCGGCGGTCTCGGGATCGGCCGCGACGATGGCGACCGCGTCGCCCTCGCCCGCGCCGACCGCGTCGCGGAGCGCGTCGACCTCCGCCTCGGTGACGCCGTACGCCGGCAGTTCGTCGGTGTGGAAGATGCCGCCCGCGCCGTGGCGCTTCGCGTGGTCCGAGAACTCGGTGCCGAGCCGGCGGTCGGGCTGGATCTCGCGGCCGACGAGCCCGTCGAAGCCGAACAGCGGGACGGCGGTCACCTTCCCGCCCGAGTCGAGCGCGCCGCGGATGACCCCCGACTCCGTGTCGGCGAAGACGTCGGTCACGTCGGCGACGTCGCCGACGCTCGCGTCGCGCTCGCGGAGCTCGTCGCGGATTTCGAGCAGCTCCGCCTGCCGTCCGACCTCGCCGCGGACGATGTCCTCGATCCCCTGGAGGTCCTGAACGCCCTTCACCTCGACGCGGGCGCCGTCGGCGATGGAGACGTTCACGTCCTGACGGATCGTGCCGAGCCCGCGCTTGACCGCGCCCGTCGAGCGCAGCAGCATCCCGATCCGCTCGGCCGCCTGCCGCGCGCCCTCGGGGCTCCGGATGTCCGGGCCAGTCCCGATTTCGACGAGGGGGACGCCGAGTCGGTCGAGCGAGTAGACGACGCCGTCGTCGGTCTCCTCGACCCGCTTGGCGGACTCCTCTTCGAGCATGAGGTCGACGACCGACACCGACCCCGACTCCGTCTCGATCTCGCCGTCCTGTCCGAGGAGGATCGAGCGCTGGAAGCCGGAGGTGTTCGAGCCGTCGATGACGAGCTTCCGCATGACGTGGGCCTGATCGACGACGGAGAGGTCGAGCAGGTCGGCGATCTGGAGCGCGACCGAGAGCGCCTCGCCGTCGACGCGCCGGGGCGGCTCGTCGTCCTCCTCGACGAGGCAGGTGGTGTCGTACGCGAGGTAGGTGAACTCGCGGTCGATGCGGCTCTCCTCCATCGCGGCGTCGTCGAGCTCGCCCAGCTCGCTCTTCGTCGGGTGGAGCTTGCGGGTGATCGACCGGTCGGACTCCTCGGGGTCGCGCTCGACGGTGGGGGAGTCGCAGAACAGCTTGGTCTCGGTGTCGAGCTGCTGGTGGATCTCCAGCCCGGCGACGAGCCCCAGCTCCTCGTAGTCGTACTCGGGGGTCGCGTCCGTACTCATTACGCCTCACTCCGACGGCGCGCGACTAAAAGGGTGGCAGTTCGCGCGAGCGACGAGACATCGTGAGCACTGATGTCATTTATAAATGGCTGTGCGGTGGCGCGTGCCTGCGAGCGGCCGCCCCCGGCGGCCGCGAGACAGCACGCGCGAGGGAGTCGGTCGCCAAGCGAAGCGACGGCGACCGACGAGGCTGGGGAGGTGTGAGGTGCGGTGCTGTGCGGGGTGGGACTCAAAGGGGCAGCCGCGAGGGCGGCGCAGACGACGTAAGCACCGCAGCGAGCAACGCGAGCGAGGAGCGCAACGAGTGTGCGCCGCCCTCGCGGCTGGGGCTTTGGGGGTGTTCACCGCCGGTTCGCAAGTAATCATTTATAAGCGAACGGCTGGGGCTTTGGCGGTGTTCACGATCACAGCGTTCCGATCGTACTCGTCACTTCTCACGTAGCATCGAAAGGAATTGTGCGTGGGTGCTGTCGTGTAGACAACACCGTGCATCGTGGGGGTGTACCCCGTGCGATGCGTGGGACCGGATTTGAACCGGCGGACCTCTACAGGACAGCGCCCTCAACGCTGCGCCGTTGGCCTGGCTTGGCTACCCACGCTCGCGGTGTTCTGTCGCGTCTCCACGTACCCTTCCCCTAATTAAAAGCCCTTCCATTTGGCGGGAGCGTGGCGGGGTTTCGCAGACCACCGGGCGGCGGAACGCCACCGCGACTCGGCGACCGCAACGGGAACTTGTCGACCACTACCCGAACGCCTCGACCACACCCGAACCGCCTCGACCGCAACCGGCACGCGTTTGGGGGTCGCGTCCCACCGCACGAGTATGTCCGATTGGGCCCGCGAGAACGTCTCCGTCCTGACCGCCGTCGCCTCCGTCGTCGCGCTCGCGCTCGTCTTCAGCGCGGTGGGCGGCGCGATCCCGAGTTCGCTGCTGCCCCGCGCGAGCGACGCCGTCCTCGCCGCGATCCCGCACTTCAACGCCGCCGTCTCCCTCACCGCCATCGCGACGATCACCCTCGGCTGGCGTGAGATCTCTCGCGGGAACGTGAAGCGCCACCGCAACTTCATGGTGACCTCCTTCGCGCTGTTCGCCGCGTTCCTCGGCGCGTACCTCTACCGGCTGATCCACGTCGGGACCACCGAGTTCCCCGGCCCCGAGGCCGTCTACTCGTACGTCTACCTCCCCTTCTTAGCGATCCACATCCTGCTCGCGATCGTCTGCGTCCCCTTCGTCTTCCACGCGCTCTTCCTGGCCGCGACCCGGCCGTACGAGGACCTCTATCGGACGCGACACGCGCAGGTCGGCATGGTCGGCGCCGTCCTCTGGCTGATCTCCTTCACGATGGGAATCGGCGTGTACCTGCTGCTGTACCACGTCTACTGACCGAACGCGGCAGAAAGAGAGAGTCGACTACGCGTTCCGCTCGGCCTTCCGGTGTGCCGCGTAGAACAGCGGGACGAGCAGCGCGCCGGCGAAGCCGAAGCCGAGCGCCAGCGTCCCGATGTCGCTCGCGGAGAGCCCGCTGCCGCCGCCGGAGCCCCCGTCGCCGCCGGAGCCCCCGGACCCTCCCTCGCCGCCGATGAGGTCGTCGTCGACGGCGCCGACCGCGACGGCGCCCTTCATGCCGATCGACCGGTGGGGTTCGCAGGCGTACCGGAACACGTCGCCCTCGCTCGCGTCCTCGAAGGTGTACTCGAAGGTGGTCCCCGCCTCCGCGACCGCGGACCCGCTGTCGAAGGTGCCGTCCTCCGCGACGACGTTGTGGCCGCCACCCTCGCCGGTCCACTCCCAGACGACCGTCGTCCCCTGATCGACCAGGATCGCGGGCGGGTCGAACCGAAGCCCGTTCTCGCCCGCGCCGACGGAGACGGTGACCTCGTCTTGCCCGCGAAGGTCTCGCGTCCCCTCGTAGTTGCCGACGTTCTCGAACCAGTCGCCGTATCCGGCCGCGTCGCCGGAGCCGCCGTCGCCCCCGTCGCCGCCCTCCGCCTGCGGGTCGACGAGGTCGTCGTCGACGGCGCCGACCGCGACGGCGCCCTTCATGCCGATCGACCGGTGGGGTTCGCAGGCGTACCGGAACACGTCGCCCTCGCTCGCGTCCTCGAAGGTGTACTCGAAGGTGGTCCCCGCCTCCGCGACCGCTGACCCGCTGTCGAAGGTGCCGTCTTGCGCGACGACGTTGTGGCCGCCGCCCTGGCCGGTCCACTCCCAGACGACCGTCGCGCCCGGGTCGATGAGGATCGCGGCCGGGCCGAACCGGAGCCCGTTCTCGCCCGCGCCGACCTGAACGGTGACCTCGTCCTGTCCGCGGTAGTCGTGGGTGCCGTCGTAGTTGCTCACGTCGTCCAGCCAGCCGTCGTACTGCGCGGCGGCGGTCCCGCTTCCGGCCGCGACGCCCGCGGCGACCGCCGCCCCGGCGGCCCCGGCGCGGAAGAACCCGCGGCGGCTCATCGACGCGGCGTCGTCTTCGGCGGCGTCGGCGTTCCGTGTCATGTTCGCACGTCTGACCGTGAGCGTATTTAAGCCCCCGATACGTCCCGAGCGGTCGGAGCGGCGCCGAACGTGTGCGGGGTCGAGTCGGAAAAACGGGGTTCATGGTCCGCGAGCGCCGGGTTCGAACGAAGCGCTCAGTCGTCCGCCGGCGTCGGATCCGAGACCGGCGCGTCGACGTCGCGGTCGGTCGCCTCGCCCTCCACGTCGAAGGGGTACTCGCCGGTGACGCAGCCGAGACAGAGGTCCGCGCGGCTCTCGCCGAGCGCCTCCGCGACCGCGTCGATGGAGAGGTACGAAAGCGTGTCCGAGCCCACCTCCTGCCGGATCTCCTCGGTCGAGGCGTCGGCGGCGATCAGCTCCTCGCGCGTCGCCATGTCGATGCCGAAGTAGCAGGGCGCGAGGATCGGCGGCGCGCCGATCCGGAGGTGGACCTCCTCGGCGCCCGCCTCGCGGACGAGCTCGACGAGCTGCGTCGAGGTCGTTCCGCGGACGATGGAGTCGTCGATGATCGTGACCGACTTCCCCTCCACCGTCGAGCGGATCGGGTTCAGCTTCAGCCGGACCGCGCGCTCCCGCTCGTCCTGCGTGGGCATGATGAACGTCCGGCCCACGTAGCGGTTCTTCATCAGCCCCTCGGCGAACTCCACCCCGCCGTCGTCGGCGGCCCGCGGCTCGCCATCGGGAGTGGTCTCGCCCGCGGCGTCCGCGTAGCCGGAGGCGAACGCGCGGCCGGAGTCCGGCACCGGCATCACCACGTCGGACTCGACGCCGGACTCCTCCCAGAGCTTCCGACCCAGCTTCCGGCGCACCTCGTACACGAGGCTCTCGTCGATGACGGAGTCGGGGCGGGCGAAGTAGACGTGCTCGAAGAAGCAGTGGGCGGTCGCGTCGCGCTCGACCAGCTGATACGTGTCGTAGCCGGTGCCGTCGGGATCCAAGACGACGAGTTCGCCGGGTCGCACGTCGCGGATCAGCTCGCCGTCGAGCGTGTCGATGGCGGCGGACTCGCTGGCGAGGACGTAGCCGCCGTCGATCTTCCCGAGACACAGCGGGCGGTTGCCGAGCGGGTCGCGGACGCCGAGGACGGTGTCGTCGTGGGTGATCGCCAGCGAGTAGGAGCCGTGGATGCGGTTCATCGTGTGTTTGACCGCCCGCACGAGGTCCTCTTCGAGGAGGTTGCGCGCGAGGTCGTGGGCGATCACCTCGGTGTCGCCGTCGGAGGTGAAGGCGTGGCCCGCCGCGGCCAGCTCCTCGCGCACCTCGTCGGCGTTGACGAGGTTGCCGTTGTGCGACAGCCCGAGCGAGCCGGATTTGAAAGAGACGGAGAACGGCTGCGCGCAGCTCTTGTCGAGGCTGCCGGCGGTCGGGTAGCGCACGTGACCGATGCCGGTGCCGCCCGACAGCGACGCGAGGTCCCCCTCTTCGAACGCGTCGCCGACGAGGCCGCGCTCGACGTGGCTGTGCTGTTGGAATCCGTCGTGCGTGACGATCCCGGCCGACTCCTGGCCGCGGTGTTGGAGCGCGTACAGCGCGTAGTACAGCGGTCGCGCGGCCTCCCGATCCGCGAGCGAGACGCCGACGACGCCGCACTTCTCCCGCGGTTCGTCGCCGCCGTAGTCCCCACCGGCGTTCATGTACGCGACGGTGGGGCGGGCGGCGATAAAAATCCTCGTGTTCGTGGCGTATCTACTCGTAACTCGGTCCGAGTTATGCGTAATCGTGGATACAAACGCCCTCGCGTCGCCGCGCAGTCACGCGGTTCGGACACCGCCGCTCACGCGGACTCCTCGCCGCCGACGAACTCGTCGAGGCGCGCGAAGTACTCCTCTCGGGGCACCTGATACGCCGCCCGATAATCGATCTCGCCGGCGACGAACCGCTCCGCGACGTCGACCGCGCCGGCCGCGCCCGCCTCGCGGCTCTCGTACGTCTCCGAGACCGCCTCGATCTCGGGCTCCAAGAAGCAGACGACGTGCCACTCGTCGGTCGCGTACTGGCCCGAGCCGGGGCGCGCGTTCCGGGCGCCGTTCGTCAGGTAGATGGTCGGGAGACACTCGTCGGGGAGGTCGCCGCCCCCGAAGACGTCGGGGCGGTAGACGAGGATCGCCCGCCCGCTGGGCTCCTCGTTCCACAGCCGCCACCCCTCCGGCAGCGATTCGAAGGCCATGCGCCCTCCTCCGTCGCGGAGGCTTGAAAACGTCGCGCTCGGGCGATCGGCTTTGCCGTCAGTCAGCTCGACCCGTTCAATCCACGATGTCCGACCCGCCCGGCGGGAGGAACTCCTGGAGCAGGTCCGCGCTGGCGACCTTGCGGACGAACGACTGGTCGGTGAACCGCTCTTTGAGGTTCCGGTAGGCCATCATCGCGGCGTCGTTCTGCGCGTACATCCCCGGTTCGAAGGTGACGTGCGCGGCCGCGCGGTCGACGATGGCCGACGGCGGCCCGCCGATGGCTCGCGTGACCGGCTCGCACTGGACGCCGACGGCGATCCGGCAGGGCACGTCCTCGAAGTACGTCCGGTCGCCGCGGATCACGAAACTCCCCTTCTCGATGTACTCGCCGCTCTCGGGCGTCTTCGACACCTGATCGGGTTCGACCATGTACGCGTCGCCCGCGCCGCGGCCGTCCTTCCAGTCCGAGGAGTAGGAAACGGCGAACTGCGCGGCCTCCCGCAGCGTCTCCTCGGAGAAGTCGACGGGGTCCGCCGACTCGGAGGGCCCGGCGGCCTTCAGCAGGGTCACCGGCCCGCCGTGGGCCTGCGTGTGGAAGAACCGGTCGTGTTTGCTCATGTATTTTTTCACCAGCTCCTCGTTCTGGTCGGCGTTGCGCCCGCCGATGACGAGGTAGCCCGTCGACGTGTGGAACCAGCGGAACCGCTCGAACCAGTCGTCCGGGCTCCGGATCGGGATCGAGGAGCGCGAGAGCCAGTCGGTCTCGTACTCCTCGTCGTCGCCCTCGCCGTCCGCACCGTCGGCGTCGCCCTCGCCACCGTCGTCGGCCGCCTGCTGCTCCTCCCACTCCGCCTTCCGCTCCTTGACGGCCTCCAGCTCCTCGCGGGTCGACTCGATCGCCTCCTGCGCGCCCGCCTTCTTCTCCTCGACGCGCTTCGCCTCCCGGTAGAGGCGGTCGGCGTTGACCTCCACGCCCTCGCTCGCGTTGAGTTCGACCGTCACCGTCCCCCCGTCGTCCCCTTCCTCTTCGAGTTCGACCGTCACCGTTCCCTCTCCGCCGTCGACGTCGACGACGGCCTCCGCGGCCGGGATGCCGCGCTCGGCGCCGGCGTCGAGCGTCTCCGCGATCTCGTCCCACGGCACCTCGTTTGCGCGGGCCTCCCGCACCGTCGAAAGCACCTCGTCGACGAGGTCGTAGTGCGCGTACAGCAGCTCGGCGCGCTCCCGTTCCGCCTGCGCCTGCTCCTCGAACCCCTCGATCGCTCCCTTCTGCTGTTCGATGATCCGCTCCTGTTTGGCGATCTCCTCTTCGAAGTCCGGGCGGGACGCGCCCGCGTCCGCCGGGGCCTCGCCCTCGTCGGTCTCCTCGCTGCCGAGCCGGTAGAAGTACTCGTCGACGGCGGCGTTGAAGGAGTCGAAGCCGACGCTCGGCAGGCCCTCGTGCTCCGCGAGCGGGAAGGGCGTCACGTCGACGACGCGGGGCTCCTCGTCGCTCGACTCTCCGTCCTCCTCGCCGTCGACGGACTCCTCGTACACGCGGGGGTCGACGTCGCCCGAGCGGAGCCGCTCGTCGATCCGGGCGAGCGCGTCGTGGAGCGCGCCGAGCTGGTCGTCGGTCGCCTCCTCGATCGGCGTCTCCTTCGGCACGCCGGCCCGGGTACACACCTCCTCGGCGTACAGGCCGCCGAGGTTGAGCTGGGTGGCGAGCGTCCGGACGACGTCGCTGTCCGACTCGCGCATGTGGCGGTCGAACGCGCCGCGGCTCACGTCGAGCGGGTTCAGCCGCGAGGCCGGGTACTCGTACTGCGAGCCGGGGGCGACCGTGCGGGACTTGAGCCGCACCGTCGACAGCGCCCCGATCACCTCGCCCGTCTCGTCGAGCGCGGCGACGTTCCCCTGGCCGAACAGCTCGGCGACGAGCGTGGTGTTCTGGTCCTCGCGCTCGAACTCGAAGGTGAGGATGCGGTCGAACTCGTACTGCTCGACGCCCGCGAAGTCCGCGCCCGACATGCGGTTCCGCAGCATCTTCGCGAAGTTCGGCGGGCGTCCCGGCGCGTCCGCGACGTGGTCCGGGTCGGCGGCGTGGGCCCGTTTGATGTCCCCGACCTCGATCATGAGCTCGACGCGGCCGCGGTCGAAGTCGCGAAGCTTCAGCCGGAGCAGGTCGTCGTCGTAGAGGTACGCCTTGTCGACCTTCGCGCCCTCGTACCGATTGAGTTCGGTGACGAGCGCGGCGAGGTCGATGCTCGACAGCTCCCGCTTCTGGTCCATACACCATAGCAACCGGCGGGCCGGAAAAAGGCGTGTCGTTGTGGGTGCGGGTCCGGCGAACGGGTGACGCTCACAGCCGCTTCGACACGTACGGCCCGTCCTGCCGGTAGCCGAGCTTGTTGCGGTAGTACTCGCGGGCGCCGATGCCCGAGATGACCGCGACTTTGTCGTAGCCCGCCTCGCGGGAGAGCTCCTCGGCGCGTTCGAGGAGCTTCGTGCCGTACCCCTGGTGCTGCCAGTCGCCGTCGCCGCCGATGCCGACCTCGTTGCCGTAGACGTGGAGCTCGCGGACCAGCGCGGCGTCTTCGAGTTCCGGGCGGATCGGGTCGCCCTCGGTGCCCGGCGCGCCGGGCTGGTCGGGGGCAAACGAGGGGAACCGCAGGCGACAGAACCCGACGAGCAGGTCCCGGACTGGGTCCTCGAAGGAGATGAAGTGCTCCGTGCCGCCGCCGGCCTCGTAGGTGAGCACGTCGAGTTCGACGTCGTCGGGGTCCGGGTCGGCGTCGTTGTGGCCGACCTCGCGGGCGCGGACGTCCCGCTGGACGATCCCCTTCTCCTCGGCGCGCTGGGCGGCGAGCTGTCGGAGGTTCGACTTCTGGACGCCCGCGTCGATGAAGTCCGCAGGGATGTCGCGCTGGACGCGCTGGAGCCGCGTGTACTTCGGGATCAGGTCCATCACGTCGGCGACGAGGTCGGCCGCCTCCTCGCTCGTGAGCGGGTCGAAGTCGTCGCGGCGCCAGCGGTCGTACACGCGAGTCCCCTCGACGACGAGAGTCGGGTAGATCTTCAGGTAGTCGGGCCGCCAGTCGGGGTTGTCGAACAGCTGCCGGAAGTCCTCTAAGCACATCTCCCGGGTCATGCCCGGCTGCCCGGGCATCATGTGGAAGCCGACCTTGAACGCGGCGTCGCGCAGGCGGCGGTTGGCGTTCCGGGAGGCCTCGTTGCCGTGGCCGCGGTGCATCTCGCGGTTGATCCGCTCGTAGGTGGTCTGGACGCCGACCTCGACCTTCGTGCCGCCGAGGTCGAGCATGCGGTCGATCTGCTCGGGGTCGCACCAGTCCGGCTTCGTCTCGAAGGTGGTGCCGATGTTGCGGATCTCGTTCGTCTCGTTCTCGGCGATCACGTCTTCGAGGTACTCGAACTCGGTCGCCTCGGGGTCCGGCGCGAACGACTCGCCCTCGGCCGGCTCGGGCTCCTTGTCGAGGTCGTAGTCGTTCATCGCCTGGAGCGCGCGCTTGACGAACCACTCCTGGTAGTCGTGCGAGCGCGCGGTCATCGTCCCGCCCATCAGGATCAGCTCCACCTTGTCGACCGGGTGGCCGATCTTCCGGAGCTGTTCGAGCCGGAGCGTGACCTGCCCGTACGGGTCGTAGTCGTTCTGCTCGCCGCGCGCGGCGGCGGGCTCGTGGCCCGTGTACGACTGCGCCGAGGAGAACTCCGAGGCCGGCCCGCCGGGACAGTAGAGGCACTTTCCGTGCGGGCACAGCTCCGGCGAGGTCATGATCGCGACGGGGGAGACGCCGGAGGCGGTCCGGACCGGCTTGCGCTGGACCACCTCGATCACGTCGTCGCGCGCCTCGGACGGGGCGTGATCCAGGATCTCGGTGTTCTTCGGCACCTTCGGGGAGCCGAACTCCGAGCAGGCGTCGAGCTTGGCGCGTTCGAGGTCGTCGCGCTCGATCTCGCCGTCGAGGATGCGCTCGACGAGGTGCTCGCAGGTGCGGACGAACGCCTCGGAGTCGGCGGGGTCGGCGGTGCCATCTCCGGCGGCATCGTCGGACTCGCTACCGGCGTCCCCGTCACTCGCCGCGTCGGTGCTCATTACGCTCCGATCGACGGGTTTCGGAGTTAAGCGTGTCGCACCGATACGTGAGAGGGGTGCGCGTCGGCAGCAGAGCGGGAGTCGGCGCCACGGCTCCGACCGCTCAACGCCGCGTTTCCCGCCTCGGCGAAACGAAATTCGAGTTCTCGACCGCTCGGCTATACGAGGGCTTCAGATCTGACAAATCGGCGAGCGACACCACCGAAGCCCCAGCCGGGAGGCGGGCGCACGCTCGCTGCGGTCCTCGGTTGGTCGCTCGCTTCGCTCGCTCCCGCCCTGCGGTCCTTACTTCGCCTGCGCCCGCCTCCCGGCTGCCCCTTCGAGTCCCACCCGACCACGACCGCACAACACCTCTCCCCTCCCCAGCCTCGTCAGTCGCCGTCGCTTTGCTCCGGCGACTGACTCCCTCGCGCGGTGCTGTCTCGCGGCCGCCGATGGCGGCCGCTCGCAGGCACGCGCCACCGCGACCGCACGTTCGGGGGGGAACCGAACCCGCTCGTTTTAGGCCGGGCGCGGCGTACCCCGCCCCGTGCTACGCAAGGACCTCCTGCGCGTCTCCCGGGCGGGCGGCGGCTACCGCCCGCAGTTCACCGGCCGGGAACACCGCCCGCTCGCGGCCCGCGTCCTCGGGACGTTCGAGTCGCACGTCGGCGAGCGGCGCGGCGACCTCGACGACGCGCTGGCGGACTTGGAGGCCGACGCCGCCACCCGGAACGGCGACTTCAAACTCGTCCGGGGGCTCGCGGCGCTCGTCGAGCGCGAGTGCGAGTTCGAGACGCGGGCCCCGGTCCCGCCGCGTCGCGTCCGGCGGGCCGCGTTCGAGGCCGCGGAGGCGGTCGGCGTCGCCAGCGAGGCGGAGCGGGAGACCGCGGTGGAGCGCGCGGCCGACGCGCTCGGGATCGAGTCCGATGCGGTGGACGCCTCGCTGTACGCCGACCGCGACGTCGAGCGGGTCCTCGTCGACGCCGACGTGCGCTGGGACCCCGACGCCCTGCTGGAGCAGTACGACCTCTCCCTGGCCCAGACCGCGCTCTTCGACGCCACCGAGGTCCGGGTGCGGTCGAACGACCCGAAGCGGCTCGTCTCGGCCGTCAAGCGCCTGCGCTTGATGTACGAGGTCGAGAAGACTCCGGAGGGCCGCGAACTCGTCGTCACCGGCCCGGACCGGCTGTTCTCGCGCACGCGACGCTACGGGACCGCCTTCGCGCGGCTGCTCCGGACGGTCGCGGAGTCGGCGGAGTGGTCGCTGGAGGCGGCGATCGACGACCGCGGCCGCGAGCGCACGATGCGCCTCTCGGACGGCGACGTGACCGTGCCGGACGTCGAGCCCGTCGCGGAGCCCGACTTCGACAGCGGGGTCGAGGCCGACTTCGCCGGGCGCGTCCGCGGGCTCGACCTCGACTGGACTCTGGTGCGCGAACCCGAGCCGCTCGAAACCGGGGCGAGCGTGATGATCCCGGACTTCGCGTTCGACTACGACCACGCGGACTTCAGGCTCTTCTTCGAGGTGATGGGCTTCTGGACCCCCGAGTACGTCGAAAAGAAGCTCGGACAGCTCGCGGACGTGGAGGACGTGGACCTCCTCGTGGCCGTCGACGAGAGCCTCGGCGTCGGCGAGGAGATCGCGGCCCGCGACCACCGCGTCGTCACCTACTCCGGAACGGTCCGGGTGAAGGACGTGGTCGACGTGCTCCGCGAGTACGAGGCCGAGTTCGTCGCCGAGGCGGCCGCCGACCTCCCCGACTCCCTCTCGCCCGACGCCGACGCGATCGGACTCGACGACCTCGCCGCCGAGCGAGGAGTCGGCGTCGAGGCGATCGAGGGGGTGTCGTTCCCCGACCACGAGCGCATCGGGCGGACGCTCGTGCGACCCGCGGTGTTGGAGGCGCTCGCCGAGGAAATCGAGCCCGGGATGGCGCTCTCGGAGGCCGAGGCGGTCCTCGACGAGTACGGGCTCGACGACGCGAGCGCCGCGCTCTCGCGGCTCGGGTACCGCGTCGAGTGGGAGGGGCTCGGCGGGGGAACGGTTCGGGAGAAGTCCGAGTAGGATATTTAAATCGGTGCGGTGGCGCGTGCCGACGAGCGCCCGCAGGGCGCGAGTCGCCCGCGCGAGGGAGTCGCGGCCGCTTTTTAAGCGGCCGCGACGAGGCTGGGGAGGGGTGAGGTGCCGTGCGGTTGCGGTCCGGTGGGACTCAAAGGGGCAGCCGCGAGGCCGCCGTAGGCGACGTAAGCACCGGAGGGAGCGAGCGAAGCGAGCGACTGAGGAGCGCAACGAGCGTACGGCGGCCTCGCGGCTGGGGCTTTGGCGGTATTTGCCGTCGATCCGCGATCAGTCATTTATAAGCGAGCGGCTGGGGCTTTGGCGGTATTCGCCGTCGATCCGCGATCAGTCATTTATAAGCGAGCGGCTGGGGCTTTGAAGATGTTCGCCGTCGATCCGCGATCAGTCATTTATAAGCGAGCGGCTGGGGCTTTGAAGGTGTTCGCCGTCGATCCGCGATCAGTCATTTATAAGCGAGCGGCTGGGGATTTGAAGGTGTTCGCCGTCGATCTACAGTTGGCTATTTATAAATAAGCGGCTGGAGCTTTGGAGGTGTTCACCGACGGTCCGTGAGCAACTGTTTATAAACGAGCGATTGTGGTTTGAGAAGTGTTCATAGCCGATCCAAAATCAGCCATTTATAAGGGGTAAATCGACGTGCGAACGCGATCCGTCACTCGACGACCGGCAGGTCCGCTCGACTCCCTTTCGGCACCACGGAGCGCAGTTCGTCGTATAAATACAGCCCCACGCCGATCGGCACCGACTCGCCGGCAACCTCGTGAGTCGCGATCAGGTAGCCCCAGTCGCCGTCCCACTCCGGCAACTCCTGATCCTCCCCGGCAGCGAACCGAGACGCCTGCTCGGGGTCCAGCTCGATCACGTTCTTCGTCGCGCGCGATCCGAACCGCGAGACCGCCCGCCCGGTCGGCTTCCAGTGCTCCTGTCGCGTCCGGAGAAACGTCATCCCGACGGCCTCGACCTCGCTCGGGTCCGTCGCCTCGCCGTTGAAGATCCAGATCTTTCCGGCGCCCTTCTCCCAGAAGCTGTATTCCTCGAACACCACCCGCTCGATCCCGAACCGCTCGTCCCACCAGTCGAGGACCTCTTCGCGACTCGCGCGCCCCTCGACCTCTCGGTCTGCGGGCGTCTCGGGGAGGCGATCGAACTGCTGGCCGTCGTTGGTGGGGGCGCCGTCGGTCACGCTCCGACCCCCGTGTTTTTGTTCCCGCCCACGCGCAGCTTCGCGCAGAAGAAGCCGCCCGTGTCGTTGCGGTGCGGGTAGATCCGCTTCGCGCGCGTCACCGACTCGTCGTACGCCTCGCCGTCCCACTCGGTCACGCCGGGGTCGGTGTCGAGCGGGAGGTCGAACTCGACCAGTTCGCAGTCCTCGTTCGCGAGGACGTGGTCGAGGACCGCCTCGTTCTCCTCGGGCGCGAACGTACACGTCGAGTAGACGACGACCCCGCCCGGACGGGTCGCCTGGACGGCGCGGGCCAGCACCCCCTTCTGGATCCCCGCGACGGCGCGGACGTGGTCGAGCGTCCACTCGTCCAAGACGTCCGGGTTCTTGCGACAGGTGCCCTCGCAGGAGCAGGGCGCGTCCACGAGCGCGCGGTCGAACTCGTCGAACGCGAGCGACTTCGTCGAGAAGTTGCGCGCGTCCTGATTCGTGACGATCGCGTTCGTGATCCCCAGCCGCTCGGCGTTGTGCCGGAGCGCGGAGAGCCGCCCGAGGTTGTTGTCATTGGCGACGACGGTGCCCTCGTCGTCCATCGCGTCCGCGATCTGGGTCGTCTTGCTGCCGGGGGCCGCGCAGGCGTCCCAGACGCGCTCGCCCGGCCGCGGGTCGAGCGCGAGCGTCGGTAGGACGGACACCTCCTCCTGCCCGTGGGTCCAGCCGTGGACGTACGGCCAGTTTCCGCCGGGGTTCCCGTCGGGGAGCCGGAAGAGGCCGTCGCGCCAGTCGACCGGCTCGTAGGCGACGCCCTCGTCGTCGAACGCCTCGCGGACGCGGGCCGGGGTCGCCGCGATGCCGTTCGTGCGCACGACCGAGGGGAGGGGCCGGTCGCACGCCGCCCGGAACGCGTCGACGTCGTCGACGAGCGGCTCGTATCGGTCGAGCGGATTCATGGTCCTCCTTTCGCGGCGGGCCGTTAGACGGTTTCGGGACTCGAACGAGGGATCCGCCGCGCGTCTCACCCCCGGACCCGCCGCGTGTCCCGCCCCCGGAGCTGCCTGCGCCGCACCTTTAGGTCCGGCCCGGGCGTACGGGCGCGCATGGCACGCATCTCCGTCCTCGACGACGACGTCTCGCTGGACGATCCCACCCTGATCGAGGGGTTCCCCGGCGTCGGCCTCGTCGGGAAGATCGCGACCGACCACCTGATCGACGTCCACGAGATGACCCACTACGCGAACGTCCACTGCGACGGGCTCCCGCCGGTGGCCGTCTACCACGAGTCCGAGACGGCCGCGACGACCCCGGTGCGGCTGTACGCTGACCCCGAGAACGACCTCGTCGCGCTCCGCAGCGACGTGCCCGTGAACCCGGCCGCGGCGACCGAGGTCGCGGCGTGTCTCGGCTCGTGGTTCGACGAGGTCGACCTGTTCCCGGTGTTCCTGTCGGGGCTCGGCCGCGAGAAGGACGAGGCGCCCCCGAGCCTGTACGGGATCGCGACCGGCGACGGCGCCGAGGCGCTGGCCCGGGCCGAGGTGTCCGAGCCGTCCGAGTCCGGGCTCGTCTCCGGGCCAACGGGCGCGATGCTCGCGGCGGCGCTCGAAAACGATCGCGACGCGGTCGGCCTCGTCGTCGAGTCCGACCCGCAGTTCCCCGACCCCGAGGCGGCGCGGGTGCTCATCGCCGACGGCATCGACCCGATCGCCGGGATCGAGACGCCGACCGACGGGCTCGTCGAGCAGGCGACGGAGATCCGCGAGGCGAAACAGCAGTTCGCCGAGCGGATGCGACAGGCGAACGAGGAGAGCTCGCAGGCAGAGCCGCTCAAGATGTTTCAATAGGCGGGAGGTCAGTCCGCGGAGTCGCCCGCGCCGTCGCCCTCCAGCTCGTCGAGGATCGGCCGGTACTTCAGCTGGACCTCGTCCCACTCGCGGTCGGGGTCCGAGTCGGAGACGACCCCGACGCCCGCGAACAGCGTCGCGCGTCGCCGGCTCGCGACGGCCGAGCGGATCGCGACCGCGAACGCGCCGTTGCCCGCGGCGTCGATCCAGCCGACCGGCGCGGCGTACCAGCCGCGGTCGAACGGCTCCGTCTCGCGGATCGTCGCCAGCGCGCGGTCCGGCGGTAGCCCGCCGACCGCGGGCGTCGGGTGGAGCGCATCGACGAGGTCGAGCACGTGGCGGTCCGCGCCGAGCTCGGCGGTGATCGGCGTGTGGAGGTGCTGGACCGTCGCGAGCCGGCGGACGCGGCGCTCGCCCGCGGAGACCGACGCCGCGAACGGCTCCAGCTGGTCGCGGACCGTCTCCGCGACGAGCTCGTGCTCGTGGACGTTCTTCTCGTCGTCGAGGAGCTCCCGCGCGAGCCACTCGTCCTCGCTCGGCGTCTCGCCGCGGCCGGTCGTCCCGGCGAGCGCGTCGGTCTCGACCGTCCGGCCGCGAAGCGAGACCAGCCGCTCGGGCGTGGCGCCGAAGAACGCGCTGTCCCCGCCGTCCGGCTCGAACCAGTAGCGGTGGCAGTCGGGGTACTTCTCCGCGAGGCGTTCGAGCGTCGCCGCGCGGGGGAAGTCGGCCGCGAGGTCGGCCTCCAGCGCCTGCGCCAACACCACCTTCCGGAGGTCGCCGTCGCGGATCCGGTCGACCGCGGCGCCGACGCTCTCGCGCCACGCCTCGCGGCTCGTCGTCCGGCGGCTCGCGCGGATGCCCGGGCGAGGCGGCCGAGAGGCGGCCGCGCTCTCGCCCGTCTCCCCGGAGTCGCGCCGGTCGAGCGCGGCGAACCGATCGACCTCGCGCGCCAAGCGGTCCTCGACGGCGGCGACGTCGGCGTCGTCGCCGACCGCGTTGACGGTGAGCCACGCGCCGTTGTCCGCGACCGTCAGCTGGACCCGCGGCAACACGAACCGGGCCTCCGGAAACGGCCCCCACGGGTCGCCGTCGCAGGCGCCCTCGTGGAAGGCGAACCCCCCGAACACGCGGGGGCGGGCCGCCTCGGTGCCGGCGTGGACATCGCCGGACTCGAACAGCTCCGTCGACGCGTCGCGGATCGCCGCGAACCGGTCGCCGCCGGCGGCGGTCAGCGTCGCCGCCGCGCCGCCGCCGAGCACCAGCGCGTCGTCGGGCGCGCTCCAGGTCGTGCGCGGCGACGGGAGGGCGTCGAACGCCGCCGCGAACGCCGGCTCGTCGACCGCCGTGGTCCGGCTGACCAGCGGCGGCGACGACCGAGAGCGCGCCCGTTCCATGCGTATCGAGTCGGGACCGGGGACCCTTTATCCTGACTATCGGGGCGGAGCGGACGGGGGAACCCCGAGCGGCAAAACGAGCAGGGCGACGGACGGCGGACGGTCAGCTGTAGCGCTCCTCGTTCCAGGGGTTCGCCGTGTCGCTGTACCCGCGTTTCTCCCAGTAGCCGAGCTCGGGTTCGGTGAGGAGCTCCACGCCCGAGACCCACTTCGCGCCCTTGTACGCGTACTTGTGGGGCGTGACGACGCGGATCGGGCCGCCGTGGTCGGCCGGGAGGTCGTCGCCGTCGAAGCCGTACGCGAGCTGGACGCCCGGCTTCGTGCACTCGTCGAGCGGGAGGTCGGTCGTGTAGCCGTCCAGCGAGTGGAACATCACGTGTTCCGCCTCGTCGCGGACGCCGGCGAGGTCGGCCAGGTCCGCGAACGCGACCCCGGTGAACTCGCAGTCGAACTTGCTCCACCCCGTCACGCAGTGGAAGTCCTGCCGCTGGGTGACGGCCGGCAGGTCGCGGAACTCGTCGAGCGAGAGGGACTGCGGCTCCTCGACGGCGCCCCACACCTCGAGCTCGAACGTCTCCGGGTCCCACGAGGGCGTTCCGCTCTTCGAGAGGACGGGGAACCCGTCGGTCTCGCGCTGTCCCGGCGGGAGCCGATCGTCGCCGTACTCGCGGTAGAGGTCGGTGAGGTCCTCGGCGCCCTCGACGCCGGATTCGGTCATGGGATGCGGTTCGGCCCGGACCGACGTATGAATGTCGCTCTCGGAGACGGTCGGGCACCCGCGAGCACCGCGCGCGGCGGGAACGGAGTCGGCGGCGAGAGGGATCGCCGCGCCGCTTCGTACATCTTTAACCTGTATTTAACAGATCAAAAATGAACTTTTGCGTCGTCGTTTTGAGTTTTCGTATCAGCGGATCTCCGACGCCACTTTTATATACGCCATGCCACAAGACCCGGACAGCAAATGCCACGAGTGAAGATAACCGTGCCGGAGCATCTGGAGATGCAGATAGCCCAGATGGTCGAGGAGGGAGAGTTCCTCAACCGGGAGGAGGCGGTCGAGGAGCTGCTGTCGACTGGCATCAAGGCGTACAAGACGAGCGGCCCCCGGGACGACGACGACTCCAACAGCGGGTTCGAGGAGGAGGGGATGATGGGCCACGAAGACGAGTACGTCTTCTGAGCGAACGACCCCGCGTCGAGCCGCGCGCGGCACGGATCCGTGCGTACCGCCCTCAACAACCCTTATAGGGCATACAACCCGTATCCGTGGATATGCACAAGGACGAGCTGCTCGAACTCCACGAACAGATGGTGACGATCATGGAGCACTTCCGCGCGCAGGAGACCGTCGACGGCTCGCTGTTCGACCCCTACGACGAGCTCGACGTCGACCCCTCGCACGTCCACAAGTCGAAGAGCGAGCACAAACACGCCGTGTTCGTCCTCGGCAACGCCCTAGCGAACGCGATGAGCGAAGACGAGTTCTCGCCCGCCGGCCGCGTCGGCAAGCGGATGGAGGAGCTCGCCGACGACGCCGAGAACAAGATCTGAGACCGGACGCTCCGGCCGTCCTCCTGATATCGTCGGGAACGCGACCCCCGTATTGATGTGTGCGCGGCCCCCTCGAACCTGACATGATCGCGGAGGCGCTGCCGTCGGAGGCCGTTCACCTCGCCGCCGGGGGCGTCGGCGTCGTCGTCGCGCTCGCCGCGGTGTACCTCGTCGACCGTCCGAGCGGCGATTGGACGCGAGCGCTCCGCTCGCGGCTCCTCCTCGGCGTCCCGTGGGGAACGCTCGTCGTGATCGCCGGCGTGATCGGGGTGTACCTGTTCGTCCAGTCGGGTATCGACAATCCGAACCGACCGGTCGTGATCCCGTTCCGGTCGTGGTCGTACTTCTACCCGGAGGGGCTCCTCTGGTCCAGTTTCGCGCACGCGAGCCGCGGGCATATCACCGGGAACCTCCTCTCCGCGCTCGTCGCCGGGGGGCTCGCCGAGTACGCGTACGGCCACTTCCCCCACGGGCGCGAGGTCGACGACGGGGACGGACGCCCGGTCCGGCTCCGACGCCTGCCGAGTCGCCTCCGAGAACTCCCGAGCCGAATCGCCGCCGTCGAGTCGCCGAGCGAGAACCCCTACGTGCGGGCGTTCCTGATCGTCCCCGGCGCCGCGGTCGCGTTCGGGCTCCTCTCCGCGCTGTTCGCGCTCGGTCCGGTGATCGGCTTCTCCGTCGTCGTCTTCGCGTACTGGGGGTTCGCGCTCGTCTCGCGGCCCGTCGCCGCGGTCGTCGCGATGGCCGGGACGACGCTCGTCGGCGTCCTCTACGACGCCCTCCGCGTCCCGGTGGCATTCGCGGAGGCGTCCCCCTCCTACGGCGTTCCGGGGTGGGCGAACGTCGCGATCCAGGGGCACGCGCTCGGCCTGATCGGCGGCGCGCTGGTCGCGGTCGTCCTCCTGCGGCGTCGCCCCCGAGAACAGCCCGACAGGGACCGCGACGCGGGCCCGGACGCGGCCGCGGGGCGGTGGCGCTACCATCCCCTCTCGACGGCAGTCGGCGACGACGGGTCCCGCGCGGACGCGACCGAGCGGTCCGCGCTCCTCGTCTTCGGCGCGCTGCTGCTGTTCGGTGCCTCCCGTCGGCTGTGGGCGGTGTACTGGTACCTCGGCAACGAGCGGTACGAGCTGTACCGCGCCGTCGGCGTCGGGCTGCTCGCCCTGCTGGCCGCGATCGTCGCCGTCGCGGCCGTCTCTCGCGACGAGCCGCTGTGGCCGACTCGGGCGGTCCCGGAGCCGGAGACGGTCCGCGGCGGGATCCGCTCGGCGACGCCGGCGACTGTCGGGCTCCTCCTGCTCGTCGCGGCGCTGGCCGTCGTCGCCGGCCCGGGCGTCGTGCCGAACCTCGTCGCGGTCGACGACGGCGACCTCCCGGGAGACCCGATCGAGGTGGAGGGGTACCAGGTGACGTACGCGGAGGACGTGGAGAACCAGCTCGTGGGCGTCGTCGACGTGGAGGCGTTCGGGCGGTCGACGTCTGTCAACACGTCGGGAGTGATCGTCAGCGACCCGGACCGCGAGATATGGACCACGGCCGTCTCGAAGGGGAACCTGGCGTTCTGGGGGTACCGCGCGATCGACGTGGGCGGCACCGGCTGGCGCGAGACCGTCTGGGTCCAGCGCATCGGTTGGGTCGCCGCGAACGGCGGCCCGACCTACCGGGTCGACGCGATCCGGAACGGGACCAGGCGGACGCTGTTCACGAGCGACCCCGCGCGGGCGGAGCCCCGAATCGACGGCCGCAACGTCGTCGTCGCGGCCACGCGGGGCGGGTTCGAGCTGTCGGTGATCGGCGGGAGCGGGAACAACGTTACGGCGCCGCTTCCGGCCGCGAACGAGTCGGTGACGGTCCGAGGGATCACCCTCGTGCGCGAGGGCGACGTCCTGTTCGCGGAGCGCGGCGAGACGCGGGTCCGGATCGCGCAGCGGGAGCGCTACGAGGGGCGGCAGTGACCGGGGCCGACGGTCCCGCTGCGGAGGAGGCGGAGCGCCCTACGACCACTCGATACGGTACACTTCGGTGTCGATGTCGCGCGCCGCGTCGGTGTGGTGGTCGAACTGCGCGTCGATCCGGAACTCGGCCGCGAAGGCGTGGGTCACCTCGCCGCCCTCGTCGGCGGCGAACGCCTCGACGAACTCCTGACTGCCGGCGTTGTGGACCGAGTAGGAGACGTCCGCGAGGTCGCTTGCGACCGCGAGGAACTCGCGGTCCGCGTTGCGGTTCCCGTCCTGCGCGCCGAACGGGGGATTCATCACGACGGTCGCGGGCTCCGCGACGGCGAGCGGCGGGCGGGTGGCGTCGCCGCGGACCCAGTGGACCGGCGCGCTGGCGGCGACGCGGCGCTCGTTGGCCCGGGCGGTCGCGAGCGCGCCGCCGTCGAGCTCGAGGCCGACGACGCGGGCGGGGCCGCGCAGCGCCGCGGCGAGCGCGAGCATCCCGGTGCCGGCGCCGAGATCGAGCACGGTCCGACCGTCGACGTCGCCGTGGAGGTCCGCGAGGTGGACGACGTGGGCGGCCAGCTCGGGGGGCGTCGGGTACTGTTCGAGGGCCGCGTCGGGACGCTCGAAGCCGGCGACGACGCCGAGCTTAGTCGCGAGCGACCGCTTCGTCGCCATCGTCAGGCTGCGCCGTCGCCCCCGACGCGAACGAACTCGACGCCCTCGCGGTCGGCGCGCTCGGCGAGCGCCGCGAGCGCCGTGCGGGTCTCCTCGCACGGCTCGTCGTCGACGCTGACCTCGATCCGGCCGGCGCCGAGGAACGACGCGGCGCGGACGAGGCCGCGGAGCCGGTCGGCCTCGCGCTGGCGTTCGAGCGTGCTCTCGGCGTCGAACTCCGCCTCGGTCGCGACCGCGGCGGGCTGGTAGCCGCGGGCCGCGAGCCCCCGCTTGAGGTCGCGGAGGTGTTCGGGCGCGGTGCTGTCGAGGTCCGCCGCGTCGATGACGACGGGGTCGACGTCGGCGGGGCGACAACCGCGCAGCGTGCGTTCGATGCCGGGAGACGAAGTGGTACTCATACGAACCCATTGGCAGAGGTTATACAAAAGTCTTTATAGATGTTCTATAGTAATATACCGAACCTGCGCTCGCCCACGGCACGCTCCGGGATCTGACCCTCCCCGGCGTCGACGTTCCGGGATCGGATCCTCTCCGTCGCTGACATGGCGTTCTCGGGTCTGGTCGACCGCCCCAAGTGCCGTATTCCGACCTCAAATTACGGTCACGTTTCGTGCGTCGTGTTGGACCGCGGCGGACCGCGTCGAGGCCCTCGACGACTCGAATCTGTATCTCCTATTCAGGCGTTGCAGACGCTTTCGGCGTGGAAAAACGGAAATAAGGTCGAACAGAGGACCCTCAGGATCGATGATGGACGTGGACAAGGCTTAAATACGCAAACGACCACAAACCTTTTAATGGAACGCCCGAGTCGCCAGCGGCAACAGGAGCGGGACACGGAGCAGGAAACGGACGAATCGACGGTCTCCTGTCCGGAGTGTGACTCGGAGAACATCGTCACCGACGCCGACCAAGAGCTCGTCTGCGAGGACTGCGGGCTCGTGCTGGACGAGCGGAACATCGACCGCGGCCCGGAGTGGCGCGCGTTCAACCACAACGAGCGGCAGTCGAAGTCGCGCGTCGGCGCCCCGATCACGGAGACGATGCACGACAAGGGGCTCACGACGACGATCGACTGGAAGGACAAGGACGCCTACGGGCGGTCGCTCTCCTCGGAGAAACGGTCGCAGATGCACCGCCTCCGAAAGTGGCAGGAGCGGATTCGGACCAAAGACGCGGGCGAGCGCAACCTCCAGTTCGCGCTCTCGGAGATCGACCGGATGGCGAGCGCGCTCGGCGTCCCGCGGTCGGTGCGTGAGGTCGCCTCCGTCATCTACCGACGCGCGCTCAACGAGGACCTGATCCGCGGCCGGTCCATCGAGGGCGTCTCCACGGCCGCGCTGTACGCCGCCTGCCGACAGGAGGGGATCCCCCGCAGCCTCGACGAGGTCGCGGACGTCTCGCGGGTCCCGCAGAAGGAGATCGGTCGGACCTACCGGTACATCTCACAGGAGTTGGGGTTAGAGCTGAAGCCGGTCGACCCCAAGCAGTTCGTCCCGCGGTTCGCGTCCTCGCTCCAGCTCTCCGAGGAGGTCCAGTCGAAGGCGACCGAGATAATCGACGTCTCCGCCGAGCAGGGACTGCTCTCCGGGAAGTCGCCGACGGGCTTCGCGGCGGCCGCCATCTACGCGGCCTCGCTGCTCTGCAACGAGAAGAAGACCCAACGCGAGGTCGCCGACGTCGCGCAGGTCACCGAGGTCACCATCCGCAACCGGTATCAGGAACAGATCGAAGCGATGGGGTTCCGATAGGGCGGTTCCCGTCCGAGACGGCAGCAGGTGCCCCGTACCCGGGACCGAGAAAGTTGATCGGGTTTTTAATCGATACCCGCTGTACTACGGAGTGAGATGTATTCAGAGATCCTCGTTCCGACCGACGGCAGTCCGGCGTCGGACGCCGCGATCGAACACGCGATCGACCTCGCGGACCAGTACGGCGCGCGCCTCCACGCGCTGTACGTCGTCGACGGCACGGCGTACTCCAGCCTCGAGGCGGGCGCGGAGATCGTCGTCGAGGCGCTCGAATCGGAGGGCGAGGAGGCGACGAGGCGCGTGGCCGACGCCGCCGCGGACGCCGGCGTCGACTGCGTCACCAGCGTGACGTCGGGAACGGCCTATCAGTCGATCCACGACTACGTCGACGAACACGGCATCGACGTGGTCGTGATGGGGACGCACGGGCGGAAGGGGATCGACCGCTACCTGCTCGGGAGCGTCACGGAGCGGGTCGTCCGCACGTCCGACGTGCCGGTGTTGACCGTGCGACAGCCGACGGATGAGTAGCCCCGACGCACCCGGCGAACGCGGGTGAGACCGATGCGCGACTGGCTCTCACACCGCGTGGTCTCGTCGCCCGACGATACCGCCCTCGTCCGCGCGGAGGACGGCGAGGCGTGGAGCTACACCGACCTCGACCGGCTCGTCGCCGAGACGGCCGGCCGGCTCGTCGCGCACGGACTGGACGAGGGCGACCGGATCGGCGTGCTCACGCCCCCGTACGTCGGCACCGTCGGGCTCGTCCACGCGACGATGCGGATCGGGGCGACGTTCGTCCCGCTCGGGCAGGAGCTGACGCCCCGCGAGATCGCCGCGCGGATCGACCGGACCGACCTCGACGCCGTCGTCTGCGCGGAGCCGACCGAGCCGACGGCGACCGACGCGGCGGAGATCGAGGGCGTCCCGGTCTACTCCGTCGACGACCCGACGAGCGCCGAGGTCACGGGGATCCACGACGTCGACCCGGCGTCGCTCGATCCGCCCGGGTGGTCGTTCCGGGACCCGCTCTGCGTGCTGTTCACGTCCGGGACCACCGGCGATCCCAAGCCAGTGCCGCTGACCGTGGGCAACGTGTACAGCTCGGCGGTCGCCTCCGCGTTCCGCCTCGGCGTCGAGGCCGATGACCGGTGGCTGGTGTCGCTGTCGCTCCATCACATGGGCGGGCTCGCACCGGTGTACCGGTCGGTGCTGTACGGGACGACCCTCGTATTGCGCGAGGGGTTCGACGCCGGTGGCACCGCGGACGACATCGACGCGTACGACGTGACCGGAGTCTCGCTCGTTCCGACGATGCTCAAGCGGATGCTCGACCGACGGGGGACGCTGTCTGACTCGCTCCGCGTGGTCCTGCTCGGCGGCGCGCCCGCCCCGGCGGAGCTGTTGGAGCGGTGTCGCGACTACTCGGTCCCCGTCTACCCGACGTACGGGATGACGGAGGCCGCCTCGCAGATCACGACCGCGACGCCGCGACAGACCAGAGGCCGGATCGGGACGGTGGGCCGCCCCCTCTTCGGCACCGACGTGACGGTCGTCGACGACGGCGACCCCGTCGATCCCGGTGAGACCGGTGAAATCGTCGTCAGCGGACCGACGATCACGCCGGGGTATCTCTCGGAGGACGATGGGGACGCCCCGGGTACGGTCGACGGGGGCGACGCACTCGGTTCCGACGCGATCGACCTGAACGGGATCGACCCCGCGGAGCTCGACCGGTCCGAGTTCGGCCCGTACGGACTCCACACGGGCGACGTCGGCCGGTTCGACGAGGAGGGATATCTCCACGTGCTCAACCGCGTCGACGACCGGATCATCAGCGGGGGCGAGAACGTCGAGCCAGGAGAGGTCGCGGACGTCCTCCGGGAGTACGACGGGGTCGACGACGTGGCGGTGGTCGGGCTCGACGACGAGGTGTGGGGCGAGCGCGTCGCGGCGCTCGTCGCCCTCGGCGACCGGTTCCCGTCGAGGGCGACGGCCTCCGTCGAGGGCGACGCCTCGGAACGGGGCGACTTGGAAGGGGACGCCTCGGAACAGGACGCTTCGGACGAGAGTCCTGCTGACGACGAGACCGGGGAGCAGAGCGCGGGAACCGCGACGCCGGCGGTCGAAGCCGGCGGCATCGGACCCGCGCCGATCGACGAGGCGGCGTTCGTCGACTTCGCTCGGGAGCGACTCGCGCGGTTCAAGATCCCGAAAACGGTCGCGTACGTCGACGAGCTGCCGCGGACCGTCTCGGGGACCGTCGACCGAGAGGCGGCGCGCACCGTCCTCCGCGATCGTGGCTCGGATCCCCGCGAAGACGCCGACGCGGACCTCGAGACGGCGGGGTTCAGGCCGGCCGACCCCGCCGAGCCGCCCGACGAGGCGACCCCGGACGACCGAGAGGCCGACGCCGGGGGAGACGAGGCGGAGGGAAGCGAGGACGAGCGCGCGGTCGAGGCGAGCGGAGACGCGGGCGAGACGGGCGATGTCGACATCGCCGATGCCGAGGAGAGCGCTTCCGAGTCGGCCGACGACACAGTCGCGAGGGCGAAGAGCGACGAGTCCGACGGCGTCGAGGAGACGGACCCCGTCGACGTTGACGCAGTCGAGGAAGCGGAGCGCGACGGCGAGGACGGCGAGGAGACGCAACGCGACGGCGAGGACGGCGAGACGGCCGTCGACGACGGATAAACTGACCTGTCGTTCTTCGTTGTTCCACGAACGTTTTGTCCGCGGGGCCGTCACGTGTCGTATGGAGCTGCTCGACGACAGCGTCGTGCCGGAACGCGCGCGAGACGTCAAACAGGAGGCCCGTGAGTTCGCCGACGAGTACATCGCCCCGAACGCAGAGGCGTACTACGAGTCGGGCGAGTACCCGTGGGAGGTGCTCGAAGCGGGGATGGACGCCGGGCTCGTCGCCCAGGACATCGGCGAGGAGTACGGCGGCAAGGGGTTCGACCTCGCGCAGGTGCTGGCTATCGCGGAGGAGTTCTACCGCGCCGACGCGGGCATCGCGCTCACCCTCCAGCTCGCCAGCTTCGGCGCGGAGATGGTCGAGCAGTACGGCACCGAAGAACAGAAGGAGGAGTACCTCCGTCCGGTCGCCGAGAACGACCAGATATCCGGGCTCGCCGTCTCCGAGCCGCAGACCGGCTCGGACCTCGCGGGAATGACGACCGAGGCCGAGAAGGTGGAGGGCGGCTACGAGCTCACCGGCGAGAAGTACTGGGTCGGCAACGCGGTCGAGGCCGACTGGCTCACCGTCTACGCCAAGACCGGAGAGAGCGACGACCGCTACTCCAACTACACGCTGTTCATCGTCGAGACCGACTCGGACGGCTACGAGGCCGAGCACATCCCCGAGAAGATGGGGATGCGCGCCTCCAAGCAGGGACACATCGTCTTCGAAGACTGCTTCGTCCCCGAGGAGAACGTCGTCGGCAGCGAGGGCGGCGGGTTCTACGTGCTCGCGGACTTCTTCAACCACGGCCGCGTCATCGTCGGGGGCCACGGGCTCGGGCTCGCGGCCGCCGCCATCGAGGAGGCGGAGGCGTTCATCGACGAGCGGGAGGCGTTCGGCCGCACCATCGACGAGTTCCAGGCCGTCCAGCACACGATCTCCGACATGCGGATCGGGTTCGAGTCGGCCCGCGCGCTCAACTGGCGCGCCTGCGAGAAGGTCGCGAACAACGAGGACGCCGGCTACTGGGCCGCGCTGGCGAAGACGAAGTCGACGGAGGTCGCGACCGACTGCGCCGAGCAGGGCATGAAGCTCCACGGCGGCCGCTCGATCCTCACCGACCGCCGCATCGCGCGCGTCTACCGCGACGTGCGCATCCCGGTGATCTACGAGGGCGCCAACGACATCCAGCGCAACCTGATCTACCGGCAGTCGCGCTGAGGGCGACTCCGGGGCGGCTCACAGCGTCGCCGCCAACCGCCGCAGCGCCTCACTGCCGCCGGTCGCCAGCGGCTCGCCGTGGCCGACGCAGGCGACCTCGAACCCCGGGGCGCGCTCGGCCAGGTCGCGCACGCTCGCCGCGACCGCGTCGGTGTCGTAGCTGATCACCCAGCCGGAGGGCTTCAGGTCGCCGTCCGACTCGGAGACGAGGTCCCCGAGCAGCCCGACCCCGAGTTCTTCGCTGACGTACGCGACGTGGCCCGGCGTGTGCCCGGGCGTGTGGTAGGCGGTGAACGAGCCGACCTCTTCGCCGTCGCGGACGCCGACCACGTCGAGGTCGGGGTGATCCGTGAGGAGTCCGCCGAGCCGCTGGATCAGTCCCTTGTGGTTCCGGAGCGGCGGCGATCGCGTCCCGCGGAGCAGCTCCGCGTCGAAGCCGTACGCGTGAACCGACGCGTCGAGGTCGGGCGCCAACGCCGCCAGCGTCCCGACGTGGTCGAGGTCGTAGTGCGTGAGCAGGACGCGACCGATCGCCGAGACCGCGACGCCGGCCTCGTCGAGGCCGCGTCGGATCGTCTCCTCGTCCCACGGCGTGCCGGCGTCGACGAGGGTCGGCACGTCGTCGAGGACGAGGTACGCGTTGACCCCGCGACAGTCGAACCGCCAGACGCCCTCCGCGAGTTCCGTCGCCATGTCGGTGCGTACGGTCCGGAGCGGAATGAACGCTGTCGTGGCGGAACGCAGGGAGCGCGACCTCCCGGGACCGAGTCGACGCCGTCGACGGTGCGCCCGACGAAAACGCCAAGACGCCGGGGCGACACCACGGGGTATGCGACTGGAGGACTACTGGGGGATCGGCCCCAAGACGAGCGAGCGGCTCACCGAGGCGCTCGGGACCGAACGGGCCGTCGAGGCGATCGAGTCGGCCGACGTCCGCGCGCTCGTCGACGCCGGGCTCCACCGCGGCCGCGCGACGCGCATCCTCCGCCGGGCGAACGGCGAGGCCGGGATGGACGTCCTCGCGACGGGCGACGCGCGCTCGGTGTACGACGACCTCCTCGCGCTCGCGGCCGACGCGGCGCTGACCGCGCACGCCGCCGACCGGATCCGGGTGCTGACCCCGCTGCTCGACCGCGAGGCCGTCGAGGAGCGACTGGACCGGGTCGTCGCCGCCCGCGACGCGTGGGCCGACCTCGACGACGCGGACCGCGAGGCCGTCGCGGACGCGTTCGCCGCGTACGACGACGCCGACGGCTCCGACCTCGCAGCGGTCGAGACCGCCGTCGAGCTCCGCGATGCGGGGCTGACCGACGGCCCGTTCGCCGACGTGGGCGCGCTCGACGGCGATCGCCTGCGCGACGCGGCCGACGCGCTCGCCGACGTGCGGGGGTCAATCGACCCCGCCGGCGGCCTCGACGGCGACGACATCGAGATCGCGTCGGGCGCCGACGAGGAGCTCGACCGGCTGCGCGAGCGGCTGTCGGCCGCGCGCGACCTCGCGGACTCCGCGTTCGACGTGCTCGAATCGGTCCGCGACGGAAGCCTCCGCGACTTCGAGGCGCTGGAGGCGGCGACGATAGAACACGTCGCCCGCGAGACGGGCGTCGAGCCCGCGACGGTCCGGTCGGCGTCGCCCGACGAGGCGCTCGACGCGGCCGACTTCGTCTCCGGGACCCTGCGGGAGCTCGTCGTCGAGCTCGAGGCGGCCGTCGACGAGCGCGAGGCCGCCGTGGCGGCCGACGTCCGCGAGCGGCTGGGCGACGAGCCCGCGGCGGACGCGGGCGACGAGGACGATGCTGAGGGGGAAGCGGACGACGGCGACACCACCGTCGCCCGCGCCGCGACGGCGGTGTCGGACGCCGCGTTCCTCCTGTCGCTCGGACGGTTCGCGGCCGAGAACGGCCACGTCCGACCGACGCTCGTCGACGACGGCGTCGCCGTGCGCGGGGCGCGGAACCCCTTCCTCGACGGCGACGTCCAGCCCGTCTCGTACGGGGTCGGCTCGCACTCCCTGGCGGACGATCCGGGCGTCGCGAGCGCGGACGCGCCGCCGACCGGCGACCGCGTGAGCGTCCTCACCGGGGCGAACTCCGGCGGGAAGACGACCCTGTTAGAGACCCTGTGCGCGGTGGCGCTGCTCGCGTCGATGGGCCTCCCCGTGCCCGCCGACGCGGCCGAGGTCGGGACGTTCGACCGGATCGTCTTCCACCGCCGGCACGCCTCGTTCAACGCCGGCGTGCTGGAGTCGACGCTGAAGTCCGTCGTCCCGCCGCTGGTCGCGGACGGCCGCACGCTGATGCTCGTCGACGAGTTCGAGGCGATCACGGAGCCGGGTCGCGCGGCCGACCTGCTGAACGGGCTTGTCACCCTCACCGTCGACCGCGGCGCGCTCGGCGTCTACGTCACCCACCTCGCGGAGGACCTGAGCCCGCTGCCCGACGCCGCCCGGATCGACGGCATCTTCGCGGAGGGGTTAACGAACGACCTGGAGCTCCGGGTCGACTACCAGCCGCGTTTCGGCACCATCGGCAAGTCCACGCCGGAGTTCATCGTCTCGCGGCTGGTCGCGAACGCGGGCGACCGCGGCGTCCGCGCCGGCTTCGAACACCTCGCGGGCGCCGTCGGCGAGGAGGCGGTCCAGCGAACGCTCTCCGACGCCGAGTGGGCGGCGAACGATGACTGAGGAGGAGCGCGGCGGCGACGCCGGCCCAGACAGAATCCGGTCGATCGCGGTTCACCGCGAGGACGTGGCGAACGCGCTCGAAGCCAGCCTCCGGAGCGAACGCCAAGTCGTGCTCCGCGCGACGCCGCCCTTCTCGGGTCGGATGCGCGCCCGCCTCCACGCGCTCGACGCGGGTAGCGGGGATGACGCCGAGGATACGGGGAGCGCCGGCGACTCCGACGCGCCCGCGCCGCTTCACATCGATCCACGGGCGCTCGTGAAGGACGCGCCGCCGTACCCCGAGGTCGACGACACGGCCGCGGAACTCCCCGACGCCGACCTGGAGACGCGGCGCGAGCGACACGCGGAGAACGTCGAGGCGTGGCGTGAGGCCGTGCGAGAGCGCGTCGCCGAGACGGTCGAGATCGAGGTCGACGGCGAGACGCGCACCGTCGACGTGACCGTGCTGGGATAAAAGCAGTTCGCGGGCCGCCGACCTGGCGTAGCGGCGACGCGCTACAGCCGCAACCGCTCGACGGCGGTGCCCGCCGTCTCGAAGTCGTCGTCGGTCGCGGCCGCGACCACGACGGTGTCGGCGTCGGTGTCGGCGTCGAGGTCGACCTCGAAGGCGCCGTCGTCGTCGGGCGTCACGAGCCGCGAAGTCGTTCGAGTGTGGACCGCGACGGTCTCGGCGTCCGTCTCACCCGCGACGACGACCGAGTCCTGGACGAACTCGGCGGTGGCGGTCAGGTCGGGGCCGGCCGGCCGGTCAGACTCGACGTAGCGGTCGCGGACGGCGGTCGGCGTCTCGACGGGTTCGCCCGCGTCGACGCCGTGCGCCAGCCGGACGAAGCCGGCCATCGACCACGCGAGCGGAGTCGCCCCCCCGGTTCCCTCGCCGAACTCCCAGCCGTACTTCGTCGGGTGTTCGCGGTCCCACACCTGCTCGGGTAACATTAGTCCGGAGTTACCGAACCCGGCCATCGTCTCCAAAAGCGTCTCGGGTTCGAGCTTCTCGTCGTCGGTCCCGCCGAAGGCGTCCGGGCCGTCGGCGCGGGCGCGCAGCTCGTACTCGCCGCGCTCGCCGGTGAAGATCGGCCAGAGGCGCCCGCGGCCGTCGCCGGTGCCGGCCCACGGCGCGCCGGGGTCGCCGACGGCTATCTCGCCGTACGCGTCGCCGACGTACCGGTACCACGCCGCGCCGTGGGGCGTGTCGACGCGGATGGAGTCGTCGACGACGGAGACGGAGTTGCGGACGACCGGGTCGTCGGCGGGCTTGATCCCGAGGCGGACCAGTTCGAGGAACCCGCCGTCGACGATCTCCCGCTCGTCGTAGGTGGGGCCGTCGTTGGCGATGGTGCGGGGACGGCCGGAGTCGGGGTTCCCGTCGGCCGTGACTCGGAGGTAGTACGGCGTCCGATCGTGGCGGTCGGTGCCGGTCGCTGTCGCGCACCACTCCTCGACGCGCGCCGTCCAGTCGTCGGCGAGCGCCAGCCACGCGAGCGCGTCGGCCCGGAGCGACTCCGGCGACGCCGCGGCCTCGCTTCCGGACTCGGCGCCGTCACGTCGGTCGGCCTCCGCGAGCGCGAGCGCCGCGCCGCAGACCAGGCCGGCGATCTCGGCCGCGATGCTCGACGGCGAGTAGCCGGACTCCTCCTCCCAGCGCTCCTGGGCGGTCTCGGGACCGTTGTCGGCGATGTAGTCGAGCGAGCGGGCGACCTGGTCGTAGGTGTAGCCGGCGTCGTCGAGCGTCACGCCGCGCTCGTACAGCTGCCAGGCCATCACCGAGGGGAACCCGATGTTGTCCATCTGCTCGCCGCCCCACCGGGTGCGGCCGTCGATGTAGGTGTTCTGCGGGAGGAACCCGTCGTCGTCCTGCTGGGTGTTGTAGAGGTACGCCAAGGCGTCGGCGCCGCGTTCGAGCTCGTCCATCTCGATCAGCGCCGTGAACACCTGGTAGAGGTCCCGCGACCAGACGAAGTTGTAGCCGTAGCCGCGGTCCTCCGCGGCGTACTCCGTCTCGCCCCACGGCACGGAGGGGCTGGCGATCCCCGCACCGTCGTGGGCCTTGTCCTCGACGGCCGCCAGCGTCATCAGCGCGAACCGGTACTGCGCCGCGAGGTCGGGGTCGTCAGCGACCGAGTCGGGGAGGTCGCGGTCCGCGAGCCACGAGCGCCACGTCTCGGCGTACGCGTCCGCGGCCTCGTCGAAGCCGCGGCCGAGCGCCCCCTCGGCCTCGCCGAGGGCGCCGGCGGTGTCCGAGTCCTCGGCGAACCCGAGCGCGACCGTGTCCGCGACGGTCTCGCCGGTGCCGACGAGGCCGGCGAGCACGACGTTGCCGACCGCCTCGGCAGATTCTTCGACGCGCTCGCCGTCGCCGAACAGCGCGTCCGCCGCGTCGCCGCCGGCCGCGAGCGCGCTCGCCCAGTCGAACCCCTCGCCGCTCGCAAGCGCGAGCGCGGGGGCGAACGGCTCGCCCTCGTCGTCGACCAGCTTGCCCGGGTCGCGGTCGGGGTCGTCCTTCTGCGCGAGCAGGTGGACCCCCGCGTCGCCGTCGACGCGCTCGGCGCGGTCGTTCGTGCCGACGTTGGCGATCGTCGCGTCCGCGAGCGCGTACACGTCGTACTCGCGGCTCCCCTCGAACCGGACGTCCGCGAGGATCGCCGTCCCGTCGGTGTCGACAGCGTATTCGACGCGGAGCGTCCAGCTGTGGCCGTGGCCGTCGCCGGTCTCGCGGATCCGCTGGACGTACGCGAGCGCGTCGTCGGCCGCCGGCTCCGTCGTCCGCTCGATCGTCTCCGTCGCCGTGACGTGGCCCGTCTCGTCGAACGTCCGGATCGCGTACTCCGAGTCGGGGTCGGCGACGAGGAAGTCGAACGTCCGGACGTTCATCACGTCGATACGGGGGAACCGCGCCTCGGTGAGCGCCCCCTCGGTGAGCGTGAACCACACCGGTACCGGCTCGTCGGCCTCGTAGTCGGCCGGCGTCCCGACGCCGAACTTCCGGCCGGTCGTCCAGTGGGGCGCCGCCTCGGGGCCGGTCTCGCGGTCGTGCGGGACCGGGAGCTCGCCGTGTTTCGCGAGCGTCACCGTCGCGTCGATCCGGAGCGCGTGCGACCACGCGATGGGGGTCGCGCTGTCCAGGTCGCCGTCGTCGAACGCCTGCTCCGCGAACAGCCCCGCCTCGTTGACGAAGGGCCCGTCCGGCTCGCAGAGCGCGTACAGGTCGCGGGCGTCGGCGAACAGCGGCCCGGCGGCCCCGCCACGCTCCTCGACGACGCCCGCGAGCGTCGCCGCCGCGGTCGCGCCCCACAGCGTCGCGATGGACCACACCTTCGGGGCGCCCTGCTCGGCCGTGCGCCAGTCGTCGCCCGTGAACCTGACGAGCCCCTCTACCGAGGCGGTTTCGCGCCGGAGCGCGTCGATGGACTGCCGGACGTGGGTGTTGACGCGGTCGAGGAATCGGTCGAACTCGCTCGTCGCGACGGTGTCGATCGGTTCGGCCGTCCCGGAGCCGTCGGTGGCGGCCGCGTCGTCGTCTGCCGCGGAGCCGTCAGCGGTCGCGTCGTCTCCCGCTTCGGCCTCGTCGTCGAGCAGGGCGGCGTACTCGGCGGCCGCGGTCGCGAGCGCGAAGGTGCTGGCGTCGGCGCGGGCGTCCTGCCCCTCGTCGCTTGCGCGCTGGAGGAACCGCTCCGTGTCGGGGTTCCAGCGGGCGTCGAGCCCCGACAGCGCCGCGTCGGCGGCGTCGGCGGCGTCGGCCCGAAGCCCCTCGTCGACCGGCGCTCGCGCCACCGAGGCGAACGCCCGGAGGTACTCGGCGCCGGTGTGGGTGAACCGGCCCAAGGCGTTCTCCCAGCAGTTCTGACAGCGGCGCGGAAGCCCGTCGTCCTCGGTCGTTTCGAAGAGGAAGGCGACGGCGTCCGCGATCGTCTCGTCGATCCGGTCGCGCCACTCGGCCGGGAGGTCGGCCTCGCGGCGCAGCGTCGCGAGGAAGGCGACGACCGTCGCGGGCTGGTCGAGCTGGTCGTTCGGGCCGGGCGTCGCGTTCGCGCCCTCGATCCGGGCGTTCGCCCAGCCGGGCGCGACCTTCCCGGAGTCGGCCCACACGCGGTGGGGCCACGAGCCGTCGGCGTCCTGAGTCCGACAGAAGAAGCTCGCGGCCGCGAGCAGCTCCTCGTCGGCGTCGAGGCCGAGCTCCTCGCTCGCGTCGAGCAGCGCGGTCGACACCGTCGCCTCGTCGCGGAACCAGGTGTAGCCGTAGCCGCCGGAGGTGGAGTAGAAGGGGTCGAACTCCGGGGCGGCGATCCGGCCGCCGGACTCCGCGGTGAGCAGGTCGAGCGCGCGGAGGTCGCTCGCGATCACCGATCGGCGGGGGGCGTCCTCGGGCACGTTCGGGCCGCGGCCGTCCGCGGCCTCGCGGAGGTCGTCGGCGTCGGGGTAGGCGGTCGCGATGTTCGACACCGCCTCGATGCGGCGCTGGCGGTCGATCCCGTCGGTGAGCGCGTCCTTCGCGTCGTCGCCGGTGTCCCGCGCCGCCCGGCGGTCGACGACGGCGCGGCCGGCGAGCGTGACCCGCTCCGTGCGCCCGTCGCGCTCGAAGGGCGCGCGGACGACGACATCCGGGGTGAGCCGCGAGTCCTCGCGCCGGTCGATCTCGCCGCGGTGCGGGAAGCCGTCGTGGGCCTCGCCGAGCAGTTCCGGGATCGTCCGCAGGCGCTGGCCGTGGGCGTTCGAGAGGCCGGTCGAGGCGGTGAGGAAGTCGTGTTCGGTGCGGTGGTACACCTCGACGACGCCGCCGTCCGCGGGGCCGGCCCCGTCGTGGACCATGTTGCCGACGCGCCCCTCGACCATGTCCGGCGAGAACGCGTAGGCGGCGACGAGCTCGGCGTCGGCCGGCGGCGAGCCGCGGAGCTCGACGTGGGTGAGGTGCGTGTCGCTCACGACGAGGTCGAACTGGTGGATGGTGTAGCGGCCGGCGTCGTACTCCGTCTCGACGAGCGGCGTGTCGCCGTCGTAGTGCTGGCGGGTCGTCTCGAGATCGTCGAACCAGCGGACGCCGCGCCCGGCTGTTATCCCCATGCGGAGGCGGTCGGCGCCGCCGACCTCGGAGAGGGAGTACGAACAGTCGTGGACGGTCCCGTCCGGTCCCACGTGGACCAGTCGGCCGTCGTCGCCGGTGAACGCGCCGGCGGTCATCGAGTGCTCCGCCGGGTAGCGCTCCCCGCGCCGACGTTCGTGCTCCGTAAGGGCGGTACGCAGTCGCATACCCGCCCTGCGCCGGCCGGAGTAAAAGCCTTGACGACCGCGGCGGAGACCGCGCGACGCCGAGCGCCGCCGCCCGAGGCGACACCGAAACAAGAGCAACACCGAAGGCCCCGGGTGCCGATGGGCGTCACATGCACCACCCCGGACCCCCCAGATTCCTCGCGACGGGCGAGCGGACGGAGCTCGCTCCGAGAGACCCCGACCCCGACGCCGCGTACGCGTGGCGCGTCGCGGACGCGCCGCCCGACAGCGAGGCGACCGTCGGCGACGACCCCGTGACAGCGTTCACGCCCGACGTCCCCGGACGCTACCTGATCGGCCTCGACGCGCCGGACGGCGACCACCTGCTCACGGTCCGCGCGTTCCCCGCGAGCTACGAGGGCGTCGACGTCGCGGGCGGGAGCGGCACCGCGATACGCGACCGCGACGCGGGCGACGTCGACGCCACGGCCGACTACGCCGCGCAGGGGCAACACGAGGGGGTCGGCCGACCGCGCGTGCGGGTGGACGCGAGCGTCGTGTTCGACGACGCCGACGAGAGGAGCGAACGCGCCGGCGAAGCAGTGTTCGCTGCGGCCCCCTCGCCGAACCCGGAGTCGTCGCTCGACGCCGACGACCTGGCCGTGACGTTCGTCGTCGACGACCGGGACGTCGCCGACGCCGTCGCGGCCGGCCGGACGAACCCCCGGGACGCGCTCCGCGTGAGCGAAGACGGCCGCGAGCTGCGCGTCCCGCTCGACGCGGTGCCCGACCGGCTCCGGGTCCACGCCGTCGCCGTCGCGCGCGATCCGGGCGAGGATCCGCGCGTGAGCGTCGCCGACGCGGCGGCCGTCGAACGCGCCGGCGGCCGGTCCGCGATCGAGGAGGCCGCGGGGCAGGAGGCCGTTCGGGTCCCGGACACCCCGGAATTCGAGACGGTGCGGCTCAACGAGCCCCCGGCGTGGACCCGCGACGCCTCCGTCTACGAGGTGTTCGTCCGCACCTTCGCGGACGCCGACGAGGGCGAGGCGTTCGACGCCATCGCCGAGCGGATTCCCCGGATCGCGGCGCTCGGCGTCGACACGCTGTGGCTCACGCCGGTCCTCGGCCACGACGGGAAGCCGCACGGCTACAACATCGTCGACTTCTTCGACACCGCCGACGACCTCGGCGACCGCGAGGATTTCGAGGCGCTCGTCGAGACCGCCCACGACCACGGGATGCGCGTGCTGTTCGACTTCGTCGCCAACCACACCGCGCGCGACCACGAGTGGTTCCAAGACGCGTATCGGAACCCGGACTCGCCGTTCCGCGACCGCTACGAGTGGCAGGAGTCGGGCGAGCCCGGCACCTACTTCGACTGGGAGCTGATCGCGAACCTCGACCACTCGAACCTCGACGTGCGGCGGTTCCTGCTCGACGTGATAGACGAGTGGGCGCCGCTCGTCGACGGGTTCCGCTGCGACATGGCGTGGGCCGTGCCCGACTCGTTCTGGCGCGAACTGCGCGACCGCGTGAAGGACATCGACCGGGAGTTCCTCCTGATGGACGAGACGATCCCGTACATCCCCGGCTTCCACGAGGGGATGTTCGACGTCCACTTCGACGCGACGCTGTACTTCCAGCTCCGGCAGGTGGGCCGGGGGGCGGAGCCGGCCGCGAGCGTGCTCGACGCGGTCGATCAACGCGCCGAGATCGGGTTCCCCGACCACGCGGAGTTCCTCCAGTACATCGAGAATCACGACGAGACGCGCTACCGCGTCGAGTGCGGCGACGCCGCCGCGGCCGCCGCCGGCGCGGCGATCATGACGCTGCCGGGCGTCCCGATGGTGTACGCCGGTCAGGAGATCGGTCAGCGCGGCCGCCGCGACGCGATCGCGTGGGACCACGCGCGCGAGGAGGTCCGCGACCGCTACGAGCGCCTGCTCGAAACGCGAAGGGAACATCCCGCGCTCGGCCCGGACGCCGAACTCTCCCGCGTCGGCTACCACGTCGCCAGCGGCGACCTGACCGAGCAACCGATCGTCGCCAGCGGCGACGTCCACCCGGACGACGTGGTCGCGTTCCGCCGGCACGACGGCGAGGAGGACCTCGTCGTCGTCCTCAACTTCGCGCCCGCCGACGCGAGCGTCGCGGTCGACCTCGACCACGGCGAGCGCGACTTGGTCACGGGCGAGGAGTGCCTCGTCGAGGACGGCGAGGGCACGGAGCGGATCCGGGTCGACGAGGTCGCGGTGGTGCCGATCAGGGAGGAGTGAGCGGTCGGTCGCCCTCTCCGGCGGTCCGCTGACAGGGGGCGACCGCGGCCGCGACGTCCCCGGACGCAACGCTTGAGTCGGTGGGGATCGCAGGGTGGCGTATGCGATTCGACCGCTCCGACGCCGTCTTCTGTCACATCACCTCGCTGCCGGGGGCGTACGGGATCGGCGACCTCGGCGATGGCGCCCGGGCGTTCCTCTCGTTCCTCGGCGACGCCGGCGTCGACCACTGGCAGATCTGTCCGATCGGCCCGACCATCTCCGCCGCCGGGGAGTCGCCGTACCAGTCGCCGTCGGCGTTCGCCGGCAACCCGCTGTTCGTCGACCCCGAAGGGCTCGTCGAGGACGGCTGGCTCGATCGGGGCGACCTGGAGCCGGTCCCCGAGTTCCCGACCGACCGCGTCGACTACGACGCGGTCCGGGAGTACAAGCTCCCGCTGTTGCGGACCGCGTTCGACCGGTTCGAGGAGCGGGCGAGCGACGAGGACCGGGCGGCGCTCGACGCGTTCCGCGAGGGGGAGCCGTGGCTCGCCGACTACGCGCTGTTCCGGGCGCTCTCCGACGCGCGGCCGGAGGACGTCTGGACCGAGTGGCCGGCGCCGCTCCGGACGCGCGACCCCGAGGCGCTGGCCGACGCGCGCGAGGAGCACGCCCGGGAAATCCGGTTCCGCGAGTTCGTCCAGTGGACGTTCGACCGCCAGTGGCGCGACCTGCGCGCGGTCGCGGCCGAGGAGGGGGTGTCGATCGTCGGCGACGTGCCCATCTACGTCGCGCTCGACTCCGCCGACGTGTGGGCGAGCCCGGAGGCGTTCCGGCTCGACGAGGGGAACCGCCCGACGGCGGTCGCGGGCGTCCCGCCGAACGCGGGCGACACCGGCCAGCGCTGGGGGAACCCGCTGTACGACTGGGAGCGGCTCGCCGAGACCGGGTACGACTGGTGGCTCGACCGGTTCCGCCGGCTGTTCGAGCTCGCCGACGTGGCGCGGCTCGACCACTTCCTCGGGTTCGTGAAGTACTGGGCGATCCCGGCCGACAGCGACGACCCCGCGGACGGCGAGTGGCGCGACGGCCCGGGCCGCGACCTCTTCGAGACGGTCGAGCGCGAACTGGGCGAGGCCCCGTTCATCGCCGAGGACCTCGGGTTCGAGGAGCCGGCGATGGACGAGCTGATGGCCGAGTTCGGCTTCCCCGGCATGCGCGTCCCGCAGTACGCGGACTGGTGCGCCGAGGGGAACGAGTACCAGCCGATGCACTACGGCGAGGGCGTCGTCGGCTACACCTCGACGCACGACACGGACACCTGGGTCGGCTACTTCGAGGACCTCCCGGCCGAACAGCGCGACTGCTTCCGGTACAACGTCGGCTCCGACCCCGACGAGCCGAGCGAGTGGGCGATCATCGACGCCGTGTGGGCCTCGGACGCGATCCTCGCGGTGACGACGCTCCAGGACCTCCTCGGACTCGGCAGCGAGTCGCGGTTCAACGAGCCCGGCACCCTCGACGGCAACTGGGAGTGGCGCGTCACCCGCGACGCGCTCGACGACGAAATCGCGGACCGGCTGTGGGAGCTGGGCGGCAAACACGTCCGATAACCCGTGACGGGAGTCCTTCCCGACGCGCCGGTCGTCCACGTCTTCGTCATCGCTGCGGCGACCGCGCTGATCTGGATCGGGAGCGGCTGGTTAGAGGAGGCCGCCGAGAGCCTCGCGGGCTACTACGGACTGCCGGCCGTAGTCCAGGGGTCGGTCGTCGTCGCGGTCGGGTCGAGCTTCCCGGAGCTGGTGAGCGTGCTCGTCACCGCCCTCACCGGCGTCTTCGACATGGGCGTCGGAGCGCTCGTCGGGTCGGCCATCTTCAACGTGCTCGTGATCCCCGCCGCCGCCGGGCTCGGGACCGAGGACGATCTGGAAGCCAACAGGGCGATCGTGTACAAGGAGGCGCAGTTCTACATGCTCGCCGTCTCGGCGCTGGTCGTGACCTTCGCGCTCGCGGTCATCTACTTCCCGGTATCGACGGACCCGATCGTCGGGGAGCTGCCGCGCTCGCTCGCGGTCGTCCCGCTCGCGCTGTACGGCCTCTACCTGTTCATCCAGTATCAGGACGTCGACGACGCCGAGATGGATCGCGTTCGCGACGGGGTCGACGTCGGGCGGGAGTGGGCGAAGCTGCTGGCCGGGCTCGCGGTCATCGTCGTCACGGTCGAGCGACTCGTGGCGTCGGTCGAGTCGCTCGGCGCCACGTTCGGGGTCCCCGAGTTCCTCGCCGGCGTCACGGTCGTCGCGGCCGCGACGAGCCTGCCGGACGCGCTCGTGAGCGTCCGGACGGCGCGCGAGGACCGCGGCGCGACGAGCCTCGGCAACGTCCTCGGGTCGAACACCTTCGACCTGCTCGTCGCGATCCCGCTCGGCGTGCTGATCGTCGGCGCGGTCGAGGTGAACTTCTCGACGGCGGTGCCGATGTTCGGCGTCCTGACGGCCGCGACCGTCCTCCTGTTCGTGACGCTTCGGACTGGCCTCACGCTCGGCGAGCGCGAGTCGTACGCGCTGCTCGCGGCCTACGGGCTGTTCGTCGCGTGGGTCGTCGCCGAGAGCGTCGGAGCGACGAGCGTGCTCAGGGGCGTGTGAGGCCCGTCGCGGTCGTCGGTCGGCCGCGGGCACCGGCCGCCGGACGGCCGCGACACCGTCTGTCGGCTGGACGACGGGGGATCAGTAGGAGTTCCGGCCGATGATGAGGTACAGCAACAGACCGAGAATCGGCGCGAAGAACACCACGAGCGCCCAGAGGACCGGCGGATGGTCGCTGCGTTGCTGCGCGTCCGAGTAGGTCCACACGATCATCGCGAGGTGGACGACGAGGAAGACGAGGCTGATCAGCAGGGCGATCCCGACGGCCGCGCCTTGGAGGAGCAACGGGGACATGCCGCCCGAAAGCAGAACTCCCCCCGACAAGTGTTTTCGGGTCCTCGCCGGGCACTCAGCGAAACAGATTTTCCCGCCGGATGCGAACGTGTCGCATGGTGAACGCGGTGCGCGCGGTCGGTGCCGCGATCGAGAGCGTCGGCGTCAGCGTCCTGCTCGCGTGGTGGGGGGTCGCCGACGGCGAGGTACGGCCCGCTCCGTTCGCGGTCGGCTTCGCGGTCGGCTACTGCTACCGGCACGCGCGGGCGGTCGCGGGCTGTCGGCGGTTCCGCGGCGCCCCCGGCCGGAGCGTCGGCGTCGCGCTGGCGTGGGCGGGGCTGGGAGTCGCCGTCGACCGGTCCGTCGACGGTCCCGCGGCGAGACGCGCGTTCGCCGCGGGGCTCGGACTGGGGTCGGCCGGCTACTGGCTCGCGCGGCGCGGTGAGTAGCGAACCCGAGCGGGCACTGCCCCGGGCGACCCGGGGAATCCACGCCGGAGACCGAACCGTTTTGATCCCGCGCTACCCGGAGTCGGTATGAACCTCCCAGTCGACGCGGACCGGCTCCGCGCGGACATCGAGGCGAACGCGGCGTTCGGTCGGGTCGAGACGGACGATCCGGAGGCCCGCGCGCGAACGAATCGGACGGGGACAGAGGCCAATCGACGGGCGAGGGACCGACTGGTCGAACGACTCCGCGACGCCGGCCTCGACGTGACGGTCGACGCCGTCGGGAACGTCCTCGGGACGTGGACGCCGGCGAGCGCCGACCCGGAGGCCGCGCCGGTCGTCTCGGGGAGCCACCTCGACAGCGTTCCCGAGGGCGGGATCTTCGACGGTCCGCTCGGGGTGTACGCGGCGCTGGAGGCGGTCCGCGCGATGCGCGACGAGGGCGTGGAGCCGGACCGCCCGGTCGGCATCGTCAGCTTCACCGAGGAGGAGGGCGGCACGTTCGGCAACGGGCTACTGGGGTCGACCGTCGCGACCGGCGAGCTGGCGCTCGGCGAGGCGCTCGCGCTGTCGAACGGCGAGGGGGAGACCCTCGGCGAGGCGCTCGACCGGATCGGCTACCGCGGCGGGAGCGCGGTCGACGCCACCGCGCCGACCGACGCCGACGGCGACCCGACGACGCTGGATCCCGCGTCGTGGGCGGCGTTCTACGAGCTCCACGTCGAACAGGACACGAAACTGGAGTCGGCGGGCGCGGCGGCCGGCGTCGTGACGACGATCACGGGGATCACCCACTGCGAGGCGGCGATCGAGGGCGAGGCGAACCACGCGGGCGCGACCGCGATGGACGAGCGGACGGACGCGCTCGCGGCCGCGAGCGAGTTCGTGTTGGACGTCGAGGCCGCCGCGAACGAGGTCGTCGAGTCCTCGTCGCCCTCGGCGGTCGGCACCGTCGGGTCGCTGTCGGTCGCACCGAACGCGACGAACGTCGTGCCCGGGCGCGTCGAGGCCGGCGTGGACGTTCGCGACGTCGAGGCCGCGTCGATGGAGGCGATCGTCGACGCCGCGCGCGGCTCGCTGGAGCGGCTGGAGCGCGAGCGTGGGGTGGAGACGGAGTTCGAGCGGCCGTTCGACGTGGCGCCGACGCCGATGAGCGACCGGCTGCGCGAGGCCGCGCACGACGCCGCCGACGCCGCCGGGCGCGAGGCGATCGACCTCCACTCCGGCGCCGCCCACGACGCGATGCGGGTCGCGCGCGTCACGGACGCGTCGCTGCTGTTCGCCCCCTCGCGCGACGGGATCTCGCACAACCCCCGAGAGTGGACGGATTGGGGCGACTGCGCCGCCGCGACGGAGGTCCTGGCCGGAGCGCTCGCGCGCGTCGCGGACGACGAGTGACGGTCTACCGGACGCGCGTGGCGGCCACCGGTGAGGAAGGCGCCCGCGTTGGCGACGGCACAACCGTTTTGCCGGTCGGCCGCGAGCGACGAGCGTGAGCCGCCCACTCGGACTCGCGTCGCTCGCGGTCGGACTGCTGGCGGGGGTCGCCGGAACGGTCGCCGGCACGACCGACGCGCTCGCGAACTGGCCGTCGATCGGCGGGTACCCCGCGCCGACCGTCGTCGGCCGGACGCTGCTCGTCGTCGCCGTCGCGGGGCTGACCTACGGGTCCTATCTCCTCGCGGTCCGGGTGTTGACGCGGTCGGCCAACAAGCGCCGCGCGCACAACGTCCGGAACCTGCTCCGGCTGGCGTTCGGCGTCGTCGGAACCGTGGCGACGCTCGCCGTGGCGACGGAGAACTGGCTCGGCCTCCTCTTCTCGCTCGGCGTCATCGGGTTCGCGATCACCTTCGCGCTCCAGCAGCCGCTCTTATCGCTGATCGCGTGGGTGTACATCGCGGTCAAACAGCCGTTCGGCGTCGGCGACCGGATCAAGATCGACGACGCGAAAGGCGACGTGATCGGGGTCGACTTCCTCGTGACGACGCTGTGGGAGATCAACGGCGAACTGGTGACGACGAACCAACCCTCCGGGCGGGTGGTCACCGTTCCGAACAGCGTCGTCCTCTCGTCGAACGTCGTCAACTTCGGCGGCGGCGGGTCGCCGTACGTCTGGAACGAGGTCTCCGTCCAAGTCGCCTACGAGACCGACCTGGAGTTCGCGCGCTCGGTGATGATCGAGGAGGCGACCGACCTGGTCGGCCGGGAGATGGCCGAGGGGATCGCCGCCTACCGCGAGGCGCTCGCGGAGACGCCGGTCGAACTGGAGGTCCGCGACGGGCCCAGCGTCAACGTCCGACAGGAGGAGTCGTGGGTGGAACTCCGCGTCCGGTACCTCACCCACCCCCGCCGCGGCCAGCGCGTGAAGAACCGGCTGTACGAGCGGATCCTCGAACGGTTCAACGACAACCCGGACCGCGTCGCGTTCCCGGTGAGCCGGAGCCGATAGCTCGGAGGAAGCCCGCCGCTCTCCGAGCGGTCCCACCGTCGGGGCGATCCGAGAGTGAAGTATTTATACGGCCGCCCGTCTCGTGTGCCGGAGGTCGCGTTGTCGTGGGCAGTCCATATTCTCGTCGAATCGGGCGTTTTGACGCCTTTCGAGGCGTTTTTGGCTATTGTCGGGGGTCAAATAAATAGGCAGACTTATATACTTTGGCGACTAACAATACGTTAACAGACTGGCGATTGTGGACCTCGCTGTATTTTCGTCGGGGGATCGTCGGAGCCACGCCCATGACAGAGACAGACACCTACAGCGACGGCGGAACGGAACGAGAGCGACTCGCGGACCCGGACGACGCGTCCGCGAACGGCGAGCGGACGCGAACGAGGACGGACGGGACCGACGAGAAGTCGGCGGGCGTCGAGGAGCGCACAGAGGGCGAGCGCGAGCGGACCACGACCTGCCCCGAGTGCGGCGGCCGACTCGCGACCGACACGGAACACGGCGAGACGGTCTGTAGCGACTGCGGGCTGGTCGTCGAGGAGGACTCGGTCGACCGCGGCCCGGAGTGGCGGGCGTTCAATTCGAACGAGCGGGACAGCAAATCTCGGGTGGGCGCCCCGACGACGAACATGATGCACGACAAGGGGCTCTCGACGAACATCGGCTGGCAGGATAAAGACGCCTACGGCAAGTCCCTCTCGGGGCGACAGCGGCGCCGGATGCAGCGGCTGCGGACGTGGAACGAGCGGTTCCGCACCCGAGACTCCAAGGAGCGCAACCTCAAGCAGGCGCTCGGCGAGATCGACCGCATGGCCAGCGCGCTCGGCCTCCCCGACAACGTCCGCGAGACCGCCTCCGTCATCTACCGCCGCGCGCTGAGCGAGAACCTCCTGCCCGGGCGCTCCATCGAGGGCGTCGCGACCGCGGCGCTGTACGCCGCCGCCCGGCAGGTGGGGAACCCCCGGAGCCTCGACGAGTTCACGGCGGTCTCACGGGTGGAGAAGATGGAACTCACCCGGACGTACCGCTACGTCGTCCGCGAGCTCGGACTGCGCGTCCAGCCGGCGGACCCGACGAGCTACGTCCCGCGGTTCGTCTCGCGGCTCGACCTCTCGGAGGAGACCGAGCGGCGCGCCCGCGAGCTGCTCGATGACGCCGCGAGCGCGGGGATCACCAGCGGGAAGTCGCCCGTCGGACTCGCCGCCGCTGCCGTCTACGCCGCGGCGCTGCTGTCGAACGAGAAGGTGACCCAGAGCCAGGTGTCCGACGTCGCCGACGTCTCGGAGGTCACCATCCGGAACCGATACAAGGAGCTGCTCGAGGCGAGCGGCACCGTGAGCGCCTGAGGCGCCACCACGTACCGATTCGACCCGGACACTGGACGACCGCGGTCCCCGCCTCGGCGGGCGCTCCCCGTCGGCACCTACGTTTTTAACGCGGCCGGCTGTACACGGTGACATGGTTGACGCGTTCGTCAGACTCGTCTGTCCGGAGTGCGGCAAGGAGTGGCAGGACAATCCCGCCGAGCTTCAGGATCTTCGGTCTAACTTCAGCTGTTCGGCGTGTCACGCGACGCGACGCCTGACCGAGTTCATGCGAACGGAACGCGACCTCGAGGCCGTCAAGCAGTTCCAGTGACGCGCGGCGGGGCCAGCCGCCGCCGAACCGACCGTCGGATCTCCCTCTCGGTCGAGCGCTCACTACCCGCGTAGTGACGCCGTTCGTTCGCTTCGCATGTCGCCGCGAACGGTAGAAAACGATCCTGATCGATCTATCGAGAACCCACTTCTCCGCCCCGCTACTCACGAAATACGCGAACGGTGTGGTAACGCGACTCAAGATAATAATATAAACCTCCGGTAGCAAAGGACTGGTACTCATGAAGAAGCAGGAGCTCATCCATCTTCACGGTCTCCTCGCGGAGGTACGAAAACAGTGCGAGTTCTGGGACGACGACGTCGACCTCGAAGCCTACGAGGAACTGGGCGTGAAGCCGACATCGATTCACAAATCGAAGACCGACCACAAAGCCGCCGTTTTCAAGCTGACTGAGGGAATCACCGAGCCGATGGAGTCGTCCGAATCGGAGCCGCTGGCCCCGACGGCCGACTGAGACGTCTACTGCGCGCTGCTCCTCGCCGACCGCACAATCGTCGACCAGCGTCGCGACCGTCGCTCAGTACTCGGTGCCGTCTCCGGCGTCGTCCCCGAGGCCGTCCGACTCGGACGTCTCCTCCGGGGGCGCGGATCCCTCCGTGCGGTCGCTCTCCGCGGAGTCGATCTCGGTGACAGAAAGCACCTTCAGCGGGATGTTTCGGAGGCGCTTGCCGATCTCCTTGCGCGCGACGCGGCTGGCGTGTTCGTCGCGGTCGACGTTGAACACGTCCATCTGAAGCTCCAGGGCGACGAGCGCCTCGTCGGCCGCGACGAACGCCGGGTCGAGCCGCTCGCCGCTCGGCGACGTCCGCGTTCCGGTGTCGATCTCGACGTAGTTGAGGTCCGGATTGAGCATCTCCCCGGTCTTCGAGATGGCGATCCGAACCGCCTCGTCGGCGGTTTCCACGTCGTACACCGGAACCGCGGCCTCGACGACGACTCGACAGTCCATCACGCGTGCGGATACCACGCGAACGAGTATCAAACTTCGGCCGCGACCGGATCGGCCTCGGCGGGCCGAGAGCCGGCCGTCTCGACCCCGATCACTCGCCGCCGGCGCGGAGGTAGTAGAACACGTACGTCTGCGCGTAGCCGGCGAACTCGCCGCCGAACCGCTCGCGGATCGCCCGGGAGGTCTCGGCGTAGCTCCCGCGGTCGCAGTCGGGGTAGTACTCCTCGACGGTGGTGCGGATCCAAGTGTCGAGCGGCACCGCTTCGAGGAACCCCAGCGAGAACAGCAGCACGCAGTCCGCGACCTTGTCCCCGACGCCGACGAACCGCGTGAGCGACTCGCGGGCCTCCTCGTAGGGGAGGTCGGCCGCCTCCAGCGGGTCCGCCTCGCCGCTCGCGACCATCTCCGCGGTCCGCCGGACGTACGGCGCGCGGTAGCCCAAGGAGAGGTCGCGGAGTTCGTCCTCGGTGCGCGCGGCCAACTGCTCGGGCGTCGGGAAGGCCCGATACGTCTCGTCGCCGAGCGAGACCGCGTCGCCGTACGTCTCCCGGAGTCGCCGCTGCATTCCGTGGATCCGCGCGACGCGCATCTGCGCCGAGCAGATGAACGAGATCAGGCAGGGGAACACGGGATCGCGGGTCAGGCGCATCCCCTCGTAGGCGTCGTACGCGCGTTCCAGGAGCGGGAGGTCCGGGGTTGCGGCCAGGATGGCGTCGAGGTCGTCGTCGAGCCGGAGCAGGTGCGTCAACAGCGGCTCGGCGTCCGTCGACGCCTCCCACCGGAGCGTCCCGTCGCGGACGCCGCCCTCCTGTCGGACCCGGACCGCGACGCGCTCCTCGGTCACGCCGGGGATCGGGTCGACGACCGTCTCGTACCACGCGTCGTCGCCGTGCGCGTGGAGCTTGGCGTACGTCTCGCCGTCCGCGCGGTTCCAGAGGTAGCTCTGTCCGCTCTCGAGGGTCGCCTGTAGGTCGAACGGTCCAGCCAGGTCGCCGACGTCGATCGCCCCGCGTTCCATCGTCTCCGGACAGGGCGCGCGCAGGCATGCGGGTTTCGGTCCCCGAACCGCCGCCGAGGACGGGTTTTTGTCCGCGCGACCCGTATCCGATGTATGCCGACGTACAGGCGGACGACTCGGGTGCCGGCCCCGATCGAAGACGTGTGGGAGTTTCACTCCACGGTCGACGGACTGCGAGAGCTCACTCCGGACTGGATGCGGCTCCGCGTGGATGGCGTCGAAGGGCCGGACGGGTCGCCCGACCCGGAGGTCCTCGTCGCCGGTTCGGAGATCGCGATGTCGATACGGCCGTTCGGGGCCGGTCCGCGTCAGCGGTGGACCTCGCGAATCGTCGAGCGCGACCCCGACGGGGCGACGCCGCCCGAGCGCTCCGCTCGGTTCGTCGACGAGATGGAGGGCGGTCCGTTCCGACGGTGGGAGCACACCCACGCGTTCTACGCCGACGGCGACGAGACCCTCCTCGTCGACACGGTCGCCTATCGGCTGCCGCTCGGTCCTCTCGGCGACGCGGTCGGGCCAATGGCGAAGGTCGGGTTCGAGGGGATGTTCCGCGACCGGCACCGACGGACGGTCGAGCGGTTCGCCGAAAACTGACGGCTCGGCGGGGACGTGCGCGGTGCCGGACCGCTACGGCGACGCGAGCCGCGTCGCGTCCGCACCGAACGTGAGTTCGAAGACGGCGCCGTCGTCGTTTCGGGCCTCGATGTCCCACTCGTGCGCGTCGACGATCCGGTCGACGATCGCCAGTCCGATCCCCGAACTGTCGGCCGACGAGACGCCCGAGTCGAACACCGTGTCAGCGAGTTCGACCGGGATCCCGGGCCCGTCGTCCGCGACGTACATCCCGCCGACGCCGCCGTCCGCGGTGAGCGGGCCGACCTCTATCGAGACCTCCGGGCCGCCGTGGTCGATCGCGTTCCGGAAGAGGTTCTCCAGCGCCTGCCGGAGCCGACCCGGGTCGGCCTCGACGCGACCGACCTCGTCGGCGATCGTGAGCGTCGCGTCGGGCGCGCGGACCGACCCCCACGCCTCCTCCGCGACGGCCGCGATCGGGACCGGCTCTGTCTCGCCGATCGCCTCGCCTCGCCGCGCGAGCATGAGCAGGTCGTCGATCAGCGTCTCCATGCGGTCGACCGCGCCGCTCATGGCGTCGTACCGCGACGGGGAGAGTTCGTCCTCGGAGAGCGACAGGTAGCCCGAAATCACGTTCAGGGGGTTCCGCAGGTCGTGTGAGACGACCGCGCTGAACTGTTCCAGCTGTTCCGCCTGCCGTCGGAGCGCCGTTCGGCGGTCGTTGCGCGCGATCGTGTGCGCGATCAGGTCGCCGAGGGTGCGGTACAGGTCGACCTCGTCGTCCGTCCAGGCGCGGGGGTCGTCGGACTCGAACGCGACGATCCCGCTCAGTTCCCAGTCGACGACGAGCGGGACGTGAACCGTCGCCGGCGATTCCGCGACCCGGACCTCGCCGCCCTCGCCGTCCGCGTTCCCGGCAGGGACGGATCCGCGCGCGACGTTGCCGAACGTCGACAGCTGTTCGGGGTCCGGGAACTCCTCGAACGGTCGCGGTTCCGGCTCGGACCCGTCGGGACACCAGCCGTACGCGGGGACGAACTGCCCGCCGTCCTCCCGGTAACAGACGATCCGATCGAGCCCGGCGTGTTCGCCGACGTTCTCCATCGTCCACTCGATCTTCGTCCCGACCTCGTCGGTGCGGGTACTCATCAGCGTCGTTCCGGCGTCGAGCAACACCTCGGAGAGACGGGCGACGTCGTCGCTGCCGAGTCGGACGCGGTCGGGATCCAGTCGGCTCGCGAGCCGTTCGGCGAGCGGGTGGGTCGCGTCGATCTCGTCTGGATCGGACCCCCAGTCGCCGGCATCGACTATGTCGTCTGCGTCGGCCGCGAGCAGGGCTCTGACCGCCGTCGGCGTCGCGTCCTCGACGAGCGCGATCACCGGCACGTTCGACGGGAGCGCCGCGAGCCGCTCCGTCACCCGATCCTCGGTCGCGGCCGCGGCGGTGACGACGACGCCGCACGTCTCGTTCAGCGGATCCTCGCCGCCGCGGTCGTCGTCGAGATCCGTCGGGACGAACGCGCGGAGTTCCGGTCCGCTCGGGCCGCCCCAGACGGCGTCGACCGCGCGGGACACGCGTTCGCTCGCGCTCGGGTCCTCGCCCACGAACGCGACGACCGTTCGCCGGTCCATACCCGGTCCACTCGTTCGGGTGGCTTCAACGTTCACCCCAAAATATCGGTGCTGAAAACGCTACGTCCGAGCCGCCGTCGCGGTGACGTAGATACCGGCGAGGACGACGCATCCGCCCGCGATCGTCACCGGCGTCGGCGTCTCCGACAGTAAGGCGAACGCGAGCAGCGTCGCACCGACCGGCTCGCCGAGCAGCGAGACGGAGACGACGCTCGATTCGAGATGCGCGAGCGCCCAGTTGAGGACGGTGTGACCGAGCAGCCCCGGCCCGACCGCGAGCCCGGCGAAGAGGAGCCACTCCCGGGCGGGATATCCCGTGAGTGGGTGTCCCGCGACGAGGACGAACGCGAGCAGAACGACCACGCAGACGCCGTACACGACGGTGACGTAGGGTATCAGCGAGATGCGCTGCCGCAGCGAGCGACCGGCCAGCACGTAGCCCGCGGCGGCGACGGCGCCCGCGAGCGCCAGCGCGTTGCCGTACAGCGGACGGGGACCGACCGCCACGCCGCCGAGGAAGTCGCCGAGCGACATCGATGCCATCCCGCCGACGGCGACCGCGATGCCCGCGGCCATCCGACGCGTGACGCGCTCGCGCAACAGCAGCCACGCGCCGATCGAGACGAACACCGGCTGCGCCTGAACGAGGGTCACGCTCGCGGCGACGCTCGTCCACCGGAGGCTCTCGAACCAGGCCGCGAAGTGGACCGCGAGCGCGACCCCGGACAGCACCGCGAACGCGAGGTCGCGAGACCGGATCCGCGCGAACTCTCCGCGGTACCGCCACGCCGCTATCGCGGCCAGCGGCAGGGTCGTGAACAGCACCCGGTAGAACGCGGCGACCGAGCTCGGCGCGTCGCTCAGGCGGACGAGGATCGCGCCCGCGCTCACCGCGACGACCGCGGCCGCCAGCCCCGCCTTCGGCGACACCGCTGGCTTCGGACTCATCGGTTCTCGTGGTCGTTCGAGCGACGGGCGCTTACGGGTTTCGAGAACCGACCCGTGTGTACGGCGAGGTTCCCCGCTCGGTCTCCGCCGACGGTGATTTCACACCCCGGCGCGAACCACCGCTCATGTGTGCGGACACGTTCGGCGTCGGCATCCGCGTCGCCGAGACGGAGCTCCGAGTCGTCGTCGGCGTCCCCTCCGACATCGACGCCGGGTGGACCGACCCCGAGGCGTTCCAGTCGCTGGTCGCGGAGGCCGTGTGGGAGCGACTCGACCGCCGCCCGACCCTGGAGGCCGTCGCCGCGCGGTACGACACCGGTGAGACCGCCGCTCTCGGGAGCGTGACGCTCGAGCCCGACGGCACCGTGGTAGAGACCGACCTCAACCGCGTCGCGCCGCCCGACGGACGAAACGATGCGAGCGACTGACGACCTGAGTCAGCGCCGCAGCCGTTTCACTCCTCGGAGGCGCCCGCTTCGAGCGCGGCGCCGACCGCCCACGCCCGCTCCGGCCGGTACGCGGTGAGATCGTATCGGGTCGGCCCCACGGTGTCTCCCCACGTCTCCAGCGCGCCGAGCGTGACCAGTCCCGACAGGGTCGCCCCCAGCGTCCGCGGCGTCGTCTCCGGGTCGGTCAGCGCGGCGTGGACCTGTTTCGACTGCGGGTAGTTCCGGTCGCACGTCTCGATGCCGCGCTTGGCCTCGACCCAGTGACGGCGGACGTATCCGAAGGTCGTGGGGTCGTCGCGGGAGAGCCGTTCGACCGCCGCCGTCGCGTCCGCGTCGGCACCGAGGACGGCGTCGACGCGACCGCCGACGCGCGACAGCAACTCCGCGGACCCCTCGAAGGAACACCCGATCGCCACCCGGTTCGCTCGGTCCACGAACCGTTCGAGGACCCGGTCCACGAACGCGACGGCGGCGTCGACGCCGCCCCGAGCGGCGACGGGCGCTACGTCGTCGATTACCACGTCGACCATTCCCGAGGGGACTCCGTCGAGGTGATCGTCGACGGCGTCGAGAACTCGCTCGCTCTCGGCGTCGCGGCCGAGAACGGTGTACGCGAGCCCGTTATTTGGCACCACCTGCGTTGAAGCGGCGGCCCCGCTCCGAGCGACGTCGCTCACGTCCACCACCGCCTCGCGGGCCGGCGGGCCCGCCGGCCTTCGCTCCCATCCGCTCCGCCACGCCTCGACATCGGTCCCGAACAACACGGACACGACACGCTCCGAGGCCACTCCGTCACGAACCGACGGCTGGCCGCCGCAGAACAGTCGTGCCGCGCCGTTCGATCCATCCACGATACGTTGGGTTCATCGACAAAAGTGATAAACTTACGGATGAGACTATTAGTACTGATACGCCTTCTCGCGAGACGATCAGCCGAGCACGGTGAGTCGTCCGCGAAACAACGCGTACCGAGTCCACGACTCAGCAAATTCGGTTACAACGACTTCGGACCACGCAACCGAGATCGGCGACCAATAGTCGCGAAAAGCGGGTGAAATGCGAGCGCGGCGGCTCTCCGTGTATGAAAAAAAGCCCACGGACGCGTTGTCCGTGGGCTTGGTGGGAAGTATCCCGTATGAGTGGGTAGGCGGCGACCCGTGGTTCCCAGAGGATCGCTCACTCCAGTACTTCACGGTACGCTGGTGGGCTTAACTTCCGTGTTCGGAATGGGTACGGGTGTGTCTCCACCGCTCTGGCCGCCTTCATGCCGACTCTCGGAGTCGAACCGAGACTCGCTGTATCCGCTACAGCAAGACCCCTGTGTCGGTCTGGTTCGATACCAACCGTGTAAATCGTGCGATCCAGATACCGCCTGAACTCATGCGAGTCGTGGCGCGTCAGCGCCAATGAATGTGGCTCGGTCTGTTAGTTCTCGTGGGCTTAACACCTCGTTGCCTCGGTGCGTACACCCCGAGTCTATCGAACTCGTCTTCTACGAGTGACCTCTACGGTACCTCTTTTCCATGTGGGTTTCGAGCTTAGATGCGTTCAGCTCTTACCCCGTGTCGCGTGGCTACTCGGCATCTGCCCTTCCGGACAACCGATACACCAGTGGCGACCAAACGTAGTTCCTCTCGTACTATACGTTCGTTCACGTCAGGTACCTCACACCCCCAATAGATAGCAGCCGACCTGTCTCACGACGGTCTAAACCCAGCTCACGACCTCCTTTAATAGGCGAACAACCTCACCCTTGCCCGCGTCTGCACGGGCAGGATGGAGGGAACCGACATCGAGGTAGCAAGCCACTCGGTCGATATGTGCTCTTGCGAGTGACGACTCTGTTATCCCTAAGGTAGCTTTTCTGTCATCTACGGGTCCCATTCCGGAACCTCGTAGGTTCGCTAGACCACGCTTTCGCGTCAGCGTTCCTCGTTGGGAAGAACACTGTCAGACCATCTTGTGCTCTTGCGCTCTTCGCCGGATTCCCGACCCGGCTGAGATGATCTTCGGGCGCGCTCGATATCTTTTCGAGCGCGTACCGCCCCAGTCAAACTGCCCGGCTACCGGTGTACTCCTCCCGGAGTGAGAGTCGCAGTCACCGACGGGTAGTATTTCAATGTTGACTCGGTGGCGTGCTAGCGCACGTACCTGTGTAGCGTCTCCTACCTATGCTGCACATCGGCGACCACGTCTCAGCGACAGCCTGCAGTAAAGCTCTATAGGGTCTTCGCTTCCCCTTGGGGGTCTCCAGACTCCGCACTGGAACGTACAGTTCACCGGGTCCAACGTTGGGACAGTGGCGCTCTCGTTTATCCATTCATGCAAGCCGCTACTGAAGCGGCAAGGTACTACGCTACCTTAAGAGGGTCATAGTTACCCCCGCCGTTGACGGGTCCTTCGTCCTCTTGTACGAGGTGTTCAGATACCCGCACTGGGCAGGATTCAGTGACCGTACGAGTCCTTGCGGATTTGCGGTCACCTGTGTTGTTACTAGACAGTCGGAGCGCCCGAGTCACTGCGACCTGCTCCGTCGAGAGCAGGCATCCCTTCTTCCGAAGGTACGGGACTAACTTGCCGAATTCCCTAACGTCGGTTCTCCCGACAGGCCTTGCCTTGCGCTGGCAGAGCACCTGTGTCGGATCTCGGTACGGACATCGTGCTTGCCTTTTCACGGGCCCTATGTACGGCTGACTTTCGCTATTTCGCGTTTCGCTCGCTTCGTACCGTGACGGTTTCCACGAGTTTCCACGATTCGACCGGGCGAGTGCCCGGCTCAGCGTTCCACACGGCGTCGGCGTTTACTGCACGATGGCGCTGGAATATTAACCAGCTTCCCGTCGGTGTAGTCAAGTTGTGGTACACCTTAGGACCGGCTAACCCTCGGCTGAACGGCAGTGCCGAGGAACCCTTGCTCTTCAGGCCGTCGAGGTTCTCACCCGACTATCGCTGCTACTGTGACCAGGATTGTCGTTACTGGACGGTCCACACGAGCTCTCGCCCGGGCTTCCGTCCGACCAGTACGCCAACCTACGCGGTTGCCCCTGTCAAGGGCACGGCCAGGTCTCGGTGGTAGATTTGAGCCCCGATCATTTTGGGCGCCTCAAACCTCGGCCGGTAAGCTGTTACGCTTTTCTTAGCGGGTAGCTGCTTCTAAGCTCACCTCCCGGCTGTTTAGGGCTTGAGACCACCTTCGAATCGCACTTAATCTACACTTTGGGACCTTAACCCGGCTCTGGGTTGTTCCCCTCACGGTACACAGGCTTACCCCGCGCACCGGACTCCCTCCGTCTGCGACGCCTGCGGGTTTGGAGTTCGACAGGATGGCCGACTCCTCTCGGAGGCGGGTCATCCAATCGGTAGCTCTACCCCGCGGGCTATCTCGGGAGAGGTCATGCTTCGACATGTTTCGGTTGGAACCAGCTGTTGCCAGGCTCGATGGGCCTTTCACCCCTACACACGAGTCACGAGAGGGTATTGTAGAACACCAACTCTAACAGGCCTCCACGTGGCTTTCGCCACGCTTCACCTTGCTCGCGCGTAGATCGCCTGGTTTCGGGTCGCACCCGATTGACTCCCCGCGCTTGAACACGGTGGCCCTCGCACGAATGTGCTGCGGCCGTATCGGTTTCCCTGCGCCTTCCCCGGTTCACGGGTTAGACTCGCCAATCAAGTGCACTCCCTGGGTCGTTTTTCAAAACGCACGACACGACGCCGGCTCGTCTCTCTTCCTACTAGAGGATCGCTCCTCGGTCGTTTTGAGAGACGCCTTGTACGCCCTGTCGCTCGATCGCCAGCTGATTTCAGGCCCTATTGCACCGCCCTTCTCGGGGTGCTTTTCAGCGTTCGCTCACGCTACTTGTTCGCTATCGGTCTCGAGGAGTGTTTAGCCTTCTCAGGGGATGCCTGAGATGTTCACAGAGGATATCCGACCCCTGCTACTCTGGATTTGACGCCATCCGTACTGACTCATCTTACGGGGTTGTCACCCTGTTTCACGCTCCGTTCCAGGAGACTTCAGATGAGTTGTCGAGATTTGGTTGTCAACCCGAACACCACATTGGTCCGAAGACCTTCGGTTTGGGCTGTGTCGCGTTTACTCGCGGTTACTGACGACATCGCTGTTGCGTTCTTTTCCTGCCCTTACTGAGATGTTTCAATTCAGGGCGTTCCCTATTGCGCGTGGCAATTGTTGAACGGATTCCGATTGGGAGATCTCGTGTTCTTTCCCTCCATGCGGGTCCCACGAGCTTTTCGCAGCTTGGCACGTCCGTCGTCGGCTCTCGAGCCGAGCCATTCACCAGCTGGCACAGTAGCCAGTAGTGTGTCAGCCAACTCTCCAGAAGAGAGTGCTGACGGTGTCAAGTGACATAGTGTCACCCGACTGTATATGGTTCACTGACGTTCCACGAACTCGGATGAGTTCAGTGGACGTCTGGATCGCACGTATACACGGTTGTCATTGAATCGCCCCGGGTGTGACGGGGCGTTCGTCGAACCCTTCCCATCCGCGGTTTCCCGGGATGGTGCATCGGTCGTCGTGTTCAATCCGAGTCGCGTCTCCCATATAAGGGGACGGATTCGGACCGAACGGACATGGACTCACTGGGATTCGAACCCAGGGCATCCTCCTTGCAAGGGAGGCACTCTACCGCTGAGCTATGAGCCCACCTTCCCTCTCGGGAAGGTCTGGTGTGTTGTGTGAGCCGTGGTCGTTCTAAAGTGTCCAAGCCGGTGGGTGGGCGGACGGGACACAGACCAGTGCGAATGAGCAGTGACCGTCGGTGTGACGGTCGTAAGGTGAGCTCGCCCAGGGGGCGAGTCTCGGGTCGGTGGAGGTGATCCAGCCGCAGATTCCCCTACGGCTACCTTGTTACGACTTAAGCCCCCTTGCGAAGCCCAGATTCGACGTTCGTGGAACGCCTCATCCGGACCTCACTCGGGTGCTTTGACGGGCGGTGTGTGCAAGGAGCAGGGACGTATTCACCGCGCGCTTGTGACACGCGATTACTACCGAATCCAGCTTCATGTGGGCGAGTTGCAGCCCACAATCCGAACTACGATCGAGTTTCTGAGATTACCGTCTCCTTTCGGAGTTGGAACCCTTTGTCTCGACCATTGTAGCCCGCGTGTTGCCCAGCACATTCGGGGCATACTGACCTACCGTTGCCCGTTCCTTCCTCCGTGTTAGCCACGGCGGTCCCCCTACTGTCCCCAGCTACCTCGCGGTACTGCTGGCAAGTAAGGGTGCGGGTCTCGCTCGTTGCCTGACTTAACAGGACGCCTCACGGTACGAGCTGACGGCGGCCATGCACCTCCTCTCTGAGGCTCGGATAAGGTCATCAACCTGATCGTCATTACCACAGTCGATGCTGGTGAGATGTCCGGCGTTGAGTCCAATTAAACCGCAGGCTCCTCCGGTTGTAGTGCTCCCCCGCCAATTCCTTTAAGTTTCATCCTTGCGGACGTACTTCCCAGGCGGTCTGCTTAGCGGCTTCCCTACGGCACAGCACCCACTCGTAGTGGGAGCCACACCTAGCAGACATTGTTTACGGCCAGGACTACCCGGGTATCTAATCCGGTTCGAGACCCTGGCTTTCGTCCCTCACTGTCGGATCCGTTCTCGCGACGTGCTTTCGCCATCGGCGGTCCGTCCAGGATTACGGGATTTCACTCCTACCCCGGACGTACCCGTCGCGCCTTCCGGTCCCAAGCCACGCAGTTTCTACCGGGCGCCCACCTGTTGAGCAGGTGGATTTCCCGATGGACTTGCGCGGCCAGCTACGGACGCTTTAGGCCCAATAAGATCGGCCATCACTTGGGCTGCCGGTATTACCGCGGCGGCTGGCACCGGTCTTGCCCAGCCCTTATTCTGGTACCACCTTACGGTACCGAAAAGCACAGGCGCTATGCCTGTGCACTTGGGATCCCCCTATCGCACTGTCGTGCAGTGTAAAGGTTTCGCGCCTGCTGCGCCCCGTAGGGCCCGGAATCTTGTCTCAGATTCCGTCTCCGGGTTCTCACTCTCATGACCCGTACCGATTATTGGCACGGTGGGCCGTTACCCCACCGTCTACCTAATCGGCCGCAGCCACATCCTTCGGCGCCGGAGCGTTTGACATACCACTCATTCCAGTGGTGGTATGAGATACACTATTAGCCTCAGTTTCCCGAGGGTATCGTGTTCCGAAGGGTAGTTTGGCCACGTGTTACTGAGCTATTCGCCACGAGTCTGAACTCGTGCGACTAGCATGGCTAAATCGGATCCCAATAGCAATGGCCTCCGGCAGGATCAACCGGAATGTAATTCCTTCAGGCCTGATTCCCGGCCTGAAGGGGGTGTTGGCGGGTGTCAATCTCGTCGAAGACGAGGGTTGACACACCATTGCATTGGTCTGTGTGGTGTCCGGGCCACCCAACGGCTTGGATGACACCGAACGACCACGGCTCACATCAGATCACCGCTTACGCCGGAGCGCAGGGGGCGTGATCCTCATCGGATGAGTCGGACGAGCCGACTCTGCGAAACCGGGCCGAGTTGAACGGCCCGAGTCCGCGGTGCGTTCTTCGCGTATTGACCGAACGGGCTTGTACACTTAAGCACGTCGGAACGCTTCGACCGGCCGCGTCAACGGCCGGTCGGTGCCCCCTCGGCGGGGGCGCCTCGCATCTCATCGAATGCCCGGGTTGTACTTAACCCCGTCGAACTAACTACGCCACGTCATGCGGTTTCACGGAGCAGTTTACAACGAGTTGATCCGTCAACGACTGGCCGTACTCGGAGAGAGACGGCGTCATCGAGCGGTTGGAGTGAAACTCGCGATCGGACAATCTATCAGAATAATTTCATAGTGTTCTCGCACTACGTCGGGAGCTCGCGCGTACGCGGGGACAGGTAATATTTCGTTTCGGGACGAGCCGGTCGTTTATACCACGGGCGTTTATAAGGGAGGGGGACACATATAAAAGCGAACGATGACGAACCCTGCAGACTCGATCGAGATTCAGAACGTTGTTGCATCGACGGGTATCGGCCAGGAGCTCGATTTGGAGGCGCTCGCGGAAGACCTCCCGGGCGCGGATTTCAACCCGGACAACTTCCCCGGCCTCGTGTACCGGACCCAGGAGCCGAAAGCGGCCGCGCTCATCTTCCGCTCGGGGAAGATCGTCTGTACGGGCGCGAAGAGCATCGACGACGTCCACGACGCGCTCGGTATCATCTTCGAGAAGCTTCGCGGCCTCCAGATCCCCGTCGAAGACGACCCGGAGATCACCGTTCAGAACATCGTGTCGAGCGCGGACCTCGGGCACAACCTCAACCTCAACGCCCTCGCGATCGGGCTCGGCCTCGAGGACGTGGAGTACGAGCCGGAGCAGTTCCCCGGGCTCGTCTACCGGATGGACGAACCCGAAGTCGTCATCCTGCTCTTCGGGAGCGGAAAGATCGTTATCACCGGCGGCAAGCGGACCGACGACGCCGAGGAAGCGGTCGAGGAGATCGTCGAGCGCATCGAAGGGCTCGGCCTGCTCGGCTGAGGGTGAATCGATCGGTCTGTTCGGTTACCACCGCCTCGGTATGAGGCGGTAATCGGTGTCGAGCGGCCGTCAGTCAGTGTCGAGCGGGCGAGTACGGTTCGGCTACGTTTCGGCGTCGTCTTCGGTGAGGACCTCTTTGACGACGCTCGGATCCTCGAGGAGCTGGTGTTTGGTGTAGCTTCCCTCGGCGCTGCCGCCGCTGTGTTTCGACTGTTCGATGATGTCGAGGAACGCGTGTTCCTTCAGCAGGTCGCGGACGCGTCGCAGCGAGAGGCTGTCGGAGCCCTCCTGTCGACAGATGTTCTCGTAGATCTCGTACACGCGGCTCGTCCGGAACCCGTCCTGTCGACCGTTCGAGAGCGATAGCAGCGCGAGCGCCTGGAGCACGTACCGCGAGTGGGGTGTGGACCCGCGGATGAGCTCTCGGAACCGGTCGGTCTCGGCCCGCTCGCGCGCCTGCGTGACGAACTCCTCGCGGACGGTGGGCTCGTCGTTCCCCTGTGCGATCTCGCCCGCGTATCTGAGGATGTCGATGGCCTTCCGCGCATCACCGTGCTCACGTGCCGCGAGCGCCGCAGCGCGCGGGATAGTTGACGGGTCGAGAACGTCGTCGTGGAACGCGTCCGCACGCGCCTGCATGATCTCTCGTAGCTGATTCGCGTCGTACGGCGGGAAGACGAACTCGCGCTCGCAGAGGCTCGACTTGACGCGCTCGTCCATCCGGTCTTTGTACTGGATCTTGTTGCTGATCCCGACGACGCCCAGCTTACAGTCGGTGATCTTCCCGGCCTCGCCCGCGCGGGACAGCTGCATCAGGATTGCGTCGTCGTCGAGCTTGTCGATCTCGTCGAGCAAGATTAGGACGACGTCGTACCGCTGGTCGAGGATCCGCCAGAGCCGCTTGTAGTACGTGGAGGTGGAGAGTCCCTTGTCGGGGACGTTGATCCCGGTCTCTTCGGGGTCGTTGACGCCCTCGGCGATCGTCTGGACCGCCTGCGTCTCCGTGGTGTCCTGCGCGCAGTCGACGTAGGCGAACGTCGCCGTGACGCCCTCCTCGCTCGCGGTCGAGACGAGTCGCTTGGAGACGTACTTCGCACACAGCGACTTCCCCGTACCCGTCTTCCCGTAGATGAGTACGTTGCTCGGGCTCTGTCCGAAGATGGCCGGATTGACCGCCGTCGCCAAGTCGGCGATCTCGTCGTCTCGGCCGACGATTCGCCCCTCGCCCGGCAGGTGACTGATCTCGAGGAGTTCCTTGTTTGCGAAGATGGGATCCTCCCTCGTGAAGAGGTCGTCCGCTGCGTCCATGAGAGAGACACCGGGTTTCCGGTGAAATGCGTTCTGTTTCGTGGCCGGGTGTGGGGCGCGGTCGTGGGGGAGGTCGGGGGACGGGTTGGTCGGTCGAGACACACACCGTGTTTCCGGTGAAAGCGGGGATTGGGGAGAGGTAGGTCGGGGAGGAACGGGTTGAGGTGGTTTGGGGTAGGTCGGGGAGGAACGGGTTGAGGTGATTTGGGGTAGGTCGGGGCGAGACCCTCGGAGGAGCGAGGTCGACGCGATAAGAACGACAGAGAGAACGGACGACGAGAATAGGCACCGATCAGCGAGAGTGCGACAGGAGTGAGACGAGTGTGCCACAAGACCAACAACGGGGAGGCGATTGCCAGCCTATTTCACCGGAAACCCGGTGTTCGATGGAGTGTTAGACGACTCCATCACGAGGGAGACCACGTTTCCGATGAAACGGGCTGTATGGCTCGGCGAGCCTTCGCCAATGTGGCTTGGCGAGCTTTACTCTGGATTAGGTAATAAAACCTGTTGTTTTGAATCGGACAGGATGTTCGGTTTCTCGGACAAGATACCCAGCCCACCCAACAACCGCACCCAGCCAGACCCCGATTTCACCGGAAACACGGTGTGTCTCTCCGCTCGTATCGTTCACTACTCGTTTCGCCCCCGAATCGAACCCATCCCCACACGTGATTCTCCCCGCACCCGGTCTTCACGGCATCGCGCTCTGGCTTTGTGACCGACTCAGCGGTCGAGGGAGTCGCGAACCTCGTACCGAACGCCGTCTTCGCGCAGCCGCGTCGTGTGCCGAGAGAGTTCGTCGGTCGACACGAGCAAGAGCACGTCCAAGCCGCGAAGGGCGGCCTGTGAGACGCCCGTCGCCGATCCGAACCGGACGTCGGGCCGCAGTCCGGTACGGGTCACGAGCGCGTAGGCCTCGGTCCCACCGACCGCGACGAGGTCCGCCTCGGTGGCTCGATCCCTGATCACGTCCGGAGAAGGGGGCTCCCCCTCCGTCACGGCCGGAACGGGGACGACCGTCACCACGCCCGGGTCGTACTCGACGACGCCTTCGAAGTCGGTGACGCCGACGGCCTCTCCCGCCTCGCCGCCGGTGACGACGACCGCCGTCGCCGCCGCACCGCCCTCGGGGACGGCGTGTAACACCCCGTCGCGCATCTCCAGTCCGACGTCGTCCCCCTCTTCGAGCGCGTCGGTCGCCACCGCGGCGTCAACGTCGACGCTTCCCAGGACGTCGTCGGACACCCGAGAGACGAACTCCGAGAGGGCGTCGGTTCGCGTGATGATCCAGTCGACTCCCTCCTTCGTCACCTCGTACCGACCGCGACCGCGTTTCTCCACGAACCCGCCGTCGACCAGATCCCGGACGTAGTCGCTCACGGCCTGCGATGTCACGCCGATGACGTCGGCGATCTCCTCTTGGCTCACCGCCGGCTGTCGCGCGGCGATCTCGACGAGGACCCGGTAGCGAGTCGCGTCGCGCCTGTTGTCGAGCACTCGCGGCCCGGTCGCTTCGTCCGGATCCTCGCTCGGTCCCATGTCAATACTGTCGTAGTTGGAAACAAGTAAAATTGGTGTGACGAGCGCCGGGCTGCGGCCGACGAACTACTCTTGCGCGTCCACGACCGCGACGCTGGCGAGGTTGACGATGTCTTTCACCTCGTCGCCCCGCTGGAGCACGTGGACCGGCTCGTCCATGCCGACGAGCATCGGTCCGATGGCCTCGGCGCCGCCGAGCCGCTGGAGGAGCTTGTACCCGATGTTCCCGGCTTCGAGGTTCGGGAACACGAGGACGTTGCCGGCCTCGTCGAGCTGGGAGAACTCGTAGGTCCCGTTGAGGATGTCGTCGACGACCGCGGTGTCGGCCTGCATCTCCCCGTCGACCGGGAAGTCGACCGCGTCGTCGGACTGGAGGATGTCGACCGCGTCGCGCGGCTTTCGTGTCCCCTCGTTGTCGACGCTCCCGAAGTTGGAGTACGACAGCATCGCCGCGCGCGGCTCGACGTTGAACCGGCGCGCGAGGTCGGCGGTGTGTCGCGTGACCTCCGCCAGCGTCTCGGCGTCCGGGTCCTGATTGACGGTCGTGTCCGCACAGAAGATGACCCGGTTCTTGAACGTGAGCATGTACACGCCGGCGACGGTGTCGGTGTCGGCCGCGGATCCGACGATCTGGAGCGGCGGCCGGAGCGCGGACGGGTAGTGGTGGGTGAGCCCGGTGAGCATCGCGTCGACGTCGCCGGTCTCGACCATCACGCTCCCGAGGTAGTTCGTGTCCCGCTTCACCAAGTCGTCCGCTTCGCGCTTCGTGATTCCCTTGCGCTTCCGGAGCTCGTACAGCCGATCGCCGTAGTCGGAGACGTCCCGGTCGTCGGGGTCGACCACTTCGGGGCGGAAGGATAGGCCGAGTTCGGCCGCAGTCTGGGAGATGGTGTCGGCGTCGCCGAGCAACACCGGCTCCGCGATCCCCTGCTCGGAGAGCTGGTAGGCGGCGCGGATCATCTTCTCGTCGGTGCCCTCCGCGAGCGCGATCCGCTTCGGGTCGCTCTTCGCTTTGTTCAACACGACCCGCATCATCTCGCGGGACTTCCCGAGCCGCGCTTCGAGCCGCTCCCGGTACTTCTCTAAGTCGATCTCGGCCCGCGCGGACCCGGACTCCATCGCCGCCTCCGCGACGCGCGGCGCCACCTCGAACAGCACGCGGGGGTCGAGCGGCTTCGGGATGACGTAGTCGGGGCCGAACTGGAGGGGCTCGTCGCCGTACGCCTTCACGACCGCGTCCGGGACGTCCTTGCGCGCGAGGTCGGCGAGCGCCTCCGCGGCGGCCGCCTTCATCTCCTCGTTGATCTCGGTCGCGCGCACGTCGAGCGCCCCGCGGAACAGGAAGGGGAACCCGAGCACGTTGTTCACCATGTTCGGGTAGTCGGACCGGCCCGTCGCCATGATCACCGTGTCGTCGCGCGCGTCCTTCGCGTCCTCGTAGGTGATCTCCGGGTCGGGGTTCGCCATCGCGAAGATGATCGGGTCGTCGCCCATCGAGCGGACCATCTCCTGGGAGACGATCCCCCCCACCGAGAGTCCGACGAACACGTCTGCGCCCTCCATCGCGTCCGCGAGGTCACCGCCCTCGACGGGCGTGGCGAACTGGCTCTTGTACTCGTTGACCTCGCCGGCCTCGACGCGCTCCTCGGTGATGATCCCCGAGGAGTCGCACATCGTGATGTTCTCCTTGCGCGCGCCGAGCGAAACGTAGAATCGGGCCGTCGCGATGGCCGACGCGCCGGCGCCCGAGAAGACGATATCGAGCTCTGAGAGCTCCTTCCCGGATATGTCGACCGCGTTCATCAGCGCCGCGCCGGAGATGATCGCGGTGCCGTGCTGGTCGTCGTGGAACACCGGGACGTCCATCTCCTCGCGGAGTCGCTCCTCGATCTTGAAGCACTCGGGAGCCTTGATGTCCTCGAGGTTGATCCCGCCGAACGTCGGCTCCATCGCCTTCACCGCCTCGCAGAACGGGTCGACGGAGTCGATGTCGAGCTCGATGTCGAACACGTCGATGTCGGCGAACCGCTTGAACAGCACCCCCTTCCCCTCCATGACGGGCTTCGAGGCGGCGGCGCCGATGTCGCCGAGCCCGAGGACGGCCGAGCCGTTCGAGACGACGGCGACGAGGTTCCCCTTCGCCGTGTACTCGAAGACGGACTCGGGATCGGCCGCGATGTCGCGACACGGCGCCGCGACCCCCGGCGAGTACGCCAGCGAGAGGTCTCGCTGCGTGTTCGTGGGCTTCGTCGTCTCGATCTCGATCTTTCCGGGCGGCTCCTGTCGGTGGTACTCCCGCGCGTCGTCGTCCAGTCCCA